>JACKAZ010000019.1 GCA_020634795.1 Ardenticatenales bacterium | reverse complement strand
GCGACGGCTTTACCGCCGACAGCTACCGCAACCCAACCGGTAACCGCTATCGAAGTGGATGGTTTGAGCAGTGACAGCGGATCGAGCAACGGTTGGCTCTTTGCCCTGCTCGGCCTGACCGCGCTGGGGGCCACGCTCCTCGTGGCCCAGCGCCGCCGACGCTAGGCCAACCCCACGTTCCCGCAACGCATCGCAACGCCCTCGCCCAGTGCGGGGGCGTTGTTTTGGGTCGGCGGCCTGCCACGATTGGCGTGGGTGGGCTATGATTGGGGGCAACGTGCAACGTGCAAAGTGCAAGGGGCAAGGGGCAAGGATTACATTGCGTAGCGTTGAGGAGGCAGTGTCAGCACAATGCCCCTCTCTATCTCTATCTCCAGACGTGAACCAACCAACGGGAAACTCAGTATGACCTACGACGACTTTCAACATATCGTCTTTGAGCGGCGCGAGCATGGTATTTTGTGGATGACGCTCAACCGGCCCGAGGTGCTGAATGCGGCCGATCGACAGTTGCACACGGAGCTGGTCGAAGTGTGGAAGACGATCGACCGCGACCCCGAGGTACGGGTGGCGGTGGTGACGGGGGCGGGCCGCGCCTTTTCGGCAGGGGGCGATCTGAAGTTAGTGGAGGACGCTTACCGCAACTACGACGAAATCCTGCGCATCCTCGACGAGGCGCGCGACCTCGTCTACAACATGCTCCACTGCCAAACCCCGCTCGTCTCGGCGATCAACGGGCCAGCGGTGGGGGCGGGCTTGGTGGTGGCGCTGCTGGCCGACATCTCGATTGCGGCGGAAGGTGCACGGCTGGCGGATGGCCATGTGCGGATGGGGGTGGCGGCGGGGGACCATGCCGCCATCATCTGGCCGCTGCTCTGCGGCATGGCGAAGTCGAAGTACTACCTGATGACCAGTGACTTCGTCAGCGGGGCGGAGGCGGAGCGCATCGGCCTCGTCAGCCTCTGCGTGCCGGACGACGACCTGCTCGACAAAGCGATGGAGGTCGCGACGACGCTTGCTACGGGGCCGCGCCACGCCATTCGCTTCACGAAGCGGGCGCTCAACCAGTGGCTGCTCAATGCGGGGCCGATCTTCGATCATTCGCTGGCACTCGAAATGCTCAACTTCTTCGGCGAGGACATGATGGACGGGGTCAACGCCCTGCGCGAGCGGCGGCCTGCCCGTTACACGAGCGCCGAGTAGACGAGAAGCGTTGAAACCATGCGATCGGTGACACTGTAGGGGCGACCCTTGTGGTCGCCCTTCTCGCCAACGACGCAGCATCTTACATAACCCGACCCCACACGAAACCCTCCCCACGCCGAGATAGGAGATGCGTGATGAACAGAGAGCTGGCGGCATTCTTCGTTGCCCTCCTCGTTGCCCTCGCTGTGCTTGGCTGCCGCGCCGCGCCGCGCACCACCGACGCGCTTGCAACGCCTAGCCGCGTTGCAACAGCGACGGATTCAGCGCGGCCTGCCGCGGCGAGCGGCACGGGAGAGGCCACGGTGACGGCGGTGCCAAGGCCGACGGCGCGTGGGTATCCCGCCATGCTGCATGTGGTGCGTTTGAATCCCCGCGCCAAGGCCGACGGCGCGTGGGTATCCCACTAGGGTACGGACGCCCTATCCGATTGGCGAGGAACGGACGCACACTGTGGTTGCCGAGTTCGAGCAGCGCGAAAGTCTTCCTGAAAGGATCGACCGTCGTTGGCTGTACGACGAGTCTTGCCGACCACCCTGCTGGGAGGGCTTGGTTGCTGGGGAAACGCCGTTGTGGGATGCGATGGCGATCTTGGAGGCGAATCCAGAGATTTTAGACTATGGAGTGACCGACAATCACTATATAATGTATTGGGAAGCGCCATCATTGTTGGGGAACGCGGTTCTCAGTAATGACGAAAGTGGGCGGATTGAGGAGATCAGTATAGAGATCCTTGGCGCTGAGATGGTGGTTTCTGATGTGACCAATCTCTTGGGTGACCCGCACTATGTCGTGCCCGTTATTGTAACGGGCATCGATACAGCCTGGGTTGGCGTGTTCTTTTACCTAGTCTATCCAAAAATGGGCTTTGCTCTTTCTGGGGAGTGGGTTAAACGCGAGCCGGGAAGCCGGGGCTTTGACTCGAGATACGTCACAGCGCTCTATTATTCGCGCTCGGGCAGCACACTTGACGACTATCTCGCGACCGTAAACGGAGGGCCGCTCTCTGTGCGTCGGCGCTATATCCCTTTCGAGCCTAACAAGTCCTTCTATGACTATTGCATCGAGGCTTACGGGCCATCCTCCGAACTCGGCCAGCTCTGTCCGCAGCTGCCGTAAGTCGGTGCCTTCGTTTCACTCCCCACCCCACAGCGCCCTCGGTGGCACGACGATGATTTCGGCGAGGCGCATCAGCACCGCATCGTAGTTGACGCGCCAGCCCGCGAAATCCTGCCACGCCTGATCCCCATCGGCCTTCAGCGGCAGCCCCTCGGCACCGAGTTGGGCGCGCACGGCCTCCCACTCGGCACGCGTCACGGAGATCGGGTCGCGGGGGAAGCGCGGATCGGGCAGCGCCTCCACGTCGAAATAGGCCGCGATGCGCCGCAACGCCATGTACCCCGCGCGGATGCAGAGGTCGGCGCGGCTGTCGCGCGGGATCTCCAGTGTTGAGGCCGCGAGCGCTGCCGCGTCCATAATCGTCGCCGAGGCCACCAGCCAGTGGCGCTCGGGTGTGGCCGAGCGGAAGATCGCCACCGCCGCGATCGACGTGTGGCTTTCCTCGATGTCGGCAAACCATTTTTCGTAGGTGGCCCACAGCTCACCCAGCGCATCCAGCCGTCCGATCCGATGCGCCCGTACCAGCATCTCTAGCGCCGAGGGGGGCGAGCCTGCCCGCACCTCCAACATGATCAATTCCTGCTCGCGGCGCGTGAAGGCGCCGTAGATGACGGGCAGATAAGCGATCAGCAGGGCGATGAGGATCAGCCCCAGGGTGGCCTCGACAAACGAAAGGATCGTCAGCGGCAAGGAGCTGACGGGGGAATAACCCAGGGTGAGCAGCGAGGAGCCGCTGAGGGTGAAGGCTGTCTGCCAGTCGCGGACGCCCACCGCCCAGTTCATCCACATGAAGCCCAGCTCCAGCAACAGCAGCCAGAACGGGAGCAGCAGCAGGAGCGCGACGGGGCCGTAGAGGGCGAGGATTTCGTCGGTCCGCTCGTAGCGGGAGGCGCGTTTCGCCAAAAAAGCGAACGGTTTGCGCACCAGATGAAAAAGCGTGGTCGTTACCACGTCGCGGGTGCTGCGTGGCAGGATGAAAGTATAGATCGCCGAACGTAGCGTGACGAGGACGAGGGTCAGCCCTGCCACGAAAACGAGGATGTCGACCGCGTTCATGAGGAGCGTATAGGGCGAGTGGTGCATGGTGCATGGTGCATGGGTTGAGTATAGCGCATCTATGGACATCGAGAATCGAGAATCGGGGCAGCGGAGGAACAGCGGTTACTGCGTTGCCCCTGCAACGTTTCTGCATGGCATGGCAACGCTGTCCGGCGCTGCGATGCGCTGTGAATGCGGGGGCGGGGCGGCGGGCGGGGCCGCGCTGGGGGGCGCGATTGCTGGCTCTGTCGGAAGTAGAAGGGCCACGCTTCGTGCGGGTCATTGGCAACACACAAGATGTCGTAATAATTTGACGACGTCGGATATTGCTCTGAGAGAAAACAGGGTCGCTGTGCGACTGATATTCTTCTATTCCGCACAGCACGCAGCATTTATACGCAGATCAGGCCCTTGTTCCTACTCCCGTGCAGTATGAGGTATCTCCTGTGTTCTGAAGATGTGCCAATTCATTATACCCATTCTCATAGACAATTGTGGATGAGGAATTGACGGTGTAACCGTGGGGCGGGGGATTAAAATCCCCGCTGGAGGGCCTGTCGGCCCCTGGGCCTGCCTGCGCAGGCCCCTGCTTTGCTGTTACCATTGATCGACGTGGCACAATCAACCTTCCGATACCAAATCGAAGTGACGAGGTTGCATTAGACAGGGAGAGAACCACGCCTGTAATGCAACTCTACAAACTCTAATTGGTACGATTTGGTATTACCCACATTCTATGATGTGAAAAATTGTATAATAGTGTCGCATCGTAGGGCTTGGATTGACCGCTGAGGAGATCGTAGGGTTTGTTCGAGAAGGGCGACGTCGCTCACACGCAGGAGAGTCGTGAGCGATGCACATCCAACAAGCACATGCAATCGCCCCGTTTGTTCGTGCAGCGTAACCTGGTAACTGCAACCGCGCTCTGTCTGCTACAGTTGTGGGGATAGTCGCAGAGCGCGAAGAGCGCGCGCGTTTGCTCGCCACTTTCCACCGAAATCCCCAGCCACACCGCCCCTCCAGCGCGGAGAGGCGGTGCTATTTCTTCGTCCAACCGCTACGCCTACCACGCAGAGTTTCGAAGATACCAGCGGCGCCCATGCCACCGCCGCTGCACATCCTCATGAGCGGACGTTGCGCCGCGCTATTGCGTAGATCATTTGCGGTGAGCTTGGCGCCGGTGCAGCCCGGCGGGTGGCCCGAAGCGAAAGCGCCGCTGTTGACGTTGGGCTTGCTTCTCCAAGCCAAGCTCACGGATCTCAGCTTGCGCTTATTCGGCAACTTGGGCGGTATGAGGATCGCCCTTTCAGGAGACGTAACGCGTCATCAGAGGGTCGGCAAAGCCGGGTGATTTGTGGTTTTGCCGGGGTGAGGCCGCTCACCCCCTCGCTTTACTTTGTCCTACGAAGGTTCGGCGGGCATAATCTTTGCATGGCGGACGTTCTGGAGCAGCTTGCGCTCCTCTGCGATGAGTCGGATATAGCTAACGCCGTCACTGGCAGCGCGACGTACCACACAATCGTATCTTGTATGTTCATATCGCAGGGATTTGGGGCGCGGCAGGATCACTAGGCAAGCGGTGCATCGCCTATGTTTATCCATCGCAAACCGTTATATCACTTAATTTACCAAGAGGTTGCCTGATGAGCAGTCAAGGTATATTCCACACCGATCCGGACATTATGGGTGGTACCCCCGTCTTTCAAGGGACGCGTGTCCCTGTGCAAACGCTCCTCGACTATATTGAAGGAGGGGAGACACTGGATGATTTCCTTGACGGCTTCCCTGGCGTGACACGAGAACAGCCCATCGCTTTTTTGGAGATGGCGAAGGATGCTCTTCTTGCCACAACATGATGCGGATTTTGCTCGATGAGAACGTTGATCGTTGGTTGAAGTCCACCTTCGACCCAATCCACGACGTCGTCACGGTTCGCGAGTACGGGTGGAGCGGCAAGAAAAATGGGGAATTGCTTTCGTTAGCCGAGATCGAGCTGTTGGCGCTGCTGTAGCAGATTGTTAAGCGCCCGCGGCGCCATGCCACCGCCGCTGCACATCGTCACGAGCGGGCGTTGCGCCGCGCTATTGCGTAGATCATTTGCGGTGAGCTTGGCACCGGTGCAGCCCAGTGGGTGACCCAGTGCGATGGCCACGCCCTTGACGTAGACTTTGCCTTCTCTAAGCGTAGCATATTGATGATGTGGAAGCGTTGTGCTGCAAAGGCCGCCCTGCCATAGCCTGATGGTAGCCTTCCATTCGTCTTGAGGCGGTTCCCATAGTAAAATCCTTTCGTCTCATGCCTTGGAGGGTACTATGACTGCCATCGAACAGTTGAAGCACGAAGTCGGACAATTACCAGAATCACTAGCCCAAGAAGTCTTGGATTTCCTGTTGTCGGTGCGCCAGCGACATGCAACTGGCTGGTCATCGGGCCTTTTTGAGCGCACGGCGGGCGCATGGAAAGGGGAGGCGCTCGAGCGCGGTCCCCAGAACGAACCCGAACAGCGTTTGGAACTGGAATGATGTGGATGCCGGACACCAATGCTTGGATTCGTTATCTGAATCCTCAGTCCTCGTCGGTAAAAGGGCATTTCTTAAAGCATTCACCCAATAGCATCTTTCTGTGCGATATTGTGAAAGCAGAACTGTACTTCGGGGCATTCAAAAGTGCGCGCCGCGACGAAAATTTGGCGCTGCTTGACGAGCTTAGTCTGGGCTTTCCATCATTCCCTTTTGATGGTAGCGCTGCACGCCACTTCGGTCGGATTCGTTCTGAACTTACCCAAGCGGGCAGACCTATTGGCCCATACGACCTTCAGATTGCTGCAACCGCTTTGAGCCACAATTTTATTTTGGTAACCCATAACACAAGGGAATTTTCGAGAGTAGCAGGGTTGCAAATTGAGGATTGGGAGCTATAAAAGCGATTGCTCGCTGTAAGTCTGAGTAAGTTGGATCAGCAATTGTCATTGGGAACTCGGAATCGTCGAAACTGTTCGTTTCTTGCGTCAATTCAGTACTGGCTACGGCGACTACATGGCTGAACGCGAGGCACTGCTTGGCAACAAGTCGCTGGATGAACTCATCGCAGGGATCAAGGCGCGGCGAGGTCGTGCATAGAAAGGAGACAAAAATGGCTACACCAACACAAGTTCAATATGTGTCGGATGAAGAAGGACAGACAGTCGGTGTGATTGTGCCTATCGAACTCTGGCTTGAAATTGCGTCCGAACGAGAAACGGCCTATCTCTTGAAAAGCGAAACGATGAAGAAACGTCTGCTGGAAGCCAAAACTAGAACGCAAGGGGTTTCATTTGAAGATGCCCGTACGCAGCTTGGAATTTGATCCTGCCGGTTTTGAAGATTTGTCGTGGTGGGTGCGAAACGACCGGAAGAAAGCGTTGCGCTCATTCGCCTGATACAGGAAACGCAAGACAATCCATTTGGCGGCATTGGCAAACCAGAACCGCTCAAACATGAATTGTCGGGTTGCTGGTCGAAACGAATTGACCAAGCGCATCGGCTGGTTTATCAAGTTACCGAAGACAAAATCCGTATCCTAGCGTGTCGCTATCATTACTGATGCGAGCGTCCTTAACAATGGCGGAACGACTAAGCTAACCCGGCCGCCTACAGCCCTAAGTGAAGTAGGGAAACGCAGGGCTTTCGGTGGGTGAGCTAAGTGTCAGCCCGCCACTCCCGACCACTCCCGCCAGCACCGCCCCTCCGCAATGGAGGGGCAGTGCTATTTCTTCGTCCAACCGCTACGGCTGCCATCGCAGATTCTCAAAGATGCCCGCAGCGCCCATGCCACCGCCAATGCACATCGTCACGAGGCCGTAGCGGGCGTTGCGCCGTTCCATCTCGTGCATGATCTGGACGGTCAGCTTGGCGCCGGTGCAGCCCAACGGGTGGCCCAGCGCAATCGCGCCGCCGTTCACGTTGACCTTCGCCTCGTCCAAGCCCAGTGCGCGGATCACCGCCAAGCTCTGCGAGGCAAAGGCTTCGTTCAGCTCGATCAGATCAATGTCGTCCAACGTCAATCCGGCGAGATCCAGCGCTTTGGGGATCGCAACGACGGGGCCAATGCCCATCACATCGGGGCCCACGCCGCCCACGGCGAAGGAACGGAAAGCAAGGCGTGGCTCAAGGCCGAGTTCCTCGGCTTTGGCGCGGCTCATCAGCAGCACAGCCGCCGCCCCGTCGCTGGTCTGCGAGGCGTTGGCCGCCGTCACGCTGCCGCCGTTGCGGAAGACGGGACGTAGCGTCGCCATCTTTTCGAGGGTGGAATCGGCGCGCACCCCCTCATCCATCGCGAAGGTAGTGGTGCGCTCCTGCCGTTTGCCATCCTCGTCTACCCAAACGTGGGTCACCTCGACCGGCACGATCTCGTCCTCAAACCGGCCGGCCTCGATGGCCGCCGCCGCCCGCTGGTGGGAACGCAGTCCAAACGCATCCTGATCCTCGCGACTGACCTCAAAGCGCTCAGCCACGTTTTCGGCGGTCAGCCCCATCGAGGTGTAGACCTCTGGGAACTCGGCGGCCAGCGTCGGGTTGGGGGCGAACTTGTTACCAACCATCGGCACCATGCTCATGCTCTCGACCCCGCCCGCGATCATCACATCGGCCATCCCGGTCATGATCGCCTGCGCCGCCGTCGCAATCGTCTGCAACCCGCTGGAGCAGAAACGGTTGATCGTCTGGCCCGGCACCGTGTCAGGCAGCCCGGCCCGCATCGCCGCGATCCGTGCCACGTTCAGCCCCTGCTCCCCCTCCGGCATGGCGCAGCCCATCAGCACATCCTCCACCAGCGCCGGGTCGATACCCGCCCGTTCTACGACCTCCTTCACCACCAAGCCCGCCAGATCATCGGGCCGCACCGTGGCCAGCGACCCCTTGTGGGATCGTCCGATCGGGGTGCGCACGCCTGCGACTATCACTGCTTCGTTCATTGCTGCTCCTATTAGCTTTTTGTTCGCGAGCTATTGTTGGCTTTCAGCCTTCTCCATTTTCGTGCATGGCGAATAGCGAATGGGGTGATGGTAGCTACTCTACAGTGTAGCTTTCTGATGGTTCTTGAATGGCTCGTTTGTAGTGTTTTTGCAGGTTGATCAGTTGACGAATCACTTGTGCCAGAAGCGTGATTCGGTGATCGGCGACCTCGTTGCCCAAAATAGTGCGAGCTTTGAAGTACCAATCTCTGGCTTCGCGGGCCGAGCCGAGAGCGTAGGCGTAGAATCGTGTCCGATCAGAGGGTGTCGGACGGCTGTAACCTTCTGCGATATTCGCACTGATGCTTCCCGCTGATCGGGCAAGCTGATCGGCCAACGACCACCATCGTTTTTCAGCGATCAAGGCGGCATCTTTTTGCGCGATATCGCCCAAGAAGAGCGCTTGGCGATAGGTATTCAGTTGCCAAAGCCGATCTCCGCTAATCGCCTCCGGCAGCTCTTGAAGCCAATCCTCATATCGCATAATGCCCTCTCATCGAACCGCCGTTCCCATTCGCCATTCGCTATTCGCCATTATCGTCAAGCCTATTGGCGATGCTTGACGCCCCCTACCTCGACCCTCGTCTTCCTAGTTGCGCAGCGGCTTCCCCGTCTGCAACATATGCATGATACGTTCCTGGCTCTTCGGCTCGGCGGTGAGCGCGGTGAAGGCGTCGGTTTCGAGGGCATTGAGGTAATCTTCGCTAACCCATTGCGGGGCACTGAGATCGCCGCCGCAGAGCACGTAGGCCAACTTCTCGGCGATGACCGCGTCGTGGGCGCTGGCGTAGCGGCCCTGCACCATGCCGTGCAGCGCGGCGCGTAGCACCGCCAGCCCGTTGGACCCCACCGCATAGCAGCGTTTCAGATCGCGGACCGGGGCGGCGTAGCCATCGTCGATCATCTGCAGCGCGGTGCGCTTCGCCTCGCCAAGGAGATGGTCGCGGTTCATCACGATGCGATCCTCGTCGCTCAGGTAGCCCCATTCCTGCGCTTCTTGGGCCGAGGTCGCGACCTTCGCCAAACCAATCATCTCGAAGGCTTTTTGCAGGTAAGGAAGCGGATCGGTTGCGCCCGCTTTCATGGCAGGGCTGATGACGCGGCGTACGACCTCTTTCACGCCGCCCGCGCCCGGAATCAGGCCGACGCCGACCTCAACGAGGCCGATGTAGCTTTCCGCCGCTGCCACCACGCGCTGCCCGTGCAGCAGCACTTCGCAGCCGCCGCCCAACGCCATGCCATGCACCGCCACCACGACCGGCTTGGGGCTGGTGCGGAAGCGCATGAACAGTTCGTGGAACTGATGGGCCGCTTCGCGGACGACGTTCTCATCACCCGCCGCCGCGGCCATGCCGATCATGGCGATGTTGGCCCCGACACAGAAGTTTTCGCCCTGATTGCCGATGACAAGCGCCCGCCACTCGTCGCTTTCCAACAACTCCAGCGCCTTGAAGCCCATCCGCACAATATCTTCGTCGAGTGCATTCATCTTCGAGTGGAACTCGAAGAGCAGCACCCCGTCGCCCATGTCGAGCAGGCTGGCCGAGTTGTTCCGCTCCACCTCATGGCCCGCAGCCCGCAGCGCCTCGATGTCGATCTGCAGCGGCGACTCGCCGACGCTTAGATAGCCTCCCTCCTGCGGCGACCAGAAACCGGTGACCGTACCATTCTCGTCCCGCTGATAGAAGTTCTCCGCGCCGCTGTCGAGCATCTCCGTCACCCACGGCGCGGGGGGCCAGCCGAGCGCCTCCATCGCCGCTGCGCCCTCGCGCACCCCGATTGCGTCCCACGCCTCGAAGGGGCCGAGCGCGTTGGCGAATCCCCACTTCATGGCGTTGTCGATGTCGGGCAGCCGGTCGGTGATTTCGGGGATCCGTTTGGAGGCATAGGCCATCGCCGGTAGCGTCGTCTCCCGCCAGAAGCGGGCGACTCGATCATCCGGATCAGCCTCGAGGAGCAGCTTCAATCGCGTTTCGAGCGGCTCCACGTTGCGCAGCTTGCCGATCAGCGCGAAGCGAGGCTGGGTCGGCGGCTCGTACGCACCGCTCTCCAAATTGAGGACGTGAAACTCATTGCCGACCTTCTTATAGAAGCCCGCGCCCGTCTTGCGGCCCAACGCGCCCGCTTCCAGCAGTTGGTCGATCACGGCGGGCCGCGCCAGCCGCCCCCGATCTTCGTCTTCCGGCACCGCCTCGTAGAGGTTCTGCGCCACGCCCGCTGCAATGTCAAGGCCAACGAGGTCGAGCAATCGAAACGTCGCCGTCTTCGGGTTGCCGAGGAAGGGGCCGCTCATCGCATCCACTTCCTCCACCCCGTAGCCATTTTCGATCACCCAGTTCAGCCGATGTTGCCCCGCCCACGAGCCGATCCGGTTGCCGATGAAGTTGGGCCGATCTTTGGCCCGCACCACGCCTTTGCCCAGCGTGACCGTCAGGAAATCGTCCAGCGCGTCCAGCACCTCCGCCTTCGTGTCCGGGCCGGGGATCAGTTCGAGCAGCTTCATGTAGCGCGGCGGGTTGAAGAAGTGGGTGCCGCAGAAATGCTCGCGGAAGCTCTGCGAGCGGCCCGCCTGGATCTCGGCGATGGGGATCCCCGACGTGTTGGACGTCACAATCGCATGGGGCTTGCGCACCGCGTCGATGCGTGCCATCAGTTGCTGCTTGATGTCCAGCCGCTCGACGATGACCTCCACGATCCAGTCGGCCTCGGCCACGGCATCGAAATCATCCTCCAGATTGCCCAGCGTTACGAGCTGCGCATTCTCCTTGTTCATCAGCGCGGCAGGCTTGCTCTTCGTCACCGCCTGCCAGCCCTTTTCGACCAGCGCATTCCGGTTTCCGCCGACGGCATCCAGATCGCGCGGCACGATATCGAGCAGCGTGACGGGCAGCCCGGCGTTCGCCACATGGGCCGCAATCCCGCCGCCCATCGTGCCCGATCCGATCACCACGACGCGGTTGATTGGGTGGTTCATTTGGGGGTCCTTGTTGTTGGGGGTGGTGGTTGTTTGTTGGTTGTCTACGGAGCGTGGTGCATGGTGCATGGGCTATAGCTGCGGTGGGCGTGGTTGTTGGGGGTGGTGGTTTTTAGTTGGTTGTCTACGGAGCGTGGTGCATGGTGCATGGTGCATGGTGCATGGGCTATAGCTGCGGTGGGCGTGGTTGTTGGGGGTGGTGGTTTTTAGTTGGTTGTCTACGCAACGTAGTGCATGGTGCATGGTGCATGGTGCATGGGCTATAGCTGCGGTGGTGTAGTGCACCCCTAAAGTTGGACACATAGCTAAGTCGGATATAGTGTTCACAAGAAAGGAGTGCATCATGAGTAGCAAACGACGCAAATTCAGCCCGGAATTCAAAACCAAAATCGTTTTGTCGATCTTGTCTGGGCGACAGAGCCAAGCAGAAATCTGTCGCCAGCATAAGCTCAAGCCCGATCTGGTGGGACGTTGGAAACGCATGTTCCTTGATCATGCCTCGACGGTCTTTGCACATCCACAGCCGCAAGCAGCCGAGCGCCAAAAGGTTGATGAACTGGAGCAGATGATCGGGCGCTTGACCGTGCAGTTGGAGGCGGCAAAAAAAGTATCCAACATCTGGGATTGAGCATGGATCAGAAACGAGAATTGGTCAGAGCGTTCAGCGCAGAATACGAGATCAGCACACTCTGTGAGGTGCTGGGTCTGGCGCGTAGTAGTTATTACTACCAACCCCAACCCACCGATGACGACGACCTAAGTACGGCTATTTTGGCGGTGCGAAGTGCATGGCCGACCTACGGCTATCGGCGCGTGACCCACCAGTTGCGGCGTGAAGGTAATCATGTTAACGCCAAGCGCGTTCGGCGGCTGATGGGTGAATTGGGGCTGAGTGCGGCTCCTGCGCCCCCTAAAGTGCGCACGACCCACAGTCAGCATGGCTGGGCACGCTATCCGAACTTGGTCATGTCGCTGGAGGTCACACGGCCTGACCATGTCTGGGTGGCGGATATCACCTATATTCACCTGAGGGATGGCTTCGTCTATCTCGCTATCTTGATGGATATGTTCACAAGAATGATTCGGGGCTGGGCGCTGGAGCGAACCCTCGATCAGCAGCTCACACGCCACGCGTTGGAGATGGCAATGGCACGGGGTGGTGCGCCCGCTATTCATCATTCCGATCAAGGCGTACAATATGCCGCACAGGATTACGTTGACCTGTTGACACAGAACGGTTGCGCTATCAGTATGGCCGCTGTCGGCACACCTGAAGAAAATGGCTATGCTGAACGGGTGATTCGCACTATCAAGGAAGAAGAAGTCGATCTGAGTGAGTACGGCACCTTCGCCGATGCCTACCCGCAGTTGGGCCATTTCTTGGATACCGCCTACACCCACAAACGCATTCATTCCAGCTTGGGCTATCTCACCCCAGCCGAGTTTGAACAACAATGGCTTCGCCAACAACAGGATCATTCATACCCTTAACTTCACCATTTTTCTGTCCAGTTTTAGGGGCGCACTACAGTGGGGCATGGTTCGGATCGGTACCGTGTGGGTAGGGTGCCGAATTCTCTTTGATATGGCGACCTTCGGACTTCATGAGGCCAATAAGCTGACGGATAATCCGGCTCAGCAAATCGATCCGATGGGACATAACGTCGTCTCCAAGGAGATGACGGGCTTTAAAGTACCATCCTCGTGATTCTCGGGCGGAACCGAACGCTATCCCGTAGAAGCGAGTTCTGTCGGTCGCGGTTGGACGACTGTAACCCTCTTCGAGGTTGGCACTAATACTGCTGCTTGCCCGAAAGAGCTGATCGGCGAGCGAATACCAACGCTGCTCCATAATCAAATTAGCATCATGCCAAGCAAGATCGCTGAGAAAGAGGCTGTGCCGATACAGTTCGAGTTGCCACAAAACATCTTGCTTAATCTCCTCTGGCACCGCCTCTGACCATTCCTGAAAAGTCATTCTCAACCTCTCCTAAGACGCCTACCCATGCACCATGCACCATGCACTATGCACCCTCCCGTCCCTGAGAAAGAGGCTGTGCCGATACAGTTCGAGTTGCCACAAAACATCTTGCCTAATCTCCTCTGGCACTGCCTCCGACCATTCCTGAAAAGTCATTCTCAACCTCTCCTAAGACGCCTACCCATGCACCATGCACCATGCACCATGCACCCTCCCGTCCCTGAGAAAGAGGCCGTGCCGATACAGTTCGAGTTGCCACAAAACATCTTGCCTAATCTCCTCTGGCACTGCCTCTGACCATTCCTGAAAAGTCATTCTCAACCTCTCCTAAGACGCCTACCCATGCACCATGCACCATGCACCATGCCCCCTACCGCAACTCACTACTCCGATAGCCCAGAATATTCCGCGCGACGATCATGCGATTGATCTGGCCCGTCCCTTCGTAGATGTCGTTGATCTTGGCGTCGCGCATCCACTTTTCGACGAGGTGCTCGGTCGAGTAGCCTTCCGGCCCCATGATCTCGACCGCTTTCTGGGTGACCCAAGTCACCGCTTCGCCCGCCTTCACCTTGCACATCGACGCTTCGAGGGTGTTGGGCTGCCCCTGGTCCATCAGCCAGGCCGCTTTCAGGGTGAGGAGCCAAGCGGCCTTCAGTTCACCGGCCATGCGGATCAGGTCGCGCTCGATGGCGCTCTGCTGCTGGTAGGGCGCACCGTACCGGATCTCGACCCCTTGCTTGGCGAGCCAATCTTCCACAAATTCGAGCGCCGCGTTGCCGATGCCGATCGCGCTGGCGGCGACGGCGGGGCGGGTGGCGTCGAAGGTGGCCATCGCGCCCTTGAAGCCCTGTTTACTCGCTTTGTTGCGGATGGCATCGGGGGTCGCCAGTTCGGGGTCGCCCAGCACGTTGTCGAAGGGGATGCGGCAGTCGGCGAAGTTGATCGCGGCGGTATCACTGGCGCGGATGCCGAGCTTCTTTTCGAGCTTGGTGACCGTCATGCCGGGTGTGTTGGCCTCGACCACGAAGGGCTTCATCCCCGCGCGGCCTAGCGTCGGGTCGACCGTGGCCCAGACCACGACGAAGCCGTCGCTGTCCTGCGCTGCCATCAGACCGCCGGTCACGAAGATCTTTTCCCCGTTCAGGATCCATTCCTTGCCATCCTCGCTGAGCGTGGCGCGGGTGCGGATCGCGGCGGTGTCGGAACCGGCGTGCGGTTCCGTCATCGCCATCGCGCCCCATTTCGGCGCGCCATCGTTGAAGCGGGCCAGGAAGCGCCGCTTCTGTTCCTTCGTCCCCGCCGCCGCGACTGCGGCCCCGCCCAACGCGCCGCCCGGTGTACTCAGATAGATGCCCGCATCCCCATAGCTCAGCCGTTCAATCACGTGCATCAGCATCTGGTTGGCGATGGGGGGGCGCTGGGGATCGCGGTCTTTCTTCTCGCCCTCATCGGGTCCGGTCAGTCCGCTGAAGCCCATCATCTGCATCCCCTGCCAAATCGCGTTGATGTATTCCCACGGCCGCTCGTGGCTCACTTCTGCGTCATCATATTTGCGCGAGATGGGTCGCATGATCTGCTTGGCGATGCCATCCAGCAGTTGTTCTTGCATCAGGATCGGTTTGGGTTTGGAGAAGTCGATCATGGGTTGTCCTGTTTTGAATAGGTTTTAGGGCAGGGATTGATTCAGTACGGAAGTTAGTGGTGACTGCGGTGCAAAGCGCAAGGGGCGGTCTCATGTTGTCATTCCGAGCGTCTGCGAGAAATCTCGCACGGCATGACATTGCATTGGCCTTGCGCCGCTGCAATGCCATGCGCTGCCAGCCCCTGCCGCCACAATGCTTACCGGCAAGGCGATTCAATGTCATGCCGGGCCCTTCCTTCCAACGCTGCAACGCTTAGATGGCGCCGATGCCTTGCAGCACGGCGAAGGCCCGCGCATCACGCAGCCCGCGTTCCACGAGATAATTGCGGATGTAGCCATGCCCACCGAGGACCTGCACGGCCCGGTCCGCGACTTGCAAGGCATATTCATCGGCATACTGCTTCGCGATGACCGCGCTCTGCGTGGCCTCTTGGCCTTGGTCCAGTTGCCATGCCGCTTCCCAGGTCAGCAACCGCATCGACTCGACCGCGATGCGCATCTCGGCCAGCATGAAGGCGATCGACTGGAACTGTGCGACCGGTTTGCCGAAGGCTTCCCGCTCCTTGGCATAGGATTGGGCGAACTCATAGCTGGCCCGCGCCACACCGGTCGCCATCGCCGCCGCGCCGACACGGGCGTGGTTGAGCAGCCGTTGCACGTCACAGCCCGCTGCTTCACCCAGCTTGGCCCCGATCGGAAGCCGTACCTCGTTGAAGGTGATGCGCCGATAGTCGAGCGCCCGCAGTCCCATGCCCCGCTCGCGCGTGCCGATGGTCACGCCCTCGCGGGCGGTGTCGACTATGAAGGCCTGTGTCATACCCGCCGCCTCGTCGTGGGCGAAAAGAAGCAGATCGTGCTCTTCGACATCCTGTTGGGGCATGATGACCAGACTCTTCGTGCCAGAGATCACGTACTCATCGCCCTCGCGCCGCGCCACCGTTTGCAGCGCCAGCGGATCGTAGTTCCACTGTGGCTCGATCAACGCGCTGGAGGCGAAGTAGCCCTCGTTGGCGAAGCGGCTCAGCCACGCGATCTTCTGCGCCTCGCTACCCGCCGCGATCAGCGCTGCGGCCACGCCCGCCGGGGCCAGCAGATGGAGCGCCGCCGACAGATCGCCCTCGGCCAGCGCCTCCGCGATCAGCACCCCGGTCAACGCCGAATAGCCGTCGCCAAATCCCCCGTATTCCTCGGGGATATTCGCGGCCACGACCGCGAATTCATCGGCGGTCGCCAATGTGTCGGCATCGAGTCGGCGCTGCTCGTCGGCGCTGTGGGCCGCGGGCTGCAGCCGCGACCGCGCAAAGTCGCGCAGGGTGTCGGCCATCATCTGTTGTTCGTCGGTCGGCTGGAAAGAGATCATGGGGGTCCTTCTGGAATGCGAGGTTGGGATGTTGGATTATTGGGTGTCACGACGTTTTGGTGCAAGGTGCAAGGGCGGTGATTGCGGTTGGGAGTCCTAGTTTTGGTGCATGGTGCATGGTGCATGGTGCAAGGGCGGTGATTGCGGTTGGGGCTCCTAGTGCGTAGTTGATAGACGGAGCGCATGGTTAGCGTGCCGTATTTCGTCGAGTTGCGGCAAGGGACGGTGATTTGTGGCGCATCGCCCTACCAAATGCTTGTTTGGTTGATGGGGCAATGATAGTGAGCGCGGGGGAGAGTGGCAAATTACAGAATTCGGCGTTATGATTAGCGCTAGGTGGGGGGCGCTGGCAGCGCGTCTTGGCTGCGGGTGAGGGGTGCCCGGTGATGGAGGGTGGGGCGCATGGAGAATGGAGAATGGAGAATGGAGAATGGAGAGTTGTCGCGAATTGTCTCATCGCGCTGCCGTTATGATAGCGTCAGACCCATGGCTCATTCCATTGGTGATTCCCCATGCCCCATGCCCCAAACGCCAATAGATGTTGACTAACGCATCCCAACCTCGCCACTGAGAACCGAACACGCAACACGCAACAGCGAAATGGGAAACGACGCTGAACGCGACCTACCACGCCATCAACAGCCCAAAAGGAGTCTCCATGAATCAGCCAGAAGCCGGAACGCCGCCGCCCGTTCCTGAAACCGAATACGATATTTACCGCGTTAAGCCCGGCAGTACAGTTGATTTGACCAAGTGGCAGACGTCGGAGAAGGGGGGCTTTGAAAAGGACGAGGCGAAGCAGTTGCAGAAGGACGTACGGGACGAGTTGGCCGAACTACAGCGCAAACTTTACGCCGAGGGGCAGCAAAGCCTGTTGGTGGTGCTGCAAGCCACGGATACTGGCGGCAAAGATGGGACGATCCGCAACGTCTTTGGCGGCGTGAATCCGCAGGGGGTGCGTGTCGCCTCGTTTAAACAGCCGACCGACGAGGAGCTGGCCCACGACTTCTTGTGGCGCATCCACCAAGAGACGCCTGCCCGTGGCATGATCCGTGTTTTCAACCGCTCTCATTACGAGGATGTGCTGATCGTGCGGGTGAAGGAGATCGTGCCAGAGAGCGTCTGGCGGCCGCGCTACCATACGATCAACGAATTTGAGCGTGGGCTGGCGCTGGCGGGCACCAGAATCGTCAAGATCTTCTTGCACATCAGCAAGGATGAGCAAAAGGCGCGCCTTCAAGCGCGACTGGATGATCCCAACAAGCATTGGAAATTCTCGCTCGGCGATTTAAAGGAGCGAGAATATTGGGAGGACTATCAGCAGGCCTTCGCCGATATGCTCACTCACTGCTCGACGGACTACGCCCCGTGGTACGTCATCCCGGCGGATCGCAAATGGTATCGGAACCTCGTCATCACGCGGATTCTGGTGGATGTGCTGAAGGGGATGGACCCCCACTACCCGCAAAACGAGGACGATCTGTCAAATGTGGTGATCGAGTAGGGGCGTTTTGCTAACCTGTTGACCAATCACGAGGGAATCTCATGGCAAGACGAAAACAATCGCGTGGCACGTGCGAGTTCTGTGGGGCGGACTATGCAAAGGGCGGCATGGTGCGCCACCTGCGGAGCTGCCCTGAACGCGCCACCGCCAACGAGGCCGCCGACGGGCGGAAAGAGAGACTCGTCCATATTCGGGCGGAGGACGAATGGTCAAGCGGCTATTGGCTCGACCTTGAGGTGCGTGGCTCAGCGACGCTCAAAGATATCGATCACTACCTGCGCGCGATTTGGCTGGAATGCTGCGGCCACTTGAGCGACTTTTTTGCGGGCGATGCGTGGTCGCGCCAAGTGGCAAAATCGCGCCGCGTAAGCGAGACTTTCGGGCCAGATAGGCAGCTTACCCACGTCTACGATTTTGGGACTTCGTCGCACACCATTTTGCGCACAATGGACATCCGAGAAGGCGTGCCGACCACGCGCCACCCGATCCGCCTGATGGCCCGCAACCATGCGCCCGAAACGGCATGCATCGTCTGCGGGAAGCCCGCCGCGTGGCTCTGCATGGAATGTCTCTACGAAGATCAGAACTCGGGCGAGCTGTGCGATGAGCATGTGGAAGGCCATCCCCACGAAAATTACGGGGAACCTATCGAGATCGTGAATTCGCCGCGGCTCGGCTTGTGTGGCTACGAAGGCCCAGCCGACCCCCCGTATTGAGGCTCAAGCACAGCGGGGGCGCTACTCGGTAATCACAAACTCGCCAACGAGGGGGAAGTGGTCACTGCCCGCCGAATCCGGCAGCACCTCGATCTGTCGCGGTGCAATCGCGCCCCGATAGAAGAAGTAGTCGATCCGGATGACTGGGAAGTCAACAAAGCGAACGGGCCGTCCGGGGAAGGTGAAGCCTGCCCCCAGCTTCCCTTGCCACGCATCCTGTGCCGCTTCGCGCACGATCAGATAGGTCTCGTTGGTGGGCGAAGCGTTGAAATCACCCGCGATCACCGTTGGCCCCGTCTGCTGCTGCAACCAAGCACGCAATTGGCGCGCCTGTTCGTGCTGACGGGCCAAGCCCCGCGCAAAGTCGGCGCGGTTCAGCGTGCCAATCGGCCAAAGATGAGCGTTCACCACCGTGACCGTCTGCCCGTTGACCTCCACATCAACGAACTGCGCCCAGTTCTCCCACATCTCTAGGTCCAACTGTCCCAATTCTTTGAAGGGATAGCGACTCCACAGCCCGATGCCACGCGGATCGCCCCACGGGGCCAGCAGTTGGTAGGGGTAGTCGTTGCCGATCACCAAATTCAGGCCATCGGCCATTTCGGGCGACAGCTCTTGAATCGCAATCAGATCGGGCTGCTGCGCCTGAATCAGTGCCACCACCGCGCTGCTGTCGCTGTTGGAAACCAAGGCGTTGTAGTTGAAAATCCGGAGTGGTACGCCTTGGGGGGGCAATGCGAACGTCGGACGAAGTTCCGCAGGGAAAAGGAAGAACGCCACCACCAGCAGCAGCACCAGCAACAGGCTCTGCACTTTGGCCCGCAGCAGAAGGGCGGCAGGTAGCAGGAAAAGCAGCGGTACGAACCAGAGCAACCCCGCCGCATTCATCATCCCCACCAGCGGCCACTGCTCGCCCTGCCACGCGCGTGCCAGCAGCCACGCCGCCACCGGCACCAGATAGGCGATGGTGGCCACCGTCAACAGCGCCAACAGGAAGTGTCGTAGCCCCGAATTGCCCTTCATGTCGCCACCTGTAGGGTCGCCAGCAGCACCCGGTGGTCGGAGCCGGTGCGTGCCGCCAGATGCGCCAGCGACTGGGCCACCACGCCGCTCAAAAAGCAGTAGTCGAGCCGCATCACTGGCCAGAGCGTCGCCACCGGCGGATAGGGGAACCCGCGCAGCGGCCAGGTCCAACGCGGGCCTTGCCCGGCTTCGGCCCATGCGTCCCGCCACGCCGTCGTCGCCACATCATAGGCCGCCGATGCTTCGGTGAAGTTGTGGTCGCCGATGATCACCGCCGGGTAGCCTTCTGATTGGATGCGGGCCGCCATTGCCTCGATCTGCGCTTCGCGGGCGCGGAAGCCCCATGTGAAACCCAAGTGGCGAGTGGAGCCGGAAGTGGGGGCGCAGAGGTGGACGTTGTAGAGCGCCACGGTCGTGCCGTCGGGCAGATCGACCAAGAGCCGCTGTGCCCACGGTCGGACCCCGGGCGTGTCGAGGATTTCAGGATTGCGCAGGGGGAACCGGCTGAAAATGCCAAAGCCGTAGGCATCGTTGCGTGGCACGGCCACGCGATAGGGATAGTCGGCGCGCAGCCCACCGTGGAGCGCCTCGTTCGCGGCGACGGTAAGCTCGTGGAACGCCACGATGTCGGGCTGGTGATCACCGATCAGCGCGACGTGTTGCGCGATGCGTCGGTTGTCCAGATAGAGATTCGTCCCCATGAGCGTAAAGACGTGGCCGCGCCCCGTAGCCGCGCCTTTACGCTGCTTGGGCGCGACGCGGGTCAGCAAGGCTGGCACCGCGAAAAGCATTGCATCCCCGTGGCCCTGACGAAGTCGAAGCAACGCAAGGGCCAGGTTCGCGCCGCGCGTCCACTCGGTAAAGGCGTTGAGCATGCCCAGCCAGCCCCAGCGGTCAGCCACGAGCAAACGCAGGGCCAAAATCAGCGCACTGGCGAGGTGGGCCAGCCACGCCAGGCGATGTAATAATGTCGTGGGGGTGGTTGAGGGCGAAGGGCGTGACAACGGGCGTTCCGTGTGGCGTGTGTGGCGGCTCAAGGGCGAGGTTGGAATGCGGCAGTCAGCCTCTATTGGCGTTTGGTGCATGGTGCAAAGGCGTGTGATCAAGATGAAAGCGCAACCTATCGGTCGATCGCCCCAACCACGGGGTGGAGGATAGCAGATGGGAACATGGTGGTCCCGTTGATAGGGCAATGCTTTGCTAGGCGACACATCCACACACCCCTACAGCCGCACAGCCACAGTTCGTCATGCTAGCTTTCCATCCTCCGGGGTGCGCGTCCGCGCATGGCCGCTCCATTCTCTATTCTCCACTCTCCACGCCGCTAGCCCATGATCGGGATGTCCATCGCCCCGATCACGCCCTCCGGTATTCGGGTCAGATTCAAGACGCTGACCTGTGCCGCCACCTCACGGGCCGCAGCACGAATCGCGCGGGCCGCGTCGCTTTCCGGTTGAGCGACGACGATCGGCTCCCCCGTATCGCCCCCCGTCACGATGCGCGGATCGAGCGGCACCTGGCCCAAGAAGGGAATATCGATCTCGCGGGCGTAGCGCTGGCCGCCCCCATGCCCGAAAATATCGTACCGTTTGCCGGTATCGGGTGCGACGAAATAACTCATATTTTCGATCAGGCCGAGCAGCGGCACCTCCAGTGTCCGGAAAGCCATCGCCCCCTTGCGTACATCGCTCAGCGCTACGCTCTGCGGCGTGGAGACGAGTACACTGCCCGTGATCGGCACCGACTGGGCCAACGACATCTGCACATCGCCCGTGCCGGGCGGCATGTCGATCAGCAGGTAGTCCAGCTCGCCCCAATCGACATCGCTCAGGAATTGGCGCAACGCCGAGTGAAGCATCGGGCCGCGCCAGATGACGGGCTGGTCGGGTGGCACAAGGAAGCCCATGCTCATCAGCTTCACACCGTGCGCCTCGGTCGTGATCATCCGCTGGTTGCGGGGCGGCGGTAGTTCGCCCGCGCCCATCATCTGGGGAATGTTGGGGCCGTAGAGATCGGCATCCATCAACCCTACTCGGGCACCCTCTTGCGCCAGCGCGATGGCCAGGTTGCTGCTCATCGTGCTTTTACCGACGCCGCCCTTGCCGGAGGCGATCGCGATCACATTGCGGATCGGCATCCCCAACTGTTTGGCGATCCGCTCATCCGCGGCGACGTTCGCCGTGAACTTTACCGTGACCTCTCCCGCACCCTCCAGGCTCCGGATCGCGTCACGGCAATCGGAGGCCAACCGCGCTTTCAGGGGATGGGCGGGCGTGCTGAGTTCGAGGGTGAGGGTGACGTTGCCCCGCTTGTCGATGGAAATGTCGCGCACCATGCCCAGCGAGACGAGATCACGGTGAAGGTCCGGCTCAATGACGGTGCGCAGCACGGCACGCACCTCATCCTCGGATAGGCTCTGAGGGGACGAATGACGGTTGAAGAGACTTCTCACAAAAGGAAGCTCCTTGTAAGGTGATTGATCAGCGCGGGATTATATCACGCCAGACCGTAGGCCCAAGCAGTGCGACGTTAATCTTGGGGAATCGGTAGCGTTTTTATGGATCGACGAAACGCGAACGTTTTCTCCGATCCTCACCCGCTTGCCACGCCGCACCGATTACACCACGCGGGGCAGGCGAGTCTTGACTACGGGATCTGCCACCTGTACGGCGCCGCCTGCACCCCTTCGTGTAGCCATCTGGCCTGATCCGCACGCAATTTTTCGGTCCGTTCTTTGACCTGATCCAGCGTGTCACCCCCCACCGTTTCGAGTAGGGCAGCGGCGAGGGTGATCGCGACCATCGCTTCCACCACGACCACGGCGCGGTGCACGGCGGTGAAGTCGCTCCGTTCGTAGACGGTCATCTCTTCTTCGCCGGTGGCGAGGTTGACGGAGCGGCGGCCCGCGAGGATGGTGGAGATCGGCTTCATGGCGGCACGGACGATGAGGGGCTGGCCGGTGGTGATGCCCCCTTCGAAGCCGCCCGCATTGTTGCTGCGGCGCACGACATGGCCATCGGCGGCGCGGAATATCTCGTCGTGCACCTCGGTGCCGCGCCGCAATGCATTGTCGAACGCCGGGCCGATCTCCACGCCCTTCATCGCTTGAATCGACATCACCGCGTAGGCGAGCCGCGCTTCCAACCGTCGGTCCCACTGGATGTAGGAGCCAAGCCCTGCGGGTACGCCCTCCGCCACGACTTGAACGATGCCGCCCACCGTATCCTGCGCCTTGCGTACACGCTTCACCAACTCCCGCATCTCGGCAGCGGCAATGGGATCGGGGCAGCGCATCTCGTTCTCTTCCGAGCGGGCGACCAGCTCACTGATCGGGAGCGCGGGAACCTCGGCCTCGATCCCGCCGAGGTTCGCCACATAGCCGCCCACCACCGCACCGACTTCGTGTAGCAATAAACTGCAACAACTCCCAACCGCCACCCGCATCGCCGTCTCTCGCGCACTCGCCCGTTCAAGCGCCAAACGCAAATCAGCATAGTGGTACTTTAACCCACCAGTCAGATCAGCATGGCCCGGGCGAGGGCGAGTAATCGGATCGACAGTTTTGCCCTCCCAATTTGCCCAGTCGCGGTTCATCAGTTGGAAGGCAATCGGGCCTCCGGTCGTGAGACCCCGTACCACACCGCTGGTGATGGTAACCTGATCCTTCTCGATACGCATCCGGCCACCGCTCCCGTAACCTTTCTGGCGACGGGCTAGGTTGTGATTGATAGGCTCCGTCGTCAGCGGCAAGCCTGCCGGCAGGCCTTCTAAGATAGCGGTGAGTTGGGGGCCGTGGGATTCGCCCGCCGTCAAGAATCGTATCATTACGCGCCCTCGTTCGCGTGAACTAGGTCGGAAAGAACCGCCATCAGCCGTGTCTGCCAATCTTCGTCGTCCCGATCCACGTACAATTCTCGCCGACCATAACGGACACGGCCATTCAGAAGTTCCCCCTGGCGGATGGCCCGGATCGCCTGTGGACCGGGGAATTGGACTATTACGTCACTCGTTGAAGTTTCTATCGTGATCTGAGTCACACCGACTTTCGTGGCCAAAAGGCGCAAGCGGAGGATGTAAAGCAGTTGCTGAGCCGCTTCAGGCAGCGGGCCGAAGCGGTCACGCATCGTCTGTTCGATCTCTTCGACATCGGCCTCGCGCTGCGCTTGTGCCATACGGCGATAGATCTCCAAACGCACCTCATCGTCAGCGATGTAGTCCGGCGCCAAGTGCGCCTCCAACGGTAGATCGACCGCCGCGCTACTTTCAAGGAAAACATCAGCGCGAATCGGCGCATCATCGCTGGGCGCTTCATTGCTCTCCGCTGTAACCAGCGCCGCTTTGCGCTGCCGAATTGCCTGTTCCAGCAATCGTGTGTACATGTCGAAGCCAACCGCCGCGATGTGGCCGCTCTGCTGTGCCCCCAACAGATCGCCCGCGCCGCGAATCTCCAGATCACGCATCGCCACGCGGAAGCCCGCGCCCAACTCCGTCGTTTCGCGCATCACCTCCAAGCGGTCGAGCGCCTCTTGCGTCAGACGGTTGGGGTGGGGGTGGAGGAAATAGGCATAGCCACGCCGCGCGCTGCGCCCCACGCGCCCCCGCAACTGGTACAGTTGCGCCAAGCCAAACATGTCGGACCGATCCACGATGATCGTGTTGACGTTCGGCAGATCCAGCCCGCTCTCAATGATCGAGGTGCAGACCAGCACATCGTAGCGCCCCTCGGCAAAGTCGATCATCACCTGTTCCAACTGGTGCTCGTTGAGCTGGCCGTGTCCGACCGCGACCTGAGCTTCGGGCACCAGCTTACGCACCCGTTCAGCCATCGCGTGGATCGAGAGCACCCGGTTATGCACCAGAAAGACCTGACCGCCACGATCTATCTCACGCATGATCGCCCGCTGCACCAAGCTGTCATCCCAACGGGCCACCTCGGTGGTGACGGGCAGTCGCTCTTGGGGGGGCGTTTCAATGGTGCTCATATCCCGCGCACCGGTCAGCGCCATGTGGAGCGTGCGGGGAATCGGCGTCGCCGTCAGGGTCAGCACGTCAACCTCGCTGCGAAGCTGCTTCAACCGCTCCTTGTGCGTCACCCCAAAACGTTGCTCCTCATCGACGATGATCAGCCCGAGGTCCTTAAACTCAATATCCTGCGAGAGAAGGCGGTGGGTCCCGATCACGATATCGACTTGGCCCTTGCTCAGCCGTTCGATGATCTCGCTCTGTTCCTTCGCAGTGCGGAAGCGGCTGAGCATCTCGACCACCACGGGGTAGGGGGCGAGCCGTTGGCGGAAGGTCGCATCGTGCTGCTGCGCCAAAACGGTTGTGGGGACCAACATCGCCACCTGCTTCCCATCCATCACCGCCTTGAAGGCGGCACGGAGTGCAACCTCCGTCTTCCCGAAGCCTACATCGCCCACGATCAGCCGATCCATCGGCTGGACGTTCTCCATATCCGCCTTCACCGATTGGATCGCCTCTACCTGATCTTCCGTCTCGATAAAGGGGAAGCTAGCCTCCAGCTCGGCCTGCCACGGAGTGTCGGGGCCAAAGGCATAGCCCTTGACCGTGGCGCGACGGGCGTAGAGCTCAAGCAGCTCGTCGGCGATGTCCTCGACCGCCTGCTTCGTGCGGCGGCGCACACGATCCCAATCGCCCGTGCCCAGCCGATGGACGTTCGGGTCACGCCCGTCGGGGCCGAGATATTTCACCACACGATCAGCTTGGTGGACGGGGACGAAGAGTTTGTCGCCCTGATCGTATTCCAAGAAGAGGTATTCCCGCGTGACACCGCCAATCTCACGCTGCACCAACCCACGATAGATACCGATGCCGTGCTCGATGTGTACCACGTGGCTTCCCTCGCGGATCTCATCGAATAGATCGCTGCGTTTCCGGCGTATGGCGCGGAGGGGGCGACGGCTGACGGTGCGGCTCCAGCCGAACAGTTCGCTGTCGGTGATCAAGTGGAACTCAGTATGGGCCAAGGGTGCAGCCGCGTCGGGCGCCGCTTTCAACTCAAAGCCCTCGGCCAAGGCACCGTTCACCACAACCAGAGAGCCATTCGGGAGTGGGGCCGCCACCTCCGCCTGCTGACCGACGATATCGACCCCTTCGGAATGGAGCAGTTCGACCATCCGCTCAGCTTGGCGCGTCAGCATGAGTTGGGTCGTGCCTGCGTTCTGCGCGCTCTGGATGCGCTGCATCGCTTCGTGCAGGCGCCCGCCGTAGCTATCGCCCACCACGAACTGCTCGCCCAACGGATGGGCCGCCGCCTCCGCGTAGCCAAGGATCAACGGCGGCTGTTGGGAAAAGAGGTCGCGCAAGTCGTCCCACGTGTAGAGCAGCGTGGCGATATCGCGTGGCAGCTCGCCCCGCTGAATCAAATCCTCATGCAGGCGCAGCGCTTCATCTTCGACCTGTGAGACGTTGAGCTGCAGACTGTCCCAGTCGTCAACGATCAGCAGAGCATCGGGCGGCAGGTGATCGAAGAGAGTGGCGCTCTTGGGGTAGAGGTAGGGCAGATAGAACTCAAGCGTATCAAAGCGTTCGCCCTCGGCGATACGGCGGAAATCCTCGCGGAAGAGGGCCTGCATCCGCTCGTCCACCCCGTCGAGCGTCAGCGCGTTGAGCCGTTCGGCCGCCTGTTCGTTGGTGCGGTGGAGCAACGCTTCCGAGGCAGGGGGGATCGTTACCGCCTTGAGTTGCCGCTCCGACCGTTGTGAGATCGGGTCAAAGGCGCGGATCGAGTCGATCTCGTCCCCCCAGAGTTCGACCCGCAACGGCTGGAGCTGGTTGGGAGGAAAGATGTCGAGAATCCCACCCCGTTGCGCCATCTGACCCGCTTCCAGCACCATACTAGTGTTGACATAACCCATCGCGTGCCAAGCGGCCAACAGGAAGCGGAGGTTGACCTGCTGTCCCACGTTATAGCGTCGCTGGTGGCGTTGAAAAAGCTCGGGCGGGATCGTGGGGTAGAGCAGCGCCCGTGCGCTGGTGACGATGATCGGCGCATTGGCGTTGCCCTCCGATGCTTCCAGCAGCGCCGTCAGCGCTGTGAGGCGCCGTTGCACGCGATCGTGGCTCCACGCCGCCCGTTCGTAGGGAAGTGCCCCCGGGTCGGGGAAATTCAAGAGCGGAATATTGCTACTCAAAAAGGGTTCAATCTGGGCCTGCATCTGCAGCGCGACTTCGGGGCGTACCGTAATGATCAGCAGCGGTCTCTGCAGCGTTTCCCGCAGGGCGGCGGCGACGTAGGGGCGGGCGGCACCAGGCAACCCAACCGTCAACGGCTCGTCCCCCGCGATCAGCGGGTTACGAGTCAAATCATCCGTCAACTCTTGATAGCTTGGCTGGGCGAGGAGCCGGGGTAGCAGCCCCTTTAGGGTAGGATTGGCCATGAAATCCTTCTACCGTTCGCGCGATGACCAGAGGATCGCCGTAAAAACGCAAGCGGTAATTGTAACACAGGCGGGGAAGGGGCAAAACGGCAACGTAGAGCGGTTAGCGCAGAGCAATTAACGCAGAGCAGTCAATGACCACCGCCAGAGGCGGTGGCTTGAATGTTAGCCCTGGAAGGTGCGCTATTACGGTTCTATTGAAGGGGATGGTTAGTCAAACAGTCGTCCTTGCTCAGCGTCCTGACCTTTTTTCTCTTGCCATGCCACGTATTTGCGGATGCGCTCTTCGTCTAAGCCCACCGTACTTACGCAATACCCACGCGACCATACGTGCTGGCCCCAGTACCGTCTCCGCAGTTCTGGAAACTGGTCGAACATTCGCAGTGCCAGCTTCCCTTTCAGAAAGCCCATTACTGTCGAGACCGCATACTTTGGCGGTACCGACAGTATCAGATGCACGTGATCGGCCTGTACGTTCATCTCCAACTCTTCCACTCCGTCTTTTTGCTCACACAGCACATACACCTGCTGCGTGACATACGCCCGTACTTCTGTTTGTAGTATTCGATATCGATACTTCGGACAAAACACCACATGGTATTTGCACTCGTACAGCGAATGCGATAACTTCTTGAATTGACGAGTCATTATGAATCTCCTGTTAGTTTCGCACCTTCCAGGTTGATTCATGATACTCGTCATTCTCAATACACTGGTACAACCATTACCTATTCCACTGCCTGAGGCAGTGGTTTAAGCCTTTAATTAACGCAGAACGCAGAACAGGAAGCGTGGATACGTCAACACTCACTAAACTCTCCCCCCGTTTCGGCCTGCCTGCCCTCTATGCTATCATGCGCCACTTATGGAACCCGATCAGCAGGACGGCCGGATCATCATGGGGGTCAGTGCAGCAACCGCGCTGATCGCGTTGTTGGTCTTGCTCTTTGGCATCAGCGTCTCATCCCAGCTTCTCCGTGAGCCGAGTCCACTGCCCAGTCACCGTGCCACCAGCGTCGCCCAAACGCCGCTACCACAACGTCCGGGCGCGGATGGTCAGCCGAGCACAGAGGGCATCATTGTACCACCAGACGCAACGCTGACCGCTGAAATTCCCGAGATCGAACTGACTCAAAGTGCCACCGTGAGTATCACAACGATAGGTATCGACACGGTAACCGTTGAAGCTGAGACAACGGTTACGGTCAGCAGCACGCCCGAAGGCGATGCTACGGCAGCTCCCACGCAAACGGCGGCTGTCACCACCCCGAGTGCTGGTGCAGCCAGCGTCACGCCACCGACCGATCCGGTGCAAACGCCCAGCACTGCCGTGACGAACACCGTGCCTCCTCCCACGGCTGTACCCAGCGCCACCAGCGCGGGCTACCCGCCGCCCAATGCCACGCCCATCAGCACGGCCACGCCCACGGCGACACCCGAGGGCTATCCCTAAGAGTGCTTTTTCGGCCTAAGGGGGATGAGGTCTGATCGTCATCCCTACCGCCCTGGCGGGGTGTGAGGGGATGTAGCGCGGCAGTACCGCAAGGTATTGGTTCTAGCCTCCCGCGTCAAGCGTTTGGGACCGGCCTTCATGCTGGTCGAGGGCTTGATTGAGTAGCTCCGTGAGCTGAAGCGTTGCCGCCCATTCCTGTAGATAACTGCGATCCAGCAGCTCTCCGCTGTTGTCAGTGCCAGCCGCGACAAGAAAAAGCGACAGCTAAACCACCAGTATCTTCCCTGCGATTCGTGCTTTTATGTCAACTCTCGCCCATAAATTCCCCTAATTTGGCTTACCATAAGCTATTTATTGCGCTGAAATTACCTCGAAAACGCCCCGCAACTCAGCGCATAGTCACCGCCTAGCGCGGCCACTGCCACGCTGTGCCACTGCTGCACCAATGGTTTGCGACGCAATGCGCTGGACGTGCAGCGGGAATGCGCTGCCACTGCCGCGCTGGGCGGTGATTACATCTACCTTGTTGATCTCGGATACACTACAATTTATGTCAACATTAGCCAGATCGGTCTCTACCATACCCTGCGTATGTTGGGACTATCGTTGGCGAGGTAGAAAGACGGAAATGGGGTAGAGATAGGAGATTTAGCTGGTGCGCTTTTATGTTCCTGATTGGATAGGTGCCGAAGTAGCTACGTCACCACAGTTCGGACTGTTAGTCCTTAACTCTTTCCTCGCTAGAGTTGCGGAGACTCATGTTAGGGCTTCCTTTGTTGTTGAAGGAGATACACCGCCCGCGCTCGCTCATCTACAAGTCGATAACTTAGTTGGCGCTCCCTCTCAGAGGCGGACCCTACCATGTCAATCATTTCTTCATAGAGCTTGGTTGCTTCGTCGAGTAATCTTAGAGCTTGTCTGGGTTCCGTTGGCAACCAATCCTCACGCGCCTCCCAGAGCTTTTCGTTCATTTTTGTGGCAATAAAACTACGGTATTCTTCCACTATCTCGCGCCTAAGTTCTGTATGTTGATTACTTAGTTGACGTTCCCTCTCAGAGGTGGCCCCTACCATATCAACCATTTCTTCATAAAGTTCGGTTGCTTCGTCGAGTAATCTTAGAGCTTGTCTGGGTTCCGTTGGCAACCAATCCTCACGTGCCTTCCAGAGCTTTTCGTTCATTTTTGTGGCAACAAAACTACGGTATTCTTCCACTATCTCGCGTCGCCGTGTAGAGGAGGGAATGAAACCACCAGTATCGAGCGGCAGTTGAAGCACCCCTTGGTTTATCAGCTGATCAAGTGCCTGCATGGCATCACCGAAGCGTTCTTGGTTTTGACGTGTGGTAATGATTCCCGCCTGTTGACGCAACCAATCATATCTGTTCTTCACCTGAAGGATTGCTGATTGATGCTCATGTAGCTCTTCATTAGATAAAGAACGATCCACCTGTTTCAGTAACTCATCCATTTCTTCAGCCGTGACAGGGAACAGACCAGGATTATTGATTCGACGCGCCACATTATTGAGATGATTCAGAAGAAGAACGGTTTTCTTGTCTTGCACTTGGCTCTCGTGCAATTCCACTACATTGTCTAGGCTCTTTGTAGTATCAGAAAGACTCTCTCCTAACCCTTCAATATTGATCGCCAGTGCCTGTTGATAAAGTTTTTCAGCTTCGTCATACCGTCCTAGCTTTGCATACAAGTATGCAAAGCTAGTCAGGAGTTTTGCCATACTCGGATGATCTGCACCCAACATTGCATCCATGGTCCTAAGCGCTCGCTCGAATAACGGCTCCGCTTCCACGTACCGTCCCTGATTTACGTACAATTCCGCTAGGTTATTCAGCATTGTAGCTGTCTGAAGATGATCTGCACCCAACGTCATTTCCGTGATCCTTAAGGCCTGCTCATACAACGACTCCGCTTCCACGTACCACCCCTGACTTACGTACAATCCCGCTAAGTTATTCAGAGCCTTAGCTGTGTCCGGATGCTCCGCCCCTAACTGCGCTTCCGTGAGCCCCAAGGCCCGCTCATACAACGGCTCCGCTTCCACGTACCGTCCCTGAATACAGAACACTGCACCGAGGTTGCTGTGTGCAGAAGCATCATTAGGGTCGAGGTTGATGGCACGCTGAAAGGCTGTAATAGATTCTTCGATTTTGCTTTGTTGATGTAAGAGCATACCAAGATTGTTGTGGGCAGAAGCATCATTCACATCTCGGTCGATGGCACGTTGGAAGACAGCGATAGCCTCTTCGATTTTGCCTTGCTGACGTAACACGATGCCGAGGTTGTTGTTTGTAGAAGCATCATTAGGATCGAGGTCAACAGCCCGTTGGAAGGCAACAACAGCCTCGCTAAGCTTACCTTGTTGGTGTAATACGATGCCGAGATTTTTGTGGACAGTAGCATTGGTGGGGTCGCGTTGAAGAACGACATTAAGGTCGCTCAAAAGACTCTGTATCCATTGCTCCCGCTCTTCATCAGTAATTCTCAATATGTCACACATCCTACTTACTAACTCAAGAGGGGGAAAGGATTTACCTGTAATATAACGGTCTATGGTCGTATGGTGAACATGCAATCGGCTTGCAAGCCACAACTTCGAACGATCAAGGTGAAATAATTTTTGCCTTAATAGGATTCCAAAGGTCGAATTTAAGTTTTTCTCCTGTGGTAAGAAATCACTTTGGCGAGTCTCTGTGTGGTTATCTGGCAAGAAAGTATATCCCGAAGCGAATAGGAGTTGACTTCTCGCCTCGGCATCTACTTCCAACGCATAGCAAATTTCATAAACTGTGGTTAAGTTTTTCGGTAGGGTCATTCCCAAACACCAACGAGCAACAGTCGAAGAACTAATATCTAACTGATTTGCCAGCCATCTTTGTGACCTGCCGCGTTGATTTAAGTACTGTGTGAGCAACACAGCAAAGTCGGTAGTTTCAGTGCGATTTTCGCTTGTATAAATAAAGCCTGCGGCAGCAAAGAGCGTTTCCCGTTCATTAGATTGAATGTTAAGAATATCGCAAATTTGATATACCATCTTTAAGTCTCTCGGTAGCGTTTGGCCCGAAGACCAACGGGAAACAGTCGCACTACTAACACCTAATCGCCTTGCTAGCCAAGCTAGTGATCTGTCTAGCTTGAATAAGTATCGGTTGAGTAGACTGGCAAAATCTTCGTAAAATGCCCGTTGATTTCCCGAATCAACTTGGTCTGTTTCTGCCTCGAACTGATCGATTTGATGATACGACGCCCTTGCTACGTCAGTTCTGAGTATTAGCTTTGGTAGATTAACATTATTTGTCTCTACAATTTGCTCGTGTACCACTATTTCACTTAGTTCCAAAACCCGCATCGGCAATCGCTCGCCATTAACCAACGTCACCTTTATTGTCCCTACCTGTTCACTGCTGGACGCTGTGAGGACGAACCTAGCAGGCCCATAAGAGCCACCAAAGCGGTGCAATATAACTGCAGGACCACCAACTGGTTTGCTTGTGAACAAGGGGGCGGCATCTACCATACAATAGATCGGATACTCTTCGTCTGTATAGGGCCAATCATCTCCAATTAGGTTGTGACGAAAATCAATGGTCATCAGATATTGCTTACCCGTTTGCGCCTCACGCGGATAGCTAAGGACAGGTTCAACAGACAGAGGAATAGGGGAAATAGCAGCCATAATCACAACCCACCTTGTGTCAGCGTTAATGTGATACGAGGATTGCCATAATAGACGTACATGAATGTATAGATAAAGTGAAATATATCATCATCGTTAGGCTCATCAACTAGGATATTCTGCATCGCCTGCGAGCGCATTACCCGAAGCAATTCGCCTATCGGTTCGCCTTGTACCTCTTGGCTTGCCTTGGTGATCAGTGCCTGAGCCATGCGAAACCCATGATGGTCTTCTACAGGCCCCAATGTGGATATCACTCCCCGTGCTCCAGCACGTAAAAATAATTGTGAGAGGCCGCGTTGGCTCCGATCACCCACCTCGTCTGGCGTTATGGCCAATCGCCCAGAATGACATGCATTCAGAAAGACTATGCATCCTGAGTCTTTTATAAGTTGCCATCTCTCTGAATAAGATTCAAGGAGCCTAATACTTGATGTTCGTGTGATTTTCGGGTCGGTTTTTTCCGGCCCAATCCGGATCTTGCCAAGCCTATTCTCGTCAAAAGTGCCGTGAGCTCCGATATAAACAAGTCCTACATCAGAAACAGCTTCCATTAATCGTGCTCTAAACTGTACAATATCATCAAATATCTGCGGATTAAGGCCACCAAACACAAGCTTGTCATGATCTGACCGATTGAATGTTTTCCTGTCGATATGACCTTCGATTCGTCCTCTGCAAGTGTCAGGTTGCAAGGTTAGCGAGAGTGGGCCAGTTCGGCCAAGCATGTGTCCCCAGCGGCTAGTCGCTAGCATTACACCAACATACTCCCCCCATTCAACACCTAACATCTCCCAAGGAATTTCAAACTTAGTATGGTCAGCTATTATCAAAAAGGGTCGTTCTGAAACTAACTCTCTGAGCCATTTGAGCAACATCAAATTTTGTTCAGAAAATGCCACTATCTTTCCTAGTAAATCACGGGGCCACTCTCTATAAGTTGGATCGCCTTTTTTCCCTGTCACCATCTTTCCCAAGGATAGATTTTTAGGGTTTGTTCGCGAATTGGGATCAAGAAACTTGCCTCGCGGCCCGTTTCCCCAGAGGGAGTATTGATTGTCTCCGCACTCATATACATGCAAGATAGCAATATTTTCCGCAAGTCCGCTGTCAATGTAGAGTTCATTGGGTGGCAAGGTCATCTCGAAATCAGATGCATTAGCGTTGCCGAGTTCATCTATAGGCAGTTGTGGAACGCCAACTTCGGGCAATCCAACATGTTGTGCCTTACGCACATCACCTCCTGCTGAACTGGCGGCAGTCTGCAGGAGCGTTTGCGAAGAATCAGCCACTTTGCGCCTCGCCTGAATCATCTTCAACGTATCGTGGAATCTCGACGATGCCGCCACCCAGCGCAGCAGCTAACTCATGCGGCAAGTATGTATACTCTGCGGGCAGTGGATCGAGAACCACTGAAACAACGTTATCAAGAGCGCTGATTTGCTTGGCGACCTCTAGCGCATCCTCCACCCCAGAACGACCCACTGGAAAAACGAGTTGGCCAGAGAGGCTACTCTGGAGTGAAACGTTGCCGCGCCCGTCGGTAAGTACAACGAGACGCGCTCCGCTCACCCTACTGCGGCCATGCTGAATGGCCTGTTGCAACCTCTGTTCCGCTAACTTCAAGCCATGCGCCAGCGGCGTAGCGCGGCCAGCACGTAAGCCAAGCGCTCGACGATCTGTGGCTCCAAGATGTTCTTAGCCAAAACTTGCATAGCACGTAATTCATTCTGAGCATCAGCTGCACCAACTGCAACAAGACAAATGCTGGCCCTCTCGGTGTAACACCATCTGAGATACGGCAAGACGCTCGCTTGCCATTCACAATCTCGCATACTCGTGTAATCTAGGATAAGCACCAACATCTGCTCGGCTACGGCCTTACGCCGGAAGCGGCGCAGGTCTACAGGTGAAAGTAAGAGCGCCTTACGCTGGTAGCGACGTAGGTCTATTGGTGAAAGCGATCGCACATCACGTCCATCGTCATGGGCATGGCGCAACACTTTGTATTTCGCAGCTTCGAGCAAAGTGTATACCAGCGATAAATCTTGCAGCGTTGACGTCCGCTCGACCCCGACAATCTCGCCCCGCCCACGAGGGTGAATGGCGGATTGTCTAAACGGGAGTTGAAGCGTCACAGCACCATGATCAATGTGTGCGCTATCTTCTGGATAGGGCATCACTCCTGCAAATGTGAATGCTGCTTGAGGCATGGTTTCAGACGCATCTGAAGCATAGACATCTTGCCCTTTTCCTTCTTCTACAAGCTGAAGACTGGCTGCTACCTCTTGTGCATCATCACCCCTACCAGTTGGTGGAAGTGTATTGCCGTAAGATGATTGTGCATCTCCCGGCCGTTCTTCCAGAGGCTCAGACAGGAGCCGTTCTTTTAGACTAA
>JACKAZ010000018.1 GCA_020634795.1 Ardenticatenales bacterium | reverse complement strand
CGCCGCCACCGCAACGTTGTAGCGCAGCAGGATCGTCGCGGCCTCCGCAGCGGGCCGCGCCGCGCGGGCCGCGACGCGGGCCACGAACGGGTCGTCGCGAAAGGCCTCGGCCAGCAGTGCCACCCCCTCGTTTTCTGCGGTCGCCTCCAAGCGTTGCAGCGTGACGGGCACGGCATCGGCGGCGTTTAGCGCCACGAATCGAGCCAGAAGGGGCTGAGGCAGAGCGGTTGGTTCGCCTGCGCGCGTAGGAGAGTGGCCAGGGCCTGTGGCGCGGGCATGGCCGCGAGCGCGGCTTTGGGGGCCAACACCGGGCGCAGCGGGGCCGCGTCGGGCAACTGGGCCAGCGACTTGGCCCGTGCCAGCGCACGCTCGAAGCCGCCCAGCTCGTCGACCAAGCCATGGGCGAAGGCTTGCCGGCCCGTCCAGACCCGGCCGCCCCCGATCGCATCGACCTCCTCGACCGTCATCTTGCGCGCTGCGGCCACCCGCTGGATAAAAAGCTCATAGATTCGGGCGATGCTCTCTTCCATCTTCTGCTCTCCCTCGGCGCTGAACGGCTGCTCCGGATCGAAGAGATCGGCATGGCGGCCCCGCGACAGCGCTTCGCGCCCGACATGCAGCTTGTCCAACATCTCGTTCACGACCGGTTTCAACGAAAAGACGCCGATCGAGCCGGTGATCGTACTCGGTTGAGCGACGACCCATTGCGCGGGCGTGCTGACATAGTAGCCGCCGGAAGCCGCCATCGTGCCGAAGGCAGCCACCAGCGGCTTCTCCGCTGCGATCTGTTCCAATGCACTCGCCATCGCTTCGGAGGCCGTGGCCGAGCCACCCGGCGAATCGACCCAGAGCAGCACCGCGCCCACCTCGTCGTCCTCGCGCAGGTTGCGGATCCGTTGCACCACGGTCAGGTCGCCGCTCTGGGTGGGGGCGGCGAAGAGCGGGGTGCGCAGCGGCGGGCGGCGACTTTCGCCGGGAACGATCATCCCCTCGATGCGCAGCAGCGCCACATGCTGCCGCTGACGTGGGGCGGGCCGCAGGGGCATGATCGCCTTTTCGGCTTTCTCCCATGTTTCGATCGGGCGTTCCAGCCGCTCGATGCCGAGGTGGTGCGGCAACGCCTCTTCGTTCAACACCCCGTCGATCACGCCAGCCTCCAACGCTTGCAGGTCGGTGTAGGGGGCCTCGTCGATGAGCTGACGCACGGCGGTGAGGGTTAGCCCCCGCGACGCCGCGATCCCTTCGAGCATCACCTCGAACTGGTCGTCGATCAGCCAATTCGCCATCTCGCGCGAGGCCTCGGTCGGCTCGCTGCGGGTGAAGGTGTCGGGGCCGCTCTTGAAGGGACTGATCTGCACGGCATCCATCTTCACGCCGATCTCGTCGAGCGTATCTTTGAAGTGAAGCAGTTTGCGCCGCAGCCCGATCGGCGCGACCGTGCCGCCCGGCAAGAGCAGAATTTCGTCGGCCGCGCACGCCACGTAATAGGTCGCCATGTCGTAGCTGGGCGACCAGGCGATCACCCGTTTGCCCTTGTCGCGCAGTGCCCCGATCATGTCGCGCAGCGTTTGGAGCTGCGCTTGTGACAGTGGCAAGCTTCGCAGATGGAGGATCACGCCCGTGATCCGTCCGTCGGCGGCGATCCGTTCGAACTGCGCTTGGAGCGTGTGGAGGTCGTTGCCCTCGTAGGGCAACAGCGATTGCCACCATTTGTCATGTTCGGGGGCAGGTCGCCGTAATCCCCATCGATCAGGAACTGGACGTAGGGCGGCAGCGCCTTGCCCTGTCGCTGCTGCTGCTCGATCTGCCACCTCAACTGGCCCAAGCCATCCACGAGCTGCTTCTTAATCTCATTTCGCATAGTCATTTGTTAGCCTTTGCTAGGTTGTTTTCATTCAAAGAGCAAGACCGCTCGTGCCACCTGCGGATCCCGTCCACAGGCGTAGCGCGTCCAGTCCGTCGTGTCGTAGATATCCGGCGTCACCCCTACGCCTTCCAAGGCCACACCGTTGCTCAGTTCGAAGCCTTGCTCGGCGATCCAGACCCGCGCGCCGTAGGGCAGGCGACGGGGGAAGATCGTTTCGACATTGCCTTGGGTCTCCTGGCCCAGCACAATGGCCCGCCCTTCCGCCTGTAGCACTGCGGCCAACACCTCGGCGTAGCTTTCGGTGCGTGGCCCGACCAAGACCACCAGCGGCAGATCGAGGTAGGCCGCGGGCGGGTCGTCATCGCGCGGGATGGAGAGCGGCTCGGATTCGAGCCGACCGCTGAATTCGCCGACCGTGCCTGGGGGCAAGAAGCTGCCCAAGACACTCTGCAGCGTGGGCCGCCAACCGCCCACGTTCGAGCGCAGATCGAGAATCAGCCCGTCGAGCGGCGCCTCCGCCGACAGGCGCGCCAGTTGGTCCCGCATCTGCTCCGCCGCCTCCCGCACCCAGAGCGTGTCGATGCGCAGATAGGCGATGCGCTGGTCGGGCCACGGCAACAGCTCGGCGGGAACCTCAAGCACTTGGTCGATGGTTTCGCGCGTCATGGTGCGCGAATAAGGGCCGACATCCGGTCGATAGAAATCGAGGGTGGCCGTTGTGCCGACCTCGCCGCCATCGCCCCAGTAGCCGCCGCCATCCAGCGCGGTGACGCGATCGCAGGGCTGTACCCCGGCCCGCGCGGCCGGGCTGTCTGGGATGACCTGTAAGACCAGCGCCCCATCCGGCAGCGGCATGGTGTAGAGGCCGAGACCGCCGTATTCCAGAGCGTTCTGGGTGAGCGCGAAATGGTCGATCGCTTCCGACGGCGACATGAAGCGGGAATGGGCGTCCCCCAGCAACGCGACGAGGTCGCGCAACACTTCGTAGTAGCGCTCGTCGTCCGGCGCGGCGAGGGCGCGTGCCAAATAGGGGTCGTACTGTGCCGCCCAGTTCACCCCGTTGAAATCTTCGTACAGATAGCGCTCGTTGATCAGCGTCCACAGCTCGTCGAAGAGGAAGGTGCGCTCTTCGCTGGTCAGCGGATGATCGGGGGTGGGCCACGGCGTGGGCCGCGCTGTCGCGGTCAAATCCGAGCTTGTCAGCGGGGTGGCCGTGGCGGGGGCCGTGGCACTGGCCTTGACCGTTGCCGTGGGGGTGGCCGTGTGCTGCCGCGTGGGGCGCGGCGGGGCCGTGATCGTCAACGTGGGTAAGGCCACGCTGCTCGCCATGGCGGTGGGCGGTGCAGGGGCGACGGCCAGCGTGCCCGGCCCGCAGGCCACGATGAGCAGCGTGAAGACAAGGCAGAGGCCCAGCGGCCAGCGTCGCCTCGGCACGGGTCGAATTTGCAGGGTCACCATGGGCAAAATTGTATGCCAGAGCGCCATCCTGAATCAAATCGCATCGCGCTGAGGGGCGTGGCGAGCGCCGTGCTGTCGCTCGACACCATCGTGCCAGAGCTTGACAGGCCAGCGCGGGGCGTTGGCCACCGCTCCTCTCGCAGATTGTCCGACGCTTGTGGTAAAATGATGGCAACAGGCAGAGGGTGCAAAGGTCACGCTAGTTTCCACGTTACACCTTGCCCCAGCCCGATCAAATCTTAAAGAGAACGACCCCCTACCCCACCATGCCCATCAAACAACTCCCCCCCGATGTCGCCAGCAAGATCGCCGCAGGCGAGGTCGTCGAACGGCCCGCCAGCGTGGTGAAAGAGCTGGTGGAAAATGCGATTGATGCGGGCGCGACGGAGATTCGCGTCGATGTGAAGGGGGGTGGGGTGACGCTGATCCGTGTCAGTGACAACGGCGCAGGGATCCCCGACGACGAGCTGACGCTGGCCTTCGCCCATCACGCCACCTCCAAGCTGGCGAGCGCCGACGATCTCTTCGCGCTGCACACCCTCGGCTTTCGGGGTGAAGCGTTGCCCTCCATCGCGGCGGTCAGCGAAGTGACGGTGCTGAGCCGCCCGCGCGAGGCCCGCGAGGGAACCCAGCTTCGCATCGAAGGGGGCCACGAAGTGGCACGGCAACCACGCGGTGCGCCCGCGGGCACGATCTTCACGGTCGAGAATCTCTTCTTCAACGTGCCAGCCCGTCGCAAATTTTTGCGCACCACCGCGACCGAAAACAGCGCGATCTCCGCAATCGTTTCGACCTACGCCTTGGCCTACCCCGAGCGCCGCTTCAGCCTGACCGTCGAACAGCGCCAGTCGTTGCAAAGTCCGGGCAGTGGGGGGCTGGAGGATGCGATCATCGCGGTCTACGGCGTCGAGATGGCGAAGGAGATGATCGAGCTGCCACCCACCGAGGACAGCGAGAGTGGGGTGGTGGTCGATGGTTTCATCGGCGGCCCCGCGCTCCATCGGCCCAACCGCAAATATATCACGATCTTTGTCAATGGCCGTGCGGTAAGCAATAGCATGGTGCAGAAGGCGATTGAGCAGGCCTACCAAGGGGTGGTGCCGACCGGACGGTTCCCCGTGGTGGTCGTGCGGATTCAACTGCCGCCCGATGCGGTCGATGTGAACGTTCACCCGCAGAAGCAAGAGGTGAAATTTGCGCGGAGCGACGAGGTCTTCCGCGCGGTGCAGCGCGCCATCCGCCGCCGCCTGATCGAAGCGGCCCCCGTGCACAGCTATGGTCGCCCGTCGGAACCGATCGGCGAGAGCGGCGCGGAAGCGGCGGCCCCCACGGGGGATTGGCGGCGCTTCGACCGCAGTGCCTACAGCGGCACGGGCGGCGCGGGCGAGCGGGGCGAGGCGATGCCCCCCCCTGCCCCGACCCGGCCCCCCACCACGGAAGGGCGGCGGGACGCGGCCTATTGGACGCAGCAGGCCGCGGCCCGCCCGTCGCCGCCCGACGTGGCCCCCACCGACGAGGAGCAGCTCGGCTTTGGCGACGAGTTGCGGCCCGACGGGACGGGCTATTACGATGTGGCCGGTTCCTCCCGGCTGCCGCCGTTGCGAGTGCTGGGTCAAATCCACAAGACGTTCATCGTCTGCGAAGGGCCGGACGGCCTTTACTTGGTCGATCAGCACACCGCCCACGAGCGGGTGCTGCTGGAACGGTTTCAAACATTGCGGGCCGAAAAGCGGGTGCCGGCCCAAGCGTTGCTCGCTCCGCTGACACTGGAGTTGACGCCCCATCAGTTGGCACTGGTGGAGGAACAGCAGGCGGCGCTGCTCCAGCTCGGCTTCGAGATCGAGCCGTTCGGGGGGCTGATGGTCGTGGTCCGTTCGATCCCCAAGGCGCTGCAACAGCATGCCGATCCGGCGGCTGCCATTGCCGAAATCCTGGACGGGGCGATTGCGGACCGTTCGCAGTTGTCGTGGGAGGAGCGATTGGTGATGTATGCGGCCTGTCGCGGGGCGGTGAAGGCGGGCAATACGCTGAGCCACGACGAGATGCGCGACCTGATCCGCCAATTGGAGCAGACCGATCTTTCGCGCACCTGCGCCCACGGCCGCCCGACCGTGGTACGTCTCTCCCAACAGCAGCTCGAAAAAGAGTTCGGACGACGGTAACGGAAACGTAGAGCATTTAACGCAGAGCAGGTAACGCAGAACAACTCCCGAACTCATCAAACTCACGAAACTCACAAAACTCACAAAACTCATAAAACTCATAAAACTCATAAAACTCACAAAACTCACAAAACTCTCCAAACTCTCCACTTGGCGGCGCGGGCCGTTTCAGTTACCATAAGTGTCAAGAAATGTATGATCCAAGCAAAGGAGCTTTTGAATGGCAGACAACACGGTCACCCTGACTGATAACCGCACCGATCGCAGCTACGAACTTCCCATCGAGCATGACACCATCACGGCGATGAATCTGCGCCAGATCAAGGTGAATGACGACGATTTCGGGATGATGGCCTACGATCCGGGCTACAAGAACACCGCCTCGGTGAAGAGCACCATCACCTATATCGATGGCGACAAAGGCATTCTGGAATATCGCGGCTACCCGATCGAACAGCTTGCCGAGCAGAGCACCTTCCTTGAAGTGGCCTACCTGCTGCTCTACGGTGAGTTGCCCACTGCGGACGAACTGACGAAGTGGGAAGAGCGAATCCTCCATCATACCTACATCCACGAAAGTCTGACGCAGCTCATCTCCACCTTTCGCTATGACGCGCACCCCATGAGCATCCTGATCAGCTCGCTGGCGGCGATGCGCTCCTTCCATCCCGAATCGATCAACTACGAGGATGAGGCGGTACTGACGAAGCAGATCTATCGGCTGCTGGGCAAGCTGCCCACCGTGGCGGCTTTCGCCTATCGTCATCGCATTGGCCGTCCCGTCAACTATCCGGATGCGACCCGGGGCTACACGGGCAACTTCCTCTATATGCTCGACTATATGGGCGAGCAGGGCTACGAAGTCAACCCGGTGTTGGCCCACGCGCTGGATGTGCTTTTCATTCTGCACGCCGACCACGAACAGAACGCCTCGACCTCGGTCATGCGAGCGATTGGCTCGACCGGTGTCGATCCCTACAGCGCCATGGCGGGGGCGGCGGCGGCGCTCTTCGGCCCCGCGCACGGGGGTGCCAATGAAGCGGTGGTTCGGATGTTGAACGAGATCGGCTCGACGGAGCATATCCCGCAATTCATCGAGCGGGTGAAGAGCCGCGAGGTGCGGCTGATGGGCTTCGGTCACCGCGTCTACAAGAACTACGACCCCCGCGCTCGCATCATCAAGCAGATCGCGGATCAGGTCTTTGAAGTCACCGGCACCAACCCGCTGCTCGACATCGCGCTGGAGCTGGAGCAGATTGCGCTCAACGATGAGTACTTCATCGAGCGTAAACTCTACCCCAATGTCGATTTCTACAGCGGGATCATCTACAAGAGCATGGGCTTCCCGGTCGACATGTTCCCCGTGCTGTTCGCGCTGCCCCGCGCCGCAGGCTGGCTGTCGCAATGGATGGAGCACATCAACGACAAGGAGCAGGCCATCGCCCGCCCGCGTCAGATCTTCCTCGGCGAGCGCGAACGTGACTACGTGCCGATCGACGAGCGGTGAGTAAACTGGCGTACCCGCGCGGCCTCCTCGCCATTGAGGGGGCCGCTCTTTTGTCTTCGACCGACGCCCCAGGCTCATGGCGACAGGCGCGATTGGTCACGCGGGAAGAGGGTCACCAAGCGCAGGTTGCTGGCGCCCGTCAGTTGCATCAGCAGCCGCTCCAGCCCAATGGCGAAGCCACCGTGGGGCGGCATCCCGTAGCGGAAGGCTTCGAGGTAACTTTCGAAGGGCGCGGTCGGCAAACCGGCCGCGGCCAGCGCCGCCAAGTAGTCGGGATAGCGGTGGAGCCGCTGGCCGCCGGTCACCATCTCGGTGCCGCGAAAGAGCAGGTCGAAGGAGTTGGAATAGCGGGGGTCCGAGGGCTGCGGGTGGGTGTAGAAGGGCCGCTTGACCATCGGGTAGCCGGTGACGAAGAGGAAGTCGCTGCCGTATTCCTCCTGTGCCCAGGCCCCCAACCACCGTTCGTCCTGCGGCGACAGGTCGGGTTCGCCCCGCACGTCCACCCCATGGCGTGCGAGGATCAGTTGCTGGGCCTCGGCGAAGTGGAGCTGCGGAATTTGCGCGGGCACGGTGGGCAGATCGACCGCAAGCAAAGCCAGTTCGCGGCTGAACTGCGCGGCCAGATGGGCGAAGATGGCGTGGAGCAGCTCGCACAGCAGCGCCATGACGGTGGTATGGTCGTCGATGAAACCCATCTCGACATCCAAGCTGACATATTCGTTGCTGTGGCGTGTTGTGTCGTGGGGTTCGGCGCGGAAAACGGGACCGACCTCGTAGACCCGCTCGAAGAGGCCGACCATGATCTGCTTGTAGAACTGCGGGCTTTGCGCCAGATAGGCCGTGCCGCCGAAATAGTCCAGCGCAAAGACATTGGCACCGCCCTCGGTGGCCGAGGCCACGAGTTTCGGCGTCTGAATCTCGGTAAAGCCATGCTGGTTCAACGTGGTGCGGAATGCGGCCATGACCCCCGCCGCCAGACGGAAAATGGCCCGCCGCGCAGGCTGGCGATTGGCGGTCACGGCGTGGTCGAGCAGGGTGGGCAGCGAGGCGGTCAGCGTTGCTTTATGAATCGACACCGGCAGCGGTTCCCGGATCGCTTCGATCACGCGGAAAGTTGCCTCGCCAATCTCAATGCCGTTCGGCGCTTGGGCTTCGCGCCGCGGCCGCCCGACGACCTCCACGAGGCTTTCCAACTTGGCCTCGGCGCCGTCCAGCGTGGCCAGCGCCTCGCTCTCGACAACGATTTGCACCTCGCCCCAGCCGTCGCGCAGCACGGCAAAGGCGATGCCCCCTAGCCGTCGCAGATTGTGCAACCAGCCTTGCAGCCGAATGCGTTCGCCGATGTGCTCTTCAACCTCTGTCGTAACTATCCGTTCCATGACTTCTCCTTTGGGTGTTATGGCTGAGCACTGCGTCTAATCCAACGTCACTTTCCGCCTGTCGGGGTCAACAAAAAAGCCCCCGTCCTCTTTTGGAGGACGAGAGCTTGTGTTGCTTCGTGGTACCACCACCATTCGCCCGCGTCGCGGGCCTCTGTCATATCGCCAGCCTGATGATCGGTGCTGGGAATATGCTGCGCGATAACGGGCGCATCCCGGAGACGGGTACTGGCGGTTACGTTCCCCGCTCGGCTCGGAGGTGTCGTTCAGGAGGGGTTTGCCGCCACGCTTTCACTATCCGTGGCTCGCTGGGTGCAAAGGACCCACCCTACTGCTCCTCGTCATCGCCGCTTTCTCTTCAATTGGCGGCTAGTGTAACAAGAATGGTGCGGGATGTCAAGGGGGGGAATGGCGATCGCTGTACGCACGAGTGGGGCTATGCTACCTTCTATCGGCCCATTGCGTGTCGCGCGTTGCGGGTCCAACAGGGGCCGCGCAAGGATAACAAATAGAAATTAGACAGTGGGGGAAAGATTAGGGATCATCCCCCCGCTCCCCCGCTCCCCTAGCTCCCCTAGCTCCCCCGCTCCCCCTGCCCCTTTCCCTCACATCCCCCAAATACCTCATACGGCGACTTTTCAGGGGCTATTGACATTAGAACAAAAAAAGTTATGATAGAAGTTGCGACTACTTTGCTGTATAACTTTGTTATAGTCAACCTCTCACTTCCCACGGAAAAGACAAGAAGGAGACCCTCATGGGTAGCACGCGGCTGGAATACAGAAGACGAATGGTACTCGCTACTATGTTCGCCACCGCCCTCGCGCTGATCGTTCTGCTGTCGCCCCACGCGACCTCGGCAGACAGCCCCCTGGTGGCCAACGTTTGGGTGGCACACTTGGCCCCCTTTGCCAACACGCTGCCGGGCACGGCGGTCGACATCGCGGTGACCACCGGTGGAAACACCACAACCCTCACCAACATCCAGTTCAAAGATTCCACCGATGGTTACCTTCCGCTGCCCCCCGGCCCCGTCAACATTCAGATCACGCCCTCGGGGGGCACCACACCGGTTCTGGATGAAACGTTGACGTTGGCCGATGGCACGGATTATACGGTCGCAGCGATCGGCGGCGTGAACGGCTGGCCGATTGAGCTGTTCCCCCTTGAGGACAACAACACCCCGCCGAACGCCGGTACGGGCAAAGTTCGCATCGGCCATTTGGCCCCGTTTGCGGATACCGCAGCAGGCACGGCGGTGGATCTCCGCTTGCAAAACGGCACCTTGCTGCCCGGCTTCGGTAACATCGAATACAAAGATGTGAGCCAATACCTGCCACTGCCCGCGAGCACGCTCGACCTGATCATCACGGCGCCCGGCGGCTCGCCGATCCTCTTCGATATCCCGCCGTTCCAAATTCAGGCGGGTACGGTGACCAGCGTCTTCGCGATTGGCGATGGCGTCAATCAGCCGCTGGACGTGATCGCCTTCCAAACCTACCCCGTGCTTCCACCGACCGCAGTCACCCTGTCGGATATGAGTTCTCGTTCGACGGGTGCGTCGCTCTGGCTGTTGGGGTTGGGTGCCGTTGCGGTGGGTACGGGGGCCGTACTCCGCCGACGGCGTGCGTAACGGGCCGTTCAAATCCAAAAGAGCGCAGATTTCTGCGCTCTTTTTCTTGGGGTGGGGCTATTGCCTCAAAAACTGGGGGAGTTGGAGGATCTGACGGGAGATTTAGGTGATCATAGAGAAAGTCGCGTGTCATACCCATTCTCATAGACAATTGTGGATGTGGAAATGACGGTGTACCCGTGGGGCGGGGGATTAAAATCCCCGCTGGAGGGCCTGTCGGCCAATGGGCCTGCGCAGGCAGGCCCTTTCTTTGCTGTTCCCATTGATCGACGTTGCACAATCAACCTGCCGATTTGGTGTCACTTATCGAGAATCGGGAGATGGCTTCAGCGTTGATTGACGCACTCATCCTCGTACCATGCACAACCGGCATGGCCATCGTCGCAAACAACCCACCTCGCTTCTGGGGAGCCAAACAGGCAACTGCCTCTGCCCGCCATTGGCCGATGCCACTCCGCCTCGATCTATCGAGACGTGCCTTCCAGCGTCGCAAAAAGCTCAGCTTGACGTTGCAGGCGATAGAGCGCCAGCGCGATATCCCGTTCTCGCCAATCGGGGACGGGCGTACGCTGGATAAGCTGCGTCAGTTGGCTGAGCGCGGCTTGGGTAGCCCGTGCGTCGTGGCTTTGCTGTCCTGCCTCTAGCGCCGCCAGCAACTGTGTGGCCTCTTGCGCCGCTGGCGGCGGCAGCCATCGCGCGAACCAGGCTGGGGCCTGTGTCGCCAGCGACTGTTCCTCGCTGCCCCCCACCGTCACCCCGTTGGAGGGTGGGGATAGCATCCCTGTGCTGGATTCGGCGACCACCATGTAGCGGTAGCCATCCGCGCTGGGGGCGGGAAGCACCAACAGGTTAGCGCTGGTAACCGCAACCAGTTCAGGGCGGAGCGGAATGGGCTGATCGTTGGCGGTTGCGTCAACGCCCAGTTCGGCCGCCGAGCGGTAGGCGCTGCGGAAGATGCGGAATCGGGCACTGCCCGGCGCTGCCTCCCACGAGAGGGCGTGCACCCCATCAGCACTCACCCCTTCCAGTCGCATCGGACGGAGTCCGTCCCAGCGGGGCGCCACGGGCTTCGGGGAGGGTTCGGTGAATTGGGCGGTGGCCGCCGCCCCCTCCCGTTCTACCACGGGCAGATAGAGCGTGCGGACCGGTGCCTCCAGCAGCCATAGGCGCAACCCCGTCCAAAAGCTGCCGGTTCCCATCACCATCCCTTTGGTGGTGGCGGCAAAGCCCCGCACCCCCCACTGCATCGAATCCCCAAAGCCGTCGATCGAGATGGGGTAAAAATACCACCCCTCATCACTGTAATAGAGATCGAAGCCGAAGTGATAACCGAAGGTGGCCGGGTCATCGCGAAAGAGACGCCAACTGTCGTCGGCGGTTCCGACATAGAGCCGACCGTTGTTGGCAAACATGCGCCAGAAATGGACGTTATACGGCCAATCGAAACCAGTGCCGTAGCCGCTCAGCGGCGCTTTGACTCCGTCGGGGGTCGTTCGGCTCGTACCGACGATCAGCTCCCAACTGTCGTCGGGGTTGATCCGGATCAGTTCGGTCGTGATATCAGTGCCGACGTAGAGCTGGTCGTTGAAGAGGGTCATGCTGGCCACGCTGCGGCTCGGTGGGTCAAGGTAGGCCCCCTCATCCACCACCGTCGTCCACGTGTAGGGCGGATCCCCCGACAGCGTGCTGCGCATCACCCGATAGCCGGTGCCTTCATAGCCGGGTATCGTTACCATGGCCTCGTCGGTCGTGCCCACATACAGTTCATCGTTGTAGGCGGCCATCTCGAAAACGGCGGTATCTTCGGGTGTCACCACCGAAAAGGCATCGTTGCCCTGCGCCGGGTCGGCGGCTTGCCAGAGCGGCCCCGAGCCGTAGATCGAGCCTAAGACCACCAGCAGCCGCTCGTCGTAGGGTAGGAGCGCTCGGAAACTCGCGCGGTCGGCGTCGCCGAGCGTGGTGCCAACCTCCTGCGGCAAGGCGTCGAAGCTTTCGCCATCGGTGGAGCGTAGGATGCGGGGCGGAAGCGGGTCATCCGGTACGAGGGATTTGGGCAACATGCCGCTCACATAGAGCGCTTGCGTACCGTCCGAATCGGTGAAGAGCGACATACTCCGATAGCCAAGGTCACGGGCCAGATTGTCATGATCGGGAATCGGGATGCTCTTGGGCGCGTCGAAGAGGTGCTCCCACTGCTCATCGGCGATGGACCAGCGCCAGATTTCACCGCCAAAGGCGTTGTTATAGACGTCCGGCGTGCAAGGCATATCCGGATCGTCGGGAGGGTAGGGCGAAGTGGGGAAGGCGCTGTGAAGCGACCACTGGATCCAGCAGCCCCAGCTCTGGGTGGTGCTGACATAGAGATCCCCGTCCCAGCGGACCATCCCCCACGTCACGTTGTTCGCGGGGTTACCCAATCCCACCGGTGCGATCTCGCGCCAGCCTGCGGGGGTTTGGCCAGAGGCCGCTGACGGCAAGGAGGCGAGAGAGCACCATAAGGCCCCCACCATCACCCAGATGGCCAATCCCAAACCGCTCGTACGTCTCATGATTAACCTTTGCTAGCGGCAAGCGATCTGCTTGCCACGCCTTGATGGGCCTCTGATTACTGAGGCGTGGATACCCAAAGGGTGCCAATCTTCGTTCGCGAGAACGGTTCGCCGTTGGCCAAGCGACCGTGGATCTGGATGCTCACCCCGTGCAGACCGGGTGAAAGGGGCGTCGCCACAGTGATCCGGTCACCCGCTGCTCTCCCTGCCAGTCGCTCTGATGGCGCTCCCGCCGCCACGCTTCGCACCGTGACCTCATCGATCTGAACGGGGCCGCTGGGGTGGCTGCCGGCGACATGCAAAGTGAGGGGCTGATCGGGCGCTACCGCGGTGGTCGGAAGGCCCTCTACGGTCAGGGAGAGCGGGCTCTTGATTTCGGCGATCATGAAAAATGCCGAGAGCTGCGGCCCTTGGACGCGCAGCTTCCATTCGCCCGCCTGTGGCGCCTCTACAATGGCGACCAGTCCCCACAGATCTCCGAAGAAGGTGCCCCCTTGGAGCGCCTGCCCTTGTAGGGGGATTTCGGTGCCATCGGGCTGGATCAGGGCGCCGGTGAAGCTGTCGTCGATGACCACGGTCGCAAAACTCGCCTCGACCGCGCCAGGCTCAATATCGCCCAAGCTGACCGTGCGCGGAATGTTGGGCAAGAGGAAGCCGGAGCGGACGATCGATTCGGATTGGAGCGGAACGAAGGGTGGCCCGTTTCCGCCCGCGGTCATCGGCAAAAATAGCGTTGTGGACGCTTCGCCCGTGCGGATGACGTTGTCGATGGCACGGAAGGCATTTTCGCCGAGCGTCAGTTGGCCATGGTTAATAGCGCGCTCGAACAGTCGGTTGGCGAGGGGCAGTCGTGTCCGCGCCAGCGGCACAACGCCATCGTTGATGCCCACACTGTTGAGATAGAGGCCCGTGAACCACGTGCCGGAATATAGCGGATCGTTGGACGTGCCCGCCGCCCGCCAGTAGATGACATCTTGCTGTTGTTGGATTGGATCGGTCACGGGTCGAAACTCTGTCTCGACATAGGCGGTCGTCAGGGTCTCCGTCCCTTCGTTTAGTAGGCCGAGGGTATTGGCAATCGGTTCAACTTCGGGCGAATAGAGCAGATCGGCCAATTCGGTGCCGTAGTGCGGCGTCCCCAAGGTGAAGACGTGATCCACACTTTGATTGGCGCCATAGTGGGCGATCGCGGCTTCCGAATCCAGCCCCCCTTTGGAATGGGCAACGATATCCAGTTGGGAGACGCCATAGTGGGCCGTGATGATAGCGATCTGTTGCGCCAACCGCTCGCCGTGGACCCACATGGAGGAGGGGCCGGGGCCGTTCAGATCTTTCAGGGTCACAAAGGCGGTGCGATAGCCCGCCGCGAAGGCCCGTTCGTAGATGTCGTTGTCTTGGGCGGTCAACCCTTCTACCCACCACACCTCCGCCTGTGCCCCGTAGCCGTGGACGAAGAGCAACAGCTCACCATTGGGATTCGTGGGTTCGGCCCCATAAAAAATATCCGGGTTGTTGGGGTCGGCCACCGGATCAGGGATCGGCCCTGACCCCTCGACGGTTGAGGGTGGGTCGGCCAACGAGGCGCTTGGCATGGACAGCCCAGTCGCGACAACAAGAAGAAAGAGCGCAAGTAGGCTCAGCCAGCCAACGCGGGACGAGGTAGTAGGGGTCATGAATGGAGTCTCCTGCGACCGGATAGTGTGATGGGTGGCGGGTTACAGCACGGGGATGGAAGGGGATGTAGGACCGCCGACTGAGTATGATGGGATGCGTCCCCGACTGTCAAATAACAGTCTGATCCGCACGCTGCGCCTCGGGGGGCGCTTTGCTGCGGAGGGTGGCTTGTACCTCGCGTACCCGTTGCTGTGTCAGACGATAGTGTCGTATTTGCCCAATGGCCGCCAGCACCAAGAGGGCCGGCAACAGACCGAAGAGCATCCCGATCCGCGCGACGGTTGCCTCACTTTGCAGCGGCTGGCCCGCCTGTAAGCGGGCGAAGTGATCGAGCAGCAGGCCCGTAAGCAGGAGCGACATGCCAGTGGCGATCTGCTGACCGAAATTGAAGATGCCAAAGAAGGCCCCTTCCCGTCGCCTGTCGTGGGCCAGCGCATATTCGTCGGCCACATCCGCCAGCATCGAGGCGGGCACGATCCACAAGATGCTGCCGAAAAAGCCGGCCAACCCTTGGCCAACCAACATCGCCCCCACGTTGCCCGTGCCCAGCAATCGCCCGTGCCCCATCAGCGCCCATGCACTGACAAGCAGCGCCGCAACCACCGCCATGGACAGCAGGTAGAGCCGCTGCTTTTCAACGCGACGGGCAAGGCGCATCCAGAGCAGCGCCCCGACGAGGGCCGCGACATAAAACGTTGCTTGAAGCTGGGCCAAAGCAGTGCTGGAACGAATCTCGACGTAGTAGGTCAGATAATGGATCAACAGGGTGCTGTTGACCACCACCCCCAAGTAGAAGAGGGCGAAGGAGAGAAAGAGGTGGCGAAAGGAATCGAAGCGCAGCGCCGCAATGAAGCCGGGCAGAAAGTCATCGGCAGGCCTCTCTTGGGGAATCCGATCCGCACGCAGATGCCGGCGGTGCCACGTCCCTGCGGTCGCGGTCAGCGCCAACACCGTCATCAACAGCCCAAAGAGCAGTCCCATCGCGGGATAGCCCGCATAACTGAGCTTGGGATCGATCCCCGGAACCCGATCCGGAAAGAACAGTGTCACGGAAAGCGTCGCCGCGATCATCGTGCCGAGTAGCGCCATTGCCCCCCGGGTCGCCGTGATCGTGGTGCGCTCATGGTAGTCATCGCTCAGCTCGGCGCCCACCGAGTAGTAGGGAATGCTGTAGAGCGAGTTGCCGCTGCGCACCAAAACCCCCGTTACTACCATCCACAGAAAGAGCGGGAGCGTGTCCAGCCCTTGTGGGGGGCTAAAAAAGAGCGCGAAACCGACCCCCATCACGAGGCCACCGACGACCATGAAGGTATGGCGCCGTCCGAAGGGCAGCCGCCACGGCGGATCGTCGGAAAGATGGCCGATGAAGGGATCGACCACCGCGTCCCACAATAAGCCGATCGCTGCGGCGATGCCGACCCACGTGCCGGGCAGCCCCATGACCGTGGTGTAGAAAAAGAGGGTGAAAAGCGCAAATAGCCCCTGCTTGATCGTGTTGGCGGCGTCACCCGCGCCGTAGAGCAGCCTGACCCGAGCGCTGACCGCGCCACCCTGTGCGACGGGGGCGAGCGGCGGCGCAATGGGGCGGTCGCTGGCGTGGTCGAGCGTGCTCACCCCTTACCAACCCTCCAAGAAATTCTGGCCGGAGAGCGCGAAGCGCAGCTCTCGCACCTTGTCGACGGTCGGATCAAAGCTGAAAGTTGCGGTTCCTTGAAGCTGGTTGATCCGCCAGCGTTTGAGCCGCTTGCTGGTGGCCGCCCCCTGCAGAACCACCGTGTTCTCGTCCAGACTCTCCACCGATTTGACGTCAATGATCTCTAACTCGGCTTTGAAACGACCCTTGTGCCACTCTTCAACGGCGCTCTTGTTGCGGAAGATGCCGGGCTGAAAATGGATCACCGCATCATCGGTGTAAAGCGCGAGACAGTGGTCGAGGTCCTGATTGTTGAGTGCCGTGACATAGTCGCGCACACGGGCGGCGTAATCTTTGTTGCTCATTATTGGTTCCTTCTGATATCTCAGTCCATGTTGTCACAACCGCGCGTGGCGCGGACGTTACACGCTCAGCCAAACGCACCCAGCGTTACGCCCTGCTCCAGGACGGGGTCTTGACTTTTGCCCTGTGCGTCAAGGCGCGTTTGAATCCAGCGCTCCAGTTCGCTTTCGAGTTGGGACGCCAATTCCGGCTGCGCCTCGACCAAGTTGTGGCTCTCGTCGGGGTCGGCCTGCATGTCGTACAGTTCACGCATCGGGCCGTCGTAGAGGTCTGGGAAGCGGGCCAGAATGAACTTGTACCGCTCGTTTCGAATGCTCCATTTGCCCTGCCACGTACATTCCACGCTCACCAAGCTGTCGTGTTGCCCCGTCTCGCTCGCCCCATTGAGCAACGACCACGCGCTCTTCCCATCCATGCTGTTGGGGATGGGCAGCCCTGCGGCTTCCAGCAGGGTGGGGGCCAGATCATGGGTCGAAATCAGCGGCGACACCCGTCGGCCTGCGGGGATTTTGCCGGGCCAGCGTGCGATCAACGGGACATGCACCACCGTATCATACAACCCATGATGGGCAAAGAAGATATCATGTTCGGTCATGCTTTCGCCGTGGTCGGCGGTCAGCACCACCAGGGTGTTGTCGCTCAATCCCAGCTCGTCCAGCGTATCCAGCAGTGCCCCGATGCCATCGTCCAAGCGGCGAATCTCTTGGTCATACATCGCTCGTACGTAGTCTGGATCGGTGATCAGCCCCTCGGGACGGCGCAGCCACGTGTCGTGGGCGATGGCGCCAAGCGGATGATCCCACCACTCTTCCATGGCGCGGTTCTCAGGATCGGTCGGATTCGCGCCATCATAGAATAGATCGCGATATTTTTCGGGCGGATCCAACGGCCAGTGGGGATCCCAATAGTGGATGAACATGAGGAACGGTTCATCCTTGTGATGGTGGAGCCACGGCAAGGCGCGGGCGTGCAGTTGTTCCACCGTTACCCCAAGCAGCAGTGTACGTCGTAGGCTGGGGTCGATGTAGTATTCCCAGCCGCGCACAAACCATTGCCGTTCGCGGACCAAGTTGTCGACCGCACAGGTGGTATAACCCGCGCGCAGAAATTCCTGAGAGAGATAGGGTGCCCCTTTCCCCAGTTGGTTCTTGCCCCCATGCGCCACAATCCCATGCGTGATCGGATGTTGGCCGGTTAACATCGTGGTAAACGAGGGTTGGGTCGGGATGGCGGCGCAGTAGAGATGTTCGGCCAAGACACCCTGGCTGGCCAAGCGGTCGATATGGGGGCTGGTGTTGTGATGATAGCCGTAGCAGCCAAGATGGTCGGCGCGTAGGGTATCCACCACCAGAAAGATCACGTTGGGCTGAGAGTTCACAAAATCTCCTTTTGATGAGCAAGGCGACGGTTGATTCGCGCCAAATGATACGAGGCGCGGGTTGATCCGCCCCACTCCGTCCGGCGCCGGACGGAGTGGGGCCTTGGCTGCGATTAGTCGGTGAGCGCCTCGGCTGGCAGCAACCCGAGCTGGGCCAACCAGATGCGCCGTTCGAGCTGATGGGTCAAGACTTCGGCGTCGGTGGCCCGCCAGGTGGGCAGTCCGGGGTTCGCCGTCAAACGCGCACGCATCCCGTCGAGCTGAGCGCGTGCCTCCGCCAGCTCTCCCGCCTGAATGTGGTTTTCCACTTCGTCCAGCGGTTGCAACAGGCTGGCTTCGACGACGGGGCGGGCCGCGATGCCCCACGCACTGAAGCGGTCGCTGAGCAGAGAGACGGTGGTGGCGGGGGCGCTCAACGGCGTCCCCGAGAAATTGGACGGTTGTGAGCGATGGCCCTCCCCATCGACCGCGATCACGAAGTAGCGCAGATGTTGGTCGGTTGAGGCGCGCTCGTCAACGAAATAGCGATCCGTGGTGCTGCCCAGCGCTTCGCTGGCCTGCGGCAACCAGTAGCCCTCATGTTCGGGGTCCGGAATGACCACCTGTCGGAACAGTTCGAAGTGAGCGGCGTTCGCGGGCGCGTCCCACGAGAGCAGGGTGCCGTTCGTCGTTGGCTCCGCCATCAGCCGCGTCGGGCGAGAGCTGTCGAACATTTTGTAGTCCCGCGCGGGGGCCTCGGCAGTGGGGCGACTTGCCGGTGCGGACGATGCCACGGTTTGCCCTGAGCCGTTGCCACGGCTGACGAGCGGAAGGTAGAGGGCGGAGGCGTTGGTCGACGACTGCATTTCGTAGACGCGTAAGCCGGTCCAGAAGCTGGAGGTTCCGTAGTAGATCGCATCTTCGCTCGTGGCGAAGGTGCGGATTCCCATCTGGAACATATCGCCCATGCCATTGACCGTGATCGGGTAGAAGTTGATCCCGTCATCGGTGTAGTAGAGGTCGTAGCCGTATTTCGAGGGGTCGGGCGGGTTGGCGATGTTGCGATCCAGCGTCGATTGGTCCGCCGTACCCACAAAGAGCACGCCGTCAAAGACCTCTTGCCGCCAGAGGTGGATGTTGTAGACCGGCCAGTTGAAGCCCGCATCGTAGCCACTGAGCGGAACCATCGGGCCGAGCGGCGTGTTGCGCGGCGATCCCACGATCAACTCCCAGCTATCATCGGGGTGAACGCGGATCAGTTCTGCGGGTTTGTCCGTGCCGACATAGAGCATCCCGTTATACTCCTGCATCGAGACCACCGCGCGGCTGGGGGGTTCCAGATAGGCGCCTTCATCGACAATCATCTCGAACTGGTAGGGCAATGGCCCCTCTGCCGTGGTGCGTTGCACGGTGTAGCCGTAGATGTCCTCCGGCGTTTCTCCGCTCGCGTCGGCCCCGAACGGAACAAGCGGATCGTTCGTCCCGACATAGAGGTACCCGTTGTAGGGGATCATCTCGAAGACATCCAGCTCGGGCGGGGTAGCGACCGCGAAAGCGTTGTTCCCCGCACTGGGGTTCTCCGACACCCAGACCGGGCCGGAGCCTTGGATGGTGGCGGCCACGATGAAGAACTGGTCGTTATAAGTCACGATCCCTCGGAAACTGGCACTGTCGTAGTCGCCCATGAGCGTGCCGGTATCTTGCGGGATCGCCTCCCAGTTGACGCCATCTTCCGTCCGCAAGATTCGCGGGGGCGGATAGTTGTCGGGATTGATCGCCTTGGGGTAAACGCTGCCCACGTAAAGCGCTTCCGTGCCGTCATCCTCTGTCCAAAGGCCCATGCTTCGATAGCCGACATCGCGCGCCGTGAATTGGGAGGTGCCGGGAATCGACACGTTGGCGGGCGATTGATAGACCCGCTCCCATGTCCCACCCGGCGTCCAGCGCCAAATCTCTGCCCGCAGATCCATGTCCGTGATCGGATCGGCACAGTCCATATCAGGGTCGGTCGGCGGGTACGGATAGAGGAAGGGGTAGTTGACGTGGAGTGACCACTGCGACCAGCAGTACCACGCTCGGTTGGTGCCGACGTAGAGATAATCGTTCCACCAAATCATGGCCCAAGAGACGTTGTTGACCGGGTCCCCAAAGCCTTGGGGCGCGATCTCTGTGAAGGTCCCGATGCTGCTCCCTACGCCAGCAAGGTCGGGCGGGGCATCCGCTTGCCCTTGGGGCGCAAGCACCAGCAAGGCGACTGACAGCAGCCCCACAATGCTGAGATATTTTGCGATTTTACGCAGGCGATTCATTTTATCTCCTTGAATCTGTGACTCGATGCATTATCTGGTTGTCCTGTTGGGGGATGCTGTGGACAATTGTTCGACATCTAACATGTTTTGCTCCGCCAACCCGAGTCGTCGGGCGAATAGATCCAAGAGGTACTGGACATCCGCCTGACGCCACGTTGGGAGGTCGGGCATCTGGTGGTAAGAGCGTTCGATCTGCTCGAAGGCAGTGCGTACACCTTCAAGGTCGGCGTTCTGGCTCTGCTGCCGCAACTCAAACAACAGGTTGTGAGCCGCCGCTTCACTGGACCATTGTGCGATAAAGGCCTCCAGACGTTCGGGTGTGATGGGGGATTGTGACAGGGGCAGGGTTACGAGGTTGGAAGCGCCCGCAGGGCTGCCGTCGGCACGCTCGGCCACCGCGTAGTAGCGGTATGACTGGTTTGCCAATGCCGATTCATCCAGGAAGTAAGCGTCGGTGGTACGGGCAAGCTCCCTCTCGGTCGCCCCGTCCGGCCCCAGGTCGATACGGTAGAGGGCGACCCTCGCGCCCGCGTAAGGGGGCTCCCAAGAGATCAGGTTGCCGCGCACGGTCGGCTCCACCATCAAGCGGGTGGCCCGATCGGCCAGCAGCGGGTGCACGGCGTGGTGACCCGTGGCGGACGGGGGTACTTGTTCTCCCCCGCCCGAACGCGCCACGAGGGGCAGGTAAATCCGCTCTGACAAGGCGGGGAGTCGCCAGACCTCGGCCCCTTGCCATGGGTTATGGGTGCCGATGAACAGCCCATAAGGCGTATTCTGAAGGGTGCGGAAACCCATATTGAACTGATCGTCGAAGCCATTCAGCGTGATCGGGTAGAGGGTAATCCCGTCATCGCTGACGTAGAGGTCACCCCCGATGAATGCCTCTAGGCCGATCAACGCCGGATCGAAGCGAACTTCCGTCGAGGAATCGGCGGTCCCGATGAACAGGAGCCCATCGTGCTCGATCATGCGCCAAATATGAATGGTATACTCCCAGTCGAAGCCCGATCCGTAACCACTCAGCGGCGCTATCAGGCCATTCGGGCCGGTCCGGGGATCGCCCACGATCAGATCCCAACTGTTATCGGGGTTGACACGGATCAGCTCGACCGGCAGGTTGGACCCGGTATACAAACGGCCGTCGTACTGCGCCATGGAGACCGCCACACGGGGCGGAGGGTTGGCGGTCGAGTACGCGCCAGGGGGCACCACCGATTCGAAGGTGTAAGGCGGGCTGCCGGTGGCATCCGTGCGGAGTACCTCGTAGCCCGCAGGATTGGGCGCCTTGGGGTCACCCGGGTTAATGGTATTTGACGTGCCGACATAGAGTTGGTTGTTATAATCGGCCAAGCTGTAGAGGTCAAGACCATCGGGCGTCACGACCGTGAAGGCGTTGTTGCCCTGCTCGGGGTCGCTGGCTTCCCATAGCGGCCCGCCCCCTTCGATCTTCGCCGCTACGATGAAGAAGCGGTCATCGAAATCGAGGATGGCACGAAAGCTGGCCTGATCGTAATCGCCGAGGATGGTCCCCGCCGCTTGCGGCAGCGCGTCCCAGTTCGTGCCATCGGTGGAGCGCAGAATGCGTGGCGGCGGATAGGCATCGGGATTGACCGCTTTGGGGTAGGTGGTAGAGATATAGGCCGCCACTTCGCCATCGTTCTCTTGGAAAAGCGCGATCTCCCGATAGCCCACGTCGCGCCCCGTCAGGCTGCTGCTGCCCGGCACCGGCACAACGGTGGGCGCTTTATAAATCTGTTGCCAGCCCCCCGTTACGTCCCAACGCCAAAGTTCCGCGCTCAGATCCATCTCGGTGATGGGATCAAGGCAGACCAAATCGGGGTCCTCGGGGGGATAGGGAATGGTCGGGAAAATCAGGTGGATGGCAAGCACCGTCCAGCAGGTCATGGCACGCGCCGTGCCCAGATACAGCGCATCGTTCCACCAGAGCATCGACCACGCCGTACTGTTGGTCACATCCCCAAAGCCGTCATCCACCATGCGCTCAAACTGGGTCGCGGCGGGTAGCCCGCCTTGCCCCTGCAGCGTCGCGGTGGGCGTGGGAACAAGCAGCAGCAGCGAGAGCAGCAACAGGGCCACGTAACCGATCCGAATACTGTTTTCCTTAAGGTTCATGAGAGGGTCTCCTGGTAAGCGTCTTCCACCATGGCCCCACTCGGCGCCGCTTGCCCGCCGTTTGCAAGCTGCGCCAGAAGATGCGCCGCTTCGAAAGCACCGTCTGCTTTCCGCAGTGATTCCCCCAAGTGCTGTGCCGCGCGACGGTACGAGGCGTCGGTCAACAGCGCTTCCACCGCAGCACGGAGGCGGCTCCCCGTGCAGCGGCTTGCCGCGATGCGTATGCCTGCGCCCGCTGCCGCGACGCGCCACGCATTTTCTGGCTGATCCCAATCGGTTGGAGAGACAACAAGGGGGATGTTTTCGGCCAGTGCGCCCAGCACGGTTCCCGATCCCCCTGTCGTCACCACGACATCGACATGGGGGAACAGCGCACGATGGGGAACCCACGATTCGACACGGACGTTGGCGGGGATGGGGCCGAGTGATAACTCGCCCACGTGCCGATGTCGCCCCGTGGTTAGAATGAGATCGATCGGCAGCTCGCCCAGCCCGTTGACGGCGGCTTGAAGCAGGTGGGGTTGCCGCGAATGGACCGACCCTTCGGTCACGTAGACCAAAGGGCGCTCTTTTTGATAAGCTTGTAACCATGCGGGGGGGGCGGGCGGCGGTCCGCTTTGCCACTCCAGCAAGCCTACATAATGAACCGACGCCGGCAAATCCTGGCGCGCATAATCAAAGTCGCGGCTGCCGGGCATCAGATAGAGCGGCAGCCTACCCGTGTAGGCGGTCACCGAATCGGGAATGGGGGGCAGCGCGAAGCGCTGGCGAATGGCGTTGACCTCCCGCCGAACCCCAGTGGCGACCTGATCAATCAACCAGCGCACGCTCCGCCGCGCCAGGCGCATTGCGCCCCCCTGCGCTGCGGGCAACGAGAGGCCAAGCAGGGGGGCATCGTCACCCGGCAGGACACAGGCCGCCACATAAGAGAGGATGGCCACGGGGATCGGTTCCCGCTCGTGGAGCACCACGATGGGCCCCCACAGCAGGGGATCGCAGACGATCACGTCCGGTTGCCACGTATCCAGCAGTGGGGCCAAGTCGCTCAATTGCGCCTCGATGCTTTCGATCAGGATCTGTCGCCAGAGTCGCCGCAACTGCCACGGGGCGCGGGCGATGGCGATTTCGCGGATCGTGCCGTGTATCGCTTCCTCGTCCAGCGCGATGAAGGGGGCAAAGTCCAAATCACGGGCCGCTGCCGCGTCAGCTACACTCGCGCCACTGTAAAGCAGCACCTGATGGCCCTGTTGGCGCAACGCTTGGGCGACGGCCAAATTGGGCGCCAGATGACCCGCAAGGGGCAGCACCGCAAACAGAAAGCGTGCCATCTGTTAGGCGCTCTCCAACTGCTTGGCTTCGGCGGTCACCCGCCGCATCGCCTCGCCGAAATAGAGGCGATCAAAGAGGGGCGCGGGCAGCAGCCGCCGCGCCGCCAGTACGACGCGCGCCCGTCGGCCCACCGCGTACCGCAGCTTGGGCCGCTTCGTGGTCAACGCGGCCTCGATGGCCAGCGCCACATCCTGCGCGGTCGTCGGGGAACTGGCGACCAACCGATCGGTGAGCCGCTGGGAGGCGCGGAAGCGGTCGTGGTACGGACTCTGCGGGTCGAAGGCGTTGGCCGCATAGCCTCGGTTCGCCCCAAAGCGTTCCGTCGCGATGATGGCAGGCTCCACGATCACGACATCGATGCCGAAGGGCTTAAGCTCTTGCTGGAGGCACTCGGCCATCCCCTCTTGGGCGAATTTCGTGGCGCAGTAGCCGCTCACCCCCAGCGAGGCGATTCGACCGCCCACCGAAGTGATGATTAACAGGCGGCCCCGTCGCGCCCGTCGCATCTCGGGCAAAAAGGTGCGAATCACCTTCATCGTGCCCAGCACATTGACCTCAAAGGCCCGCTCGATCTCTTCGGGCAGCAGATCTTCGAAATAGCCGCGCAGCGCGATCGCCGCATTGTTGATCAATGCAAAGGGGGTGTCCTCGGCGATGATCTGACGATGGGCCGCGTCGATGCTGCCCTGATCGGTCACGTCAAGCTGCACGATCTCTAGGCTGACGCCCGCCGCCTGCGCCGCTGCGGCCAAGGCGGGCGCTTGGTCGAGCGTGGGCACGGTGGCGTAGACCCGCATCCCCCGCTGGGCGAGATGCAGGGCGGTGGCACGTCCCAACCCCGTGCCAGCGCCGGTGATGACGACAAGGGGCGGCGTGGTCATGGCGTCAGCTCCGCTTGGGGGGTCTTGGTCGAACGCGCCCTGCCCTGTACCCGTCGTAAGACGAGCCACGTATAGGCGCGATCGAAGCTCTCGCCGGGCAGGTAGCGGCGCAGCGCAAAGAGCAGCTTGGGCCGCCAGCCGATCAGGTAGCGAAGCTGCGGGCGCTCCGCCATTAAGATATCGCCAATGCTCTGACCGACCGCTTCAGGGGTTACCGTGGCCCCGCGCATCACCTTCTGCACCATCCGGCGGTATTCCAAGAAGAGCGCGTGGTAGGGACTGTCGGGATTCAGGGCGTTTTTCGCGATGCTGCGATCCCAGATGGGTGTGGGGGTGATGCCGGGCGCCACCAGCGACACGGCGATACCAAAGGGCTTCACCTCCTGCATCAGCGCCTCCCCGAACCCTTCCAGCGCGAACTTGCTGGCGCAGTAGCCGGTCAGGGCCAGCACGCCTTGGCGTCCCCCCACCGAGGTCACGATAACGATCCGTCCTTCGCGGGCGGCCCGCATGTGGGGCAAGGCCGCACGGGTCACGGCCATCGTGCCAAACACGTTGGTTTCGAACACGTGCCGGATCTCTTCCTCGGTCAGGTCTTCAAAGAAGCCGCGCAGCGCCACCCCTGCATTGTTCACTACCCCGTAAAGGGTGCCGCTCCGCTCGATGATCGTGGCGATGGCGGCGTCAATGGTCTCGGGCCGCGTCACATCGAGCGGCAACACCTCGATCGTCAGCCCGCGCTGCGCTGCCTGCGCCTCCAACTCACCGCGCCGCGTCAGCTCCCGCATCGTGGCAAAGACGCGGAAGCCGCGTGCGGCCAGCTCAAGCGCAGTCGCCAGGCCCAGCCCCGATGAGCAGCCGGTTACCAGCACGCTCTTGTCATTCATTTCGTTGCTCGGTTTTCCTGTCTTCATCATGAGAGGGTGAAAATGGCGGTACGGGCGAAATCGAGGTAACGCTCTTCCACCGAGTCGAAGCCCGCCGCGCGAAATAGCTGCCGCCATTCCGCCTGCGAGACGGGCCGCTGTTGGGATAGTTCGTGCTGCAAGAAGTAGTGAACCGCCATCCCGGGCCGCTTGCGCATGGTTTCCGTACTGGGTTTTACCGCTTCGAAGACGATCAGCGGCACGCCCGGAAAATGGCTGCGATAGCTCTTCAGAAAGTCCACCGCTGTCTCGAACCCTTGGTAAAGCAGTTCGTGCAGCACGAAGAAAATCGTCGCCACCTCGATCTGTTCCAGCGGCGCGGGTAACTGCTCGACGCGCGTGACATCCTCGACAAAGAGGTGGATACGCGCCGACAGACCCGCCTCGCGCACCGCCGCCTGCCCTTCCGCAATGGTGTCCGCCGCGATATCCAAGCCGTACCCCGTCACGTGGGCGCGTTGGGCGCACAGTTCCCGCAAGAAGATGGCATCGCCGCAGCCGAGATCCAGAACGTGTCTCGCGCCCAGCGCGTCGATCATGTCGATGGCCAGCGGAAAGTAGATCAATTTTTCCATGTTGCCTGTGCCGCGGGCAATATTCGGCGCGCGGCGATTCACATCCGACCCGTACTGCTGCTCCTTGCGTAGCATCCCCTCTAGGGCGTGAAAGAGATCCTCATAGCCATAGGCGCTATCGAACCAGCCATGTGCCACATCGACCAGCACCTTTCCCTTATCGTCAAGCACATAGGCCGATCCCGCTTTGTCCAGAATGCGCAGGGCGTAGAGTGACTCGGCCAGCCGCTCCAGAATATACGGATCCAGATCATGCTGGTCGGCGAACGCTGCGGCGTCGACCCGACCCGCACGTTGCATCTCATCGAAAAAGCCGACATTGAAGAGGGCTTGCATCGTGCGCGTGGTGTAGTAGCCACTGATGATCCCTTGCCACCCGACGCGGTACGCCCGCAGAAGTTGGAGCATCTGTCGTCCCCCGACGATTCGGGTCGTGCGCACCAGCTCTCTTAGCCCTGTGGGAAGGAAATGCTGGAATTTCTCCTCAGCACCGCTCGTCCTCTTCAGTAATTTCGTCTGCAGTTGCATGGATGTGACCTTTATCTCGATTGGACTCAATATTTGGAGTGGGTTCCCGCCCTGCGAACGCGCGACGGGACCCATCGTCTCTTCAACGGAACGCTCACGCTGGCGCAGCCAGGCCGAAAAATTCCCCCATCAGGCCAAGCAATGCCTCGGGCTGCGTCAGGGGGCCAAAATGGGAATGTTCGCTCGGCGGCAAGAGCACGGGGGTGCAATGGGTGAGCAAGGTGGCCAGTGCATCATAGGAATGGCGATAGGGCGACTCATCATCGTACACCAGCAATTTGCGGTGCGGGATGGTGGGCAGATTTTCCAACGTCATCTCGTGCACCACCTCGTAGTCGGCAATCAGGGTCGTTTCGTCGAGCAGCCGTTCGACCATCTCGGTATTGCGCGGTCGACCCCGCGCCGGGCCAAAGACGATCGGCACTTGAGCGCTCATCTTGACCATGTAGCCCAAATCGGTCCACTTCTCACGCGGAATCTGGATACCCGTGAACTGCTCGATCGTCTCGGCCCAGTAGCGCCACCCTTCCCAATCACTCTTTTTGCGCTCGTTGACCAGTGCCGGGATGCCCGCTTCGATCAGAACGAGGCTGTCCACACGTTCCGGTCGAATCAACGCCGTATGCAGCGCGATATCAGCGCCCACACTGTGCCCCATCAGATGGGCCACCTCAATGTCCAGCGCATCCATCAAGGCCACCAAGTCGTGCGCCAAGTCGCGGGTGGTATAGCCGGTGGGGGGGACTTCGGTGCGGCCGTGGCCGCGGATGTCGTAGGTCGTCACGCGAAAATACTTGCGCAGTTCGGGGACCAAGAAGAGATGCCACAGGGCCAGATTACCGGCCATCCCGTGGATCAAGACCAGATCTGGCCCTTCGCCGACCTGCCAGTAATGCATCTTAATGCCGTTGGCTGTCACGTAAGACATGAAATTACTCCACGTAACCGAGATCACGCAGACGGCGCATCATCTCGCTCTCGGCGGCCTCGTCGAAGCCGTTGTGGCCGCTTTGTGATCCCTCATCTACGGGAGCCGACGCGCCCCGTTCTTCGCTCTCTTCTGCTTTTCGATGCTCACTCATGATTTACTCCACATATCCCAGTGCTTGTAGGTGTCGTAACATCTCTGATTGTTCTTCTTCGGTAAAAAGGGCCTCCTTCTCCACGGTTGCTACGGGTTGCACGCCCACCTCGTCGCTCTGTTGGGGCGGATTGCGTTCCAACCACGCCGCGCTGAAGAGGTGGGTGGGCAACTCGCCCTCCAGATCGGCAGGGATCGGGGCGTCGACCGCGTAGAGCAGCAGGCTGGCGCTATCCACGATCTGCTTTTCGGGCAAGGTGACCCCTTCCTGAACCCCCGCACCTGCCGCGATCAGCACGCCCAGGGGGGCGTGGGTGCCGGTCGGTTGGGGGCGCGGCATCACCACCGCGTCGGCGGCCACGATCGAGATCAATCCCCCGTCGCTCAGCTCCAGCGTCAGATCGGGGGCGATCTGCTCCCACGGCCCCGCGAAAAGCTGCGCCCGCGTCCAGACCCGATCCACGACCGCCTCGCCCGTGTGGGGGTCGCGCACGGCCAACAACCCCTCGATGATGCGCTGCCGCACCGCCGCCAGCGCCTCGGCGGGGATGCCGTGCGGATGGGCCTCATCTTGCCGCACGAGGTGGATGCCGTTGCCGCTCGGCATCGGGGCGTAGGCAACGGTCCGCGTCCAATCCATCTGGAAGGTATGTTTGGCGAGCGAGGCGATGCCCAGGGTGGTGGCCTCGGTCGCGCTCTGCCGCTTATCGGTCCAAGCGAGGTAACCGGCTTCGGCCAGCCATTGGTTGACAAAGAAGGTGCGCACCTGAGGGCCGAAGCCGTGGTCGGAGGCGATCACGATCATCGCCTCTTCGCCCGCTAACCCCGCCAAATCGGCGATGATCTCGTCTACTGTCCTGAAATAGTCCAAACAGCGGTCTCGCACGCGCGCTTCCCACGGTTCCGTCAACTGATCCGCCATCGCCGGATCGATGAAGCGCCAGCAGAGATGTTGTAACTTGTCGACCCCATCCATCAGCAGCGCAAACATCTCGGTCGGATCCGTCGTCATCAGGTGGCGCGCCACCCCGTGCCACTGCCGTTCCCGCTCGATATGGAGCGCGACCCACGGCTCGTAATCCTCCTGTTCACAGCCCTCCAACGCCTTTTCCTCGTGGGACATGTCCATGGCTAAGGTCCGTGGGTTGAAATCGGGGAGCCGCTTCAACTCATCGTAGAGCGTTTTGGGATGACAGCCGGAGCGCAACTGCCGCCACGGCATCCAACCGCCCGCCACTACATAGCCATCGACCGGCGGGGCCGGAAAAGTGAGGGGGAAGTTGAGTACCGTCACCCGCTGACCCGCTCGGTTGGCACGCTGCCAGATCGTCTCGACGCCGATGTCACGCGAGGTCAAGAAGCTGAACTGCAGGCTCTCCTTCGATTCCCGTCGAAAGAAGTCGAAAATGCCGTGGGCCGCCGGGGCACGACCGGTCATCAGGGTCGTCCACGCGGGCGGCGTCAGTGCGGGGATCGTTGAACGGAGCGGCGCGCGCCCCCCCCGTTCCACCACGCTGGCCAAGAAGGGCATCGCGCCACGGGCCATCAACGGATCCAGCACATCGAAGGTTGCGCCGTCTAAGCCGATGAACAGACATTTGACAGTCATAAGGCGGCCTGCCCCGCGCGCTGAAGTTCGTGGTAGACAAAATCGACCCATTCGCCCGCCGTGGTGTCGGTCTCTGCACGCTGACCCAACTCGGTCAGGAACTCAGTGAAAGCCATCTCCTGCTGAAAATGCTCCTGTAACGAGGTGGCAAAGACCACCAAGTCCAACGATTCCATGGCCATATCGTTCAGAAGGCCGGTCGCTTCGGTAATCGGCTCGTCATATTCCCAATCGTCGGCGAGCTGTTTTAGCAGCCCCAGTACGTCGTCACGCACGGCATCGCGCTCGATTCCCATCCTATCGCTCCTTCGCATCGTTTCTTACTCGGTGGTGGGCTGTGCGGCCTCGCGGTGGGGGACAACGCTCAGCGCCGCGACCCATCCATGGTTCTGCATCGTCTGGGCGGTGGCGCGACCCACGGCTTGCTCCGTTGCCAACGCCGCGCTGGGGATCACCGCGAACTGGCCGTCATCGCTAGCCGAGGCGAGCTGCCAACGGCGTGGTGCACCGCCCAAGCCAATGCCCCACGCTTTGCCCACCGCCTCTTTCGCACACCAACCCCGCATCGCCCAGTTGCTGTCGGCGGGTAAACCTTCGATCAGCGCCCGTTCCTGCGGACCGAAGGCGACTGAAGAGGTGGCCTCTGTCATCGGCTCGCTGCTCTCCAGATCAACCCCCACCCCGGCGTAACGATCGCCGCGCCCCGCCAGTGCCACGGCGCGGCCCGAACGATGGGCGATGGAGAGCCGAACCGCGAAGGGTAACCCCTTCGCCTCAACGGTCGGTCGTCCCGCCCCATCCGACAGGATCTCAAGGTCGGCGAGGGCGGGCGAAAGCGCGGATTCCGCCGCCAGCAGGGCGCGGACACTCTCTTTGGCGACCACCCGCCCCAACAGCCATTCGACGCGCCGTCGCTCGGGGCCACGTTGCGCGCGCCACTGCGCCCGCTCCCGTTCGCTCAACACGATGTGGGCCAAAACTCGTTGCCAGTGGCCCCCATGGCCGGTCAAAAAACCCTCCGGTAGATCGCTGAGCGCGAGGCTCCGTGCCACCAACCCGGCGGCGTTGCTGCGCTGGCCCAAGAGCGCGGGCCACGGCTGACTGAGATCGGTCGCGCGACGGTCCAGCATGTAGCGCGCCACCGGTTCCGAAAAGTGGAAGCGGCGATCTTCCCAGCCGTCCAGCCGTGCCCATACCCTGCCGCGCCCATCCACCACCTCCAGGTCGGAGGCCATCCGCACCTCGTCCAGATCGGTGACCCAGCCCCGACAGTCGAAGCGTTCGCCCGCGCGCGGCGGCGGGCCGTAAAGTTTCAACCCCGCCAAGCGGTAGGGGAAGATCAGATGGCCCCGGTCGAACTGCTCCCAGATCCAGAAGGCGACGACTTGGCCGGGCTGATCGAGCAGCACCGGATCGGTCAGCAGGGCGGGCCGCTCGGACTGGGCGAACAGCGCCTCGCGCGGCAGGGCACGGAGCGTCGCCGCCGTGCGGCCGCTGGGGTCGAAGCCATCCACGGTCACGATCCCCTGAAAGCGCGGCCCATGAAAAATCCCTTCCGTGTACAGCGCCTCGGCACGCCATGTCGAAGGGGCCAGCGGCGCCCACGGGCTGGCGGCGGGGGCGGGCGGGTAGTGGGCCGCAAAGCGAATCTCCCCCCTCACCACCGGCTGCTGCGGGGTCGCGTCATGCGCCAGCGTCACGGTGACCCATCCCGCTTGCGGCGGCGACACGGTGGCGACCATCCGAAGCGGCTCATCCTCAAAGGCGATCCATTTGCTGGCGCGAATCTCTTTCATCTCGACCACGACCTGCCCGGGCGCAACGTGGGCCGCGGCTTGGGCCAGCAGCTCCATGCTCATCGTGAGCGGCAGGACGGGCAGCGCGGTCAGCGTCGCGTCCTGCCGCGAGACGTCGCGTCCCAGCGTGTGGTCACGCAGGAAGGGCAGATCGGCCAGCGTCAGCGTGCACCCTACAACGATCTCCCCGCTTGGTGCGGTGGCGAGGAGATCCCACTCAAAAGGGCGGTCACTGGCCTCCAACGGTTTTTTGTTGCCACTCCCGTTGGGTGGCGGGTCGTCCCCGATGGCCGTCAAGAAGTCGACCATCTCGGCCAGCGTCTTGCGTGCCGCCAGCTCTTCGACCTGTGCGCCAAGCTCGACGCCGCTCTGCTGCTGGAAGGTGCCGATGATCTCGACCCGTTTGATCGAGTCGATGCCCAGATCGGCCTCCAGGTCGAGGGTCGGCTCCAGCATCTCGGGGGGGTAGCCGGTGCGCTCGCTGATGAGCGTCACCAAGATCGACTGCACCGTTGCCGCCTCCATCTGGAAGCCGCTCGCTGGCGCGTGGTCGTGGGCGGCCCCATTGCTCGGCGGGGGCGCGACGACCGGCGGCGCAGGCACGCTCGGCGGCGTGGCACTCACCGGGGCGGGCGGCGGGGCAGCGGGGGCCACAGCGGGCGGCGGGGCGCTTGGCACAGCCACGGGCGGCGCCACCGGCACGGCGCTCACGGCGCGGGGCGTGGGGGGCACGGCCACGGGTTGGCGCGGGGCGGGCAACGTCATGCGGCGACGCCCCTCGACCACGTCGGGCGCCGCCCCACCCAGGTAACCCTGCATGACGCGCTCCTGCACCTGCAGGAAGCTTTCCATCGTCTGTAGGTAGGCCAACATCACTTCGGTTCGTTCGTCACTCGCGGGGTAAGGCGCGAACTCGTAGGCCGCGGGCGCTGCGACAACGGGTGCTGGCGCTGCCACGACGGGCGACGGTGCGGCGGTCGTGGCGCTGAAGGTCGGCGCAGGGTCGTTGGCCGATGGCGCACTCCCCGACCAACCATTGTCGTGGGGGGGGTGTGGGTTCGCCGAGGCTCTCAGGCTCATGATGGTATCCTCCGAAAGTTCAATGGGGGGCCAGCCAGTGGCAAGCTTCATGGTGCCCATCTGTTTTTTGTTGTCGCCATAAGGGTTGGCGGGCGACGTGAAATCAACGATGCGTGGGGCGCGGCGGCTGTATAATGCGTCCAACGAGAGCGGAACGGCTTGTGCGGCCAGCATGGCCAGCAGATGATGGAGTTGTACCAGCCCGCTCCGGTGGTGAAGGTTCGACGGGATGATCATCTGCTCGCGCCCACGCAGCACATCCCCGATAAAGGCGCTCATGTTGCCCCGTGGCCCCACCTCTACAAAGAGACGAACACCATCGTCGTGCATCTTTTCAATGGTGCGCCGAAACTCCACCGGCGCAATCCAATGTTCGTGCGCGATCTCGCGGCAACGTGCCAGATCGTCGGGGAAAAGGCCCACGGTGGTGCAGGAATAGAGGGGCTGCTCGGGCGGCGCAACGATCCAGCCCTGTAGCACGTCGCGCAGCACCTCGGCGTAGGGGCCGAAGAGCGGCGTATGGTAGGCGCGATCGAAGCGCAGCACTTCATAGATCAGGTTGTTGTCCTGCAGCGTTGCGCGCAGTTGATCCAGTTGTGCCTCGGCGACCGCCAGCACCACCTGGTGGGGACAGTTGTCCATCGCCACCGAGACCGAGGGCAAGCCCGCGACCAACGCTTCGGTGCGCTGTCGTTCCGCCGCCACCGCCACCAGCATCGCCTTGGGAATTCCCCCCGCCTTGTGGACCTGTTCGTAAAGTCGGTTCAGCCGCTTGACGCGATCGGCGAACTGTTGGGGGGCAACGTCCAACATCCCGGCCGCGCGCATCGCCGAATATTCGCCCGTGCTGTGGCCGAGCAGCGCATCCGGCTGAAGCCCCAGCGACCCCAGCAGGAGGAAGATGGCGTGGTTGGCGGTGGTCAGCGCTTCGACGGCGACATCCATCTGCCAGAGCCGCGCTTCGGCATCCGCTTCCGCCGCGGCGGTGGGGATCGGGAAGATCACATCGCTCAGTTGATAGCCGCGATCATGATCGGCGAAGAGTCGATCCATCTCTTCAAAGGCGCGACGCACGACCGGAAAATGTAGCGCCAGATCGGCAAACATGTTGACGTACTGCGCCCCTTCGCCCGGGAAGATGAACGCCAGCTTCCCCTGCCGTCCGATCGGCGTCTCGGCGAAGTAGATACCCTGTCGCCCTTGAATCTTCGTCCGGTTCTCGTCGGAGAGGCGGGGCAAGGCCCACGCCAGCTTACTGTGCAGGTCGTCCAGCGAGCTGGCAACCAGGGCCAAACGCAGGCCGTCCCGCTGGTCGAGCGCGGCGCGGTGAAGGTTCAGCGTATAGGCCACATCTTTGAGCGCGACCTCCGGCTCGGCCGCCAAAAAGTCATGGAGCGACCTAGCGCGGTCGATCAGCGCTTGGCGCGTCTCCGCTTGCAGGACGATCAGCTCGCATTCCCACGACAGATGCTGGCTCGGCAGCGCACTCTCGTTGGCGGCGGGGTATTCTTCTAGAATCGCGTGGGCGTTGATGCCGCCAAAGCCAAAGGAGTTGATTCCCGCGCGGCGGGGCAGCGGTCGGCTATGCAGCCACGGGCGGCTCTCTGTATTCAGGTAGAGCGGGGAATCATCCGCTTGCAGCGCGTCGTTGGGCGTTTCCACGTTCAGCGTGGGGGGCAGGACGCGATGGTAAAGCGCCAAGGCACATTTGATGAGGCCCGCGATGCCCGCTGCGGGCATGGTGTGGCCGATCATCGACTTGACCGAGCCTAGGGCTACGCGCTGGCGCTGAGGGTCGCCTTGGGTCAACACGGTCGACAGCGCCTCGATCTCGGTCGCATCGCCGACCACCGTGGCGGTGCCGTGGGCTTCGACAAGGCCAATGCTCTGCGGCTCAAGGTCGGCATCGGCGTAGGCCCGTTGAAGCGCCAGCACTTCGCCCTCCAAACGGGGCGCCAGCACCCCCAGGGCACGACCGTCGCTGGCGACGCCGGTCCCCTTGATCACGGCGTAGATCCGGTCGCCGTCCCGCTCCGCCGCATCCAGCCGCTTCAGCACCACCATGCCCAGTCCCTCGCTCAGGATCGTGCCATCCGCCTTTTGGTCGAAGGGGCGGATGCGCTCGTTGTGCGAGAGGGCTTCCAACTGGCAGAAAAGCGTCAGCACGGGAATGGGCGTGGTCACTTGCGCCCCGCCGACCAGCGCCATGTCGTAGGCGCCGCTGCGCAGCCCTTGAATCGCCTGTTCCACCGCCAACAGCGACGAGGCACAGGCCGCGTCCACGGTATAGCTGGGACCCATCAGGTCCAGCTTGTTGGCGATGCGGCCCGCGATGATGTTCGGCACCAGCGCGGTCGCGGTTTCGGTGGTGAAGGGGGGCAGTTGGGCCTTCAATTCGTCCCGCACCTGCGTCCAGCGCGATTCTGCCTCTTCGGGGTAAAGCTCACGCAGGATGCTGAGCGTCTGATCGACGACCAGACCATGCTGGATCATGCTGAGGTTGCCACGGTTCAGGTAGGTCCCTTTGCCGATGATGACAGCGGTCCGTTCGCGCGTCTCTTTGACATCGAGGTAGCCCGCATCGGCCAGCGCACGGGTGGCGACTTCCAGGGCGAGCCACTGGTCCGGTTCGCCCCCTTCCGCGCTGATCGGCATAACGCCATGTTGCAACGGGTTGAAATAGGCGATAGGCCCCAAATAGCCACCCTTTTTGCAATAGACGCGGTCGTTGGCGCTGCTGTCGCGGTCGTAGAAGATGTCCGAGTGCCACGCTTCGGGCGGCGGATCGGTGATCGCGTCGACTTTGTTGAGGATATTTTCCCAATAGCGGCTGAGCGACGAGGCGCCGGGCAAGAGGCATGACATGCCGATGATGGCTACATCATGTTCCGGTCGCCTTGCGGGTAAGGATTCCATCAGCTTGATTACCTCTCTTTCAGAGAGTGGAGGTGACGGTTGCGCATCGTGTTGACGACGGTCGGTTCGCCGAAGTCGTGGGATGCCAGAGAAATTTCAGGGTGATCAGCATTTGGAAACGCGGGCGCTGATTGCCCGCTTGACCATCAGCGGCTCAACCCCGTGGCGGTCAGATCGATCTCCACGATGCGGTAGAAATCGTTGTTGTAAAGGTCAAATACTCTGCGAAGGCCACGGCTGATGATGTAGTACGCCGCGATCCGCTGTCCGTCTGGTGCCCACGCGAAATCGCCCACCACGATGCGCTGTTCCGACGATTCGGGATAGCCCGCCGCGTTGAAATGTGTCAGCCGTTGTTTGTCGCTGCCATCCGCATTCATGATCCAATAGTCCGTAGCGAGCTTGCTGGTCGAGCCGTCCCACTGGTTGTCCAGACTCGACATCCAAACGATCTGCTGACCAGCCGGCGAGAAATGACCATGTTCGTCCCACTCGTCGTCGGGGCCGGTCAAGCGCGTTAGCCGATCACTGGCCAATTCAAGGGTATAGATATCCAAGGCCAATTCGTTCTCTTGTCCTTCGTTGGCCGTGAAAATCAGCGAGCCGTCATCGGGGGAAAAGCCGCCGTTCTCATGGAAGGCCCCTGCGATCGGCTCGTACCGTTGTTCATTACTGAGCTGACCTTTGCCATCGATGATCGCAAAATCGGCGATGCGCAGATCCCACTGATCTAAGTTGCCCGCTTCTCCCGTCTGCTGCGACCACGAGAGGCGTGTCCCGTCATGCGAGAAGTGCGGATGGAGCGTCCCCGAATCGACTGGCACATCGGTGAGCGGCGTCAGACCACTGCCATCAACGCCGATCAGCCACAGGTCGTTGGCGATGCCCAGCCCCGGGGTCGCGCGACGCGAGCCGCCTGGATTATCCGCCTTTTCAACTTGGAAGACGATGTAGTCGCCCGAAGGATGCCACGCCGGATTGCCCCGGTGACGTCCCGTGGGCAGTCCCGCGACGTCACAGGTCAGGCAGCGCGGGTCGCTTCCGTCGCGGTTCGACAGAAAGAGTTCGTAATGCCCTTGCTCGGTCGCCATGTCGAAGATCAGTTGGCTGCCATCGGGGGACCAGTCCACCCGCCCGCCGCCTGCCACGAGTTCGTTCACTGTCACTTGGGCGCTGCCCCTCCCCTCCTCGATCGGCACGGGCGATGGGTTGATGCCCCTCTCCTGCCGATTTCGCTGAACAGCGCGGCACGCCACCCCCAGAACGATGAAAGCAACGAGCGCGACTAAGAGCCGCACGACTCGACCTCGTCGCCGTCGCCGTCGCCAGCGCCCTCTCATGGATTGGGCCTCATCTGTGCGTTCAGCCTTTCGCTGCTCACCCCTTCCAAGCCGCGCAATTGCGCGACCAACCGCTCCGCCGCGTCGACGAAGTAGTAATCGCCGCGAACGAGCTGGTCGGTCGACCGCGCATCCCGCACAAAATAGACGTAACGTGCCTGCTCCAGCGGCGCGTACGGCTGGAACCAGTCGAAGCGAGCGGGCAGGTTGGAGCGGTTCCGCTGCTCACGATCCCAGAAGAGGGTCATTTGCGGGGCGACATCCAACAGGAAGGGGTTGATCGTCCAGCCCAGTTCGTCCACATCGTCGGTGCAGCGCTCCGACGCGCTGTTACGCAGGGTGATGGCCAGCCCCGCCTCACTGCATCCGTCCAGCCGCGAAATCCGCTGGAAGCAGGGGCCATGGAAGATGCGCGTTTGGTAGGCACGTTCCGCGTTCATCGAATAAGGCTTGGCCGCTGAAAAGTCGGGGCGCTGGAAGGGTGGGGCGACCAACGGGCTTTCGCTCATCCAGACATCGCCACGATAGAAGAGCCGTCCCGTTGCGCTGTCGGCCAGTTTCACCGCCACCCGCCACTGCTGCTCGACCGGCACAGCCTCGGCCTCGATGCGGACGGACAGCGTGTCCGCCTCCAACCGGATGCCGCCCAACATCTCGACATGGGCCACCGTGTTAAGATGCAGCGTGGGCAGCAGGTGTTGCGCCGCTTCGGCCATCCACTCCGTGGCCAACGCCAGCGGCACGACCGGCACCGCCGAGATGCGATGGTCGTAAAGATAGGGCATCGTGGCGAGTGAGACCGTCTGTTGCCACGTGGCGCGCTGACGCTCCTGTGCCAAGCTGTGGGCGCCCGCCATCAACGGAAGCGCGTTGGCGGCGGCCCACGGTCCGTTGCCCAACACCAGCTCTGCTTCGGCGCTGGCGTTCCGCATGGCCTCGTCGAAGGCAATGCGCCCTTGAAGGGGCGCAATAATCTGTACGCCCCGTTCGGCAAAGGCCTTCTGCACCACGGGATCGGCCATGCCCTGTTGCCACGGTCCCCAATGCAGGGCCACGACATGGGCGGGCCAACGGCGGTTGAGCCATTGGGCGGTCTTGGCCATCGTTTCGTTGGCGGCGGCATAATCACTCTGTCCTCGGTTGCCGAAGCGGCCCGCGACAGAGGCGAACAAGGCGACGAAGCGTAACCCTTTTTCGGGCCGCAGGTGGCGTGCCAACAGGTAGCTACTGGCTGTTTTGGTGCGCAGCACGCGGTCAAAATCCTCCACCGCCTTGTCCGTCACCAGCTTGTCTGCGATGATACCCGCACCGTGGACCACGCCGTCCAGCCGCCCGTGTTCGTGATAAATGCGGTCGAAGAGTGCCGCCACATCGGCTTCCTTCGTCATATCCGCTTGCTGATAGCTCACCGTGGCACCCACCGCGCGCAGCTTGGCGAGGGTGTGGCGCATTTCACGCTCCGCCATGAGCCGCCCGTAGCGTCGCTCGACCTCCGCGATGTCGAGCGCACCGCTCTCGTGGCGCACTGTGGCGATCAGCGCGGCCTTGATCTGCGCTGGCTCGGTCAACCCCGCCGTTTCCGCCGCTTCCTGCTCCGGGGGGAGCGGGCTGCGCCCTGCCAAAATCAGATGGGGGCGATAGCGCTCTGCCAATTGATGGGCGATTTCGGCCGTGATCCCCCGTGCGCCACCGGTGAGCAGCACGACCGACTGGGGGGGGAGCAGTGGCGTGTCAGCCGGTGCTGCCTCGACGGCGGCAACCCCCACCTTCCAGCGCTCATCGGCCCGATAGCCGATCTCAATCTCCTCGTCGTCGTGGGTCAGCTCTGCGGTCAGGTGGGCGGCGATCTGTTCCACCCCTGCCTCTCGCGCGAAATCCACCGCGCGCAGACGCACGGTCGGCCATTCTTGCGCCAACGATTTCAGGAAACCCGCCACCGCGCCGCCCGCGGGGGAGAAGTCCTCCACGACGTTCAACCCCGATTGGCCGCCCAGGGCCGTGGCCGCGATCACCGCTGCTCCCCCGTTCGCCGCGGCATGGTGCAGCGCGGGAGCCGTGGCCTGGCAGAGCAGGAAGAGCGCGCGCACGGCGTGATCGCAGGCGGTTTGCCAGCTTTCCAGATCACTGTCGAGCCAATCCGCTGGCAGGCTGAACGGCAACAGATGGACCAGCGCCGTGATCGGCCCTTTTTCCGCTTCGATCAGTCGCACTACCTGCGTGACTTCCTCCGTAGAGCGCAGGTCGGCGATGTATCGGCCCCCCGGTTCGGCGTGGCGCGTTTGCGGCATCAAGAGTGCCACCGGATGGCCCTGTGCTTCCCACTGTGGGGCCAACTGTTGTGCCAAGCCACTCCCATCATCGGTGATCAGCACGGTGCCACCCGCCATCAACCCCCGTGCGTTTCCCGTCAAAGGGTGAGGCCGGGCCACCAATCGAAAGGCCGGGACGGACGGCTCGCCGCCCGCGCTGTAGGGCGCTGCTGGGGGCGTCGCGCTTGGCGTTGTGGCCTGCCGCGCTTCACCGTCAGCGCTCGGCAGCGTGGGCGCAGCGCGGGGCGGCGCGGCTGCCCCGTGTAAATAGTGGCTCATCACATTTTCTTGGCTGCTCAAGAACCGTTGCAGCATCTGCTGAAATTGCGACACGACATGGCCCGCATCCTCATGGGCATGCCACGTGGCTGCTTCCCTGCGTGCGGGCGGCTGGGTATCGTGATGTGCCCCGTTTGGCACTACCGGCTGCGCTGTCGCATCAGCGGGGGGCGCGTTCGTGTTTGCTGGCTCCTCGCGGGCCGGTTGGGGGCGTACGGGTGGGGGTGTCGCGGGCGTTACCGCGTCACCCTTGCCGTTGCTGGGCCGTTGCGCCCACGTCAACGGGCCATCGAGCGGCACCGGATCGCTGCCCGCGCGGCGTGCCCCGCTCCCATTCACCAGCCACATGCTGTGGGGTAGGGCGGCTTCGGCGGTGGCCTTCACCAAGTTGTGCAGCGGCAATCGCTGCACGCGGCGTCCCTCGAACAGGGGGTCAAGAGTGAGCGTCGCGCCTTCCACGGCCAATTGACCGAGCGCCAGCAAGAGGGATTCGATCCCGTTCCGCTGGGGGTGATCGGTGGCCACGGCGAGGTGCGGCTGATGGCCCAAGATGTGGTCGACGAGGCCGGTCACCACCGTGTGGGGGCCGACCTCGATGAAGGTTCTGACCCCATCCTCGTACATGGTTTGGATCTGTTCGGTGAAGCGTACCGAGGCGAGCAGATGGCGCGCCAGTACCGCACGGTTCTCTTCCACATCCTCGCCATACGGGGCCGCCAGGACATTGGAATAAAGCGGCAATTGGGGCGGATGCAGAGTTGCCGCGTCCAGTTCGTGGGTCAACCGCTCTTGTGCAGGGGCGACCAAAGGAGAATGAAAGGCGCAGGCCACATTCAACAGACGATGGGGGATCCCGTCCGCCTGAAGTTGGGCGGAGAAGCGCTCCAGCGCTGGTCCCGTTCCCGACACAATGGTCTGCTGGGGCGAATTGAGATTCGCCAGCCAGAGTTCGCTGTCCTCAGTAATGAACGGTTCCAACCGCTGCGCATCGGCCCGCACCGCCACCATGCCACCCAAGTCGGATTGCGCGGCTTCGGTGATCGCCCGCCCGCGCACCTCGGAAAGATGGGCGAGGGTCTCTTCGTCGATCACACCTGCCGCATAGAGGGCGGGATACTCGCCGTAGCTATGGCCCGCCGTTGCTTCCGCGCGAATACCAAAGCGTTGGAGCAGATGGAAAAGCGCGCTGGAGCTGGCCCCCAACGCGGGCTGCGCGACATGGGTATCGGTCAGCGCCGCCTGCTGCGCCTCCCGTTCCGCGTCGGTGAAGGCGGGTGGCGGGAAGATGTACCGTCCGAGCGGCTGCGCCAGCCGATCCTGCAACGTCCGTTCGTGACGCTCGATCGTGGCACGAACCTC
>JACKAZ010000017.1 GCA_020634795.1 Ardenticatenales bacterium | reverse complement strand
CCATCCGCCGGAAGTAGAGCGCCCCACTCACCAAGATCAGCAGCGCCATGATAGTGCCTGGGACGAGCAGATCCCACGGCATGGGGTTGGTGCCGAGCAGCGCGGACCGGAAGCCTTCGATGACCCCTGCCATTGGATTGAGGCCATATAGCAGGCGAAATCGGTCGGGAACCGCGCTAGCTGGGTAGACGACGGGTGCCGCGTACATCAACAGCTGGACCGCAAAGCTCATCGCATAGTTAATGTCGCGATATTGCACGGAAAGCGCTGTTAGCCACATGCCCATCCCTGCAGCCGTCATAATCATCAGCAGTACGAGCAGTGGTAGTGATAAGGCCCAGATGGTGGGCGCGATCTGAAACCACAACATCATCCCAAACAAGATGATAAGTGCGATACCGAAATCGACCAATTTGCCAAGTACGGGTGCCAAAGGAATCACAAGACGTGGAAAGTAGACCTTCGTTAGCATATTCGCCGACGCCGTGAGCGAACCGCTGGCTCCGGTCAATGCGCTCGAGAAGTAAGTCCACGGCACGAGTGCAGCATAGCTGAAGATGGCGTAGGGCACACCGTCGGAACTCACCTTGGCCAAATTACCAAAGACAATGGTAAAAATGATCATACTAAAGACTGGCTGGATCACCGCCCAACCGATGCCGAGAATCGATTGGGCATAGCGCGTTTTAATGTCGCGCCAGACCAAGAAATAGAATAGATCGCGATAGCGCCAGAGCTCGCGCCAGTCGATCAGCCGCCAGCCAGAGGGCGGCTCAATGATGGTCGTTTCGACGGGGGGTGCGGGATTAGTATCACGCGCTCGAGGCGGCTGGCCCGCCGATGCATCTACCGCCATGATTGGAAGAGACCTCCAAGAAGCGCATGGGGACTAGTCACTATAGATACGTGTGAACCACCACCGCTGACGACCATCAAATGAACGTTTTGGGGAAGTATTTTGTCAACGTATATCATGAGAGATTTGCTGCAATAGATGGCAAAATCGACGGCTGTCCAAATTTCTTATGCCAAATCTGATCGTTGATTGTGCAATGCAAGACAACGATAAGGGTGTGTTTCAAACGAGGTATCGCTGGCGATCTAGCTTACCTCATTGAGAGATAAAGATAGAAATAGAGAGCGGCATGATTCTGGCCTTATAAATTCAGCGCAAGGCGATGTGTCCGATTCGTGAGTGAACCACCCACTCAAATGAAACACACCCCAACGATAACTGCGTTGGTGGGGCCTGCCTGCGAAGGCAAGCCTGTTGGCCCCAGCGGGGATATCTAATCCCCCGCACCTCGGCCGTGAACCCTAACCATTATGCGTTATGGTCTATAAGATTGGTATTAGCAATTACTGCTAGCCTTTGGCACTATCCACTCACTCTGTCGCACTTCCGGGGAGCAAGCGACGCAGCCGTGTGACAAACGAAGGGTTTGTCCGAGGCTTTAGTTGACGGTCCGATGCGCCTTCCCCATCAGTTGGGCTATCATTAGTATAGTTCGATCCGTAATAATAGTAGTAATAGTAGGAACCAATATCCTGTTGCTGTACCCGGTTCAGCACCGGACCCAGTACATTCGCCTCCACGCGCCGCAGTGTATCCCGCGCTTTCAGCACCAGATCACGCCGGATTTGCCCTGCAGCCACCACATGAAGGGTACCATCAACAAAGCTCGCGAGGATTGCGGCGTCGGTGACGGTGGCCACCGGGGGGGTATCGAAAATTACGATGTCAGCTAGCGTGGTGAGCATACTGGCAAGGGCACGCGTGCGAACCATACTCAACAATTCCGCCGGGTTGGGGGGAATCGGCCCACTCGTCAGTACAAACATATGCTCGTGAGGGCCTGGCTGGAGATGCTCAGCGATTACATCGGGATCGTCCGGATGGTCGGCAACGAGAAGCGAGGTAAACCCCTTCTCGTTGCTCAGATTCAGTCGCTTATGAACCGAAGGGCGTCGGAGATCGGCATCCACCAGAATGACGGTGCGTCCCGCTTGTGCCATCACCAGCGCCAGATTGGTGGAAGTCAGTGTTTTACCCTCGGAAGGGCCTGCGCTTGTGACAACGAGGCTGCGGAGTGGTGTCTCGGGGCTGCTGAACTGGAGATTCGTTCGAAGCACCCTAAATGCCTCCGCAATAGAACCACGGGGGTCGTCCAACACAACTAGGTTTCTTGAGCTTGCATCCCGTCCCATCGCTCGCAACACACCCAACGTTGGCGCACCATACATCGCCTCTAAATCTTCAGGACTCTTGATCGTGAAGTCGAGGTACTCCAACCCAAAGGCGAGCGCGAGGCCCAGCACGGCCGTGCTGGCAATGGTGAAGAGCAGACTGCTCGCCGCGCCCGAATCCAACGGACGGGTGGGCAACGTCGCCTCTTCAACGATCGTCACCGTATCAACTGTAGAGGTATCGGCAGGGGAGTCGGCTAACGCAACCTGATCGCTCAAGATGCGCAGAAGCCGATCCTCTTGCTCACTCAAGCGCCGTTGAAGGGCGGAGATCGCGCTATCCCGCTCAGCGGAAGGCGTTTCACCCATCAACCCGTCGAGTTCCTCACGTAGCCGTGGGATGGAGGCTTCGTAATAGGAGCGCTCGTTGGCAAGTGTTTCCTGGAGAAGCGCTTGACCGCTATCGAGTTTGGTCGCCGTCTCGCGTAACCGTTGGATCTCTTGCTGCTGGCGCACCACCTCTTGCACGAAATAGTTTGAGGCAGCGCTCGCAAGTTGCTGCGCCAGTTCTGGATTCTCACTGACTGCGCTGATTTCGAAGAAGAGAGTTCCCTGTACCAAATTCGCTTCGACCGCACCCGAGAATTCATTCGCGGACACAGGCAGTCCCTCCGCTTCCACAACCATTTCGGCGAAAGCACGGGTCTCTAAGTATCGCGCATAGGTCTGGGCGAGCACAGCCGTCCCAATGCGTGCGTTCGCCTCTCCAAGCAGCGCTTCTCTGGTGAGCGAGGGACTAAGAAGCAGCGTGGCACGGCTCTCGTAGCGCGGGGGCTGCTGACTGAGAAAGTAGAAAGCAGTGCCCGCACCTATTGCTACAACTAAGAGGATCAACCACCAACGGCGGCGGATGATCCGCAAATATTCATAAAGTTCCATAAACCGCTTCTATCCTAGGAAATGGAGCTGGGCGCCTTCTGGCGTCATAAGCGAGGGACGGGTAAATCTGACGCTCTAATTGCGCTTTGGACTATTGTAAATATTTCGCAGTGATATGGCAAACGATCCCTTGAAACCAGTACCACGCCCCTTTGGCATTGTTTTTCTTTAAGGGCATAATAGGTATTTGTAGAAGGTCTGCGTTGACTTCTGCATTGTGCCCAGCATGTCCAACCCTTTTTCGTGGAAGAGTTCCTGATGACCGCATACCCTATACTTGTTACCGGTGCTGCTGGCTTCATTGGTAGTCACCTCGCCGAGTCCCTGCTCAGCCGTGGCGACGCTGTAATCGGCCTCGATAACCTTAACGACTATTATGATCCCGCTCGAAAACGGGCTAACCTCGCCGAGCTATGCACGGACTCCAGTTGCGCCGAGCGCTTCACATTCATTGAGGGCGATGTTCGCGACCGAAGCCTGCTCGCCGCCCTTTTTGAACGTTATCGACCCCAAGCCATTGCACACCTAGCGGCGATGGCGGGTGTACGGGCCTCGATCGATGATCCTCATCTCTATTACGAGGTGAACCTCACCGGTTCCCTCAATCTGTTAGAGGAAGCACGCCAACAGCCCAATACCAACTTCGTCTTTGCCTCCACTTCCTCAGCCTATGGCAACACGGATCGCACCCCGTTCGAGGAGACAGACAAGAGTGATCGTCCACTCTCTCCCTACCCCGCAAGCAAGCGGGCGGCGGAGCTACTGGGCCATAGCTTTCACCATCTCTTCGATCAAAACTTCACCGCGCTCCGATTCTTCACCGTCTACGGCCCACGGGGACGACCCGACATGATGGCCTACAAAGTGCTCGATAATATCTTTTTCGGTCGCGACGTTCCGCTCTACAACAACGGCCAGATGTATCGCGACTGGACCTATGTGGAGGATATTGTGGCGGGTATCGTGGCGGCACTCGACCGTCCGCTTGGCTACGAGATCATCAATCTAGGGCGCGGAGAGCCGGTGTTGCTGGCCGACTTCGTGGCCCGCATCGAGGCGTTGAGCGGACATTCGTCCAGCCTGCGCCCTGCGCCGATGATGAACGCGGACATTCGCGCGACCCATGCGGAGATCAGTAAGGCACGCCGTCTGCTAGATTACAATCCCACGATCTCTGTACAGGAAGGCGTCGAGCGCTTCTGGACGTGGTACCGTTCAGCAGTGTTGGAAGACTGAGCATCCGTTCCGTTGGATGTCGCGTGTTTATGACAACCTACTTAACCCGCTACGATGATAAGGGAGTAATTTGATGAAATCGGTTTTACTTGGTCGCATTCGACGCAAAGAAGCGACGATTGGGATCGTTGGGATGGGCTATGTTGGGCTGCCGCTAGCGCTCGTTTTTGCACAGGCGGGCTTCCGAGTGATAGGTTTTGATGTAGATCCGGAGAAAGTGGAGTCCATCAATCGGGGCGAATCATACCTCGAAGATGTTCCGTCCGAGGTGCTGGCCCCCCTTGTCGCGCCCCGCGTCCCACGGCTCGATAACGACTCTGTACGTTCCAACGTTCTATCCGCCACGACAGACTTTGCAATGTTGTCCGAGTGCGATGCGGTCTCGATTTGCGTCCCCACCCCCCTACGTAAGACAGGCGATCCCGATATCTCATATATCGTCACCGTCTCAGAGCAGTTGGGCCACCATTTACATACTGGCATGCTCATCGTCCTCGAAAGCACGACGTATCCCGGGACCACCACCGAGGTTATCCTGCCACGGTTGCAGGGCAATGGCTCCCGTCTGACCATCGGCGAGGATTTTTTCCTCTGTTTCTCCCCTGAACGGGTGGATCCGGGTCGCACCGACTGGACAACGAAGAACACCCCAAAGGTGATGGGCGGGGTCACGCCCAATTGTCTAGAAGTGGGGCGTACCCTCTACGAGTCGGCGATTGAGCGCGTTATTCCAGTCTCGTCCACCGAAGCCGCGGAGATGGTCAAGTTGCTGGAGAACACCTTCCGCGCGGTCAATATCGGGTTGGTCAACGAGGTGCTGTTGATGTGCGATCGTCTGGGGTTAGATGTCTGGGAGGTGATCGAAGCGGCCGCGACCAAGCCCTTTGGCTATATGAAGTTCACGCCCGGGCCGGGCCTAGGTGGGCACTGCATTCCCATCGATCCCCTCTACCTCTCTTGGAAGTTGAAAACGCTCAACTATCGCGCTCGCTTCATTGAGTTGGCCAGCGAAGTGAACACTGCCATGCCGCGTTATTGGGCACAGCATGTGCAAGATGCGCTCAACGAGGCGGGCAAGCCACTGAAGGGCAGTCGGGTACTAATCCTGGGTGTTGCGTACAAGAAGGATGTGAGCGACTGGCGGGAGTCACCGGCACTCGACATTATTCACCTGTTGGAGGAGAAGGGTGCCCAGGTGTCGTACCACGATCCCCACGTTCCCTCACGCTTCCACGAGGGACACTCGTTCACGCGAGTCGAGTCGCTGACAGAGGCGCTTCCCACTGCGGACTGTGTTGTGATTGTAACTGATCATTCGGCATACGACTGGACAATGATCCAAGAACAATCCGCATTACTTATCGACACACGGGCTGTCACCCGTCACAGTCAGCCCACTGAGAACGCCCCAGCGCCTGTCTACTAGCACAGCCAGCAGAAGAAGGCCCCGTTCGGAGCAAACTATCGTCCCGCGCCAGCGCCGCGCCTTGCATCGCGCTTCGCTGAGCAGACTCCGCCTAGCTACGATGAGTCGAATCTGCTCGGCGTGAGCGACCACGGAAAGGCGTGGTGATCGGCGCCGATCACCACGCAGTCGGCATCGTGGAGCAGGGCAGCGGACAGGGGCTGGGCACGCTGTAGTTAGCCACCAACATGTATAGGCGGCAGATGAGGATCAGCATAAAGAACCGTCGCTCCTTTGCGTGCCAAAAGCTCGATGATCGTCAGCGCTGGCCGACGGCCTGCAGCCGCTCGCTGGGCAGCTCGCCAATCGGGGAGCGGCCCGCGTTGAGCAGCCCAACGCGGGCTGGATCGCTGTCGAGGCCCAGCACCTCGAAGCCCGCCTCCGCGAAGGCAACGGCCAGCGGCAGCCCGACATAGCCCAGCCCAATCACCCCGATGGTGGCGTGGCGCTCGCGGAAGTTCCGCGTGAGATCGTCGAAAGAGGACATTGCTTCACCGACGCAACAACCGCGCCCCCCACAGTGGAGAGCGCGGTCTGGTCGCTATGCAACTACGCGGCGCTGCCGCGTGATGCCACGGTTAGCCGTTGCGGGCAGCGTCGTAGCGGCGGGCGACTTCGTCCCAGTTCACCACGTCCCACCACGCACTGGCATAATCGGCACGGCCTGGGCCGTACTTCTTGTAGTAGGCATGTTCCCAGACATCCAAGCCCAGAATCGGCGTTTTGCCGTCGCTGAGCGGCGTATCTTGGTTGGGGGTGCTGACGAGCGCCAGTTCGCCCCCGTCCACCACCAGCCAGCCCCAGCCGGAGCCGAATTGGCCGGTCGCCTTCGCTTGGAACTCGCTTTTGAAGCTGTCAAAGCTGCCCCACTTGGCGTCGATGGCTTCGGCCAGCTTGCCGCTGGGGGCACCGCCCCCGTTGGGGGACATGATCTCCCAGAAAAGCGAGTGGTTGACGTAGCCGCCGCCGTTGTTGCGGACCGCGGTCTTGATATCGCTCGGCAGCGCGTCAAGGTGTGCCATGATCTCTTCTGCGCTCTTGTCGGCCCACTCGGTGCCTTCGATCGCGTCGTTGAATTTGCTCGTATAGCCCGCGTAGTGCTTGCCGTGGTGCAGTTTCATCGTCTCTTCGTCAATGCTGGGTTCCAGCGCGTCAAAATCGTACGGTAGGGGTTTCACATCAAAGGCCATTTACTCATGCTCCTATCTATGCAATCGGTCGATCATTCGGGACAGCGGGCCATCGGTCGGAGCCGAAATGGCCTCCGCCACCCCACGGATATTGTAGGTAAAGGCGCAGGCGGGCGCAAGCACTCTGCAAAATGTGGGGGCGTGGGGGGGCAGGGGGGAGCTAGGGGAGCTAGGGGAGCTAGGGGAGCTAGGGGAGCTTACCAACAACACGCCCTCGTTCGTAGTTCCGACTTTAGCCGGAACCGCGCCAGCAGGACAACAGGCCCACCTTTCACCGCCCCAAAAGCGCCGCTATTCCCACCTCTTCCCATAGTCACGCAGCGGATAATCCCTCCATTTTTGCCGCAGCCATTCCGCCCATAATGATGCGTATACCAGTGAACGCTATTTTGTAGCCAATCATACGGCGATTTCACCTAGCCATGGCGAACAGGGTTGTAGTGTATACTAAATCGGAAGGTTGATTGTGCAACGTAGATCAATGGGAACAGCCAAGCAGGGGCCTGCGCAGGCAGGCCCCTTGGCCGACAGGCCCTCCAGCGGGGATTTTAATCCCCGCCCCACGGTTACACCGTCAATTCCTCATCCACAATTGTCTATGAGATTTGGTATAACACCAAGAGATGATAGTGGTAAAATAGCGCAGGTGCATGAGGCGGGTCCCTTGTGGGTAATACCAAATCGGATGGTTGATTGTGCAAGGTAGATCAATGGTAACAGCAAAGCAGGGCCTGCGCAGGCGAGCCCATTAACCGACTAGCCCTCAGCGAGATTAAAATCCCGCCCACGCTCACCGTCAATTCCTCATCCACAATTGTCTATGAGATTTGGTATAACACCAAGAGATGATAGTGGTTAGGTAATACCCAATCGGATGGTTGATTGTGCAACGTAGATCAATGGTAACAACGAAGGGGCCTGCGCAGGCAAACCGTAGCCATTTCTGGCCCTCCAGCGAGGATTTTAATCCCCGCCCCACTTACACCGTCAATTCCTCATCCACAATTGTCTATGAGATTTGGTATAACACCAAGAGATGATAGTGGTTAGGTAATAGCCCTCGTTCGTAGTTCCGACTTTAGCCGGAACCGCGCCAGCAGGACAACAGGCCCACCTTTCACCGCCCCAAAAGCGCCGCTATTCCCACCTCTTCCCATAGTCACGCAGCGGATAATCCCTCCATTTTTGCCGCAGCCATTCACGCCCATAATGATGCGTATACCAGTGAACGCTATTTTGTAGCCAATCATACGGCGATTTCACCTAGCCATGGCGAACAGGGTTGTAGTGTATACTAAATCGGAAGGTTGATTGTGCAACGTAGATCAATGGGAACAGCCAAGCAGGGGCCTGCGCAGGCAGGCCCCTTGGCCGACAGGCCCTCCAGCGGGGATTTTAATCCCCGCCCCACGGTTACACCGTCAATTCCTCATCCACAATTGTCTATGAGATTTGGTATAACACCAAGAGATGATAGTGGTTAGGTAATACCCAATCGGATGGTTGATTGTGCAACGTCGATCAATGGTAACAGCAAAGAAGGGGCCTGCGCAGGCAGGCCCCTTGGCCGACAGGCCTTCCAGCGGGGATTTTAATCCCCCGCCCCACGCTTACACCGTCCATTCCACATCCACATTTGTCTATGAGAATGGGTAAAAGAAGGGGCCTGCGCAGGCAGGCCCATGGGCCGACAGGCCCTCCAGCGGGGATTTTAATCCCCCGCCCCACAACTATTCGTGAGGCGCTCTGCGGATCGCGGCGGGGAAGAGGTTCCGACATTAGTCGGAACTACAAGCAGGGGGTCGCTCCTTAGCGGGTGTGTCCAGAACGCGCATTGCAATCGCATACCACGTTTGGCGCTCACTCTTACAACGCGCCAACGCACCACCGTTTCCCCTTTGCCGCACGATGATTACCATTGCAGTGCGGTGCGCATGGCGCCGCCTCACCGTGAGCGGCCGCGCTATTTTCTATGGATCGTTCGGAGAGCCACCATGACAGACGCTGGTTTACTCGGTATCCCGTGGCCGATCTGGGGCATCCTCTGCCTCGGGGTCTCGCTCGCCTATTTTTGGTTCTGGCCCAAACCGCAGCCGGACGTGCCGCGCTCGCCGCTGAGCGCCATCGTGCTCCGCTGGTTCCACGGCTTGGTCTGGTTGGTGCTGGCCTTCTCGGCCTTCATGAATGGGGGACTGATCGGCGGGGGGCGGGAGCAAGCCTTTCGCCTCGCCCTCTTTGCATTGGTGCTCTATATCGTCTTCATCATGCAACTGATCGGCGAGCGGGTGAAGCAGGCCGCCATCGAGATCCGGCGCGAGGAGGGGGAGCGGGGGGAGACAACGAATGAGTGACGTGTGCTGGGGTCTGCTTTCGACGGCTCGCATCAACCGTGCCCTCATCCCCGCCATCCGCGACGCGGCACGGGGTCGATTGGTCGCCGTGGCCAGCCGCAGTGCGGAAAGCGCCCAGCGGTACGCCGCCGAATGGGGGATCCTGCGCGCCTTCGGCTGCTACGAGGCGATGATCGAGAGCGACGAGGTGGATGCGATCTACCTCAGTCTGCCCAACCATCTGCACGCCGAATGGGCGATCCGGGCGCTGGAAGCGGGCAAGCATGTGCTCTGCGAAAAGCCGCTGGCGCTGTCGGTGGAGGAGGTGGACGCGATGGCCGCCGCGGCGGCGCAGAGCGGCACCGTGCTGGCCGAAGCCTTCATGTATCTCCATCATCCCCAGATCGCCCTCATCGACGACTGGGTCACGAGCGGTCGGCTCGGCACGATCCAACGGCTGGAATCGACCTTCTGCTTCACCTTGGACCGAGCGGGGAATTACCGCTGGGATCCGGCCATGGGGGGCGGGGCGCTGTGGGACGTTGGGGTCTATCCGCTGAGCCTTTCACAATGGCTCCTCGGCGGGCCACCGACGCACGTGCTTGGCCATGCCCAACGCAACGCAGCGGGCGTCGACATCGCCTTCTCCGCGCAGATGCAGTACGCGAACGGCGCGGTCTCGCAATTCTACTGCGGCTTCCAGAGTCCGTGGACGATGGGGCTGACCGTGATCGGCAGCGAGGGGCGGCTGGTCGCGACGCGCCCCTTCAACAACATCGATCCACGCCATGCGCGGCTCTACGTCTCCCATCGCGGGCGCGAGGAAGCGGTCGAAGAGATGGCGGTGCCACAAGCATCGCTCTACGCGGGCGAGGTCGAGGAGATGCACCGCGCCATCCTCGATGGCGACGCGCCGCGCCTCTCGCTGGCCGCCAGCCGCGACCACATCCGCACCGTGCAGGCGCTCTATCGGTCGGCGGCGGAGGGGGCGGTGGTGAGGGTGTAGTGAGGGGGGATAGGGGATGTGCCGAATGGCGAATAGCCAATCGTTGGGATCACAAGGCACGCAACGCGGCCTACCGATTCTCGATTCTCGACAGTCGGGCAGAGCGGCCCGACCCGACGAGGCTTACCACCAAGCGTCGTCGTCCTCTTCGAAGGCGATCTCCTGCCCGACCAGGTGAACGTCGTAGCCCGCGGCCACCAGGATGTCGGCCAGCTCGTCCAGATCGCCCCCTGCCACCCAGCGGTTGGTGCCGCCCGCGCTGGTCAGTGCCCCCACCTTGCGGATGCGCCCCCCGACGATCTCTTTGATCTGCTCAGCCTCGCCCGCTGCCATCACCATGGTTTTCGTGGCACGATTGATCGTGACTTCGACCTTTTCTGCTTTCACTTCGTCACACGAATCCTCGTGCATGGGGGTTGCTCCTGTTGCCTGTTGCGTGTTTGCCAGGGTGTTGACGGAGTTGGACTGTTAAATTCGCTACTGCCCTGCCGTTTGGTGCATGGTGCCTGGGCGAATTGTTTCAACGCTTTTCGTTTTCTGCGCTTCCTGCGTTTTCTCCGTTCCAACGTTGGAAGTATAGTCAACCGATCCAGAAAGGCCCGCCGGAGTCACCATGTATCGCCACGAATCGACCGTTGCCGTCCGCTATGCCGAAACCGACGCCATGGGCGTGGTTCACCATGCCAGCTATATCGTCTGGTTCGAGGTCGGACGCACCGAGTGGCTCGAAGCGCTCGGCACCACCTACGCCGACTTCGAGCGGAGCGGCTTCTTCCTTGTGGTGGCCGAGGTCGGCGCCCACTACCGCCGCCCCGTCCGCTACGGCGACCCGATCCGCCTGCTCACCTGGCCCAGCGCCATCAAGAGCCGCGCCATCCGCTTCCACTACGAAGTGCGCCACGCCACCACCGACGAGCTGATGGTCAGCGGCTTCACCCAGCACATCCTCACCGATCACGACGGACGCATCCGCACCTGGCCGGAGGAGATGTCGGGCATCATCGAACAGAGTCGCGGATCGGTGTAAGCCCTGCCTTCAGCGCACCGAATGGCGAATGGGGTGAGGGAATGCCATGTGCCTCCCCTTGTTGTTCGCTCCAACGCTTGCTCACGCCGCCAGCCGCGCCCGCGTCAGATCCCCCACGACGGCCAAAATCTGATCCGCGATGGCCGGCCAGCCGAAGCGTAGCGCCGCGCTCACGCCCGCATCGCCCATCCGCTGCCGCAGCGCCGGATCGTCCAGTAGCTCCAGCATTTTTGCGGCCAACAGGTCGGGACGGTGGGGCGGAATCAGGAAACCCGTCTCGCCATCCTTGATCGTGAAGGTCAGGCCGCCGACCTCGCTGGCAATCACCGGCGTGCCACAGGCCATCGCCTCCAGCGCGACCATACCAAAGCTCTCGTAGTGGCTGGGCATCACCACCGCTTCGGAGGCCGCGTAGAAGAAGGGCAGCGTCTCTTGCCCCTGCGCCCCCAAGAAGAGCACCACATCTTCGATGGCCAGCTCGCTTCGCAACGCGCGCAAGCGCTGCATCTCCGCCGTCATCGCTTCGCCGCTATCTTCCGCGCTGCCGCCCACGACCCCCACAATGAGGTGGCGGCGCAGGTCAGCGCGTTGTTCCAACAGCAGCCCGATGGCGCGGATCAGCGTGTCGATTCCCTTCAACGGATCGATCCGCCCCACAAAGGAAAAGAGACGGCGGTCACTCGGTACACCGATTTCGGAGCGGGCCAGCCGTTGTGCAATGGGGCGGAAGAGCGAAAGATCGACCCCGCAAGGCACGATGTCGATCTGGCTGGCGGGGGCGTTGTAGAGCTCGATCATCTGCTGCCGATCCAACGGATTGGCCGCGATCAGTCGATCCGCATTCACCATCAACCCTCGCTCACTGTCGAGCCGTTGCTGAAGCTCACGCTCTTCGTCCCGCTGCGCCACGTTGTTTTTCATCGCCCCCAACGTGTGGAACATCTGCATGTAGGGGGTGCCCCACGCCTTGCGCAGCCCGTCCGCGACCAAGCCGCTCAGCCAGTAATGGCTGAAAATCGCATCATAATGGATGCCCGCCTCTGCCACCCTCTCGATGATATTTGCCGTGAACTCCGGCACATGGTGGAACAGCTCATTCTTGTCGATGTGGCGCATTGGCCCCGCCTGCACATGGATCACCCGCACCCCTCGCGCCAGGTGCACGATACGGGGCCGCTCGTTATCTTGGGCATGGGTGTACACATCGACCGCCCAGCCGCGTCGCCCCAGTTCGCGGCTCAACTCGCGGACGTAGACGTTCATGCCGCCCGTGTTCTTGCCACCCAACATCGCCAGCGGACAGGTGTGCATCGAAATCATGGCGATGCGGCCACGGGGCGCGCGCCAGCCACGAATCATGTAGCTGTGACAAGGCGCTTCCTCACAGCAAAGCACTATTTCGTTATTCATGACAACCCTTCTATCGTGCCACTATCGGTATCTCTTCTGACTGCGGTGATTGTAGTGGGGGCTGCGACTCACACAAAGGGGCGCTTAAGGAGAATGCGATGAGCCGCCTCTGGCCCGCCAAGCCCCTTCAGCGCACAATGCCCCTTTACCCGTTTGCCGTGCGGCGGGGCAACGGGTACAATGGCCCACCGAGTCGTTGCCGTTCCGACACGGATCATACCCCGCAGAATGACGACGGGTGCCTTCATCGGTCGCGTGCCAAAGCGCCGTAATCGTCCGCGGCGGACGGGGGGCAGCGACCTGCCAGCCGTGAGGTCAGTCGCCGGTTGAAACGACGCGAAGTCGCCTGGCGATAAGGGACTGTACCCGTTTAGCTGGGGTATAATCGTGAAAATGTTTCGGAACGGGCGACTGACGAAAGCCAGAGAAAGAATGAATCTTCAACGAGTTGTGGTCTGTTGCTTGGTGGCGTTGTTGGGCACCGCGCTTTTCACCGCACAACCGCTGCCCCTACACGCCGCCCCTGCGCGGCAATACCAAGGGGTGGTCACCTCGCCCACCAGCGGCCAAACGGTGCGCGGCGCGGTCGCGATCGTCGGGACCGCCACCCACCCCGAATTTTGGAAATATGAGCTTCGTATCGCTGCGGGCACCTACCCCGTCGTCCCCGACGAGCAGTGGTACCGCTTGGTCGTCCGCGAGCAGTCCGTAACAGGCGGCCAGCTCGGGGTGTGGGACACCTCGGCACTGGCCGACGGCCCGTACACCATTCGATTGCGGGTGGTGCGGGCCGACGGGCAATGGCAAGATTTCGATGTGGCACCGCTTTACGTTTCGAACGCACCCCCGACCCAGCCGCCCCCGCCGCCGCCGACGTTCACACCCATCCCACCGACAGCCACATCCGTGCCGCCGACGGCCACGACGGTGCCCGCTACCCCAACGCCAGCGGCCAGCCCGACAGAGGATACGACACCGACCGCCAGCCCCACGGGCGTGCCGACCTTGACCTCCGTCGCTGCTGGCACACCGCTGCCCACCCTGACCGCGGGCGGCGTCTTGGCCACGCTGACCCCGCTGGGGGGCGCTGCGGCCACCGCCGTGGCCAGCAATACGCCGATCAGCGTTGAGGCCCCCACGGCGGCCAGCGCCACCCCCGACGCCATTGCGCTGGCGAGCGATGACAGCAGCAATGACGGCAGCAGCGACCAGACAACGGAGAGCGGCGAAGCCGCCGCGCCCGCCGCGACGACGGTAGCGGGCCCGGCCGTCGCCAACACCTACGAAGGCCCCTTTGACCGCACGGCGTTGCTCGGTTCGATCTTGATGGGCGCCGCATTGACGGTAGGCGTGGCCCTGCTGATCGGTCTGCTCTATCTGGTGCGCAATTTGGTGTCGCTCTTCCGCGCCTAACGATGAGCGTCTTGACCGACCCGGGCAGCACGCCGCGCCGCGCACTGACCCACCGCGAGGGGCCGTTGCTGGTGGTCGGCCTCGGCAACCCGGGGACGCGTTACGCCCATAACCGCCACAACATTGGCTTCCAGGTCGTGGAACGGCTGGCCGCGCGTCACGGCTTTTCTTTTATCCATCAAAAAGGCATGAGCGGCCTGCTGGCGTCGGGCTACCTCCATGGGCGACGCCTGCTGCTGTTGAAGCCCCAGAGCTACATGAACGAGAGTGGCCGCGCCGTGCGGGCCGCACGCGACTTCTACCGCGTGGACGACCACGCCATCCTCGTCGTCTACGACGATCTCGACCTGCCCTTCGCCACCTTTCGCTTTCGCCCCGAGGGGGGGGCGGGCGGCCAACGGGGCGTGCGATCCATCATCCAACATCTGGGGGATGGCCAGTTCGCCCGCCTGCGGATCGGCATCGACCGCCCGCCCGGGCGGATGGATCCGGCGGCCTACGTGCTGCAAGATTTCTCCAAAGCGGAAGAAAAAGAGCTGGCGCTCCGCCGCGAGGAAGCGGTCGACGGCATCGAGCTGTGGATGACCGACGGGATCGTCGCGGCGATGAATCGGTACAATTAAGTCAGTCGGAGCACGGCCGGATCATTGATGCGCCATGATTCCCAGACGCCACGGTCGCGTGATGGCGCACCCGCCAACGACGCCACTGCCCCTCAAAAAACTATCTTTTACCCATGTCAGAAAGGATCGATAGATGAGTACCCAACCCCATGTGATTGAAGTGAGCGAAGCGACCTTCCAAAAAGAGGTGATTCAGCGCTCGCACGAGGTGCCGGTGCTGGTCGATTTTTGGGCCGCGTGGTGTGGGCCGTGCCGAATGCTGACCCCCGTGCTGGAGGGGCTGGCGAAGGAAGGGGGAGGCCGTTGGATTCTGGCCAAGGTCAACACCGATCAGAACCAGCAACTTTCGGCCCGTTATGGTATCCGTGGCATCCCCAACGTGAAGGCGTTTCGGGATGGTGCGGTGGTGGACGAATTCGTGGGCGCGTTGCCCCGACCGCGTGTGCAGGCCTTCTTGGACAAGATTTTGCCGAACGCGCAGGATGCGCAGTTGACGCAGGCCACGGCATTGATCGACGCCGACGACTATGTCGCGGCACGCCCCCTGTTGGAAGGCATTCTGGCGGCGGCCCCCGACCACGACGGCGCGAACTTGGCGCTGGCGCGGGTGGAACTCGCCGAGGGGCACGTGGAACGCGCCCTGGCCCACCTCGACGCGATTCCGGCGCGCGGGCCGCTGGGCGACGCGGCGCAGCAACTCCGCGCGCGTGCCCACTTTGCGGGGGACAGCGCCAGCTCGCTGGACGAACTCAAGGCCAAGGTCAGCGCCAACCCCGACGATTGGGAACAGCGCTTTGCGCTGGCGCAAGCCGCGGTGCCGCTGGGCGATTACGCGGTGGCCGCCGAGCAATTCCTCGCCATTCTGCAACGTGATCCGCAATGGCAGGAGGGCGCGGCCCGCCAAGGGATGCTCGACCTGCTGACGATCATGGGTGAGGAGGATCCGCGAAGCGCCGACTACCGCAAGCGGATGAGTTGGCTGTTGTTCGCGTAACGGGGGGCGGGTGTCGAGGCGCTGAGGGAGCTGGGGGGCGGATGGGTAGGGTCGTTGCCAAGCAAGGAAGATGCCATGCACTTCGATTCTCGATGCTCGATTTTCGACATAGATAGCGCCCAAACAGTCGCCCGCCCCCGCCGTAAACGGGTGAAACAGTTCCCATCACCACGCCATGCGCCATGCGCCACTCTCCATCCTTCCGTCGTTGACCACGCGAACGCCGTCGCTCTACCTGTCATTCTGCCCACCCGCACTTCCCGGCCATCGCCGTGAACCAACGCTCCTTCACCCTCTATCGCAACCTCATCCTCATCACCGATGGGGTTGCGGCCCTGTTGGCCTTTTTCACCGCCACACGCCTCCATCCCACACCGTTGACGTGGCAATGGACCACACCGCTGCTGGCCCTCGTCGCCACCCTGATCGGCCTCTGGAGTTTTCGTGGCTATGACGTCCGCCGCGTCTATCGCGTCACAGAGGAATCGGCGATCGTGCTGCTCGGCGCGTTGCTGGCCACGGGCATCTTCGGCGGTTTCCTCTTCTTCTTGGATCAGTCCTTCCCCCGCCGTGGGGTCGGCTACTTCGCGCTGACGCTGCCGTTGGTGCTTTTTGTTGGGCGGCTGATCTGGCGGGAGCTGTTCAAAGCGCGACAAGTGCCGCGCATCCCCACCGAGCGGGTCTTGATCGTGGGGGCTGACGCGGCGGCGCGGGCCGTCGGTGGACAAGTCCAGGCACGCGATTGGCTGGGGCTTGAGCTGGTCGGCTATGTCGACGATCAGGCCCCGCAGACGCTGGGCACGCTGGCCGAGCTGGACGCGGTGATCGCCCGCGAGCGTGTCGAGGTCATCATCGTGGCGCTGCCACTGGAGCAATCCCACGTGCTGCCCAGTCTGCTGGAACGGGTCCAGCCCTTGGCCGTGCGGGTGAAGCTGCTGCCCGATCTCTACCCGTTGACCTACCTGAGCCACCGCATGGAGATGTTCGGCGGCATGCCGCTGATCAGCATCGCGGAACCGGTGCTGTCGCCGTGGCAGGCCGCGGTCAAGCGCGGCGGCGACATCGTCGTGGCCGCGCTGCTTCTGCTGCTCACCGCGCCGTTGACACTGCTGATCAGCGTGGCCATCCGCGCCAGCTCTGCGGGGCCGGTGATCTATCGGCAGCCGCGCATCGGCGAACAGGGGCAGCGTTTCATGCTCTACAAGTTTCGCACGATGGTCGACGGGGCCGACCGCATGGCACGCCCCATGCACGAGGCCGATGCGATCCCCCACAAGCAACCGCACGACCCGCGTGTCACACCGATCGGCCGCTGGCTGCGCCGCTTCAGCCTCGACGAACTGCCCAACCTGCTGAATGTGCTGCGCGGCGAGATGAGCATCGTCGGCCCCCGTCCCGAATTGCCGGAGATCGTGGCCGCCTACGAACCGTGGCAGCGTAAACGGCTGCTCGTCCCGCAGGGGATCACCGGCTGGTGGCAGATCAACGGGCGGAGCGACCGACCCATGTTCTACCACACCGAAGATGACCTCTTCTATGTCCGCAACTATTCACTGCTGCTCGACCTCGAAATCCTCTGGAAAACACTCTGGGTCGTGCTGCGCGGCAAGGGGGCCTATTAGGCTTTAGGACGCTCACTTAGCGTTAGCGGCAGTGGCGAATAGCGAATGTAGGGACGACCCGCGTAGTCACCCTTGCTGAGAACGGAACATAAGCCGACCGTCGAAAGATGTCCCAACATGGTGCCATTCTCTGTTCACCATTCACGATCCATCACGAAAAAAAAGTGACCACAAGGAACAATCCACAATGAACAATGATCCCCCTTTTATCCTCGTCACGAACGACGATGGGATCGAAAGTCCGGGGCTGCACGCCTTGGCGAACGCGGCAGCGGCACTGGGTGACGTGCTGGTGGTGGCACCCCGCCATCAACAGACGGCGTCGGGCCGCTCTTTCCCACGGGTGACGTGGGAGTTCAGCGAGATTCCGATGACCCTCAACGATGGGACGACGATCACGACCTACGCCATCGAGGGCAGCCCGGCCCAAGCGGTGCGCGGCGGCGTGCTGCTGCTGGCCCCTCGCCTGCCTGATCTGCTGCTTTCCGGCATCAACTACGGTGAAAATCTGGGTTGCGGCATCACGATCAGCGGGACGGTGGGTGCGGCCATCGAAGGGGCCGCGCAGGGCGTGCCAAGCTTGGCGGTCTCGCTCGAAACGGAGATGCACCACTATCTCAGCTACAGCGACGAGGTGCAGTTCGCGGTCGCGGCCCGTTTTGCGCAGCGGGTGGGCGCGTGGATGCTGGCCAATCCGCTGCCGCCCCACACCGATCTGCTGAAGCTGGATGTGCCGCGCCACGCCACCGACGACACGCCCCTGCGCGTGACCCGGCTCTCGCGGATCAACTATTTCCATCCCGAGATCGAGGAGGAGAACGGGCGGCGGCGCTTCGCGGGCCTCAGCCGTCGGGTCGACAGCGACAACCTAGAGCGGGATTCCGATGTGCACGCCGTGATGGTCGACGAAGTCGTCTCGTTGACACCACTCACCGTGGATTTGACCGCCGATCAGGGGCTGCACGCATTGGAGGCGGCGATGGAGAGTGTGGGCGGCCCCGCTCAGCCCTCGCCGCTGGGGTAGCGGTCACCCGCTTGGAGCAGTTCGATCCGGTTGCCGAAGGGGTCGTGGATGTACGCGCGGCGCACCTCGGGGACCCGCTGGTCGCGCGTGATTTCGATTCCCGCAGCGGCAAGATGGCTCAGCGCCGCATCAAGATCGCTGACGCGCAGCGCCGGATGGGCCTTGCGGGCGGGGGTGAACGGTTCCTCCACACCCAAGTGGAACGAGATCCCTTTCCCTTCGAACCAACAGCCGCCAGCGGCGCGGAGCGTGGGTGGCTTCGTCACTTCGCGCAGTCCCAACAGCGTGCCGTAAAAATGGCGAGCCGCGGCTTCGCCGCCGCGCGGCATGGCGAGCTGGAGGTGGTCGAGGCCGACGATGGTGATGCTCATGGCGCGGCTTCGAAGGGGAGTGTCATGTCGAAGGCGAAGTGGTGCGGCGCCTCACCCGCTTGGTGTGACAGGATAGATGGCAGAAGGAAGGGCAAGTCCGCCATCAGGGGGAGGCTGGGGTCGCGTAGCTCTTCTTCGCTCAGCCAGTGAAAGGCCCCTTCGTCGCAGGGTTGCAGCACGCCCGCAGCCAACGTGCCCCGAAAGCAAAAGAGCAACACCGACGGCTCGGCCATCACATGAACGATGGCCGCCAACGTGAGCGTTTCGGCGGGCAGCCCCGTCTCTTCCTCGCATTCCCGTTGGGCGGCATCGAGGATCGATTCGCCCGCCTCCACACTGCCGCCGATCCCGTTGTAGCGTCCCGCCCACCACTTGTGCGCCGCCCCTTCGATGAAGAGCCAACGCTCGTCGCGCTGCAAAAACAGCGCCACCCGTGGGGTGACGACGTGTCTCGCGTCGCCCTGACGCTGTAAACCGTTGTCTGCCATTGTCTGCCTTTCGTCGCCCGACCACGGGGGCCGCTGCAGGGGCGGGGTGATAGGCGCTAGAGGGAGCGCCTTGTTCACTCCATGTAAGACAGCGCAGCGCATCGCTCGATCCATGGTTCCGATTCTCGACGGTGGGACGGTCGTACAATCCTCACCCCCTCGCCATTCGCCATTCACCATTTTGGCGCAACGTGGTCGGCTCGGTATCATTCATCGCTTGGCGCATCGTCACGCGGCCGGATCAACAGAAGCCAAGCGCGTGGAGTCGGCGCCCAAGTCTCTACAATGCAGAAGGACTAATCTTATTATGTCAAATATCGACCAAAGAACAACGCCCGAGGCGCTCCCCCCCCGTGCGCCGCGCCGCAGCGTCGCCGACCTGTTTGGTCTCTGGTGGCGCGGCTTCGCGATGGGTTCCGCCGATGTGGTGCCGGGCGTGTCGGGTGGCACGATGGCCTTCATCCTCGGCATCTACGAGGAATTGATCGACTCCATCCGTGGCCTGACCACCCCCGCTTTCCTCTCGCCGCTCTCCAAGGGCAAGCTGGCCGAGGCGTGGGGGGCGGGCAACCTCTCTTTCTTGGTCGCGGTGGGGGTCGGCATCCTCTCCGCCATTCTCACCTTCGCGCGGGCGCTGGAATATGCCTTACACAACTACCCGGTCTACCTGTGGAGCTTCTTCTTCGGTTTGGTGATCGCCTCCGCCGTGGTGGTGAGCCGCCGCGTGAAGAATTGGAATCCCACACTCATCCTCGCCGCGCTGGTCGGTACGGTAGCCGCCTTTTGGCTGGTGGGCCTCGTTCCGGCGGAAACGCCCAACACGTGGTGGTTCCTCATCTTAAGCGGGGCGTTCGCCATCTGCGCCATGATTTTGCCGGGCATCTCGGGGGCATTCATCCTGCTGATTCTGGGCAAATATGAATACGTGCTGAGCGCCGTCAAGAATTTCGAGATTGGCACGGTGGCGTTGGTGGCGATCGGGGCCTTCGCGGGGCTGCTCAGTTTCGCGCGGGTGCTGAGTTGGCTCTTCCACCGCTACCACGACCTGACGGTGGCGCTCCTCATCGGCCTGATGGTCGGCTCGTTGCGCAAAATCTGGCCTTGGAAAGAGGTGGTGCGGGAAATCTTTGACGCGCAAGGCGAACTGCTGGAACAAATCACCCGCAACGTCGTGCCCGCCCTCAATAGCGAGTTGGGTATCGCGCTCGCGCTCATGATCATCGGTTTCGTGGTGGTGCTCCTTCTAGAACGACTCGCCCCACCGGAGCTGGAAGTGGGGAGTTAAGCGTTCCAGCGTTGGAGCGAGTACGATCCGCCCATCCCGCCACAATCCTATCTTTTCCCGCACTCACTACAACCGTCCGTCCCGCAACTGCCGCCCTGAATCGGGGGGCGGCCGCTGCTGCCGACCCACAGCTCTTTGACGGGCAGTTCGACGCGACTGCCATCTTCGGTGCGGATCGTGATCGTCTGTTTGGGGATGTTGCGGTCCACGATCTTGCCCGAGATCTCCGCCCCCTGCACCCACTTCCCGACCTTGGGCATCCCTTTGCGGGCATCTTGGTAGAACTCGTACTCGTAAGCGAGGCAGCAGCGCAAGCGACCACACATGCCCGAAATCTCGTTCGGCACCATCGGCAAATCTTGCGCTTTCGCCATGCGGATCGAGATCGGCTGAAAGTCGGTGAGGAAGGCGGAGCAGCAGCGCACCGCCAGGCCGCAGGCCCCCGCGCCGCCCATCATCTTCGCCACGTCGCGGGGGCCAACCAGCCGAAAATCAACGCGACTGTTGAAGCGCTGTGACAACTCGCGTGCCAAGCGTCCCAAGTTGACCTCTTTCTCCGCGCCGTAGTAGATCGTCAGCCGCGACCCATCGAAGGCATATTCCGCTTTGGCGAGTTTGACGCGCAGATTCGCTTCCACCGCCGCCATGCGGGCCGTTGCCAACGCCTTCTCCTCTTGATGACGATAATGTTCGCGCAGAAGCAAATCTTGGGGCGTGGCTTGGCGCATGATCGGGCGGGGCGCATCGACATCGCTACGCGCGACGAACTGCACCACCCAACCGACCTCGACCCCACGCGACGTCTCGACCACGACGAAATCGCCCGCGTTCAAGTCGGGCAAACTGTCGTTGATGAAATGGTACAGCTTACCCGCTGACTGGAAGCGAACGGCGGCGATCCGATTATCCGTGTTCATGGCCCGTTGCATTGCCTGATTCTCTGGATTGACGATAATCCATTATAGTGGGAAGCGGCCCACCACGGCAATTCAACGCAGAGCAGGTAACGCAGAGCAGCTAACGCAGAGCTGATTTTGGTGCATGGCGGATGGTGCATGGTGCATGGTGCATGGTGCATGGGCAGATGTCGAGAAGCGTTTCGCCGCTCTGCCGTTGCTGCTCACTTCAACCCATCAAACCCATTAAACCCGTAAACTCCCAATTCCCAACCCACCCAACTCATTAAACTCACAAAACTCACAAAACTCATTAAACTCACAAAACTCATTAAACTCACAAAACTCATCAAACTCCCATGAACGAATTCATCGTACACCTCACTGAACTCTTCACTGACTTTGGCCCGATTCGCAGTCGGCGCATGTTTGGCGGGTATGGCATTTACCACAACGAGCTGATGTTTGGGCTGGTGGCGGATGATGTGCTCTTTTTGAAGACGGACAAGGCGCTGGCGCACGAAATGAGCGAAATGGGGCTGGAACCGTTCCGCTTCCAAAAGGGCGACACGCTGGTGACGACCTCCTATTACGAAGCGCCGCCGTCGATCTACGATGATGACGACGACGCCACCAGGTGGGCGCAGCGGGCCTACGCCGCTGCCATCGCGGCGAAAGGCGCGGGAAACCGATGACGAGCCAAGCGCTGCCCGCGATGTACGATGAGCTGGCCGCGTGGTGGCCCCTGCTCTCCGCCGTGGAAGAGTACGCCGAGGAAGCATCGCAGTACCGCGATCTGCTGCTGGGTGCCACCTCGCCCCCGCCACGCACCCTCCTTGAATTGGGCAGTGGCGGCGGCAACAACGCCTTCCACCTGAAAGCAGAGTTCGAAATGACGCTGGTCGACCTGTCGCCCGCCATGGTGGCGGTCAGCCAGCGGCTCAACCCCGAGCTGCCCCACCATGTCGCCGACATGCGCACCGTGCGGCTGGGCCAGCAGTTCGATGCCGTCTTCATCCACGATGCGATCAGCTACATGACGGACGAGACCATGTTGCGCCAAGCGATGGAGAGCGCCTTCCTCCACTGTCGTCCGGGCGGCGTGCTGCTGATCGCCCCCGATGATCTGCGCGACACGTGGCAGCCATCGACCAGCCACGGCGGCCACGATGGCGACGGACGGGCGCTGCGCTACTTGGCGTGGGAGTGGATGGCCGAGGCAGAGGGCGTCACCATCGTCACGGATTATTGCTATCTGTTGCGCGAGGGCGACCGCGTGCAGACCGTTCATGATCGACATATCTCCGGCCTCTTCCGCCGCGAAACGTGGCTTCGTCTGCTCGAAGCGGTCGGCTTTCGCGCCAGCCACCATAGCTACGAACACAGCGAGCTGCCGGGCCGGTCACTGCCGATCTTTGTTGGGATTCGGCCCGAGAGGGAAGCGCCGTCCGCCACACCGCGCTAGTGCTTGGAGAATCGAGAATCGGTCTAGGCGCTATACGCTAAATCGCCCTGCGCAGCAGAGACTGACCCAAACCACCCCCACCATGATCCGACCAAAACACACAACACGCCTGCAGAGATCGCTCAAAGCGAGCTGACCCATTGGCACTTTGCACCTTTCACCGTCCACGCCATACCCAAACACTTGTTCTAGTCGCGCCTCTGCGTTAGAATAAGACTCTCTAACATTTGTTTCGGACGAGCCGCCCATCAGAGGAGAGGCCCGGCAGCCCTGCGGGGATAGACGGGCGGCCTAGGGACGCACGACCACAACGATTATGGTCTAATACCAAATCGGATGGTTGCTTGTGCAACGAAGATCAAGGGTAACAGCCAAGAAGGGGCCTGCGCAGGCAGGCCCCTTGGCCGACAGGCCCTCCAGCGGGGATTTTAATCCCCGCCCCACGGTTACACCGTCCATTCCACATCCACAATTGTCTATGAGAATGGGTCTAAACACGCAACACAGAACTAATTCGCGGCAGGCTGGCCCCCATACCCGCCCGCCGCGACTGATTAAGGCAACAGATCATGGCTGAAATTGGCATTGTCCAACAGATCGATATCGACCAAGAGTTGCAGGAGGCCTACCTCGATTACGCGATGAGCGTGATCGTGAGCCGCGCTTTGCCCGACGTGCGGGACGGCCTGAAGCCGGTCCATCGGCGCATCCTCTACGCGATGTACGACATGGGGCTGCGCCCCGACCGACCCTTCAAGAAGAGCGCCCGCATCGTGGGGGAGGTGCTGGGCAAATATCACCCCCACGGCGACGGGGCGGTCTACGATGCGATGGTTCGGATGGCGCAGGACTTCTCGATGCGCTACCCGCTGGTCGATGGGCAGGGCAACTTCGGCTCCGTCGACGGGGACAGCGCCGCCGCCATGCGCTACACCGAGGCCCGCCTGACCGAGGCCGCGCTTGAACTACTGGAAGATATCGGCAAGGACACGGTCGATTTCAGCGCCAACTTCGACGGCACCCTGCGCGAACCGGACGTGCTGCCCGCCATGCTGCCGAACCTGCTCGTCAACGGGGCCGACGGCATCGCGGTCGGCATGAGCACCAAGATTCCGCCCCACAACATCGCCGAGATCTGCCGGGCGCTGGACCATATGCTCGTCAATTGGGACAAATTGGAGGATGTGACGGTCGAAGATTTGATGAAATTTGTGAAGGGGCCGGATTTCCCCACCGGAGGGCTGATCTACCGCTATCGGGACGATCACAAGCACGACCAGACCGACACGATTCTGAACGCCTACGCCCAAGGGCGTGGCCGCATCGTGATGCAGGCCAAGAGCCATGTCGAAGATATGAGCCGCAATCGCAGCCGGATCGTGGTGACCGAACTGCCCTACCAGACCAACAAATCCAACCTGATCGAGAAAATTGCGGAGTTGGCGCGGGACGGCAAGGTTGACGGGATCACCGACCTGCGGGACGAGTCGGATCGGCGCGGGATGCGGATCGTGATCGAGCTGACCCGCAACGTCGACCCGACCGACGTACTGGGCAAGCTCTTCAAATATACCCCCCTACGCCAGACCTTTGGCGTCATCATGCTGGCGCTGGTCGACGGACAGCCGCGCACCCTCTCGCTGAAGCGGGCGCTGCAACATTTCATCGAGCATCGCATCGAGGTCATTCGTCGCCGCTCGGAATACGACTTGGCCCGCGCCCGTGACCGCGAGCACATCTTGGCGGGGCTGCGCATCGCCCTCGACAACTTGGACGAAGTGATCGAGACGATCCGCCGTTCGCAACGGGTCGATACCGCCCGCAACAATTTGATGAGCAAGTTCAAGATGAGCGAACGGCAGGCCCAAGCGGTGTTGGATATGCGCTTGGCGCGACTGGCCGCCTTGGAACGGAAGAAGATTGAGGAAGATTACAAAGCGGTCCGCAAAGAGATCAAGTATCTTGAAGATTTGCTGGCCAATCCGGGCAAGGTGCTGGGCGTGATCCGCGACGAGTTGAAAGGGTTGAGCGAGCGGTACAACGACCCGCGCCGCACCCTGATCATCACCGATGCGGAATATACCGGCTCGGTGATGCAAGCCGATCAGTTGATTCCGGATGGTGAAGTGCTGGTCACCCTGTCGACAAAGGGCGAAATCCAGCGGATCATGAATGTGGCACGCAAGCCGCGCACCGGCAACAGCTACCGCCAGATCGAAACGATGAACAACCGTCACGAGCTGCTGGTCATCAACCAGCGGGGCCGTGCGTGGCGCTTGCCGGTCCATCAATTGCCAGAAAAGACGGGGCGCAGCAATGGGGAGCTGTTGGCCCAACTGCTGAGTGGCTGGGATCGCAAAGCGGACGAGGTCGCGGCGCTGCTGGACCTGCCAACGGACGAGGCAACGCTGGCCGAGGGCTTCCTGATCGCGGTCACGCAGCAGGGGCGGGTGGTGCGGGTCAGCGCTGCCGAGGCGAAGAATCTGCACAGCGGCACGACGCTGGTCAACGTCGATGAGAGCGACGCGCTACTTTGGGCCGGGCTGAGCTTGGGCGGCGATAATCTGGTGCTGGTCAGCGCCGAAGGGCAAGCGATCCAATTCGCGGAAAGCGAGGTCCGCGCGACCGGCATTGGCGTGCAGGGCGTCTGGGGCATGAAGTTGCAAGGGGGGAAGGATCTGATCGTTGGGGCGGGCTTGGCGCGGCAAGGCAGCCACCTGCTGCTGGTCAGCGCGGCGGGGATGCACAAGCGGGCCGCGCTCAGTGATTTCCCCCGTCAGGGTCGCTACGGCAAAGGGGTACGCGGCATGAATTTGGACAAGGCGAGCGGGCCACTGGTGGCGGCCTTCTTGGTCAACGAGGGCGACAAGGTGTCGCTGGACGGCAACGACCGCAGTAGCCACGACCTACAGATGAAGCTCGTCTCATCGGTCAGCCGCTACCACAGCGGCTATCCATTGGACGGCTTGACGGCGGGCAAAAAGATCATCGGTGGCTTCCGCTGGGGCAACGAAATCGCATGGCCCGACAGCGCCCACGCCACGTCGAACGGCAACGGTCAACTGAGCATGGCGATGGAGTAGCCATGGGGCGGGCGTGGCGGGGCGCTGGGTGCGGCAGCGGGCGGCCATTGCCCTCAACAACGAAAAACATCGAAACTGCGCGAAGCGGTCGGGGCACCTCTTGTGGGGGCCCGCCTCAAGCACTACGCGGCGCTGACGCTGTCGTTCGCTGTCGTTCGATGTCAACGCTGCGTGCGGCCCTACGGCGTTACGGGCGACCCCGGCGTTGACGAAGGAGCGCACCAAGCCACCGACAAGTAGGCGAGGCGGGCGGGCACTCGGCCCGCCCCTACAATCATCGGCCCTGCGAAAACAGAGTAATGGCAAAGAGACGGCGCGAAGCGGTAGGGGCGCCCCTTGTGGACGCCCGCCTCAAGCACCAACACGGCGCTGACGCTGTCGTTCGATTCCACAGGGTTCAACGCTGCCGCAATCGTCCTTACCACGCCATGCGCTAGAAAAGATGATTTCGATTCTACGCTTGATACGGATCGCTATTCCCCCTCCGGCAGATCGAGCAGCACCAGCAGGTCGTCTACCAATTTGCGGATCGCGGCGGCATCGATCTCGTGTTGGGCTTGGCGACCGATCTGCTTGGTGTGGATTAACCCCGCTTCCCGCAGCACCTTGGCATGAACGCTCACCGTCGGTCGCGCGATTTCCAGCACATCGGCCATCTCCGTGTTATCCATGCTGAATCTACGGATCAACCGCAGGATGAAGAGTCGGGTCGGGTCGGAGAGCGCTTTAAGACGTTGCGCGACATTCTCGCTAAACGCTACGAATCGCGCCAAACTCTCGCTTGGGTCGCCGAAGGCCACCACAAGCTGATGGGGCAGAATGGTGACGCTGTCGGCCAGTTCCAGCGGCTGCGCCCAGAAGACCAGTGACCACTCCCCCGTCGCCACCGTGGCGGCCAGATTCGCCCGATGGCGCAGCGCATTGATCGGCGGCAGCCAGTCGAGGCGCGGCACACCGCTACCCGAGCGCCCCCCAAGCGCCGCGATGCCTTGTTGTTCCTGCGCCGCCATATTTTCGGTCTGGCTCACTCGCCATTCGCGGTACCGATCATAATAGAAACGATCCAGCCAATGCCAGAAACGGCTATGGTGCTCCCCGTTACGCAGTAGCGGAATCATCTGCCGGAAACCGAGGCGCAGCCGCCGATCCAACCAGTCGGGTGCCGTGGCGTCGTACGCCGCACGGCGCAGCGCACTGCGGATCAGATGGCTTCCGTTTTCCTGCCACCGTTCCGCCAAGCTGCCAGCCACTGACCGCTCCCCCGCTGGCAACCGCTCCGCCAACAACTCGACCCCTTGCGCCAACGTGAGCTCGCGGATGGGCAAGGTCCCGGCACTGTAGTCATCTTCGAACAGGGTCTGCGCAATCCACGCCATGTAATCCAGCGGGAGTTCATTGGTTGACTCCGCACCAAGCAGCGTGGTCAATTCCTTGATCCACGCTGCGGGTATATCGGCGATGAGCCGTTGGACTGCGGCGCTGCTGAAGCGACGCTGCTCAGAGAGAATCCCCCAGAAAAGAACGAACTGTAGCTCTAGGACGATCGACCGACCGACCTGCCAGCCGTGAGTTATGGGGTCTGTCATGGTGCCTCCTGCACCATCAGTGGTGCGCTAAAAGGTGGGCTTGCCTTGGGCCGCGATCGTACGGGCGTAGCCGCTCGCTTTGCCTGCCGGACGGCTTCGCCCGACCCACCGTCATCTCGCCCCGAAACTCATGCGCTGGCCACGCCGCTGCTCCCGTCGGAACCAGATGATGAGGAGGATCACCCCCCACATCAAGCAGGTCGAGGCGGCAAAATAGGCAGTGATGGAAAGCCAGTGTGGCACAAGTAGCGGTGTGCTAAGGATAGTGATCAGTTGGCCCGCGACAATCGTCGACTGGAAGATGCCACCCAGCCGTCCCAACATGGCGGGGGGCGAAAGATGCTGCAGTAGGGTGGCGACCTGCACGACCAGCAACCCGTTGCCCACGCCCCCGATGAAGCTGGCCACGACCGCCAACCCCCGCCCGACCTCGGTGGTCGTCACCGTGCCGACTGCCAGCAGCAGCGGGATGGCGCTCAACAAGCCCATCCCCACCCAAACATCCCGCCACATGTGGCGCGAGCCACGCGCCATCAGCCAAAAGGCGGACAGAAGCGAGCCAGCACCGACCAAGCCTACCATCAGCCCGAAGAAGCGTTCGTCAGCGAGCAGGACGTCGCGGATATAGACGGAGCCAAGTACATCGAAACCCATCACGACGACAATACCGAGGAACATCGAGACGAAGAGCAGCTTCAGCTCGGTCGAGTTGCGGATCACCGGCCAGATGGTTAGGGAGGCACTCTTGGTTTTGCTGTTCGACGGCTGTGTCTCCGTATCTTGCTCGTTCGGCACGGGCAAAGGGGGCAGCATCAGCAAAATGCCCGTCGCGATGAAAAAGGTCAGCAGATCCAAGAGCAGCGCCTGTGTGGGGCCGACTAGCGCCACAAGCGCACCGCCGGTCATCGGTGCGCCGACCTTGATGAAGCTGGAAAGCTGCTGCAGAAAAGCGTTGGCGCGGGTCAGTTGCTCCGCCGCCACCAAGCTCGGCACCGCCGCTTGACGGGCGGGCATCATCAGGGTGAAGAAGAGCGACTGCAGCGCGACGAGTAGATAGACGGCTACGTCTTCTTGAAAGAACAGCAGTCCCAAGACAGGCAGCGCGGAGAGAAACTGACTGGCGATCATCAGCCATTTGCGGTCGTACCGATCACTCAGCCAGCCCGCCACGGGGCTGGCGATCAACATCGGCCCCAGCCCGGCCAACATGATGCCGCTCGAAGCGGCAACCCCCCCTTCGCCGCGGAAGATGAGCAGCGCAAAAAGCGCCATCATCGTGAGCCAGTTGCCCACATTGCTGATCGACTCGGCGACCCCAATGACCAGCAGCGACCGATTCCTCAGTAGTTCCATTGCACGCCCGCCATGTGATTCGTAGTTGATTGACTACGATATGATAGCGGCGTTTTGCGGCGTTGTCAAGGGGGTGAGATTCGTGGACGATCAGTTCGGTGCCAACTGATACGGTTGGATTTTGTGGTCAGCGTCAAGAGATGGTTTGGGGTTGTGAATCGTTAAGCAAAATGGCCCCGTCCTTCGTCCCCTCTCGCCTGATTTTCCGCGCAGCGGAGAGGGGCAGAGCGGCGCCGTTCGGCCTGTACTGCGTTTAGGGAGGGATGGCGTTGTATTGCTTAGTAACACCAGAGCCTCCTGATTTTGCCTAGCCCGATCCGGCAAAGGTGCTATACTTTGTGACCCTAGCCCTCTCACAAAACCAGCGAGTATTTTGAAAGAATAGTCCCATGTCTTATCCGACCCAACGCCTTTCTGTCGCCTGCCCCAACTGCCAACAACCGGTCACGATCAACGTGCAGCAAGTGATCGACGTGGGGGAAGATCCAACCTTGCGCGACCGCCTGCTGCGCGGCCGCTTGAACGTGCTGGATTGCCCCCATTGTGGGGTCAAGGGGCCGATGGCCGTGCCACTCGTCTACCACGATCCGGAGAAACCGCTGTTCCTCGCTTACCTGCCCAACGAGATGCAGATGACCATGGCGCAGGAAGAGCGCGAGATCGGGCGGCTGGCCAATCTGGTACTAAACCACACAGCGCCAGAACAGCGCAAGGCGTACCTCATCACGCCGACCCGCGTCATGAGCTTCAATGCCCTCATCGAGAAAATCTTGGAGGCCGAAGGGGTGGACATCGAGGAAGTGCGGGCGCAGCAGGCCAGTCTCAACCTCATCATTCAGTTGGCCGGCTTGGTCGACAGCCCCGATAAACTCAGCGCCTCGCTCAAGGAGCATGGCGCGACCATCGACAGTGACTTTGCGATGCTGGTCAGTGCATTGGCCGCGCAATCCGAGGCCGAGGGCGACGAAGAAAGCGCCAAGCGCTTCGCCGTGATTCGCGATGCGATCCGCGACACGTTGCACATCGAGGCGGCAACGCCGCCCCAACGGTCGGCGGAGGAACAGTACGACGAGTTGATCGACCTCCTGTTAGAGGCGGACGACGAGCAGTTCGAGGCATGGGTCGCCGCCAACCGCCCCTATCTCGACTACCAGTTCTTCGTCCACCTGACGGCGCGGGCCGACAAGGGGGGGCCGGACGAGAAAGAGGAATTGCTCGCGTTGCGCAAGCGGATGGTCTCGCTTATCGACGCGATGGATGAAGAGGCCAAGCGGTCGATGCAAGCGGCCTCGCGCCTCTTCCAAGCACTGCTGGAAAGCGACGATCCGGCGGCCCTGATCGAGGAACGGGCGGAGGAGATCGATCCCGCCTTCTTCTACGTTTTGTCGGCCAACATCGAGCGAGCCGAACAGGAAAAGCGCGAAGATGTGGTGACGGTGCTCAACCAATTGTATCAACTGGCGATGGGCGCACTCGAATCTCGGATGGAGCCCGAGTTGCGCCTCGTCAACCAGCTTCTTCGCACCCCCAGCGGACCAGAACGCGACGTGCTGCTGGAATCGGCGGTCGGGGCGCACGGCGCCCCGTCGATCATTCGCACGATTGAGTCGTTGGCGCTGCAGTTGGAGGATCAGCAACAGTCCGATCCGCGCCTGATTGATATGCTCTATGGCTTGGCCGACAAAGTACGGGCCACGCCATCGAGTGACACGCCCGCAGCGTCCACGCGCGACGACGTTGAGCCTCAGAAGAGCGCAGCGTCAAGCGGGGTGTTGATTCCGGGCCAAACGCCGCAGCGCGGCAAGGACGAGCCGCCGCCCACCATCGTGTTGCCGAAGTAAAGGACAATGTCATTCATCGCACGGGCGCTGAGCGCCAATGATGAGGCGGCGTGGCACAATTTGTAGAAGGGGGGCATTATGCTGACTCGGCTTGAGGCGGATGGCTTCAAAAACTTACTCGACTTCAAGGTCGATTTTGGCCCGTTTACTTGCATTGCCGGGCCGAACGGCGTGGGCAAATCCAACATCTTTGATGCGCTTCGCTTCCTGTCGTTGCTGGCCGAATTCCCCTTCACCGAGGCCGTAAAACGTGTGCGCGGCACCGACCCCAACAGCTTCGACCCGCGCGATCTCTTCTGGAATGATGGCCATCACTATGCCAATCAGATGACGTTCTCGGTGGAGATGATCGTTGGTCAAGAGGTGACCGACGATTTTGGACGAACAGCGAAAGCGACATCTACCTTTCTCCGCTATGAGTTGGCGCTTGCCTACGAGGAAGCCAGCCAGCGCGGCGAGCTAGGTCGACTACGCCTGCAGCGCGAGTCGCTCGTTCACATCAATAAAGGTGATGCTCATAAACATCTCCATTTTGATATGAATGCGGCCGAGTTCCGCGATCGGATCATCCAAAACAACCGGAGTGGGACTGCCTACATTTCGTCGAACACGTTGGACGACGGGAGTGTTGCGATCAGCATTCATGGCGATGGCGGCAGTCGAGGCCCCGCACGCAAGGTGGCCGCCACTCATGCGCCGCGCACCATGATTGGCACGTTGAACGAAGCTTCGACGCCGACCGTGCTGGCCGCGAAGCGAGAGATGCAGAATTGGCGATTTCTGGCGCTTGAGCCGAGCGCGATGCGCCAACCTGACCCCTTCACCGCTACGACGCAAGTTGTGACCATCTCCGATCGAGGCGCGCACCTGCCCGCTACCCTCCATCGCATCGCCACCAGCTATGCAGAAGACGAATCAACTTTCTACAAAGAAATTGCGGCACGGCTGGCTAAATTAATGCCGATCAGAGAGCTATCTGTCGATGTCGATGAGGTGCGGCAGTTGCTCTCGATCCGCGCCACTGAACAATCAGGTCTGACCGTATCGGCCCATTCGCTCTCCGATGGAACCTTGCGCTTCTTGGCATTGGCCATTCTGAGTGCCACCCCTCAGGCGCCCCCCCTGATTTGCATGGAGGAGCCGGAAAACGGCATCCATCCCGCCACGCTGCCCGCTATGGTGGATTTGCTGCAGGATATTGCGGTAGACCCTAAGCAACCCCCTAGCCCCGAGAACCCTTTGCGTCAAGTGATCATCGCCACTCATTCCCCCCATTTGGTGCAATTGATGTACGAAGACGATATTCTCGTCGCCCGTACGCCTGCGGTGCGGCAGGCCAATAATACCATCGCACGCGCGCTGGAACTCCGGCCGCTGACCAATACGTGGCGGGCAAAGCACAATGGACATACCGCAGAGAGCTTGGCAGTTTTAGAGAATTATCTCGTCAATCCCAGTGGGACGCCGTTTCAGTTGCGGCTAGAAAGGCTGACAACAGCGTTGGTACAGAGCCGAGGATCATGAGCAAAGAGCTTTCGGTATCCTTTGTACTCATTGCCGAAGGTGCCGCCGACCACGGCTTGGTCACACCGCTCGAAACGCTTTGTGTCCTGTCCGGAGCAGACCTCGCAAGCGGCAACGTCGTGAATTTCAGCGCCCTTTTTAGCAGTGGAAGATTACCAGAAAGCTCAGGTCGCTCAATTGCTGGAAAACTGCAGGATGCCGTGGCGACTGGCCAAATTCACGATCAGATTAATCTACTTTTCATCCACCGCGACGCAGACGATGCGGATGCAAGCTCACGCTATCGCGAAATCGAGGCAGCGGTGCACGAGGCTTCCCTGCACCTACCTCAGGCTGTCGCCATAGTGCCGATTCAAGCAACCGAAGCTTGGCTACTGCTTGATGAAGAAAAGATACGGTTCGCTGTCAAAAACCCCAACGGAAAAGTTGATCTTCTGCTTCCTAAAGTGTCTGCGGTTGAATCTTTGGCACGTCCCAAGCAGATCTTTGAAGAAACAATAGCGCGGGCTAACGAACGACGGCGCGGACGGCCAAAAACGCTCAACAAGTCGACCATGGGGGCCATTCGTCGTCAATTACTAGAAACCCTTGACATTGAAGGCCCGATCACGCAGCTTTCGGCGTGGCAAAAACTTCAGCGCGATACGGCACGAGCAATCGGGCAGCTTCGGGAGGCTTTATCTTAATGTCACTCGACGCACGGGCGTTGAGCGCCGATGATGAAGCGGCGCTCCGGAGCTATTGGCGACGAAAGCCCCACGCCCATATCTTTGCTGAGGCCGACCTGGATGAGTTGGGTTGGAAAAGCCCCGAACGGCTGAACTTTTGGGGATGGTTTGCGGACGGGCGACTCGTCGGCTATCTGATGCGCTACGGCATCAGCATGTCTTGGGATTACGAAGATGAGCGGCTCATCCCTCGGATCGCGGCGCAGATCGACGCATGGCAGCCCGCCATCCAATTCGTCTCTGGCATGACGGCGGAGACACGGCCCGTCTTGGCGGCCTTATGCCGTTTGCGCGTCATCCGCACCGAAGAAAGCTTCGTCAACCAGCTCAACATCGATCGTTTCACCGCCTACCAGCGCCAGTCGCCGATTCAGCATTGCCGCGAGGCGACGTGGGACGACATCGACGCGCTCACCGAGATCCACATGGCCGCCGACGACCAATGGTCGCGGCTCAACCGCGACGAGCGGCGCAGGGCGCTGCGCAACGCCTTGCGCAACCCGGGCCGGCGCGTGGTGCTGGCCACGAACCGCGCCGGAATCCCCGTGGCGACCGCGCAGAGCATCGCCGATGGGCGACGCATCGCCGTGATCGGCTCGGTGGCGACCAGCCCCGCTTGGCGCAACCAGGGCTATGGCAGAGAGGTCACTGCCTTCCTATGTCGACGACTCGTGGACTGGGGCCAGATCCCCCACCTTTTTTACCGTCAGGACAACCTACCCGCAGCCACCATCTACGCCAAGTTGGGCTTCGAGATCGTGGATGAGGGCCTTATCGTGGAGCTTGCCGATGATTCCCAATGATTCCTTCACCCTCTTCCTGCTGCTGCTGCTGGTCATCTTGGGCTTATTGGGCCTCTTGCTGCCGAAGCAGTTCCATGCGCTCTCCCGCTTCCCTTTCGTCTTCATGCCGCACAAACCGTACGACGAGAGCGCCAAGCAGCGCGCCCGCCTCTGGGGCGTCATCGCACTCGTTGGCGCGGCCATCGCCTTCCTTCTCGTGGAGCGGTGAGCCGCAGTTAACGTAGAACGCAGAACGCAGAACGCAGAACGGCGAATGGCCAATGGGGTGATAGGGGGAAGCGTCATAGCTCTGCCCTTTGACCATGCACCATGCACCATGCACCAAACGTCTGAACTCCGCCCCTACAAACGCATCAAACTCCCATGAAACGACCCATTAACCAACCCATCGATCCCTTTCTTTTGATCCCCACCGTTGCGCTGGGCGTGGCAGATGACGATGCTGAGGCGTTGGCCGACATGGCTTCACGTTGGGCGGAACAAGGGATCGCTTGGCTTCACCTTGCCGCCCACGAGCTGCCGGCCACGAGGTGGCAGCGGGCACTGGCGGCGCTGACGGCGCGGGGGATGGCGGTGCAAGTGGACGCGGCCCTTGCCACGTCCGACGACGTGGGGAGCGCGTTGGCCAGCGGCGCGGCACGAGTCGTGGTCGATGCCGCGCTGGGCGAGGCCGAACGCCGCGTGCTTGTCGCCGCCCACGGCGCGGAACGCCTTGCGATTCGCGTGGCGGAGCAAAGCGCGGAGCATGCGGTGGCCCTGGCCACCGCGTGGCAGGCGCTGGGCGTGACCTGGCTGCTCTATCGGGATGAGGGGGATGCGTGGGTGCGCCGCCTCGGGCGGCTGGGCGCCTTTGCCCAACAGACAGAGATGTCGATCATCGCGGAGATCGGCGCAGAACGGGTCGATCAACTTCTGCAACTACGCTGGCTGCAGCCCTACGGCGTCGTCGGCACGCTGCTCGACCCGACCCGACTTGACGCATCGCTACAAGCAGCGCAAGATATGGTGGCCGACCGGTTGCCCCACGATGCAGCCGCACGGTAAGGGGTCGTTAGTTCGGTTTACCGTAGGCTTTGCACTTTGCACTTTGCACTTTGCACTTTGCACCCACAATGACAACCCACGATAAAAACCCTATCCCCCTCTACCTTAACCACCCAAACACACAACACACCACAGACATGGACGCCAAACGAATCATACCCTGCATCGTGATCGCCGACGGCCAGCTCGTGCCACGTTTCGGCGCGGAAGATCGGCCGCTCGACCGTGACCCGCTGGATCAGGTGGCCCGCTACCAGCACGCGGGGGCCGACGAACTGATGCTTTTCGATGCATCGCTGGCGGATGAGGGCCTGGTGCAGCGCAAGGCGCTGGTGAAAGCGATTGCCGCCACGATCGACATCCCCTTCATTGTGGGCGGTGGGCTGACATCGCTCGACGAGGTGGCGGAGATTCTGGCGCTCGGCGCGGACAAGGTGGCGGTCAACAGTGCCGCCATCGCCCAGCCGTCGCTGATCAACGAGGCGGCGACGCGCTTTGGCAGTGAGCGCATCATCGTCTCGGTCAGCGCCCGCCGCTACGACGATCAGCGCGGTTGGCAACCCTTTGTCGCGCATCGCCAAAAGCCGACGGGCCTTGAAGCGGCGACCTGGGCGCGCGAGGCCGAGTCGCGCGGCGCGGGCGAACTGCTCATCACCTCGTTGGAAGGGCGCGGAACCCAACAAGGCTACGACATCGGCCTGACCCGCGCCGTGGCCGATGCGGTCTCGGTGCCGGTCATCGCGGCGGGCGGCGCGGGCAACGTCCATGACTTTGCCGATGTCTTCACCTTCGGCGGGGCCGATGCGGCGCTCGCCATCTCCCTCTTCAACGACAACCCCGACTTCATCGGCGAGATCAAGCGCCACCTGCGCGAAGCGGCGATTTGCGGATGGTGAGTTTGGAGGGGCGGAAATTTGCCGCCCGTGCAACCTGCATGGGTGGAGTTCAGACGTTTGGTGCGTGGTGCATGGTGCATGGTGCATGGTCAAAGGGCAGCGCCTCATGACGGTTCCCCCTATCACCCGATTTGTCATTCTTCGTTCTGCGTTCTGCGTTCTGCGTTAACATGATCCGACCTTTCAGCGTGGCCGTCTACTGTTCTTCGAGCGATCGAATTGCTCGGAGCTACTTTGATATGGCGCGGGCACTGGGCCAAGCGATGGCCGAGCGCGGTTGGCGCCTGGTTTTCGGCGCGGGCACCGTCGGGCTGATGGGCGAGGTGGCGCGGGCGGTGCACGACGGGGGCGGTCGGGTCTTTGGGGTGATCCCTCATGCCTTACACGAGTTAGAAGTCACCTACGAGGAATGTGACGAGCTACTTTTCACCGAGAACATGCGCCAGCGCAAAGCGATCATGGAAGAGAACGCCGACGCCTTCATTGCACTGCCCGGCGGCTTCGGCACGTTGGAAGAGGTCAGCGAAATCATCGTGGCGCGGCAGTTGGGCTACCTCGACCGGCCGCTGGTGCTGCTGGACGTGGATGGCTACTGGCAACCGCTGGTCACCTTCTTCGAGCAACTGGAAATGCGTGGCTTTGCCGCGGATGTCCATCGCCTCTACGACGTGGCAGACAGCGTGGAAGAGGCGATGGGGATCATCGAGGCCAGCCAAGCGTAGGGCGCTGCACCTTGCGTCGTGGGGCAACGCCTTAACGCGGCAGGGCCACGGGGGGGCCATCTTTGATCGGGCGCGGCGGCCCGCAGCGACCGAGCTTACCCCACCGTGCGCCTAAACTGATTCAAGACGCTTTTCTGGCAAGCGCACCGTCGCACGATGCCATGGGAACGGGGCAACGATCCACGGCGACGGCGACTGGGGCGCTAGACAAACCAGCGCGTCTGCTGAATCGCCCGCCGCAGACGGCGTTTGTATTCGCTACGGGGAATCTCGTAGGCCCCGAATTGCGCCAAGTGAGCCGTAAGAAACTGCACATCGAAGAGGGTGAACTGCTGCCGCCGCAGATGGCGCACCAGTTCGACCAAGACCACCTTGCTGGCGTCCCGTTCCGCACTGAACATGCTTTCGCCCGCGAAGAATCCCCCCAATGCCATGCCGTAGAGGCCCCCCACCAGCGCCCCACCGCGCCATGCTTCGATGGAATGGGCATAGCCCAAGCGATGCAATTCGCGGAATGCCGCTGCAATCTCGTCGCTGATCCACGTTTCGTCGCGGTCGGCGCAATGGCCCACCACGGCGGCGAAATCGCGGTTGATGACGATGTCGAAGCGCTGCTGACGCACCGTACGTGCTAAGCGATGCGTCACGTGAAAACGGGCGTCGAGCGGCATGATCGCACGGGGATTGGGGTCGTACCAGTAATGCTCGCCATCGGGAAAGGCCATCGGGAAATAGCCCTGCACGTAGGCGTTGAGCAGCAGATCGGGGGGAAATAGCATGGTTAGCGTTCAAGCGTTCGAGCGTGAAGCGAAGGTGGGGGTGTGCGGGTGTATGGGTGGGTACATTGCCAATCATTGAAATGGCAATGTGCCTCGATTCTCGATTCCCAATGGCCGAACGGCGAGACGATTCCCAACATCTCCGCATCCTCCATGGCCCACACCATCGCTGATCCTAACCCATTTTGAACAGGAGCAAAAGAAAAGGCGGGCGAATCCACAACGGAATCCCCCCGCCTTATAATGCGTTATCCCGCCCGACTAGGCCAGCGCCGGTTCGGTGAGGCGACCGTTTGCCGCGACGCTCTCCAATCCGTCGTCAACCTCATCCTCACTGCGGATGAAACCCTCGTCGATCAGGTAGTCGATGATCAGAAAGGCATTGCTTTCCGGCGTTTGCACCACCGTGTCGAGCGTCATCTCGGCATATTCCGGCCGCTCGTAGGGATCGTCAATACCGGTGAAGCCGGTGATGTCCCCCCGTCGTGCCGCAGCATAAAGTCCCTTCACATCCCGATCCTCGCAGATTTCCAGCGGCGTATCGACGAAGACCTCAACGAAGTTCTCCGGCCCGACCATGTTGCGTACGTCGTTGCGCGTGGCCCGATAGGGGCTGACCGCGGCGCAGATCACGGTTCCCCCGTGGCGTACCAGTTCACCCGCCACATAGCCGATGCGCCGGATGTTGACGTCCCGATCTTCCTTGCTGAACCCCAGCCCTTTCGACAGGTGGGTGCGTACCACGTCGCCGTCCAAAACGGTGATCTGGCGGCCATGCTCCAGCAACAGGTTGGCCAATACGTCGGCGGTGGTCGATTTGCCCGCCCCACTCAACCCTGTGAACCAGATGCAAACGCCCTGCTTGTGGCGCGGGGGGTAGCTTTCGGCCAAGATGGCGGCCACTTCAGGACGGGTGAACCACGACGGTAACGGCTTACCTTTGCGCAGATAATCTTCGCGCACCTGCGTGCCAGAGATGCTGGCCGTCCGAGCATCGTCACCAATCTTCGACCGTTCTTCGTACCGCTCTTCGTCGGTCAAGTAGACCAGTTCTTTGAAAGTTACCGGCTTCACCCCCAGCTCATCGCTATAGTCCTGGACCAAATATTGGGCATCGTAAGGGCCGTAGAAGGGATTGCCCTGCGAATCGCGGCCCGGGCTGGCGTGATCGCGTCCCACGATCAGATGGTTTGCCCCATAATTGCGGCGGATGACCGCATGCCACAGGGCTTCACGCGGGCCAGCCATTCGCATCGCCAGCGGCAGCAGCGAAAGTAGGATGCGGTCGGAATCGTAGTAGCGGTCGGCGAGCGCCTTGTAGGTGCGGACGCGGGTGAAGTGGTCCACATCGCCCGGCTTGGTCAGCCCCACGACGGGGTGAAGCAACAGCACCCCATCCACCTCGGCGGCGGCCCGCTTCGTCAATTCTTCGTGGACACGGTGGAGCGGGTTGCGCGTCTGGAAGGCGACCACATTGTCGTGGCCGAAGGAGTCAAGCTTGGCGCGGACTTCTGCTGGGGTGCGACGCAGCCCTTGGAAATCGAAGTGTCGGGGCAGAGAAATCACCTTGAGCGGCCCCGAGATATTCACCGGCCCCCAGCGGTGCATTTCAGAGACGAGCGGGTGGCGTGGATCGGTTGTCCCGAAGACCTTGGTGGCGACTTCTTCCAGATCCCACTCGTAGATTTCTTCGATGGTCATCACCGCCAGCAGGTTGTTCTTGGCATCCCGTAGCGCGATATCCTGACCCAGTGCGATCGCTTCGCCGCGCTCGACGGGCAGGGTGATCGGAATCGGGAACAGGCTGCCATCGACCAAACGCATCTCGTCCATGACACGTTGGTAGTCGGCTTGGCCCATAAAGCGGTCGAGCGGCGAAAAAGCGCCCACCGCCAGCAGTTCCAGATCGTTTTCGGTGCGACGCGAAATCTGGATGCTCGGTAGGGTTCCCGCATAGGCCTTGAGTGCGGCCACTTCGTCGTCCGGCACACGAAGGTCGACCAAGATACCGCCATGCGGAGGAATGAGTGAGGTAACTGTCATGTTGTCTTGCCTTATGTAGGTGATCTATTCGGTGGTGGGGGCGGGGCGGGAAGGGAGTGAATGGGGGAAATCAAGAATAGGGATCCGTCGAGGAAACGCCAGCGCACCGCCCCACTTCATCTCAACGCGCCAACAGCCGGAAATTTCAGTCATGAGCGCCAAAAGTCAGCTCTCGCGCCCCACCACGCGACAAAAAGAGACGCGCCCCAGAGCTTCTGTGACGCGTACCGTCTCTATTCTACAACAGCCCGTCTTATCTTGCAAGTTCTTAGACAGAGGTAACAAGTAGGCGCTCAGCATGAGCGCAACCCCCTTGACAGGGGCTGGCTCCACCGTGGTCCGTGGCCCCTCCGCGCCTTGCCGCGAGGATGCGCTGCTTTGCCATCGACCGTCCCACGCCTTCCAGCGCGGCAGGGCGCGGTCATTCCACGCAGGGCGGGGGCAGCAGCGGCGCGGGGAGCAACGTACGGGCATCGGCCGCGTGCGTCCAGGGCACCGACATCGCGCCGAACTGACTCATGACAACCAAGTGGCTCTGCATCCCAGCCTTGACCGGCACGTCGTTGAATTCCCACGTACGATAGGCGAGGCCGTCCAGACTGCGATTGACCGGAACCGGCGCAATCTCGCTGAGCTGCAACGGGTCGTTCCCCTCCGCGATCAGCAGCGACAGTTCCGGCATGTACTCGATATCCATCGTCCGGTCGAGATTGTCCAGCATCAACACACTCACATTGACGAACGGCGCGGATTCGACCGGCAGATAGTTCCCCGTACCATCATGGGGCCAGACCACGTTGATGCGCGGAATCGGCGCCACAAGCCCCGCCATGCCCTCCGGACTGACCACCCCTGACGGCTCAACGATCTCCGGCTGGATCGTCCGTGCATCGACCGCGTGGACCCAGACGTTGGAATTAGGGCCGACCGGCGACGCAATGTAGAAACGATTGACGAGGGCGCTGTTCACCGGGATGTCGTTGTATTCGAGGGTGGGGAAACGCACCCCATCAATCTCACGCATCTGGCGCGTGGCCTGCGCCGCCATTACCAACGCATTGCTGTTGCCGTAAGCCCACGTCAGCGGGGGGATTTCCTCGCTGTCGCAACGGACCGCGTTGGTCGGCCAGACGCTCACGTTGACGTAAGTCGCCTCAGCCACCGAGGCACTGTTGCCCGCCCCATCGTGGGGCCAGACAATCGCAATCTGCGGCACCCACGCGCCCGGCGCGGGCCGCTGTGCCCACGACGCCGTCGTCATTGCCAGCCAGCCCCCCATCAACAACAGGCCGACGATCCCAAGTCGATTCAATCGTGCGTCCATCATTTTCCTCGACAGCTTTTTGTTTCAGCAGGGCGGGTCGCTGGCGCGCCGATTCAGGCCGCCAGCCCTCCACACCGCTCCCCTATATCTCCAGATAGAGCTTCCAGCTTTCCGGCACGTCCCCACTGATGACGACATAGCCAACGCGCGGGATCTTAGGCTCCCAGCGCAGTCGCATCCCCGCCTCATGGGGCGTACGGTTGGCCTTGCGATGGTTGCAGGCCTTGCAGGCGCAGGCCGTGTTGACCCACGAGTTGGCCCCGCCACGGCTGCGTGGCACCAAGTGATCGATCGTCATCGCGCTACGCGGCAACGGCAGCGCGTCCCGCAGCTCGCCCGCGCGGATACCGCAGTAGATACAGGTGAAGTCGTCCCGTTCCAGCACCCCGCGCTTCGACCAAGAGGCGTTACGGCGCGGCACGTTGACGTACCGCTGCAGCCGCACCACCGTTGGCACCGACAGCGTCACGGTCGGCGAACGGAAGCGGGCCGCCACCGAAGCGGAGACCGGTTCCACCACGCCGCGCACCATCAGTTGCACCGCGCGTGTCGCGGACAGAACCTTCAGCGGTTCGTAGGAAGCATTGAGTAACAAGACACGAGACATTGTTTCCTCACCCTAGAATTGATGCTGATCTGGAAAAACAAAAACGGGACGCACAAAGCGCCCCGTTAAGCTACATGGTCTATGGCCCGTATTGTGACGGGCCAATGAGGAACGCAATGCGCCAGCCTCGCACGGCATCGCCGCGCAAGAAAAGTGCTGGGGTGTGGCAGTCGGACCATTCGGCATCCCTCGTCACGTCAACCGTCAATCTCCGTTGTTTCGCGCAGTAGTATAGCGAAAGGGGCAACTGGGGTCAATCGGGGCGGAGGTGGGGGTGTATGCACGAGGTGTGCCGTGTTCAAAAGTAGCGCGGTTTCACGGAAGGAGGAGCTGGGGAAGCTGGGGGAGCTGGGGGAGCTGAGGGAGCTGGGGGAGCTGGGGGAGCTGGGGTAGCTGGGGTAGCTGAGGGAGCTGAGGGAGCTGGGGGAGCTGGGGGAGCTGGGGGAGCTGGGGTAGCTGAGGGAGCTGTGATGCACGGGTGTGCCGTGTTCAAAAGTAGCGGGTTTCACGGAAGGAGGAGCTGGGGGAAGCTGGGGAGCTGGGGAGCTGAGGGGAGCTGGGGAGCTGGGGAGCTGGGGTAGCTGGGTGTGAGGGTAGCTGAGGGAGCTGAGGGAGCTGGGGGGAGCTGGGGAGCTGGGGAGCTGAGGGAGCTGAGGGAGCTGGGGGAAAAGGAAGAAGGTACGATGCACCCCGATGCTCGATGGCAGAACGGTGATATAAGGAGCGACATCTTCCCATTCGCCATTCACCATTCCTTGGCCGTTTTGCGTTCTGCGTTCGGAGCTTGCCCGGAGCGAAGAGAAGGGTTCTGCGTTGTCCGCTACCGTTCCACTTTGCAGCCAGCGCCCTGCGCCCGTATAATGCCCACAGTAACAATCAGGAAGGCCACAATGGCTAAAATCTTCTCAAGACTAGAGCACTTCTTTCAAGATTATGTCGAGCGTCCCGTCATGCGGCTCTTTGGGGGGCGGCTGGAGCCGTCGGATATTGCCAAGCATCTCAGTCGACAGATGGAGGATGAGCGCACGGTTTTTTCGGGCAAGCTGGTCGGCCCCAACTATTACGAAGTGCAGCTCTCACCGGAAGATGCGGCTCAGTTTGCGCCCTATCAACAGGCGCTGATCGACGATCTGGCCGATTATTTGGTCGATTTGGGGCAACGACGCGGTATCACCCTGATGGGCCGTCCCCAGATCGAGCTGATGCCGATCGAGGGGCTAAAGCGCGGGGACCTGGTGGTGACGGCCCAACTGGTCGACCGTTCCGACAACGGACGGACCCGACAGTTCACGCAGCAGATGGAGCCGCTGTCGGTGGCCCCCGCCGACACAGCAGAGCCGAGCGCATGGCTGGAACTGCCCGATCGCACCGTCGCGCTCAGTCAACCTTTCCTCACGTTGGGGCGCAGCATCGACAATGATGTGATCCTAGAGGGGGATGATGTGAGTCGCTACCATGCCGAAATCAAGCGGCGCGGCAGCCATTACGTGTTGTCGGACAAGAGCAGCGCGAATGGGACCCGTGTCAACAACGAACGGATCTCTGAGTGCATTTTGCGGGATGGCGACAAGCTCTGCTTCGCGGCGACCTGTGTTACCTTCCGCATGCCCACCCGCAGCGACCCGTGGAAGAAGCGCCGGCGATGACGCTCACCCTCTTTCTCATCCGAATTCTGATGCTGGTGTTGCTCTACGGCTTCTTGTTGGTGTTGGCGTGGGGCGTTTACCAAGATTTGCGGCGCGGCGACATGGCGCTGGCCGCGCAACGCCAGCAGCGCCCCAAGACACGGCTGGTCGTGGTCGCCTCCGGGGATAGCGGCTATGCGGTGGGGCAAGGCTTTCCCCTCGGCACGATCACCACGATTGGCCGTGATTACAGCAATGATATCGCGCTGTCCGATAGCTATGCGTCGGCCAAACATGCCCGGATCGACCATGAGAGTGATGGCCGTTTCTGGCTGGTGGATGTGGGCAGCAGCAACGGAACGATGCTCAATGGTCAGCAAATCCGCCCCAACGTGCCCGTGCCGCTGGACGGCGGGGATATGATTCGTATCGGCAAAGTCGAGCTACGGGTCAGCTAGCAAGGGCAGTGCCGCTAGTTCCGGGGTCATGCCGCGCGGCGGATCGTGGCTAATAATTGCGGTAACGCCGTTGCACGATCAAGGCGCCGATCACTATCGCTGCAATGCTCATGCTCCACAACGCGCTGGATGGGCCGTCGATCGAGGCGCTGAAATCGGCCAAGACGACGGCCGTCGGCACCAGGTCGTTCGTGGGATACCCAAGGCTGGCTCCCTGCGCTGCGGTGGGGGTGATAGGGGTTGCGGCGAGTACCACGGTGAGTCGCCAGAGGAAGAAGGTGATCGTCGAGATGAGGGCAGCCGCCCAGAGCCAAGGGGTGCGGAGAAGCACGCCTAACTCGGCGGTCATCGACGCATCAGCCCCGCGTGGGCGGACGTCACCTTCTCGTTTCATGCTACTAGTGTAATAAGAAGCGGCGAAATTGTCTACCTGCGCCGCTCGTCCCACCTCTTTTGTCCCATCATTTAGCGAAAAGTAGCCGCCCATCCCGCAAGATTGGACCGATCATGTCGATCAGCCGAGACCCGTTACCCCTCTTCCCGCTCGACGTTGTGCTCTTTCCGGGCATGGTGTTGCCGCTGCACATCTTCGAGATGCGTTACCGGAAGATGATCAACTACTGTCTGCGGCGCGATCAACCCTTCGGCCTGGTCTGGTCGGAACAGGAGCCGCTTGAAATGTCCGATGCGGTACGGCTCGTAGGCACGACAGCACGCATCACCGAAAGCCGCCGTATTGCCGACGGACGCTATAATATTACGACGGTGGGGAGCGAACGGTTCGTCGTCCATGATCTGCACCACCACGAACCGTACCTGACCGG
>JACKAZ010000016.1 GCA_020634795.1 Ardenticatenales bacterium | reverse complement strand
GTATGTGGGATAGGCACGGTGATGGGGCTTATGGTTTTTGTCGGAACGGGTTGAAGCTTATCCAACCCTTTCCCCGGCTGTCGCGCCCCGCTAGCCGCACAGTGTCGCCGTATTTCACGGTCGGAAAACGCTCCCACGCCCGCAGACTTACCTCTTCGCGTTACGGTAGCGCTCCTCGTTCTGCTCTCCCCGTCGGAAACGCAGACGCAGCGGGGTGCCAATGAAGCCATACTGGTCCCGAATCTGATTCTCGATGTAGCGGGCGTAGGAAAAGTGGACCAGCTTTTCGTTGTTGACGAAAAAGACGAAGGTTGGGGGATCGACCTCGGCTTGGGTGGCAAAGCGGAAACGCAGCCGCCGCCCCCCCTGCGAGGGCGGCGCATGTCTGGCCGTCAGCTCGCTGACCAGTCGGTTGAGATGGGCGGTCGGGATGCGGCGGAAACGCTCCTCGTAAACCAGGCGAACGGTCTGTAGCACCTTGTTGACCCGTTGGCCGGTGAGGGCCGAGATGAAAAGCACCGGAACGTAGGGTAAAAAGTTGAGTGCGGCCCGCACCTGTTCCTCGTATTCGTGCATCGTGTGGCTGTCCTTCTCAATCGCATCCCACTTGTTGACGATGACGATAACGCTCTTGTAGCTGTCGAGGATGTAGCCCGCCACGTGCGTATCCTGTGCCGTGACGCCGTCGGTCGCATCGATCAGCAGCAACGCCACATCGGCGCGTTCGATGGCCCGCATCGAGGCCAAAACCGAGACATATTCAACGCCCTGCTCCACCTTGCCCCGACGGCGAATGCCCGCCGTATCGATCAGCGTATAGCGCTCACCGTTCTGTTCAAGGGTGGTGTCGATGCTGTCCCGCGTGGTGCCCGCGATGGGACTGACCATGACGCGGTTGGTACGCAGGAGCTTGTTCAGCAGGCTCGATTTGCCAACGTTGGGACGACCGACAATTGCCACATGAATGCTCTCGTCCTCTTCGTCCTCAGCCGTCACGCGGGGGAACACCTCGACCACCGCATCCAGCAGATCGCCCACCCCCGTGCCATGTTGGGCCGTCACGGGCAGCGGTTCGTAGCCCAACTCGTAAAACTCCACCGCGTTTAGGCGACGTTCTTCGTTGTCCGCTTTGTTCACCGCTAGCAGCACCGGCTTTCGCGAGGGGCGTAGCAACTGGCCAACCTCGCGGTCCGCCGAGGTGATGCCCTCGCGGCCATCGACCACAAAGACGATCACGTCCGCCTCGTCGATGGCCGCCTGCGCCTGTTCGCGGATGCGCGAGGCGAAGTGATCCTCATCCCGCACCAGCAGCCCACCGGTGTCGACGATCGCGAAGTCGCGGCCGTTCCATGTCGAGATGCCATAGTTGCGATCTCGGGTGGTGCCGGGCTGATCTTGGATGATCGCCCGTCGTTCGCCGATGATGCGATTGAAAAGGGTCGATTTTCCTACGTTGGGCCGGCCCACCAGGGCCACCAAGGGCAGTTTGTTCATGGTGATCGCTCTACCGTCGCCCGGTGATGGTATCGTACAGTTGGCGGATACCCTGCCGGAAGAGATTGCGCTCCTCGTCACGCCGTTGGCTGTTGATCGGCCAATCTTCGAAACGCGGCATCATACGTGACACCACCTCGTCCCGCGTTCGCCCCTCGGCAATCAGATCCGCCACGCTCTCATACATCTCGGCGATATAAAGCGACATCCGCTGGATTGCTGCTTTCCCCACTGGTTCGCCATGGCCTGGCACCAGCAGTTCGATCTCCATCTCATCGATCATTTGTAACGTCTCCAACCACGTGTCAAAGGTGGCCAATCCCAAATAGGGGCGATAGTTGTTCATCACGGTATCGCCACAGAAGAGCAGCTTAGACTCGGGCAGGTAGAGACCGACATTGTTCATGGTATGGCCCGGCAACGCCAAAAAGCTCAGTTCGCAGCCGCCCATGTGGATGGTCAGATGGTCGAACAGCTCGATATTGGGGTAGCGCAGTTCATAATTGGCCACCGCTTCCGCCGCGCCCGATTCATCGTTCTCGATGACGAATTTGATGTAGCTTTCCTTGGCCCGGTCGGTCATGCGCATGCGCCCACGCGTCTCGTGATGGGCGATGATATCCCCCGGCAAATAATAATTGCCCATCGTATGTTCTTGAAGGTGGTCGGTATTGAGGATAAACTCAATTTTCCCTAAATCCTCCACCTCTTCCTGCCAAGCCCGTGCCACCATCGGCAGCATGGGGGCATCAACGAGTACAACCCCCTCGTCGGTGGCGACCACGCCGAGATTGACGCCGCGAAAGGTCGGCTGATAGTAAACGTTTTTGGCTACCTGTTTCAAAGGGGTTGCTCCTATGGTGGCGACCTGGCCTCACTGACCAGCAGTGGCTCGTCGAATTGGCGTTACGGGGTGGCGCTTTCGTGTAGCGATTTACGCCAACAGAATCTGTTACATGCATACACCGCGGCTGATGCGTTGTCACGACCCCGTACTTGCCGCCGCACTGTACTCTGCATTACAATGAAGGGTGTGCGGATCAAAGATGCTATCCTTATCACCTCGACCGCCAATTGTATCACAAGTTGCCGATGCGGACATGCGGACTATTTTGGGTCCCGCGAAGCTGGGAAGGCTAAATCGTCATGAGTCAAAGTTGTCCACGCTGTGGCGCGATCAACGCTGTTAACGCCGCCATCTGCGGCGCTTGTACCGCGCGGCTGACCTCGGCCAGTACCGCGCTGGTGCCCGTGCCAAAACGCGGCGCCCTGCCCGTGCTGAGCCAGGGGCAAAAGGCGACGCTTGGCAGCGTGGCCCTTGGTGTGGCGGCGTTGGCCCTACGCATAGGGGTCAGCGTTCTGCAACGTCAGGACGACGCGGCTGCAACGTCCAGCCTTGCCCCAAGTCGCCGTTCGGCCAAGTCGCCCGCTGCCCCCACTTCGAACGAGCAGTGGACCGTTCGACGCCGTTGGGTCATTGGCGATCGCGATGGGGTGCAGCGCTGGGGCGAGGAAGAGGTCGAAGTGCAACCATCCGACAGTCAGCGTGGCACCTCGCTACGGCTCAATCTGCGACCCCCCTCGTAAGTACCGTGTGACAGTTGATCAAAAAGCGGCCCTAAGGCCGCTTTTTGCGTTGAAGGCGATCAGGCCGCGCCATTAGTTACCTAATCGTTGATTGCCTATTGACAAAGCGCGAACAATGCTTTATTCTAGCGGGTAGATCCCGTTTCTAAACGCATATGAGAGCGCTACGCAGCGCGACACATGTTGTCGCGGTTGTCTGTTATGCTTATTAAGGAGAAGTGGTCAGGCGTCGTCAAGGGCTGACCGTCAGCGTCGACTTTCTTTGGGAGAGAAACTCATGGTTGCCAAGCTTGCTCGCTCATCGAACATCCGACCTATCGTCTTTTTTCTGATTGTTACGCTACTTTTGATGATTTTTGTGCGTGGTGCGGTCGCGCAAGGGGGGCTGATGGATCAAGCGGTCATTTCACCCCCCCTCATGGCCACAACCACGGGGATGGATTCAGCCATTCCGTTCTACAGTCGTCCCACCTGCGATCTCGGTGAGGGCGGCGAGCGACGGATCGCAGTAGGGGCACCGATCTCAGTCTCGGATCGCGGGCGCGTCTGCGACGATGTGTGGTACGCCGTCGAGGATGCAGAAGGCAGAACAGGCTGGCTGTCAGCACGTGTGATCGACTTCGGCTGGCCCAAGCCCGTGCTGGAGGGCTGCCGTTTCTCCGGCGGGGACGGAGGCAAGCCAGCGCCCTTCCGAGATCCGCGAAAGGATGACGACAACATTTTCGTGATGTGGGAACGGAGTGAGTTTCGACCTCACGATCTCGTCCATTACGTCGTCTGGGTCGACGGGGTGTACTACCCGTCCGAGTTTTTCGATGCCCCCCGTGGCCCCTTCATCGTCGATTTGCAAGAGACGGTGCTCCACGACGAACCCGGTCAATGGATCGCGTGGTTCTTCGTCAACGATCTTTACGTGGCGGGCTGCGCCTTCGAGGTGAAAGCGCCGCGCTAACAAGGGGAGCGGGATAAAAAAGGACGCCATCTTGCGGGGCGGCGTCCTTTGTTGCTGTCCCACCGTTGGCGCTGACATCAGGCGTACGTGCGGATGTCGCGTTGCAAAAGAGTTGCGCCTGCTGATCCGTGGCGCGATCCCGCTGACAGGGATTCACGGGGGAGCGCTGCTCGCTCGTTGCTGACGATGGGGTTCCTCTGCTTGCGCACGTATCAGCAGGAGCAAAGCTGTCTCTTCTCTTCCTATCGTCGTGCTAGACTGCGCAGGATGAAGAGGACGTTGGCGGGCCGTTCAGCGAGGCGGCGCATAAAGTAGGGGTACCAGTGGGTTCCATAGGGGACATAGACGCGGAAACGATAACCGTCCGCCACCAACTGGTGGTGCATTGAGGTGGAGATGCCGTAAAGCATTTGGAACTCAAAGGCGTCGCGCGGCACATCGTGGCTGTTGGCGTAGAGCTTGGTCACCTCGACCATCTTCGGGTCGTGGGTCGCAATGGCCGCATACACCCCTTTCTGCCGTGCCTCTGCGCTCATCAGCAGTTCCATCAAATGGACGAAGTTCGCATCCACATCCCGCTTTTCCGGATAGGCTAGGTGGGGTGGTTCGTCGTAGGCCCCCTTGACCAAGCGCACCTTCGCCCCTTGGTCGATCAACGCAAGCACATCCTTCTCGCTCCGATACAGATAACTCTGAATCACGACCCCCGTATGGTTGAAACCCTCCGCCCGCATCTGTCGGTAGATCGCTAGGGTGCGGTCGATGTAATCGGACGATTCCATGTCGATACGTACGAAGGCGTTGTCGTACTGTTGGGCGGCCTGCAGCACACGCCGCAGGTTGGCCGTTGCCACCTCGTCGGAGATGTCAAAGCCCATCGCTGTCAGCTTCAACGAGACGTTCGGCGTCAACTCCGCCGCCGCCAGCGCATTGAGCGCCCGGATAATCTCCTCAGTGTAGAAATCGGCCTCGACGCGACTGTTGGTATTTTCGCCCAAGAAGTCGAGTGTCGCCATCAGCCCCTCCTGCCGTAAGCTCTCCACCACCGAAAGCGCCTCGGACAGTTGTTCACCCGCCACCCAGCGGCGCGAGACCATGCGGGCGGGCGGAAAGCCGGTCGCCACCTTGCGTAGCATTTCGCTCTGGGACATCGTCAACAAGATATTGCGTAGCATGAAAAGACTCTCCTTTGAGTCGCGTAATCTACTGGAGGCCGATTGGCCCGCGAATGGCACGAGAATCATACAGTAGGCCCGCCGAAATGAGAAGCGTCAAAAGCCAGACCCCTTCGATGCGTCACGAAGATAGCCCATGGGAAAGGCATTGCACTTCGCCCTCGCTATCTCTCTCTCAGCTCGGTTCATCGCTCACCGCGAATTTTGCGCTGTTTCGGCCTTTGGCTACTGTTACCAAACGTGTCGCTTTTGGCACGCGACGGTGTTTAATGGGACGAGAAAGGGTTCGACGTGCATCGTAATTTGACGTTGCTCTGTATCTTCACCGCGTTTCTCCTTGCCGCTTGCAATGCGGGGGGCACCGCCGAACCGACGGCCACCGCGCCGGCCCCCCGCGCGACAGCCGCGGCCCCCACGGCGACGGTCGTGGCGAGCGCGACGACGGAGGGCAGCGCCACGGCCATGCCGCCCACCGCCGCCGCAACGGACGTGGCACCGGTCGATCCCACGGTCACGCCGCCCCCCAGCGCGACCCCCACGTTTTCTGCCACAGGCTTGACCTTGCAGCTCGAGGCGGTCGCCGACGGTTTTACAGCGCCGATCGGCGTGGTGAGCGCCGATGATGGCAGTGGGCGGCTCTTTGTGATCGAAAAAGGCGGGCTGATTCGCATCGTGACGACGGAGGGCAGCGTGCTTGATCCTCCGTTCCTCGACGTGAGCCGACTCGTTTCCGGCGCGTACGAACAGGGGCTGTTGGGCCTTGCCTTCGAGCCGGATCGTCCCGACCGCTTCTACATCAACTACACCGACAACGACGGCGATACGGTGATAGCCCGCTATCGGCTCAGCGACGATCCCAATGTCGCCGACAGCGAAAGCGGGGAAACACTGCTTACCATCGACCAGCCCGCCGCGAATCACAACGGCGGCCAACTTCAGTTCGGCCCCGATGGCTATTTGTGGATCGGCATGGGGGATGGGGGCGGGGCGGGCGATGTCTACGAGAACGCGCAGAATTATATGACCCTGCTCGGCACCCTGCTCCGCATCGATGTGAGTGGCGAGCGCGGCTACAGCGTGCCATCCAGCAACCCCTTTGCCGATGGCGAGGGCGGGGTGGCGGAAGGGTGGGCGTTCGGGCTGCGCAACCCCTGGCGCTTCAGTTTTGATCGGCTGACGGGCGAGCTGTGGATTGGCGATGTCGGTCAGGGCCTTTGGGAGGAGATCGATCGTGCCCCCAGCGATCAAGCGGCCATCAACTACGGTTGGCCGATCTTGGAAGCCGCTGATTGCTTCCAAAGTGAGGGTTGCGATTCGAGCGGCTACCAGTTGCCCGTGACCCAGTATTCCCACGATGAAGGTTGCTCCGTGACGGGCGGCTACGTCTATCGCGGCCGTGCATGGCCCGCAATGGCGGGCGGCTATATCTTCGGCGACTTTTGTCAGGGGACGATTTGGGCGGTGGCCAGCGACGCGCCGGAAGGCAGCCAAGCGACCGTGCTTTTGGAAACAGAGATCCAGATCAGCAGCTTTGGCGAGGATGAGGCGGGCGAACTTTATCTGACCGACTTCGGCGACGGTAGGCTCTACCGTCTTGCCGTGGCTGCCCCATAGAAATAGCGCAATCGGGCAAAAGCTGTTAGGCTTGTGGGCCATATCGTCTTGGCGCTGAACAGCTGGCGTTCCCCGCGCTTTGGCGTGAGCCAGCGCCAACCCATCGAAAAGTAGAGAAAAACCGCCCATCATGATCGCCCTCATCGCGCACGACAATAAGAAAGATGACCTGACCTATTTCGTCCGGAAGCATCTCGACTTTTTTCAGGGGGAAGCGACCGTCGCCACCCGAGGCACGGGCGAAAGGCTGCGTGCGGAACTGGATCTGGATGTTGAACTGGTGACACACGGGCCGGATGGGGGCGATATCCTCATCGGCGCGCGGATTGTGCGTGGCGAGGTGCGGGCGCTGATCTTCTTCCGTGACCCGCTCACCGCGCAACCGCACGAGCCAGACGTCTCGGCCCTGATGCGAATCTGCGACGTGCACAGTATCCCCATGGCCAGCAACCTCGGCACTGCCGAAGCGATCGTGGACGGCCTGATGGCCGAGGCCGCAGGCGCAGACGGGCATCGGGCGGAATGAAAAGGGTGCGAGACATTCCACGGATGAGGGCACCATGCAACTCTGTGAACCAGCGACCTCTCCCTTCTCTATTTTCCATTCTCCACACCGTGGTCGTGGCCACTGTTCAGAAAACGGTGCGCCAATTTTTACCAGAGGGCGTAATTGCAAGACAGAAGGAGTGGGGCGATGTCTGAACTGACGACACCGACGGTTCTTTGCTTCGCCAGCTATCAAAAGGGCGAAGAGTTGCTGCGTGAGTTGAAGCGCTGTGGCTGCACCGTCTTGCTTCTGACATTGGAAGAGCTGGCCGACGGGCCGTGGCCGATGGAGAGTATCGATGACCGTTTCCTGATGCCGTCACTCGATCTGGGACCGGATGTGATTCACGCCGTCAGCTACTTGGCCCGCAGCCATCAGATCGACCTGATCCTGCCGCTCGACGACTTCGATGTGGAGACGGTGGCCGCAGTGCGCGAACATCTACGCATCTCGGGCATGGGCGAAACAACGGCACGCTACTTCCGCGACAAGCTGGCGATGCGGGTAAAAGCGCGCGATGAACGAATTTTGGTGCCTGAGTTCGTTCATGTCCTCAACTACGACGCATTGGCGGCATGGATGGCACGGGTCCCGCCGCCGTGGGTGCTGAAACCCCGCTCCGAAGCGTCGGCGGTCGGCATCAAGCGCATCCACCACGCCGACGAACTGTGGCCCGCGCTGGAGATGATGGGTGACCGCCAAAGTTATTACGTTCTAGAGAAATATGTCCCCGGCCGCGTTTACCACGTCGACGCCATCGTGTGGGAGCGGGAGATTCTGTTCGCCGAGTGTCATGTCTATGCCGCCCCTCCGCTCGATGTGATGCAAGAGGGAGGCATCTTTTCAACCATCACGGTGGCGCGGGGGAGCGAAGACGAACGTACGTTGCGCCGCCTGAACCGCGAATTGCTTCAGGCACTGGGCTTGGTGCATGGTGTGACCCACACCGAATTCATTAAGCACGACCAGAGCGGGGACTTTTATTTCCTTGAAACGGCCTCTCGCGTTGGGGGCGCCAACATCGACATCATGGTGGAAGCGGCCACGGGCGTGAATCTGTGGCGAGAATGGGCGCGGCTGGAAGTGGCCGCCCTGCGTGACGAGCCGTACCAGTTGCCCGACAGCCGCACCGACTATGCGGCGACCGTCATTTCTCTCGCCCGACAGACATGGCCCGAGACCTCGGCCTATGATTGGCCTGAAATTGTATGGCGTTTGCACAAAGAGCACCACGCCGGGCTGATCTTGGCCGATCCGTCTCATGAGCGTGTACAAACGTTGGTCTACCAAACTATCCAGCGATTCGCGCACGACTTTATGACCTCGCTGCCAGCGCCCGACAAGCCCACGAGTTAGTCGCGTAGATCGGAGGAGAGGGGGAATGGAAGGCTTTTTGAGGCAACACGGTGGCTTTCGCACGCTGCTTCTTTTGGGGTTGATCGCGGGCATCGCGATAGAGGGCTTTTTGATCTACAGCAAATTGAACGCCCAATCCCTTGCCACGCAGGGCGATCCCACCGCAGGGCCGAGCGCAGGGCCATTAACTTGCGTGGTGCGCAGTGATGTCCACCTGCGCACGGGGCCGACGGTCGAATACGAGATCCTTACCACGCTCAGCGTGGGGCAGCGGCTGGAGGCGTCGGCACGCAATGGCGATACGCCGTGGCTGCGGATCCGCACCGAGTCGGGGCAGGAAGGGTGGTCGTCCACATGGTCGCGGGGCGGGGTGCAATTGATCGAATGTGAGGGGGAGATCGGCGAACTGCCGGAGGAACAAGTCGAAAGTGCGCCCGCAGCGACCGAAGTGGTGCTTGCATCGCCCACACCGAAGAGGGTGCTGGAACCGCCCAGCCAGATACGGGTCGACAACGGCCCCGATCTGCTGGTGGTGCAAGGGCTTGAAGTGGCCATCGACGGCGATCTGTCGGAGTGGGGGCCAGCCACATGGGCACCGATTGCCAATGTGCTCTACCGCTCTGAAAATTGGAACGGCAACGAAGATCTCTCCGGCCAAGTGGCCGCGACGTGGAACGACGATGCGCTGATCTTCGCCGTGCGCGTCACCGATGATGTGCTCGTCCAAGACGCGCAGGACGAGGAGTACTACAAGGGCGATTCCATTGAGTTCTTCATCGACCGCGACCTGGAGGGCGACTTTGACGTGGCGCAGTACAACGGCGACGATTTGCAAGGCGTGGTGACGCCGGGTAATTTTGAGGATCGATCGCCCGCAGCCCGTGTCTGGACGCCCGCCACCACCAACTTTGCCAACGAAATGCAGCTCGCCGCGCAACGAACCGAGGACGGCTACGCGATGGAGTTCAGCGTTCCGTGGGCGCGGATCGGCGTGGTTCCCCAAGCGGGGGCCTACTTTGGCTACGCCATCGCGCTCTCCGACGACGATACGCCGAAACCCTCACCGCCAGAACAAGAGACCCAGATGTCCACGTCAACGCGGCTGCCCTATCCCACGCCGCCCCATTGGGGGAATATGATTCTGCAGCCGTGAGCCACGCACTACGCAGAACGCAGAACGCAGAACGCATAACGGCAGTGCGTTAGTACGATACGCACCAACCGCCCGGAGGTCCAATCTCGACCTTATGCGGAGCTTCGCCTTTCAAAACGCCACCCTTCTCCCACCCACTTCGGTGACAACCGCCCATGGACCCGCCTCATACCGTCAGTGAAATCAACCGCTACCTGAGCACGCTCATCAGCGATGACCCGCTGCTTTCGGATCTGTGGGTGACGGGCGAGGTCTCGAACTGGACGCAGGCGCGCTCCGGCCACTGCTATTTCACGCTGAAAGATGACGAGGCCGAAATCCGCTGCGTGATGTGGCGGGCCAGTGCTGAACGGCTCGTGACGCTGCCGCGTGATGGGGATGCAATCGTGGCGGCGGGCTACTTTTCGTTGTACGAAGCACGGGGCCAATTGCAATTCTATGTGCAAGAGATGCAGCCGCTGGGCATGGGGGCGCTTTTCGAACGGTTCGAGCGGCTGAAGCGGGCACTGGCGGCGGAGGGGTTGTTTGATGTCGCGCATAAGCGTGCCTTACCCCTCTTCCCGCGTCGCATTGGCATCGTGACCTCGCCCACCGCCGCCGCATTGCAGGACATTCTCAACGTGCTGCGCCGCCGCCAGCCCTTGGTTGAAGTGCTGCTCAGCCCGACCTTGGTGCAGGGGGCCAGCGCGCCTGCCAGCATTGTGCGGGCGATCAAGCGGTTTGATGCGGTGGCGGTCGATCTGGTGATCGTCGCACGCGGCGGCGGCTCGATCGAAGATCTGTGGGCGTTCAACGACGAAGCGGTCGCCCGCGCGATCTACGCCTGTACGATCCCGCTGATCTGCGGGGTGGGACACGAAGTCGATACGACGATCGCGGACTATGTGGCAGACCAACGGGCACCCACACCCAGCGCCGCCGCCGAACTGGCCGTGCCCGATGCGGCAACGCTGCGTGACGGGCTGCGCGAACTGCACGGGCGCTTGGCACTGGCGATGAACAGCGAAATGACGGCGGCGCGGCAGCGGTTGGCATCGGAACGGCGGGCGTTAGAACGACTGTCGCCCCAAAACCGCTTACGCAACCGGCGCCAATCGCTGGACTATGCCGAGCAGCGGCTCCAGAGCAGGGCGGAGCATCAGGTTGCGCGACGGCGGGCGGCGGTCGCCACCCTAGAGGCACGACTCAGCAACCTGAACCCCACCGCCATCCTCAATCGGGGGTACGCGGTTGTCACCAACGAGGCGGGCGAACGGGTGCAAAATGCGACGTCAGTCGCCGAGGGCGCACTGTTGCGGCTGCGGCTGCACGACGGGGCGTGGCGCGTGCGGACGGTCGAGCGGGAACTGTAAAGGAGCAAGGATGAGCGAGAGCGAAATCACATTCGAGGCCGCTTACGGCGAACTGGAGGCGGTCGTGGCCGCGTTGGAGAGCGGCGATATCTCGTTGGAAGAGGCGTTGACGCTCTACGAGCGGGGCCATCGCTTGGCCCAACAATGTGGCGAGATGTTGGACAACGCGGAGCTGCGAATCAGCCAGTTACAGGACGAAGAAGACGGGTCGATCAGCAGACTTCCCTTCGACTTTTAGTAGCCGTTGTACGGGGCGCGGCATGCCAGCGGCTGGCGGCGCGGGGCGCCACAGCACGGTAGATTGCATTGCCCGCTGACGCCGCAGGGCGCTGTGGGGCCGCGCAAAACGCAACGGAGCGGGGCAAGGTAGATTCCTTGTCCCGCTCCGTTTTTCTTTGGGTCGCGTGGAGGCTAGTCGCGGCCGGTCAACATCTGAATCAGTTCGACCTCGGTTAGCGCGTCGAAGGGAAGCTCGGTCAGAATCGTGGGCAGCAGCGTTTTCATGAATTCCAACCGCTGCTCGGGCGACAAACTTTCGATGATCTCCGTGAACGCCTTGGTGACGATCTCTTGGGAAAAGGCCAGCCGTTGCTCCGGTTCCATATTCCCCAGAACCGTCACGACTGTACTGTCCATGATCTCCTTCAAATCTTCCGGCGTGAGCTGTTGAATCAACTCGTTGGCGACATTCTTGAACAGGCTTCTCATCTCTTCTCTTTCTACCTCGGTCTCGATCCCGATGGCGGTGCGTCCTTGTCAGTGGGTTGTCTCAATGGGGCTTGAACGCTCGAACGGTTGAACGCTGATGGCTCCAGCCGGGACTCGAACCCGGACGCCGAATTTAGGAGATTCGCGCTCTTCCCTTGAGCTACTGGAGCAGAGAGGGCAATTATAGAAAGAAGGAGGGGGTGATCAAAGTGGGGCAGAGGGAACGTGCAAGGGGCAAAGGGCGAAGGGGCTATCCGTCTTTGGACGATTCGCGTTGGCCCGTTGCGTGTGGCTTTCTCCATCTGGAAGGTATCTTCGAATCTATGACGATCGCCATGTATCCGTTGCGGGGCCGACCACGGCGGGTCGTCCCTACACGGGGGCTCGCTGATATTAATGCGTCGCGTCTCTTCAAAAATAGGCGCCGCACCCTTGCTTCGTCAATCCTGTCGCACCGATGCTCTATATTAACTTTTGCAAAGAGAGATGTTGACGGCAACGAACATTTGTGCTACTATGGCGACAACAATATAAAATGCCCCGTCATCGTCCACCCCATTGAACGAGGAGATATCGGTATGTCAGTCAAAATCAATCCCCTGAGTCGGCGGCCCAAACAACAGCGGCTGGTGCTCGCTGTGCGCGGCGCGGCAGGATCGGGCAAGAGCGTCTTCGCCGCGTCGCTGGCCGATGCGGGTCTGGGGCGGCTCTGCTTCTTCGACACGGAGCGCAAGGGCCGGCTGCTGCCTGGCAGTGATGGCAGCCATTTCGACGCGATCGAGGTGCGCCACCCTGACGAGCTGCCGGAGTTCATCGACTGGGCGCTGGACGGTGAGGGGCGCGAGCAGAACTACGGCTGCTACGCGCTCGATTCGTGGGCGATGTACTTCGGGCGTAAGCACCGTGAAACGCTGGAAGCGGTGCGACAGCGCACCGGCGACCCTACCGCGCAGCCAACGGCGGAAGAGCTTCAATCCGATCAGATCCTCTTTCAAGAGGTGCTGCGCCGCCTCTGTATCGACAGCGGTGCCTGCGTGGTGATCACCGACCAGATCGCGGCGCGGGGCAAGGAAGAGCGGGAAGAAAACGAGCTGGGCCGCGTGCTGCCGATGACAGCCAGCGGCTTGGAATACTTCGTCGACGTGATGATCGAGCTGGCGATGAAAATCGACGGTTTTGAGCAGGTGCGTGTGGCGCGGGTGGTGAAATCGAACAGCCCAGCCTTCCCCGTCGGCATGACGTTGAAAAACCCGACGTTCAGCGATTTCTTGGCACAGATGGCCGATGGACCCGTGCCCCCACCCGCCGCCGAGGAGGTGGACGAGCTACTGGAGGTCGCAGACGCGCCCGTCGAACGCTTTCCGACGTTGGAAGAACTTCTGGAGCAAGCGGCTCACTTCGGCTTGGCGCATGCGGATGTGGCGTTAGCCAGTCGTTACCACTGTGGCACGAGCGATCTGGAACAGTTGACGCCCCAGCAGGTGAAAACACTCCTCGAACGGCTGCTCATCCGCTATGGCGCAGAGGCAGACGTGGTGGAGTTGGCGATGGAGCCCGCCACGAACGGCAACGGTCGAACGGCGCGGAAGCGAAGCGCTGCCTGATCGCGGCGCGGCTCAGCGGCTGGCAAGGCGCTCCAACGACCCATTCACCGTCTGGCCGTTGAGGGTCACGTTGTCTAGCGTGGTGTTGCGGGCATTGTGCAGCCACAGGGTAGCGTCGGGGAACGATTCAAGGGCGATGCCGCGCAGGGTGAGGTTGTTGTGCCGAATCTCAATCCCGACCGGCGTGAAGGGCCGCCCCACCAACGTGGTATCGTTGCCCACCAACGTTAGATTTTCGACGTCCACCACCAAATTCTCATAGAAGCGGCCCGGCGGAATCATCACGATATCGCCGGGCTGCGCCTTGTCGATCGCCGCTTGGATCGAGCCGCCGTATTCGACGAAGTGTGTCCGCGGTTCGTCGCTGCGGGGTAGCGCAGCCGCTTCGGCCACGCTGGCACGTGCGGGGTTTTCGCGCGGTGCGACCGGCGCGAGGCCGCTGGGCAGGTTGTCGGGGATCGACGGTACATTTGACTCGTCGGTCAGCGCCATCAGGAAGAGTTCCAGATCCTCCAGTTCACGGGTCGTGGCGCTGAAGGCATGGATCTCGTCGCTTAGCCGCGAACGTGGCACGTTGATGTTGTTGCCGCCCCCGTTCAGATAGAACGAGATCACGCTGTTAAGGCCCGGTTCGGAACCGTTGTGCATGTAGGGCGGGTGTAATGCCGCGTTGCGGAGCGTCGGCACCACAAAGGCGCCGACCTCTGTTTCTTGGCCGTTGATCGCCCCCATGCCCTCGTCGAAGCGCCCCAAGTCGTCGCGCACCCCAATCACCTTCGGCCCGTCGGAGCGGAAGGCGGGCAACTCGTGGCAAGCGGCACAGTTCATCCGTTCCCCCTGGAAGAGCGCCAGCCCGCGCCGCTGCGCGCCCGTCAGCGCGTAATAATCACCGCGTGCGTAGCGGTCGAAGGCGGAATCACGGCTGACGAAGGTGCGCACGAATTGGCCGAGCGCATCGGCCACATGGGGCGCGGTCAGTTCGCCGTAGAGTGAAATAAATTGCGCGTTATAGGGCGCGATCGCCGTCAAATCCGTCACCACCTGATCCCACGTGTTGGCCATTTCATCGCTGTTGATCAGCGCCCCCGTCAAGATTTGTGCCTCGATGGAGCTGGCACGCCCATCCCAGTTAAAGAGGTTGCGGTCGCTGTTGTTCCAGAGCGTGGGGGTGTGACGGGCCGTTTCGATGGCGCTGACGCCAATCGCGTGCGCCCGACCATCGGAGAGGCCGATATCGGGATGATGGCAACTGGCGCAGCTCACTTGCTGGTTGGCGCTCAGGAGCGGATCGAAGAAGAGCAGCCGTCCGAGCGCTGCCTTCCCTTCATCGTAGCGTTCCGCGGGCGACCAATTCTCGACCAACGCGGTCAACTCGGCCGGCACCGTTGCCCCCTCGCCCACTTCGACGCGGAGCTGCAACGCCTCGCGGCGATGAGCATCGAGCTGCCAACGGGCCGCCACGAGGATCAGCAACGCGAGGGCCGCGAAAAACAGCGGCAGCCGCGGGATACGTGCCATGTGTTAGCCTTGCCCCTTGCGTTGCCGCTGCGCCGTGATCAACCGCGCGGTGGCAGCGCCCAGCGCGGCCTCGGCGTTGAGATCCGCTGCTTTGGCGTGAGCGGCGATGTCGAGCAGCAGCGCACCAAGCGCGGTGGCATCACTGAAATCTACCGTTGACGCGGGTCGCCAGCCATTTCTCATCGCAACCTTGCTCACTTTCTGGGCACGGGTCAGGGCCGGCAGGGCGAGCGCCACCGCCACGTACTCATCTTCGGGCGCGGTCGCCCCTTTCGCCGCCCGTTCTTCGGCTTTAATCGCCTCCCAGTTCTGTAGAACCGTCGCGCTATCGGTCGCGTCCACCGTGCCAAAGACGTGGGGGTGGCGGCGGATCAGCTTTTCGCTCACGGAGGCAACGACCTCGTGCAACGAAAAGCGCCCTGCTTCGTGGGCGATCTGGCTGTGCATCACGATGCTCAACAGCAGATCGCCCAATTCCTCGGCCAAATTGGCCCAATCGGCCCGGTCGATGGCATCTGCCGCCTCGTACGCTTCTTCCAACAGCGCATCGCGCAGGGAGGCATGGTCCTGTTCCTGATCCCACGGACAGCCTTCAGGGGCGCGTAGATGAGCCACAATATCGTGTAGATGGGGCAGCGCGCCGGGTCGGGGTCGGGCAGGGATCCAGAGTGCCGTTTGATGGGAGAATGTGTCGCCCCCAACGACTTCGTGTAGCGATTCGACCGTATGACTCTGCGCCTCACACTCCCCACACTCCCACAACACAACGGGGTGATTCGCCGGATAGATCTGAAGCAGGTTCCGTTGCACTTCTGTCGCCAATGCCCGACTCACAAGACCGACAATCCGTACGGGGCGATCTGCGTCAAAGGGGGGAACATAGCGCTGAACGAACGCTTCCGCCGCAACGATCTGCCAACCATTAGGCGCATCACAGCCCCCTGCCATCAGCGTTGGCCCCACAATGCTCACTCCGTCGATCACCGTCAAGGGAACATCGTGCTGTTCCGCAGCCTGAATTATTTGTGCCATCCCTCGCTCATCCACAAAGGGGTGGCCCGGCACCCCATAGAGCACGCCTTGCGGACGCATCGCCAGCGCCACGAGTTGCGCCGTGATTTCCTGCGCTGTTGCCCTGCTCTCCACGGCATCCGCATCGATCATGTCAAAGCTCTGAACGGCGAGCTGCGTGGCAAGCTGCGCGGTCAGCGGATGCTGACGGTTGCGCAGCCAGATCTCGTCGTGCTGCTGGATGGCTTCGTAGGCAGCGAGGGTCAGTTGCTCCCAGCGCCCGGGGCCGAGGCCAACAATGGTAAGATGGGCCATACCGTTCTCAGAATTTTTCGGGGGTGATTTTGCCACTTCGACTATAGCCAACAACGTCGGATACGCGAAACACCCGTGGCGAGCCATTCGTGACACGATGCGAATCGCCCATCGTGCCGGGCCACGCCCCCGCCAAGAAAAAACGCCGAGACGCGCATCGCTCGGCGTTTGACGTCCGGTCGTCGATTATGCCGGTTGGCGGCTCTTCAACTCCTCTTCGACCAATACACGGCGCAGAATTTTGCCGACCATCGACTTGGGAAGCTCGTCTCGGAACTCAACGGACCGTGGCCGTTTGTAGGGCGCGAGACGCTGTGCCGTGAACTCCATGATATCTTCCGCCGTTGCACTCTCGCCCTCTTTCAGAACCACAAAGGCTTTCACCGTCTCGCCGCGATACTCGTCTGGAATGCCCGCAACGGCCGCTTCCAAGACTTTGGGATGCTCATAAAGCACCTCTTCAATCTCGCGCGGGTAGATGTTATAGCCACTGGCGATAATCATATCCTTCTTGCGGTCAACGATCTCGAAGAACCCTTCCTCATCCATCGTCCCCATATCACCGGTGTGCAGCCAACCATCGTCATCAATCGTCTCCGCCGTCTCTTCGGGGCGTTGCCAATAGCCCTTCATCACCTGCGGCCCACGGATAAGCAGCTCGCCGGGCTGCCCCAATTCTACTTCCGCACCACTCTCCCCATCAACAACCTTGACTTCGGTACTGGGGACGGGCAGACCGATCTTACCCACCTTGCGCTTTCCCCGGAGTGGCGTTGCACAAGCCACGGGCGCTGTCTCGGTCAAGCCGTAGCCTTCCACCAAGAAGGCCCCTGTGATCTCCTCGAACTTCTTCTGGACCTCGATCGGAAGACCCGCCCCACCACTGAGGCAGGCACGCAACGAACTCAGATCGTACTTGTCGATATCCGGATAGTTGTTGATCGCGGTGTAGAGGGTGGGGACCGCAGGGAAGAGGGTAGGCTTATGCTTGTCCACATTCTTCAGAACATCCGTCAGATCACGTGGATTGGGAATCAGGATAAGCGCATGTCCCCCGCTCAAGCCCAGATTCATCGCGGTGGACATCCCGTAGGAGTGGAAGAAGGGCAGCGCCCCCATCACGACCTCGTTGCCCGGCCGCATTTCGGTATCCCACGCGCGAAGCTGATAGACATTGGCCAGCAGATTGCGGTGCGTCAGCTCCGCACCCTTCGGCACCCCTGTCGTACCGCCTGTATAGCCGAGGAGGGCGGTATCTTCGTTGGTGGTCGCCACTGGCTCCAACCCGCGTGCCTCACCGATTTCCAAGACATCTTGGAACCAGTGCGTACCACGCTCGTTGGAAATGTCGACGCGGTGCCCCTCTTTCTTCTCCTTCGCCAGAGTGAAAAGCACATTGAGCACACGCGGGAAGTACTCCTTGATGTTGGTAACAATCACATGTTCAACCGCAGTTTGGTCACGAATTTCCCGGACGTTGGGGTAGAACTTGGAAAGCGCGACCACATATTTGCAGCCACTGTCGTTGAACTGATGCTTCAGTTCGCGGGGCACATATTGGATGTTGGAGGGCACCACAATGCCGCCCGCACGCAAAATCCCGTAGTAGGCAATGATGAACTGCGGCGAATTGGGCAGGTAAACCGCCACCCGATCGCCGGGCTGCATCCCCAACGCCTGAAGCCCAGCGGCAAACTGCGTAACTGCTTTATCCAGCTCTTTATAGCTCAGCTTATTGTTGTAAAAAATCGCGGCTGTTTTGTTGGGGAACGTCTTGGCAGTATCGGCCAGCAGTTCGGGAAGCGTCACGTTGGGAATATTGATAACGTCGGGTACACCCGTATCATAGCTCGCCAACCACGGTTTATCATTCACTTGAGTCTCCTCCTTTGGATCCTAAAGCTGAAATAGAGGGAAGACAGTTGATGAACTAACGTCCCACGCCACGGACATCCATGTGACCAAACAACTGTTTGGTTGTGAGTATAGAGGGAGAACTTTAGCCTGTCAAATCATCGTGACGCATTGCGGCATAGGGAGGGGTATGAGCAAAGCGGGGGCAAAAGACAGGGCGCCCACGCACATGGAGAGAGGGTAGCCGCGCCGCCTGTCGATAACCGATAGAGGTTACGCATTTGAGGAAAGATTCATGGATGACCTCTCCATCTTCCCCAGCGCCTCCTTTTGTGGAACCGAGCCGCTTTGGAACAGGCCACTAACGCTGGTGTACACCCTTTTTACCCCCCACATTTGACGCAATGAGAAATCGTTGTTATCATGAGGTAGTTGAAGTGAAAACGGTTACAGTCTAAACTTGACTTAATCGTTATTCGCTGATATGATCTGGTTCGCTCGTGCGTTGGCGAGGTTGCGCGAGTTCGAGTTGTGGTGATGGTTGTTCCCACGTTTGTTGGCAGACCTTTTCCCCTCGACGGTTCCCGCCCTAGCCGGTAACGAGCAACTCAACTGTCCGTTTTAGTGTGTCAATATGGAGGAGACATACAGCATGAGTGATCGTCTTAATGGTATCGTGAAGTGGTTCAGCAACGCGAAGGGTTACGGATTTATCCAACCCGACGAAGGCGATGATGTCTTTGTGCATCACGCCGATATCGAAATGGACGGCTACCGCACCCTCACCGAGGGCGAGGCCGTTACCTTCGAGTTGGTGGACAACGGTACGAAGGGTCCCCGCGCACAGGCTGTTCGCCGCGCTTAAGACCTATCCCAGGAACCGTCGATTCAATTAAGGATTGACAAAAGGCCTCGTCCTGCACTTCGCGGATGAGGCTTTTTTGATGGCTTTCCTTCCAGCGCCCCCAGACTGATTTGGTAAATTTTGTAAAACCTTCCGTAAACAGGAGTAAATCAGACGTAATATGAGTAACAAACTAAAAATCGTACCGCTCGGCGGTGCGGGCGAGATCGGCAAAAACATGACGATCTACGAGTACGGCGACGAAATCATCGTGGTCGATGTAGGGGTCATGTTTCCCACCGAACATATGTTGGGGGTCGATCTGGTGCTGCCCGACTGGCAATATCTCAATGACAAGAAGGAGCGCGTCAAGGCGATTCTCTTTACCCACGGTCACCTCGATCATATCGGCGGCTTACCCTACTTCTTGAAAGATGGCTTTGCGGATGTGCCGATTTACGCCACCCGCCTGACCCGCGGCCTGATCGAAGGCAGTTTGGAGGAGCACGGCTTGCTGGCGGACGCCAAACTCAGCACCTATCAGTCCGGCGACCGCGTGCGTATCGGCCAGTTCGAAATCGAGCCGATTCGTGTCAGCCATTCGATCCCCGATTCCGCTGCACTCGCGATACGCACCCCCGTCGGCACCATCGTCCAGACGGGCGATTTCCGCTTCGATCATACCCCGATCGATGGTCGAACGACCGATATGGCCCACCTTGCACGGTTGGGGAATGAAGGCGTCTTGGCTTTGTTGGGCGATTCGACGGGGATCGAACGGGAATCGTCCACGGAGAGTGAAGCCGTGGTCAGCGAGGCGCTGGATCGCATTTTCCACGACGCGGATGGTCGCATCATCATCGCAACCTTCGCCAGCCAGCTTCAGCGCGTTCAAGAAATTCTGCGCATCGCCCGCCGACATGACCGCGTGGTTGCCCCCACGGGTCGTTCCATGATCAAAAATGTCGAGATCGCCCGCGAGTTGGGTTATTTGAGCATCCCGCCCGGCCTGCTCGTTTCGCTCGACGAGGCAATGGCGCTGCCCCACGACAAGGTGGTGCTACTCGCCACCGGTTCGCAGGGCGAACCGCGCGCCGCTCTCGCCCGCATGGCGAACGGCTCGCACCGACAGATCACGTTGGAAGCGGGCGACACGGTGGTACTGAGCGCTGGCCCGATCCCCGGTAACGAGGAAAGCGTCGCCCGTGTGATCGATAACCTCTTCCGGCTCGGCACCAACGTCATTTACGATGCCATTTCGAAGGTCCATGTGTCGGGCCATGGGGGGCAGCAGGATATCATCCTGATGCAGCGGCTGCTGAACCCGCGCTACATCATTCCGCTCCATGGGGAATTCCGCCACTTGGTGCTGCACGCCCGCTTGGCACAGCGATTGGGCATGGCGGCTTCGGACATCTTCATCGTCGAAAATGGACAAACCGTCTTGCTCGACGAGCGCTTCGCCTCGGTGGGCGAGCGCGTGCCCGGCGGCTGGGTCTTTGTAGACGGAAGTCGGGTCGGCGGCACCAGCAGCAACGTGTTGCGCGAACGGGAGGCGCTCAGCCAAGATGGTTTCGTGCTCGTCTCGATTGCGTGGGACGCCGCCCGTCACCAGATGGCCAATCGACCGCGAATCCATTCTAGGGGCTTCGTGCCACAAGAGCCGAACGAAGCGATGTTCAACGAAGCGGCAGATCGACTGACGCAAGCGCTGTCGGATGCCACGTTCGCACGCGAAGATGCCACGGCCATCGAAAATCGAGCACGCAACGTGTTGGGGAAACTCTTTTACGATGAGACACGCCGCCGACCGATGGTCGTACCTATCGTCCACATGGTCTGATCAACGCTCGCGCACGTTGTGGTGGATGAACGACCATCTCGATGATATCTCATTCTTGCGGTCTGTGGGGCACGGCTCCTCAACGCCGATCACATCGCCCGGCGGCGCTTGCAACGCGGTCAACAGTGCGGCAAACGTGGCAGGCGCACCGCTGGTGGCATAACAAACCGTTGCCCCGGCATCGCGATTGGCGATGCCCTGGTCGTTGATGAGCCGCGCGACCTGCTGTGCCACCGCCGGGGCTGCATCGATGATCTGCAACGTAGGGGCCAACGCTTCGATCAGCGGGATTAGGTAGGGGTAGTGGGTGCAGCCCAAGACGACTCGGTCCGCGCCCGCCTCGACCATTGGTTCCAAATAGCGCCAGAGCAAGGCACGGGTCACCTCGTCGTCCCAACGGCCCGCCTCAATCAGCGGCACCAGTCCATCTCCCACGCGCTCGACAAGGGTGACGCCCTGCGCCCACTGCTCCCGCACCTCCTGCAACAGTGCGCCCTGCATGGTGGCCGGGGTCGCGAGCACCCCCACGACGCCACTTTGGCTGCTGAGCGCCGCCGGTTTCAGCGCCGGTACCATACCAACGAAGGTCACGTCGGGCAGCTGGTTGCGGAGCCAACGTAGGGCCGCCGCACTGGCGGTGTTGCAGGCCACGACAATCATCTTTGCCCCGCGTTGCAAGAGCCACTGCGTATTTTCCATCGAAAAGCGGCGCAGTTCGTGGGTGGGGCGCGGGCCGTAAGGACAACGGGCCTGATCCGCTAGGTAGAGCAGCGGCTCGTGGGGCAGAATCTGGCGAATTGCCCGTAAGACGGTCGTTCCACCCACCCCACTGTCAAAAATGCCGATCGGCGCGTGGCAATACGCTTCCAGTTGATCGCTCATCCTTTTCCTCAGGATTAGTCCTTCCACACGCAGATAGAGATAGCGGGTTGCAGGGATTTTCGTGGATCAAGCGTCGAAGGTGCCATAGTTTCAAGTCGTTCTAGGCCGCTTCGTTAACTCGGCCGCAAAAAGAAAGACCAGCGCTATGTTGAGCACTGGCCGGTATAATCCCACCAAGGTGCTAGTCCGCCGCAATCGACTGCGGGTTGTAGAGGTTCAATCGTCGGTCGCGGAAGCGGCTCGCTTCACGGATGAAGTAGCGGAAGAGGCGACGCATCCGCGGATCGGTATCGGCCAATTCTTCGGGATGCCACTGCACCCCCAGCAGGTAGTGGTTGTTGATCGACTCCACGCTCTCGACCACCCCATCCGGCGACCATGAAGTGGCAATCAAGCCATTGCCCAAGCGATCAATCGCTTGGTGGTGCATCGAGTTAACCTTTAGCCGAGGCACGCCCAGCATCCGGCCCAGATCCGAATGGGCGTCCACCTCGACGGAGTGGGTCAGCAGGTGACGCTCGTAACGACCCTGCACGGGGAAATAATCGTGCTTGATCGAATTGGGGTAGGCCTGCGCCACATCTTGGTGGAGCGTTCCGCCACACGCCACATTGATCACCTGAACCCCGCGACAGACGCCAAAGACCGGCTTGTGATCTTGGACCGCCCAGCGCACCAGTTGAATCTCGGTGGCGTCACGGTCGGGATCGGTGGTGCCACAGAGGAAATGGCGCTTGGCGTCATAAGCCGTGGGGTCGATATCCACCCCGCCACACAAAAAGATGCCATCCAACTCATCATAAATCGCGCGGAGGGTGATCATATCATCCAACAGGGGAATGATGTTGGGCGTACCGCCTGCACCCGCCACGACAGAGACATATTTTTGACTCATAATCCAACAATCCGGCATCCCTTCCGCAGGGTTGCCGGGTTGTGTTTGAGTCGGTAGCCCAATCAAGGGACGGCCAGCCATAGAAGCCTCCTCTAAACGGCGCTCGTCGTACTTACTATCTATCCACTCGTGCGTGCATACCGTTCTTACACGATTAGTTGCCGATTATACCACGGGTCGGCGGATAGACAGAATCGGCGGATTTTGGGAGTCGTATAGGGGTGGTTAGTGGCGCGGGCAATGGGCGTGATGCGCTTTGTTTCAACGTTGCTCGTGCTAACGGATGTTGTGAATAGCAGTTCGGATGTTGATCTACGTTGGAATGTGGTGCATGGTGCATGGTTCATGGAGAATAGTATATCCCCCGATCGTTCAATGCTTTGCGAGGTCGTTCCGCCTCACAGCCGCTCATCGTCATGTGCCACGTTCACCCTCCGTGGTGTGCGTCAGCGCATGACCTCTCTATTCGCCATTCTCTGCCCGAACAGAGTACCGCGCCTCTATCTGCTAGACAAAGAGTCCGCCATTCACGTTGATTACCGCGCCCGTAACGTAGCTCGCCTCGTCGCTGGCCAGCCAGCGGATGGCGTTGGCGACCTCGTGGGCTGTGCCGAGCCGCTGCAACGGAATCGAATCTACGATAGATTCGCGGGTGCCTTCCAGCGTGATCATGCCGGGGTTGACCACGTTGACCCGCACGTTGTACGGCCCTTCGCTGCGGGCCAACGACTTGCTCAGCGAGACCACGGCGACCTTCAGCGCATGGTAGAGGGCTACGTTGGGCGCGCCGCGTGCCATCTCTGCGTTGAGCGAACCGAGGTTGACGATGTGGCCGCCACCCTGCGTCCGCATGATCGGTAGCACGGCTTGGCACATGAAGACCGTGCTGCCCAAGTTGCCACCTACCTGTAACTCGTAATCGTCGAGCGTCGTTTCCAGCAGCGGCTTCGGCACGAAAGGGCCAACGTTGTTGACCAACAGATCGATCCGACCGAACTGCTCCCTCACGCGCTTAACGGTCGCTGCCGCTTCCGCTTTGTTCGACACATCGGCGGCCAGCGTCATCACGCGGCACGCGCCTTGCAAAGCGGCGCGGGCCGCAGCCGCGGCGATGTCGTCGCTCAGGTAGAGCAGTGCCAAATCGTAGCCATCCGTCGCCAGCGCATGGGCGGTCGCAAGGCCGACGCCGCGTGTGCCACCTGTGATCAAGGCGAGGGGGGGCGCTGACATGTCACCGCTTCCCCAGCGAAATCACGTCAATGTCCAGCTTCTCGCCAACATACAGCTTCATGATCGTTCGTTCCTTCTGAAATCCCTGTCGCCCCGCCGCGCCCGGATTGATCCAAAGCACGCCGTCACGCCACTGCACCACCGCGATATGGGAATGGCCGACCAGCAGCACGTCGGGCCGCGCCCGTGCGATGAACGTCAACGCATCGCGCGTGGGGCGGCGTGGCGATCCCGCGATATGGCGTAGCCCGATGCGACGCTCGCCGACGGTGTGAACCACCTCGGTGGGCAAGGCTTGCGCCCATGGGCCACCATCGACATTGCCACGCACGGCCACGGTGGGCGCAACGGCTTGCAAGGCCAGCAACGTGGCCTCGTTGCCCACGTCGCCCGCGTGCAAGATCGTGTCCACCGTGCCGAACCAGTCCGCAATCGCGGGGTCCAGCCATCCGTGGGTGTCAGAGATCAGTCCCAGCGTTATCATGTCGGCAGTGTAAGTCGAGTTCGGGGAAAAGGCAAGAATCCTAAAACGAGAAACGTCAGCCCAGCATCTGCCTTGCGCTGACAGTGCCGTTTTGCATCATGCACCATGCACCATGCACCGTCATCAAGAATCGACTCCCATGACTTTACCTCGTCTTGCGATGCCCGACACATCCCGCCACTAGTTTGCAAAACAAGCAATCCCATCGTATAATACCGTCCTAAGGAACGGCCTCCGCCGCGCGAATCGACGTGGGGAGGGTCGCTCTTTTTTGTTGCAATGTCAGGAGTAACTTTCCGAATGAATGGATCGAACGATAAGCCCACCTTGCTGACCGCCGAAGGGAAGCAAAAACTCGAAGAAGAGCTGACTTACTTGGTGAGCGACAAGCGAGCGCAGGTCGCCGAGCGTATCCGTCAGGCCAAGGAAGAGGGCGATCTCCGCGAAAATGCGGAATATGATGATGCGAAGCTGGAGCAAGGATTTGTGGAAGGCAGGATCCGCGAGCTGGAATACCTGCTGAAGAACGTAGAGATCATCGAGGCCAGCGGCAGCAGCCGCGTGGAACTCGGCAGCACGGTGACGGTGCGCGAAGAAGGCACCGAGTACGATGAGACATATGTCTTGGTCGGCCCTACCGAGGCCAATCCGGCCAAAGGGCGTATTTCCAACGTCTCTCCGTTGGGACAAGCGCTGCTTGGCAAGGGCAAGGGACAGAGCGTGACCTTCGATTCGCCGGGCGGCGAAATCATCTTCGAGGTGCTCCAAGTCGAATAATCCAACGACACATGGCTAGATGGCAGGCAAAAAGGGGCCATCGAAACGGCGGGGCCATCAGTGGGACGAACGACCACCGTCTCCTTCCCGGCGCTTCCACTCACGACAGATCAGATCGACCTGCGGTTTGGCTCCTACTGGCTTCCCGAACAAATGGCCGCTGAGTGGGCGCTGGACATCGCGCAATTGGTCGAAGGAAAGCAAACCGTCAGATCGGTGGTCAGACCTTCGAGTTCCAAATGGGCCCCACCCCCGATCCCGATGACTCCTTCCAGATCAGCTACCGTCCAGCGTGACCAGCCGCATCGTGGGGCCGTTCCAGCTCCAAGTAGAGCTACCGCCAGTTCCATAACGCCGTGCGATCTCACCAAATCAGGGCCGCTCCCCCTAATGGGGGCGGCCTTTTCTTTTTATCTGTATTGACAAGATCGAGCGCGGCGTGAATAATAGCGAGCGGTTGCCCCGTCGTGCCAAACAGCGAGCGGCTGCTGGGCAGCAGGTGATGTCGTGGCTTGGAGCTGCGATCAGGTGATGGCGCGACGGGCCGACGACAAGCCTCAGATTGGCAGCCGTCAATCCTGCCTAAACGGCGATCATCGACGGCCCGATGGCAGGTGCCTACAATCTACTCGAAGCCCCCAACCGCCGCCGTACACGGTGCAGCATGGCGGCAGGCGGGCGGCCCGTGGAGGAAACCGATGGCGCGGAGTGAGTTGATCGAAGTGGGTGTGCTGGCGACCCGACTTGGCTTCACCGCCTTTGGCGGGCCAGCGGCCCACATCGCGATGCTTCACGACGAGGTAGTGACGCGGCGCGGCTGGCTCAGCGAACAGGAGTTCTTGGACATGCTGGGCGCCACCTCGCTGATCCCCGGCCCCAATTCGACCGAAATGGTGATTCACGTGGGGGCGCGGCGGGCGGGCTGGCGCGGGCTGCTGCTGGCGGGGATCGGCTTCATTCTGCCCGCGGCGCTGATCGTGACGCTGTTGGCGTGGGCCTACGTCAATTACGGCGGCACGCCCAGCGGTGAAGCGCTGCTCTACGGCGTGAAGCCCGTGGTGATTGCCATTGTGCTGCAAGCGTTGTGGAAGCTGGGCCAGACGGCCGTGAAGGGGCCGTGGCTGGCGCTGTTGGGCGCGGCAGTCGCCCTGCTCTACTTCGTGGGGGTCAACGAATTGGCCTTGTTGGCCGCCGCCGCGTTGGTCAGCGTGGGGCTGGCGCTGGTAAGGCGACGCGACAGCTTGATGATGCTCTGGTGGCCGATGCTCGGGCCGCTGGTGATGCCACAGAGTGGCGAGGAACATGGCCTCTGGCGTATTTTCTGGCTCTTTCTGAAGGTCGGCTCCGTGCTCTACGGTAGCGGCTATGTGCTGCTCGCCTTCTTACGCAACGACCTCGTGGTCCGTCTTGGCTGGCTGACTGACCAGCAACTCCTTGACGCGATCTCGATCGGCCAAGTCACGCCCGGGCCGGTCTTCACCACCGCCACCTTCGTTGGCTATCTTCTGGCGGGGGTACCCGGCGCCGTCGCCGCCACCGTTGGTATCTTCCTTCCCGCTTTCATCTTCGTCGCCATTCTGCATCGCTGGCTGCCCCGCCTCCGCGAAAATGCGCTGCTGGGCCAACTCCTTGACGGCGTCAACGCGGCGGCGCTCGGTCTGATGGCGGCCGTCACGCTCCAACTGGGTCGTGCCGCCATCGTCGATCCGCTGACGCTCTTACTGGCGGCTGCCTCGGCCTTCGCGCTCTGGCGCTGGCGGCTCAACAGCGTTTGGCTGATCGCGTTAGGGGCCATCGTCGGACTGCTAATGCAGAGCAGTTGACCCCACGCTGCTCTGGCCCGCACGGCAAGCCAGCCGCATCCCCCCGCCGAGGCCGTGCGCTACGAGTGAGCGGTGGAGTACCCTCACCCCGCGCCTTCGGCGCGACCCTCTCCCCACCTCGGGAGAGGGTAAGGCAGAGCAGGTGACCCCACGCTGCTCTGGCCCGCGCCGCAAGCCAGCCGCATCCCCCGCCGAGGCCGTGCGCTACGAGTGAGCGGTGGAGTACCCTCACCCCGCGCCTTCGGCGCGACCCTCTCCCCTCATCGGGAGAGGGTAAGGCAGAGTTCTCCCATGATTTGCCGCGCTGAGGTGGCAGGGTATCGCCAACGTAATGCGATGATTCACGGCGCGGTGGGGCATGGTGATGAGCAAGGTAGGCGACTCATAAAACTCACAAAACTCACAAAACTCATAAAACTCATAAAACTCACAACACTCATCCGCAGGAGATCCCATAATCCACACCACCGCTTCCCTATTTCCCCCCGCCGTGATAGGATGAATCGATCCAGAAATCGTGTAGAAAAGAAGGAGTCGTGCGATGGGACCTGTAGCATTGATCGTACTGGATGGATGGGGCATCGCACCGCCCGGCCCCGGCAATGCGGTGACGTTGGCGGAAACGCCGACCTTCGACCAGATTTGGGCGCGTTACCCACACACGGAATTGGCCGCCTCTGGCTTGGCCGTCGGCCTGCCCGCCGGGCAGATCGGTAACAGCGAGGTCGGCCATATGAATTTGGGTGCCGGGCGGGTGGTGATGCAGAAGCAGACCTATATCCAATCGCTGATCGATGATGGCCGCTTCTTTGAAAATGAGGTGTTGCTCTCCGCCTTCAGGGCGGCAGGCGCGGGTCACACGCTGCATCTGATGGGGTTGGTGAGTGATGGCGGTGTTCACAGCGATCTGCAGCATTTCTACGCGCTGCTCGACATGGCGGAGCGGTTGGCGGTGCCGCGTGTGGCGATCCACGTCTTTACCGACGGGCGGGACGTGGGCCCGACCACGGGCAAGGGCTTCATGGTCGAACTCGAAGCGGCCATCGCCGAGAAGCCCGGCGCGGTCATCGCCTCGGTCTGCGGACGGTACTATGCGATGGACCGCGACAACCGCTGGGATCGCGTCGAAAGGGCGTACGATGCGGTGGTCTGCGGGCAGTCGCCGCAACGGGCAACGAGTGCCAGCGCGGCGATCAGCGCCGCGTACGAGCGGGGTGAGACCGACGAGTTTATTCTTCCCACCGTGGTCGTGGACGAAAATGATCAGCCGCTCGCCCCGATACAAAACGGAGATGCAATCTTCTTCTTTAACTTCCGCGCCGACCGCGCCCGCCAACTCTCCCACGCGCTACTCAACCCCGCTTTCGACAGCTTTGACCGTTGTCGGGTGCTGACCGATCTCTCCTATGCCTCCATGATGGAATACGACGAGATGATTGGTCGCCCCTTTGCCTTCGCGCTGCCCGCGTTGGATCATCCGCTGGCCGAGGTGGTCGCGTCGGCGGGCCGTCGCCAATATCACAGCGCGGAAACCGAGAAGTATCCCCACGTGACCTACTTCTTCAACGCCCTGGAAGAGGAGCCGTTCGAGGGCGAGTCGCGCCTGATCGTCCCGTCGCCCAAGGTGGCGACCTATGACCTGCAGCCGGAGATGAGCGCCCCAGCGCTGCGTGATCGGACGCTGGAACGTCTGGCGAATGAGCCGGACGACTTCATCCTCATCAATTTTGCCAACCCCGACATGGTGGGCCACACCGGTATCATCGAGGCGGCGGTAGCAGCGGTCGAGACGGTGGATGAGGCGCTGGGTGAGCTGCTGGCGGCGATCCTGGCGAAGGAGGGGGTGGCGATCGTGCTGGCCGATCATGGCAATTGCGAGGTGATGATCGCGGAAGGGGGAGGCCCGCACACGGCGCACACCACCAACCCCGTGCCCTGCATCCTTGTCGACGAAAGCTTCCGCTATACACTGCGCAATGGGGGTAAACTGGGCGATGTGGCCCCGACCATACTGCAACTGATGGCTCTGCCGCAGCCCGACGCGATGACGGGCGTCAGTTTGTTAGAAGATAACCCATTGGGAGACAACGGAGGGCGAACTGCGGCCTAAAGCGCATCACTCGTATGCATGTAAAATTCTTCCCCGATGATGGAGCCGCCCTGCAACTAGCGCGCGGGAAGGCGCGTAATAGCTGGCAATGTCTACCCAATTCTCTATGAGGTCACGATGAACAACAGCAGTGGGATCAATTTCGAGCGCGCGTTCACTTTCATGTTCCAAGAAGACGAATGGGTGATGAAGTTCGTCATCGGGGTGCTGATGGCGGTACTCGCTATCTTCATCATCCCGGGGATCATTCTGCAGGGGTATGTGATTGCGATTGCGCGGCGGGTGCGAAATGGCCAGCAGCCGGAACTGCCAGAGTGGGAAGATTGGGGCAAGTTCCTCTCGGATGGTTTCGCCTACATGATCGCGGCACTGATTTATGCGTTGCCAATGATCCTGTTGGTCATCTGCTTCATGGTCATATTCCTGTTCGGTGTCGCTGGCGCCGACGCAGGAGGGGGGTCGGAGGATGCGTTGGCGGGACTAAGCCTTTTGATGGTCTGCTGCCTCACCCTCTTCTTGATGCTGTACGCCCTCTTTATGATCGCCTTTCTCTTCGTGGGAACGGTGAACTACATCCGTAAAGGCTCCATTGGGGCGTTCTTCCAATTCGGTTATCTCTGGAAAGAGCTGCGCGCCAACCTAGGCCGTTATGGGATCGTGGCGATTGCCGCCTTTGCCGCCAGCATGGTGGGCAGCATCATCCCCATCGTCGGTTCGCTCTGGTCGCAGTACGCCACCGGTCACTTCTTGGGACAATTGGCACGCGGAGAGGTGGGCCTCGGCAACGATTTCAGCGAGACGGCCCTGCATGATCTGACGTAATCGGGAGGGGCGGAAGAATGCAAAAGAAGGCTCTGACCCACAGAGCCTTCTTTCTGTTTGTGCGGCCGTAATGTTGATCGAGTAGGTCATCCCTTCGGGATCTGCTCATCGCGATGCTGCAGAGGACACGAAGCAACGCCTGCAACGCGCCGTGACACTACGCCCGCAACACGGGCAAGGTCATACAACGGCATCCACCGCCACCCCGCGCCAGTTCCGCGCCCGACATCATGACAGCCACGCGGCCCGGCGCGGTCAGGTCGACGCGCCCCTCGGCCACATCGTTGCCGCTGACCAAGGCAAAGCCATGGGCCGACAGTTGCTCGGCGGTCCGCTCGTTCCGACCATAGCTGATGATCTTCCCCGGCGCCATGGCGAAGAAGTTGGTCCCCTTGTGCCACTGTTCCCGCGCTTGCCAGAGCGGGTCCTCGCCCCCCGTAATGACCGTCTCCAGCGGCAGATCGACCGCGTTCAACGCCTCCAAGAGGTTATCATAATCTCGCACAAGCCGCTGGTCGCCGTCAAGCGTCACGACGAGCGGGCGATGGCGGTAGGGACCGGTGATCACCGGCTCGTGGATCATGCAGAGGCCGTGGTCGATCATAGTGAAGGCCAGATCGAGGTGGATGTAGGCCCGATTGAGGGGCATCGGTTGGACCACCACGTGGCGTATCCGCTCGCTCTCCGCGAAACGGTCGATCAGATAGTCGATCGCGGCCGCGCTGGTCCGCTCGCCGCAGCCGATCAGCACCAGATCTTCCCGTAGCGGAAAGACGTCGCCCCCTTCCACGCTGACGCTGGGCGGATGAGGCGCAGTCCCGTCGAGGAAGAAGCCTGCGTTGCGGAGCAGAGGATGATGGGTAAAGAGCAAACGCATCAACAGGGCCTCGCCCCGCCGCTCGGCTTTGGCCATCGCGCCGATGATGACATGATCGTTGATGCACATCGCCGCGTCCCGCGTGAAGAAAAGGTTGTGCATCGGTGGCATGATGTAGGCATGACGGTCCAGTCGCCCCGCGACCGTGCTGGGCGACGGGTCGAGCTTGGTGCCGACGATGAGCTGCGTGGCCAAGCGGTCGCTTGGCATCTCGTCCAGCGTTGGCAGCAGATGTTCGCAGCCGTAGAGCGTCGTCAAGCCTTGCAACACGGCGCGGCGGGCCTCGGCAATCTCCAACGTTTCGGCCACGAGCCGTTCAACGGTCAGCACATCGGCGAATTGGCCGAGCGTGGCCGCGAGTTGGCGATGTTCTTCCGTGGCACGAAGTCGGTAGAAGATGTCGTCGTAGAGCGACGCATGCATCGTGTCCGGACTCATCGCGTCTACTTCTGGGCCGGGGGTGTGAATGATCACGCGCTGCAGCCGGCCAATCTCCGAATTGACGTGAATGGTCACAGGGCCGCCCCGCTCTCCTCATCCTCGTCGGCGGCTTCTACGATGAAGGTCTCGCCGAAAAATTCGATCTCGTCCCCCGCATAGAGCTTGCGGCGGCGGCGGGTCTCCACCTCACCGTTGACCAGCACCTCACCCCCTTGGATGAGCTGCTTGGCATGCCCCCCCGTATCGAGCAGTTGGGTCAGTTTCATGAATTGCTGCAGGTCGATGTATTCTCGACCCTGATTGTCCACGGGCATGGGCGTCATTCTTTCCTTTGGAGTTTGGAGGAGTCAACGTTCGTCATTAGGGCGGCCATCAGCGCGCGGCGACTGGCCTGATAAAGCGGATCGGGATGGACGCGATCCAAAACGCGGGAGAGCAGGGTGGTGCGCGAGCGGTCGTGCGAGGGCAAAACGATCTGGTAATCCGTCGTCTTTGAGCGTCGTCCACAGGTAACGAACTCGTCTTTTCGTGCCACCTCAAAGCGCTGCGTCGCGCTCTCCAACCGAATTTGTTGCAACCCCTCGGCCGCGGCCGCTTGTTTCAAACGGATCTTGCCCCATTCGCCATCGGGCCGCAAAAAAGCCCATTCGCTCGGACTGATCATCGAGAGCGACCAGCCCAGTTGGGCGGCCAGCCACCCCACCATCAGCCAGCCTTCCGCTGCGGCGCCACCCTGCACCAGCGTCACCTGGGTGAGCCGATCTAACTGTGGCGTTTGGGCCGGATCGTCGAACAGCGCCGCCACCATTTCGCGCCACCGCTCGCTCTCTTCCCACGCCAAATCTTCCACAGAGGGAGCTGGCAGTGCACGGAAGAGCGACGGATCGTCGCCGAGCCGACTGTCGATGATGTGGCGATCCGTCAGCGCGGCCAACGCATCCCGATCGGTGCTGTAGGCCGTCGCGGGCAGCAGCCACCAGAGCGCGGAGGGGAGCGAAGGATCGAGGAGCAGGCGCACGGCGCTGACCAGCCGTTGCGGGGAGCGTGGGCTGCTGTGCAGGTGAATCTGCTCCATGTAGAGCGGGTGGTCGCCCGGCAAACAGAAGAGCGTGGCGGAGGCGTCGAAGGCGCCCTCGTGCGCCTCGTCCATCAGCAGCAGGATGGTGCGCGCCGGATGGCGTGCCATCATTGTGCTCAGTTCAGCCGCGATCTTCGCCTCGTCACGGGCTTCGGTCACCACGACGAGCGTCATCACGCGCGCCCGCATCACCGGCTTGGCTTGGGAGCTGACCGACCGCCACAGCCGCCGCAGTTCCGCTTCGATGTCACGCGCATCCTGCAACGGATGGGCTACCTCATGACTCATCATGGCTTCCTCTCACAGCGCCCGCCAACGCCGCCCGTCCCGTTCGATCAGCGCATCGGCCTCGGACGGTCCCCAACTCCCCGCGCTGTAACGGGGCACATCGTCCGCCTCATCCCACTCAGCCAGCAGCGGATCGAAGCGTGTCCAAGCGGCCTCGACTTCGTCGTTGCGGGTGAACAAGGTGGGATCGCCCATCAATGCATCGAGCAAGAGCCGTTCGTAGGCATCGGGCGGCGTCACACCGAAGCTTGTGCCGTAGTTGAAATCCATCGTGACATTGCGGATCCGCTCTTGGCCCGTGCCGGGCATTTTCGAGGCAAAGGTCAGCGCGATCCCTTCATCGGGCTGGATGCGAATCGCCAACTCGTTGGGCGTCAGATGGGCCGTCAGCGGCGCTTGGAAGGTGACGCGGGGCGCATTGCGAAAGACGATGGTGATCTGGGTGGCCTTTTTGGGCAACCGCTTCCCCGTGCGAAGATAGAACGGCACGCCCGACCAGCGCCAATTCTCGATCTGCAGCTTGATGGCCGCAAAGGTTTCGCGCGTCGATCCTGCACTCACATCGGCCTCGTCGCGGTAGCCCGCCACCATGCGGCCCGCCACGCTCCCCGCGCTGTATTGGCCCCGTGCGCTTTCTTGGGCCGCCGCGATGGGGCGGATCTGCTGAAGCACCTTGGTCTTTTCATCACGGATGGGGCCAGCGGCGAAGGCGGCGGGCGGCTCCATCGCCACCAAGGTCAACAGTTGCATCATATGGTTCTGGAGCATGTCGCGCAGGGCACCGGAGTTCTCGTAGTAGGGGGCACGGTCGCCGATCCCGATCTCCTCGGCGACCGTGATTTGCACGTGATCGATATGTTCGCGGTTCCAGAGCGGCTCCCAGATGGCGTTGGCAAAGCGGAAGACCAGCAGGTTCTGGACCGTCTCTTTGCCAAGATAGTGATCGATGCGATAGATCTCCGATTCGGGGAAGATGGCATCGAGATGTCGGTTCAGCGCCCGCGCCGACGCGAGGTCCGTGCCAAAGGGCTTTTCGACGATGAGGCGTTGCCAGCCGTGGTCGCGCTGCGCCAGCCCCGCCTTTTGCAGGTGGGTGGTGATCGGCACGAACCAATCGGGTGGTGTGGCGAGGTAGTAGAGCAAGTTCCCCTGCGTCGCGTGGCTGTCGGCCAGTTCGTCTACCCTCACGGTGAGCGCCTCGTACGCCTGCTGGTCATCAAAACTTCCCGGTTGGAGGTAGAGGTGATCGAGGAAGCTCTGCCAGCTCGCATCGTCCACCGCTTCCCCCAGATGTGGACGCGCGGCCTCGTCCATCTGACGACGGAACTCGGCGTCATCCCATGGGCGCCGTGCAAAGCCAACGATGGCAAAATCTTGGGGCATCCGACGGGCGATGTACTGATGGTAGAGCGCGGGCAACAGCTTGCGTGCGGCCAGATCGCCCGTCACGCCGAAGATCACGAGGATGGCGGCTTCGGCGGCCTGTTGGCGCGTCAGTCCGGCGCGTAAGGGATTCTTTGATGAAGTCAAGGGGGATTCGTTCTTTGGCGGTGGCTTGCGATCAGATCGCCGGTGTGGTAGCGGTCGGGCGCGATCCGATGGGCGAATTGTACGCGACAGGCGGATAGGCACCAAGCGACGGGGAATGGAAGCGGTGTGCGGCGTGGCGAATGGCGAAGGGGGCGGCTTTGCTAGATGAGCACCCTTTCGCCATCCGCCACGTTCATTACGAGAGGCAGCGTATCGGTACGGTTATCGGTGGTAAGCGAATCATGGCTAGATCGCGTGCGGCAGCGTTTGACGGCCTGCGTCGCCCTGTGCGGCTGACTCGCTGTTCACCCCTTTGATCAAGAGCCACAAAGGGAAGGCGATCTCGGCGACGGCAATCGGCAGGGCCACGACCGCAGGGGTCGTGGTGTAGCGGGTGGTGAGGAGCAGGGCGAAGCTATCGACGAAGTAGCCGACGCCCGCAAGGAGGAAGAGCACGCCCAACCAGCGTGGCACGTAGCCCGATTTGAGGATCAGGTAGCCGAGGGTGAAGACGTGGATCGTCAGGAAGGCGATGCCAATCGTGAAGCCGAAGTGGTGCGCCTCCAAAAAGAGCGAGACGAGCGCATTGAGCTGATCCGCCCCAAAGGTGGCAAGGTAGCCCTCGCCCCCGAGCAGAAGCAGCACGAAGAAGTAGTTGATGAGGTTGAAGCCGTGTACGGCGGTCATGATCAGCCGCGAGACCGCAGCGAGCAACGAGAGTGTTTTGCTGACGGGGCGGAAGATGACGTAGAGAATGACGGAAAGCACGATCTCGCTCAACAGGATCACCAGTTCGGCGCCGATCCCCGCCCGGAACAGAGGCTGCGACGCGATGATGTTGTTGGCGGTGGTGGCCGCATCTCCGGCCACGATGAGCATGTTGGGCATGTACATGTGAGCGAAGATAGCAGCCACGGTGATCAGCAAATAAAGGATCCCAGCGATACGGGCATAGCCGGACGGGGACACGTCTCGTAGCGGGGTCGTCATGGTCTTTTCTCCTAACGGGTGGATGGGGTTGTGACGGTTTGCTTCTGGGTTATTGTTCGACGCGCCGCAGCGGTCGTACGGGCGTCAGCAACTCTGACAGTGCGGCTTCGGGATCAGCGCCGTCATGGTTGTAGAGGATGACGGCGACGGTGTCGTGGTCGGGCAGGTAGGCGAGCAATGAGCGGAAGCCAGCGATCCCGCCTGCGTGGCCCCAATAGCCCTCTTGGAGCGCGAGGCCCAACCCGTACGTCCCTCCGACGCCGGGCGTCGTCATCGCGTCCAGCGATGCCGGGTCGTTGAAGAGCGTGCCGCCGAACAGGCCGCGTGCGAAGCTGAGCAAGTCTGGCGCGGTAGAGACGAGTCCGCCCGCCGCCCAGCCGATCGATTCATGCAGTTCGGTCAGATCGGTAAGGCCGGCCCCCACCCCGGTGTAACCATGTACGATCTCAGTCGTGGGTTCTTCGTAGCAGTCCAAGAAGGTCGCGTTCATGACCAGCGGTTCGTAAATATGGGTGCGATAGCTCTCGGCGAGCGCCATTCCCGTCACCTTTTCGATCACCATGCCCAGCAGCGTGTAGTTGGTGTTGCTGTAGCGCCATTCGCTGCCGGGCGCGAAGTGGGCCGCTTGGCCGTAGACATAGCGGGCCAGCGTGTCGTGGGGATCCCGTTGAAGACAGTCTAGGGTGACGCGCCCGGCCGCCTCATCGCTTTCCATCGCCGCAAAGAGGTCCGCGTAGTAGGCTTCGTGTTCGACCACGTTGAAGAGGCCGGAGCTGTGCGTGAGCAGGTGGCGGAGTGTGATCTGGTCGCCATGGGGCAGTTGGGCGGCCACTTCCGGCAGCCAGCGCGCCAGTGGATCGTCCACAGCCAGCTTGCCCTCCTCCGCAAGCTGCAGGATTACGGTGGCGGTGAACATCTTGGTGATACTGCCGATCCGGAAAGCGCCCCCCGGCGCCATCGCGAGGTTGTCCCGGAGGTTGGCAGAACCGCTCGCGCCCTCGAAGCGGTGCGTCGGCGTATCGATCCAGACGACCATCCCGGGCGGGTCGCCGTCTGTGGTCAGCGCATCCATCGTTGCTTGCAGTTCTGCGCTGACTTCCGGTGGGAAGGGCTGCGATTCGTCCTTGGCAGTGGCAAGGCAGCCGGTGAGCAGGATGACGAGTAGGCTCAGGCTCAAAAGCAGTGGTCTGGTCATGGTTTCCTCCTTGATGGCGGATGGTGGGTTTGTGAGGGGTTGCGTGTGGCGTGTTGCCTCAGTGAGGTCGCCAGATTGGATTGGCGTCTCCTAAGGCCGAGATTCATTTCGGATGAACAGTCGTATCCTTCGCAAATAGCGACTCATACCGCTGGAAGTCGACGCTACGGAGCGTGAAAAAGAGAAGGCCGAGCGAGAGAAGGAGGAGCGGCCAGCCGAACTTTAGATTGAAACCGCCCAACCCGAGGATGAATTCGAAGAAGACGGCGAAGAGGAGAAAGAGCGCGAGGCCGAATTTCACCAAGCCCCATCCCGCGTAGCGCAGCTCCGCTCTCTTTTTCCCGATCCCATAGGCCAGCAGTCCCACCCCAATCGCGGTAGGGAAGAGTAGCGTCCAGGTGTAGGGCCACGTTGACCCATAGCCACTCAGCGCCTGAACCCACAAGATCAGGCCCGCCACGGTGGTAATGGCGCTCACGATCGCGAGTGCCGTGCCAATCGCCTCGTCGAGGAAGAGCGTGACCCCGAAAAGCGCAAGAGCTGGCACCACGATGAAGAGCGGCCAAAAGTCGGCGCTCAGGCGCAGGTTGAGCATCTCACCGAGAAGGAAGAGGAGGCCGATTGCGAGGGAGAGCGCGCCCAGTACATTCGCCCCTTGGCGAAAGGTCAGCGTTCTGTTGGTTTGATTCATGGTCTAACTCCTATCTTTTGGGGTGAGTTGTTGGTTGTAAAGAAGCGGTGTGTTGTCGATCCTGATCGTGTGGGCGGTTCTTCCCATCACACGTCCTATTCACGGACGCTCTTGCGATTCGGTCGTTGCAGCGCGGCTGACCGATAGAAGGGGTATCCCCAGATCGCGCACTTTCTTCAGAAGCCCGTGCAAGGCGGCTTGATCCGCCACCGGCCCCGAAAGACAGGTATCGCCCTCCGGCGTCGGGGTGATCTCCATCCCCTCGAACCACGCCGCCCAGCGCTGATCCAACTGGCCCTTAAGGCGAATCTCTAAGATTTCAGGCTGCTGCTCGTCTGTCATAGGCCCCCCTTCGTAATCGGTGGGCCGTTATGCCCACCGCGTTGCGTTGTCTTCACTGGGTGCAGGATACCAAGCGACCGGGTGAATTGTCTTCACCCGATCGGGTGAAAGAGGGGGTGAAAGGCGGCACGGCCCATAAAAAAAGCTCCGGCGCGATTCACGCGACCGGAGCGAGGGGGGTTGTGTGAGGTGTGGCGTTATACGAGCGCTAACTCGGCGGCGCGACGGACGGCGGCACGCCGACTGTTCACCCCCAGTTTGGAGTAGATGTTTTTCGTGTGGGTGCGCACTGTATTGAGCGAGACCATCATTTCGCGTGCGATCTCTGGCCCTGTCAGATCGGTGGTGAGCAGTGCAAGCACATCGCGCTCGCGGGCTGATAGGGGATCAAGGAGAGGCGGGGCGGAGCCGTTTGGGGGCGGGCGGTCTCCGAACGCCGCCAACAGCCGTTGCACGAAGTCGGGGGTCACGCCACGTCCCGCTGCGTCTCGCAGCAGTGCTGCCATCCCGTCGCCCTCGTCCAAGAAGGGGCGCAGTAGGCCCGCCGGTGCGGCCATGGCGAGGGCTTCGTCGATCGTGCGTGCCGCCGCTTCGGGTGCTTCCGCCGCTTGGTGAGCCAGTGCTTGTAGCAGCAAATGTCGAAGGCGCGTGTCGGCCCCGTTTTGCGCGGCGGGCTGCTGTGGCACGCTCGCCAGTGCGGCCAATGCCGCTGCGGGTGCCCCCTGCGCCAGATGGATGCGTGCCTGACTGAGCGGAAGATCGTGGCCTTCAGCCCACCGAATCGCGGCGACAAGATTCTGTTGGTGCAACAGGAGTCGTAGTCGGAGTGCGGTGATTTCAGGGCGCCATTGGTCGAAGCCACTGTCGCGCACGAACCGTTCGGCCTCGGTCAAAGCCGCGCCGGCCCTGTCCGTATCCCCCTGAGCCAGATACACCCGCGAAAGCAACACGCCACAAGCGGCGGGCGTATCGACATTTTCCAACTGCTGCGCCAAGGCCAGCCCCTGCACACCGAACCGCTCGGCCGCCGCCAAATCGTTCCACTGATAATGGAGACGGCCCAACCCCACCGACGCTTCGCAGGCAGCGGGCCAGGGCGGATCCCCGACCAAGTCAAGGATGCGCCGATAGCTTTGGGCCGCTTGGTGCGGCTGATTTTCTAGTTCCTGAATCTGTCCCAGACAGGTCGTTGCGGCGATTTCAGTCATGAGGTTGCCGGACCTTTGGCTTTGGGCGATGGTCTCGGCATACGCTTGGCTTGCGGCGGCATAATTGCCCTGCACCTGATAGGCATACCCCAACGTCCACGAGGTGGTGGTGCGCATCGGCGCGTTGTCAGGGTGAAGGTCCCGGAGGGCACGCTCGGATTGGCTGATGATCTCATCCACCTGATTTTTAGGAACCGCGAGCATCGCCCGAATGGCCGCAATCTGTCCGAACAAGTCCGCCGTGCGCGCGTCGTCCGGCTTGTCACTCAGTGCCGCCTCCGCCGCCTGCAGAATCGCTTCAATATCGCCCCGAAGGTGCCCCGTCATCGTGAGTACGGAGGCGTACATCACCCGCAGCGCGGGATTGGCCTGAAAGTCGTGGGGGGTCAAGGCGGCCAACCATGCCCGAACCGGAGCCGCTTCGCCGCGAAAATAGAGGGGCAGGCCATCACCCTCGATTAAACGGGCCGCGCGTGCCACATCGTGAGCCGCTGCCGCGTGCTGAAAGGCCTCCAGCGGCATGCCGTTATCCTCGTACCATTGGCTGGCACGATGGTGTAACGCTGTCACATCCCCGTCGTTCGATGCGCGCGATCGCTGACGGAGAAGCTCGGCAAAGAGGTGGTGGTAGCGATACCAGCGGCGCTCGTTGTCGAGCGGCACCAAGAAAAGGTTGGCCCGATCGAGTGCTTCTAACATCGTCTGGCCGGTACCTGGGTCAGCGGCCAGGACGGCATCACACAGCGGGCCACAGAGACGGTCAAGCGGGGCGGTGCGTTGTAAAAAGGACTGAACAGAGTCAGACTGCTGGCCAAGCACCTCTTCCATCAGATAGTCCAAGACAAAGCGGTGGCTCCCTGTGAACGAATCGAGGAAGTTGTCGACATCGGACTGACCCCGCAAGGCTAGGGCGGCCAGTTGCAGTCCGGCGATCCAGCCCTCGGTGCGCTGCTCTAGCGCACCGACCTGTTCCGGGGTAATCGTCAGCGCCGTCTCTTGTTTCAGGAACGCCGCCGCTTCATCGGGCGTAAAGCGGAGATCGGCGGCCCGCAGTTCGGTCAGTTGGTCCCGCGCGCGAAGACGAGCCAAGGGGAGTGACGGATCCGCACGACTGCTGATGACGAGGTGACGCTGTGGCGGAAGGTGGGCCAACAAGAATGCAAGCCCCGCATCAATCGCGGGCGATTCCACGAGATGGTAATCGTCCAACACGAGGATTAGGGGCCGCTGCCGTGTGGCCAGATCGTTGAGCAGCCGCGCGATGATCGCTTCGACCGGCGGTGCAGGGGTGCTTTGGAGCAACCCGACCGCCCCTGCGCCGAGCGTTTCGTCCACCTGCTGGAGGGCGGCGATCAGATAGTTCAGAAAGCGGGTCGGGTCGCTATCTTGCGCATCAAGGGAAAGCCACGCGACGGCGCGCGCTTCCGCGCGAAGCCACGCGCTGAGCAAGGTGCTCTTGCCGAAGCCCGCCGGTGCGGAGATCAATGTCAGCTTGCGGTGCAGGCCCTCGGTGAGCCGCGCGACGAGGCGTGGGCGTGGCACAAGCGCGGGGCGGGGCAGCGGAATATTCAGCTTGCTCTGGAGAAGGGGCCGTGTCATGGAGGCGTTTATCCAATACGGTCAAAGGGGACCCCTTCAGTATACCACGGCCCCGCAAGCCTGACCCATTGAGGACATTCCGTCGAATGTCCTCAGGGGTGGGGCAAGAAGAGTCTGGGATGTTGACCGTTTCGCTCCTTTCAGAGTCGCCGTCGGTAGACCACGATGGAGAGGCGTTTCGTAATCTCGGAGAGTACGACCCCCAGCAGAAGCAGGTTCCCCATGACGAAGAGCGAGGGATTCCAGAAAAGGCTGCTGAAGGCCGCGAAGACGGCCGCCAGTAGCACGCCGTAGCCGTTGCGCTGTGCCCACGTCGCCCGCTCACGGTCATGGGCCGTCGACCGGGGCACGGCGCCCGCGCCGAAGGCCAGGACCGCTTGCAACAGCGCCTCGACGAGGATGATCAGGATGAGGGTGGTGAGTACCAGCCCCCCGAACCCAGGGGGTAGCGGCTCGCTAGCCGCAGCGATGGCACCGTTCTCTATCATCCCCCACAGGTGAGCGGCGTAGAAGAGGGCGATCGAGGTGATCGCCATCAGCGAGACGAGGGTGCTTTTTAGTTGGAACGAGGGCATCGTGTGCGCCGGCAGCTCTTGCGGGCTTGGGTCGTGCATGGGTGGAGTGGCTTGGGTCGTAGACATGATTATTGTCCTTTCATGTGAGGGGCGGGTGGCTGTTGTAAATCGGGATCATCGGTGGGAACGCGCTATCTCTCAGTTCGTTACGTCTTGGTCATGGCGGATGATGGGACAGAGCACGAAGGGGGCATTCGCCCTCGCCTTGCTGGGCGCACGGGGGCCGGGAAGGCCCCCGTGCGCTCGGTAGCCGGGTCACAGCGCCGTCGTGCTGCGTTGTGGCACGAGGCTGTCCGGACGTGCTGCGGCTGCCTGTGGGGACGTGCGCAGCATCACGACAGCCAGACCGGCGAACCAAACCAGTTGACCCAGTCCGAAGAGTGCGCCCACGTCGGTCAGGCCGGGTAGCACGGTCACCAGGCCCGCCGCACCCGCCAAAATGCCCAGAATGTTGAGCGCTTTCGGCAAGCCACCGGAGCGCAGCGCGGCTACGCTGACCAACAGGGTCCACAGCCCTCCTACGATCTCGTTGCCGCCGCCTAGTCCAGTCTGCACCGCATCGATCGCCACCCAGAGCGATCCCGCCTGCGCGGGGTCGGTGCTGTAGAGGGCGGTGACCGTGGCCGTTCCGATGTTGAAGACCATGCCCGCGGCGAGGACCAGCCCCGCCCAAATGAGGCCAAAGGCCGTTGCACTTTGCATGAGGGCAGGCGCGCCATCCTGCAGGCGGGCATGAAGGGCGAGTACCAGCACCACCAGCGCAATACCGAATAGCACGAGGATAATCTGGTTCCAGAGGTAGAAGAGGTCTTGGTGATCTGCCAGGAACGCAACCATCTCGACCGGACCAAGGGTATTGGTGAGGAAGGGGGCGAGGGTGGTGAAGCCCAAGCCGATGCCAAATGCGTAGGCCGCCGCTTCGGTCAGGGCTGCAATCCCGCCCCATCTTTGTGAATATCTCATCTCATCTTTCCTTTCGTGATAAGTGGTGTGTCTCATTCGGCTCATCGTAGGTGAGCGATAGCAACGGCATGCCCAAGTCTCGAACTTTGCGGAGCAGACCGTAGAGCGCGGCGTGATCCGCCACGTCACCGGTCAGCACAGTCGTCCCATCGGCGTGGTGGGTGATTTGCTGGCTGCCGAGCCAACCGGCCCACTGGTCACCCAAATGGCCTTTGATGCGGAGTTTGTACTGTCCGCGAGTGGGCCTCTTCCGTAACGTACTCTCGGTCATCGTAGGCTCCATCTGTCACTTCGGTGTTGACATTTCCTCCTTCCAGCGCTGCGCTTTGTTTTACTGATGGCAGCATATGGTGCGATGGGGTGAGCTGTCGTCACCCCATCGGGTGATATTGCGGGGTGACAGGAAATAGCGAAACAAAAACCCGCTCTAAAGCTCAGCGAGCAAGTAGAACGGGTGTGGGGGGTAGGGAACGACTACGGACTCTACAAGAGGCCGATCGCGGTGGCCCGATTTACAGCAGCGCGGCGGCTGCCGACCCCGAGCTTGCTGTAGATGCGTTTGCTGTGGGTACGCATCGTGTTCATGGAAATGACCAGTTCGCTGGCGATCTCTGGGCCGCTCATCTCTGTGGCGAGGAATCGGAGGACTTCGAGTTCGCGGGCAGTGAGGGATTCGACCAAGGGTTGGGTTTGGACGGGGGGCGCAGCCGTCTCACCCACGAGTGCCAGCAACTGTGGTAAATAGGCGGGCGCTATCTCCCGTTTCGATCCTTCTTTTAGCAGGGTGACCATGGGCGGCCCTTCATCCAGAAAGAGGCGGGCGAACCCTTCAGGCGCCGCCAACGCCAGCGCGGCCGCCAAGCGGCCCAGCGCCGCTGGCAATCGACCCTGCGCCTGTAACGCCAACGCCAGGAGCATCTGCGCCTCGATCTGACTTTTTACGCGCATCCCATCGCTGGCCGCGTCGTACAGTCGCGCAAGAAGCGCGATGGTGTCGTGGAGCGTGCTTCTGTCGCCGATTTGCGGGGCGTGTGCAATGAGCAGCCGTGCGAGGGTGAAATGCTCAAACTCGCGCGGGTAGCTGAGCGCGTCTTCCGCAGAAAGGTGCTGCTTCTGCGCCCAGCGGAGCGCTTCGGGCAATCGTCCTTGGGCCAGCCAGAGCCGTGCCCGTATTGCTGGAATAGGTTGCAGGTCGGGGATCGGGGTGCGAATGGCGTGGCGCTCGGCCTCGTCTAGCAGCGCCTCGGCCTCCTTGACCTTTCCTTCGCTCTGTCGCAGCGCCGCCTCCGTAAGACACAGGCGGCGCTGCCAATCGGGTAGCTCTGCCGCTTCACCGAGTACTTTGCTTTCCTGCAAATGCCGGTTGGCCGCCGCAAAATCGCCCCGCTCTCGATAGAGATCACTGAGTCCGCGATGAAGGTCTTGCGTACCCAACGGGGGTGGATCGCCCATTCGGCTGGCGAGGCGCAACAGGTCGTGATAACCGTGCCACGCCTCGTCGAGCTGTCCAAGTGCCCCCTTGATCTCGGCCCAGACGAAGCCCGCACTGATCGCCTCGGAACCGTTGTCTACCCGCTTCGTAATTGACATAAAGTCGTCGCAGATCGTCTTGGCGACAGCAAGCTCTCCCCGCGACCAGTGAGCGAGGGTCAGTAACATCATGGCTTGACCACGACGGGGGTCGTTTTCCTCGGGTGCCCACTCGAGTACTTGCCTGGCATGACGAATGGTTCCCGCGAGGTCACCCACTGCTTGGGCATAGAAGGCGTGCGCGGCGGCGAGGGTTGCGGGAAGTGCGCGAAACTGTTCCTCATCCGCGACGATGGCATCTTCCGACGGTTGCGACCTCCGTTTCTCGCTGCCGCGCTCGGCATCCCGAAAACGGGGTTGGCTTGCTTCCAAATCCCCCACATTCATCAGCGCCCAGCCATAATTCGCACTGAGCACGGGCCGCGTACGAATCATGGCGTCGGGCAGTGCCTGCACCCATGTCAACCATTCCGTGTAGGTTGCGCGGCTATCCACGGCGGGCCATGCCCGTTCGATCTGATCTGCGGCATGGTGCCAATCTTCTGCGGCCACGGCATGGTGAATGGCCTCCGCCACGACACCTTGTGCTTCGTACCAATGCGCCGCCCGCTGGTGCAGGGTGGGTAGATCATCGGGATACCGTTGCAACAACTGTGCGCGAAGGGCATCGGCAAAAAGGTGATGGTAGCGGTACCAGCGACGCTCGTCGTCCAAGGGGACAACGAACACGTTGTCGCGCTCCAAACGGTGCAAGATGGCGCTCGACTCGGTCACTTCCGTGACCGCAGCGCAGAGGGGGCCGCTCAGTCGGTTAAGAATCGAGCTTTGGAGCAGAAAGCGCCGCAGATCGGGAGGTTGACGCTGCAGCACCTCCTCAAGCAGGTAGTCCAGAATAAACCGATGACTGCCAGCGAAGGCTTCGACGAACTGATCGTGATCGGTGCGACCCTGCATGGCGAGCGCTGCCAGTTGAAGCCCTGCGATCCACCCCTCGGTCCGCGCCTCTAACGCGGCGACCGCTGGCGCTGACAGCTTGAGAGCCATCACATTCCCCAAGAAGGTAGCGGCCTCCTCCGCGGTAAAGCGCAGCTCCGCCGCGCGCAGCTCCATCAACTGATTGCGCACACGGAGACGGGGCAGGGGGAGCGGGGGGTCTTCGCGGGTGAGGATCAGCAGGTGCAACGGTTGGGGCGAGTGGGCCAGCAAAAAGGTAAGGATATCGTCGACTGGGGAGGCATCAATCACGTGATAATCATCGAGCACCACACTGAACGGTCTCTCAATCGTCGCGATCTCGTTGAGAAGCGGGGTGAGAAGGTGGTTAGCAGAAACGCGCGGTGAGTCGAGTAGACGGTTCAGTAGCCCAGCGCCGAAGTGGCTTTCCAGCCGCTGTATTGCACTAATGAGGTAAGTGAGGAAACGGTGGGGATCGCTGTCCGCCTCATCAAGCGACAGCCACGCGACGGCGTGCTGGCTTTCCCGTGCCCACGCGCTGACCAGCGTGGTCTTCCCAAACCCCGCAGGCGCGGACACCAGTGTCAGTCGGCGCTGGGCGCCCCTATCAAGCTGCGCTGCCAAACGAGAACGAGGAACGAGGGAAGCGCGGGGCGAT
>JACKAZ010000015.1 GCA_020634795.1 Ardenticatenales bacterium | reverse complement strand
GCTATGTACAATCTGTCGGCACAGTTCGGCGCCGATCGAGCCGCCCGCCCCCGTCACCAGAACGCGCTTGCCGTTGAGCAGGCCGCGAATCTCCTCGGTATTGGTGCGAATGGGATCGCGGCGTAACAGATCTTCGATCTCGACGCGGCGTAACTGGCTGACACTCACCGAGCCGTCGATCAAGCGGCCAATCGCTGGGATGATCCGCGTTCGAACATTGACCGCTTCACACCGTTGCACCACATCGCGAATCACATCGCCCGGGGCGGAAGGCATCGCGATGATGACCTCTTGTATCCGATATGATCGCACCAACCGCGCGATATCTTCCCGCGTGCCACGCACCGGTACACCGAAGATTCGTACATTCTGTTTGCGTGGATCATCGTCAACGATCCCGACCACGTCGTAGCCCAAGATCGCATTGTTGCGCATCTCTCGCAGAATCATCGCGCCCGCATCGCCCGCTCCCACGATCAAGATAGGCTTGATTTTTGTGGGCTGTCCGCGACGTTGAAGCTGGGCAAAAAGGCGCACGGCAAGGCGCGGCATAGCGATCAAGGCGACGGCGAAGGGCAAAAAGATGATCGGCACGGTACGGGGGCTACTGAAAGTCCCGCTGAGAGAGGTCGCCCCGAGCGCTACTATCGCCGTGATCATGGTGGCAAGGGTCGTGGTACCGACCAGCCTCAGCAGTTCGTTGACCGAAGCATAGCGCCAAAATTGGCTGTAGAGCCGTGCCAGCATAAAGATGGGGAGCGTGATAGATGAGGCGAGGAAAGTGAAGAGTGCCCAATCATCCCAATGCATGCCCAAATTGAGTCGCTCCAGCCGCAGTGTAAAAGCAAGATAGGAGGCGGCGGTGAGCGCGAGTATATCAACAATTAAAAGGTGGCGATTGCGAATAGAATACATAGCAAACCAATCCGCAGGTGAGTGTAAGGAGGCGCGGGTTGCTACTGCGCCCCCCTCCTAGGGACGACCTTAAGTCACTCAAGCATGATCATTTTACATTACAAACACGATTTCGCACATTGGAACGGCCAGCAAGCAGAAGGATGACCCGCAGGAACCGTTGCACTTTTCCGAAGCACGGCCCACAGGTGTATACTAGTAGCGCGTCTTTATTAAGACTGTGGCCGATCACCGCTCCAGCGATCTTTCTCACTATTTGACAATGCATCCCATTTTCACATTATCGCTCATCGCCACGGCGCTCGCATTTCTGATGCGAGCGGTTGACGCCAGCGCGGTGGAGGTGGCGGACGATGAGTTGGTGGCGTTGGCCCAAGCGGGCGACATTCAAGCATTCAACCGCTTGGTCGGTCGACACCAACGGCTGATGTACAACATTGCCTATCGCGTCCTGGGCAATGCCGATCGTGCCGCCGACGCCACGCAAGATGCTTTCGTCTCCGCCTTTCGCCATCTCTCCCACTATCGGGGTGGCAGCTTCCGCGCGTGGATGGGTCGAATCGTCAAGAACCAATGCTACGACCTGCTCCGCTACGAAAAGCGCCGCCCCGCCACCTCGCTCGATGCGCTGCTGGTGGCCAGCGATGACCCCCCGCTCGATCTTCAACAGCAACGCAGCCCACGTCCCGAAGCTACCCTGATGCAGGGCGAAGTGGCCGAATGGTTGCAGGCGGTCATCATGCAATTGCCCCACGACCAGCGGATGACGTTGGTGATGGCCGACGTCCATGGCTATAGCTATGAGGAGATCGCGGAGGCCACCGAAGTCGAGCTGGGGACGGTGAAGAGCCGCCTCTTCCGCGCGCGTCGCAGAGTGCGGGAAGCGCTGCAAGAAAACGCGGAACTTTTACCCCATAAGTATCGTTTGCACTGAGTATGAATCCATAGTTTGTGAGATAATGATCGATTCCCAATGAGCGACATGACGCCCCACATCGACCCGGAACTGCTTTCCGCTTACCTTGATGACGAGGTCAGCGCGACGGAGCGTGCCGCGGTCGCGGCCCATTTGCCGACATGCCCCAACTGCCAACGCGAATTGGCAGCGTTACGCCATGTCCGCACGCTAATGAGTGCCATGCCGCTGGAAGCGATTCCACGCCCCTTCTATATCAACGCGGCCATGGTTGCGCCCCAAACAACCCCGTCGCGCTGGGCACGCTGGCGCAGTTCGTGGGGGACCCTCGGCAAATTGGCCAGCGCGACGGTGGCGCTGCTACTGATCGTGGTGCTGGTCCAACAGTTGGGCCGAGGGATGGGAACTGACTCGGCCGCGATGCCAGAGATGGCCGAGGTCGGGTCCACGGAGTCGACCGTTGTCGTCACCGGCGATAGCGCAGATATCGCGATGGCAGAGAGCGTGGAGGACGAAAGCGCATCCGATGACTCGAACAGCGCCGCCGACGATCTCGCGCAAAGCAGTGACAGCGTAGACACGGCACTGAGCGAAGAAGGGGAGGCGTGGGACGGCAGCGCCACGGAACAAGCGGAGGCAGGCGCGTCCGACACAGAGGCGGCCGCGTCAGCCGCCATGACGGACGCCACTGCGGACGAAACTCTCGATAGCCGCAGTGGCACCCCCCTGCGCTCCGACGGCGAGCGGGAGATGGGAAACGACCAAGCACTGCCATCCGCAGGGAACACACTCTTCTTGCCGATCTTGGCCGCGCTGGCCCTACTCCTCCTGCTACTTTGGCTTCTCTCCCGCCGCAGCCAAGCACCGTAGAGCGGTCGGAGCGCTCCACGCACGGGCGCGGAACGTGATAGCGAATGGCGAATGGAGACGTTGCGATGGCGTTGATTTTACAAGGCCCAACATGCAACCCGTAACACAAAATTAGCGTTCCTTGTTCCCCCACACTCCCCTCCAGATGGCGCCTTCAGCGCGTAGAACCCTAACCCCCATGACCAACCAACAAATTGCGACCCACTTCGCGCGGCTGGCCGACGTGATGGAATTACGGGGCGACAACCTCTTCAAGATTCGGGCCTATCGCCGCGCCGCGCAAACGATCGACGGTTACCCTCGCAGCATCGCCGCCCTGCGCGACGCGGGCAGCCTGACCGAGATTGATGGCATTGGCAGTGCCATCGCGGACAAGATCGGCGAACTCCTCGACACGGGGCGCCTTTCGCTGCTGGATCGATTGGAGGCGGAGTTGCCCGCCGGGGTCGCCACCTTGATGCAAGTGCCGGAGATCGGCCCCAAGAGCGCGCGGGCGCTCTACGACACCTTGGGCATCGACTCGATCGAGGCGCTGGCAGCGGCCGCTGAAGCGGGCCGCTTGGAAGCGGTCAAGGGGATCGGCCCCCGGACCGTCCAGCGCATTGTCGCGGGGATCGAAGCGTTGCAACGACGCAGCGACCGATCGCTGCTGGGCGTGGCGTTGCCCCGCGCCGAAGCGCTGTTGGCCGCACTGCAAGCGGCGGCGCCAAATACGGTTCTTCATAGCTCGGTGGCGGGGTCATTGCGTCGCTGTTTGCCAACGATCGGCGACATGGATCTACTCGTTGCGGCCGCGCCGGAAGATGGGGCAACCCTTATCGCCACGTTCAATGCGCTCCCATGGGTGGCCCAATCGTTTGGCAGCGGTGAGCGCAAGAGTCGGGTTCAACTCCATTCGGGGGAAGAAGTGGACCTGCGCGTGGTGGAACCTCGGCATTGGGGCTGTGCGCTGGCCTATTTCACCGGCTCGAAAGAACACAACATCCGCATCCGCGAAATCGCCCAGCGACAGGGTTATTCGCTCAACGAATATCGCTTGGTCGACAGCGCTCAACAGGAGCATTACTTCGAGCGCGAGGCCGAGCTATACGACGTTTTGGGGCTGCCATGGATTCCGCCTACCCTCCGCGAAGATCAGGGCGAAATCGCCGCGGCACGCGCGGGCGAACTGCCGGAATTGGTGCAGCTCAGCGACCTGCGCGGCGACTTGCACATGCACAGCCGCTGGAGCGATGGCAAGGCGACGATCCTTGAGATGGGCCAAGCGGCCAAGGCGCGCGGCTATGAGTACATCGCGATCACCGATCATTCCCAAAGCTTGGGGATGACCGGCGGGCTGACGCCCGATCAACTGATCGCGCAACGGTACGAGATCATCAATGCCAATGCCAAGCTGGGTGATTTTCGCATCCTGCAAGGTGCCGAGGTCGAGATCAAGGCCGATGGGACGCTCGATTACCCTGATGAGGTGCTGGCACAGCTTGATGTGGTGGTCGCCTCGATGCACAGCGGAATCCGCGGGGGACGCGAGGAGAATACGCGCCGTTTGCTCAACGCGATTCGCAATCCCCATGTACATATCATAGGCCACATGACCAATCGACTCCTGGGAGAACGTGAGGGCGCTGATCTAGACGTGACGGAAATCTTGCGGTCTGCGGCAGAACATGGCACGATATTAGAGATCAACGCTCACCCGAAACGGCTCGACCTGGATGCGAGTCATGGTCGCGAAGCGATTGAGATGGGTTGCCTGCTTTCCATTGATAGCGATGCGCACAGCACAGAGGGGCTGGAAGTGATGCGCTACGGAGTGATGCAGGCGCAGCGGGCATGGGCCGAGGCGGAAGATGTGATCAATAGTCGTCCGTTGGAGGAATTGCTGGGCTATTTGTCATAAACCGCTCAAGGAGGAGGGCAGGCAACGTGGAAGAGATAACGGCAGGCGAACCTGGGACGTATGAAGAGCTTGAGATGTACAAGAAGAATGGCAAGCTGAAGAACGATTACTATGAGGCAGAATTAGCGCGGCTCCAGACCGAGTTTGTGAAACTGCAGTACTGGGTCAAGCACCAAGGATTGAAGGTGCTGATCATCTTCGAGGGACGCGGGAGCGCCGGGAAGGGCGGGGTGATCAAGCGCATCACCGAACGTTCCAACCCCCGTATTGTCCGCGTGGTGGCCTTGCCCAAGCCGACCGAACGGGAGGCCACCCAATGGTATTTCCAACGTTACGTTCCGCACCTGCCCGCTGCGGGCGAAGTGGTACTCTTCGACCGAAGTTGGTACAACCGCAGCAACGTCGAGGCCGTGATGGGCTTTGCGACCGAGGATCAGGTCGAAGAATTCCTGCGCAACTGCCCCAACTTCGAGCGAATGTTGGTCCGGTCGGGAATTATCCTGCTGAAATATTGGTTCTCCGTCAGCTTTGAAGAGCAGAAGAAACGGTTCAGCGCGCGCAATCAGGAACCGATCAAGCGCTGGAAGCTGAGCGACATGGACTTGGCGGAGCATCGCCTTTACACCGAATATTCCAAGGCCAAGGATCGCACCTTCGCTTTCACCGACATCAAGCAGGCGCCGTGGTACGTCGTTCCTTCGGACGACAAGAAGAAGGCACGGCTGAATTGCATCAGCCACATCCTGTCGCAGATCCCCTACGAAGATGTGGTACCCGATCCGGTCGAATTGCCGGAACGTGAAGATATCTCCTACATCCGGCCACCGATGGACGAACAGACCTTCGTGCCGCAGATTTATTAGGGTGTGGAGGGGGAATCAAGGAGCGGGGGGCGCGCGGGGCGCTGAGGGCCGGACATGGTAGAGCATCGGAAGTGCGATGTTTCACGATGCGCGGGGCGCGGGGGTCGGGCATGGCGCGTCATCGGAAATGCGATGGCGGGCCGTGGCTCCAATGCCGATCCCTCAGCGGCATCGCGTCGATAGGCGTCCCGACAGCCCCCCATGCTCCACGCTCCCTTCGTCATTTCGGGATAGGGTATCGCAGCATCAGTTGATCCGATGCCCCGTTCCGATTCCCCGCCTGACGCCCACCGAATCCGCAGACGTGGCTGAAAATTGTACATTCTTGGCAGAACTGCATATAATTAGGGAGCCGCAGAGAGCACGATTCTGTGTTTGAGTCGTGCTGTCTAAATTTATGGCTATCAAAGGGTTGAAGGAATGGTCGATCAACAAGAAAATTACAACGACGCGCAGATGTTTATGTTGGAGTGGTTGGACGCGCACGACGAGGAGCGCGAACAGCTCTACTCCGGGCAGATCACGGATGGCACCGTCATGCACGTGGGCGAGGACGAAATTCTCGTCGATGTGGGGGCCAAGGCAGAGGGCGTCGTTGACGGGCGCGAACTGAACGAACTGACGGAGGCGCAACGTGAAGCGCTGGTGGAAGGGGCGGTCATCCGCGTTTACGTGGTTCGTGTCGAGAACGAGCATGGCAATCCTCAGCTTTCCATCTCCCGCGCGAAGATGGAGCAGGATTGGGAAGAGGTCGAGGCGAATCTCGCCGACGACAACATTTTCGAGGCTGAGGTCACTGGCTCCAACAAGGGCGGGTTGATCGTACATATCGGCCAATTGCGCGGCTTCGTCCCTTCGTCGCAGGTCTTTAGCGTGCGCGGACAAGCCGCACCGGGACAAACCCATCAAGATCGGTTGGCGTCGCTCATCGGCGAAACGCTCAACTTCAAGGTGCTGGAGGTGGATCGCCGCCAGAATCGGCTGATCTTGAGTGAGCGGGCCGCCGAACAAGAGCGGCGCAAAGCCCTGAAGGCTCAACTGTTGGACGAGATAGAAGAAGGGCAAACGTTGTCGGGCGTCGTTTCCAGCTTGGCGCCGTTCGGGGCCTTTGTCGATCTGGGTGGGGCCGATGGCCTCGTTCACATCTCTGAGCTGTCGTGGGGGCGAATCAACCACCCGAGCGAAGTGGTGCAGGTCGGCGACGAGGTCGATGTCTATGTGCTCAACGTCGATTTGGATCGCCGCCGTATCGGCCTAAGTCTGAAGAAGCTTCAACCCGAGCCGTGGGATGCCTTCATGAGCGCTTATAAGGAAGGCGACGACGTGGCGGTCACGATCACCAACTTGGCCGATTTCGGTGCCTTCGCCCGTGTGAAGAGCCATCCGATCGAGGGGTTGATCCACATTTCCGAGCTGTCCAGCGCCCATATCGCGCACCCGCGCGAAGTGGTGAGCAGTGGCGAAGAGGTGATGGCACGCATCTTGCGGATGGAGCCGGAGCGTCAACGGTTGGGGCTAACGTTGCGCCACCTTGAAACGTCGCAGGACGACGAAATGGCCGCGCCAGAAGCGGCGTTCGACGAGGACGACGACGGGGAAGGGGCGACGAACAGCGCCGATTTCGACGAGATAGAGGCGTCGCAGGACGACGCGCTGCCGAGCGATTTCGAGGCTGAGGACGAGGGCGAGCGCGAAGCGGAGTCGTTTTAATTCCACTTTGTCGCCACGAATACTATAATTTCTCTATCACGACTGCGTACCCCACATCGGTCGTCACTGTGATAGAGGGCCAGTGTCAATGCAACGGGGTAGGATACCAGTCCTACCCCGTTTTGTCTTTTGCCCCATCGCAACGTTGCGGTCGCGCGCACGTAGTACAGGGATGTTGGGATCGACGGTCACCATGGTGGCTCTTAGAGGAGATAGGGGAAAGATGTCATGAGTAGCAACAAATTTGACCGCTTCACCAAGAAGGCAAGGCGCGTGCTGTCGTTGGCCCGGGATGAAGCCAAGGCGCTCAACCACAGCTACATCGGCAGCGAACACCTGTTGCTCGGACTCGCCCGCGAGGGCGAAGGGGTGGCGGCACGCGTTCTGAACGACCTAGATATTAACATCGACGATGTCCGCCGCTCCGTTGAAGAGCTGGTGGGACGCGGCAAACGCCCCGCCTCCGACCAGCCTACGCTCACCCCGCGCACCCGTCGTGTGATCGAACTGGCGGTCGACGAGGCGCGTCGGCTCGGCCACAGCTACATTGGCACCGAACATCTGCTTTTGGGCTTGGTCCGGGAAGGCAACGGCATCGCGGCGGAAGTGCTGGCCAATCTCGGCGTCAGCCCCGATACGATTCGGCGGCGGGCGACAGATATTTTGAAACAAGAGCCGAAGCAAGCGACCCCCTCTCCGGCGGGCAAAGCCTCCAGCAGCAAAAAAGAGCAGAAAAGTCCGTTGATGGATCAGCTCGGCTTGGATCTGACCGAAGAGGCGCGCCAGGGCAAGCTCGACCCCGTGATCGGGCGGCGGACCGAAATCGAACGGATGGTGCAGATCCTCTCCCGCCGCACCAAGAACAACCCCGCGCTCATCGGTGAACCGGGCGTCGGCAAAACGGCCATCGTCGAAGGGCTGGCGCAGCAGATCGTCAACGGCGAGGTGCCGGAAAATCTGCGCGACAAAAAGCTGTGGATGCTGGATGTCGGCTCACTTGTGGCGGGCACGATCTACCGCGGCCAGTTCGAAGAGCGGTTGAAGCGCGTGGTGGAGGAGCTGAAGAGTAACGAAGCCATTGTCTTCATCGATGAAGTCCACATGTTGGTGGGGGCTGGCGCGGCGGGTTCTGCCGTCGATGCGGCCAACATCCTCAAGCCCGCCCTTGCGCGGGGTGAGCTGCAGGTGATCGGTGCGACCACGCTGGACGAGTACCGCAAACATGTCGAATCGGACGCCGCCCTGGAACGGCGTTTTCAGCCGATCCAAGTGCCAGAACCGACCATCGAAGAGACCATTGATATTCTGCGTGGCATCAAAGATCGCTACGAAGCCCACCACAACCTCGAAATTGAGGACGATGCCATCAAGGCTGCTGCGCACCTGTCGGCACGCTATGTGCCGGATCGTCATCTGCCCGACAAGGCGATTGACCTGATCGACGAGGCTTCCAGCCGTGTACGGATGTATCGGGTGCCGCGCATCAACCCCTTGCGCGTGACGATTGAAGAGTTGGGCGCGGTGCGCCGGGAGAAGGAGTCCGCCTTCCAAGAGCGTCGCTACCAAGAGGCCGCCGACCTGCGCGATCGTGAGCTGGCGCTCCAAGCGCAAATCGAGAGTCTGCGCAACGAAGAGACGGGCGACAGTGGGCCGACCGTTACCAAGGAAGATATCGCCGAAGTGGTGGCGATGTGGACCGGTATTCCAATGACGCATATCAACGAGGAAGAGACGAAGAGGCTGATGAATATGGAAGACGAACTCCATCAGCGCATCGTCGGCCAACATGAGGCGATCGAAGCGATTTCCAAGGCCGTGCGCCGCGCCCGTGCGGGCCTCAAAGATCCGCGCCGCCCGATTGGCTCCTTCATGTTCCTTGGCCCCACAGGCGTCGGCAAGACGGAACTGGCGAAGTCGCTGGCCGAGTTCATGTTCGGTTCCCAAGAGGCGCTCATCAAGCTCGATATGAGCGAGTTCATGGAACGGCACAACGTTAGCCGCTTGGTCGGCTCGCCGCCGGGCTACGTGGGCTACGAAGAGGGCGGCCAGTTGACCGAAGCGGTGCGGCGGCGACCCTATTCCGTGGTGCTGCTGGACGAGATCGAAAAAGCGCACCCCGAAGCGTTTAATATGTTGTTGCAGATCATGGAGGATGGGAACCTGGCCGATGCCAAGGGGCGTCGCGTCGATTTCCGTAACGTCATCATCCTGCTGACCTCCAACGTGGGGGCCGAGCTGTTGCAGCGCCAAGCCACGTTGGGTTTCCGACGGAGCGAGCCGAGTCAAGCCGCGGAGAGCGACTATGACGCGATGAAGGAAAAGGTGATGGATGAGCTGAAACGGCGCTTCCGTCCCGAATTCCTCAACCGCTTGGACAGTGTTATCGTCTTCCGCTCCCTCACCCGTGATGAGATCACCGATGTGGTCGATATCATGGTGCAGAACTTCCGCACCATTTTGGGCGAGCGGGAATTGGATATCGCGCTGTCGGATGGTGCGAAGCTGCTCTTGGTCGAGCGCGGGTACGACCCCAACTTTGGGGCGCGACCCTTGCGCCGCGCGATTCAGCAGATGATCGTTGACCGCATCTCGGAAGGGTTGCTGGTTGGCGACTTCCAGCCCGGCGATGTGATCCACGTCGATACCAACGAGCAGGAGACGGAGTTCACCTTCCAATCTGAAGCGGGCGCGGCGGTGCGCAGCCCCCTGTTGGAGGATGAGGTGGCGATGGACGAGGCGGAGGAGGATGCCTCCCTTGAGGAGATCGAAGCGCTCTTCATGAGCAACGATGAGTAAGCAGAATGGCCCGTTATGGAACAATTCACTTGGTCACTTCGTACTAAAGAGCGACCGTGCCCTGATCGGGTGACCAAGAAACCATCCCAAGTCGTAAGAAGAAATCCTACGGAGGAACTATGTCGATGACGAAACGTGGAACGCTGCTCGTTTTGATGATGGTGGCGATGCTCTTGCTGGCCGCTTGTGGGGGCAGCAACACCCCTGCAACGGACTCGAACGAGGGCGCGGGTGACGGTGACCAAGCGGCAACGACCCGGGCACCGAAAGCAACGACGGAGAGCAGCGATGATTCCACTGCCGACGACGCAGCCGCGGAAGATAGCAGTACAGCCGATGAGTCGGACGGTGACGAGGCCATGACCGACGCGCTGGGGAGCGCCGATGCGTTTACCACCGGCCAAGCGCGGTCGATCGACGAGGTCGATGAGATCAACAGCTATCGAGCGGACATCAACATCAAAATGGGCGGGGAAGCGTTCGAAGATGATGAGATGATGGCTATGATGGCCGATGGGATCGTGATGAAGCTCGAAGTGGTCAAAGATCCGGAAGCCCAGCACATCGAAATCGATCTTGGCCCGATGGGCACGGCGGGGTTCATCGTGATTGAGGGCAAGGCCTATTCCGGCTTGGCAGGCCAATGGTTTGAAACGACCCCCGACGACGCGCCCGATGTGAGCGAACTGACGGCGGGCTTGGATGCCGACGAGATGGGCGATGATCTGAACAAGTTGGAAGTGGTCGGCGACGAAAAGATCAGTGGTCGCGATACGGTTCACTACCGAGGTGATAAAGATGTGATGGCCGCCATCGCCGCCGAGAACTCTGACGATTCCGAGATGTCCCAGTTGGAAGAAGGACAGATTGACCTCTGGATCGACAAAGAAGAAGGTTTCATCGTTCGGCTGATCTTTGAAGGCTCCGGAACGGGACTAAACGAGGATGCGCCCGAGCTGGAAGGCTCAATCTCGCTTGAGATGGATTACTACGACTTCAACGAAGATATCACGATCGAAGCCCCTGATAACCTTGCCTCGATCGAGGGTCTGGACGACTTGGGTGACGATCTGGGTTCGATGGGTGGCGACATGGCCGAAGCGCTCGGCTTTGAGCTAACCGACCTGCCCGCTGGCGTGACGCCCGATGTTTTTGGTAGCATTGTCAACTTCACGCTCCCCGACACCGACATGGCGGGCGCGACCGACTACGTTAAGGGCCAACTCGAAGCGAACGGTTACACGATGAACGAGGGCGATAGCCTCGTCGATGTGGGCCTGCTGATCTTCGAGGAGGGCAGCGATACGATCAGCGCCTTCCTGACCGAGAGTGGTAGCGATGTCGATGTAATGCTCACGAAGGATTAATTGAGCAACCAACCAGAGAGACCTCCCACCGCGGAGGTCTCTTTTTTGTGGCCGCAAATTGCCGCTTCGCGCCCCGTTCCTACAATTGCGACCTGTTCGGCCCCGCCAACCAGAACGTCGAAGAGGGTCGACCGCGTTTGAAGGGGGTGGCTGATGAGGTTGGGAGAGCGTCAGAAGGCTCTGCGAACGCAACACGAATAACGCAGAACGCAGACCGTCGAATGGCGAATGGTGAAGGGGCAGAAGGTTGAGAATCGTCTTCACGTTCTCCTTGATGGTTAGTTCTGACAGTACGCTGCAGTCTCATGAACCTCGTCCCGTCAGCCCAGCACGCCAATACGCCCGCACGCCCGCACTGGCTGCGACAAGCTCGGCTGCTCACGCATATCTTAGGCGTCCCAGTGGCGCCTCTCTATCAAACTTAGCAAACCAACCCACAGAGACATGCATCAAATCAACCTACTGCTCCACGGTATGGGCAACGTAAATGCCACGCTGCTCACCTTGCTCGAACGTCAAGCCTCATTGCTCCAACAGCGCCACCAGCTCGAACTGCGCGTGGTAGGGGCCGTGGATTCACAAGGGGGCTGCTGGGATGAGCGTGGCCTTGCGCTAACCGAACTGCGCCACATCAAGCAGCGGCATGGCAGCGTGGCACGCCATCCGCAGGGCGAGGCAAGTGGGGATGCCATGAGGCTGCTGAGCCGCGCCGCCACGCCGCTGATCCTTATCGAGGCGACGCCCGTTGACCTTGTAGATGGCGGTGTCGGACTCAGCGCGATGCGGCGTGCCCTGCGTGGCGGCCACGCGGTTGTGACGGCGAACAAAGCGCCGCTGGTCTTGGCTTTTGCCGAGTTGACCGCATTGGCCCGACAACAAGGCGTGGGCCTTGCCTATAGCGCTACCGTCTGCGGGGGGTTACCCGCCATCAACATGGGTCGCTACGATCTGGCGCACGCCACCGTGCGGCGGCTCGAAGGCATCCTCAACAGTACCACCCACTATCTGCTGACCGAGATGGAAGCGGGGAACGATTATGCCACTGCGCTCGCCGAGGCGCAGGCGGCGGGAATCGCCGAAACCGATCCCACGCTGGATGTGAGCGGCTGGGATGCGGCCAACAAGCTGATCATCCTCGCTAACAGCGTGTTGCAGCAGCCGACCGGCATGGGCGATTTGGCGGTTGCCGGTATCGAGGGCATCCGCGCCGAGACGTTGCGTGCCGCACGGGCCGACGGCCACGTGATCAAGCTGGTAGCGAGCGCAGAATGGCGTGGCGAGGGGTATGACCTTACGGTTGCGCCGCGCAAGTTGCCACTCAGCCACCCCTTGACCCGCCTGACGGGCCATGAGATGGGGCTGTGGCTGGAAACGGACATCAACGGCGATATCTTTCTCAGCATCCGCGAAGAGGATCCAACACCGACCGCCGCCGCCATGTTGCGCGATATTGTGCTGTTGGCCAAGGGGGCGCGAGCATGGTGAGCTGGCTGACCCCCCTGTGCGACAATGTGACCGCCACGATGGCGGTCGGGGCGACCGTGGTGGTGGCCGTGAGTGGCGGCGGGGATTCTGTTGCGCTGCTGCACGGCTTGGCGCGGACAAAGGCGACGCATGGGCTGCGCCTGATCGTGGCCCATCTGGACCACGGATTGCGGCCCGAAAGCGCGGATGAGGCCGCCTTCGTCGGCCAGCTTGCGCTCGACTTGGGGCTGCCCTGTTTGCGCGAGCGACGTGATCTGTCCGCAACGTTGGCGGAAGAAGGGGGCAATCTGGAAGCGTTGGCCCGCGCGGAGCGGTATGCCTTTCTGGAAGAGGTGGCGGCAGCGGTCGGCGCCTCCGCGATTGCCACCGCCCACACCCAAGACGACCAAGCTGAGACGCTGCTGCTGAATCTGCTGCGTGGCGCGGGGCTGGACGGGTTGAGCGGCATGGCCTGCTACGGCCCGTCGGCCCACGGGGCGACGCCGTTGCTGCGGCCGTTGTTGGGCGTGGGTCGGGCGACGTTACGCGCTTGGCTACGCGACGAAGGGCTAACGTGGCACGACGACCAGAGCAACAGCGACCCCAACCGACAGCGAGGCTACCTTCGCCACGAGTTGATCCCCAAGCTGGAGGCGCGCTTCCCTGCGCTGCGCCAGCGCTTGGCGCAGAGCGCCGCCTTGCTCCACGACGAAAAGCAGTGGATAGAGGGCGAACTGGACGCTGAATGGCGGCGCATGGCGCGGCTGAACGACGACGGAATTAGCCTTGATCGGGCGCTGTTTCTGGCCGCGCCCCGCGCCGTGCAGCGGCGTTTGTTGCGCCGCGCCTTCTACGCCGTGGCGGCGGAGGGCACGGCCCTTTCCTTTCAGCATGTGGAAGTCGCATTGACGCTGGCCGCCGAGGGTCATTCGGGTCAGCGTGCCACGCTGCCCGGTTTCCTCTTTTTGCAGATCGTGGGGAATCAGCTTTGGGTGGGTGGGGCGCTGCCCACGCCCGACGGGACCCGGCTCGCCCAGCCGCTACGGTTCACGCAGCCAGGCAACATGGCCAGCGATGGGCTGCGCGTGTCGCTGGCGGCGGTGGGGCGTGAGGCGCTGCCCCCCGACTGGGCCGATCTGCCATCCCGAATCGCCCTGCTGGATGCCGAACGAGCCGCGCTGCCCCTGACGCTGCGTCACAGCCAGCCAGGGGAGCGGTGGCAGCCGCTTGGCTTTGACGGGGCGTCCGTTGCCATCGACGAGTGGCTGGCAAAACATGGAGTTCCGGCCCGCGACCGGCCGCACGTGTTGCTTTTGGTCGATGGAAATGAAACGGTGCTCTGGCTGGTGGGGCAGCAGGTCGGCCATGTTGCCCATGTGCGAGCCGAGAGTGAACGATTGTGGCGGCTAATTGTGGAATCATCGGATCGCATCCATACTCTGATCGAGGGCCAATCAGAAAGTGGAGCAGCATGAGTGGAGCGCAACCGACCGCAAGTGACGTGGCAAAAAGCTTTGAAGGGACGGCTTTGGAGGGGATGTGCCGTGCGATTGTGGAGGCAGAGTGCGCCCTTTTTGCGGCGGGGCCAGCCCCCATTGCCCGCGCTATGCACGAGGCGCTGGCCGACGCGCTGCGGCAGAACGAGGCCCAAGCGGTGACGAGCCGCGAGAGCCGCTCGGCTTTCGCGTTGGCGAGCGGGGCGGCATTACAGGGCGATCTGAGCGCGGTGGCGATGAGCAGCGAGGGGATGCGGCTCTGTGCCGAGGATTTGGACATGGCGCTCCGCAATGAGCTGCGGATGGTCATCATCAATGTGCAGGGCGGTGTGCAGAGCGATGTGCAGTTCGTACGTTGGGCCAGCGTCGGTGGCTACCCGATGATCGTACTGACCCCCGACGGGCCACAGAGCAGTTACGACCTGACCCGTCGTGCCTTCCAAATCGCTGAACATTTCTGTATGCCAGTCATCATCATGACCGAGCTACCCACGCTCGAAAAGCGGGGGCGGATCACCCCCCACCCCCCCCGTCCCTTGCTCTTCGCGCTGACGCCGACCGACCACAGCAATGAAAGCTGCCCCTACAGCCGACAGATCGCCGAAAAGTTGGACCCCTATCGTGAGGCGCTTGAGGATGTGCTGCTGGATGCGGCCGCCGGAGACGGCCCCGATACGCTGGTGATCGCCTTTGGGGCGACGCGCGACGCGGCCCATCAGGCGGTGGTGGCGGCGCGGGCAGCGGGGAAATCGGTCTCGTTGCTCTTGGTGCGCTCGCTCTGGCCCGCGCCGAAGTTAGCGATTCGCCAAGCGCTGCAGCACGCGCAGCGGGTGGTGGTTGTCGAGCTAAATTTCGGCCAGTATCGGCGAGAGGTGGAGCGCCAGCTTGGCCCCCACGGGCCACAAGTCATCGGTGTCCATCGCATGGACGGCGAAATGATCGAGGCCGAGCGCATCGTGGCGCAATGTTTGTGAGGCTGTCGGCGGGGGATGGGTCACGACCGTGACGGAAGGGTGGGTGAGTAGCCGTTCTTAACGTGAGATGGTGCAAGGGGCAAGGGGCAAAGATACCCCCTTCACCTTGCACCTTGCGTTTTGATCGTGCGCTCTATGTGACGGAATGTAGGGCTACAACCCCGGCTCGGCCAGCTTGGCGATGCGCGGCCCTGTGTTGCGCCAAGTGATCTCGCTCAACCCCATCTTTTGGCGAAGGTGGTCCTCGTCCATGCCGTCGCGGTGATCGTGGACCGCGCTGGTCATCCGCAGCATCTCGAAGGAGATCGCTTTTACCCCAGCGGCTTCGGCCAGTGCCGTCAAGACGTATTCCAAATTGCGGGCCGTGCAATCGAAGAGCGTCTCCTTCGGCTCATACTGCGCGACATAATCGCGGTAGGCGCTCTCAAAATCCTCCGGCAGCGCCAACTTGCGTTCCTTCAGCGCGTAACGCGGGTTGGCGTAGCGGACGTAGAGCACCGGGCCACTCGGATCGTTGAAGTCGAGGTGGTCAGGGGCCAACTGCATGACCTCGCTCTTCTTCATTCCCGTTTTCAGCAGTAGGGAGAGCAAGAGATGAGGCCGTACGTCCGGTGATTCCTCGTCGTGTCGAATTGCGGTTGCCGCGTCGCGCAGCGCTTCGATATCTTTGTCGAAGAGGATTTCTGGCAGGGGCACACGGATCGTGGGATGGATCAGCGTGGCAGCCGGATCGCTGGGCAATATATCGTTCTCGTGGAGCCATTTGAAGAAGCTTTTGAGCGTGGTGACGCGGCGCTGGTAGCTTTTAGGGGAGCAGGGGGCGTCGCGTCCTTCCAGCAGGTAGCGCAAAAAGGTTTGTAGCGCTTGCGTATCGAGCTTGTGGAGCGGGGTGGCGCGGCCGTAGTAACGGGCGAGCAGATTCATATCGCTGCGGAACGATTTGATCGTGTTTTCAGAGAGCTGGCGCCGCTTCAGCGAATCCTGCCACGCACCGATGGCCGCCGCCAAACTGGAACCGCCGCTCAGCGGCTGGCGGACGGTGACGGGCGGGCCGAGGCTGCCGTCGGCTTCGATTTCGAACAGTGCGGGTTGGGTGGGATCATGTCGAATCGCGCTCATCACCGCCTCCTTCGTGTAGCGATACTATACGTGACTAGCATACACGGTTTGGATAAGGTTGTCAATAGCTGTTCGGACAGAGGGGTACACTCAGCAGTTGGGCAACGTGGTAGAGAGGCGCGATTCGACCCCAGCAGGCGCTAAGGGCGCTGCGAGATCAGTGATACTATCCTTGGACAGCCCCTGTCGGAGACCGACAGGCAACGCGCAACGGGCCGATAAACGGCTGTAAACGCTTAGGCTGCACCACTCGTGCGTACACCCCGAACAGACAGGGATAGGCATGGCGTGAGCAATCTTTTGGCAAGGCCGCGCGCCCCACAGTTGGAGCAGGAATGGGGAAGCGTGGCCCTGTTCGTGGGTTCGACGCTACTCGGTGGCTAACAGCCCTTGTAGGTCGGTCCGCGGGCGGGCACAAGGCCCGCCCCTACGAGCCGCGGTTAGTCCTGATAGCGCGTCCGCATCTCGGCGACGGAATGGGCGATCAACTCGCGCAGCACCTCTTCGTCGACATCGGCCAACTTGTTGATGTAGAGGCAGGAGACGGACGTTTTGTGCTTACCGAGACGATCGAGCAGTTCGCCGTAGTTATCAAAGCCCGCCATGATATGAATGGTGAGGTTGCGCTGGCGCGGTGCGAATCCCGTCAGCAGCCAATCGCCTTCTCGCCCAGAAGCGTAAACATAATGATAACTGCCGAAGCCGACGATCGAATCGCCCCACATCATGGCAGGCTCGCCGGTGATCTCCTCCATCATGGCGCGAAGGGCAAGGCAATCCTGACGCTTTTGCTTCGGCTCGACCTTCTCCAGATAGTCGTCTACGTCGCCATCATTTCTTCTCGTTTTTAGGTCGGACATGGTCGCTCCTTCAGAAGATGCTTCCGTGAAATTGTAGAACTGGGTAGGTGAGGATAGGATAGCGCAACTCTGCGACACGGTCCCGCGCCAGCGCTGCACGCGAAGGAGGCAAGCGATGGAAACGATTTTTCTGCTCACCAACCTGCTCGTGATGCCCTTTTGGGCACTGATGATCGCTGTCCCACGCTGGTCGGCCACGCGGCGCCTCATGGCGTCCCCATGGATCGTGGCGCCGATCGCGCTTTGCTATGCCTTGCTCGTGGTCCCGCAACTGCCAGCGCTCGTCGCTGAACTGTCAGCGCTTTCGCTGGATTCCCTTGCCGAGGCGCTGGGCACGCCCGCGGGCACGACCACGGTCTGGGCGCACATGCTGGCGCTCGATCTCTTCGCGGGGCGCTGGATCTACCTCGACAGCCAGCCGCGCGGGATCAGCGTCTGGCTGAGCGGGGCGTTGCTTTTTGCGACGTTGATGGCGGGGCCGCTGGGGCTGCTGCTCTATCTGATCGTGCGACCGTGGGGCGGCTCGGTACGTGGCGCTGGCTCGGTCTCGTCATAAATCGATCCCGCCTTCACACTTTCTTCATAAATTCGTCATACTTTCATACTTTGTTCATAAATTGGCCCCCAAACGGGCGAAATGGCCCGAAAACAGCCCCCAAATCTTCACGAAATCGCCAAGATTTCCAAGCTGAACTCTGGTATACTAGATTGCATGACATCATCTCAATCAATTGCTGGCGGCCCTTATAAGATAGATGATGCGCCGTGTGTCTCGGGCCGGCCCGCCATCTGTCGATGCGGCAACCGAGGCTTTCGCAGATCGTCGACCAACAGCCGTCGCTTCATCCCCCCTGATGGTGGAGCAGACCGAAGCTATCTCGGCTTCGAGATAACCCGTCAGGCTGCCTTTCGATTGGGAGCGACCCGCAAGGAACCAAAATGAGCCAACCTTTCCACGACAGTGTTGCTAGCACCCCCTTTGCGCTGACCAAGGCGCAGTTTGCCGTGGTGATGGCCACGGCGATCGGCGATCCATTCACCCTTGACCGCGCGAGCCTGCGTGAGCTGAAGCTGAGCCGCCAAGAGATCGCAGAGGCGCGACGTGAACTGACGGCAGCGCAACTTTATGATGAAGGGCCGGAAGCGGCGGTCGCGCCCGCGCTGGCCAACCTGCTGGCAGCCATGTTGACGCCGGGGTGGAAGATGATCATCCAGAGCCAAGCGCCCGAACCCACATGGCGGCAATTCGCGCTGCATTTGGGGGATGAGGGAACGATTGCAGAGGGGCTGCGCCACGATGAGAGTCGGCAGCTTGCCTCGTTCTCCGAACTGAGCGATGCGTTGAACTGGCTGCTTGACGAGACCACGACGAACGATGGGGCAGGGCGCGAAGGCGAAAGCGAACCGTTGGCGTTACTTTTACCGCGTGCTGAGATGGTCAATACAATGCTGATGGTCAACAACGCGACGGACGACGCGCAAGCGGCATTGCTCTGGCTGATCGCGGAGGGAGCGCTGTGGCTGGTCGATGCGCAGAGCGACGAGCGCGCGAGGACGATTAGCCGCGCCGCACTGGCGAGGCGATTGAGCGAGATGGTGCGTTGAGTCGAGATGGATCTTGATCATCGAAGCGGTGAAGCAAGCGCCAGCGTTGTCATCCAGTCGATTGGATATCCGGCGCTGCGGATTGATGGGTGGCGCGTCCGTGGGATTTCGAACGTGCGTCAATCTGCCCCAGTCTATGGGTAGAGCCATGAGCTTGGCGAAAAAAGGAGGCATATGAGCAGTGCAGCCGTGATTCAGGCGAACTATGAGCAATTGGAAGCGATCTCGCAACGCTTTGAGGAACGCGCTCAGGCGATGGGCGAGCTGCGCCGAGGCATGGCGCAGCGGGTCGATGCGCTGCGCGGTGAGGGGTGGGTTGGCAAGGGGGCGGATCAGTTCGTTCAAGAGATGGAGGGCGAGGTGCTGCCCGCCTGTCAGCGACTGAGTGAGGCGCTGGCCGAGGCCAGCAAGGTCACCTTGCAGATCCGCGACATTCTGCGCAGTGCCGAAGAAGAGGCCGCCGCGCTTTTTGCTGGCGAGATGGTGGCAGCCAACGAAGAGGGCAAGGGCTTCTGGGGACATGTCGGTGATTTCTTCAGCGGGATGTGGGCGGAAGGGAAAGACATGGTGACGGGTCTCTGGACGGCGGTGACCCATCCGATCGAGACGGCGAAGGGGCTGTGGTACGGGATCACCCATCCGGGAGAGCTGTGGGAAGCGATCAAGCAGCCCTACGTAGAGGACTGGAACAATGGCCGTCCGTGGCGCGCCATTGGCCGGGGCACGATGGCAATCCTGACCACCGTGCTGGGGGCCAAGGGGTTAGACAAGCTGGCCAAGGGGTTGCGAGGCGCGTCACTGGCGGATGATGTGGCCCGCGCGGGCAACGTGGTGGACGATGCAGCGCGGTTGGGCAGTGTTGCCGATGATGCGGCGCGGGCTGGTAGCGTGGTGGATGACGCTGGCCGCATGGGACGCTTCGTTGACGAGGCGGGTAATCTGACTTCGAGTGTCGACGATGTGGCATCTTCAATCCTGCAGGAATCGGCAGAACGGACGGTGACTCAGAATAATCTCATTTCCGAGCTTGCCGAAAATGGGATCAAGCACGCGCCCGACGAGATCGTCGCCGTCACGCGCGATCCGAGTGGCAAGGTTGTCTTCTTGGAGACGGGCAGTACCAGTGCGGTAAGCCCTCGTCCGGCGGGCCTTAAGCATATCTTGGAGGAGCATGCGGGAGACTTTGCACGACGAGGCATTCCCCCTCAACAGATCCCCGACGTAATTATGGATGCCGTAGAGCACGGAAAGATCGTAGGGTACCAGGGGCGTGGTACTGGGCGACCCATCTACGAAGTGGTAGTCAACGGCGAGGTTCATCGTATCGCGATTACCGTTGGTGACAATGGCTTCGTTGTGGGGGCAAATCCGGTCTCGGTTCCCTAAACAGCGGGTAAATTATCAGCCTTTGGAAGTCGTATAGCGACTGATAGACGATTGATTGCGTAAGGAAGTGACGACTACCCGTCGGACGAAGGAAAGAATACGTGCGAAGGAATATCCATGGAGAGTATACGACTACGACCCGACTATTTCTGCTACCCCCTTTGGTGGAACAGCGGCGAGCGCGTGGGTGACATTGATCCCGCGACCCTCCCGTTGAGCCAACCGCTGATCGACGATCTGCTGGCGTGGGCCGACGAGTTTGATGCGGTCTACAACGAAGCGGATCCCGCCGAATCGGGCTTCAGATCGAGCGAAGCAGTTGAGCAATTCGACGCGGAAGGAATGCGGCTGTGGCGACGGTTGCAGGACGAGTTAGCTGGCAAATACCGAATCGTTTACAAGCGCATGAAGGATGGCGTGATCGTGGCGTAGCAGGTCGCAACGAAATGTGAATCGAGAATCGGCCCACTGCTCCGACGCCGATCGACACGGTGATCTTTGCACGGCACTACAGCGCGATTGGGGAACGACTCAATTCGATTATTTGCCACCCTATCTGTCTACCTTCTTTCGCGACCTTCCCGATCGGTGACAATGGATTCAGCGGGAGAGATCTATGCAAACAATGCGGGTGATGGTTGGATATCTGTGTTATCCATCATGGGGCCACGACCCGCACAACTATGGCGATATCGACCCTGCCACATTGCCAATCAGCGAATAACTTGTGACGGATCTCTTGGCGTGGGCCGATAGCTGGAACGGGACCTACAGCCATGATCGTCCCAATATGTCTATGCCTCTGTCCGACTAAGCGATAGATTGCTTCAATGAAGGGGGATGGGCGTTGTTCCAGCGCCTACAAGATGAGCTGGGTGGACCGTACAAGATGATCTACCAATCTTTAGAGCGGACCACGGCTGGTGAGGAATCCTAGCAAGCCGACGCGCGCAAAAAGCGATCTGGGCTGGAGACGTATCAACTGCCAAACAAGAAGGATGAGGATGGAGAGTATACGACTTAGTCCCGACTATTTCTGCTACCCGCTCTGGTGGAACAGCGGTGACCGCGTGGGGGACATCGATCCCGCGACGCTCCCGCTGAGCCAAGCGCTGATCTACGATCTGCTGGCGTGGGCCGACGACTTTGATGCGGTCTACAACGAAGCGGATCCCGCCGAATCGGGCTTCAGATCGATCAAGGCGGTTGAGCAATTCGACGCGGAAGGGGTGCGGCTCTGGAAGCAGTTGCAGGAAGAGCTGGCCAGCTCGTACCACGTCGTTTACAAGCGCATGAAGGATGGCGTGATTGTGGACTCATAGATTCGGCCCACACCTCGCGTGGCTACGACCCACGAGGGGCGATGGGTCAACCGCGGAGTCTTGCGATCACGGTAAGGGGCGGCGTGCCCCGCTCTCGAATCAGACAGAGCGGATGACGACGTGCGACGCAGCCCACGACAACTCTCAACACCCCGGGCGAAATACACCCCCTGCAACGAACCGCTTACGAATAGCCGCATCGCCGAAAGGGCACCCGCTGGCTGCGCACGGGCGGCGGGCATACGTAACGGATGTACCGGGTTTGGGGCCGTAACCAGAATCAAGATAAGGTAAGGCATGGACAACCCATGTCAGCCGTGTAAGGATTTCATCCGAAGTACCGAGCAGTTGTTCGGAACCACCCTCGGCAAATACGGATTCACCCTCGCGGAATGCTATGGCGAGGAGAGCGGACGGGGGAGTGAATGTCAGGTGATGTATTGCGCGAGCATCGGTCAATTGCTCTTTGTGTGGCAGGATGGGGCCGCCTTTTGCTGCTTGGGCACCAGAGAGGCCACCTTTCCCCCGTTCGAGCTGCTACGCGGCACGGGGGAATACGGGTGGTACTACAGCATCGCGCTGGCCGAAGCGGAGGCCGCCACGCGCTTGGTCTCGGACCGCATGTGGCGCGACTTCGCAAAAGGAGACGCCTCAAGCTATGAGTGGGAAGCGGCGCTGCTGGCCGAGCGTGCGGAGCGGCTATTTGCCTACTTGGCCGCTACGGCGCCACAGATTGTCCGACAACAATTGGCAAAGGCGTTGGAACAGCAGCCGACGATTTGGTGATCGGTGGGGCAGCGGGCCACGGTGTGGGGCTCTTAGTGAATGCGTCAGAGATATTGCCATAAGTAACTTGGGAGCGACAACATGCCCACTAACTGTAACGAATGCCAATCCTTCATCGACGAAACCGAACGACTATTTGGACCGATACTCGAGCGGAACGGCTTCACGCTTACTGAGTGCGATGGAGAGCGCGAAGGACATGAATGTCGTGTGATGGTTAGTGCAAAGATCGGTTGGCTGCTCTTTGTGTTACAAGATGGCGCGGCGGGTAGTTACCTTGGGCGGAGCGATTGCCCGTTGCCGCGTTCGGTATTGATCCACGGCACTGGCGATTATGGATGGTATGAAACGCTGAGTTTTGCGGAAGTCGAGGCTGGCAGAGCGTTGATGTCGCGCCAGTTGATGGCCAAGTTTGTTGACGGCCATATATACGATTACGAATGGGAAGCGGGCTTGTTAGCAGAGCGGATCGATAGGCTCTTTCGCTTTCTCAATTCATACGATCAAGAGCAGTTGCAGTCGCTCATGTTGGATCGGATACGTAAGAATGAAGGGCGCTGGGACTAGTGTCTCGTCAACCATGATATGATAGATAACGAGCGAATACAAGCCGCGTAGATTACAGACGACGGATGTCAGACCACCGCGATGTTACAGTGCCTTGCCGTACTCTGACGTCTGATCTCTGATGTCTGACATCTCTCTACAGACAATCGCCCATCCATCATTTGACCCTTGACAGAGTACTAGGGGAGCTGAAGGAGCTAGGGGGATTCCCTAGTAGGGGAGGCTTATACGCAATCTTTCACCGACGATAACACACAATGGCGGAACTATATGTTGGGTAATCAGGGTGGAAAGGCGCCTAGCGAACGAGTATCTGCGCAGGCGGTGGGTTCCCACTGGCGGGTAGGGCCACAGCGGGGAATTCATTCGAGGGTGTTTCATTTGAGCTGGGGGTTCATCGCGAATCGCGAATCGGACACGTTGCCTTGCGTTGAAATTACAACGCCAGAACCATGACACTCTCTATCTCTATCTCTATCTGTATCTCGCGCTGAGGTGCCGCAGATCGCCAGCGATAACCCGTTTGAAACACACCCAATTGGTATAGCGGGGGCTTCGTGGCCGTGGCGCGGGTGATTAGAGATCCCCGCTGAAGGGCCTTTCGGCCAACAGGCCTGCCTTCGCAGACCCAGAATCAGCCCATTCTAATGCTTCTTGTTCCCCGTTCCTCTTTCCTTTTTCCCTTTTGCTCCATCGCTCGAACGTTTCCATCGTGGTCGTTTATTTCTCCCTAGTACAGCCTGGCGGAAGTGCCTAGACAATATAAAATAGGTTGCATCACGCAAAATAGAGGTAGTAAAAGAGAGAGGCAGGGCCATGGAAGAACGCAAACCGCGCGGTCGGCAACCGCTGGCGATAGCAGTGACCACACGTCAGAAAGAAGAGTTGGAACGTATCACGCGCAGCACAGGGCTGGCGCATGCCCTCGTCCTACGCGCCAGCATCATCCTGCAGGCCAGCCAGGGAGCGCGTAATACGCATATCGCCCAGGATGTCGGTTGCCATATCCATACCGTGCGCACGTGGCGCGGGCGCTGGGCGGAGGCGCAACCACGCTTAGCCGCAGCAGAAGCAGAGAACGATAAGAGCGCCTATCAAGCCCTGCTACATACGGCCTTGGCCGATCAACCGCGCAGTGGGGCACCGGGTAAATTTACGGCAGAGCAGCTGTGTCAGATGATCGCGGTAGCTTGCCAGCCACCTGAGGAAGTCGGTCGCCCCGTCAGCCACTGGACGCCGCGCGAGTTGGCCGACGAAGTGGTCAAGCAAGAGATCGTAGCGAGTATCTCAGTCCGACATATCGGGCGTTTTTTAAAAGGAGGCCACCTTAAAGCCGCATCGCAGTCGCTATTGGCTGAGCAACGAACGGGCGCAGGACAAAGCGGCATTTGATGGTCGCGTGCGCACGATCTGTGAGGCCTACGCTACCGCCGCGCAAGAGGAGAGCACGCGGCATACCATTTGCCTCGATGAAAAGACGGGCATTCAGGCCCTCGAAGCGCTGCGTCCACTACGTGCGATGCGGCCCGGCCAGATCGAGAAACGAGAGTTCGAGTACAAGCGCCACGGCACTCAAGCCCTGATTGCGAGCTTTGATGTGACCACGGGAACCGTCTTCGGAACGGTGGGCGATAGCCGCACCGAAGCCGACTTTGCGGCCCATCTGGAGCAGCTACTGAGTCGCGACCCGCAGGGCGAGTGGGTGATAATTCTGGACCAACTCAATACCCACAAATCTGAAGCGGCGGTGCGGCTGGTAGACCACTATTGCGACTTGCAGCTAGAACTGGGCGTTAAAGGGAAGTCGGGCATCCTGCAAAGCATGGCCAGCCGCGCACAGTTTCTGGAGGAGCCGACACACCGGATACGTTTTATCTACACGCCCAAACACAGTTCCTGGCTCAATCAGGTTGAAATCTGGTTCAGCATTTTGGTGCGCCGCCTCTTGAAGCGCGCTTCATTTGACTCAAGCGCGGCATTGCGAGAACGCATTTTGGATTTCATCGACTATTTCAATCGCACCTTGGCCAAGCCTTTCAAGTGGACCTACAAGGGGCGCCCTCTTGCCGCTTGATTATTGTATGCCTATTTCCGCCAGGCTGTACTAGTCCTTCGGACCGCTGCGCGAACGGAAAGCTCAGGGCAGACTGTTTCAACGCTTCAACGCTTCTCGTTCAGATCGCTTCCCCGTTGGACGCGCCGCCACCGCTCGCTATACTCTTCTCACCCTGTAACAATACCAGAGCAAGAGAACGATATGGCGACCCTATTTCCCTTTACCGCAATCGTCGGCCAGCCGCGCATGAAGCAGGCCCTGATCCTTAACGCCATCAATCCGCGCATCGGCGGGGTGCTGATCCGCGGCGAACGTGGCACGGCCAAGAGTACCGCGGTGCGTGCGCTCGCGGCACTGTTACCGGAACTGACCGTGGTGGCGGGCTGCCCCTTTGCCTGCGACCCCCACGATGAAAAGAACCTCTGCGACCTCTGCCGTGACCGGATGAAATCCGGCGAAACCCCGCTTCCCATCGAACATCGCAAAACGCGGATGGTCGATCTGCCGGTCAGCGCGACGGAAGATCGTGTGGTCGGTACGCTCGATATCGAACGGGCCATTAAAGAGGGGGAGAAATCCTTCGAGCCGGGCGTGCTGGCCAACGCCAACCGTGGTGTGCTCTATGTCGATGAGGTGAATCTGCTCGACGACCATGTGGTCGACCTGTTACTCGATGCCGCCGCGATGGGGACCAACGTGGTGGAACGGGAGGGCATCTCCTTCACCCATCCGGCCCAATTCGTGCTGGTGGGCACAATGAACCCCGAAGAGGGCGAGCTGCGCCCCCAACTGCTCGACCGCTTCGGCTTTTGGGTGGGTAGGGGTATCGACGCGGCCTCCCAACGGATGGCAATCCTGCAACGCCGCATCGAATTCGAGCGCGACCCCGATGCCTTTGGCCGATTGGAGCCAGAAGAGGAAGCGATCTCACCGCCCACATTGCCGCGGCCCGCGAACTGTTGGGCGATGTGCAGTACAGCACACAAGACCTCTACGCCATCGCCAGCCTCACCAGCGAGCTGGGGTGGACGGCCACCGCGCCGACCTGACGATTTACAGAAGGGCGATATTTGCGCCAGCATCCTCGAAGGACAGACTGAATCACGGAAGTTGATATGCTCGTCGCGGCGCCAGCTCGCCTTGCATGCCACACCGCCTGAAGCGCCACCGACTGTTACAGGGCGGGGATCAAGAGATGGCGATGCTGCAAGAACGGCTATAAGGCGTCGGGCAAACCGAGAAGTTGGATCAGGCAGCTGAGATGGACGCCGACCGTAAAAAAAGGCTTAGACGAGACGGGTTCTCGGCTGACAGGGCGGAAGGGGCAAGAGGGGGCGAGATGAACGCGAGGCCCCAGGCTCGCCCAAGATGTGCCCGGATCATGGCGCGCGCAGGATTCCGGGGATGGTCGAAGAGATCGAGATCAGCGCCATCTTCCTCGCCTGGCAGGTGGCGACCAGCCTCGATCGATTGACCCGCCACGGCGCTCTACACCCACCGGGCGCAAACGGGGCGCTACATCAAGGCTAGCCGATGGGGCCGCGCCCAGAACCATCGCCTTCGACGCGACCGCGTGCCGCTTGCGATCCACCGCCGCGACGACGGCGGCACTGGTATCCGCCGCCACGGTGCAGCGTAAGGTCGCGTGCACCGCGCCGCCAACCTGATCCTCTTCGTGGTCGGCGCGTCGTGGAGCATAGCGCCTCGAACGGATGCGACGACCAAAGGCGCGATTCTTTCGCTGCTGAAAGATGCTTACCAGAAACAGGACAGCGTTGGCCTCAATGCGCCACCGAGATCGCGCGACCGTGGTGCCGCCCACCAGCTCATCGAGCTGGAGCGGGCGTTGCGCAAACAATCAGGTGGGCGGCAAAGCGCCGCTTGGCCGGCGTCTCTACCAAACGCTGGAGGTGATCGAGCGGGAGCTGCGCCCGCAACCCCGAGATCGCACGCTGACAGTGTTGTTGCCGCACAGCCGACAGGGGCAGGCAATGTCAGCATCCGCACTCAGCCGCCGCAGCAGAAGCGATGCAACTGAACGGCTCTTCAGCGAAGCGCCACTACGATGCCATCGTCGACAATACCGAGCACAGGCCTTTGACCTGCGTGGCCTCCAGCCAATGCATGGGCGATGCGATGGGCGCAGAACGATCAGCCTGAAGGAGTTCAGCGCCCACGCGCTGCGCTCCGTGGTGGAGCAGCGGCGACGGTGAGGGGTGGGGGTAGGCGACTCTCTGTTGGCGGCAGCGGGGATTACGACCTGTGGAGCCGAAGCGGAAGGTGCTGTGCGGCGTGAGAGAAGTCTTTATCGGTCGTCGGGAGTACAGAATCGCCATCTCTGATGCACTACTGAGCGATCACGGCATCGATAATTCCGATCTGAACACCAGAACGGCGGCAGCTGTTGCGTAACTCGGCGGCCGCGATCTGAAGCAATGAGCTACTGCCTTGGCCAAGGGCAATTCGCTGCCCCACCGCGCCCAACCGCGCCCACATCCTCACATCTTGCAAAGCCCATAGTACACGGTGGCCCTCGCCTCGGCGTTCCCCACCAGCTCCCAAGCTCCGTAAGCTCCCCCAGCCCCTGTTCCCCGCACACCCTCACATCGCCTCAATCCCCGCTGGCGACCAGCGTCTGCGACAACGTATCTTGCAGCGGCTGATCGTTGGTTTCGCGGGGCAGCAGCAGCGCGGCCAGCCCGGCCAGCGCAAAGGAGGCCGCATAGACGGTCAGCGGCACGGAGAGCGCCTGACCCACGAGTATGCCGCCCAAGATCGGCGCGATGACGCCCGCGATCCGCGCCATGCCGCTGGCACCGCCCATCCCCGTCCCGCGCAACGTGGTGGGGTAAGCTTCCGGTGTGTAGGCGTAGAGCGCGCCCCACGCGCCGAGCGTGAAGAAGCTCATCCAGATCGCCATCGCCACCACCATATTCAGCGAATTGACCGTCGCAAAGGCGAAGGTGAAGAGCGCGCTACCCAACAGGTAGAGGCTCATGGTGCGGGTACGGCCCCAGCGTTCGACCAGCCACGCCGCCGAGAAATAACCCGGCAACTGGGCCAGCGCCAGCAGGAAGGTATTCTGATAGACCGGCAACATCTCCATGCCCAGCTCGCGGAAGTAGGTCGGCAGCCACGTGAAAACGCGTGGTGGCCAGCGAAACGAAACCAGATCGTCCAGAGCAGCAGGAATTGGTGCGGGCCAGCTTGCCCTCAGAAGAGATCGCTGCTTGCGGCCGAGGCTGGGCCGGTGGCACGATCAGCTCGCCCTCCGGCAGGGTGGTGCCGTTCTCACGCGCGACCCGTTCAAGGACGGCGCGCGCTTCCTCCGGCTTGCCGCTGACCAGCAGATAGCGGGGCGATTCGGGGATGTAGCGCCGAATCCACAGGATGATGAGGCCCGGAATGGCCGAGACGGCCAGCAGCGCCCGCCAACCGAGCGTTGGCACCAGCAGCCATGCCAAGCCCGCCACCACGATCGTGCCGAGCGCCCAGAAGGATTCGAGCAGCACGAGGTAGCGGCCCCGCTTTTCTTGGGGCAGGTATTCGGCGAACATGCTGTAATCGACCGGCAGGGTGCCGCCGACCCCAAAGCCAGTAATCGTGCGCAGAATCAGCAGCACGATGAAATTCGGCGAGAGCGCCGAGAGCAGCCCAAAGATCGAATCGACCCCGATCGTGGCCATGAAGCCGACCTTGCGCCCGATCCGATCGGCGAGGCCGCCCCAGAACCAGGCACCGGCCAACATCCCCAAAAAGATCGCCGAAGCGAGCAGCCCTTTCTGGCTGGCCGTGATGCCCCATTCCAGCGCGATGGCGGGGATGGCAAAGGCGATGATCAAGATTTCCATCGCGTCGGCGGCCCAGCCCAGCCCGCAAATGACCATCAGCTTGCGCTGGAAGTTGCCGAAGCCGACCGCGTTGATCGCGTCGTCGTAGGTGAGTTGTTTCGTCGTCATCTCCATCGCTTCTTTCGTGAGCGTCGTGACTCGGGTCGGCGGCGATCATCTGATGAGCCGTCGAGCAAAGTCCTCTTAGTTAGTGTAAGATCGACACTATATTGCCTCGAATCGCTCACTTTGTCAAATGCGGCATCGCGCCGCACTCGGCAGGGCGGCGTCGCCCCATTGCGCCTTTCTGCCCGATGCTGACAATCATCAAAATAGTCGCGATTTGCCATGATTTCGCGCACTGTCCGTTTTCAGCGGCAGAATGTGGGGTAAAACACGCTAATTTGGGGTTGAATTGCTTGCCTCGGAAGCTAAGCAGTGATAGGATGTGAGGCAACGTACGCCGCGTCTAGCAAGGCAGTTCTGTGCGCGTGACGTGATTGCGCGGATTGCGGTGGTGATGCGTAAAAAGTGACCCACGAACAAAGGAGTTTGCAAGCAATGTCGGATCACACATCCATTTTTCCTGGTCTCGATCCACAGGGTGAAGTCCATTGGCAACTGTCCCCTGCTGAGCTGATTGAAGAAGCCGTGAGTAACGGCGAGGGCGAGTTGACGGCAGAAGGACCCTTCAATGCCATTACGGCGCCCCACACCGGCCGATCCCCCAAAGACCGTTTTGTCGTTCGTGGTCCCAAGAGTGAGGGCAACATCTGGTGGGGTGCGGTGAACGTCGAAGTAAGCCCCGAAAGTTACGAGGAATTGAAGCGTCAGATCCTTAACTACCTGAACGAGCAACCGAACCTCTACGTGCGGGATGTCTACGCAGGCGCCGATGAGGCGCACCGCTTGTCGGTCCGTGTGGTGAACGAAGCGGCATGGTCGAACCTCTTCATCTACAACATGTTCCTGCGCCCCTCCGCCGCGCAACTGGCCGACTTCAGCCCCGAATTCACGATTCTGCATGCGCCCCACCTGAAGGTGGAAGGGTGGCAAGCGCTGGGCTTTAACACCTCGACCGCCGTCGTCGTGAACCCCGATGCGGGCGTGGTGCTCGTTGCGGGCACCAAATATGCGGGCGAGATGAAGAAATCGATCTTCGGCGTGATGAACTACCTGCTCCCGCTGAAAGATGTCTTGTCGATGCACTGCTCGGCGAACATCGGCGAAGATGGCGACACGGCCCTCTTCTTTGGTTTGAGCGGCACCGGCAAAACCACGCTTTCCGCCGACCCCACCCGTGGCCTGATCGGCGACGACGAACATGGTTGGGACGAGGACGGCATCTTCAACTTCGAAGGGGGCTGCTACGCCAAGGTGATCCGCCTGAGCGAAGAAGCCGAGCCGGACATCTATGCCACCACGCGCCGCTTTGGTACGATCCTCGAAAATGTGGTTGTCGACGAGGAGACGCGCGAACTCGATCTGGACGACGATTCGATCACGGAGAACACCCGCGCCTCCTATCCGTTGCACTTCATCTCCAACTTTGTGGAGAGCGGCCAAGGCAACCACCCGAAGAACATTTTCTTCCTGACGGCGGACGCCTTCGGCGTGCTGCCCCCCATCGCTCGACTGACCAAGGATCAGGCGATGTATTACTTCCTGAGTGGCTACACCGCCAAAGTGGCGGGAACCGAGCGGGGCGTGACCGAGCCACAAGCGACCTTCAGCGCCTGCTTCGGCTCCCCGTTCCTGCTGTTGCCGCCCAGCCGCTACGCCAAGCTGCTCGGCCAGAAATTGGAAGCGCATCCGGATACCAAAGTGTGGCTGATCAATACGGGTTGGAGCGGTGGTCCGTACGGCGTCGGCAAGCGTATGCCGATCAAGTACACCCGTGCCATGCTCCACGCCGCCCTTGATGGCGATTTGGACGATGTCGAAACGGAAACCGATGGCTACTTTGGGCTGCACATCCCCACCGAAGTGCCCGGTGTGCCCTCCGAAGTGCTGCACCCGCGCGAAACATGGGCCGACAAAGCGGCCTACGACGCGCAGGCGCACAAACTGGCGTCGATGTTCAACAACAACTTCCAAAAGTACGAAGGCAAAGTTACGGACGGTGTGGCTAGTGCGGGGCCGAAGCTGTAACGTTCCACCCCCTGTAGGGCCATCAACGAGGCTCGTGCAACTGCGCGGGCCTCGTTGTTTAGCGTTGGGGCGTTGGGGCGTTGGGGCGATCCACTAGCAACGGAGGTGGCGTGGTGAATCGCGCTGTGACGTCACCCCATGCCGCCCTGAAAATAGGCCCGTTTGCGGGCGTCGCCGCGCCATTTCTGTCTCAACCGTAGCGGCCAGGGTGTGGTGCATGGGGCATGGGGCATGGTGACCCGTCCTGAATAGGATTGACCAAGAATGCCCCCATCACCATTAAGGACGGGTCAAGATGGAAACCAGAATACCACGCTATAGCCACGCCCCACATCCCTACACCCACACACCCGCACATCGTCTTGCGCTACTTTCATCTTCTGTGGTGCGCCGCCGCGCATGATCTCTCCATTCTCCATGACAACTCCATCCCTCGCCAAACGCCCGAACTCCCCACTCATTGACTCCTCAACCCACACCACTCATCAAACTCATGAAACTCTTCCTCCCCACCATCGGCAGCGCGGGCGACGTTTTTCCCCTGCTCGGCCTGGGCATGACGTTGCGCGAGCGCGGCCACGAGGTCGTTGTCGGGGCCAACGAATTTTACGAGGGCTTTGTCCGCGATTGTGGCCTCGATTTCATCCAGGTCGGGGATCGGGCGGCGGGCGAGCAACTGCTCAACGATCCGCTGTTGTGGGATCAGTTTAGGGGACTGGCTACTATTATTAACCACGCGCTGCTGCCCGCCACGCCGGTGCTGATGGACGCGATCCGCCGCTTCGATCCCGCCGAGGTGGTGATCGGCGCGTCGCCGCTTGGATTGGCGGCACGGCTGGCGCAGGAGAAATGGGGCTATCGGGTGGCGACGCTGTTGGTACAGCCCGCGTTGTTGCGCAGCGTGCATGACACGCCGATCAACGGGGTCGAGCTGCCGCGCTGGCTGCCCGGGCCGCTCAAGCGGCTCTTCTACTTCAACGTTGACCGCTTTGTGATCGCGCCCCACCTCAACGGGCCGCTCAACGAGATGCGGCGTGCGCTCGACTTGCGCCCGATCCGTCGTCCCTTTGGGGAGTGGCTGATGTCGCCCACCCGGGTGATCGGTCTCTACCCTGACTGGTTCGCGCCGCGCCAGCCCGATTGGCCGGACGCCCTAGCGACGACCGGCTTCATGCTCTACGACGCGGGCCAAGAAACGCCACTGCCGGACGGGCTGCAACGTTTTCTTGAGGGCGGCGACGCGCCGCTCCTCTTCACTGCGGGTTCCGCGATGAGGCACGCCGATCGCTTCTTTGCAGCGGCGGTGGATGCGGCACAGCGGCTGGGGCGGCGGGCGATTCTGGTCGCGCACGATAGAGCGCAGATGCCTGATCGGTTGCCAGAATCGGTGCTTTACGTCGATTATGTGCCGTTCAACCGCTTGATGCCCCATCTGGCGCTGATCGCTCATCACGGCGGTATCGGCACATTGGCGCAGGCGCTGGCTGCGGGGGTGCCACAGCTCATTCTGCCGATGACCCACGACCAGCCGGACAACGCGCGTCGCATCCGACGGCTTGGCGTCGGCAATCGCCTTGCCCCGCGCCATGCCACTGGCCCTCGGATTGCCGCGCAGATCGACGCCCTGCTCGGCGACAAAGACGTAGCCCGTCGATGCCAGCGCCTCGCCCAACGCATCGACCCGCAACGCGCCCGCGTCGCCACCGCGCGGCTGCTCGAGGCAATGGTGTAAGGGGGCAGACGGTGGGGGTGGGGAAGCCTCACAAGTCGATTGCGGATCGCTGTTGCGTGTTGCGTGTTTACCATGGCCGAACCCATGCAAATGCAAGGCGATCCGATTCACGATTCACGATGCACATCTCGAACGAAGAAGGACGGCAGCAATGGACTTATCCGCACAAAACGATTACTACGACCAACGTTTCCACCGCGTCGATCAGCAGGGCGTGCGAATGATTGAGACGGTATTCGAGGAATGCACCTTCGAGCGGTGCAATTTTCAGGGGGCGCAGTTCGTCGGCTGTCGCTTTACCGATTGTCGTTTCATGGATTGCGATCTCTCGGCGATCACGGTTGTGGGCACACGCTTCAACGGGGTGCGCTTTGAGCGTTGCAAGGTGGCGGGCATCGACTGGACGGTGGCGGCATGGTCCAAGTTCGTGGCCGAGGCGCCGCTCTCCTTCGACTCTTGCTTGCTCAATTACGGCAGCTTCCTTGCGCTGACGCTCCATAAGCTGCGGATAACCGATTGCACCGCGCATGAGGTTGATTTCCGCGAAGCAGCACTGGGCGGGGCCGATTTTGGGGGTACGGATTTGGCGAGTAGCTTCTTCCATAACACGATACTGAAGGGGGCCAACTTCGTCGGGTCGATCAACTATCTGATTGACGCACGCCACAATGATCTGAGTGACGCGCGAGTTTCATTGCCCGATGCGCTGCTACTGTTGGAGGCGATGGAGGTGGCGGTGGTGGAACGTGAGTCGTGAATCTCGAATCGAATATCAACGCTTCCATGATTGAGATCGATCAGCTCAGCTACTGGTATCCCAACCGCACACGGGCCGCACTGCGGGATCTGACGCTTGCGTTGCCGTCGGGCAGCATCACGCTGGTAGCGGGTCCTTCAGGGAGCGGGAAAAGTACGCTGCTGCGAACGCTCAACGGGCTTGTGCCCCATTTCACGGGCGGGCGGATCGCGGGGCGGCTGCGCGTGGCGGGGCAGGATCCGATTACCGTCGGTCCGGCGCTGATGAGTCGCACGGTTGGCTTCGTTTTTCAGGAGCCGGAGAGCCAACGGGTGACAGACGTGGTCGAAGATGAGATCGCCTTTGCGCTGGAAAATGCCGCGATACCCCACTCCGAGATGCAACAACGTGTCCAACGGTTGCTCGACCAACTGGCGCTGACGCCACTTCGCGCCCGCTCGCTCGACACGCTGTCGGGTGGCGAACGGCAGCGGGTGGCGATCGCCGCCGCGCTGGCACTGCGGCCCGACCTGCTGGTGCTGGACGAGCCGACCTCGCAGCTTGACCCATCGTCGGCCGACGAGGTGTTGCGGTTGGTGCAGGCGCTCAACCAGCGCTGGGGGCTGACCGTGCTGATGACAGAACATCGGCTGGAGCGGGTGTTGCCCTTCGTTGATCGCGTGGTACTGCTGGACGACGGCCGCCTGATGGCCGCTGGCCCACCCCGCGAACTGGCCGCGCAGATCGACCCCGCGCCCCCTGTGCTGCGGCTGGCCCGTGCGCTCGGCTGGCAGCCCTTGCCGCTGACGGTGGCGGAGGCGCGGCCCTTTGCCGCGCAACTGGCAGCGCCCCCCGCGCCGGCGCCGCCCGCGCCCGCGCCGCGTGACCCGCTGTTGACCGTTGACGGCCTTCGCGCGGGCTACGGCAAGGACGATGTGCTGCACGATGTTTCGTTCAGCGTGGGGCGCGGGGAGGCTGTGGCATTGATGGGGCGCAACGGCAGCGGTAAAAGTAGCTTGCTGCGGGCCCTCGTTGGTCTCAACCGTGCGCGAGTGGGGACGATCACGGTAGATGGCATGGATGTGGCCTCAGAAGCCGTCGCGACGATTTGTCAGCGGGTCGGCTACCTGCCGCAGGACCCCAATGCGCTCCTCTTTGCCGAAACGGTCGCGGAGGAGCTGACGATCACGCTGAAAAACCACGCCATTCCGCTGGCCGCCCCGCCGATTGACCCCGCCGCGCTCTTGGCAACGCTCGGCCTCGCCGCCGTCGCCACGCACTACCCGCGAGATCTCAGTGTGGGGCAGCGCCAACGCGTGGCGCTCGGCGCGATCCTCGTGACAGAGCCGCCGCTGCTGTTGCTCGACGAGCCGACGCGCGGCCTCGACAACGAGGCCAAAGCGACGCTCCAAGCGCTGCTGCAACGGTGGAACAACGAGGGGATGGCGCTGATTCTGGTCACGCATGATGTGGAACTCGCCGCCGCCGTCGCTGAGCGGGTGCTGATCCTAGACGACGGTCATCTCATCGCCGATGGCCCTGCCGCCACCATCCTCCGCCAGCACCCGACTTTCACGCCCCAAACGGCCCAGCTCTTTCCTGACCAACCTTGGCTCACCCCAAACGATTTGCTTAATGCTGAATAAAGTCACCCAAAGACGAAAAGAATCGATGGGGGGGGAGGGGAGGAATACCGTTCATCGCTGAACGGTTCGAGCTGAGGAGATTAACAGCATCATGTTGGCGATGGCTGTAGTGGAGGCCGCATCCGCCTTTGACGGCGCCTATTCTTCGCGAGCGCAGCGCTGGGCGGCGGGGCCATCGACGGCTGCCAATCCAATGGGGTCAGCAGTTGCACGTCGCCATGTTCATGGCGTTCATCTGTCAGTTGTTGCAGACAGGTTTGCGGGTTGTTGTTCAGGCGCGTTGGCGAGATGCGCGCGGGTGTAACGGGGAGGTCGCAAGCAGATTAACGCATCACCGCGGTCCTTGGGCACCACTGCGCGGCATATGGCTCGGTGGCAGCTGGCCACCGCGCCCGTGCCGGTTAAGGCGCTGATTTGTCACCGCGCGCGGACAGACATCGAACACTTGAAAGCCGATAATGAAGTCTCGTTACCTCTTGAATGATAAAGATGATCGCGCTTATTGCTCTCCAGGAGCAGATACGTCCGCAGGATCATCTGTTATCCATCAGGCGATGCCCGTTCCAGCTTCATCGTCGAATCATTTATCGATTCCCGCTTCTAAGCTTTGAAATGTTCGAGCGCTGAACCGTTGAGACGATTCGGCCATGCCCCATGCTCCACGCGCGACACCAACACGGTTCACCCCACCCAACTCACAAAACTCCCCCCCATTCGCCAACGTAATGTGATCCCGCTATGATCTTGGCCATGTGGCGCTAATTGGGAGGTAGGCAATCGGAGCGATGAAACGGATTTCGTATCGCAAATTGATGTGGGTCGCCCTCATTCTGCTTCTGCTGCTCGTCCCCGCCTGTAACGCGCAGGAGGGGAGGCTGACCGAGGTGGCGATCTGTTCCAGCTTGCCGCTCGCGGGCGGCTCGAATGCGCGGGCCGTCTCGATGAGCAATGCGATAGAGATGGCGCTGGCGGAGCAAGGCGAAGTCACCTTGAACGGGCAGCGCTACCCGCTACGCTACGTGCCGCTGGACGACACGGGGCCGAGCGGCTCGTGGGATACGGCACAAGAGGCGGCCAACGCGCGCGCGGCCATCGCCGACCACGACTGCCTCGTCTACATTGGAACCTACAACTCCGGCGCCGCCAAGATTGCCATCCCGATCCTGAACGCGGTGCAGATGCCGATGATCTCGCCGGGCAACACCTACCCGGGGTTGACCAAGCCCGGCACCGGCATCGGCGACGAGCCGTGGATCTACTATCCCCTCGGCCCCGAACTGCGCAATTACTGCCGCGTGGTGCCAACCGACGAGTTGCAAACCCCCGCTGCCGCTCGCTTCGCGGCTCAGTTGGGCGTCACACGGGTCGGAATCTTTCATGATACCGAGTTGTACGGCGAGGGGCTGGCCCAACTCTTTGCGGCGGATGCGGTGGCCAACGGCATGACGGTGGTCAGTGGGCCGATCGGCATCAATTGGCGGCGCATCCTTGAGGGCGGATCGCTGGGCAGTCAAGAGGCACGGCAAGCTGCCGAAACGCTGCTCGAAGGCGATCCCGAATTGGTTTACTTTGGCGGCACGACGTCGCATGGTCCGATGGCGATCTACAATGAATTGCTGGATCGGGGCTATACCGGCTACTTCATGGGGGCCGATGGCATCGCGGAGCGCGGCTTCGTCAGCGAACTGTCGGACGGGGGGCAGCGCAGCGCTGGCATCTACGCGACGCTGGTTGGCACCCCGCTGGACGAGCTTCCGACCGCAGGCCAAACGTGGCGCGAGCGCTATGGGCAGCGCTATGGGGCGCAGCCCGACGCCTTTGCCGCACCGAGCTACGAGGCGGCCCTCGTGACGCTCCGCGCCATCGAAGCCGCACAGATCGCCGAGGGAGAGGGGACGTTGATCGAGCGTGCCCGCCCCGCCGTGCTGGCCGCTATGCGTCAGACCGCGAATTTCGACGGCATCCTCGGCCCGTGGAGTTTCGACGCCAACTGCGACACCACCTCCTCCACGATCTCGATCAACCAGGTGCAGGGGGACGATTTCGTCCTGATCGACACGGTGAGTGGGGAGTAGGGTCTGGTGGCTTGTGTAACAGCGCGCTGGCCCGCGATGCTGTCCAATCGTGCGGTCGCGTTGGGTAGGGGGCATGGTACATGGTGCATGGGCTGTATCGTTCATCCATTGGCATACAAGGGGAACAACGCAGAAGTAATGTCTCTCCATAAACCCTACTCAGCACAACCGAGGCATAGGGACACTGCTTTTCCAGTGGTTCCCCATGACTAGCAATGAATCTTATGCACCATGCACCATGCACCATTTTCCACCCTCTCACATTAACACGCTTCATCAAAACTGACTGACATGGCAAACAACTCCCCCGCGAGTAGCGACCAGAGCTACTGTCCCGTCTGCGACAAATCCATAGCGACGCCCGCCGACGGCGTCTGCCCCGATTGCGGGGTGGCGCTGGCGGCGGCGCCGTCGGATGACACGCAGCCGCTGCCCTCCGGACTGGGCTGCCCCGTCTGTGGCAAGCCGGTGGCGGACGACGCCACGATCTGCGATAGCTGCGGCGTTAACCTTGCGGAGGCCCGCGCCGTGGTGAACGGTGCCAGTGGCGTCGCCTCGCCATCGTCCGCCGTTGCAACGGGTGCGATGACGGTGACCGAATGCCCGATCTGTGGCGCACCGGTGCCGCTGGGGGCGACGCATTGCGATGGCTGTGGCATCGATCTGTCGCAGGCCAGCGCGGTGTTGGGCCGTGCGGCCACCGCGCCGGGCGCCGCTGCGGGCGCGGCCGATGCCCCGAACGAACAATGCCCCAACTGTGGGGCGCCACGGCGGACGGGCGCGGCCTTCTGCCGTGAATGCGGGGAGCCGTATCCCCGCAAAATCGCCACGGAAGGGTTGCTCTCGGCGGGCGAATTCCTGAGTGGACGCTACCGCGTCGAACGTCGGCTGGGGGGGGGCGGGATGGGCGCGGTCTACCTCGCTCAGGACATGAACCTGCGCGGCAAGCCGGTGGCGATCAAGGCGGTGCTCAACAGTCAAGACCCCGACCTGCTGAAAGCGGCGCGGCGCGAAGCCGAAAATCTGCTCGGTATCGACCATCCCAACATCGTTACCCTGCGGGACATCGCGGATAAAGGCCAGATCCCCTTCATCATCATGGATTATCTGGAGGGGCCGGATTGGAGCGATCTCTACGAGCGGAAATTCGCCGCGACCGGCGAAGCCTTCACCGCCGAAGAAGCGCTCTCAATGATCGTCGGCATCCTCCCCGCCTTCGACTACCTGCACCACCGCACCCCGCCGGTCGTCTACCGCGACTTCAAGCCGTCGCAGGTGAAGCTGGTCCGTCAGGCGGGCACCCAACTCGATCGACATGTCCTGCTCGATCTGGGCGTTGCCTACGCCTATGAAGGGCAGCCGGTCGAAGCGTGGGGCACGGCGGGTTATGCGCCGCCCGAGATCGGCGGCGTCTGCCTGCAACCACCGTCGATGGATTTGGCCTGTCTCTGTCGCACGCTGCAAGCCCTGATGGGCATCGACCCGATGAAGTTCGGCTATGGCGAGTTGCCGTCTCAGAGCGACATCCCGTGGGTTCCCGACGAGTTGTATTATTTGCTGGAACGGGGCACGGCCAAAGATCCGCGTCGTCGCTTCCAAACGCTCGACGACCTGCGGCCCCAACTCGAAGGGGTGCTGCGGCTGATTCAGGGGCGGGCCGGCACGCTGCCCCGTCCGGCGGGCGCTTTCCACACGCCGGTGATGAGCCAGCTCTTCGCGGGCGGCCAGAGTCGCACCACGGGGGCGCTGCTGGCGCTCCCCGTGCCGCAGGAAAGTGACCCCGCTGCGGATCTGCTGACCCAAGCCAACGAAATGCTGTTGCAGGGCAAGAGTGCCGAAGCGTTGCAGCAACTGGAAGCGGCGCTGCGCGTCAACCCGCAGAGCCAAGATGCGAAGCTGCTGCGGACGGTAGCGTTGGCCCAAAGTGGCGAGACGGAGGCGGCCCAGCGCTCCATCGCTCAGCTATCGCAGGGGGTCAGCCCCAACGATGATTGGCGGTTGGCGATGGTGGCGGCCCAAGTGGCCGAAGATGCCAACGAACCCAAGCAGGCCGAATCGCTCTACCGCAACATTATCCGCATGGTGCCGGGCGAGCTGCCGCCCCGCCAGAAGTTGGCGAATCTGCTCTTGTCACAGGGCCGTAACGGCGAAGCGGCAGCGGTGTACGAGCAGATCGTGGGCGCAGACCCCGCCAACGTCGAGGCGGTGCTCAACTGGGCCGATGCGCTGGCGAGTTTGGGGCGAACCGACGACTCGATCAACGTCTTGCGGCGGGTGGGCGAGAATGCGGTGCGCTACGTGGACGCGCAGATGCGCATGGTCGATCTGCTACTCCAGCGCAGCCAACAGAATGATGGCGCGGCCCTGTCGATGGCGGCGGAAGCGCTGGAAAGCCTACAGGGCCGCACCCAAGGACCGCGCTACCAGCGACTGCTCGGCGATTGGTGGTTTGCCGCCTATCAACTCGGTCTGGCGGGACAGCTTGCCAAGATCGACCGCTGGCCCTTCATCGACGCTGCTCCGCCCGCGATGAAGGTCATTGCCGATCAGGCCCGTCGGGCCTACTACAGCTATGTGCGCACCGCGCCGACCGAAGCCGACCTGGAAGACGTGATTGGTCGGATCCACTTCGGCATTAAAGAGTTGATGTGAGTGGGGTAAGTTCAGGAGTTGAGCGCGTTAGTGGGTTCACGAGTTTAGACGTGATGGCGTTAGCTTCTGCATGGTGCATGGTGCATGGGCGCATTGTTTTAGCGCTTCTACGTTCGCAGCCTCTCTTGCCTGCCCGGCCTGCCCGGAGCGACGTCCAAGTGAGCAGGCCGTCCGCGCAGTGGTGCGAAGAACTAGCGTTAGCTGCTCTGCCTTCTGCGTTATTTGCTCTGCGCGCCTGTCATCCCTAACCTGAAATAGCCATCCAAGCGTTCATCCGAGGAATCGTCATGCCACTGTTCAACGTTGTGCCACACCCCATCGAAACGCAGCTTTTGGCAAACGCCAACCAGCGCCGTGCCGATGTTGTCTTCGATGTGACCACCGATCAAGTCGTTGCTCAAAGCGCGGGTAGCGCCCGTACGCTCTGGTCGCTGATTCTCGATAGCAGTGGCTCGATGTCGGGTGGGAAGATGCGTGCTTTGCAAGAGGCGGTCAAGGGGCTGCTGACCCACCTGCCCAACGACCCGAAATTCGAGCTTCAGGTCGGTTTCTTTCACACCTATGCCCGCGAGCTGATCCCGCCCACCCCGGCGCCCCAGATCCTTGCCGATCTGCGCGGGGCGCAGCGGATCATCGATCGTCTGAAGGCGGAAGGGACAACCTCGATGGGACGCGGGTTGGATCTGGCATTGGACGCCTTTCGCAGCCGCCCCGACGCGATCCGCCGCGTGTTGCTGTTGAGCGATGGCGAGCAGCAGGGGGACGAGTCGATCAGCCGTGTCTATCAGGTGGCCCGTACGATCAACGAGATCGGGGGCCAGATCGAAGCATGGGGGGTGGGCCGCGATTGGAACGCGGACGAACTCGGCACCATCGCCGCGCTCACCGGTGGCACGGCTGCGGTCATTCCTACACCGGACGAAATGAGCGACGCCATCGACCTGCTGCTCGACGATGTGGTAGCGACTGCCGCACAAGAAGTCACGTTGCTCTTCCGCACGCCGCAGATGTACGAGATCCTAGAGGTGAAGCAAGTCTATCCCAATATCGCGCCTGCGGTCGCCAATAAGATTTCCGATCAGGAATTTGCGATACCGCTCGGCACGGTTACCGGTCAAGGAGCGAAGATTCTGGTTCGCATCCAAGGGGTCGAGCGGCCCGCCGGGCTGGCGGTGCGTGCCATCAAGCCCGAACTGCGCTACCTGCGCGACGGCGTGGTGAACAACGAGGCGTTGCCCCCCAGCGCTAACGCCTTTTTGAAGTGGGTCGATGATCCAACCCAGATTCAGCCCCGCGATCCGGTGGTGGCCCGCTTCCGAGGGGAAGAAGAAGTGTTGCGTCTGCAGCAGGAGGGCTTTGCGGCGCTGGAAGCGGGGCAGACCGATCTGGCGACAGCGCGGTTGACCGAAGCCCTGGAGGCGGCGCAAAAGAGCGGTTCGCTCGCCACGGCCCAGCTCCAAGCCCTTTTTGATCCGAAGACGGGGCAACTCAAAGGGAACGCCAACTCGGTCGAGGTGAAGACGGCCAAGCTGCTTTCCGGACAGACGGGCCGGCTTTCCAGCCATACCGGTCGTCTTTCCTGACCGCCCTGCCAAAAAGGATTCGCCATGAGCGTCACTGCTACCTCCCAAAGCGCCCCCAACTACGCCGTGACGGTGCGCCGCACCCGACGCTGGCTACAACTCCTCTTGTGGCTGATGCTGCTCAGTGGTATTGTGGCCACGCTGTTGGGCTTTTTTGCGGCCCAGGATACCTTGCAACGTTACCGCGCCATCGTCGATGACAGCGCCTTCTCCGCCGATGCGGCGCAGAGCGCGCGGGAGGCCGTGCTGGCCTTTCACAGCAACACGGCGACTGCACTGGCCGACGAGGGGGTCGATCAGGCAGCGCTCCCGTCGAGCAGCGATTGGCAGCGCTATCAAGAAGCGCTGCGTCAGCTCTGGGAGAATCGCAGTGATCGCACTTACGGCGAATATGCGCTCTTTGCCGCCACGGACGAGGCGACGCTGCGTTACCGCGCTGCGGTGGACGGGATGACCGCGTTCGCCGCCAATGGCGAAGATGAACGAGCGACCGCGGCCTTCCTGACGGCCAACACGATCTTGGTGCAAGCGCTGCTGCCGCCGCTGAACCGGATCGAGCAGTTGAAGCTGGAGAGCATGGAAGCGGCTTACAACACCACCAGCGCGGCGATCGACCGTTGGCAACGCTGGCTCTTGATCACGGCAGGATTGCTGGTGCTGGCGCTCGTCTCGGCCTGGCTCACCACCCGTTTCCATATGCGCTACCGCTGGACTTGGCAATTGATCTTGGCGACTGTCGCCGCTGCCTTGCTGTTGCTTTGGTTCAACAGCAGCTTGGGCAAAGCGAGCGACGATGTGGCGCTGATGGTGCGGGGCGCCTATGACACGATCTCAATCACGCAGAGCAGTAGCGCCTTGCTGACGCAGGCCCAAGCGCTCCAGAGCATGGCCCTTTTCGCGCCGGAATCGCAAGAGCCATTCCTGAGCGATGCCGACGAGTATCTCTTTTTGGTGGAACAACAGCTTTGTGGCGACCGCAACTGCACCGACCGCCCCTTCTTGGATAGCGCGGGCACTGTGTCGCGCGAGACGAAGCAGATTGCCCGCGAAGGACAACAGACCTACGGCCTGCCACGCGCCCCGCTGGTCGACTACGCCGACCAGCGGCGCTTTCCGGCGCAAGCGGCAACGCTCGATTCGTTGCGCCAGTCCGTCGCCGACATGCGGCGTGTCCAACGGGCGTTACAGGGGGGCGACTTGGCTGCCGCGCCGCAGGGCCGCCGCGCTTACGCTGTAGCCATCGACCAGGCAAGCGCCCTGACGAGCGAGGTGCGCACACTCTACGACCAGCTTTACGACAACGCCACGCTGATGATGGGCGCAAACCGTGCCCTGACGCTGCTCTTCATCGTTCTTGCGTTGCTGGGCGCTTGGGGTATTCAGCGCCGCCGCACGGCATTGGCACGCTGAAGCAGTGGAATGATCTGAACCTTCCCAACTCACCCAACTCATTCACTCCTGAACCCACCGAACTCCCATGAACGAACAGATTTGCCCGAGTTGCCGCAAACGTCAGCCGAAGCAGGACGGCTACTGCGCGGACTGCGGCACCATTCTGATTGAGTTGCGTTACTGCGACACGTGCGGCGTTGCGGCGTTGCACAACGGCGGCTTTTGCCGCGAATGTGGGGCGCGGCTGGCCGCTGTGGTGCCCGCAGTGGTGGCCCCGTCGGCGGCAACGCGCGCAGCACTGCCCGCTGCCAGCGCCCTGCCGCGTGCCACCACGCCCCCGCGCCGTGCGGCGCAACGGGGCACAGCGTTGGCGCAGCGGCCAGCCGCTGACTTGGCCGTGGCCCGCGTCGATCCACCGCCCCCCACCAGCGCCCCGCTGGCCACGGTCGGGGGGCTGCTGGGCACGGCGGGGGTGGTGGTCGCCGCCTTCAACCCCATGGTCGGCATCTGGCTGATCGTCATGATGGTTCTGCTGGCGAATCGAGGGACCAACCGCGCCGCCGCCGCCGCGATGGATCGGCTGATCGACTGGCTTTGGGAGGATCCTTCGATGCGACGGCGGCTGTTGGGGGAATAGGACATTCCAAACGAAAAAGCGGCGCAAGGACTGCGCCGCTCTTGTTGTGCCCTGACGATGTTATTCCTTGCGGCTCAATTTCCGCACCGCGTCGCTGCTTTCCTTGAGCACCTCGGCCACGGGCCGCCCGACAAAGGTGCGCACCTCGGGGATCGTTAGTTCGATGGTCTGCTTCAATTCGCGCGAGCTCCCTTCTTCATTGGCCAGCGCACGCATCAGGTCGACCGCCGCTTTCGCGCTATCTTGGCTCAAAATGCCGTTTTCGGGCGACTTCTCGTCGAACTCCGCCAACCCCCGTTCGATCAGCCCGTCGGCCTGCTTCAGCAGGGCGGGATTCTGGGCCAAGAGACGGACCAGCTCGGCGCTGTGCTGCTTCAAAATCTGGATGTAGGCGCTGCCCTGCGGGGCCTCTTTGAGGCGGTCGCGCATGGCGTGCAGCTTGCGCAATTGGGCACGATTTCGGAGCTTGATCGAGCCGCTGCTGAGGTTGAAGGGGCAGCCAATCGCTGAGAGGGGCACCAAGACGAAGGGGTCGATCGTGACCGACCCAGCGCTCGCCGTGACCGATTGCAGCGTCGCCATCGAGCCAGCCGGTGCGCCCGCGCCCGAGAAGGCATTGTCCACCGCTGCATCCACCTCGTTCTGCACCGCGTCCTCCAGCGCGTCGCTGATGCGCCCGTTGAAGAGGAAGGTGATCAGCCCCACGATCGCGTTGACGATCCAGCCCAGCAAGCCGCCCGCCGCGCCCACCACCGACGTGTTGACCGTGTCGACGTTGATCAGACGGGACGAGGTGGCGCTGGTCACGGGGTCCAGATCAAAATCGTAGCTGTAGGTGACCGGGATCGTGCCGAAGAACCCAGCGTCGTAATCGGCCGCGCCCGTGGCCCGCACGTTGCCCCCCACCGTCGAGAGGGACAAGCTGTTGATCGTCAAATCACCCTCGTTCATTGGCATCGAGAGACCCGCCGTCAGCGTGGCGACTGGGATGACCGTGTCGCTCGGATCGGTGATGTGCATCACGAGATAGCTGATGGAAAAATCCCCGTTGCCATCGACCGTGCCGAGACTCAGATCTTGGACGCCGGTGCGAAGCACGGTCGTGCCATCGTCGATCTGTAGCGCAAAGTCGTTGAAGGCGGCGGTATTGAAGGTGATACTTCCGTTGCTGATCGGCCCTAGCGCCACAGGGATCAGGAAGGGCGTCCCGCCGTTGTAAAGCGTGGCGGTCGCCCCGTTGAAGTCGGAGGTAGCGAGGGTGAAGGTCATGGACATATATGGCTCCTTGCGATGAACTGGTGCATTGTACAGTACTACAAACGCTGGCTACGACCTTTTTCCCATGGTGCATGGTGCATGGTGGATGGGAATCCTCGTGATTCCACTGCTTTTGCAGCGCGCACACCCTCACATTTCGCTCGAACGCTTCCACAGTTCAATGCGTCCGTAGGTGGGATCGTCGATGATAATCGTGGGCCGATACCCTCGCGCGTCGAGCCAGCGCCACACTGCCGCAGGCAGAGGGTCGGCGGGGGGCGGATGGTCGAGATATTCGCGGATATTGCGATCGATGAGGACGACTTCCGGGTCGAGCGTGTCCAGCGCCTGCGCGAGCCGCTGCGGGTCGCCATCCGCTTGCGAAAGCGGCACGACCCATGCGCGATAGTCGGTCGATTCCATGCCGAGCCAGTAGTTGTGCATGCCCAAGAGGCGCGTCCCATCGGGCACATGGCGGCGAATCTGGGCGATCAGCGTTGGGTAGGGGGTGCTTTCGGCGGCCTGCGCCGCCATCGCCGCCAGACGCCCCATCCCTTCGAGCGCCATGAGCAACAGCCCCGCCACGAGGAGCACCCGCCCCAGCCGCGCCCACCCGCCGTGCCCCTGCCATCGCCAGAGTGCCAAGATGGCCCAAGCCCCCAGCAGCGCCCAGATCGGCTCGATCAGGACACGGTAGTTGATGAACTTGCTGCTGAGGAAGAGCGCGAAGCACAAGGGCATCAGCAGCGCCGCCACCACGACCAGCCGCGCACTCACGTCGCCACACGCGGCACGGCGGCGCAGGGCCAGCCATGCGAGCACAAGGCCGGGCCATGCCACCCATGGGCTTCGCGCCGCCCCCACCGCGTAGCGCAACGGTTCCGCGCGGAGATTGGCCACGTACCAAGCGGGGTTGAGCAGATCGAAGCGATCCCCGTAGAGGCGGGTTTGGCCCTGAAAGGCAGTCAGGTCCGCCATCACATAGAAGAGGTAGGGCAGCCAGGGCAGCAGCGCCGCACCGATCATCAGCGCCAGGGTGCGTCGGCTGGCGCCTGCCCAAAGTGCCAACAGCAGCACGACCGCCACCATCGCCCCACCCACGGGGTGGGCAAAGCTGCTCAACCCCGCCAAGAGCGCGGCCACGAGCCACCAGCGATCTCCGCCCCCGGTTTGGGCGCGGTGGGCGGCCAGCAGCGCGGCGAGCGCCAGGGGCGGCACCACCATGTCGTAGCGGTGAATGCGGCTGACATCGATCCAGAGGATACCGCTCAATTGCGAGGGTGTCTGGGTCGTGCCCACGGTCAGCATCAGCAGGGCGACGGCGAGTGCCCCATGTTCGCCACTCCAGAGCCGCTTGCCCAGCGTGAAGAGTAGCGCCAAGGCCAGCAGGCCGAGCGCCACGTTGACGAACCGCGCTTGAAACAGGCCCACCCCCGCGCCCCGAAAGAGGAGCGACGAGAGAAAGGCGTGGGGCGGGGTGAAGGTGTAGGTGCGCTGCTCCATCCCGAAGCGGCCCGCAAAGAGATCGCTGGCGAAGTGGCCCTCTGTCGCCCACTGCCAACCGACGGAGGCCAACCACGACTCATCTTCATAGATCGCGGGCAGCACCGTCAGATGATCGAGCGAGAGCGCCCAGAAGAGCATCAGAAGGAGCAGGAGCGTGGTTCGGATACGGGTCACAAAGCTGGCTCGGCGCAGATGGCAGTGGCTGACAACGGATATGCCATGAGCATAGCCGCTGTGGTGGCCGCTGAAAAGCGCTGCGTTGGGCAAGGGGCAGCGCCGCAGCGTAGCGCCGAGTCGCTGACCCCTTCAGCCGTTGTTCCTTCACCTTGCCTAGTCTCCCGCAAAGCGGACATGCGACCGCGCCGCTGCCTGCCCTCTCGTTGGCAGCAGGGATGGGTAGCCCCGGTCGCTACGGGACCTCAATCTCGATATCCGCGTTGAGGTCGTAGTAGTCGAGCATAATGCGCATGGTACCAACGAGCGCGGGCTGCGCGGGATTGAAGCCGGTGCCGGTGCCTTCGAAATCCATCTTGGTGATGAAGCCCTCTTCGGCATCGATCCACAGTTCCCAATGGCCTTCAATCTGCGGCTCGCCGTTCGCGTCCCGATAAATATCGCGCATCTGCTGGCCGTCCGCCTCCATGTAATAGACGCGCCGTCCGTTGAATTGCTCCTCACCTTTGAAGGTCAACTTGTCGAAGTCCTCGATCATCGCATCGAAATTGATGGGGGAAAGGAGATCGCTCACTGTGAGGGGCGCCCCGACGTTGTTGATTCGGGATTCTTCCGACGTGACCGAATAGGCTCGCCCGTCAATCAGATAGTACGTGCCGATTCCTTTGCCATCCACCTCGATTTCAATCGAATAGGCAGGCGGCACTTTCACCATTGCCACTTTGTAGAGCATCCCCGCTTGAATGAGAGGTTCTGTGCCGCTCGCTTCAAAGGCGTCGCCCTTGGCCTGATAATAGATGTTGGCCCGATAACTGTTGACCGAGGCGGCATCATCAATGCTTCGGATGGTGATGACGAGAGGGTTGCCCCAATCGTCGACCGGCATATCAGGGGGTGGCGATGACGAAGCGGGCGCGTCCGTCCGTTGATCGCTCGGCGGGCGATCGGTACGTTGTAATTGGGACGAGGTCGATTCGCCCGTCGTCGTACGGTCAGGTTGGCCCCCGTCGGATGAGCGGGGCGAGTCGGCTTCGTCGCCCCCCACCAGGCAGGCGGCGAGGGCCAGTATCAGGATCATCAGCCAGAAAAAGATCGCAAACTTTCGTAATGGGTTCATCTTGTTCTCCAAAAGGCATAATAAAGGGGGAGGGGAGGCACGTGACACCGTTGCCTCTGTGCCGGAATAAACGACGCCTCATCCTGTTTATGGTATACTGAAAGACAATCAACAGAGACGACCTCCGTCGTAGAGGGAGAGCAGAAGGAGAAAGTAATGAGCAACAGCACGAGTCGCCGCGTACGCACCCGCTACGCCCCCAGCCCCACCGGCCGCCAGCATGTGGGCGGCATCCGCTCGGCCCTGTTTGCGTGGCTGTGGGCGCGCCACAACGAGGGGGATTTTTTGCTTCGGATCGAAGATACCGATCAGACGCGCTTCCGCGAAGATGCGCTGCAAGACCTCTTCGAGTCGATGGCATGGCTGGGGCTGGCCTATGACGAAGGGCCGGACGGGCCTGATGCGCCGCCCAACGACTTCTTTCAGACGCAGCGTGGCCCGCGCTACCAAGAAGTCGCCGAAGAACTGGTTGAGCGCGGCGCGGCCTACTACTGCTTCTGTTCCGAAGCGCGGCTGGCCGAACTGCGCGAAAGGCAGCAGGCCCGCAAGCAGCCGACCGGCTACGACGGCCATTGCCGCGATCTGAGCGCGGAGACGGTGGCGGAACGGCTCGCCACCTTCGAGGCGGAAGGCAAGCGGCCCGTGGTCCGCTTCAAGGTGCCGCGCGACGGCAGTACCACTGTGCCGGATGCGGTGCGCGGCGAATGGACGATCGAGAACAAGCAGATCGAAGATATGATCTTGCTGAAGAGTGATGGGTTGCCGACCTACCACTTGGGCCATCTCGTCGACGACCACGACATGCGAATCACCCATCCGATGCGTGGCGTCGAATATGTCCCGACCGCCCCACTCCATGTGATGATCCACGAGGCGTTGGGCTGGGAACTGCCGACTTACGTCCACCTGCCGCTGGTGCTGAACCCGACCGGCGAGGGCAAAATGTCGAAGCGCAAGCAGGGGCTGGACGAGGCGGCGGGCGAGCAGATGATGCGCGAGCTTCATGCCGAGCGGCTGATCCCGGATGCGCTCTTCGCTTACCAAGAACGGAACGCCAATTGGGGGCTGCTGACGATGGTCCACGAGTTCCGCGAGGCGGGCTTTCTGCCGGAAGCGATGCTCAACTATCTGGCGTTGCTCGGCTGGTCGGTGGGGGCCGACAAGGATATCGCCACGGTCGAAGAGATGATCCAACTTTTCGACATCCACAACATCAAGAAAAGCCCCTCCGCTTTCGACTACAACAAGCTGGAATACCTGAACGGCTGGTACATCCGCCAGTTGCCGCCCAAGGTGCTGGCGACGAAGCTGCTGCCCTACTTAGAGGCAGCAGGATTGGAAGTAGACCACGACAAGCTGCTTGACGTGCTGCCGCTGGTTCACGAACGGATGAAGCTGCTCAGCGAAGCGCCCGAGCTGCTCGACTTCTTCCTCGGCGAGGCGCCGCTGCCCGATCCGGCCGATCTGCCCGGTAAGAAGATGGACAACGCGCAGACGCGGCAAGCGCTGCAGGCCGCGCATCAGGCGTTGGCCAACAGCGCATGGACGTTGGAAGGCATTGAGGCAACGATGCGCGAAACGGCGACGGCGCAGGGGCTGAAGGCGGGCCAACTGTTCCAACCGGTGCGGGTCGCCATTACGGGCCGTAAGTTCGCGCCTGGCATCTTCGAGACGGTCTACCACATCGGTCGTGAGCGGGTGTTGGAACGGCTGGAGCGGGCCGTGGGGCTGTTGGCAGCGTAAGGGGGCCGCAAGAAGCAGCGAAGTTCCCCAACCCAATAGAGCCGCGCCACGTGACGAAAGCAGCGTGAGAGATCAATCAGAAATTTGTCCAGCACCGCTGATGTCACTTCAATTGGCATGGGGAAATACCATTGCGAGGTGGTTGAGGAGAAGGGTACGAGCGTTCTCATAGCTACTCGCCCAGTTGACGCCACTTTCACCTTGTACTCGAGCGGCGAGTTCACGCAACCCGGCCTCACCATAGTGGACGGTAGGCGCGGGCAGTGACCACTCGGATTGTCCGTAGAGTTCTGGGAGTGTAGGCTGGGAGCCTAGGTGGCGCGTCAATTGGCTGTGCCAGAGATGTTGGAGGTAGACGGCGGCGGTGTATAGATGCCGCAAACGATAGGCATCTTCCCAGGGTAGCGTGTCTGCTAGCTCTGGCTCGACCTCAGCATAGTCGGGATGACGCAGAAATAGGGCGATGAGCAATTCAGCAGAGCGTGCCTCTGATGAGCAGGTGAGCGCCTGAATCGTCTCGCGGGGACTGAAGGGCGCCGTGGGTGGTCGCGCCGCTTGGAGTGTGCGTAGCAACGGAAGATCGTGGGCCGCTAAAGCGGCTGCGATTTGGTCGATTGTGTAGGCAGACATGGGATAGCGCTCGTCGGTTGCAACAGTGAAACCGTGCAGCCCACTATACCATACCCCGCAGAGTGATGTATGCAACAAGAAGCTGGAATTTGTGTGGGGTAATCACTGGGAAAGAACGCCTTGGGGAAGGAGCGTCCGCGAAGTGGTGGGTTCCCGCTTGCGGGTAAGGCTGCAGTCCACCCGTTGCGGACCCACATAGACTGGCACCGAACTGTACAAGCGAATGGGTTGACTCTTATCGAGACGCACCTCTTGGTCTACCGTTACACTCCGTTCTCCTCCCGCTCGTGCAGCCGCCCCCAGATTCGCAGGTAGGCGATCTGCCCCGCCTCGTTCCGAATGAAAGTGGCGCGTTTGTCCTTTGAAATCCCTTCGATGATGACGATCTCGTCCTCGCCGCAGAACATCGCCCGTACCGCGTCGGGCGTGGGGGGCGGCGGCGCATTGGGCGTCGGAAAGCCCCCTTTGGGCGTTTCCTTGATCAGCAAGGCATCGCCTTCAATGCGCAACTCCACGCGGTCCGCGGGCGCTTCGTAGCGGCCCACATAGTCGCTGGCGTTGGGGGGCAGCGGCAAGCGCTGTGGGGCCGTCGCCCGCAGGCCAAGCCGCTGCGCCGTTGCTTCGGCGACCATCTGCGACGTGAAGGCGCTGCCGTTGTCGCTGTTGGTCAACGCGCCCACGGCGAATTGCTGCGAGGGGACGATCTGTAGCAGGGCGATCTGCCCGTTGGTCGCGCCGCCATGCGAAAGGATCGGCACGCCGTCGATCTCCGTCAAGAACCACGAAAGCCCCATCTGCTGCTGCGAGTCGATCCGTTGCTGCGCGCGGCGCATCGCGGCTTTGCTCGCTTCCGACAGCAAGCTCTCGTTGCCATCCATATGGCTCTGCGCGTAGGTCAGCAGATCGCCCATCGTCTGCACGATGCCGCCCGCGGGATGCGCCGCCCGCCCCATCGCCCATGGACGGGTGACCGTCACGTCGCCCTCCTCCACCCGATGGCCCGCCGCCACCGACCGGGTGATCAGCGCGTGCGGGAAGTAAGCGCTCTGCGTCAGGGCCAGCGGCTCGAAAATGAGCCGCGCCATCGCCCGCTCGAACGGCTCGCCCGCCACCCCCTCGATCAGCCGCCCCGCGATGGCGAAAGCGGCGTTGTTGTAGGAATAGTGCGTGCCGAGCGGGGTGATCTGCGGCAGGGTGCCGATCTGCGCCACCATGTGGGCCAGCGCCCCATCGCCCCAGCCGAAATCGTTGAAGTAGTCACCCAGCCAGCCGCTGCTGTGGGTCAACAGATGGCGCACGGTGACTTGGTCGGCCACCGCCTCGTCCTGCAACGCGAAGTGCGGCAGATGGGCACGCACCCGATCGTCGAGGCCGAGCTGCCCACGTTCGACCAAGCGCATGATCGCCGTGGCCACATAGCTCTTGCTGATCGACCCGATCTGAAAGTGGGTGGCCGCCGTGACGGGGAGCGGATGCTCAATGTTCGTGATGCCAAGCGTCAGCAACTCGAGCTGCCCCACGTGCCAGATGCCCAGCACAGCGCCCGGGATCTGCTGTTCGTTCATCAGCGCTTCGGCGAGCGGTTGTAGCGCCATCGTGGTCTCCTTTCGTCAGCGGTCGGTGGCCCGTCCCATCAGCATCAGCGCGTGGCCGACCCATTCCCCGACACGTTCCAGTCGATCGGGGGAGACAAGCTCAATTTCATCATCAACGGTGGCGATTTGGTCACTACCTGCCCACTGAATCTGGATGACGTTATCCTGCTGGCTGCGGACGATGCCACCCCCTTCCGCGCCCACCATCCCCACGTTGAGCGGCTCGATGATCCGCTCCGCGCCGGAATCCATCCGGCGGGAGGCGGTGCCAAACAGTTCGGAGAGGCGCAGACTGCCCCCCGCGTCGAAGGTGGGGTGATCGCCCGACCCCGCGCCGACGCCACGCAGTTGGATGACGCTCTCCACCTCGAAATTGCCCGCAAAGCCATACTTGGCCTGGAGGAAATCTTTGACCTCCGGCGGATTGACCCACTCGCCCACCTCCAGCCCCTCGCCGCTGTAGGCCACGAAGAGCATCGTTTTGTAAGGTTGGTAGCCCGATTCCTTGATCGCGCGGATCAGCTCGAGCATGACCGCGACACCGCTGGCGTTGTCGTTGGCGTAGCTGAAATCCCCCGCTGGGTTGAGGGGCGGGCTGTCGTACTGGGCCATCACGATGATCATCTTGTCGTCGTAGAGGAAGGAGTCGCCGGGCAGATGGCCGATCACATGGCGTACCGGCACCTGCGCTTGGACAGTGCCTGCCACACGGGCCGTCACTGCTACGTTCAACGGCACGCTCTCCCACGTGATGGGGTCGAGCGCCGCCTGCCGCGCACGGGCGGTCGCCACTGTCAGATCTGCCGCCGCCAGCAGCCGGTTGGCCGTCGTTTCGGAGATGCGTAAGATCGGCGGGCTGCTGCCATCCCGCCCCGGCAGGGTGCGGACGTGCGTCAATTGCGCGGGGTCGTCGGCGACGACGAGCAGCGCCCGATAGGGGGTCCAGAAGGCGAGCTGCATGTCGCGCTCGGAAAGCACAAGCAGGACTTCGTCACCGAAGTCGACTGAACGCAGGAAGGGGGGGATGCCGAAACGGGGGATGCCGCCGCTGGGGTCGCCAAAGAGCAGCAAGCGCGCGGGGCCGCTTCCTTCGCCCTCAATCGGAAGGCGGCCCGCCGTTTCGTTGAAGTCGATCAGATAGCGGAGCGGAGGCCCGCCATCATCGATCCGCAACTCTGGCACCGCGCTGAGTTGCTGGAAGCTGCGCGCCTTGTTCTGGAAGTAGCTCGAATCCTCGCCCGCCCGCTGCAGCCCCAACGCCTCGAACCGCTGCGCGATGTAGTCGGCGGCGCGATCCGCGCCCGCCGTCCCGATCGCGCGCCCTGCCATCTCTGGGCTGGTAAGCCGTTCGACATCCGCCAGCGCCCGCGCGCCATCGAACCGGGCCGCTTGCTGACGGTAGACTGCGGCTTCGCCCGTGTTGTCGCGCACCCACCCCCAGCCCAAAAAGAGCAACAGAGCCAGAGTGAGCGTGTAGCGGTTGAGCAGCCGTGTCAGGTTGACCCCCACATCATCGACAAGGCGGCGCAGCCCCTCGCCGAAGAGGTTGAAGGCGAGGATGGCGAGAAAGAATGCGATGGCGGGATAGAGCGCCATCCACGGGTAGGCTTGGGTGTAGCCGTGGATATTGCTCAGCAGCGCGCCCCATTCTGGCACATCGGAATAGAAGAGGCCGACGCCGGTCGCCATATCCGGATCGGTGCTAATGCCACCCCCAATGAAGATGCCAACGAAGCCCAACTCGCCAAGCAGCATCAGCACCGCTCCCATCTCCAGCGCGGCGATCGCGATCAGGGAAGGGAGCAGGTTGGGTAAGACGTGGGCCACCACGATGCGCGGCGCGTGCAGGCCGATGGCAACCGCGCTCTCGATGAACGGTTTGGGCTTGAGTGCGAAGATTTCGCTGCGGACAAACTGCATCACCTCGCCCCAGCCGACCAGCGTGAGCGCCACCACAAAGGGGGGCAGCCCCGCGCGGATGCCGAGCGCAAGCACCAGCAGCATCGCCAGAATCAGGGTGGGGAAGGCGGCCACCATTTCGGACAGGGAGAGGATGACGCGGTCCAGCCGACTGCCCTGTTGCCAGCCCGCCAACGCGCCCAACAGCAGGCCGATCGCGATGCGGCCCGCCACGACCAGCCCCGCCAGCAACAGGGTCTGCTGCGCGCCCGCCAGCACCAGGCTCATCATATCCCGTCCGAGGAAATCGCTCCCCCACGGATAGTCGAGACCGGGTTTGAAGGGCGGCGCCTGAACCCGCCCATCGACCATGGCGATGAGGGTGCGGGTGTAGGGGCTTTGCGGGGCGACGAGTGGGCCGAAAAGGAAGATCAGCAGCAGTCCGACCACCAGCAGCGCCCCCAGCACGAAGGGCAGGTTGCGCAGCGTGGCACGCAGCCAAGTGCGCCGCCGTTCCCGCTCGTAGCGCGCGGCGTGGGTGGGCGCGGTCCGGTCGCCCGTTGCCAGCAGTTCACGGAAGGGGTCATCGGTGGCGGGCTTGCCACGGCGGCGCAGCCATCGCGCAAGCGGGTTGTTGACGAGGGTCGATCCCAAATCCTGCACAAAGGTTCGCAGTGCCCCGAGCAGCGTGCCTTGCTGGCGCAGTTGCCGTTGACTTCGTTCCCGCAGGCGCGGGTCGATCCGCCGGTAGCTGAAATCGAGCAGACTGTTGATCAGGATGAAGAGCAGCCCCAGTGAGAGCAGCAGCGCCACCGTCAGCTTGTCGTCGCGCCGCGCGATTGCATCCAGCAACGCCGCGCCAACGCCGGGCCAGCCGAAGAAGAGCTCGACGACCGGCAGACTGCTTAGCGAGAAGCGGAGCGAGAGGCCGATCGTGGTGAGAATGGGGATCAGCCCGTTGCGGAAGACGTGGCGCAGTAAGACCACCCGTTCCCGCAGCCCTTTGCTCCGTGCGGTGCGGACATACTCCTGTTCGAGCGCGTCACTGAGCGCCACGAAGGTGACGCGGGCGATTTGGGCGAGGGGGCGGGCGAGGAGGACGAGCGCGGGCAGGATGATATGGGCATCCCAGCCGAAGCCGCCGACCGGGATCGGGACGGGGCCATCCGTCATGCGGCCCCAACGAATCACCAGCCGTTGCAGCAGGATCGCGGCGAAGAAGCTTGGCACGGAGATACCAATGAGTGTACTGAGCAACACGACGACCGACCACGCGGAATGGCGCCGCAAGGCGGCGAGGGTGCCGAGCAGAAGGCCCAGCAGCGTTGCCACCAGCAGAGAAAGGCCGAGCAGACCCATGCTTTTGGAGAGGGATTCACGCAGCACGGCGGCGATGGGCCGCGGCAAAAGCTGCGCCTGTTGCGATGAAACGACGCCGAGGTCGCCCCGCGCGATCTGCGCGGCATAGGCAGCGGTCGCGGTCAGCGCTTCGGGCAGGGCAGCGCGCCAGGGGGTGCCGCGTGCCATTTCGAGTCCTAAGAAGCTGACGATCATTAGGGCCAGCAAGATCAGCAGCGTCACGATCAGCCGCTGACCCACCGCCAGCAGCAGATCGCGCCACGGGAGGGGGCGGCGGGGAAGGGGCGTCGACGGTGGCGGCGGAACGGTTGTTGTGGTCTGCTCGGGCACGCTGAGGGCCTGTCGCGCCGCTTCATCCGTGGGGTCCAGTTCGAGCAGCCGTTCCCACGCGCGTCGTGCCTCCCACTCGTCCTCCGCCAGCGTCGCCCGCAGCCGCCATGCCGCGCGGTTGCGCCCGTCTTGCGCGATGGCCTGCAACAGCAGTTGGCGGGCTTCGGTCTGCTCACCCTGCTGGGCAAGCGCGCGGGCGCGTTCGACGATTTCATCGGGGCGGGACATGCTGGCTCTTTCTGCGCTCGGTCGGGAAACAAGCATCGGAAGCTGCTGAGGTAAATACCCGAAAGGCGCCTGCGCGGTTCATTCTGACCCAGCCTAGCGTTGTGGGCAAAAGATGGCGCGAATGGCGCTGGAAGGGGGGTGTGGCGCGGTCAGCGCCACTCGGGTCATAAAAAGGAGCGTGGCATCTCGCCACGCTCCTTGGGGAGGTGCGCGTAGGGTGACGGCTACACCATCATGCGCAGCGGATTTTCCAGCAGTCGCTTGACCTCGTTGACGAATTCAGCCGCTTCCACGCCGTCGGTGACGCGATGGTCGGCGGAGATGGTGATCCGCATCCGCGAGCCGACGACGATCTCGCTCGCGGCCACGACCGGCTCTTGGCGGATGCCGCCGACCGCGAGGATGCCCGCTTCGGGCGGGGTGATGATCGCGACGAAGGAGTCCACACCGAACATGCCGAGGTTGGAGACGGTGAAGGTGGTGTCGCCCATGTCGTCGGCCTTCATCTTGCCCTCGCGGGCGCGGTCGGCCCGTTCGCGGGTAACCTGCGACAGTTCGCTCAACGACATCTTGTCCGTCTGGCGGGTGGCAATCGTCAGCAGCCCCGCTTCGGTCGAAACGGCGATGCCCACGTTGATGTCACCGTGCATCACGATCTTGTCGCCCGCGAAGCTGCTGTTGATGTTGGGGAAGCGCGTCAGCGCCAGCGCGGTCGCCTTCACCACCAGATCGTTGAAGGAGATCTTGATCCCTTCTTCGGCGAGCGATTCGTTCATCTGCTGGCGGAGCGTCATCGCCTTACCCATATCGACATCGACCGTGACGTAGAAGTGGGGAACCGGCGCTTTCGAGGCGGTGAGCACCTCGGTGATGCGTTTGCGCATCCGGCTGAGCGGCACTTCGCTCGATTCGCCCTGCGGATGCACGGCGGGAGCCGCGACTGCGGCAACGGGGGCGGCTTGCGGCGCGGATTTTTCCTCGGCGGGCAGGCCACCCGCTTCGACGATCTGTTCCACATCGCGGATGACGATGCGTCCGCCCGGGCCGCTGCCCTCGACACGGCTCAGATCAATGTCATTCTCGGCGGCGATGCGCCGTGCGACGGGGCTGGCCTTCACCCCGCCCGGCGGCGTCGGTTCGCCGCTGGGCGCGGCGCGGGCTTTGCTCTCATCGCTGTCTGGCGGCGCGGGCCGTTGTTTCTCTGTGGCGCTGTCGTCGGCGGGCGCGGCTTCCGCGTCGCCCGCTTCCTCAACGGAGGGCGCCGCCGCCGCGCTGTCGTCGGCACTGCGGTCGCCATCGCCCACCGCTTCGCCTTCTTCGCCGATATAGGCGATGACCGCGCCGACGTCGACCAGCTCGTCCGGCGGCACCACGATTTTCAGCAGCACGCCCGCCGCTGGCGCTTCCATTTCGACCGTCGATTTGTCGGTCTCGACCTCGGCGATCGCCTCGTTGGCTTCGACCGTGTCGCCCTCTTCTTTCAGCCAGCGCGAGATCAAGCCATCGACCATATCAATGCCCAATTTCGGCATCTTGACTTCGGTTGCCACGAATCCTCCTGTCGTTCGCGCTGCGGCCCGTCGTTGGGGCAGCGGTCTCTATCCTGTGGGAGTTGGGGTGAGTTTTATGCGTTCAGGGGCTGAGCGTTGGTGTTGTGCATGGTCAAAATGTTCCAACGCTCGCGGTTCCCTTTCCTCTTTTAACGAATGACTTTCTTGACGGCGTTGATGACATCCTCCTCGTCCGGGAAGGCAGAAAGTTCGAGGGTGCGGTTGTAGGGGGTTGGCACCTCTTTTTGGGCGACGCGCTCGATCGGGGCGTCGAGGTAGTCAAAGCCATGTTCGTAGAGCGAGGCGGCCAGTTCGGCCCCCATGCCGACCGAGCGCCAATCGTCGGTGGCGACGACCGCGCGGTAGGTCTTCTTGAAGGAGGCGAGCGCTGGTTCCAGATCGAGCGGACGCAGCACGCGCATGTCGACGACCTCGGCTGAAATGCCTTCTTTTTCCAGTTTAGCGGCGGCCCCCAAGCAGACGGAGAGCATGCGTCCGTAGGTGAGGATCGTTACATCCGACCCCTCTCGCTTCACCACGTTGCGGTCGAGCGGGATCGGCGCCATGTCGGCGGGGATTTCTTCCGCCAGGCGCCGGTTGTAGTAGAGGTTGATACTCTCATAGAAGATCACCGGGTCGGGATCTTGGATCGCGGCCCGCAACATCCCATAGGCATCCTTGGGGGTGCCGGGATAGACGACCTTCAGCCCCGGCACGTGGGCGAACCAGCCCTCGATCGTTTGGGAGTGGGTCGCTGAGTTCTGGCTCCATGTGGCGGCCATGCGATAGGTGACCGGCACGTTGAACTGGCCGCCGAACATCGAGTAGATCTTCGCCGCATGGTTGACGATGGCATCCATGCCAAGCATGGCGAAGTTGGCGGTCATGTATTCGGCGATCGGTTTCAGACCGTTCATCGCGGCGCCGACTGCGGCCCCGCCGATCACCATCTCGGAGATGGGGGTGTTGCGGATCCGCCTTTCGCCAAACTCTTCCAACATACCGCGCGAGGCGCCGTAGGTGCCGCCCGAACCGCCCGCGACCTCTTCGCCCATCAGGAAGACGTCCTCGTCGGCACGCATTTCGTCGATCATCGCCCAGTTGATGGCATCGACCATCCGCATCTTGTTGGGGCGCTCACGTTGCTCCGTCTGTACCGCTTCCGCTTGCTCCGCTTCCGGCGCCGATTCGCCCGATGCCTCCTGCGCCTCTTGGGGCAACGCCTCCTGATCGGCTTCGGCGGCAGCGCTCACGTCCTCTGCCTCGGCTTCGGCGACTTTCTCTTGTTCTTCTGCCATGATGGTTTCCTTACATTATTATGGAGAATGGAGAATCGAAAATGGGTACTTTGGTATTGCTAGGCGTTTTCAACGATTGCCATGCAACCTTCTCACTATCTCCGCTCTCTCTCTCTCTGCTAACTCCGACCTTTGCTGACGCTGCCCCGATCTTCGAAGGGAGCGGCGAAGATGTTGTCCCAGATCGTTTCCAGCGCTGGCTCCTCGCTTTCGCGAGCGAATTCGACTGCGGCGTTGATCTCTCCTTCTGCCTCTTTGGCCAGCGTTTCCAACTTGCTGCGATCGACATCCCGCTCATCGGCCAAGTAGCTGGCCAGTTGAACGAGCGGATCCTTCTCTTTGTATTCGGCCACTTCGTCCTTGGTGCGATACGCCTCGATGTCGCCCGCGCCGTGGCCGCGATAGCGGTAGGTGAGCGCCTCGATGAAGTAGGGGCCGTTGCCCGCGCGGATATGGTCGATCGCCTCGGCGACCTCGTCGTAAACGTGAAGCACGTTCATCCCATCGATCTGCTTGGCGGGAATCTCGTAGCCACAGGCCTTCTTGTAGACATCGCTCACCGCCGACACGTCGCCGACGGGCGTCCACATGCCGTAGAGGTTGTTCTCGCAGACGAAGAGGATGGGCAGATCCCAGACTTTGGCCAAATTCAACGCTTCGTGGAAATAGCCATTGTTGGTCGATCCATCGCCGAACATACAGACGGTGACGGTATCGTGGCCTTTGTACTGCTCGGCCAATGCGATACCGGTAGCGAGGCTGAGGTGGGCCGCCACGATGGCATAACCGCCCCAGAAATGGAGTTTGCGGCTGGCCAAGTGCATCGAACCGCCCTTCCCCTGTGACGTACCGGTCGCCTTGCCCCACAGTTCCGCCATGGCGGGCTTAGGGTCGATGCCACGTGCCAGGGCAGGGCCGTGGTCGCGGTAGGCGGTGATGATGTGATCGTCGGGGCCGAGGTGGGCAAAGATGCCCATCGCGACCGCTTCCTGGCCGCTATAGATGTGGTGGTAGCCCGCGATCTTGCCCTCTTGGTAGTAGCGTTCCGCGTGGTTTTCGAAGCGGCGCATCAGCTCCATGCGGCTGTACCACTCGACCAGCTTGTCGGTCGACAGGTCGGCGCTCAGCGTTTCGTGTTCTACGTCGCTCTTCGGGGTAGCCATGGATAGCTCCTCTAACTGCTATGGATTCAAGGTTTTGCCAAGATAGGAATAGGCGGGCGATCATCGGTGCTAGGTCATCGCCCGCCATTGGGTCTTCGGCGCGTACTACGTTGCGTCTCCTAAGGGAGAGTGCAACGCAAGGCGCTGTTCTTCGGTTGTGGGGCAGCGTCATTGCGTTGCGATCGCGTCAACGCTCGATCAGTGTCCCTACATTCTAAAGTATTTCTTGGGATTGAGAAATAGTGGCGCGGCAGGGGGAGCTGGGGGAGCTAGGAGAGCGGGGGGAGCTAGGGGAGCTGGCGATTTCAGGCGGTGTCGTCCCTCGGCACGCGACGCGCGGCTTTGTTGAGTAAGAGTCCGCACCCACTCTGCGCCCCACCTCTATGGTAGGCAATATCCTGTTTTACAT
>JACKAZ010000014.1 GCA_020634795.1 Ardenticatenales bacterium | reverse complement strand
CCGCAGCGCGGCGTGGGTACACCAATCGAATCCCGTAGGGGAATCGTAGCCTGTCCATAACATAGCCTTAATCTTTTGATGGCAACCTATAGAGGCTTCTATCTCTCCTCCTCCTTTCGGAAGCATGCAGCGGGGGCGTAATAACGCCCCCGTCTTGCTGTCTCGGTGCGGTGCAAAGCTTGGCGCAGCCTCTGGCCCGTTGTACAATCGCCGCGTATTCCTAGCGTCGCTCTGAAGATAGGCTGTTTCGAGCGTCGTCGCCCCCGGTTCGAGCAATCGCCGCGACCAGGGGGTGGAAAGGGGTACGCCCTTAGTCGGCGAGACCCCTGCGCCATCTGCATCCTCTATGGCGATGATGGGGGCGCAGATAGGCCGTAGATCACCCTGCCCCAACTCCTTCGAGCAATCCCATGGCCGACATGCGTAACATTATCGTGGTGCCGTACGATCCCCGCTGGCCGGCGATGGCCGCACAAGAGATGGCGGCGATCCGCGACATATTGGGAGATGCGCTGCTCGCAATCCACCACATCGGCAGCACCGCCGTGCCGGGACTGAGCGCCAAACCGATCATCGATCTGCTTCCCGTGGTGCGAAAGATCGAACAGGTGGATGATTTTAACGCGGCCATGGCGGAGATGGGCTACGTGGCACGCGGCGAAAATGGCATTGCAGGGCGGCGTTATTTCTGCAAGGGGCCGGACGACGCGCGCAGCCACCATGTGCACATCTTCGCCGACGGCCATCCCGATATCGCGCGCCACCTCAACTTCCGCGACTACTTGCGCGAGCATCCGGATGTGGCGGTTCGATATGCTCAGATCAAGCTGAGATTGGCCGCACAGTACCGCAACGATATCACTCGCTACGTCAACGGCAAAGGCCCCTTCATCCGCGAGATCGAAGAGAGAGCGGAGCGGCAACGTAGCGCAGGCAACGCCGAGCGCACAACGGATGGAGACTAGCGGATGGGGTGACATTGAAACGAGAAATAGCTTGCGTTGCACTGCTGTTTTACACTTTCTTCAAGAATCGAGAATCGACGTACGATGCCATCCCTCGCTTTACAGTCCTTACCCCCTAGCTCCCCTAGCTCCCTCAGCTCCTCTAGCTCCCTTAGCCCCACACCCTTACACCTCCAATGACCCTGCTCACCGACCCAACCCCTTACCGCCACACACTGATCGTGGGGGGCACGGGCATGCTCGCGGGGGCAGCGTTGCAGATGGCGCGGCGGTCGTGGCGGCTGACGATGATTGCCCGCACCGCGCGCTCATTGCAACACTTTGCCAATCGCCTTGACGCCGATCATCGCCCGCCCACGTTGGTCCGCGCCAATTACAACGACGTGGCAAGGTTTGCCGCCGTGGTGGATGAGATCGTGGCAGCCCATGGTGTGCCGACGCTGGTGGTGGCGTGGTTTCATGGCGATGGGGCGGCGTTGCGCTTGGCCCAGCAATTGGCAGCGGGCGGGACATCTTGTGATTTCTATCATCTGCTTGGAAGCGCCAGCGCCAACCCTGCCACCCCTCTGGACACGCAACGTCGTCCGTTCGACCAGTGGCCCGCGCTTCGCTATCATCAAATCGTCTTGGGATTCATCATTGAATCGGGCCGATCGCGCTGGCTGACGAATGAGGAGATTTCGGCGGGGACGCTCTATGCGCTCCACCATCAGCGCTCTCGCCACATCATCGGCACGGTTGAACCGTGGTCCGCTCGTCCTTAACTGCACCGTGAGTCACCCTATGTTGCCGCCCACCCCCGTCACCCTTGAAGGCGATTTCGTCCGACTGGAACCACTCGCCATGAGCCATCTGGAGCCACTCTGTGCAGTCGGGTTGGACCCTTCGCTCTGGGAATGGACGGTGAGCAAAGTGGCCACTTGTGAGCAGATGGCGGCCTATCTGCAAGATGCGCTTGACGGGCAAGCGGCAGGAACGATGCTGCCCTTCGTCACCATTGAGCGGGCGAGCGGGACGGTGGTTGGCAGCAGTCGCTACGGCAACATCGATGTCACCAATCGGCGGCTTGAGATTGGCTGGACATGGGTGGCCCCCGCATGGCAACGAACGGCCATCAACACGGAAGCCAAATTGCTGATGATGCGCCACGCCTTCGACGGGTTGGGCTGCCAGCGGGTCGAGTTGAAGACCGATGCCCGCAACGAACGGTCGCGGCGGGCGATTCTGCGGCTCGGGGCGAAAGAAGAGGGCAGGCTGCGGAAGCACATGGTCGTGGCGGGTGGCCGTGTCCGTGACACCGTTTACTTCAGCGTGATCGACGACGAATGGCCCACGGTCGAAGCGCGGTTGATGGCGATGCTGAGCCACCACGCCCAACCATGAAGCACAAGGGGCAATGCGATGGAAAAGATCGATCTGAAAAAGCAGCTCAAACCACTCTACAGCCCACCGAGTAACAGGGTGGTCGAGGTGGAGGTGCCAACGATGAACTTCCTCATGATCGATGGCTCCGGTGACCCCAACAGTTCGCAAGCTTATGCCCATGCCGTCGAGGCGCTCTTCGCCGTCGCCTATGCCTTGAAATTCATGGTCAAACGTGGCCCGCAGGCGGTGGACTACGTCGTGATGCCGTTGGAAGGGCTGTGGTGGAGCGCAGATATCTCTACCTTCTCCGTGGATCGCAAGGCGGAATGGCTCTGGACCATGATGATCATGCAGCCAGGCGTCGTCACCACGCCGATGGTGACCGATGCCATCGACCAAGTGCGGCGCAAAAAGGGACTCTCGGCAGTCGATGCGATACGTTTTGTCCCCTTCCACGAGGGCCGATGCGCCCAAATCCTGCACCGAGGCCCCTTTTCGGAAGAAGGGCCAACCATCGCACGACTCCATGAGCACATCGCCCAACAGGGAAGCTTGCGGGGCAAACATCACGAAATCTACCTCAGCGACATCCGCCGCGCTGCGCCCGCCAACTGGAAGACGATTATCCGGCAGCCCTTTTGAAAGAGAAGCGTTGCAACAATACCCCCCAATTCACGGGGCACGCCCCCTCGCCCCTCGCCCCTTGCCCCTTGCCCCTTGCACCTTGCACCTTGCACCATGCCCCTCGCCCTCTGACAACTGATCAACTCTCCTCCCCCTCTACACAACTCCTCCATCATATCTTCACATTCTCTGAAAATCGTCGATGTATCTTTAGCGCGTGAGTGGCAGATGGGCCAGTTCGTTTGCGGCTCGCATTGGCAAAACCAGATTGACGCAAGGAGAATACGACGATGAATTTATTGAAGAAAGTCGGATTGATTGCTGCAGGCAGCGCGCTGACGGTCGCTGGCCTCATCGGGGCCAACGCTGCGCTCGCGCAAGCGCCGGACGGCACCGTCACCTCGCCCGTCGTGATCGAGGAACTGCCCGGCGATGGCACGATGCCCTTTGACAAGGGCGAAATGCGCGGTGGCCCGCGTGGCATGAGCGGGGACCGACAACAGGCGCTGGCCGATGCACTCGGCATAACGGTGGAAGCGCTGCAAGCCGCGATCGAAGAGGTGCGCAGCAGCGCGGGCGACGAGAGCGATGGGATGCACGGGCCGCGCATCGACCGCGAGGCGCACCAGCAAGCCCTAGCCGATGCGCTGGGCATCAGCGTGGAGGCGCTGGAGGCCGCACAAGATACGGCGCGACAAAACATGCTCGATCAGGCGGTGGCGGATGGCCGACTCACCGAGGAACAAGCCGCCAACATCCAAGCGCGGGAGGCGCTGGAGGATTACATCGACGCGCAAGCGATCACCCAAAGCGTGTTGGGGATGACGCAAGAAGAGATCCAAGCGGCGCGCGATGCGGGACAGCGAATGGACGACATCTTGGCGGAGGCGGGCTTTGACCGCGAATCCTTCCGCGCAGCGGTGGAAGCGAAGGTAGACGAGGCGGTGCAGCAAGCGGTGGCGGATGGCGTGATCACGCAAGCACAAGCAGACCAATTCGCCGCGCGCCCCGGACCCTTCGGGGGATTTGGTCCGCGCGGCCATGGGCCACGTGGCCACCACGGCCCACGCAATGGCGAAATGGGAACGCCGGACGGCATGGGGCCGGAGCGCGACGGGACGACCCCAGACGAGACCGCCCCGGACGAAACGCCAGCGGATTCTACCCCGACCGAGACCACGCTCTAGCCACAAGGCTGATCCGCCTTCACCCGAAGGGCGCGGCACTCGCTGCGCCCTTCGCTGCTTTTTGTGCGGCCGATGCGGCAGCCGCGGCGACACCCATTTTGCTCTACAAGATCGCCGCTGCCCACGCCTAGGACGTTCCAAGCACGACCGGCCGTTTAGGTTCCGCGTCTGGCTCGCGGAATTGGTGAGTCGTGAATCGCCCCGCATGGATTTGGCACCACGCACCCTCAACCATAAACCCTTAAGACGCGCATTGTCCCTCTCGATCTCCCTCTCCCTCTCGATCTCCCTCTCTATCTCTATCTCTATCGGCTAACACAGCTTATCGCTTCACCCTATCGGTTATCTGAGACGTGTTGCACACACTCATTCCCCAGCGCCCCTTCTATCCGGCTTCGGCTCCTCTGGCTCACCTTCAAACCCCGCCCCACGACAGGGCACACACGCATCCCACAGCCCATGCTATAATCGCCTTCCCAACGCCGACGATCGTGAGTACCTCATGCCTTTCTCGACCTCAGCAAAAGAAATCTTAATCGCGGCATTTTTTGGCGTGGTGGGCTTGCTTTTTTTCCACCTCGACCACCTTGTCGTGACGTACAACGGTTGGAACGACCCCGCATGGCTGCTCCATCTGGTAGTGGATGGCAGCTACATCGTGGTCTATGGCTTTGTGGCATGGGTGGTGATGCGGGGCTGGCGACGATGGCGCGAGAGCAATGGAAGGCACTCCGATGAGCGATGAGACCCGACGGCGTTCGGCGGCGACACGTCTGTTGCTGACCATCAGCGCCCTGATTCTGACCCGATACGAAAAGCTGGAAGCGCTCTACCGTCGACGGCGCCGCCTTTGGCGTCGCACGCGCCGCGCCCTCCGTTCGCCCACGAAGGTCCGCGACAGCGGCCTGCTCCGACGAACGAATCGGCTCTTCACGAGCAGCGTCCACCTCGCCGAGCAGAGCATGGATCGCGTCAAGGGCGAGCTGCAGGAGCGCTTCGACCGCGACGACCCCATCGTCATCATGCCCTATCTCGGCTACGGCACGCCGTCGTCGTTCTACTTGAAGGGGCGTGTGCTGGAGGACAACGGCATTTCCCCCGCCACCATCGACGATTCGGCGTGGCGCAACATCGTGAATATCTATCGCCGCTTTGAGAGCGATGAGGTGGCGGAGGCGCGCGTCGAAGCGATGTTCGGGGATCAACGACTGGAAGTGACGACGGACGAAGAGGGCTATTTCGATCTGGACTTTGTACCCGAAATGCCACTTTCCGAGACGCTGTGGCACCCGATTTCGCTGCGCGTCCTCGAACCCCAGCGGGACGGCCAAACCACGCCCACTGCCAGCGGCTCGATCCTTTGCCCCCCCTCGAACACGCAGTTCGGCGTCATCAGCGACGTGGATGACACGATCGTCATCACCAACGCCGAAAGCGTTTTGAAGATGGGGCGCACCGTCTTTTTGGGCAACGTGCATACCCGTGTCCCGTTCGCGGGGGTGGCCGCATTTTATCGTGCGCTCCAGGCGGGTGGCGATGGGCAATGCCAAAATCCGCTCTTCTACGTCTCCAGCAGCCCCTGGAACCTCTACGATGTGCTGATCGACTTCCTCGACATTCAGGGCATCCCGTTCGGCCCGCTCATGCTGCGCGACTGGGGCATTTCCAACGACGAAGTACTGCCGACCAAACATGCCCCCCATAAGCTGAAATCGATCCGCCGCATCTTAGACACCTTCGACCAGCTCCCCTTCATCCTGATCGGCGATTCGGGTCAAGAGGATCCGGAGATCTACAAATCTATCGTAGATCAATACCCCGATCGAATTCTGGCGGTCTACATTCGCAGTGTCAGTCGCAACCCGGAACGGCCCGACCAGATCTTCGCGCTGGCCGATGAGGTCACCAAAGCGGGCAGCACGCTCGTGCTTGCGGACGACACCCTAATCGCCGCCCAACATGCAGCCGAAGAGGGGTGGATCGCCGCCGACCGCCTCGACGATATTCGCCGCCAAGTCGTGGACGACAAGCTCCAAGGCGACCAAGGCGAGAAAGACGCTCCGCCGCCAATGATCGTTGAGGGAAAGCGGGGATAACGGAGAACGCAGAACGCAGAACGCAAAGCGACGCCCAACCCACCAAACTCAGTACGGGTGGAAAATTTTCCGCCCCTCCCACCTCCCAAAACTCATAAAACTCATAAAACTCATAAAACTCATAAAACTCCCAAAACTCCCCATACGTCATACGAGATTGTGGAGAACTGCGCCCATTCTGGTGATAACCACCGGTTTATTGGCATAACTTTTGACGTTCTTCCACTCTTACAGAGAAAAAGGTCATCTTGTTGAGAGATGGCCTTTTTTCGTTGATAAACCTTGATAACTTCAACGTTATGTCATGTCGCGTTGGCGCTTGCCAGGGATTGCAACGCCACGATCAAGGCCGATTCTTGCGTGGGCAAGACGGTGCGCGGATCAAAGAGGAGGTGGTCGTCGGCGACCCGTGCCACCACCGCGGGACGGCCTTGTCGCAACCGTTGGGCCACCTCGTTGGGCCTCGGAACCGACAGTGCCAGCAGCCATGTCGGCAACGTTTCGCCGGGCAACGCGCCGCCGCCCACCGCGGATTCACCGCGCACGATGGACGTTGCCAATCCGCTGCCCGCCAATGCCCCCCGCCACGCGACCACGCGGTTGTGCAGCGTTTCTTCGGCAGTGGCGATCATCTGCCAGACGGGAATTTCTGTTTCCGCCGCGCCGCGTTGATAGGCTTGCAGCGTGGCGTCCAGCGCGGCCAGCGTAGTTTTGTCCACGCGTAAGGCGCGTGCCAACGGATGTCGCCGCAGCCGCTCGATCCACACCCGTCGCCCGACGATGCAGCCCGCCTGTGGCCCGCCCAGCAACTTGTCGCCGGAAAAAAGCACCAAATCGGCCCCCGCTGACACACTCGCCTGCACCATCGGCTCCTTCGCTAAACCAAAGCGTGTGCAATCGAGCAGGGCACCACTCCCCACATCATCGATCAGCAACAGACCATGCTGCCGTGCGGCGAAGGCCAACTCCGCCAGTTCGGGTTGATGGACAAAGCCTTGTAGTCGGAAATTGCTGGTGTGGACCCGCAAGTAAGCCACCGTCTGCTCGGTGGTGGCGTGCACAAAATCCTCAAGATAGGTGCGATTGGTCGTGCCGACTTCGCGCAAAATGGCGCCGCTCTGCGCCAGGATCTCCGGAATGCGGAAGCCGCCCCCGATCTCCACCAACTGCGACCGCGAGACAACGACCTCCTGCCCCGGCGCCACGGCGGCCAGCGTCAGCACCAGGGCTGCGGCATTGTTGTTGACGACGAGGCCCGCATCGGCCCCTGTCACTGCGGCCAGCCGCGCCGCGACATGGCGGTAACGGGAGCCACGCTCGCCCGTCTCGAGGTCAAATTCAAGGTTGCTGTAGCCCGACGCGACCGCCATCATCGCCGACTGCGCCGCTTGGCTGAGCGGTGCGCGCCCCAAATTGGTATGCACGATGACCCCCGTCGCATTGACCACGGGGATCATCGTCGCGGCCAGCCGTGCCTCTACCCACGCCACCACCGCGTCGGGCAGCGACGGTGGCAACGGTATACCCGCGCCAATCCGTTGCCGTGCGTCGTCGAGGAGCACCCGGCAACCCGCCACGACCAGGGCGCGGCCAGCTCGCTGCGTCAGCGCGGTCAGCACCTCGTTCTTCAACAAGGCATCCACACTGGGCAAATCACGGTATCGGTCGTTGGTCGTCATAGGGGGAGTGGGTGAGTTAGTGGGTCGAGAGTTAGCGTGTATGGGATCACTGGCGTGCTGGCATTACTGGGGTGCATGGTGCATGGTGCATGGACAACGGGCAACGCCTCACAACGCTTCCCCGTACCACCCATTCGCCATTCTGCGCTCGGCGCCTGCCCTGCGCAAAGCGTGCGCGCAGCGGTCCGAAGGACTCGGGTTCTGCGTTAACTGCCCGGCGTTGCCGTTCTGTTCTACGTTAACTGCCCGGCGTTGCCGTTCTGTTCTGCGTTAACTGCTCTGCGTTGCCTGCTCTGCGTTAGAAAAGATATCCCCACCAGAACTATATATTATATCTTTAGTAGTAGTAGGGGCTGTGGATATGTGGAAAAGAGTCGGTGAGAGTGGGCGCCATCCCCATAAGTAGTCGGAACGGGTCGTACGGCTCTATATCTTGTGGCAGGATAGCGAAGCGAGCGCGAAGCCAGGATTGGATAAGCTGTGGACAGTTGAAAAGGTCGAAAAAGTAGCTGTTCCCATTGCGTGATGGGGTCGTTTGCGCTGCCCCTAGATGTTGTAGGTGTGAGATCAAGTTACCACTATCGGCATGATGAACAACTTGTTATGTTATCCCCACAAAGCCAGAGCTATCCACACCAATGCAAGATTTATCAACAATAAATTGGCAAAATCGTGGAATAACGCCCGGTTTTCGTCAACTCACCCTAGCCATTTCGCTATTTTTCGACCTTTTCCACAGCCTTTCCCGTAACAAAAAAGAGCAGCGGACTGCTCTTTTATAAGAAGGTCGTGCACGGTTGGCCCTATGCCGTCTCATAGAGGCGTTCGCGGATCTGGATGATCTCGCGGCGCACGTTGTCGTCGCTCTCGATCATCTCCGCGATCTTGTCCACGCCGTAGAGCACCGTCGAGTGGTCGCGCCCCCCAAGGAGTTCCCCGATCTCGGCCAACGAGGCATCGGTCTCTTCGCGTGCCAAGTACATCGCCACCTGACGGGCGAAGGCGATCGGCTTGCGCCGGCTTGAGCTTTCCAAATCGGCCAAGCTCAGGTTGTAGAAATCGGCGGTCGTCTCGATGATCACGTCCAGGTCGATGTTTTGTGGGCGATCCAGCACGTCGCGCAACACCTTCTCGGTGAGTGCTAGGTCCAACGGCTGACCGTTGAGTTGCGCATAGGCCACGATGCGAATCAACGCCCCTTCCAGTTCGCGGATATTGGACTGGACGCGATGAGCGATCAGTTCGATGATCTCGCTCGGCACACGAACGGTCTGCGTCTCGGCCTTGGCTTGCAGAATCGCCATCCGTGTCTCGAGGTCGGGGGGAGCCACATCGCAGACCAAGCCGCCCTCGAAGCGGGAACGGAGCCGTTCTTCCAGCAGCATGATCGCTTTCGGCGGGCGATCCGAAGAAAGAACGATCTGCTTGCCCGCCGAATGGAGTGTGTTGAAGGTGTGGAAGAATTCGTCTTGGGTCGATTCTTTGCCTGCCAAGAATTGGATGTCGTCCACCAGCAGCACATCCGCGCCACGATAGCGGGCACGGAACGCTTCGGTGTTCTGGGAGCGGATGTCGGAGATGAACTCGTTCGTGAAACGCTCCGAGGAGACGTAGACCGCCGACAGCCCTTGCATCTCCACCTCGCTTTTGATGGCGAGCAACAGGTGGGTTTTGCCCAGCCCCACGCCGCCATAGATGAAGAGCGGGTTGTAGGCCAAGGCGGGCCGCTCGGCCACGGCCAGCGCCGCAGCGTGGGCCAACCGATTGCTTGGCCCGACGATAAAGGTGTCGAAGGAATAGCGCTCCTGCGTGGCGTGCACCGTGTGAGGCACGTTGTCTTCGACCTGGGGTGCACGGGGCTTGGGCGTTGCTTCAACCATGGTGGGGCCAACGAGCGGCACGGCTTCGGCCTCGTGGTTGCTTTGGCCGCGAACGATGAATTTCAAGGTAACCGGGCCGCTCACCTCATGCTCCAACGAGCGGCGGATGATGCGGTTCAGTCGGTTTTCCAACCACTGAACCGCGAACGGGCTAAAGGTGCTAATCGTATAAAGCTCATCCTCGACACTGACCAGCTCTGTGCCGCGCAACCATTGGTCGAATGCGTTACGGGGCATCTGTAGCTGAATGTCCGCGAGGGCGGCTGTCCACACACGCCTACGTTCCTCTTGCTCCATACCGTGACTCCAAAAGGGACTGCAAAACGGGGATTGAAATGAGTGACGACAGCCACCGCTCAGCGGCTCGCTGTCGTGTCTGTCCAGCTATGATAAACAGTAATCGCAAATTCTAACAAAGGGCCGCCCATTCCGCAAAGGGGGAAATCGAGGGCGGGTGTGCGGTTGTGCGGGTGTGGGCGCTGGGGGTGCTGGGCCATTGCAAAACAAGGCGGGGCAATCTCTTGGATTTTCGACAGGAAAGCCATCACTTGACCCCATCACAACGGTGGAGCGGTGAAACGAGGACCGATGACTCTCCATTCTCCACTTCCCACATCGCATGGGGCTTCGACAGGACTTCAGCCTCACCCGACTCACCCCCTCCCCCGAACCGTGCTATACTCTGCCGCGCACTACGCGGTTAGACCCCTGTCACCCACGCCATGAAGCTGCCATGAACGCCCTTCGCCGATCCTTGATCTATCTTCGTGATTCGCTGCCGATCGCGGTGGGGGCGTTGCTTTCGCTCCTTGCCGTCACCGCGGCCAATCTCTATTCGCCCCAGTTGATCCGCCAGTTGATCGACAATGGAATCAGCGTCAACAGTTGGCGCGGCATCTGGATGGCCACGCTTGGCCTGCTGCTGGTGGCCGTGGCGCGGGGCCTCTTCAACTTCTTGCAAGGGTTCTGGTCGGAAAAAAGCTCTCAAAATGTCGCCTACGAGCTGCGCAACGCTGTCTATCATCGGTTGGCGACGATCAGCTTCTCCTACCACGATCAGCATCAAACGGGCCAACTGCTGACGCGGTTGACCTCGGATGTGGAGGCGGTCCGCCTCTTTTACGGTCAGGGTCTGCTCCAGTTCCTCTCGGCGGTCATCACGCTGATCGGCAGTGCCGTGATCCTCTTCGTCACCGATTGGCGCTTGGCGCTGGCCTCGCTGGTGACGATTCCGCTGATTGGGGTGGTCTTCGGGCTGCTGTTCGGCCGCTTGCTGCCTCGGTTCCGCGCGGTGCAACAGCGGATCGGTGCCCTCAACACCGTCCTGCAAGAAAACATCGCGGGGGTGCGGGTCGTCAAGGCCTTTGCCGCCGAACCTCACGAGCAACAGCGTTACCGCGCCGCCAATGAACGGATCTACGACGAATATCTGGTCGTCGTGCGCCTCTTTTCGGCGGGCTTCCCGCTGGTTTTCTTCCTCGCCAACCTCGGCACGCTGATCGTGATCTGGTATGGCGGTAACCGCGTCATTTCCGGCCAACTGACACTCGGCACGCTGATCGCTTTCAACACCTATCTCGCCTTCCTGCTGATGCCCGTCTTTCAGCTCGGCTTCATCTCGCAGATTCTGTCGCGGGCCAGCGCCTCGGCGGACCGCCTGTTCGAGCTGTTGGATGCTGAAAGCGAGGTCCATGATCGCCCCAACGCGACGCCGTTGCCGACCATCGAGGGGCACGTGGCTTTTGACGACGTCCATTTTCGCTATCGGGGCGGGACGGAGGACGTGTTACGAGGCATCTCGTTCGAGGCCGCGCCCGGCCAGATGGTGGCCGTGTTGGGGGCGACGGGGAGCGGCAAGAGCACCATCATCAACCTCATCCCCCGCTTCTACGATGTCACGGGCGGTGCAGTGCGGATCGATGGGGTGGACGTGCGCGACGCGACGGTGGCGAGTCTGCGGCGGCAGATCGGCATCGTCTTGCAGGAAGCGACGCTGGTCAGCGGCACGATCCGCGACAACATTGCCTTTGGTGTGCCCGAGGCGAGTGACGCACGGATCGAAGCGGTGGCCCGCGCCGCCCAAGCCCACGACTTCATCATGGCGCAGCCCGACGGCTATGCCACGCGGGTCGGCGAACGGGGCGTGGGACTTTCCGGCGGCCAGCGCCAACGGATCGCCATTGCACGGGCGCTGTTGGTCGATCCGCACATCCTGATCTTCGACGATTCGACCAGCGCGGTCGATGCCGAAACCGAGTACCAGATTCAGCAGGCGCTGGACCATCTGCTGGCGGGGCGCACCGCCTTCGTGATCGCGCAACGGATCTCCACCGTGCGCCACGCCGATCTGATCCTCGTCTTGGACAACGGGGCGATCGTTGCACGCGGCACGCACGACGAACTGATGGAAAGCAGTCCGCTCTACGCCGAAATCCTCGGCTCCCAATTGATCGACGACAGCCTGCCGCTCCCTCTCCCCGCCTAGCGCAACCCGCAGCGCGTGGCCTCGTAGAGAGCAGTTAACGCAGAGCAGAACGGCAACGCAGAGCAGTTAACGCAGAACAGAACGGCAACGCAGAGCAGTTAACGCAGAGCAGAACGGCAACGCAGAGCAGTTAACGCAGAACCCTAGTCCTTCGGGCCGCTGTGCGAACGGCTTTGCTCAGGGCAGGCGCCGAGCGCAGAATGGCGAACGGGGTGATATAGGGAAGCGTGGTAAGGCGCTGCCCGTTGTCCATGCACCATGCACCATGCACCATGCACCATGCACACATAACGCCAGCACGCCAAAACCCGCTAACTCTCAACTCCCCAAACTTCTAACTCACCAAACTCCCAACGTATCATGTCTGAACCAAGCACAATCCGCGACATCGCAAACTTGCTCCAAGGCTGGCTGAAAGAGGTGGTTCAGCAGGAGTTGGCGCAGCGCGGCGAGGGGCCGCCGGATAAAGAGGAATCGTTCGCGGTGATGCTGACGCCGCAGGATGCCGAGGCCAAGCAGTTGCGGACGCGCCGTTTTCGAGAGGCGCTGGTCGGCATCGAGATCGACCTGCTCGACCAACCCGACCTCAATTACCGTGCGGTGCTAAACGTGGTGACGCATAATATCGGCGCCTCGTTGCAGGCGTTGGGGGTGCTGGAGCCAGCGGAAGGGATCGCCAGCCCCGTCACGTTGGATTTCCGCCGCCATCAGAGCTTCCCTGCGCTGGTCGCCTTGCATCGGTACGTGGCCCTGCCGCGCACCACACGGGCGATGCACCGCATCAACATTGACCAACATTGGCCCGCAGGGGCCACGTTGTTCCTCGCCGAATATCGGCAATGGCAGCCCCGGCTCATTCGCGGCCCTTCCCACGATGAATTCCACTTCGGGCTGTTCGCGTGGAACCTCCGCAACGACCGCGATCTCTGCTTCATGCCAGTCGCCACGGTCCCCCACGCCAAACGGACCGGCAGCAGCGAAATGGCGCTGATTCGGCAGCGGCTCTCGTTGCTGGCCCAGTGGTTGGACAGCGGCCCCAGCAACGATGAGTACATCGCACGGCTCACGCCCCGTGCCTTCACCCATCTGCTGCGAGCGCTCCTGCTCGATTACGAAGCGATCCACACCCACCGTCAGCGGGAGGTCGCCGAGCAGGATCAGTTCGGCGCGATGTTGTGGGAGTTCATGTCGCGGGAGGAGTGAGGGGGAGGAGTGTGTCAGGAAGCGTTGCAGGGCGTACTACTGTTCGCTCGTGCCGAGGCGTTGCGGGTAGAGAATGGAGAATGGAGAATGGAAGGGCCGTGGACTGAGTCTGATCTCTCGGCGCCGCGATTCTCCGATTGAACGGTTGAACGCTTAAACGCTTCTCGTTGCGGTGCGGAGGAGACAAAGCCTCCCCCGCACCTCCCCTTACCCACCCTCACGGCGGTTGATGGTCAGCCTCGCGGTTGTGACAGTGCTCGGTGCACGGTACGCTTGTAACAATGCGGGGCGTGCCCGATGAGGGGTTGCCGTGGCCCATCACAGCGTTATGAGTGCCCATCCGGAGCCGGTTTGAGGCTCGCCCCATCGCTCGCCGCTACCAACGAGAAGTGAATCGCGCAAGGGAACGGTGCAATTTATCATCCGCCTTTCGCACCTTTTCCCCTCAGCGCTCATTCGATCAGATCGACCGTCCAGTTGGCCGCTTGGATCAAGGTGTCCAGCTCACGGTACGCGACCGCGGTTTCATCGGCACGCTGGCGCAGCGCGGCCACATCCACCGTGCTGATGCTGCGGATCTCCGTGTTTGAATAGCGGTTCATCTGGGGCGTTCCCGCTTCGGCCGCGCTGCGGTAAAGGCGCGCGCGGGTGGCCAGCGCGTCCCGTTCCGCCAGCGCGTGGGTCAGTGTGCGGCCATCCGCCAGCCGCGAAACGCTGTTGGTGTCGTTGATCTGCTTCACCAGCGTGGTCATCTGGTCGATCAGGCGCTCCGCTTGACGGAGCAATGCGTTCGCATCCTCGACCGGCTCGTTGCCCTCCTGCACCAAGGCGCTTTTTCCGATCCGCTCCCGTAACTCATGGAGCCGCTTCTGCAGCGTTGCCCGCTGCACCAATGCTTCGGCCAATTTCATGGCTCTCCTCCTTTCCCCCTCGCACGTTTACACGAAAGGCGCGCTCTCTTTCGGCCCGTTTCACGCGCTAACGATTGCCGCGCAACCCTTCACCCATCGAGGTCGGCCACAGCGACATCTCGCCGCGCAACCGATGTTTGATGACGAGGGCGCCCTCGCCGACCAGTTCTTGCAACAGCCCCTTTAGGTTAGGGACCTCGATCTCCTCTTGTGCCAACCGATCCTCCAACGAAGACAACGGCACTTCATCCCAACCCTGGTTCATCAACCCCTCAATGATGCGCATCAGTTGGGCGACCGTTTCGCTACGATTTTGCATGGTTTATGTACTCCACTTATTTGTCATTGACTTTCGTCAAGGCGATGCCAATTTTCGACCTGAAGCCCGTCAACATAGCCGAAATGCTTGTCGTCTGTCAGAATGACCAACCCGCGCGCGAGCTACGGCTGCTATTTGTGCCTCCCATGGTGGAATGGGCAAGCCTTTTGCTTTTTGTTCTGCTTGAATGCGGCCGAATTCATCGGCAGCCATCTGTCAAAGGGTGATAACAATAGATGACGCATCAAACTGTGCAGGTGATCCCTGTTCACTTGGCGATGCTGACTGGCGTATACGGTAAAGTACAATTCGCCCAGTACAAGTAGGCGAAACCCCTAATCGGCTCTCTGCCTCTTGTGTACGTCATAGCTGACTTGCAGGGGGTTCGCGGTTCGCCATCGGCCAACTGACACGGTTCGTGTCAGGCAAATAATCTGGCATGATCTTTCATATCTAACTCGCGCATCTCTTGAATATCGCCCAAAAGCGACTCCAGCTCGCCCTCTGCAAAAACAAGCGGCCCACTGTCATCCAGCGCTTCTAGAAGCGCCATGGGGGAGCCAACTGTTGTCGTGTCAGCACTGGGGCGACTGCGCAAGTAGCGCGCATAGTCTATGACTTGCTGTAGTTGGCTCGGCCCCACCCCTCTACCGCTTCGCAAACTGTTGTTCAGAGAGAGTTGGCATCGCAAATTCCTCCGCATACGAGGGGAACATTCGTCGAGCGTGTGGTGAAGCTGCTGTTCTGTATGATCGGCGTTAAGCGGTTGCTTCTATGCTTCGCCTTAAGGGCACGCTGGACTTTTTTTGCGAGCCGCTCCCGATATCTGACCATGTTATCGTAACGCTTCGACAGCCAGGCGCGTTTTTCCTGTCTAAAATTCTAGCAACGATTCCATCGCGTTACGAATACGTTCGACGGTAGGGACCACTTCATCCATCAGCCGCTTATTGTAGGGAATCGGGTAAAGGGGGCCGGTCAGCCGCTGCACCGGCGCATCGAGCCACGCAAAGCCCTCGTCGGCGATCAGCGCAATGATGTCGCCGCTGAAGCTGGCCAAGGGTCCGTCCTCGTGAATCACCAGGCAACGCGCCGTCTTCTTCACCGAGTTCAGCACCGCGTCGCGATCCCACGGCACCAGCGTGCGCAAGTCGATCAACTCGACCGACTCCCCCAAGGCGCGGGCCGCTTGCTCGCAGCGTGGCACCATCGCGCCCCACGTTACAACCGTCAGATCACGCCCCGGCCGCACGATGCGTGCGTGGCCGAAGGGGAGCGCGTAATTGTCTCCCGGGTAGGGCGCGCCCGCCTCGCGCAGGCTAAAGAGCAGGTTGCGATGCTCCAAGAAAAAGGTCGGATCATCGCCACGCAGCGCGGTGCGCAGCAGCCCCACCGCGTCGGCGGCATTGCTGGGGAAGGCCACCCGCCAGCCGGGTTTGTGCGCCAGCACCGATTCGTCCGAGACGGAATGCCACGGGTCGCCGGTGCGGGAAGCGAAACCGACCGGAATCCGCACCACCATCGGCGCGGCGAAGCGGTTCGCGGTGCGCCAGCGGATCGTCCCGGTGTCGTTGATCTGTTCGGTGGCGGGGTCCAGATATTTGCGGAACTGGATTTCCGGCACCGGGAAGAGGCCCGCCAGCGCCATGCCCATCGCCCGCCCGATGATCCCTTCTTCGTTGAGCGAAGTATCGAAGACCCGTGCCTCGCCGAATTCGCCCTGCAACCCTTCGGTGACGGTATGAACGCCCCCTTTGTAGCCAACATCTTCGCCGAAGAGCAGCAGGCGTGGGTTGGTCGCCAGCTCGATGGCGAGGGTGCGGCGCACAGCGGGAACTAGGGCGATCGGTTCGCTGTCCGGGTCGGCGGTGGCGCTCGTCTCCGCCATGGGGGCGGCGGTCTCTGGCAACAGACCGCCCTGTTGCGGGGCCACGCCCTCGAAAAATAGATGGCTGCTGGCGGAGCCGAGGGCTGGCTCAGCCCGCTCGCGCACCTCGTCCCGCGCTTGTTCGACCGTATGGCGTGCGTCTTGTGCCAACTCGTCCCACTCGTCCTCTGAAAGATGGGCGGGTACCAGCCATTCTCGCAAGCGGGTCAGCGGATCACGGCTGGCCTCCTCGGCCCGTTCGTCGGCACTTTTATAGAACTGGTTGTCGGTCACGGAGTGGCCGGGCAAACGCGGCACCCGCATCCGAAGCAGAACGGGGCCACGACCGTCGCGCACCTCCAGCACGGCGGTGCTGATGTGGGCCGCCGCAGCGGCGGGATCGGTGCCATCGCCATCCAGCACTGTCAGGTCGGTGAAGGCAGCCAGGTTCTTGGCGATGTTCAGGCCGGGCGTTTGCAGGTGGCTACGCACCGAGATCGCAAATTCGTTGTCTTCCACCACGAAAAGCATCGGTAGCTTCAGCGTGGTGGCGATGGTGAGCGCGGCCCAGAAGCCGCCGGTGGCCGTTGACCCATCGCCGCCCATGGCCACGGCGATCGCACCGCGCCACGCATCGTGGTTCAGCGTGTCGGCACGGTAGCGGATCGCCTGTGCCCAGCCGACGGCGGGGGTGTACTGCGTCCCCACGTCACCACTCATCGGCAGCACCGTCACGCCGCCGCTCGACGGGCGGTTGAAGACGACGCCGATGTCGCGCCCCGCCGAGATCCCGCCCTCGCGGGCCATTGTGCTGGCCAGCGATTCGGCGGGCGTCAGCCCCACGCCCATCATGAAGGGGCGCGAGCGGTAGTAGACCGTCGCCGCGTCGTGCGGATGATCGAGCGCCATCGCCAGCAGGATTTGCACCAGCTCGTGGCCGCCCGCCGAGAATTGGTAGGTGATTTCGCCGGAAGGGACCAGTTCGTCCTCTTCCATGCGGTCGAGCGCGCGCGAGGTCAGTAGCAGCCGCGCCACCTGCGTCCAGTTATAGTCGATCATGGAGTTTTGTGAGTTGTGAGTTGTGAGTTAGGGAGTGTTGGAGTTGTTCTGGTGCATGGAGCAAGGTGCAAGGTGCAAGGGGCGTGGTGCATGGTGCATGGTGCATGGGCAAAGGTCACGTCAAGGGCAAACGTTACTTTGCTTCCCCCCCTCATCCCATTCCCCAAAATCCATTCTGCGTTACCTGCTCTGCGTTACCTGCTCTGCGTTAGCTGCTCTGCGTTGCCGTTCTGCTCTGCGTTGCCGTTTTGTGTCGTGTGGCTATTCTATCAGCCTAGCGACAAATTCACCATTGCGATGGGCGGGACGGCGGTGGAGACCTTTTGGATACGTTGATTCGGGGCGGTACGGTGGTGACAGCGGCGGGCCAGCGTCGGGCGGATTTGCGGCTCGTCGGTGAGCGCATCGCGGAGATCGGTGCGGGGCTGGCCGCCAACGGCGGCGAACGGGTTGTCGATGCGGGCGGCTTGCTGCTGCTGCCCGGCGGGGTCGATGGGCATACCCATCTCGACATGCCGATCGCGCCCGACTGTGCCACCAGCGACGATTTCTACACCGGCCATCGCGCGGCGGCCTTCGGTGGCACCACGACGCATGTCGACTTTGCCAATCAGCAGCGCGGCCAATCGTTGCGCGAAACGTTGACCGCATGGCAGCGTCGGGCCGCGGGCAAGGCGGTGATCGACTACGGCTTCCACCTGACCATCGTGGACCCGACCGAAGCGGTGATGGCCGAGATGGCCGAGTTGCCGCGCTGGGGCGTCTCGTCGATCAAGCTCTTCTTGGCCTACAAGGCGCGGGGCATGATGCTGGACAACGAACAGTTCTTCCGCCTCTGTCGCCGCGCCGCTGAACTGGGGCTGTTGCCGCTAGTTCATGCCGAAACGGGCGAGATCGTGGACCTGCTGGAGCGGGAAGCGATCGCGGTGGGCCGTGTCGAACCGCGCTGGCACGCCACGGTCCACCCCGCGCTGGCCGAGGCAGAGGCGACGCAACGGGCCATTGCGCTGGCGCGGATGGCGGGCAGTGCGCTCTACGTGGTGCATGTCACCTGTCGCGGCGCGCTGGCGGCGATCGCCGCCGCCAAGGCGGAAGGGGCCGTCCTCTACGGCGAAAGCTGCCCCCAATATCTCTTCTTCACCGAGGATGACTTGGCGCGGCCCGAATTCGAGGGAGCAAAGTTTGTCTGCTCGCCCCCGCTGCGCAGCGAGGCCGACCAAGCGGTGCTTTGGCAGGCGCTGGCCAATGGGACGTTGGATGCGTTCAGCACCGATCATGCCCCGTTCCGCTTCCACGATCAGAAAGCGCGGGGCCGCGAGCGCTTCGACATGATCCCGAACGGGGTGCCCGCGATCGAACATCGCCTGACCCTGCTCTGGCATTTCGGCGTCAATCAGCAGCGCTTTTCGCCGGAACGGTTCGTGGCGCTGACCGCGACCAACCCCGCGCGACTGCTCGGCCTTGCGCCGCGCAAAGGGGCGTTGCAACCCGGCGCGGATGGCGATGTGCTGCTCTGGGACCCCAACGCCACGTGGGCGATCAGCGCCGCCACCCACGAAATGGCCGTCGATTACGATCTGTGGGAGGGCGTTGCCGGGCGCGGCAAGCCCCACGCCGTCTGGCGGCGGGGAGCGCTGCTCCTCGAAGGGGGGCAATGGTTTGGCGAGGCGGGCCGCGGAAGGTATCTTCAACGCAAAACGGCAACGCAAAACGGCAACGGATAACGGATAACGCAAAACGCAAAACGGCAACGCAAAACGGCAACGGATAACGGATAACGCAAAACGCAAAACGGCAACGCAGAGCAGGTAACGCAGAGCAGGTAACGCAGAGCAGGTGGTGAATGGTGCATGGGGAGTTGTCGGCTTGTGTTTCACCGCTTTGCCGTTGTGAAGGCTGCAAATCCATGCCCCATGCCCAAAACCACCCATCCAAACCGAACTCACAAAACTCACAAAACTCACAAAACTCATCAAACTCCAGCACTCCAACACTCCAACACTCCAACACTCAGCACAAGAGACACGACCGATGAATGAGCAGTCGGAACAACAGGCGAACAGGCGGCCCAGCGATTCCGAAATTGAGTTGGCGCTGCTGATGGGGCCGAACGATGCGAACGCGATGGGCAATGTGCATGGTGGGGTCATCATGCGGTTGGCCGACGAGGCGGGCGCGCTGGCGGCGATGCGTCACGCGGGCAAGCTGGTGGTGACGGTGCGAATCGACTCGATGACCTTTTTGGAGCCGGTTCGTGTCGGCTATCTGCTGCAGCTCAAGGCGCGGGTCAACTGGGTGGGCAACACCTCGATTGAGGTCGGGGTGCGGGTCGAGGCGTCCAACCCCATCACGGGGGAGGGCATCCACACCAACAGCGCCTACTTCGTGTACGTGGCGCTCGACGAGCGGGGCAGGCCGTCCCCCGTGCCCGGGCTGGAACTGGAAAACGAGGCCCAGCGGCGGCGCTGGCAGGAGGCCGAAGAACGGCGCGAGATTCGGTTGGAGAAGCGAACGCAGGCACAAGAATCGTGGCAAAGCCACCGTCGGTAGCCGTGCCGCCGGTGGCCCGCGGGCTGTGGCTGGTTGGCACGCTGCTGGGGGCGATTGGTTGGTGGCTGCCGTGGGTGGTCGATCAGAAAGGGGCGGCGGCACTTGTGCTGCTCGGCCTCGATCTGGGCGATTTCTGGAAGTTTACCGCCGCTTGGCGGGCGGGCTTGCTCGAATGGGAGCGGTTGTGCTTCTTTCTGCCGCCCTTGCTGGCCGCCCTGCTGCTTACCTTGTGGATCGCGGGGGAGCGGAGCCGGTGGCGCTGGATCTTTGCGCCGATCATTCTCTTTTTGGCGGTCGTCATCCTCCCGGCCTTCGACAGCCAGCTCTTGCCCGCGGTGGCTTCCTGGTTTCCGCCGCGATTTGCCAACGCCGACATGGCGCGGCAGTTCAGCGCTCAGCTCTATGGCAGCCTCGTGGGGGTGGCGGCGCTTGTGGCAGTGCCGCTCTGGCAACGGCTGGCCGAGCGCTGGCGGGCCGCGTTGTCCGCGCTGTTGGCGCTGCTGGCCGCTGCCCTACCTAGCTGGGCAATGTGGATGACGTGGCCGACCTTGCAAAGCTTGTACGGCGGGGGCGCACAGGTCGGGGCAGGGTTGTGGGCCACGGTGGCGGGCTTTGTCGTGGCGGCGTTGGGGGCGTTGTGGGTGACGCTGGTGGGGGGCCGCCATCGATCTCGCGCTGATTCGAGCTAGACAGCTCGAACGTTCAACTTCGAATCGCGGGCCGCTTGGCGTTGGCGCTCGTCAGAGGAAACAAAGAGCGCTGCCTCCCATTCAATCGCGCAGGAAAGGGGTGGGGCATTCATCGCGCGTAACGGGTCTCTTTCTGATAAGGTGATTGGCCGTTGCGTCGACGATCTCTAACAAGAGTCGCTGCTTCACATCGGCTATGATTCTACGCCCCATCGACATGATAAGGAGAACTGAAATGAAAGCGTCGTGGAACAACGCAACAGTGGCGGAATCGGATCAGACCATCGTGGTGGAGGGAAACCACTATTTCCCGCCCGACAGCATCGATCAACGCTATTTCGAGCCGAGCACGACCCACACCGTCTGTTCATGGAAGGGCACGGCCAGCTATTACGATGTGGTGGTCGACGGCAAACGGAACAAGGATGCCGCGTGGTACTATCCCGATCCAAAAACGGCGGCGAGTCAGATTGCGGGCTACGTGGCCTTTTGGCGTGGGGTGAAGGTCGGCGAGTGAGCGCGTAACGAACCAAAAGGCCCAGCCAGTGCGCTGGGCCTTTTGGGTATTCGAGAGGGGTTACCGTCCGAACTGCGAGATGTCGAAGGGCAGTTCGGGCGCGTCGCCTCGGCCCCGTCGCCCCCGCCGACCGCGCCGACCGCCCCGCCCACCGCCGCCGCCCATCATCCCCTCCTGCAGGAAGGCTGGCATCTGCTTGATCATCTTCTGCATCTCGCGGAAGTTCTGCACGAGCTGATTGACCTCCTGTACCGTGCGGCCCGACCCCGCTGCGATCCGCTTCTTGCGGCTGCCGTTGAGCAGCTTCGGATTCCGACGCTCCTTGCGGGTCATCGAGCTGACGATCGCCTCGGTGATCTTCATCTGCGTTTCCATCTGCCCCGGTTCGAGCTGGCGCATCAAATCGCCCATGCCGGGCATCATGCCCATCAGCTTGCTGATCGGCCCCAGCCGCTTCATCTGGTGGCTGGCGCGCAGGAAATCCTCGAAGTCGAACTCCCCTTTTTCCAGACGCGCCCCCAGCGCCTCCGCTTCATCTTGGTCGATGGCCGCTTCCGCCTTCTCGATCAGTGTTAGGATGTCGCCCATGCCGAGGATGCGGCCCGCTAAGCGGTCGGGGTGGAAAATTTCAATCGCGTCCAGCTTTTCACCGACACCGAGGAACTTGATTGGCACACCGGTCACTTCACGGATCGAGAGGGCCGCCCCGCCACGCGCATCCCCATCCACCTTCGTGAAGATGACGCCGGTCAGCCCCACCCGCGCGTTGAAGTCTTGCGCCACTTCGACCGCGACCTGCCCCGTCATGGCGTCGGCCACGAAAAGAATCTCGTCGGGTTGGATGCGGGCCTTGACCTCTTCCAACTCCTGCATCATCTGTTCGTCGATGTTCAGTCGGCCCGCCGTGTCGACGATGATGACGTTGTGGCGGTTGGCCCGCGCCTTTTCGACACCGCGCTGTGCGATTTCGGGCGGTGGCGGCTCGATGCCCTCGCTGTGGACGGGCAGTTGCAACTGCTCCCCCAACACTTCAAGCTGGCGGACAGCGGCAGGGCGGTAGGTGTCTGCGGCCACCATCATGGGGCGCGACCCTTTGTGGTTGTTGCGCAGCCAGTTCGCCAGCTTGCCCGCAGTGGTCGTCTTGCCGGAGCCTTGCAGCCCCACCAACATGATGATCGTGGGCGGTGAGGAGAGGTTGAGCCGCCCCGGCTCGCCCAGCAGCTCGATCAACTGCTCGTTCACGATCTTGACAACCATTTCGGCTGGCTTCAGCGTTTTGGTGATCTGCTGGCCGATGGCCTTGGCTTTGACATCCTTCACGAACTGGCGCACGACCTTGAAGTTGACATCGGCCTCGAGCAGCGCCAGCTTGACGTCGCGCATCGCGATGTCGACATCTTCTTCGGTCAGTCGGCCTTTCTGCCCCAGCCGCTGGAAGGTCTCTTGTAACTTATCGGTTAAATCGTCGAACATGGTTTACCTTCAGGCACGTTGAATTGTTGCGGTAGTGTAGCATAGAGGGGGGCGATTCAGGTAGAGGGGGGGAGCTGGGGGAGCTGGGGGAGCTAGGGGAGCTGGGGGAGTTGGGGGAGCTAGGGGAGCTGGGGGAACGGCTGTTGCCAACTAGGTGAAGCCTTGTTTCCCGATTTTCGACATGAGGGGTATCAACCTACCCGATCAGATCGGTAGAGCGATGAGACAAGATCGCCGACTCCCCATTCGCCATGCGCCACGTTGGGACACCAACCGCAGTTGATCCAGCCGTTGGTACTCTCTTTGCTTTTTTTTCGTGCGGTAAGAATCTGGTGCTATCGTCGGTTTTCCTTATACCAAATCGGAGGGTTGATTGTGCCACGAAGATCAATGGTAACCGCAAAGCAGGGGCCTGCGCAGGCAGGCCCATGGGCCGACAGGCCCTCCAGCGGGGATTTTAATCCCCCGCCCCACGGTTACACCGTCCATTCCACATCCACAATTGTCTATGAGAATGGGTATTACTTGAACGGGGGAACGGTTTGTCAAAGACTTTGCAAACCGCATTAGGGCTGATACCCTTACGCCTCGGATGGTCGAAGCAAAAGGTCGCGCGGAGTGCCGGAGGCAAGGATACACAAGCGCCGTGAAAATTCTAGCGGTGAGTGACAAGATCATACCGACGATCTACAGCGCAGCGGTGCGCGAGCAATTTGCGGATGTCTCGTTGGTGATTGGGTGCGGCGATCTACCTTATTACTACCTTGAATACATCTTGACGGTGCTTGACAAGCCGCTCTTTTTTGTTCGGGGCAACCACGCCAATCTCGTCGAATATGGGCCGTTGGGCGAACGACGCGGCCCGTGGGGCGCCGTGGATCTGCATCGCCACGTGATGCAGTGGAACGGGCTGCTGATCGCTGGCTTCGAGGGATCGCGCCGCTACAACCAAGGCCATTTTCAATATACAGACCGTGAGATGTGGAGCCATGTCATGCACATGGTCCCCCATCTGTTGTGGAACAAGTTGATCCATGGACGTTATTTGGATCTCCTGATCACCCATTCCCCCCCCTATCAGGTGGGGGATGCAGACGACCCGGCCCACATCGGCTTTCGTTCCTATCGCTGGTTCTTGGAGCGGTTCCGACCACGGCTGATGATTCACGGCCACATCCACATCTACCACCCCAAAACGCCGTGGCAACGCCGCTATGCGCAGACGGATCTGATCAACTGCTACGGCTATCAAGTCGTGAATCTGGCTGATTACGGCCTGCTTGAACGGATTCGTATGAAGGACAAAGCCGATGTTAAAACAGCAAGTGGAGCGGGATTACGAACGAGCCAGCCGCAAAGCCTTCTGGAACCAGATCAAGAGTTGGGTGACGCGCCGCAGTAACGAGCTGCTCCCCTTTGACGTGGTACGCCGCCACCTGCCGACCGCCGCGCAGCAATATCGCGGCGCGCAGGAAGTACGGATCGATCAGATCGTGGGCAGCGAGGGGCGCTATCGCGATTTCGATCGCGCCTTTTTGCCGCTCCAGCGCACCACCAAAGATCGTTGGATGAGCATCGGTCGCGCCCATTACGAGGATGTCTACCTGCCCCCCGTCGAGCTGTACAAGATCGGCAACAGCTATTTTGTGAAGGATGGCAATCACCGCGTTTCGGTCGCGCGCGAACGGAACCAAGTCTTCATCGACGCGATCGTGACCGAAATCACGGTCCCGTTCGAGATCAGCGCCGAGAGCGAGATCGAAGATGTGATCCGCGAGGCCGACCGCGCCGACTTCTTCCTGAAGACGAAGCTCCACGAGCTGCGACCCGACAACGAGATCCGCCTGACGCCCCCCGGTCGATACGACAAGTTGATCGAGCATATCAACGTCCATCGCTGGTATCTGGGGATTGAAAACGAGCGGGAGATCACCTGGGAGGAGGCGGTACAGAGTTGGTACGACCGCGTCTATCGTCCGCTGGTCGGCTACATCATGGAAGAGCACGTCTTGGCCGATTTCCCGCGCCGCACCGCGACCGACCTCTACCTCTGGATCATTGAACATCGCACCACGCTGCGCGGCGACCCCGACAACACGAGTAACGAAGAGGCGACCGCGGATATCGTGGCGACCAAGAGTGAGCGCCCCCTGCGCAAGGCCCTCCGCAGCGTTCGCCAAGCGATCAGCGTGGAGCCTGCCGCGTCCGACCGCGATGAGGACGACGAAACGACAGAGGAGAAAGACGACGATTCCTAGCGCGGCCAAGCGCGGTTGGAGCGTTGCAGGGGCGAGAGCGAACCTTTTTGCTGATTCAGACGTATCACCCTAAGACGCGGCTGAACACGGGCCGTCCGCTGCGCGTCAAAGCAAGATGCGGAGCGACCCATAGGGCGACGGCTCGGGTATCGTGAATCGGATTGCGCAGCGAACGTACGGTTGCTCAAGACGAGTTACGGCTTCAACCCGCCACAACAAGCACCACGGAGCGCGCGATCTCAAGTAAGACCTATGTTAGACGAACCACTTCAAGGAGGATCCTCATGATTGGACGACGAACCGCGTTTGGCTTGGGCTTAGCGGTCATATTGATGGCGGGCTTGGCGGGCGGCCTGCTGCTGTGGAAGGGCGACAGCCTGATGGGGCTGTTGGGGCTGCGCAGCCAAAATAAGATGGCGGAGCTGCTTCCCGCCGAACGAACCCTAGTCTACGCGGGCATGGCGCTCAACATCCGCAACCAGCAGGGCTTCCAGACGATCCAACGGCTCTACCTCGATAACCCCGATTTCCAGAGCCTTTTTGACGAGGCGAAAGCGGGGATGGAAACGTCGAACGGGATGGATTTCGAAACGGAGATTCAGCCGTGGCTCGGCACCGAAGTCGGGATGGCAGTGATCGTTCCCGAACCGACTGAGGAGGTCGACGATCTCTTTGGATTTACCCCGCCCGCTTTTGTCGTGGGCCTTGCCAGCAAGGATGACGCCAAGGCCCGCGACTTCATCCTTGCCCAAATCGAACGGGTTGAGAGCGAAGAGGGGGCGGTGGTGGTCGAACGATCGCACAACGGGGTGAGCTATTGGGTCGAGGAAAAGACCGGCTACGACTGGCAAACGCCCCGCGCCGTCACGCTGTACGAGGGCATGGTGCTCCACGCGACGGACGAGGCCACGCTGCAAGCCGTGATCGACCAAGGGCAGGCCAGCGAAGGGGCATTGGCACAGAGCGATGCCTTCCAGCGACTGCGCAATGCGTTGCCGAGCGAGGCGCTGGCGCTGATAACGATGAACCAAAGCTCCTATATGGATATGCTCTCTAACATGGTGGGGGGCCTGTCGATGTTCCCGATGGGGAACGATCAGTTCGATACGATGCAGGCGCAGAGCGAGATGCTGCTGATGACGGGCGTATCGTTGGTCTTGGAACGAGAAGGACTGCGCTTCGACATGGCCCAGCTTTACGATGAAAGCAAGTTGACCGACGAGATGAGGTCGCTCTACGACGAGAGCCACAGTGATGCGCTGCTGCCCTATGTGCCGAGCGATGCGCTGCTTTTCACCACCATGACCAACGTAGACAGCATGGTGGCGCAGTACCAAGCACAGCTCGAACTGATGCCCAACGACGAAGAGGGGGTGGACACGGTCGACATGATGATGGAGTCGATCTTCGGCCCGGGCTTCGACATGGAGGGCGACCTGGCCGCGTGGGTGGGCGAGGATCTGTTGATCACGATCAACCCCAGCGGTGGGGCGGAGCTGCCCGTTTCAGGGTGGATGATGATGGACAGCCGTGATCTTGCCGCCAGCCAAGGCTTCATCGAGCGCATGAGCGAACAGATGTCGATGGAACTCAGTCCGCAGGCGGTTGGGCCGCACAGCTTCCAGTTGGCGCAGGATAGCTGGAGTGAAGAGGCCATGCTCGCCTTTGGTCATGTCGATGATCGGCTCGTGGTGACGATGCCGGGCGAGGCCGCCACACAGTTCGCGCAGCCGCTCGGCAGCACGATCAAAGACAACGCAGGCTATCAGCGGCTGATGGGCCATCTGGACAGCGGCTACAACTCGCTCTTCTACCTCAGTTTCGACGAAATCGAAAGGGTGATGGCGCCGGAGATGGGGCTCAATGCCTCAGAGCTGGCCGAGTTTCGCGCCGTCATCGGCCCGCTGGTCGCCTTCGGTGCCACCAACAGCGCGCGTATGGACAACGGTCTCGTGCGGGGCCGCGCCTACCTACTCCTCGAAGAATAAGGTCACCGACGGCTCGTGCGACGGCCCCGCGTCACCCCGACGACGGGGCCGTCTCGCATTCCAGCCCGTTGATGCTTATACTTAGCGACAACGCCTAACGGCAACGCAGAGCAGGTAACGCAGAACGGATTTGGAGAATGGAGAATGGGAAGCAAAGAAACGGTTGCCCTTAACGTGACCTTTGCCCATGCACCATGCACCATGCACCATGCACCACAATCACTCGCTCTCCCCCTAACTCCCAACTCCTAACTCATCAAACTCATCAAACTCACAAAACTCATTAAACTCCCAAAACTCACAAAACTCACGCGGGGACCCCATGGCAGAAGGAAAGATACCCAGTCGCAGCGACGATTATTCCGGCTGGTATTTGCGGACGATTCAAGAGGCGAAGATGGTCGACTACGGGCCGGTCAAAGGGACGATGGTGATCCGTCCCTACGGCTACGCGCTCTGGGAAAACGTACAGCAGGCGCTCGATACTCGCTTCAAGGCGACGGGCCACGTCAACGCCTATTTCCCCCTCTTTATCCCGTACTCCTTCCTGCAAAAAGAGGCCGAGCATGTCGAGGGCTTTTCGCCGGAGCTGGCGCTGGTGACCCACGCGGGCGGCGAGGAATTGGCCGAGCCGGTGGTGGTGCGGCCCACCTCGGAAACGATCATCAACCATTATTATTCCCAGTGGGTGCAGTCGTGGCGCGATTTGCCGATCCTGATCAACCAGTGGGCCAACGTCGTGCGCTGGGAGCTGCGCACCCGCCCCTTCTTGCGGACGAGCGAATTCTTGTGGCAGGAGGGCCATACCGCGCACGCCGCCTTTGAGGAAGCCGAGGAAGAGACGTTGAAGATGCTCGGCGTTTACGCCGATTTTGCGGTGAACGAGGCGGCGATCCCCGTCATTCAGGGGCGCAAGTCGGAGAACGAGCGCTTCGCGGGGGCCGACAACACCTACACCATCGAGGCGATGATGGGCGATGGCAAGGGGTTGCAATCCGGCACCAGCCATAACTTGGGACAGAACTTCGCCAAAGCCTTCGATATCCAATTCCTCGACCAAGATAACGAGCGAAAGTACGTTTGGCAGACCTCGTGGGGCCTCAGCACCCGCATGGTCGGGGCGATTATTATGACCCACGGCGACGACAACGGCTTGGTGATGCCGCCCCGTCTTGCCCCTCACCAGGTGGTCATCGTCCCGATCTGGCGCAAGGAATCGGAGCGGGAGGCGGTGCTGGCGCTGACCGACGAGGTCGAGGCTAAGCTGCGTGACGCGGGCATCCGCGTCACCAGTGACCGCGACGATTCCCACACGGCGGGTTGGAAGTTCAACGAATGGGAGTTGAAGGGGGTGCCCATCCGCATCGAAATCGGCCCGCGCGACGTGGCGAAAAACGCGGTCGTCTTTGCGCGGCGGGACCGACCGGGCCGCGAGGGCAAGGAATTCGGCATCGCCGTCGACAGTGTCGCCGCGACGGCCCAGCAGTGGCTCGACGATATCCACGACAGTCTCTTGGCCCGTGCCACCGCCTTCCGCGACGAAAATATCATTGATGTCGACGACTACGAGCAGTTCAAAGCGGTGATCGCCAACAACCAGTGGGCGCGCGTCTGGTGGGCTGGCTCCAACGCGCAGGAGCAGCAGATCAAAGAGGAGACGAGCGCCACCCTGCGCTGCTTCCCGCTCGATCAACCGGACGAACGGGGCATCTGCTTCTTCAGCGGCAACCCCAACGCCGAAATCGCCCTCTTCGGCAAAGGGTATTAAACGAGAAGCGTTGGAGCGCTGGAACGGAGAGAACGCAGGAAACGCAGAAAACGGGTGTGTGGGTGTAGGACGTTGAAAAGCAATGAAATAGCATCGTCACCTATGCCCCATGCACTATTCGCTATGCGCAGAGCGACAGCACAAATAAACCACTTCACGGGTCAACGCTCTGTTACGCGGACCACCCTCTTTCCATTCTCCATTCTCCATCTCTATCGTCTAGAGGCACCCACCAGACAAACTACCCATCCCGCCATCCACCAACCAACTAAGAGTCAGCCCCCATGCCCCACTCCGCTGCGCCTAAAATCTCGCTGATCAACAGCTTCGAGCGGCCCTACGAGAACGCGGTGGCGACGGCCCGCACCTGCTATTCCAGCCGAGGGATTGTGACGGCGGAGCAGGTGGCCGCCAAGCCCGATCTGCGGGACCGGATCGCGGCCAGCACCTATCAGGCGGGCCACCACACCACGCTGCAACATGCCCATCTGCAATTCGGTCTGGCCAACGTCTCGCGCCAATTCATCTGGAGCTTTTTGCACGCCCACCCCTTCTATAATTCGGAGCAGGTTTCGCAACGCTATGTGACGACCGATACCGAGGCGCTGTTCGTGCCGGATTTATGTGGCGAGGCGCTGGTACTCTACCTTGAGACGGTCGAGATGCAGGGCGCGGCCTTTCATCAGTTGTGCGAGATGCTGGCCCCGACCGCCGAAGCGCTCTACTACGGCATCTTCCCCAGCCGTGCGGCACGGCCCAACAAGGCGGCCCATCCGCTGGCCGTGCGCACCATCCCCAAGAAGGTGCAAGAGGTGGCCCGCTACGTGCTGCCGGTCGCTACCTTCGCCTATCTCTATCACACGGTGAGCGCGTTGACGTTGCTGCGCTACTACCGGCTCTGTGCCCAGTTTGATGTGCCGGTCGAAACACGGCGTGTGGTTGAGGAGATGGTACGCCAACTGATCGACTTCGACCCGCTCTTCGCGCAGATTTTGGAGGAACCGCTGCCGCTGGAAGAGACGATCGAATATCGGTACTTCGAGGCACAGTACGGTGGCGCCGTGCCCCGCAGTGCCGCCTTCGTTGAAGAGTTCGACGCCAGTTTGCAAGGGCGAATTTCGGCGCTGGTCGCGGTAAAAGCGGAGAATGAAACGTTGCTGGCCAATGCCGTGCGCGAGGTGTTGGGCCGCGCCCGCGCCGAATTGAGCGATGAGGATGCCATTGCGCTCGTCCTTGATCCGGCCCATAACCCCTACTTTGGCGAATCGCTCAACGTGACCACGATGTCGAAGCTGACGCGCACGATGGTTCATCCGCATTACACCTTCCGCAAACGGCTTTCTCACACTGCCGACAGCCAAGACCAGCGCCACCGCATGACCCCCGGCAGCCGACCCACGCTCCACGCTTACCTCGGCGACGAGCCGGACTACATCACGCCAACCTTGCTCTACCACAACGACGCGGCCCGCGCCTTCTACGACGAGACGATGGCGCGAACGTGGGCAGCGATCCGTAGACTGCGGGCGCTCGGCGTCAGCGCCGAAGATGCGAGCTACCTGCTGCCCAACGCCGTCGCCATCCGCTTCACCGAAAGCGCCGATCTGCTGGCGCTGCACCACAAGCTGCGAATGCGCCTCTGCTACAACGCCCAGGAAGAGATCTTCTTCGCCAGCCGCGACGAGGCGTTGCAGATTCAACAGGTCAACCCGCTGATCGGCCAATATCTGGGGGCGCCCTGTACCCAGCGCCACGCGGCGGGGGCACGGCCCATCTGCCCCGAAGGCGACCGTTACTGCGGCATCCCGGTCTGGAAGCTGGCGATCAGCGAGTACGAGCGGGTGTTGTGAATAGGCAGCCAGAATTTGCTATTCTTATGACAACAAACACGGCATGTGAAGTAGAGGGGGAGTAGGAATGAGCGCGCTAGAGCAGGTTCGAGAGATATTGCCCGCTCTCACACGGTCCGAAAAGGCTCAACTTTTGCAGTGGGTGGCCCATGATTTGGGTGATGCCTTCCCGGGCATTGACGCGACGGCAGAGGTGATGGGCGGTGACGCATGCGTCCTGCGAACCCGAATTCCCGTCTGGCTTCTCGTTCAAGCCCATCAACAGGGCATGAGCGAATCCGACTTGTTGCGCAGCTACCCCACGCTCACCGCACAAGATTTGGCCAATGTATGGGCCTTCTATCGTGCCAATCGCGCCGAGGTCGACGCGCAAATCGTGGCGCACGAATCCGCTTGAGCGATGGCCCGCTTCTATGCTGATGAGAATTTCCCTTTGCCAACGGTGGAGGCGTTACGGGAACTAGGGCATGATGTGCTGACGATGGTCGAAGATGGACTTGCCAACCAGCGGGTCACGGACAGCGACGTACTACGAGTTGCCACAAGTCAGTCGCGCGTCCTACTGACCCTAAACCGCCGCGATTTCATACGTTTACACGATGAAGAGAGCGATCACAGTGGAATTGTCGCCTGTACCATTGATCCTGATTTCCGACAGCAGGCCACGAGCATTGATCGCTTAGTGCAAACCATGCCGAAGCTACGCGGCCGACTTCTGCGCGTCAATCGCCCCCTATCATAGAACCCCCATGACCATCTACGTCGTCCACCTCGACGTTCACGCGGATATTGCCGCGCAATTCCGCGCTTGGCTCGACGACCATATCGCGGCGATGGTAGCGCTGCCCGGCTTTGTGCGGGCCGAGCTATTCCAGCGCGAGGAAGACGGCGGCCACTTCGCGGTGAAGTACACCGTCTTCTACTACGTCGACTCCCGCGCGGCATTGCAACGTTACTTCGATGAGTACGCCGCCGCGATGCGCAGCGATGGCCCCGACCGCTTCGGCGGGCGGTTCGAGGTGTCACGGCAGACGTTGGTGGCGCTGTGAGGGTGCATCAGAGCTGGGGGAGGCCACGCCAACGAATGCTGGTGCAACGTAGGGCGACGCTCCCCGATTCTCAATTCTCAGGTGAGGGATAGGGTGCGCAGGACATTCATCGCATCGACACGACGCACGGGGGTGAAGGATGAGTTGGCTAAGGAAGAACGGGCGAGTGGGATGTTTCTTCATGGGGGTAGGCCTCGTCCTCCTGCTCTGCATTCTCCCCAATCTGATCCTGCCCGCTCGGGACCTGGTCGCCGCGCGTCTGCCGTACAGTTGTGAGCGACTCGTCCATCCCACGCTGAATGAGTTGCCCGCAGAGAACGCATCGCGCGATCTTTGGGAAGCATGGATCATCGAACAGGGCGGCACGCCCGAACGCTCCGAGGCAGTCATCGGCGGAGAGGTTTATCCGGCGCTCGCTTGGGAGATCGGCGCTCGCGCCTTCCGCGTCGCTTTTCTACCGGAAGGAACGACGGTGTACCAGGGGTTGCGGACCGATGAGCCTTCACTTCACCAGATTATCCGCTGCCTGGGCGCGCCCGATCGATACAGTGCGTACGAGTTTTACGGGGTCGACCATGGTTTTCGCGTTCTACTCATTTACGACGATTTGGATATGCTCTTTGAAAGTGTGACCTACAATACCAATCATGTCTTTAACTTAGCCTTCATCTATGCCAGACCGTATCATCTTTCCTCGACCCTACGTTTTAGTGAACTCCACGTAGGTCTTGTCGATCGCCATGCGGTAGATTGGGACGGGGAAAATGTGTCGCTCCGAGCGTGGCCCCACTCGTTGCGCCAGATCATCATTGACAAACCGTAGCGACGGCGGCAGACGTTTGGCGCGGCGCTAGGGTGACCGCGACTTTCGGCGGCGAGCGTGGGGAGCGCGGCGCGAAGGATGGCGACGATTAGCGTTGCCGAACGTGGCTTGGAAGCGCTGCCCTGCCACGCCATGCGCCGCCGAGCTCGGGGATTGCAGAGGAGAAAACGATTGAACGACGGCGTAAGAAGCGCAGTTTGACCGTTTTCTCGCCGTGCGCTGATTTTGACGATAGCCAAATTGGGACGGCAACGATCTCAACCTGCGCCCATGGCCCGGATCGCTAGAGGCGATCACGGTGGATGATTAAGGGCGACGGCGCGGATGCGCCCACCGCCCGCACCGTTGGCCACGGATCTACTAATCAACCTCTCCATTTTTGAAAGGAAGCCTTATGCCATCCCACGAACCCCAATGGAATATGCCACCCGAGATCCGCGCCTTGCTCACATTTACACCCGCCGCTGTCGACCCCGGTGCGTCATACCTCCGCATCACGCAGGTCAATTTCTTGGACGAACAGGCGTCGGGGGGGCGTCACCACCTCTATGCCATGGAGCCACACGACCCGCAATGGGGAATGGGCGTGACGTGGGGCGGGGGGACGACCATCGTGCCACACGATAAGCCCATGGGGGAACCGGCAGCGAACTACGCGATGTACGGCGAGGGCTATACGGTGCGCTTCCACTATAATAATCTACCTTCGGATGCGATCAGTGGTTTCGGCATCTACGGGAATCACCACGTCAGTTTTGAGCTGTGGGTCGAAGTCGCGACCGCTTCGGGCGATCCCGATCCGGATCCCGATCCCGACCCTGCGCTACGCGACGAGATGCTCCAGTGGACCGCCGACAACCAATTGATGAGCCTCAACCCCAGTTCGTCGTTGGAACGTAAAGCCGCCGAACATGGCTTTTATCCCGTTTCGAACGAAGGGCGGATCACGGTGAACGGGGTGCGATATGCGATCCGAGGGTTCGAGAAGCCGCAAACGTTGCCGGTGCAGCACCGCGCCTATTACGCGCCCGTCACGAATTACGAGGATGTGCGCTGGTTCGACAGGGAGTGACGGCTGCGGATGGCCCGCCAAGCGCCATCGAAACGGTTGGCATGAGGCAGCGGTAGGGATGATCGCAACGTGATGAAATCAGTCAGTCGCCATCGGTGGGGGGCGTGGATCGTGAGCAGCCTGCTTTTGCTGCTCACGCTGCTGGGCTGCGAGGCACAGCCAGCCGCGCCGACCGGGGCCGCCCTCGCGCAGCAGCGGGTGACGGCGACCCGTGCCGCGACCTACACGCCGCTGCCGACTGAAACCGCCCTGCCGCCGCCCGCGACCTATACGCCCTACCCCACCTACACGCCGCTGCCGACGTGGACACCCACCCCCGTGCCCACTGCGACACCGATCGCCTTCGTCCCCCAGGTCAGCGAGGATTGGCCGACCGTCATCCGCCGCACCGCCGACATCTTGGCGGGCAACCCCGCCGCGCTGGAACGGGAGTTGCGACGCTTGCAGGCGATTTCTGCCACGGAAGGGGCGGTCCGCACCGTTGATCTGACCCACGACGGGCAGGACGAGTTGATCATTTGGTATATCGACCCCAACAACGCCAACCGCGTCACGCGCTCCAACATTCTGGTGTTGACCGAGGGCGAGGGAGTCTGGCAGCCGATCTTCGACGCGACCTTTGGGCTGCGCAGCAGCGAGGGCGCCTGGCTGTTGGAAGCACGCGACCTGAACAACGATCTACAGAGCGAGCTGGCCTATGCCATTGGCCGCTGCGGCAGTAACGGCTGTTCGGTGACGGTGCGGGTAGTGCTTTGGAGCGGGGGCGCGTTCCGCGATTTGACCGCCTCCGAGATCCAGCTTCCCTCGCTGCGCGAAGCGACCTTCAGCGACGAGGATGGCGACAACCTCTGGGAGATGGCGCTGACCGGCGGCACGCTTGATGCGATTGCGGCGGGGCCGCAGCGTGAACGCACCGACATCTACCGTTGGGTCAACAATCTCTATACATTGGCGGAAACGACCTATGCCGAGAGCGACTGGTTGCCGCTCGTCGTTTGGGAGGCCAACGAGGCCTTCGACGAGGGGCGCTATGAGGCGGCCGAAGCACTGTACCACCGCGCTCTCACGGATGAAACGCTCCGTATCTGGGCGCAAGGCACGGGGGATGCGGGGTTGCAGGACAGCGAACTGACGCTGCTCCATTCCTTCAGCTATTTCCGCCTGATGGTGATCGGGAGCGTTCTGGAGGATCAGAACCGCGTCGATCGGGCGATCCGCGCCTTGCGCGACCAATATCCGCGCAGCCCGATGTTGGTGTTGGCCGAAGCGTTCCTTGAGGCACAGGGCGAGGGCATTCCCGCCGCCTGTACGGCGGTCACCGAGGCCGCCGCAGGGGAAGATGGCCTGCTGGACGCGCTCAACAGCTTTGGCTACACCAGCCCGCAGTTCTTGCCGGAGGATATTTGTCCGTTGTGAGGGGGCGTAGGGGTGTGGGCATCCGTCTAAGAACTGTTCGTTCCGCCACGGGCCTCTGGTGCGGCTCTGGGGCTTACGGAGGGGGATGAGGGCAAATCGGCGCCGAGCACTTGCTTCAATCGATTAGAACCGTCTTCTACTGTTCTTTCGGGAAGATCCGTCTCAATCCCCAGCGATCGGTATGACCGATTTGTTCCGTGTCATCGGGGTCGGGTTGATTCTGGCTACCGTTTTGGTCGATGGGCAGCGGTTTCACGGGGAAGTTCCACGCGGGCTGCCTTTCCTCTTGTTGGGTGAACATCACATCTCCTCTTATTCCAGCAGACGGGTCGTTACGGTGCGTGCAAAGGTGGCTATTTCAGCGCTCGGCGGGTAGGTCAGGATCTGACCAGTTGCTTGTGCCTCTGACGCTGAATGTAGTAAAGCAGCGACATCAAACTGCCCAACGATAAAAAGCGCGCGATTATCCAATACTTGCTTACAAAAGAGCGTAAGCCGCGGATCGTTGCGAATGTGGTGGAAGCCGCGTTCGTCGCAGGGTAACACGACCGCGCTGACACTTTGCGCGTAGGGCAGCGCCTCCTCAAGGGTACAGTCGGTCACCAGCGCCAGACCGTGGATGCCAGCCATCTCGTGCGCATTCAACCCGACCAGCTTGGCACGCAAGCCAGCGCCACGTAACTCGGCCACAAAGGTCGCCGCCGTCGCCTCTTCAAAGTCTTTGGCCCAAAAAACAAGCACAAACTGTTCTTGAATGGCCCTGTAGCGCCTACCTCGCATGATCAGCTTCTCGTGATGTTCAAACGATACAGATAGCCTAGCATCCGCCACCTCCACTGATCTACACAAGCTCTCCACTCACCTCTACCCGACTTTATAGGGGCTTTGCCTTGCCAGCGGTAGGGGGCAGTGAGCGACCGTCACGAAATACGTCTCATGCGTCGCCCGATTCCCGCCCTCTCGCATTTTTCCATCTTTCACCCCTGCGCGTGGCTGACCTCCAGCGTTGTGGAGAAGGCTAGAGAGGCTGGATGCCACCAACGAAGGGGCTGGGGGCGCGGGGCGATCATCAGGGCGGCTAGTACTTGTGGGCGTTGGTAAGGCGAGGGTTTGAATGTTGCCGAAATGCCCCCTCTCCTGATTTGCGCGAGAGGGGGTGCCGCGAAGCGGCGGGGCAGAGGCTTCAGCGGGGGAATGAATTCCCCGCTGTGGCCCCGCGTCCGCCTACGCGGACGCGCCGTTCTGATGGGGGTTGACCGTGATTACCCCGCGCCCATTCCGCACGTGCCGACTCTGATCGTTGAAAACGAACGCAGATGCCTCGCCGACCCTCCTACCCCCCAGCTCCGCCAGCTCCGCCAGCTCCCACAGCTCCACTACCCACCAGTGCGGTATTGATGCCCGTCTGTACTCGCCTTGGACAGCCCGTGATGGACAGGCCACACGTCACGGGCCGAAAAAAGGCGGCAAACGTTTGGGTCGCACCCCTCGTGCCTACACCCGCTGCATATCACTCCATTGCGTTTTTGATCAACATCTATTACTCTAGAGACAACGTTCTTCTTTAAGTGAGAGATCCGATGAGCCAAGACAAAGCGCCCAATGATGCATTGCGCAAGTCCCTGCACAACGCGCTCAAAGCGTGGCGTTCCACCCAGCCGGTGTCGCCCGAATTTTTCTCCCTTCGCTTGTTCCAAGAGGCGGTAGCGAAGGGTGACAGTCCGCGCCGCGCCCTTAATCAGCTTCTCTTATCAAGCCTAGAGCGGTTAGAGGTCAAGCATCTGGATGAAGCCCAAATACTGCGCGATCATTTCATCGACGGCCAGATGGTGCATCTCCTTGCAAACCGCAGAAACATATCCGAAAGCAACTTCTACCAGCGGCAGGCGCGGGCGCTGGTTCACTTGACGGCAGTGGTGGAGCAGATGGAGGGTGAGCGGCTGGCCGCCTACCGGGCGACTATCGCCCAACGTTTGCCAGCCCTCGCTGGCCTTCACTTGGTAGGGATCGAGGCGCGTTTGGCCGAACTTAGCCCCCTACTCCTGAACGGGGCACAACCGTGGATTGTCTCGCTCGAAGGGATCGGCGGGATCGGCAAGACATCGCTGGCGGCGGCGCTTGTCCATCACCTGATGGGAAGCGACCATTTCCGCCAATTCGGGTGGGTGAGCGCCAAGCGCAGTGAGTTTAACGTGGGGGAGGGGCTGCTGGACTTAGATAGCCCCACTCTGACCGTGACGGCCTTGGTGGAGCAACTCAACGCGCAGCTTTTGTCATCGTCTTACGCCTTGGGCGGGCTATCCAGTGAGCAGCAGTTTGCACTCTTGCAGACTCACCTCAAAGAGCGCCCTTCATTGATTGTGATCGATAATCTAGAGACCATCGCGGACGTCCAAGCGCTGCTCCCCACGTTGCGCCAACTCATCAACCCCACCAAATTTCTTCTCACCTCGCGCGAGAGCCTCTATCCCCAGTCCGATCTCGTGCGCCAGCTCGTGCCGGAGCTTTCGGTGCAGCACGCCAGTGATTTGGTTCGTCAGGAGGCGCAGCGCGTGGGGCTGCACGATCTGGCGACGGCAACCGACGCGGTGCTCCTCCCCATCTACCAAGCGGTAGGCGGCAACCCCCTAGCCCTGCGCTTGGTCGTGGGTCAAAGCTACTTTCACGGCCTTGCGACCGTGCTGGGCGACCTTGAAGCGGCACGGGGCAAACGGATCGAGGCGTTGTATCGCTACATCTACCGGCAAGCGTGGGACAAGCTGGATGAGGCGACGCGCAAGGTTTTTCTGATCATGCCACTCATCAGCGACCAGGGGGGCGATTTGTCCCTGATGGAAGAGATCAGTGGAATTGAGAGCCACCATCTGCGCCTTGCCATTGAGCGGCTCGTCATGGCGAATTTGGTGGATGTGGGCGGCACGGTGGACCAGCGCCATTACACCATTCACAATCTGACCCGCACATTCCTGCAAGAAGAGATTGCAAAATGGCTCTAGCCGCTGGTGCGGATTATCCGGCGCTCTTTCGTGTGTACGTGCAGCAGAGCGCTCGACCCCTGCTGCGGCGTGCCCAGGCTTCAAGTGGCGCACCCACGGAGCAAATGCGCCAACAAGCGTGGCACGCCCTCAGCTATAGCCTCAAATTGCCTGAAGGGTGGCCCGACTCGCGCGACTTATTGCTTGCGCTGGCGCCGAAGATGGAACAAGCGGGTCATCGCGACGATTGGATGCCCTTCCTGCAGCAAGGGCTGGCGATCAGTCGCGAAGTGGGTGACGCGCGAGGCACAGCCGCGCTGCTATTCCAAATGGGCCTCTTGCAGCAGCGCCAATCTCAACTGCAGGCTGCCCGTCAGAGCTTGAGCGAGAGCGTGGCGATCTATGAGCGATTGGACGACCATGTGGAAATGCGCCGGAGCTTCAACCGACTGGCATTTGTGGCACGTTTGGAGCGCCGGTTTGATGAAGCGAGGGAGTTGGCACAAACGGCACTGAGTATCGCGCCCTTTGACCCGCACGAAGCTGCCTACAGTCACTTGGTGCTTGGCGCCATCGCCACGGACAACCAAGCGTGGCAAAGGGCGAGAGAATGCTTCGAACAGTCGTTGGCCCTACTTTCGGCCACTGATGACGTCAGGCTACGCGCATGGAGTCATTCCAATCTTGGCATCGCCTTTTCAGGGATTGGGCGGTATCCGGATGCCATTTACCACTTCCAGCAAGCCATCATTTTGCTGGCTGAAATTCAAGATTCTCTCTATCTGGCGAATACGCGGGTGAACCTCGGCAACACCTACGTCGCCATGGCGGAGTACGAATCGGCCCTAGCGCACTTCCAAGCGGCGGAGGATATCTTTAGACGCTTGCAAGATAAGGTGCGAATCGCGGCCATCGAGGCCAACAGGGGCTTTGCCTTCCAAAAGATGGGAAGGCTGCGTGACGCCCAAGCTGTATACGAGCGCAATGTCTTGGCATGGCGCGCGCTCGATCAATTGCCTTATCTCGTGAACACGTTGGACAATCTCGGCGAAGTGCTGCTTGCCCAAGGGGCTTGGGGCCAAGCGCAGGGAGTCTTTGAGAGTGCGTTGCAAGAACTCCATGCCAAAGCAACGGATGCCAGCTTGGACGCATTGCGAGACATGGTGAACGCCCATCTCCAAGAGGCAAAAAATCAGGCCCCTGATCAGGGGGCCTGACGCGACTCATCCACAGACGAGGTAGATGCAACCCCCGTCTGGATCCGGTGTGGGCGTGGGGGTGGGGGTCGGATCGCTTCCATCGGCGATAGCCGGTCCGTGCGGCACTTCGCTCGCAGTCGTCCCTGTCCCCCTCAGGCTTGAGGTGACGATGCCCATACTCAGCAGCATGACCATTGCGGCAGCCAGAAACAACCTCCGAAGTTGAAGAATCGATTTCACGATCTTTCTCCTTTTGGTTATAGGAGGTTCATCGGCTGTGAGGCCTCTCCCCCGCATGAACGCGGGGGCCACGTGTTCCTCGACTTCCCTACCTTAGTGGTGAACTTTCGCCATCCGCTGCGCAACGGATAGCTGTAATCGACTACGCCCTAAAAATACAGGATTGAGCGTTGCATGTCTGCCCCCAACCTGTTGCAACGGTGCACAGAATTGTTGCAAACAGACAGGGGTCGGTCCTCGCGCATGGGGTTGGAGGGAAAGCGCAACGTCAGAGCGTGCGCGAAGCGTACGGGGCAGGGAGCGGGGCAGGGACCCCCAGTCAGAAGTGCGGCTCACCTAAACGGTTTGAAAACGAATTTGCATTGATGCGGTAAGGAAATGCGTATGAATGAGCAGCCAGATTTTGCCGACCTTTTGAATCATGCCTTGACCGCTCAAGATCGTTCAGCCGCCTGGCTTGCTGCGCGGCTGCGCGTCGATCGCAGTACGGTTACCCGCTGGGCGACAGGGACGACCAAGCCGGGCAACATAGCGGTCGTATTTAGACTATGTGATCTGCTTGATCTTTCTGACACTGCCCGCCAGCAGATGTTGAGCGCTGCTGGGGTTGTCTATCGTGATGGACGTCCACCTACCGTGGACCGCCCAGACCTGGCCGTTCAGCCTCTCCAACCGGCCGAAGTGAGTGCCGACCGATCAGCGCCGACCGCATTGGCGGAGCAGCTCCCCATCGTCGACTCGCAGAAGCTGTTTGGGGTCTCAAGCAAAATAGAAGAGATAACGGGCTATCTCGATGAGCCTTCCAACCACCCGATTGTCAGCATCCACGGCATTGGTGGCATCGGTAAGAGTGCTGTTGCCAACCAAGCGGTCCGAGATTGGCTTAAATCGACGCCTCAAATCGCGGGTGTCGTCTGGATAAGTGCAAAACAGGAAGCGATTACCCCTACCGGCCCCGTCGCGGTAGGGGCGCATATTGATGGTGAAGCGCTGCTGAACGAACTGGGATTAAAGTTGGCTTTGGACGCAGTGGTGAGGGTTCCCAGAGCGCAAAAGGTGGCGTTGCTTGCGACTAAACTCCGTGCCACACCGTTTCTGGTCATCATTGACAACCTAGAGACCGTGGCAGAGTTTCAGCTCATCGTTCCCGAACTCTATCGGCTTGTCCAACCGAGCCGATTCTTGCTCACCAGTCGGGAGCACGTTGATCTACCCCGCGTGACCCCCATCATGCTAGAGGAGCTAGATGGCCCTAGCAGTGTGGCGCTAATCGAGCATGTGGCAGTAAATCTGAATGTAACGCACGTGCAACCTGAGGCGATATACCATCTCGTGGGCGGCAATCCTTTGGCACTGCACCTCACTGTCGGATTGATGGAATGGATGCCTCCGAATAAGGTGCTTGAGAGTATCACCAAAGGCTCAGCAAGCGACATTTACAGGTACATCTATTTGAGCTCGTGGTCGATCCTCTCCGATGAGGAAAAGGCTCTGCTTTTCGCAATCCAAAGGGCCGGGGATCAGGCTGATTGGCGATGGCTGGCGATGATGACCGATTTTTCCTCCGAGACGATGATGAGTGGGCTACAGCGGTTAATGCGACTCTCACTTGTCCAACCTCGACGTGATTCCGACTCACGTCGCTACTTCGCCATCCATCGATTGACTTCGACCTTCCTCCGTACCGAAGTCCTGGGATGGAAGTCAGTCGACGGGTCAAGCCGCGTAGGCTCGTCGTTGCCCTAAGACGGGCTTAGGATGCAACGTCTAGGAGAGAGCTCCCTCTATGGGGGTAGAGCCTGATGAGGGCGGAGGGATCCTTGATTCATAGCGGCTTATGAATTGGAACGAACACAACTATCTCGGCTACATCTCTGATGCGAATCGGGCCACTCAGCTCCTCCAGTCAGAGGCGCCCGACCCTGCATTTGTCTCGTTCTCCCTCAATTTATTGGACAACTATTTGACGAATCGCCCCAATCTCGTTGAAAGTCCTGTTAGAGTTGATACAAAAAGGAGTGATGAGGCTTTGGTCGGCCTAGCGATAAGGCTTTACACGCACATCAATGCCATAGGCTACTGGTCGCATATTTCAAGCGCTTGGCCGCACGTCGTGGCGTTGGCGAGTGGCATATCAAATCAAGCCCTATGGGTCGAGGTTGCCACACAATTGGCCATAACATTGAACGACTGTGGCCATGCGAACCACGCTTCGCATCTCTATGATCAAATCATTACGTCCGGCGGATTTGAATCGCTTTCCCACGCACTCCGGGCCGAGGCCTATCATCAAGCCGCGATATGTCACCTCCGACAGGGGGAGTATCACCTTGCCGAACGCTATCTGCAACGCTGTATCGAAACGGCCACTGGCGACGGCCTGCTTGAGGTCAGAGCTTACGCCTTTAATCAACTCGGAAATCTGGCGCTGTCTCGTGGCAAGTTTGCGGCTGCCGAAGCGAATTACAACCAAAGCTTGGCAATCTTTAACGTGATGGGGGAGGGCAACGGGCTGGCATGCATCGCCTATAAGAGCCTCGGCAACCTCTATATGCGGCAAGGGAAAGTTGAGCAAGCCCAACCGCTGCTTGAACAGAGCTACAAAATTCGACTGACGCGACCCGAAGAAGCGGGGACGGCGAATACCGCGATCTACCTTGCCCAATCGTACATCGCCTCTGGAGAACTTGGGGTGGCAGAACAGTTACTTCACGAAGCGTTGCTCACTTGTCACCGTCTCCAAGATGTACGGGGCATCATCCGCGCTCATATCGCCTTTGGGAAACTCGAAGAAAAACGGGGGAATATAGCGGCAGCTTATCAGGAGTGGCGGCGAGCACTCGAAACGCTTCAAACGATCCAGGCCCCTTCGATGGCACTTGAAGTTTTAGCGCTCCTTCTGTCGCTTGCCCTTCGGACTAAAGATGTGAAGGGGATTGTGATGTGGTCTACTCAAATCTTGAAGGTGCTGCGAGAAGATATTCGTGACCCGAGCTCGATTTGGCGACTTCTCTCGCAGCATATGAAAGGGCAGAGCGGGGGCAGAGGAGGCAAGCCGAAGCTTTCCCTCTCAACGGTAAGACAGGCGCTTTGTCGACCCTCACGGTCGAGATAAGGCGCTTACCGACTCCGTACGGCCAACGTGGCCAAAAAGCGCCCAAGCTGGGCGCTGTTGCAGTTCCCCCCTTAGTCTGGATTTCATTGGCCCCCTGCTTGGGTTCTCCCGTCTCCTTGCTATAATCTGCCCATCAACCGAATATGTCATGCGACTGCTGGGGGAGCCATCGGGCTGAGATCCGCGCAAGCGGGGACCCCACGAACCTGATCTGGATGATACCAGCGTAGGGAAGTGGTCTAGTTCGCTCCGCTTACCCCGCCCTGGCGGGGTTTTTTGTTTCACCGTAGCGCATGAGACATGGAGGAATTATGTCAATTCAGCGATTACTGCTCATCGCGCTGCTCGGCTTCGCGTTGCTGGGCTGCGCCCAAAACAACGAAAACACGTCGTCGGACGCCGTCCAGAACGACGAAAGTGCCACGTCAAGCACGGTTCCTGCATCGCCCGCCGACAACGAACCCACGGCGCAGGGCGACGCCCGCGTGGTGCGCTTGGTCACCCACGAGTCCTTCGACGCCAGCGAGGCGCTGTTGGCCGCCTTCGAGGACGCCAACAATGCCCGCATCGAAATCGTGCCGCTCGGCGATGCGGGGTCGATGGTCAACCAGTCGATCCTCTCCAAAAACAACCCACTCGGCGATCTGCTCTTCGGCGTTGACAACAGCTTCTTGGCACGGGCGCTCGATGCGGACCTCTTCGAGCCGTACGCCTCGCCGGCCCTCGACACGGTCGATGCCGCCTTCCAGCTCGATCCAGAGCAGCGCGTCACCCCCATCGACTATGGCGATGTCTGCCTCAACTACGACATCGGCTGGTTTGAAGCCAAGGGCCTTCCCGCCCCCGACTCGCTCGATAGCCTGATCGATCCCGCCTACAAAGGGCTGACCGTCGCCATGAACCCCGCCTCCTCATCGCCGGGGCTGGCCTTTTTGCTGACCACGGTGGAAGCGAAGGGCGAGGAAGGCTGGCAAGCCTACTGGCAGGCGCTCCGTGACAACGATCTGCTGGTGACCTCCGGATGGTCCGAAGCCTACTTCGATCATTTCACCGCTGGCGGGGGCGACGGTGACCGTCCGATCGTGGTCAGCTACGCCAGCAGCCCGCCCTTCACCGAAGGCGCCACGGCCAGTGTGACGACCGATGGCAGTTGCTTCCGTCAGATCGAATTTGCAGGGGTGTTGGCCAATGCCAAGGAGCCAGAATTGGCAAAGGCACTGATCGACTTTATGCTTAGTCCGGAATTCCAAGCGGACGTGCCGGAGAAAATGTTCGTTTTCCCCGTCGTGGAGGGCATTGCGCTGCCCGACGCCTTCGCCCAATGGGCGCAGATCCCCGCCAACCCGGTCAGCCCCGATCCACAGTTCATCGAGGCCAATCGGGATCGCCTGATCGAAGCGTGGACGGATGTGGTGGTGAGGTAGGGGGCCAACGCAGAACGCAGAACGCAAAACGCAGAACGGTTAAGCGAGAAGCGTTGGAGATACCGTGTTAAAAGTCAAGCCCCAAAATCCAGACGAGAAGAAATGGATAGCAGGCTAAAAGCGCATGGAAATATGGACAACTGCTAACAACGCAGTTGCCCACATTCCCACACGCCGCCGACGGTTTCTGATAGGGGGGGCAGAATCGGGGATGTGGATAACTGCCAACGCCGCAGTTACCCACATCCGCTTAGCCAGAGTTCCTCATTAGCACGGTAAGTAGTTCGGGTCAAAAGGCTGTCGATGTTTGAGTACACCATACACATAATGCAACAGCTTGCGCATCACCGCTGCGACAATCTGTTGCGGTGCCAAGCCGCGCTCTGTAAGGCGCTCCGCAAACGCTTTGAGCGGCGGATTGTGGCGCATGGCAGTCATGGCTGGAAAATAGAGTGCCTTGCGGATGGCCGCATTACCCGCCTTTGATAGGCGCGTGTAAGGGCGACCCTTGCCCGATTCTTCACGGCGCGGATTAAGCCCGGCAAAGGCCGCTAAGGAGCGGGCGGAAGCCAGCGCTGCTAGCGGCGGCATCTCTGCCAACAAGGTACGAGCGGTCTGTTGGCCAATCCCTTGAATGGGGGTCAGCAATTGTTGTTGCGCACTCAAGTCGCCATGTTCATCTATGAGACGTTGCCCTTGCTGGTCCAGCTCAGCGATCATGGTTTCAATAAAAGCAAGGTGCGCTTTGATGGCGGTTTGCACCGTATCAGGCAGTTTGCCCGCCTGTAAACGGTTGTTTTCTTGGTTACGCATGCCCACCAGCGCTGCGCGTTGGCGACTGATAGCACGCAGCGCTTGGCGCACTTCGTCTAACGGCTGCCAAGCCATGAGGTCATTGTGCAAGCAAAAGTGTGCGATTAGGAACGCATCACCGCGGTCACTCTTGTGGCGCGCACCACTGCTGCTGGCATAATACTTGACCCGCGCCGGATTGACGATGCTCACCCGGTGACCATGCTCGTGGAGCCAATGGGCCAGCTCATCCCCATAGCGGCCGGTCGCTTCAAGACAGGCCTGTAGCGCTGTCGCCGCGCCCGTTAGCTGCGGTTCAAGCCAGTCACCCAAGGCCGCAAAGCCACGTTGATCGTTGTCAAACTGTGCGAAGCGTGCGCTTGTAGGGGTGAGCAGACAGACATCGAACCACCCTTTGGAAATGTCAATGCCTAGGATAATGAAGTCGGCCATCAGTTACCTCCCGCTTGGAATGAAATGAATGGGGGCCAAACGATGATCGCTCCGTATCAGCCTTGTATATGCAAGCTCATCCCGCTAGGGAGGCCTAGGATACCGTCCGCACTATGTGGCGATCATCTCGATAGGGGAGCGTTATCTCCATCACAGGCTTGATGCCTCAGCGTTAAACCAGCTTCATCCCTATCGTTTGCAGTGGCTCAGAATCGTAACTTTAGTCGATTCCCCACTGCTTCCCTATCATACAAGCGTTGGAGCGTTGGAACGAGGATCCTTGAGGCGGAACGAGTACGCTGGAACAGCTTGGCAAAAGCAGAGATCGGGTAGCCACGGCACAGAGCGATCCTGCGCAGATGCGTAGCTGCCGCCTTTTTAGCGGGAAATATGGTCCCCAGCTGGTACGCGCGGCTCGGGAGCTACGCCGTACGTGCAACCACCCGAAGGGCAAGAAAGAACCAAGAGTAGAGCTACGATACGATGACCGACATCTCCCCATTCGCCATTCGCCATTCTCCATTCGCTCTTAAGGCTATGGTCTGGCCGCTATGACGGCGCTTCGCAGACTCTTGGTCGGCCTCGCCTTCGCCCTGCCGCTCCTATTTTTGGCCCTCTTCTTCTTCTACCCGTTGGCCGAAATCTTCCGCGTCAGTTTCTTGCCCGAAGGGCGGCTCGACCTCAGCGGCTTTGCCGCGCTCTGGCAGCGCCCCTATCTCCGCAACACCTTGCTCTTCACCGCGGGCCAAGCGCTGCTTTCCACGGTGCTGACGTTGATCGCCGCCCTGCCCGCCACCTATTTCTTCGCGCGGTACGATTTTCGGGGCAAGACGCTCCTTCGCGCCCTGCTCACGGTCCCCTTCGTGATGCCGACCGTGGTTGTCGCTACGGCCTTTCTGGCGCTCTTAGGGCCGCGCGGCCTGCTGAACGAAGCCCTGATGGCCCTGTTTCGCCTCGATGCACCCCCTATCGCCTGGCAGCAAAGTCTCTTGATGATTTTGCTGGCCCACATCTTCTACAACTTGGCGGTCGTGATTCGGGTGGTGGGCGGCTTCTGGGCCAACCTCGACCCCACACTTGAAGAGGCGGCGGCGATGCTGGGCGCGTCGCCCTGGCAACGCTTTCGCCGCGTCACCCTGCCGCTGCTGATGCCCTCGTTGGGGGCGGCGGCGCTCTTGATCTTCCTCTTCACCTTCAGCAGCTTTGGGGTGGTGCTGATTTTGGGTGGCTTGGCCTATGCCACCCTCGAAGTCGAAATCTACCGCCAAGCGCTGACCTTCTTTAACCTACCGCTGGCCGCGACGCTCAGCTTGGTGCAGATGGTCGCCACCTTCCTGATGATGTCGCTCTACACCGCGCTCCAGAATCGGACCACCGTGCCGCTTCAACTGCGCGGTCAAGAAAGTGCGCTGCGCCCGTTGACGGGCCGGCTGCGTCTGCTCTGGCTGCTGGCCGTCGGCACCCCTACCCTCTTCGTGGCGGCCCCACTGCTGGCCTTGGTCATTCGCAGCTTACAGGTGCGGGGCGAGTGGTCACTCCGCTTCTACCGCGCATTGGGCGAGACGGGCGGCAGAAGCATACTGGACGTGGCACCGGAGTTGGCGATCCGCAACTCACTCCTGTTCGCGCTCGCCACGCTGCTGCTTAGCCTTTTGATCGGGACCCTGAGCGCTTACCTGCTGGCACCGCCGCAGTCGGGCCAACGGGCACGCTGGCGTTCGCTCCTAGACCCCATCTTCTTGTTGCCACTCGGCACCAGCGCGGTCACGCTGGGCTTCGGTTACATCATCGCGCTGGACGAGCCGCCGCTCAATCTACGCACCTCGGCCCTGTTGGTCCCGTTGGCCCACACGCTGATCGCCTTTCCCTTCGTGGTGCGGAGCCTCTTGCCCGTGTTGCGCAGCATCAGCCCTTCGCTGCGCGAAGCGGCGGCGATGTTGGGCGCAGCACCCTGGCAAGTCTGGCGGCAGGTCGATCTCCCGATCGTGGCGCGGGGACTGCTGGTGGGGGCGACCTTCGCCTTCGCGGTGAGCATCGGCGAATTCGGGGCGACTTCACTGGTGCAACGACCCGAATGGCCGACGATGACGGTGGTGATCTTCCGCTTTCTGGGACAGCCCGGGATCGAGAACTACGGGAAGGCCGTTGCGATGAGTGTTATTATTATGTCAATAACGATCATTGGCTTTCTCCTGATTGAACGATTCCGGATAGACGACATCGGTGAATTTTAATGGTTTCACATGAAACAAAGTTGTTGACCGTCAATCATGCCACCAAACGCTACGGCGAGACGGTCGCCCTCCATGATGTCTCCTTGTCGATCCATCGCGGCGAGGTGCTTTCGCTGCTGGGGCCAAGTGGTAGTGGCAAAAGTACGCTGCTCCGCCTGATCGCGGGGCTGGTGACACCGGACAGCGGCACGGTGCGGCTGCGCGACCGAGAGATCACCACCATGCCCCCACACGAGCGGGGCTTTGGGATGATGTTCCAGCAATTCGCCCTCTTTCCCCATCGCACGGTGGGCGAAAATATCGCCTTTGGCTTGGAGATGCAGGGCCGCTCCCGCGCGGAACGGAACGCGCGGGTTGAGGAGATGCTGGCGCTGGTGGGCATGAGCGGCTACGATAACCGCTCGATCTTCGAATTAAGCGGGGGTGAACAGCAACGGGTGGCGTTGGCTCGCAGTCTTGCCCCCAAACCGTCGCTGATCTTGCTCGATGAGCCGCTGGGTTCGCTCGACCGACGGTTGCGCGAACGACTGGTGGAGGAATTACGCGCGATCCTCAGCCGTGTGGAGACAACCGCAATCTACGTCACCCACGATCAGCAAGAAGCGTTTGCGATCAGTGATCGACTGGCGTTGATGAACGCGGGCCGTGTCGTACAGATAGGAACTGCCGAGACGCTCTACAAGCGCCCCAACAACCGCTTTGTGGCCGACTTCTTCGGGCTTTCCAACATTTTGCCGATCCTCGCCATTTCACCCTTAGTAGAGGGATCATCCGCCGTTGTTGAGACGGCGTTGGGTCGATTTATTCTTGCACCACCGCAGGCGCCGACCGCTTGGCTCGTGATTCGGCCCGAAGCCGCGCGACTGGCTGCTTCTGCGGGCGGAATGAATCATATCAGAGGACGGGTCGTTTCGTGGACGTTTCGGGGCAGTCACCATCGTTTGGTGACCCACCATGCGGCGGTTGGCGATCTCGAGTGGGAAATCTACCAGGCTGAGGCAGAAAAGATCGCGGTGGGCGATGCGGTGGGATTGTCTATAGAGACCGACGGAATCGCATTTATTCCAGAACAGGGGCTGTAAATTCGTGGATAACGAGCAAAAGCCCGCTCTTTAGGCTAATTTCTGCGCTTTCCTCCGTCAATCGATTGCTCACGCCCCGCGATCCCGCGAAAAACAACGACTCGCCCCGCAAATTCCATCGCAAACCCTTGGTATGAACCCCTTGTATATCGCTGCCCCATGGGATGAGCGATAGGGTATCCCCCACGCGCCCCACTACGCGCTGCGAGGTCCAGATCGGAATGATCCGTTGCCGCCCCACAACGGCCGTCATTGCCAAGTTGCGTTGTGGCGCTTGGGCCAGTAACGCGAAATTCGCCAGCATGTGATCGACGCGGCCTCCGGCAAGGCCCAATAATAACAACTCACCCACGCCCATTTCCTGCGCCGCATCAACCGCCAACTCCAGATCAGTGGCCTCTTTGTCCGCATCGAATCGACGCTGCGGCACCTCGTTGGCCACCAGCCACGCCTTCACATCGCGGGGCAACGAATCGGCATCGCCCACAAGCAAGGTGGGAACGATGCCAAAGCGATGGCAATGCCGCGAGCCTCCGTTGGCCGCCACAATGAGATCCGTGGGCCGAAGCAACGCACGGGCGATGTCGGGGCGGGGCAGATCACCGTTGGCAAAAAGAACGGCGCGGGGGACGCGGAAGGGATGAGTGTTCATGAGGCGCAATCACTGAGGGTCAGTTGTCTTTGAGGATTTCGAAAATGCGAATGGCATGATGGTGGATTGGTTGTCGGACGGTATGCAACGGCGGTTTAGCGCTAGATTCAGTGGCAAAGGCATGGAGAAAGACGAAGCTGAAAGGCAGTGAAAAAGCGACGTCCCAGTCGCCAACCACCTGAATGTTTCACATGAAACAAAAGCGGGGCCACGAGTGCCCCGCCTGTTTTCTGCGCGGTTTGCGACCGATCAACGACTGCCACCGAGATGCATCGGCATGATGACGTGGGTGAACCCCTCGCTGCCGACCGCTTTGACAACGCCGGGGGTACTGGCGCTGGTCGTTTCCAAGGCGACTTGGGCGCTGCTGAGGATATTAAGCACATCGATCAGATATTTGGCGTTGAAGGCGACTTCCATACCGCTGCCTTCCACCGATGCGATCAGTTCTTCTTCGTTCTCGCCCAGCTCGCTCGCTTCGGCGCTCAAGGTGACCAAGCCGGGCGTGCCTGGCTCGCTATCAGCGACAACGATGCGAATGATGTTGGCCGCGTCCCGCGCGAAGATGTGGGCGCGACGAACGGCACGCAGCAGTTGGGCACTGTCCATCACGGTTCGTGTCCCATATTCGGTCGGGATGAGGCGCTGGATGTCGGGGAATTTGCCCTCGATCAACTGTGTGACCAACTCGACATAAAGTATGGGTGACGCTTCGGTCGTGTTGATCCGGAAGAGGAGTTGGTTGCGGTTCGGGGTGACGGTCAACTGGATGTCACCCTCGGCATCGCCCGCAATGCGGGCCAATTCGGAGAGTGCCCGCGCAGGCACGATCACCTCGATCGGCGTTTCGACCGCATGATCGAGATGGGCCGTGCGCAGCGAGAGACGGAAGCCGTCGGCAGCGGCCAGCGTCAGCTTGTTCTCGACCCATTTCAGCAGAACGCCCGTCAAGATCGGGCGACTTTCGTCAACGGCTGCGGCAAAGGCGACCTGTTCGATCATCTGCTTGAAAAGGGGAGCGGGTACGTTGACAACATGGCCCTCATCGGCGGTCGGGATGATCGGAAACTCGGCGGCATCGATTCCCTTGATACTGGCGTCGACCGACGCACAGCGATAATGAACCGTCTGGTTCTGTTCGTCGAGCGTCAGTTGGATATTTTCTGGCGGACTCTGGCTGACCAAATCCCCAAAGAGCTTGGCGGGCACGGTCGTCGCGCCCCCTTCTTGTACCGTGGCCTTCACAAAGGCGGTCACCCCGATCTCAAGGTTGGTGGCGGCCAGCTTCAGGGCGCCCTCTTCCGTGCCGAGGAAGATGTTGCTCAGCACCGGCAGCGTCGAGCGGCTGCTGACGGCGCGTCCCACGATGCCCATGCCTCGGGCCAGATGTTCTTGCTTACAAGTGATTCGCATGGACAACTCTCCTTATTCGGTCGCATTGGCACGGAAATGATAGATTCCGTTCTGATAGGGAAAAATCGAGCCGCACTGGTCGCACCGTACGGCCTGGCGCATGTCGATCAACTCCGCATGATGACAATTGGGGCAGCGCCAGCGGCCCGTCGCTTCGGCCCCCGTACCGGCCGCTTCGGGGCGGTAGCTGCGCAAGAAGATGCTGGGCGTGATGCGCAGCGGTTGGAGCGGCTTTTGCAGCCAGCCATCGACCCTCGCCAGCATCTTGGCGGGCAATAGCTTTTTCAGCAGGGGGACGCGGAAGAAACTGACGGCCCGTTCGTCTTGTACCCAAAAGCCAGCTTCACCCAAGGCGTTGTAGACATAACGTGGGTGGAAGTCGATGTTGAGTGGCACAAATTCGTAGGGGGCCAACGAGAAGGGGTTCTCGCCCGCTTTACCCCGCTTCAACAGATAGCGCAGCATCGCTTTCAGGTGGCGCTTGTTGGCAAACTCGGTCAGATAGGTGCCGCGCGGCGCAGTGATGCGGGCCACTTCGCGCAGCGCCAGCGCCAGCTCTTTGACATGGTGGAGCACGCGCACGATCACCACCGTGTCGAAGTAGCCATCGGGGAAGGGGAGCGAGTAGATGTCGCCCTGCACGAAACGGTAGCGCGGATCGTGGCCCCAACGCGCGTGGGCCTGTTCGAGTTGCGAGGCGGCGTAGTCAACCAAATAAATCTCGTCGTAGCCGTCGTAGAGGTCGCCCAGCCGCCCCGCGCCCGCACCGACTTCCACAATACGTCGTCCACGGGGGGGAATCATCGCTTTCAGCGCGATCCGTTCCGCCAGATCTTCGTAGGAGCGGCCCTCGTTCCAGAATTCGCTCTGATAACGCGACCCTTCATAATCGCAGCGGGGGATTTCTTCAATCGTTGTTGTCTTCATTCGTCCAAAATCGTATCGTAGATGCTCTGTAGATCTTCTTCGTTGTCGAAATGGATCACCAACTGCCCGCCTTTGCGACGGCGGCGCAGTTCGACCCGGGTGCCGAGCGCGGCGGCGAACTGATGTTGCAGCGCCTTGTCTTGGATCGACAGTGCCGCTTTCGGGGCAGCGGTCGTTGCGCCGCGCAGTTCCCGTTTGACCCATTCTTCGGCCTGCCGCACGGTGAATTCCTTGCTGACGAACAGTTGGGCCGCTTCCATCATACGCGAGGCGTCGCCCAGGGCCAGCAGCGTTCGGGCGTGGCCCTCGCTCAGCTCGGCGCGCCGCACCATCTCTTGCAATGGCTCCGGCAGTTGCAGCAGCCGCATCGTGTTGGCAATGGCGGAGCGGCTCTTCCCAACGCGGCTGGCGATCTCGTTCTGCGTCATACTGCCCAGTTCGGCCATCTGCTGGAAAGCGACCGCCTCTTCGAGCGGGTTCAGATCGGCCCGCTGGATATTTTCGATCAGCGCCAGCTCCAACATCTGCTGCTCGGTCGCCTCTTTGATGACGACCGGCACCGCCGCCAGCCCAGCCCGCTTGGCGGCCCGCCAGCGCCGTTCGCCCGCGATCAGTTGGAAGCGTTCACCGACCGCGCCATCTTCCAACTGGGTGACGATCAGCGGTTGGATGATGCCATGTTCACTGATCGATTGGGTCAGCTCTTCCAGCTTGACCGCTTCCATCTCGCCACGGGGCTGGTAGGGGTTGGGCAAGATGTGGTCGATCGGGATGGTGCGTAACCCATCCCCGCCCGAAGAATCTGCCGCCGTCGGGATCAGCGCCCCCAACCCTTGTCCTAATCCTCGTCGTTTGCGACTGCTCATGCCGCTTCGTCTCCTACCCGTGCGATGAATTCTTCCGACAGCCGCGCATAGGCCTGCGCGCCAGTCGAGCGCGGATCCAATTCAAAGATCGTGCTGCCGTGGCTCGGCGCTTCGCTCAGCCGCACGTTGCGCGGGATGTAGTTCTCGAAGACTTTGCGGGCAAAATGCTTCTGCAATTCTGCCACCACATCTGCCGCCAAATTGGTGCGCCCATCGAAAAGCGTCACGAGCAACCCCACCATTTCCAGCGTGGGGTTGAGCTGCTCTTTCACCATGTTGAGCGTGTTGACCAGCTTCGACAGCCCTTCCAACGCGAAATATTCGGCCTGCACCGGCACCACAACGCCATGGGCCGCCACCAACGCATTCAACGTCAGCAGCCCCAAGCTGGGGGGCGGATCCAACAAAATGTAGTGATAACGTCCGTCCAACGTCACCAATGCCCGCTGCAGCCGCTGTTCCCGCGCCAACATCCCCACCAGCTCGACTTCGGCGCCCGCCAGTTCGGTGGAAGAGGGGAGCAGATCGAAGTTGAGCCGTGTCGTATGAACGATGGCCTCGCTCATTTTGGTCGATCCAATCAGCACATCGTAGACGGAACGGTCGAGTTCGTTCCCCCGATAGCCCAGATGGCTGGTGGCGTTGGCTTGGGGATCCAGATCGACCAGCAGCACCCGTTTGCCTGCCGCTGCCAGTGCAGCGCTCAGGTTGACGGCGGTCGTCGTTTTGCCGACGCCCCCTTTTTGATTGGCCAGCGCGGTGATGTAGGTCATGGGGTGGGTCTGTGTGCGGGGGTGGTGGGTGGTAGCGGTTGGTTGTCTGTTGGGGTGGTGGCGAATGGAAAATGGATCGCACGGCAAAATCAAAGGGAAATCAGGGCAATGGGATTGGATCCCATTCGCTATGCGCCATTCGCTATCCGTTCTTCGTGCTGCAAGATTCGCGCTATCGTCTCCCGATCGGGAATTGCGGCGCTGCCCGGCGCCGCGATGCTCAGTGCCGCGGCGACATGGGCGAAGCGCACCGCGTCGTCGGGCGCGGCCCCTTCCGCGAAACGGACGAAGAAGGCCGTCGCGAAGACGTCGCCCGCGCCCGTGGGGTCGACCACGACGGTCGGATGCGCGGCGATGCGCTGCTGCCCCCGTGGGGAATGCAGCGTGGCCGCTTGGCCCGCCCGCGTTTGCACGCTGACTGGCGCTGCCGCAGCGAGTCGCCGTGCCAAACCCTCGTTTCCACAAAGGTCTTCATCGCTGAAAACCACGGCAGAGGCGCTGCCCAACCGCGCCAGATCAAAGTCCGGCGCCGCGCACCCCACGATCTGATCGTCGCCCCAGCGCCGCAGCCAGCCTTGTGGCGTCACGCCAACGAAGCTGCGCGGAAAGGCGCCCAGCAGCGCGGGCTCGACTTCCTGCGCCACCGGCCCCAGATGGACCAGCGGCACATCGCCCCACTCGCGGGGGATCGACGACAAATCCAGATCGTCCGCCCGTGCCAACAGCCTCTGCTGGCGACGATCCCCCGCGTAGCTGTTTTCGAAGGCCGTCGCCTCGGCGCTGGGCAGCACATGGAGCGCCACACTGGGCAGCGCGTCGTGCAGCAGCGCAGCCACATGGCGGGGGCAACGGGTCACCATGCCCGCCCGCTGGCCCAATCGCTGGGCCGTCAGCGCGGCGTAGTAGGCCGTGCCCCCCAAGCGGGGTGGCCCCGCGCCCACATCCAGCGCCACATGCCCGATCACGAGGTAGTCAATCGACCCGGTTGTCATTGACGGATTGTAACACAAAGGGGAGGGGCGGGGAAAGTGAGGCAGGTTGTATGATACGGGTGGGGGTCTCTGGAAGGGAGCTTAGGGAGCTGGGGGAGCTAGGGGAGCTGAGGGAGCTAGGGGAGCTAGGGGAGCTTAAGGGGGAACAGATGGCCAAGGCATTGTTTCGGCAAGCGCGGCATGCGACAGGCAATATGTCAACCGCGCGCTCATCGACATGTAGCGGCATGCTCATCCGCGCGCCTGTCGTTGGGGGTTACGCACGAGTGGTGCTACCAAAGCGTTTGCTACCTTTTGTCGGCCAGTTGCGTGTGGCGTGTGACCTGTCCAACAGCGGCTGTGCAAGGATCACAGAGAGAAGTGACGCAGTTGGGGAAAGATTCATGGATGATCCCCCAGCTCCCCAGCTCCCCCTGCTCCCCCAGCTCCTCCGCTTGTGGAACCGAGCCTCTTTTGAACAGGGCACAACGCTTGACTGCACCCCCTTTCGCCCCCGACCTTTTAATAGCAGGACGGCCCGTGTTATAATGAGGAACGGAGCGATGAGGTGAAGGACGAGCGCTGCATCGCCCAGTCGCCACCCCGCCATGGCTGCCAAGCGGTAGCCCTGTACCTGAGCATGCACATCGAGCACCACCATGACATTATCGAGAGAGGCCGTCGGCGAGATCGCCTCGTTGGCGCGGCTGCAACTGACCGAAGAGGAAATCGACCGTTTTGGAGACCAGCTTTCGGCTATTTTGGATTACTTTGATCGGCTCCAAGCGCTGGACACAAGCGGCGTGCCGCCGACCGCCAGTGTCACTGGCTTGGTCGGTGTGATGCGCGTCGACGAAGTGCGCCTTTCCTTCGATCAAGCGACCGCGCTGGCCAACGCCCCCGCTGCTGAGGACGGCTTCTTTACCGTGCCGGCTGTCTTGGAGGATGAGTAGCCGCCATGGTTGAACTGACGCTGCACGAGGCCCGTGCGCGGCTGGATACGGGTGAGCTGACGGCCCTAGCGCTGACTGATGCCTTCCTAGAGCGGATGGCGGCGGATGAGTCGCTTCATTGTTACTTGACCCAGAGCGCCGATCTGGCCCGTGAGCAGGCCGCTGCCGCCGACGAGCGGTTGGCAGCGGGCGAGCGGGGCGCACTGCTGGGGCTGCCGATCGCGCTGAAAGATGTGCTCTCGACCGAGGGCGTGCCCACTACCTGCGGCTCGCGCATCCTCGAAGGGTACGTACCGCCCTGGGATGGCACGGTGGTCGCGCGGTTGCGCCGTGCGGGCGCGGTCTTTTTGGGAAAGAGCAACACCGACGAGTTCGCCATGGGCAGCTCGACTGAAAACTCGGCCTATGGGCCGACGCGCAATCCGTGGGACAGCACGCGCGTGCCCGGCGGATCGAGCGGCGGATCGGCGGCGGCGGTGGCGGCGGATTTGTGCTTGGCCGCGCTCGGCACCGACACCGGCGGCTCGGTGCGTCAGCCCGCTTCCTTCTGCGGGGTGGTCGGCCTGAAACCGACCTACGGCCGCGTCAGTCGGTATGGACTGGTCGCCTTTGCCTCGTCGCTCGACCAGATCGGCCCGCTGACGAAGGATGTCCGCGACGCGGCGCTGCTGCTCGAAGCGATTGCCGGGGCCGATCCCCTCGATTCGACCAGCGCCCCGCGCGCCGTGCCACCCTATGCCGAGGCGCTGGAACGCAGCGAATTGCGCGGATTGCGCATCGGTCTGCCCAGCGAGTGGTTCGGCGACGGGCTGAGCAGCGCGGTGCGCAGCCATGTGGCGGCGGCGGTGGCGCAGTTGGAAGCGCTGGGCGCCGAGCTGCGCGAGATCAGCCTGCCGATGACCGCCTACTCGATCCCGATCTACTACATCCTTGCGCCCGCCGAAGCCAGCGCCAATCTCGCGCGCTATGATGGGGTGCGTTACGGCTTGCGAGCCGCCGAAAGCCCGGCCGACATTTTCGACTTCATCGCGCAGAACCGCGAGGCGGGCTTCGGCGCAGAGGTGAAGCGGCGCATCATGCTGGGGGCCTACGCTCTTTCGGCGGGCTACCAAGAGGCGTACTACAAGAAGGCGCAGTCGGCCCGCACCTTGCTCAAGCAGGAGTTCGACCAGACCTTCGAGCAGGTTGACCTGATCGCGGGGCCGACTACCCCGTCGACCGCCTTCACCTTCGGTGCCCACGCCAACGATCCGCTGGCGATGTACCTTGAAGATATCTACACCATTCCAGTCAACCTGGCCGGGTTGCCGGCCATCAGCGTGCCCTGTGGTCTGGCCGACGGGCTGCCGGTCGGGTTGCAACTGATCGCCCCAGCCTGGGAAGAAGAACGTTTGCTCGGCGCGGCCTACCGCTACGAAGCGGCGCGGGGAACGATCAAGCGGTAAGCAGCCCGACATGAGCGAAGTCGACGGGTACACACGCTGAAACGCAGACAATGAACGTCGTGGCGAGTTCGCTGCAAATCAACGAAGCGTGCCGTTGCAAAGCGTTGGAACGGCCACGGTGAATGGCGCTGTTGATCAACGGCGTGGCGGCGTGCTCGTCGTGGTCATTTGGCCACATCTTCTAACCACTCAAATCAACATAATAAGAACTCACCCATGCATGTCATCATACCGGTGGCGGGATACGGCACACGGCTGCGCCCGCACACCTACAGCAAGCCGAAGCCACTGGTGCAAGTGGCGGGCAACACCGTTTTGGGCCATATCCTTGAACAACTGAAGCAAACGGACGTGACGGAAATTACCTTCATCGTCGGTTATCTCGGTGAACAGGTTCAATCCTACGTCTCTCAACATTACCCTGAATTTACCGTCAACTACGTGGAGCAGGTCAACCGCAAGGGGCAGGCCCACGCCATCTGGCTGGCGCGCGAGTTGGTGGATGAGCCGGTGCTGATCATCTTCTCCGACACGATTTCGGATGCCGATTTGGCGACCTTGCCACAGATCGTGCATGACGGGGTGATCTACGCCCGCCAGGTTGAAGACCCGCGCCGTTTCGGCGTGGTGGTAACCGACGGAGAGAATCTGATTCAGCGTTTCGTCGAGAAGCCCGAACACTTCGTTTCCGATCAAGCGGTGATCGGCATCTATTATCTGAAAGATCACGCCGCCCTTTTCGCCGCCATCGAGCGGCTGATGGCCGAAGATATTCAGACGAAGGGGGAATATTTCTTGGCCGATGCGCTCCAGTTGATGATCGAGGCGGGTAAACAGCTCGAGGCACGCACGGTCGACGTTTGGGAGGATTGTGGCACCCCTGATGCGCTTTTGCAGACCAATCGCTACATGTTGGAAGCGGGCGGCGCAGCGACCCCCTACGAAAATGGGGAAGATGTCGTGATCGTGCCGCCGGTCCACATCGCGCCGGGGGTAAAGATCAGTAACGCCGTCGTTGGCCCCTACGTCAGCCTTGCCGAGGGCTGCGAAGTGCACAACGCCATTCTGCGTGACACCATCGTCGATAGCGAGGCCACCATCATGGACACCATGCTCAGCGAATCGCTGATCGGCCACGGGGCCGTGGTGCGCGGTCGCTACCGCCAGCTCAACGTCGGCGATTCCTCCGTCGTCGATTTTGGCTGACGGAGTGGCGCGTTGTCGCTCTGAGACAAACGGGTGGGAATGGTTGGGCAGATAGCGTGGGCGTGGTGCATGGTGCATGGTGCATGGGAAGATGTTGGGAAGCGTAGGAACGCTCTGCAATCGGGGGTGTGTCGTGTGATCTCTGTTGGAAATCGCAAATCGCGAATCGGGTCCCATTGCTACTTCGTTGTAATACAATGTACTCCATGCCCCATGTACCATGCCCTAGGTGACATGGCGATAGCTACTGATCAGTGACTTATCCGCGCCATTGATAACCTAAACACGCAGCACGCAACACAAACACGTCTCACCTTCAACCCAACAGCCACCTGATCTCCCACCGCCCTCGCCCATAGGAGCGCCCCATGAACTACGAAGATCGCCTTTCCCAGCGTGTGCGCACCGTGCCGCCCAGCGGCATTCGTCGTTTCTTCGACATCGCCGCGACGATGGACGACGTGATTTCGCTGGGGATCGGCGAGCCGGACTTCGTCACCCCTAGCGTCATCCTTGAGGCGGGCATCGCCAGCTTGCGGGCGGGCGAGACTGCTTACACCTCCAACAGCGGCATCCTTGAGTTGCGCCAGGAAATCGCCGCGCTGCTCCATCGGCTCTACGGAGTGCGCTACGACGCGGAAGAAATCATCGCCACCGTCGGCGCGAGCGAAGCGGTGCTGTTGGCGATGATGGCCCTCATCGAGCCGGGCGACGAGGTCATCATCCCCGAACCCTGCTTCGTCGCCTACGGCCCCGCCGTCGTCTTTGCGGGCGGCACACCCGTCTACGTCTCGACCCGCGTCGAAGACAACTTCGAGGTCACGGGCGCGGCGATCGACGCGGCGGTGACAGAGCGGACCAAGGCGATCTTCATCGGCTATCCCAACAACCCGACGGGGGCGGTGATGAGCCGCGAACGGCTGCTGGAAGTGGCCGATGTCGCAGCGCGCCACGACCTCTTCGTGCTATCGGACGAAATCTACGACCGCCTCGTCTACGGTGTCGAGCACACCTGCTTCGCCGCGCTGCCCGACATGTGGGAGCGGACGGTGCTGCTGGGCGGCTTCTCGAAAGCCTACGCGATGACCGGCTGGCGGCTGGGCTACGTCTGCGCGCCGCAGCCCCTGCTGAGTGCGATGCGCAAAGTCCACCAGTACATCATCATGAGCGCGCCCACCACCGCGCAGGTCGCCGCCATCACCGCCGTGCGCGACGCACAAGCCGATGTCGAGCATATGCGGCAGCGCTACGATGCCCGTCGGCGGCTGATCGTGGATGGCCTCAACCAAATCGGCCTGCCCACCTTCGAGCCGAAGGGCGCCTTCTACTGCTTCCCCGACGTGCGGCCCACCGGCCTGAGCAGCGACGACTTTGCCGAGCGGCTGCTCCAGGAGCATCACGTCGCTGCCGTGCCGGGCAACGCCTTTGGCCCCAGCGGCGAAGGCTTCCTGCGCTGCTCCTATGCCACCAGCCGCGACAACATCGAAGAAGCGCTGAGCCGCATCGAGGCCTTTGTGCGGGGGCTGTAGGAACCCTCACCCCGCCTCATTCCGCTTCGCTGCACTCGGCGTCCCTCTCCCGACATCGGGAGAGGGTTGAGCGTCTCGCTTGATCGGTCGTTTTCATCTCCCTCGCCAATAGCCTCTTTTCCTACCTTTCCGCGAAGCGGATAGAGGGCCTCTCCCGCGCCTGCCCCGCGCCACGGCGCAACGCTGTTGCATCGCTTCAACATTGCCATTGCATCGTTGCCTTGCGCGGCCAGGGCGCGGCAGGGCGATGGCCTTGTGCGTCAGCGTGTTTGCAATGGCGTTGGCAACGGGGGCGCAACGCTGTGCGATGTGATTCAACGTTAGGGCGTTGTGGGGGCGTTGCCGAGACGCGCCAGCGGCGCGTCTCTACCTTCGCCTATGGGCAGGTTGCTACACGGATAATGCGCCTTGCGCTTTCCCACTCCAA
>JACKAZ010000013.1 GCA_020634795.1 Ardenticatenales bacterium | reverse complement strand
TTATGGTGACAGCTTTCATAGTTTATGTCGAGTCGTGTGGGAAGGAAGGAGTCGATGGGGCGACGCTGACAGGTCAATGGATGACGTTGCGTTTGGCAATGAAGAAGGAATGCGCGAAGTTATGTCAACCGATCCCGACAATAGCCCGCCAAAACCATCCCTATTCCGCCATTCGCTGCGCTACTTTCCACTCTCTTCGAGCTGATCGAAGAGCGCGAGCAACTTCCCGATACGATAGCGGGGCGTTTTCAGACGCTGTGCGCCCCGGGTATGTTCATCGTAATGATCAAGCTCGGCTTCGATCAACGTGGCCAATTCACGCTCGCTGGCCCGTTGTCGCAGAGATTCGTAGCGGCCCGCCACGCGGGCCAGGGCACGCAGCAACTTGGCCACCTCTTCGGGCAACGTTAGCGGTATCGCATCCCCGCTGTCGTTGCGGGCGCTCTCCTCAGTGGCACGTAGTGCCCCCAGCGCCCCTTCGATATCGTAGATTTCATCGTCGGCCAACTGTTCGCTTAGCTCATGTGCTTCGCGGCTGGAAAGGGATTCAGCAACGATGGTACCAATGAGGGCACGCTGGTCGCTGGCGGGTTTGGAAACAAGCGGACGAAGTTGGGCTTCGCTCAGGTTGTGCTGTTTGGCACTCGCCAGCACGGTGGGGTCAAGCGCGGTGAGCAGTTTCAGATGGCGCTGGATTTGGCGACGACTGGCAGGCAGTTGGTCCAACAATTGACGTTTGCCCCGCAAGCCCTGTCGGGCGGCGCGCCAGTAAGCCTCGGGCAGCACGAGCCGCCCCGCCTCGATGCCCGGGGCGCTCCCTTCCACCAGATGACCCCCCTCTTCCGCCAACATGCTGGCATAAGCAAGGGCGCGATCAATGGCGGAGGCGTAGGATTGGCGCTGTTCGTTCTCTGCCACTTGGCGCAGGCGAGACGGCTCGGTGATGGCAATGGCACGGATGTACTGAGGATCTTCGCGCCACTCCGCTTGCGGTAGCAGAAGCTGGGTCGGGGCGTGTTCGGACAGCCAGTGAATCAGGTGGTAGGCCCAGTAGCGCCCCTCCCCCGTTTCGATGACGAAGCGATAGCCTGAGGGCAAGCCGCGCTGTGGCGCGACGGTGATTGGCGCGACCTGTCCCTCCGCCAAGATGGAATTGGCCAGGTCGATGCTCTGTTGCCATGCGGCTTGCACCGCGTCGTTCTCGCCGCGCTCGGCGGCGATAGCGTCGAGCAATTGCTGGGCGCTCCAACTGCCATCATAGAGCTTCGCCATCTGGCTTGCCTCAATTGGCCAGCGCAAGCGCCCCTGATAGCGGTCGGGTAACAGTTCGTTTATGTCGAGCGAGATGACCCGTTCATCGGCCCGTTTGCCCAGGCTGAGGCTTACGCTTTCCTCCACATCTGCGGCGGGGCGGGACCGCCCCCCCTGTCGCAAGAAGTTCGCTCGTATCCGATCAGCACGATCTTGGCTCATTTTGGTAGCTCCAATTGTCCGTCCAGCCGCCTGTCCACCTCTTGCAGCAGGGTGTAAATTACTGAGGCGGCGCGATTGAAATCGCTTCCGCGCACGAAGGCGACGGGCATGCCATCCTCTGCCGCTTTGGGGAAGGCCAACCATGAGGGTACGATCGTCTTACAGGCACTGTCGCCGAAGGCATCGCGAGCGGCATCCGCAGCCTGCAGATCATAACTCCCGGTCTGCATCTTGATGCGGTTCAGGATGAGGGCCAAGTGCAGGGTGCGATCTGAAAAGGGCTGTAGCTCTTCGACGAGGGTCAAGATATCGACCGCAGCGCCCCGCGCACCGGCGTGGGGGTCGATCGGCACCACGACCAGATCGGCGACGACGAGTGCCGTGGAGGTCAGATCACCGCGCGTATCGGGCGGCGTATCAAAGATCAGCATGTCGTACTGCGATAGCGTCGTTTCGGAACGGGCCAGCAGATTGGCAAGCAATCGCTCGCGGCCCCGAATCGTACGACGGGAATGGGGATCGACGCCGCGATTGATCTCGCTGAGATGTTCGTCGGCAGGCACAAAGTCGATCGCGGGGATATGGGTTGGAGTAATCGAGGCGGCCAAGTCGCCTGCCAGGAGCGTGTTAGAGAGGGGTTGACTCACTTGGTCGGCATAGCGGTGGAGGATTTCGCTGAGCGAGGCTTGGGGATCGAGGTCGAACAGCAGGATCCGTTTCCCATGAGCGGCCAACGTCCCCGCAATGTTGAGGCTGAGCATGGTTTTGCCACAGCCGCCTTTGCGATTCGCGACGACTATACGCATAATGTAGCGGTGCCTTTCCTGACGGGCGATTCGGACATGGCATCATCGTAGCGATCTTTGAAAATCTGGGCAAGTCGCTGGGGGGGCGAAGCCAGTAAACGTCCGCGCGGTCGACTTTTATGTCAAATTAGTAGCGCTCTACGGCTGCGCAGTGTCGGCCTGTCCGGGGATCTCGCTCCCGTGCCCTCGCAAAGTTCCTTCTGGAGGAAGGCTGTCACGTATTGACATAAAGTGCGTCCTCGTGGTCATGTTTCACATGACACAACTGATGTTGCCACGCTTCGCCCCTTTTGGCACCGACGTGGCGCAGAGAGAATGCCAACGCTAAGAGATACCCTCGCTAGGTTGCCCCTTCAAAAGGTTCAAACCAATCGGTAAGCAGGAACAAACAATGACCGAAGATATCATGATGCCCATTCGCCAGCAACAGATTATTTTCAACGACGATCAAATCCTCGCCGTGCAGTTGGAGGATGGACGTATTTTCGTCCCGATCCGTCATATGTGTGAGATTCTCGGGGTTGGTTATCAAGGGCAGATTGACCGCATCCGCCGCGATCCCGTACTCAGCAAATATGAGATGCAACTGGACGTGGCGCGGGATGCGGGGCGTGGTGGGAGACAAGCGGCCAACTGTCTGCTGCTGAAATTTGTGCCGGGTTGGCTCTTCGGCATCAGTGCCAGCCGCGTACGCGAGGAAGTGCGGGAGAAGTTGATCCGTTTCCAAGAAGAGGTCCACGATGTCATTGCCGATGCCTTTCGTCCTCAGCCGGATGCAGAGATTAGCCCCATATCGCAGCACGTAGACGAACTCGAAGCCATTGCGCAGATGGGCCTCGCCATCTATCATCTGGCACGTCAACAGCGGGCCATCGAGGATCGGGTCGGCACACTGGAAAGCGCCATGTGGGATTTGGGGACGCGCACGCAGGAGGAGCTGGCCGCTGTGCGCGAAGAGCTGGGGACGTTGGAATTGCGATTAAAACGTCCCCCCGCAGGCAAAATCTCCGAGCAACAGGCCGCAGAGCTCTCACAGGCGGTCAAGCTGGTGGCCATCAGCTTGGGAAAACGGAGTGGGCGCAATGAGTTTGGTGCGATTTATGGTGAACTGTATCGTCGGTTCGGAATCACTTCCTACCGGAATCTGCCAGTCCATGCCTTTGAAGAGGCGATGGAATGGTTGACCAGTTGGTATCGCTCCCTGACGGAGGGTGGGGGGGGCACGACAGAGGCTGCCGAGGAAGCAATGGCGGAATAACGGTCAACGTGGCGGGGTGGTGACGGGAAGGTGCACGACGAAATAAAAGGGCGGTCTGCGAACAGACCGCCCTTCTTTATTGGATGTGAGACCTTTTATTCGACGGTGTGGTGGGCATAGATGCGCTGCTCTGCTTTCATCTTGACCAGATCACCGTCGGCAAGGAGGGTAGAGCCACGAAAATGGAAGACGTTGCTGACCGTATCATAGCTAAACTGCCGGGTTGCCCAGCCGCTGAACGGCCAGCGATGTACCACCGAGAAGATGACCAGTTCCTTTTCAGGGATGATCTCTTCCGCGACCAACCATGCGGCCTCATCGGGGTCAAGGATCTTTGCTAACTTTGCATCACGTCGCTCGCGCCAGAACTCGCTCATGCTCTTATTCCTAGGTTAGACGGGTAGTGAATTTGAAGTGGGATAGGGATAGTAAACAATTTCCCTATGATTAGCCGGTTAGATTCTTTGAGCTCTCTTTAAGCATCGGTCTGCCTCTTCGCCGATCCGAACGGTGCGGCGAGCCAAGCTTATTTTTCACACGCTCCATCAGCAACCCGCCCTGTAGATGGGGGCGAGGGTGGCTCATCCCCTTATCCACGCCGCAGGTTGACATAATCTACGCATTGGGTGAGCCGTCGTCGCGGTAACAGCCCATAAGCGTATCTTCGATCAGCATATCCACGACGGCCTCGACGCTACCCGTTTCTTCAAAAACGGCGATTTGCCGATCCGCGCTCGTGCCGTGGTCGAGGATGTTGAAGACATGTTCCACCTCGGTCAGGCAACCCAGTTCTTCCGCCTCTTCCGCCACGAATTCTACCAGTTCGGTGATGAGCTGGCGAGCGGGAAGCTCGGTTCTGCGGCCGAAGTCGATCAGCTTCCCGTCGATCCCGTAGCGTACGGCACGCCACTTGTTCTCATCGATTAAGCCGGGGGGATATTGGCGGAAGGTGGTATTGCTCATCCGCATCTTCCACAATTTTAGCACCAGCGACTGAAGGATCGCGGCGATGGCGATGGCGTCGTCGACCCGTGTGCAAAGATCACAGCCGCGAAACTCGATGGTGGGGTAGAGATGGTGGGGCCGCGCATCCCACCAGATCTTCGAGCCGTCGGGGATCGAGCCGGTATCGACCAGGATCTGAACATATTCGTCGAAGGCCGCCGAGCTGTTGAAGGTGAAGGGAATGCCCGTCCGTGGGAAACGTCGGAAGATCACACTGCGATAGCTTTTGAGGCCGGTGTTACGGCCCTCCCAGAAGGGTGAGGAGGTGCTGAGCGCCAGCAAGTGAGGGAGCATGTAGCGTGAGACGTTCATCACATCGATCGCAAACTCGGGATCCTCGATGCCGATGTGAACGTGCATCCCAAAGATCAGAAGCTGTCGCGCCAAATCCTGCATATCTTCAAGGACGCCCATGTACCGCTCGAACGGAGTGATTTCTTGGTCTTGCCAATGCGAAAGCGGATGGGTCCCGCTGGCGACGATGGCTAACCCTTTGCTGCGTGCCAAGTCATTGATCAGGCAGCGCATTTTCACCAACTCGTCACGGGCCTCTTGCACGTTGTTGCAGACCTGCGTTCCCAGCTCCACCATGCTCTGAATCAACTCTGGTTTGAGCTCCCGTTCGCGCAAGATCGTATGCTCGCCATCCAAGAATTGGGTGATATAGCTTTTCAGTTGGCGAGTTTCGGGGTCAATGATCTGGTATTCCTCTTCGATCCCGATGGTGAGCGATGGCGCCTTCAGCATACGGTCCTCCTTGACATAAAACAACGACTGGGTGAGGTGAGGTCCAGCGGGTCACGGTCAGAGCCGACGACGTACGGTCACGCGCGTCATTGGGCGCGGCAGGCGGTGGCCTGTCAGCAGCGTTGCCTAGTTCCGCGCTTCGATCAGGAAGGAGGGGGTGACCGAGCCGCCCCCCGCCGTTACGTTGAGCAAGGTCGTCGCGGCCAGCCGCGTCAGCATCCCTTCCATCTCTACGCCGTCGAAGAGGTAGGGGTCTAGGTCGACCAACCGCTCCGAAATATCCAGCTTTCCATTCACGACGGATGGGTAATCTTCGCGCGCGATTTTCACTTTGCGCTGCAGCACGGTGGGTTCACGCAGACCCTTCTGCAACGCCGCGTCCCATTCTTCCGCGCTACTCTCCCAACCGATCACCACGCCTTCGCCACCGTATTCGTCGTTGGGCTTTAGCACGAATTCTTCGCGGTGGTCGACCGCGTACTGCAAAAGGTCGATCTCTTTGCCCTCAAGCCGCGTTTTGCGTGGCTCCACCTTGCGCGTCCAAGGGACGTGCGCAGCGATGGCCGCCTGTTGCTCGGCGCTGTAGAGAGCGGTGTGCCGTTCATCGCTCAACAGGGCAAAGCTCATTTTCTTGTGCAACACTTTGCAGCGGAAGGGGTTGACCATCGTCACATTGCCGTCGCGCAGGGCGTGGATAATCGGATGGTCGAGGCCGTAGCGCTGCAACAGTTCGCTGCCAAGCACCCGTTTGTAAATGATGTCGATCCGCTTTCCGTCGCCACGCAGCACCTTCCCGTCGTACGCCATCCGCTCCGGCGCGGTGATGAAAGCGTCGTAACCCTGCTCGGCAAAGTACTCGTCAAAGATCTCGAACTCGTTGGTGGTAGGCACATCGGCCCAATCGACGATGCCGATCGTGGGGGGCGTGCGGCCCCCCGCTTCGCGGTGCATGGCCAACAGGGTCTGAAGCACCCGCTGACGAACCGGAATCATGGTGACTTGGTACTGCTTTTGAAATTCGTGCATCAGCGGCAGTTCGAAAAACGCGCCCCCCAGGACATCTTCGTATCCTGCGCCCGCGGGCGTTTCGGCGTTGTATTCCACGAAGTGGATCGTGGGCGGCCCTGACGGTTCGTGGGTGAGGAAGGAGTCCAGTCGTCCGGTAGGGGAGGGGGTGCGGTAGCCCGGGTCGATCGCGAAGGCTTGCTCCTCCAGCGCGGTCAGCCCCACCTCTTCGCGCAGCTCGGGCCGTTCCACCATCGCCTCGAACAGTCGGGCACAGGCGGCCAAAATCGTCTCGCAGGCCCGCTTCATCGCGGCGTATTCCGCGGGCGTCAGAAAATGGGGGCGCAGCACCGTGCAGAGCGGGCGGCCCCCAAAGGCCAAGTGACGATTCTGCATCTTCTCATCCAACAACGCGAAGTTGTCGACCGCACGCTGGTCATCAAGCAAATCGTGATAGCGCTCTATCGCTTCATGGACGATCATGGGCGGTTCCTTTATCATGTCGATGGAACTACGGGGGGTTTGATTGTCTTTGCCGTCTGTGATGAGAAGCATGGCGAATGGCGAATGGGCACCTTTTAGCGCCTATTCGCCATCGTCCATTCGGCCCATGGCGATCGTTATAAACGCCCCGAGACAAGGCATACCAACTTTCCGCTTACTTGTCGTCCAGATAGCGTGCCCAGCGGAAATCCTCGGCCTGCGTCTGCCCCGCTTTGGCCTTCTTGATGCACATATCCGCCATGGCGTTAACGGCCCAGTCGAAATAGAAGGGGGTCAGCGAGTAGATATCCATATCCGGCGCAGGATTCATAAAGTCGATGGCATAGGGCACCCCGTCGCGGATCGCCCATTCGACCGTGTTCATGTCATAGCCCAGCGCCTGACAGAGCGCGCGGCTTTCGCGCACGATGCGCTCGCCCATCTCCGGCGAGAGGTGGTCGTGCTCGACGTGGTAGCGGCGCTCTTTGGGGTCATACTTCATCGGCAGGATGTGCGTTTGGTCGATGCAGAGGCAGCGCACGTAATGTTCCCACTCGATAAATTCTTGCAGAATCATCTGCAAGGTGCCGCTCTGGTTGTATCGGTAGATCAAATCATCGATGTTGTCGACCTTATAGACTTCCTTCCAGCCGCCACCGTGTGCATCTTTCAGGATGGCGGGCATTCCCACGTAGTCGGCGATCGCCTGCCAATTGAGCGGGAACTCCAGATTACGCAGCGACTCGTCGACGACGCCCTCGATATAGGAGTGGTTGGGGAGCAGAATGGTGCGCGGACTGGCGATGCCCAGCTTGGTGGCGAGGCTGGCCTCGAAGAATTTGTCGTCGGCATGCCACATGAAGGGGTTGTTGATGACGTAACAACCCTGCAAGACGGCCAGTTTCAGGTAGGCTCGGTAATAGGGGATCTCGTGGGAGATGCGATCCACGATGACATGGTACGGCACGTCACCATTCATCGGGGTGCCGCCGATCTTGACATACTCGGCAACGACCCCTTCGTCCCGGCTGTTGACCTCTTCGATAAAGGCGGGCGGCCACGACCATTCCCGTCCCACCATCACGCCGATTCGTTTCGTCTCGCTCATTCGTTTCTCCCTTGCTCCCTACGTCGAATCTCATTGTTTTGCGTTGTAAGTCCGTCGCTCTCCGCGCTGCGGATACGCGGCAGGGCACGGTATGCCCCAAGCTCGACCCCTGTGTTAACGCGGGGTGGCTTGGCCTCACATCGGGCACATCTCGGTCGTTTCCGCGTATAGGCGCTGTTGGAGCCGTGCCATCAGTCGCAACGTGATCGGCCCGGGTCGTCCGTTACCCACGGCACGGCCATCGATCTCGGTCACCGGCAGAATCGCACGGCTGGTGCTGCTGATAAAGGCTTCGCTGATCGTCGGCAGCGCCGCGAGGGGCAGCGCCGCCAGAACGACAGGCACAGCGTCGACGTGGGCCTCTTGCAGCACCATCTCGCGGGTGACGCCGGCCAACACCCCCTCGTCGGCGGTATAAAGTCGACCCGCCACCACCGCAAAGAAGTTGCTGTCGATCCCTTCCAAGATCGTCCCCGCCGCGCCGACCATCAAGACCTCGTGGATCGGCCCTTCCCGCAAGGCCCGCAGCGCTTCGGATTGCGCGATGAAGGCACTGTTCTTCGCACGTGCGTTGTCGCGCTGCAGGGGCCGTGTCAGCACGGCCACGCCGTCGCGGTACTCCGCCTCGGAAGGCGTGGTGAGCGCCTCTACCGAGAGCCAGAGTCGCCCCGCGCCATCGGTGGTCACGGTCAGCCGTACGCGGCTTTCGGAGCTGCCGGCCCATGGCAGCTCTTGCAACAGCTCACAGAGCATCTGTTGCAGCGCGTCCCGCTCCAACCGTTGGGGAGCGCCCAGCAGAGCCGTCGTCTCCTCCAAGCGATCCAGATGTTGCCGCCAGCGCAGGATCCCAGTGCCGCCCACGGTGCGCATCGTGGTGTAGGCCCCTTCCGGCAGGAAGTGGCTCTGCGCGATGCTTGCAGCTTGGTGGAGCGGTCGATCGGTGCGATAGCCGCCTGCGATCGGCATGAACGACCACGAAAAGGCGCTCATACGTCCTTATCCAAAGAGTTGCCAGCAGTAGTGATCGAGCGCCTTTCGCCACCACGGCCAATCGTGGTTGACATCATGGCCCCAGACATCGAGCCAGTGGGGGATCCCCTTGCTGCCCAAGATATGCGACAACTCACGGGAGCGCGCTGGATCTTCGTAATCGCCCTGTCCGGTATAGATCACGATCTTGCGCGACCCGCCCTGCAGGATCGGCAGGTGGTAATCGTCCGACAGGTTACTCAGAAAGTCTTTCGGATTGTTGAAGTAGACTTGGTTGTTGTAGAAGCCATCCAAGTAGCGGCGGATGTCATAGGTGCCGCTCATCAGGATGGTGCCCCCGAAGAGATCGGGATGTTTGAAGAAGGTGTTGGCCGCCAGATAGCCTCCCATGCTGATGCCGAAGACTAGGGGCAGTACGCCGTGCTGGCCAACATCATTGCGGATCAGCGGCAGCACTTCGTTGACGATGTAGCTGTCATAGCGGGCGATATACTCGATCTTGATGTCGGGTGGTGCGCTGTTGTTGAGCAAGCTCTGGCGATTGACGCTATTGATCGAATAGAGGCGCACGCGGCCCGCGTCGATGTGGTGGCGAATCGCATCCACCATCTGAAAACGTTCGTATTCCAGAAAGTCGGCGGCGGCGGTGGGCAACATCAGGATCGGCGTGCCCGCATGGCCATAGGCCACCAACGGCATATCCATGTACAGTCGGTCGCTGTACCACGTTGTGATTTCACGGCGCATGAGCTGTGAATTTCTCCTTGTTACTGTTACTGGTTGAAATGCATGAGGTTCTGTCCAAACTAGCCGAGTTTTTACCGGCTAGCTGTGGCTCTGTGACTGGGTGATGTCGAGAATCGAGAATCGGCGCGCATTGTCGCTTCAGGGCCTGACCATCTTTCCCACAGTCCTTTCAGCGCCGCTTCATCCTTCCCACGTGGCGCTATGAGAGCGACAGCACATCCCGCCCTTGCAGCCGATCCAGGATGTGATTGGCGATGCGATGAAGGTGGTGCTCGTCTTCCACGAAGTCGATCTCGTCGGTCGGAATCGTCAGAATCGGGCAGAGATCGAAGCGATCTAGCCAACTATCATACAACGTATTCAATTGTTGTAAATATTCGGGCGAGATCGACCGTTCGAAATCCCGCCCGCGATGGGCGATCCGCGTCCGCAAGGTCTCCACGTTCGCACTCAGATAGACGATCAGGTCGGGCGGCGGGATGAAGGCGCGCACCGCTTCGTACAACTCTTGGTAGGCGGCGTAATCCCGTTCGCTCATCTTGCCCTGCAAATAGAGATTGCGGGCAAAGATTTCTGCATCTTCGTAGACCGACCGATCCTGAATCGCCGACGCCGGATGATCGAGGATGGCGCGGTGGTGGGCCAGACGGCGGCTCAGAAAGAAGATCTGGCTGTGAAAGGCCCAGCGCTCCATATCGGCGTAGAAATCGGCCAGGTAAGGATTGTCGTTGACCGCTTCGTAAAACGGCTCCCAACCCAGCCGCCGTTCCAGCAAGGCGGTGAGGGTGGATTTGCCTACGCCGATATTTCCCGCAATTGTAACAAATCGTTTCATAACTGGCTATCTGTGGGCAGCAACAAGGGGAAGGTCATCTGGCGCAGCCGCGTGATGAGGGCGTGGCGCAGCGCCTCGAGGTCTGACGCGCGCTCGACGACGTTCAGTTCGTCCGTTTCCACCACCAGCAGATGGTCAGGCTCGTAGCGCGCAAAATAGTCGTCGTAGGCCGCGCTGAGCCGTGTGATGTAGTCGCGCGACATCGTCTGTTCATAGCTGCGGCCCCGCTGCGCGATGCGATCCATCAACGTGTCGACCGAGGCGCGCAGGTAGATCACCAAGTCGGGCATCGCGATCTGCTCGGCCAGTGCGTTGTGCAGCTCGACGTAAGTTTCCCACGATGGCCCCGCGAGATTCAGCCGCGCAAAGAGGCGATCTTTGGCGAAGAGATAGTCCGTGATGAGCGGCAGACGACCCGCCAGCGCGGTGATCTCCCGCTGTTGCCGGTAGCGGCTCAAGAGAAAGACAACTTGGGTCTGAAAAGCGTACCGCTCCGGTTCGTCGTAGAACGCCGCCAAGAAGGGGTTGTCCTCGAACTGCTCCAACATCAGACGCGCATCGAAGGTGGGTTGAAGCAGCGTGGCGAGTGTGGTTTTTCCCACACCGATCACGCCTTCTACCGTCAGATAAATTGGTGGTAAACTCATGGACGTGAATGACAGGATTGGGATGTCAGATTGGCCGGTGACATACCGTTTGGTCCCTAGTGCGTGGCGCATGGGGAGCTATGGGAAAAACGATGTAGCCGCTTGGTGGGGCGATTCACGATTTGCGATGACGTGCCTGGCCCAACGTGCAAAACGATCCCATGACGATGCCGCTTTGCCCCCCCACGGCCGCTTCGCCCGTCTAGCATACAAAGGCTCCCCCTATTCGACAAATTGAGGAGGCGACGGCTTAGGAACCTGTGGGGCAGAAGGGCAGAGCGTTGTATGAGTTGCAAGGCAAGAATCAAAAGCCATCTCTCTAACCGCCCTCGGGGCGAAGAGGACCATCACCTCGCGGCAGGATGTAACGTCGCGCGTCAAAAATCTGGCGTTGTTAGCGAAGCTGTGATATCGTAGGTGATAAATGGTGTATCACGTAGGGCGGGGCGCAGCAACTCGGCACGGCAGCGCTGCGTAGAGCGGGGCCGATCCTCCTTCGAGGACGAACAAAGCACTGAGTAAGAACGGATGAACCAAGTCGAACAGGAAATGGCGTGGGTCGTCGCGACCCTGCAAGGTGATCGTGAGGCCTTTGCATCTCTTGTTGACGCCTACAAACGACCGGTCTACAACCTCTGTTACCGCATGCTTGGCACAAGCATGGAAGCGGAGGATGCCTCGCAAGAGGTCTTCGTCAAAATTCATCGCCGTTTACACACCTACGACGCCAATCGTAAGCTCTCTTCCTGGGTACTTTCGATCGCTTCCCATCATTGTATCGACCGGTTGCGCCGTCGTCGGTTGAAAACGGTCGATATCGAAGAGATGCCGCCGTGGGCACCTTTGGTCAGCAGTGCGCCGCAGCCCGAGCAGCAGCTCTTGGTCGACGAGCGAGAAGCGCGCATCCAAGGGATGCTCGACCATCTGGAGCCGGGCTATCGTTTGCCACTGGTTCTACACTATTGGAGCGGTCTCTCCTACGAAGAGATCAGCGAAACGACCGGCCTCACCGTCAGCGCCATCAAGAGTCGCTTGCACCGTGCGCGTCGCAAGCTGGCGGCGGTGATGGCGGAGGAAGCGCCCGATCTGATCCCGGAAACGCAGAGCAGTTAACGCAGAGCAACCCACTGAACCGACTGAACCCATCCTACCCATCGACTTCATCCCGATACGAAACACGCAACCCGTAACCCCTTGATCGACATGGCACAACCGACCCACCACGAGCACGACGAAATCCTGCAACTGGCCTCGATTTCGCTGGACGAAACCCTCAGCGCCGAAGAGAGCCAGCGTGTGATGGCGCATATCGCCGACTGCAGCTATTGTGCGGCGGCGGTAAGCCAGATGACGCGCGTCGACGAGGAGTTGCGCCAAGTGGCGATGCTGTCGGTGCCACCCAACTTCACGCAGCAGGTGTTGGTGGCCGCTTTCGGGGATGGCTCGGTGGCGCGCAGTGTGAGTGTCGGGCTACTGGTTCTGCTGATGAGTACCCTGTTCATGGGCGGGCTGTGGCTGTTGACCAACCAGAGCCGCTTGGCGGTGCTGCGTGACATCTTTTTCGCTGGGACGCGCAACAGTGATGCCGAGGGGTGGGGGCCACGGGTGATCGAAGGGTTGGAGCAGTTGCTTTCGACCGGCTGGGCCTTCATTGCGGCGCTGCGCGATCTGCTGATCGGCCCGCTGCTGATACCCGCGCTCTTGGCGCTGCTGGTCAGCGTGGTGGGGCTATGGCTCTTCCGCCGCACCACGCGGAAAGGCAGCGCCAATGCGTCGTAGGGCGGTGGCGGGACGGTTTGGAGGTTGGATGACCGTGACAGTACCGCAGTGAGTTGTTGCCACCTTGTGGGAGACATGAGCATAGGGTTCCACGCAACGCCTCGAATCAGCGACGAAACCGCCAGGCCCTCTCCATCTCTCTCTGTTCCCCCAAAGCTCCTCTAGCGCCTTAAGCGCCCCTCTGCGGGTCGCTTTGCTCCCCAATCTCCAACCTATGGTACAATCGTCGCCATGCGTCACCGTCTGATTTCTTGGATCAGCCGCCTCACACGCGGCTTTTTCTATGCCTTGCGGCTTTGGCGACGCCAATGGCCGTGGTTGCTGGCGGCTGTCGCGCTCTCGGTGGCGCTGACGGCGATGGCTTGGCGTGCGTTGCCGGAGCAGTGGCAGAGCGAGGGTAGCCTCATCATCACGCCCCTGATCGTGCGGGAAGGCTACCTGCTGACGGTGGACAGTCTCGGCGACCATTACGTGGCGCGAATGCGCAGCGACGAAAGCCTAAAACGGCTTGCGGTTCAGTTCGAAGGGCGGCTCAGCCCGCCCCAGATCGCCGAGGCCCTCACGATCCGCAACGAGGGGAACGGTCTTCTGCGCGTCCAATCCCGTTTGTCCGAGCCGAATCTGGCCGAAGCGCTGACCGCAACGCTGCTGCGCGATTTCGAAGCGATGCTCAACGCCGAGAATCGGCAAAGGGTCGACCTGGATCGAGTCGTAGTGCAACGCACGGCGGTGACGCTGCCCCACCGCGTCCGCCCGTCGCTGGCCACATGGCTCTGGCGTGGCGCCCTGCTGGGGGTGCTGGTCGCGGCCCTGGCGCTGCTGGCCCGTGATTATCAGCAACGCCAACGCATCGCCTCGGCGTTGGAGGCCGAGCAACTCGTCCACGCCCCCACCCTCGGCACCATCCCGGTGAAGCGTTGAACCGTTGAACCGTTGGAACGCAGAGCGGTCAACGCAGAACGGAGAAGAGAAAGGCTCGTTTCTGGGATCGGTGGCTGTTCAGGTTGTTGCTGGCTGCGCAGGCGTTGGTGAACGCAGAACCCTTCGCTTCGCTCAGGGCAAGCTCCGAACGTAGAACGGAACGGCAATGCAGAACGGGCGCGCTAAACCCATGCACCATGCACCTTGCACCTTGCACCATCCACCATTCCCCACGCCGAACTCCTAACTCATCAACTCAAACAGTCACCCAACTCGCAAACCATACGCGCCCCGACGCGCCAACGGAGCATCTCTACGAAACCCACAACGCTATGTATCTGACCTACATTACCGACGAAACGAGCTGGAACCATCTCGTACAACAACTGCCCATGTCCCACGTTCTTGCGTCGTGGCAGTGGGGCGACTTCAAATCGCGCTGGGGCTGGCGGCCGACGCGCGTGGCATGGCACGACGGCGCGGGTGTCGTAGCGGCGGCGCAGTTGCTGCGTCGACCGATCCCGCGCACGCCCTTCGCCATTGGCTACGCCAGCAAAGGGCCAATCGGCGAACTCGATGATCCGGTGGTGGCGCAGCGAGTGCTGGCCGATCTGGTGGCGGAGGCCAAGCGGCAGCGCTGCCTCTTCGTGAAGATTGATCCCGATATGCCGACCCGCACACCGGACTTCGTGGCGCTGCTGAGGCGCGAGGGCTGGCAACGGGGCGAGCCGATCCAGTTTCCGAATACGGCGACGATTTCGCTTGCGCCCGAGCGCGACGAGTTGCTCGCGGCGATGAAGAGCAAAACGCGCTACAACATTCGCTTGGCGGAGCGGCGCGGGATCGAGGTCAGCGAGGGGTCAGCAGCCGACTACGCCCTTTTTTACGAGATGTACCGTGAAACCGCAGCGCGGGACGGCTTCCTGATTCGTCCGCGTGCCTACTACCTCGACCTGTGGCGCGCCCTTGACCGGCAGAGCATGTCCCATCTGCTAATCGCCGCCAAAGAAGGCACGCCGGTCGCGGGGCTGATCCTCTTCACTTTTGGCGAGACGGCGTGGTATTTCTACGGCGCCAGCACCGATCTGCATCGCCGCGATATGCCGACCTACGCCCTGCAATGGGCGGCCATCGAGTGGGCCAAGCGCCACGGCTTCGCCAGCTACGATCTTTGGGGCGCACCGACCGATCTGAATGACGAGAGCGATGGCTTGGCGGGCGTTTGGCGCTTCAAGGAGGGCTTCGCCCCCACCTTCCGTGAACAGATCGGTGCGTGGGACTACCCGATTTTCCCGCTCGGCTACCGCCTCTACAACGAGGCGATACCCCGGTTTCTGGCGTGGCTTCGCAGACGGTAGGGGGCATAGGGAATAGAGTCGTCATGCGCTGTCCACGCCCTATGGGAGACGAAAATCGAGCTTGACGCTGTGTGGGTGTACGGGTGACTGCTTGGCATAGCATTCAATTATCAAGGGAGAGGCGCTGTTTGCGTCGGAGGGGACCGAGGGCCGCACACGGCCTTTGCCAACTTGCTGCTCTATTTTCGTACCCTTCAACTTCTATAATCCGCCTCGGAACGCCAACCACAAAATCCGTTAGCACCAGCCATAGTCCTATTCTCAATGCTCCACACCGAGATGGCTACGACTGTCACAGCAATGGCGCAACGACTCTATCCAACTCACTTCTTCTTAGGGCAGACAGATGATGCGCGTTCAGAAATGGCTGATTAGCCTATTCCTCCTCGCCTTGTTGATCGCGCCCTCGGCGCTTCAGGCTCAGGTGCCGGCGCTGGTCTATGAGCGGTACGATGTCGATATCGCGGTGCAACCCGATGGCAGTTTCGTAGTACGCGAGACGCAGCGGGTCCGCTTCGATGGCGAATTCAGCAGTGGATTCGCCGAGATCCCTACGTTGTACACCGAGGGCATCCAGCTCCGTTCGCTCACAGTCGATGGCGTCGAATACCGCGAGGGCGATCCGGAGCTGCCCCAACAGTACGGCCTTACGACCTGGGATGACATCGCGCTGGACTGGGGTTACCCGCCCACCACCGCGGGCGACCGGCGCGAATTCGTGATTGAGTATGTCGTGATCGGCGGCCTCTGGGTATACGACGATTTTGACGCGCTGGAGTGGCGAGCGGTCCCCGCCGACCGCAGCGGCATCCCCGTCGAACAGAGCCGTGTGACGGTGCGATTGCCCGCTCCGCTCAGCGAAGCGGAGATGCTCAACACCGTCTTCAGCCCCAACGCAGTCACCACGACACAGCCCGAACCGGGCCTCCTGCAGTTCGAGGCCGCGCAGCCCCTGCCCGATGGCATTGCGTTCCACATCCAAGTTGCCTTCCCGCACGGCATTGTCAGCGCGCAGCCGCCGGAATGGCAGCGCCGCGCCGAAGTGGCCGCGCTCGAATACGAGCAGAGCGCCTTCAACGCTGAACTCACGATCCACCCCGATGGAACGCTCGCTGTGGTGGATCGGGAAACGATAACGGTGCAGGCGGGCGTTCTGCGCACGGGGGCGCGCCTGTTGGAATGGGATTACCTCGACGAGATCAGCAACATCCGCGTGGCCGAGGGGGAGCTACCCCTGAGCGAAGCGCCTTCTCCCTGTGAAAACTGCTATCAAGTGGGCGTGCTGAGCGAACGTCCCGATCCGGTGGCGTGGTACGATGCGACACGTGGCGTCATCGAGAGCCGTTTCGGCCAGCAGTGGATCGAATGGGAAGTGCCGCCGCTGGTCGCGGGCGAAAGCACCGATTTCATCATCCGCTACGACGTGGCGGGCGCGATCGTGCCGAGCGATGAGGGACAAACCCTCACGTGGCAAACCGGCAGCGGTCAGAGCAGCAACCCCGCTCAGCGCTCGCGCCTGACGGTGAATTTGCCCGATGGCGTCGATGCCACGCAGGTGACGGTGGCGGGCGCAACGGCGATCTCGCGGGAGGGGCAGCGGCTGGTCATTGCCCCGCCCCCCGAAGCGGTTTACAGCGACAGTTGGACGGCGACCCTGACCCTGCCCCCCAACGCCACGAGCGCTGTCATGCCGCGTTGGGGCGCCGATTTCGAGGCGGCGCGACGCGACGTGGAGGCCGTCGCTCAAGCGCGGGCACGGCAACAGCTTCTCTTCGGCGGGGCGGGGATTCTGATCTTCTTGGCAGGGCTGGTCGGCGCATGGCTGCTCTGGTTTCGCTTTGGGCGGGATGTGGAGGCGCCGCTCCACGCCGAATATATCTCCGAGCCACCCAGCAAGCTGCCGCCCGCCGTCGTCAGCTATCTGCTGGAAGAGCGGGTGACCAACGCGGGCGTGCTCTCCGCTATCTTCGATCTGGCCGAGCTGGGTTTGCTCAACATGACCTTTGGTGAATCAGAAATCACCCTTTCCCAAGCGGGGCCGGAGGTCATTCAGGAAGGGCGGGCGATCGAGCTGCCCCAAGCCTCCCCGGTCACGGTTGAACACCATCACCTCGTGGCCTATTACAACATGATGGCCAAGACGCTGAGTGAGAGACCCATCGCGCTTTCCGAATGGTTCGCCCAGCACGGGTCGGTGCTGCCCCGCCTCTATTTCCAGATGGGGGTCGAGGCGGGCAGCTACTTCGAAGGCCACCCCGATTCGGTACGCCATCGCTGGCTCGTTTTCGGCCAACTGCTGGTGCTGGCGGCGGGGGTGCTCGGTTGTTGGTCGCTCTTCAGCTTCTTGGGCGCGATGGGCTGGCTGGCGCTTGCCCCCGCGTTTGGCGTGGCCGCGGCGGGGATCGCCCTCATCTCGATCAGCCGCTGGATGCCGAAACGAACGGCGCTGGGGGTGAGCGAGGCCGACAAATGGCGCGCCTTCCAGCGCTACCTGCTCGACATCAAGTCGTACGGCGCGTTGGAAAGCGCTCAGAAGATCATCGACGACTACTTCGCCTATGCCGTGGCGTTGGGCGCGGAGAAAATCGCGTTGCAGGCCGCGGGCCAGCGGGGAGCCGTTGTGCCCCGTTGGACGACCGCGCGACGCACGTGGCCCTGTTCGCAGCCATCCCAGCGCTGGCCCACGCAGAACCGCGAGGCCACGGCCACGCCGCCCGTCATCGCCTCGGGACGCGGCCAGCCAACGATTAGCCCGCCAAAGCTGCCCACGTTGCAGAGCACATCGGACAGCCTCGCCCGATCGATTCAGTCCAGCAGCAATGCGCTCTCTTCCCTGCTCAGTCACGCAGCGGGCAGTCGCAACACCCCCTTTTCGGTCATCGTGGAGGGCGGGGGGAAAGCAGCAAAGCTGACGTGGAAGGCCTCCACATCCACGGCGCGGGTCTTGGGCGAAGCGATGGAAGCGGGCGGCGGATCAGGCGGGGGACGCAGCAGCTACGGCAGTAGCTCGCGTCGGTCGGGGAGTTTCGGGGGCGGGTTCCGCAGCTCGTCGCGCAGCAGCTCCGGTGGCTCATCCAGCCGCAGCAGCAGTGGCCGCCGCAGTGGGGGTGGGGGACGGCGGGGATTTGGGTAGCGTTGAAGCGTTGGATCGGGCAAGAGAGCCGTCATGCGCGACGGCGCACCACGGAGCATGAAGGTGGCGTGTGACGATGTGTGGGTGTGCGGGTGTATGGCATGGCCAAGCAGTGCCCCACCAACAGGACAACAAGGTTCTCATGCGCTATTCTCCACACCGGGGTTGTGGCGAGCGACCGTTAGACGGCGCGACGATGCTCACAACCGGTTAATTTTCAGGGCAGATGGCGATAGGAAGGGGACTCGCCCGCATGTGGATTTACATAACAGTGCAAAAACGCAAACACCCCAGCACTTCCATACCGCTAACTCGCAACTCCCTAACTCATCAAACTCACCAAACTCCCTAACTCATCAAACTCCCTAACTCACCCCCATCAGCGCCCGCACCTCGGCATCCGTCGTCTGCGAGAAGTCGGCATACCAACGGCCCACGCCGATGAAGTTGGTGGGACTGTGCAGACAGACGACCTCGTCGGCCTCGGCCCGCAGCCGTTCGCAGCTTTCCGCCGAGCCGACGGGGACCGCCACCACGATCTTGCGCGGTGCTTGGCTGCGCAGCGCGGCGACGGCGGCCCGCATCGTTGCCCCCGTGGCCAGCCCGTCGTCCACCACAATGACCGTGCGCTGCCTTACGCTGATCGGCGTGGCGTCCCCGATGTAGAGGCGCTCGCGTCGCCTGAGTTCCGCCTCTTCTCGGTCGATGATCTGCTGCAGTTGTGCCTCGGTCAGGTTGATCTGGCGCAGAACGTCACGGTTCATCACCCGCACCCCGCCCGACGCGATCGCGCCCAGCGCCAACTCCACTTGGCCCGGTGTCCCTAACTTTCGCACCAGGAAAAGGCCCAGAGGCAGCGCCAGCGCTCGCGCGACTTCGAAAGCCACCGGTACCCCACCACGCGGCAGGGCCAGCACCACCGCATCCGCATCACGGTACGCTGAAAGTTCCTCGGCTAGCCGTCGCCCTGCCTCGCGTCTGTCTTGGAAGTTCATCGTCAGGCCCTCGGATCTGGCTTAGCGTTACGGATACCCATCATACCGAGAAAGCGTGCAGCAGCAAACAAAAAGAAAGCGCCACGAGGGAATCATTACCCCTCGTGGCACCTTCTCAACGGATCGTTTTAGCTATACCAGCTCTAATTCTTCGACTTCCATGCCGTTGGGGGTCTCCGTCGTCCCCACGATATCGGCCTTCAGCGGGAGGTTGGCCGCTTCGCGCACCAAGTTTTCGATAGTGCGCAACGTTTGCGGGTTGTCGCGCAGATACTGCTTAGCATTTTCGCGCCCTTGGCCCAACCGCTCATCCCCCAGCGAGTAGTAGGCACCGCGTTTGTCGATGATCTCCATCTCAGTCGCCACATCCAACACATCGCCTTCCACCGAGATGCCCTCGTTGTACATGATGTCGAATTCGGCGACCTTGAAGGGCGGTGCGACCTTATTCTTCTTCACCTTCACCTTGGCGCGGCGACCGAGGTCGTCGTTGCCGCTTCGGATCGGTGCGCCCCCGCGAATCTCCATGCGGACCGAGGAGTAGAACTTGAGCGCCTGCCCCCCGGAAGTGGTCTCAGGGCTGCCGAAAAGGACGCCGATCTTCATACGGATCTGGTTGGTGAAGATGAGGCAGCAGTTGGATTTCTTGACCGCGCCCGCCAATTTACGCAGGGCTTGGCTCATCAATCGCGCCTGCAAGCCCACGTGCGAATCGCCCATTTCACCCTCGATCTCGGCACGGGGCACCAATGCCGCCACCGAGTCGATCACCACCACATCGATCGCACCGGAACGGATCAGCGCTTCGGCGATCTCCAACGCCTGCTCGCCAGTGTCCGGCTGCGAAATGTAGAGATCGTCCACATCCACGCCGATGCGGGCGGCATAGATGGGGTCGAGCGCATGCTCGACATCGACAAAGGCGCAGGTGCCGCCCATCTTCTGCGCTTCCGCGATGATATGCTGACAGAGTGTCGTTTTACCGGAGGATTCCGGCCCGTAAATCTCGGTGATGCGGCCACGGGGTACCCCACCGATGCCCAATGCCAAGTCAAGGCCGATCGAGCCGGTGGGGATCGCCTCCACCACCATCTCCGGCGCTTGCCCCAACTTCATGATCGAGCCGTCGCCAAAACGCTTGTGCAACTGCGACATCGTCGCCTCTAACGCCTTATCCTTGCTCTTGTCTGCCTTTGCCATCTGCTCCTCCTGGATCAGCCATCTCTGACTTCACAATTGTTTACCATCGCCACTCGTATGGGCATAGTATACCCATTCACGACCTATTGTCAACTGTTGTTTACAATAGTAAAGTGTGGCAACTATAACATGGGGCTGCGACAGAAACGGCGCGGGATTGCCGATTTGGGACGAAGTGGAGGAAACATGAAGCTTTTCGGCAGGGGAACGGAAAAACGATGCCTTGGGTTGGGCGATGAGCCGCTCATCCGCGGCTCGGTTTGGCGCTGTGCAACATCACGTCCATAAGCACCTTATCGACGAGCCATGCACTCCGCCCTGAAAATCAACCGGTTCGTGAGCGTCGTCGCGCCGTCTAACGGTCGCTCCCCACAACCACGGCGTGGAGAATGGGGCATAGAACATCTGACCTTGGTTGCCCCGTTGATAGGGCACTGCTTTGCCAGGCAGCACACCCACACATCGTCATGCGTTACTTTCATTCTCCGTGGTGCGCCTCAGCGCATGACGGCTCTATCTGCGCAGCGCCGCCGCCATCACGAACGCTTTCCGCAGTTGACGCCGGTTATGAATTCGAAGGGCGCAAGCGATCCGCGCCGCGCGGCGTTTGGTAGTCGCGCCAATCGCGGCGCGCGCTCCCTTGCTGGCTCCACTCGGGGCGAAAGGCTGGCACACAGAGTGCCCACATCTCCAGCGGAGCCGCCGCGTCCGCACTCACGGTATAGCGCGTCCCGGCGGGCAAAAGGAGCAGATCGTTCGGGCCAAGCTCGTACTCGGCATGATCCAGCGTGGCAGTTCCGCGACCTGCGATGACCAACAAGATTTCGTCGAACTGGTTGACGCGCGTGGTGCCGGTCGAGCCAGCGGGCGCCACGACGTGCGCGACGCTGTACTTCTCGACGTTCATCGTCGGCAAGCCGACCATCTCACGCACACGATGGCCATCGTCCGCGGTGAAGGCGCTGCGATCGGCAAGGGTGATTTTCATCGCTTATTCCTCGAAGTACGCCTCGTCGAAATCGTCGAAGCTCTCGTCCTCGGCCTGACGTGTCTCGATCTCTTCCGTCAGTTTGTCGATCGCGTCCAGCACCCGCTGGGCATCCCAGAAGGTGCCCTCTTGGTCCTGCCAGCCGCGCCGTTCGGGGTATTTGTCGATGAACCCCTCCGTTCGGCTCCGCATCGTCGCCAACTGCACCTCGACATCGCCCGATTCACGCAGCACGCGCTTGATCAGCCGCTGCTCCATTTCCCAGTGGCCCTGAATCGAATCGAGCAGATCGTCGTCGCTGTCGGGGGCGCGGCCCACCCCTCGCTTCAGTCCCCCACGTTGCAACGCACTCAACGTGACGGCATGTTGTTCCAGAATCGTACGGGCGTCAATCATCCTCATCCTCCCCGAAAATTCGCACATTTGTACGATTCATGATAGGCGATAGAGGGCGGATTGGGAAATTTTGTGGGGTGGGGAGTTTGGGCGGAATGGTGCATGGTGCATGGTGCATGGTGCATGGGCGGATTGCTTCAACGCTTGAGCGCTACGGGTTTGCTCTGCATTCACCAGCGCCCCAACAGCCAGCAACCACCGCAATAGCCCCTTACCTGAAAATCAAGCCGCTCTCATCTGCGTTCTGCGTTAACTGCTCTGCGTTCACCAGCGCCCCAACAGCCAGCAACCACCGCAATAGCCCCTTACCTGAAAATCAAGCCGCTCTCATCCCCGTTCTGCGTTAACTGCTCTGCGTTCACCCGCGCCCCAACAGCCAGCAACCACCGCAATAGCCCCTCACCTGAAAATCAAGCCGCTCTCATCTGCGTTCTGCGTTCTGCGTTGAAATGGCTTGGTCATCAACTAAGCTCATGTCATAATCTGCCGTCGAGAGAGAATCCCCCAGGACATCCGATGGAAGATAGCCCCCCCCCGCTGAGCGACCGCGAAATCGAACTCCTGACCGAGTTGGTGAAGGGGTCTACCAATCGGCAGATCGCCAAAGCGCTGGATATCAGCCCCAACACGGTCAAAAGCCATCTGCGCAACATCTATGAAAAGATGGGCGTCTCGTCGCGGACGGAGGCGGTGGCGGTGGCGTTGCAGGACGGGCTGATGGAGGACGAGCGTGCGCCCGAAACCGGCGTCCCGCCGCTCGACGATGGGGAAGACGAGGCGGACTCCATCGCCACGGCGACGCCGTCCCCATCGCCCCACACGGCGGAGGCGCTGGACAGGCCGCGCCCACCCGTTGAGCAGGCCGTGCCGACCCCGTTGCCGCCCGCGCGGGCCGACGCTGCCCCCCCGCGCCGAACGATGCCCCCCTGGCTGGGCATCGCGCTCGGCACGCTGTCGCTGGTGCTGCTGGGCTTGCTCGTTGTGATGTGGCTCCGCCCCCCCGCTGCCGAAGCGCCCGCCAAACCCGCCACCGTCGTCGCGGTGGCCCCCCAGCGGTGGGAACCACTAGCCAAGTTGCCCGCGCCCCGCAGCGGCGCGTGGGCGCTGACCGCCCAGAGCGACCTGCTGCTGCTCGGCGGTCGCAACGGCGACTCGCTCAGCGTCGACATGTGGCGCTACGACGAGTCGGTGGGCCGCTGGGAGCCGGCCGCCCCCCTGCCCACCGCAGTCGGCGATGCGGCGGCAGCGGTGGTGTCCGGCCAACTGGTCGTGGTGGGTGGGGTGGATGCGTCGGGCACAGTCGTCGCGGAGCTGCAACAGTACGATCCGGATGGCGACGAGTGGATGAGCGGTATCCCGCTCCCCACGCCGCTGGCACGCGCCGCCGTGGCGGCGTTCGAGGGTGACCTCTTCCTTTTTGGGGGAACCGATGGCACGGTGGCGCAGACCACGATCTATCGGCTGGCGGCGGGCAGTGACGGCTGGGAACCCGTTGGTGAATTGCCCTCGCCCCGCACCGACAGCGCGGCGGCTGCGCTGGAAGATGGCATTGTGATCGTCGGGGGGCAGAGCGACGAGGGCGCAGCGCTGGACGAGGTGCTCTACTTCGACCCACTCAGCGCTGAGATTCGCGATGAAGCGCCCTTGCCCGACCCCATCGCCCACCCGCGCAGCGCCACCCTCGGCACGGCGCTGTACCTCCTCGACGATGGGGCGCTGCTGGAGCGGGGGCCGCAGGGCGACTGGCGGCCCCTCACCACCCCCGACGACCTTCCGCTCCCCGACGACGCGGCGCTCGTCGCCCGTGACCCCTATCTGCTGGTGGTGGGTGGTCGCAGCGACGACCGCGCCACCGCCGACGTCTGGCAGTATCAAGCGATCTACCGCTCCTTCCTCCCCCTCGGAACGTCGCCGTAAGCGTTCAAGCGTGGGAACGAGCACACATCCGGCCCCCCATACGTCATGTCGTGTGGAGGGCTGCCTCAGAGGAACTCCGCGAAACGAGAAATCTCGCAGTGGGGTGCGATGGGTCGCATTGCAAAAAGGCGGCGCGGTGCAATTGCGGGCCATGTGGGCAACGTGAAGGGCGTGCTCCATTTCCGCGACATCTCGCGAACAAGTCCGCTTTCTCTGACGTGAAATTGGCGAATGCCGTGCCGATCACGTGGCCTTTATAGCAAGCGGTGACGCTTTGCGTTGATAGAGCGTCGCATCAATCACCTGTTGATGGGCGAGGCGGGCGGGCACAAGGCCCGCCCCTACAGGGCAATGGGAAAAACGCCAGAGCGTCGCACCAATCACCTGTTGATGGGCGAAGCGGGCGGGCACAAGGCCCGCCCCTACAGGGCAGTGGGGAAAAACGCCAGAGCGTCGCATCAATCACCTGTTGATGGGCGAGGCGGGCGGGCACAAGGCCCGCCCCTACAGGGCAATGGGAAAAAACGCCAGAGCGTCGCATAATCAACTGTTGATGGGCGAGGCGGGCGGGCACAAGGCCCGCCCCTACAGGGCAATGGGAAAAACGCCAGAGCGTCGTATTAATCAACGGTTGATGGGCGAGGCGGGCGGGCACAAGGCCCGCCCCTACAGGGCAATGGGAAAAACAAGGAAATAGCGCGGCGCGGTAGGGGCAACCCTTGTGGTTGCCCGCCTCAATAACCACGGGGGTGCTGATGCGTAGCACTGAGCTGGGAGCTTTGACGCAACGCAAAGAGAACCGTCCGAAATCGATGGCAACCCCTCCTGTTGAGGCCTTCTCTGCCCTCGTCACACTGGGTGACTAAAGCGCTTATGGTGAGCCTATGTCGGGGGCAGCCTTACCCTGCCCCCGCGAGCCGCGCGTTGGGGTGGCCATAGACGCTGTAGGCGAGCCATGTCGGTTCGCCCGCCCGCTTGGCGGCGCGCCGCGCCGCCCGCGTCGCCTCCGCCAACGTCTGGCCCGCCAACATCGCTTCATAGAAGGCAAGGCTGAATTGGCACGCACAGGCGTCGTTAGCGACCCAGAGCGGCCCGATGAAAGCGGACGCTCCCTTTGTGACGAGCGTCTCGGCCCAGCCCTCCAGCCCCGTCAGCCCCCAGCCCAGCCGCCCCACCTCGCACGCATTGAAAAAGAAGAGGGGCCGTTCCGACGCCAGCTTCCTTTCGATTTGCCCGTGATTGAAGCTAGCTGGCCCTACCGGTAGATCGGCTTCGATCTGCTCCCGTTTCCAGAAGCGCCACGATGATCGGGCGACGGCGTTCCCGGCAAGAAGGGCGGGGGCGGGCGTGCCATCCGCCGTCAAGAAGGTTCCGTGTGCCGCAATGTGAAAGAGGTTGTAGTCAGCTTCGCGCAAGAAGCGGCGAATGGCCGGACGCGATGTCTCTTCTGGGCCGACATCCGTGAAGCCCTGTTCCTTGAATACCTTCCTTAACTTCTTCGCTTCATGGTGGGTGTAGGGCAGATTGTTCAGCGTCTTATAGCTCGGGGCCGTCACGCCGTAGCGTGCGAAGGAGAGCGTGGCGGGCGGCCCTTGCGGGTTCGCCTCGCGGTGCTGGTCGCTGTGCAGCCAGCGGGTGAGCCGCATCGTTTCACACCATGTGCCATCGTCGTCCCCGCTGCCGGGCCAATTGCGATCATAGGGAAGGATCAGCTCCCACGGGATTGTCGGCTCGTAAGAGACGATCAGCAGGCTGCTGTCGTGCCACTGCGCCCGCTCCGCATCGTACAGCGCCTTCATCCGTGTGGGAATCAACGTTTGCCACAAGGTGCGGCCAATCTCGGCCCACGATTCGTCGATTTCGTTTTCGTCAACCGCTTGGTCGACGTTCAGCAACGCTTTGCTGGCGGGATCGTAACCGTAAACGAGTTGATTCAGGTTCTCGTAGTAGCGATTCATGAAGGCGGTCGGCGCTTCGGTCAATGGCTGCTCAAAATAGTGGGTCGGCCCGTCGGCCACGTCCAGCTCGAAGCGCAGCCGCTGGCTCGGTGCATGGTAATCGACATAAAGCACACGGTCGGGCGGCGGCGTGTCGCCGTAATCGGGGAAGTGCAGGGGAGTGAAGGTGCGGGGCACGCTGTCGTCGGCGGGCTGTTCGATCGAGGTGACCTCGACCGTGGCGCTGGCCGATCCGATGTATTGACCGCGCTGGATGAAGTCGACGCGCAGCCCGAAGTGGCCGATGGTGCGTGGCCGCAGATCGAAGGTCGCGGCGTTGCTGTCGCTGTCGGCGGGCATGTGGATCACCTGCTCGGCGGCGCTGCCGGGCGGCCAATCGAAGTCGGGCGCGCGAAGGCGCACCGTCACCGGCACATCGGCCTGAACGCTGACGCGCTGGATGTCGGCGCTGCCGACCTGCGGGCTGATGGTGAGCCGCACCACCACAACGAAGCGCGGCTTGCTGATCGACACGCGGCTGGGACATGCGATGTCGGTGTAGCGGGTCATCAGGGCCGCTTCGGACGGCGCTTGGTTGTCCGAGGTCTCCCAACTGCGCGTTGGTCCCCGTGTCGATTCGTGGCCGCCCAGCGACCCGAGGTCGCCGAATGAGCGGGGCGTGTCACTGCTGGTTAGCTCTTGGCCTTTCCGCACAAGGAAGGCGAGAAGGGCGGGAGCATGTTTGCTCAGATAGTCGCGCATGTCTGCCACGACCCATTCGCGGGCCTCGTGGGTCGCCGCGTCGGCATAGGCATCTTTGAAGGTCCGCAGCCTCGGTTCGAGGGATTGCCATTGCTGGCCCACTTGATCCGGTAACTCTTCCCAAGTGGCGAAAAGTGCCGCCATCGTCGGATTGATCGCGCTCATCAATTGCTCCCTTCCAGCAGACCATAGTAGGCAAAACCCGCCCAGAAATAAGGATCGGCGAAGGGCTGGTGGTTGGGCTGATGTTGTTTCTCCTCTTCTTCAATCAAGAAATCCTGTCCTTGGTTGTAGAGCGTGATTGCCATGCGCCGACCCGCGCCCGCACGTTGGGCGTCGAGCAATGCTTTATGCGCCGCCAAATACGTGGCCAGCCCTTCCAACGTCAAATCGCGGAGCCATTGCTGCGCCCGACGTAGTGCGGTGGCGCTGGACAGGCCGTCGCCGATGCGCAGCTCGTGGAAGCGGACCATCAGCAGCGCCGTGCTGAGGTCGGCCACCGACCAGAGCGTGCCGACGACGGCGGGCACGCCCGCTTGCAGGAAGCCCGCTGGCAGCCCCACCATCTCGTCCGGCACATTCTGGATGTCGGTGATTGCGGTTTGGCAGGCGGAGAGGACGGCCAGCCGCAGCTTGGCCAAGCGCCCGTCTCTGTCATTGAGCAGCTTTTGCACCGTCAACCCCTCGCCCGACAGCAGCAGCGACGATTCCAGCGGCGCGTCGGCGCGGAATTGGCCGTGACAGGCAAAGTGGGCGACGGTGGCGTGGGGCAACGCCGCCCACAGCGCGTCGAGCGTGGCATCTTGTTCGTAGAAGAGCCACTGCTGATCGGCGGCGAAAAGCGTGCCGACACTGCTCAGTTCGGCATGGGCGTTGGGCAGGCTGGCGGGCAGTTGCGCGGCGATCTGCCAGAGGGCCAGCGCGATCTCTGCTTGGCCGTTGATTGCTGCTGCGAGGATGGCCTGCCGTAGCAGCCGCCCTTCGTGCAGCAGCGCGTGGGGCGAGCCATCGCAGAGCGCGATCAACCGCGCCACAGTCGCCGCTGTCCCGCTGCCCTGCGCGTCGTTGTCCGTGGCGGGGCGCTGGCCCAGCGCGGCTTGCCACGCAGCTAGGGCCTTGCGCTGGCCTTGCAAGCGGCGCTGCACGGCAAGGGCCGTGGCGTGGTCGGGCAGCGGGTTGCCCACGCCGACGACGTAAGGCTGGGCGTGGCGCCGCTGCGTTGCTTCCCGTTGCAAGCTGCCGAGCACCAACGCGGAGGGGGCGTAGGCCACGTCGAAGTCGTCCAGCAGGGTGCGCGTGCCATCGTACGGCGTGGCGTGGAGCGGCAGCAGCCCCAAACGACCAGAGGCGATGAGGGTGACGCCGGTAGCACTGATCGCCTTCAACCGGTCGCTGACGGGGGCCAGCAGTGATGCGCCGATCGTTGATAGCGCTTCATCGTTCAGCGCGACGCGCAACTGGCCGCTGTCGGCAAGCTGGCCGACCAAGTAGCCGCCGGTCACGTTGCCCGCCGCGTCGCGGCGGAGCAGATAGGCGTTGAGCTGATCCTCGGTCAGATCGCCCCAGAGGATTTCCGGCGTCTCCGCCTCGGTATGAACGAGGAGCGCCACGCTGCCCTGCGGGGTGGTGGCAAGGTAGAGCAGCGGCTGCCCCTGCGGCACCACGGCCCGCACCTCGTCGTAGCGCGGTTCGTCAAGAAAGCGCTCGTAGCCGTCGACCCTGCGGATGCGCTGAATCGCCTCGTCCATCGCCCGTTGCGCCGCCTCGCCCGCTGCCAGGCGATCCGTGATTGGGGCATTAGGGTCTTGCAGCGTTTGTATCCGTGCTACAGCAGCGTAGTAGGCGGTGACACGCTCGGCGTGGTCGTCTTCCAGCGCCGAGAGATCGGCACGGTCGCGGGCCAGCGCTTCGCCCACCATGCGGGCGCGGCCCCGTTCCAGCGCCGTGACGGCCTGCTGCGCCTGTCCCAGCTTGGCATGGGCAAAGGCGGCGTGACCGTGAATGCCCTGTGCCTCCTTGAGCCAACTGCTTTTGTCGTCACGGGTCAGTTGGATTCGGAATAGATGATCGATGGCTTGGATGCCGTAGCCAAAGGCTTCGGTTGCTTCTTCCCAGGCACTCCGTTCGGAGGACCAACGTCCCCAGCGCTGACTGGTGGTGAGGGCGTGGCTAGGATTCACTTCGCTCGCGCGGGTACAGGCCTGACGGTAGCGGGCAACGGCCTTGTCGAGATCGGCGACGTTGCCGCTGCGGGCGTAGCGGTCGCGTAGCCCGTTGCCGAGGTTGTTGAGGCGCGCGGGCAGGTCGGGCGAGTCGGCGGGGGTGCGCTGCACGGCTTGCTGGTAGACGCGGATGGCCTCGTCGAGATCGGCGACGTTGCCGCTGCGGGCGTAGCGGTCGCGTAGCCCGGTGCCGAGGTTGTTGAGGCGCGCGGGCAGGTCGGGCGAGTCGGGGTTGGCGTTGCGGGTGCGGTCGACGGCTTCGTGATAGGCCTGTAGCGCGCCGTCGAGTTCGGCGACGTTGCCGCGGCGGGCGTAGCGGTCGCGCAGACCGTTGCCCAGATTGTTGAGGAATCCGGGCAGATCGGGCGAGTCGGGGTTGGCGTTGCGGGTGCGGCTCACGGCCTGCTCCCACAAGCCAAGTGCCTGATCAAGATCGGCGATTTGACCACCGCGCCAATAGCGGCGTAGGAAAATACCGCCCGCATTATTCATCACCGCCAGTTGGAAGCGCTCATCGCTCTCTGCAAAGCGTGGCGATTCTACAATGCGTTGCCACGCCTGCGCCGCTTCCTCTAACCCCGCCGCCTCACCACGCCGCACGTAGTGTTGTTCGCCTTCCTGCGCTGCTTGCAGGTCGTCCCTAAATTCGGCCGGTACGGTTGGCCCACTATTCGCACTTGCCATCGCTTCTGCCAGCTTCTCCATCAGCTCCGGCCGGCTCTGCAAGAATGCGTCCAACTCCTCTTGGGATGTGATGGTTATCCCGCTCTCGACAGCCGCTTGCAAAATCTCTCTTACCTCGGCTGGCATTTGGGCCTGCCTCTGCGCCGCCATCTGCTGCATCGCGGCCTCCACGCCCTCATCCAACGCTGTGCCCAGCAGCGGCCGTGGCACAGCGCGCAAGCCATCGCCCAGCCATGCCGCCTGCCATGCGTCGCCCAGCGCGTCGCGCAGCCATGCCACTAGGCTCTGCGCTTGCTCTTGGTCTTGCTCGGTGGTCGTTTGTTGCGCGGGCGAAAAGAGCAGGGCCGGGTCGGCGGAGGGACGGTAGAGCAGCAGCGGCGCGTCGACGAGGGTCGTGTGGCCGTTGGGGCAGGTGGCAACGTGCAGGCTTCCGTCACGGACGCGGGCCAGCAGGTCGGGACGTTGCTCAACGTCAATCACCCGCCAAAGCTCAAAGTCGAAATCGAGGCCGCAGTCGGGGCAGGTGAGGGGGTGTCGCTGGGAGAGGGAGGTTGTCATAAAGGGCGGCTCCAAGGGGCGAGTTCAATGAGTTTTGTGAGTTTTGTGAGTTTAATGAGTTTAATGCCTTATTTTTGCAGGAAAAGGTGCAAAGGGAAGGGGTTTCTATTCTAAAATGGCAGCGCGGTGCAAAGGGAGCGGGTTTCTATTCGATTTTGGGCGGCCTAGTTAGTTGAAATTGGGAAAGTGTACCATCCTTCTGGAAAGTTCAATTGACTTAGCGCTCCAGAAACGAGGTATCATGCCCCTGCAATTCGATCATACCGCCGAGTTGACCAACACCCGTTACGCGCCGCTGGCGGCGTTGCTGGCCTACTATGAGGCCGAAAATGTCCTAAAACCACTAGCATCCGTTAGCTCTGAGGAGCGTGGCAGTGAATATCCGCTCTCTGAGAAGCTAGAACAGGTCTTAATCAGTATCTTAGCCGATTGTCCCTATCTATCATTGGTCAATACCAAACTGGGCCCTGAACGCCACTTAGCACAAGTCAAACGAATCGAGCGCTTCGCCGACCAGTCCACCCTCTCACGCGGACTCGATGCGCTAACTCAATCGAATCTCGAGCATTTAGAGCACGCCGTGCGTCAGATTAGTGCGCGTGCCAGCCAAACCCGACGCCATGATGGGCGCGCCTTTTTAGAATTAGACTTCGACTTGTCCGCTTTACCCTGCGGCCCACAGGCGCAAAAGGGGCGCAAAGGGTATAGTAGTGGCAAAAAAACTGTATCTTACGCCAATTAGCGCGCGTCAGTGCGATCAACTACCACGAAACGTTGTGGTCCGGACTTTTTGCCGGGAATCAATTGACTTTGCACTGTTTGCGCCACGCGGTCTTGGGCGTCGAAAGTTCATTTGAGTTAGCGCCTCAGGCGCGGCAGCGCACCCTCTACCGTCTCGATGGGGGCGCGGGTACGGACGATAATCTGCGTTGGCTCTTGGGGCGCGGTTACCAGGTGATCGCCAAGGGCTACTCGGGCAAACGGGCCCACGCCTTGGCCCGTCGCGTCAGGCGCTGGGATCGCGCCGATGCCACGAGCTGGCTGGGCTGGGTCACGCCGACCTTTGATCTGGCACGTCCGATCCGAGTTATGGTCAAGCGCTGCCTGAAAAACGGCCGTCTGGGACACAGCTACTACGTCACGACCCTACACTTTGCTTCGAAACAAGCCTTCATGCAGCGCTACAATCAGCGCGGCGGGGCCGAGGTCGAGCAATTTCGGGCTGACAAGCAAGGTCTCCACCTCTCCGCGCGTCGTAAACGGCGCTTTGAAGCGCAGAAAGGGTTGATCTTACTCACCGATTTAGCGCACAATCTCTTGGCCGATTTCCAGCAGCGTGCGCTGAGCGACTCGCCTTTTGCTGGTTGGGGCCTCAAGCGTATTGTACGCGATTTGTTAGCTGTTCCGGGACGGCTCCATTTTGAGGGCACACAACTCAAACGAATCGATTTGCTTGCGTCCCATCCCTATGCTGATGCGTTGCTCATTTGCTTGCAAAACTACGTCGCAGCGCGTTTCTAGCGCCTTTTGGCAATAGAATTGCCCTCCCTTTGCATGGTTTATGCAAAGCTGAATAGAATTGCCCTCCCTTTGCGCAAAAATAAGGTAATGAGTTTGATGAGTTTTGTGAGTTTAATGAGTTGGGTTGGGCAAAGGTGCAAGTCGATTGTAAGGGATGGGTCGATTATACGGGGAATGGCGGTTTTGGACGAGAAGTGAGGCGCCCTTCGCCTCCGCTCAGTACATGCAGAGTAGGGGGAACAGGCCGTTGAACGAGCACTCGTGCCAGCTATACCTTGCCTGTCATTCTGAGCGGAAGGGGAGCGGAGGCGAAGAATCTGGTGCAGTGCGGCGCGTCTACGGGACTGTGTGCCGGGTCGAAGCGAAGCGGAGGCGAACGATTTCTGACCCTTCCGTTGCTCAGGCGGCGCGAGCGTCATTGCTGCAACATCGCGCCAACAGCCCCCTTCCTCCCGATCTTCGGGAGGAAGGCGCGTAGCGGAGCCGCGCCGTTTGCGGCGGAGGGGGATGGAGGGCCAAGCGAGAAACGGGATGCCCCCACGCCCCGCCGCTGTCATTCTGAGCCGAAGGGGAGCGGAGGCGAAGAATCTGGCGCAGCGCGGTGCGTCTGCGGACCGATATTGCTGTAGATTTCATACTGATCGACCCGCTCGTCCAACTTGGTCGCGCTACGCCACTCGCCGGGTCGGCCAATGCGCAGCCAATCGTCCCCCACCAGCGCCCCCAGCAGCTCGCGTAGCTCCTCATCGTGCACCTCTGAGGGAGCTAGGGGAGCTAGGGGAGCTGGCGGAGCTGGGGGGTAGGAGGAGCGGCGAGGCATCTGCGTTCGTTTTCAACGATCAGAGTCGGCACGTGCGGAATGGGCGCGGGGGAATCACGGTCAACCCCCATCAGAACGGAGCGTCCGCGTAGGCGGACGCGGGGCCAACGGCCTACGAGCGGGGAATTCATTCCCCCGCTGAAGCCACGCAATACCCTTATGGGGACTTCCGCACACATGTACTAGGGTTGTTGCGAAGGGCAACCGCAAGGGTTGTCCCTACAGCGCCGCGATGTTGCAGTGCCCGCGCCTTGTTTTGCGTGGCCGGTGTAGGGGCGGGCCTTGTGCCCGCCCGCCTCGCCTAGCGTTAGGGGGCTACGTCCGTCACCTCGTCAACCGAAAGGTTCTCCCCTTGATCCGTCGGATCGTACGCTCTGTGCTATCTTTGCGATTGGAATGCCGCCCGACCTCCTACGTCCCCATTTCGCGTTAGGCTGTCAAAATGGGCGAACTGCGAGAGTTGTACTTTTAACTCTCTCAACCGCTCTGCGATCGCCATTTCCACGATCTGAATAGGGTCTTGCAAGGTTGCTTCGGCGAGCTGGGCCAGATGACGTTCTAAATGAGAGGTTAGAGGCTGTTAGTGAATAAATGCGCGAGAAGTGTAGTCTAATATCCAAAAGTGATGCATTTTGCTCCCGTCGTGTTGTGTGGAGATGTTGATCGGCATAAATTCGACGCAATGGGAGGCGAAATTGCGGTAACCATCAGTTGGATAGAGCAATTCGATGCATAATACCAAATAGCATTGACAGAGTTGCATTATCGAGGCGGGTTCTCCCTAATTAATGCACTACCTCCAATTCAAATTGGTATAATACCAATTAGAGTTTGTAGAGTTGCATTCCAGGCGTGGTTCTCTCCCTGTCTAATAAAACCTCGTCACTTCGATTTAGTATAAAAAGCCCATGTTTGCGCGAAATCCGATAGAAGCCGTTGGCAACACGTCACTTTCTCGCGAAAACTTTATTAACACGCTCTTATACCCATTCTCATAGACAAATGTGGATGTGGAATTGACGGTGTAACCGTGGGGCGGGGATTAAAATCCCCGCTGGAGGGCCTGTCGGCCAATGGGCCTGCCTGCGCAGGCCCTTCTTTGCTGTTACCATTGATCTACGTTGCACAATCAACCATCCGATTTGGTATTAGTACACGCTGGCGGAAATAGGTGTGGAGCAGCCCCCCGCAACCTCCTGCTTGTTTGTGCCTCTGCGCGGGCCGTGGGTTCCCGCTTGTGGAGACGGCCGAAGCGGGGACATCATTCCCCCGCATCCCCCTGCTGAACCGGGGTGTACGCCCGAGTGGTGCCGCGTTCTAGAGAAGCGCGATTCCCCAAAAGAAGGCGCTGAGGGATCTAGGGGAGAGCAGGCATGGGGCCATCCTTGAACCGAACTGTTGGACACGCCAGACGCCACGGGCTGATAAAAGGCGGCAAACGCTTGGCTTAGACAACGCTTGAGTACAGCTGCTGAACCGCCCACAGTTGGCGGAGTGGTCGGGTGACGACCGCTCCCCGAACACCCTACGTCGACGCACGACACGGGCGCTTGCGTTAGCGGGGGCGGTGGACCTTGCGAGGGGATAGGTCGCCAAAGTGTCTGCTGGCCGTTGTGGAGGGCGGGCACAAGGCCCCCCCCTACATGCCCATGGTCAGACTAAACGGCGACGCGACAGTCGTATCGACTAGCGCAGGCACAAGGCCCGCCCCTACATGCCCCATGGTCAGACTACGCTTCTATCTTTGTCTGTTGGGCCAGCCACCTTCGACACAGAGCCATGCGGCTGACGCGCCGGTACAGCCCGTTGCATGGCGGGATCGGGGACGCAGGATGGCAAGATGGGGAAGGCGTGGGTGAAGCGTTCGTATGGTACAGTCCGCGAAATGGGAACTGTTGGAAGAAGAGGGGCAAGCGACCCATGGCGCCCACCTTTATCGCGCTCGCGCCAAACAAACAACCCTCTCTCAGCTTCGAGAGAGGGTTGTACCGTGGTGTGGGGTCGCCGAAGGGGGACTATCGCATCGCCCCGACCTTTGCCCGCCCATTGGCATGGGGCGCGGCGCTGCCCTGTTTGGCGACGAGACGCGCCAGGCCATCGAGACCGCGTTCAAGCTGGGCCATTTCGGGGCCGAAGCTCAGCCGTACGAAGTGCTGATAGCGTGCATTGCTGCGCCGTTTGCCCGGATTGACGTCGAAGAAGACGCCCGGGACGGTGATGACCCGCTCCTGTAGCGCCGCTTCGAAGAATTGCATCCCGTCGTTGAGCGGGGCGGGCAGTTGGCTCAGATCGGCCCAGCAGTAGAAGGTCCCCTGCGGCGGCTGCGGCACCACGATCCCCATCTCGTCCAACCGCGTCAGCATGTAGTCCCGTTTCTGGCGGAAGGTGGCCTGCACGGCCACCGTCTCTTGCAGCGCCACCCCCGACGACAGCAGCGGCACCACCTGATGTTGGAAGGGGTTGTTGGCGCCGCCGTCGAGGAAGGAGCCTGCACTCGCCACCGTTTCGATCACTTCTTCGGGGCCGACCGTCCAACTGACGCGCCAGCCCGGGTAGCGCCAGTTCTTCGTCAGCCCATCGACGATGATGATCGGATCCTCGTTCACATCCTCCACAAAGGCGGCTGCCGAGACCATCTTCGGCCCTTCGCCGTCGTTCTCGGTGTAGATGTAATGGGAGTAGAACTCGTCGAGGATCATGGTGCAGCGGTTGTCGCGGGCGATCCGCACCCACTCCGCCAACTCGTTGCCCTCCACCAACTGCCCGGTGGGGTTGCAGGGGTTGCTGGCCAGCAACGCCGACAGCCCGCGCCCCACGATCTCCCGTTCGAGCATCGGCGGTGCAATGCGGAACTGCTCGCGGCTGCTGAGCAGGATCGGGATCGGCACGAAAGATTTGAAGGTCGCCAACAGCTCCTCGTAGGCGGTGTAGTCGGGCAGGAAATGGCCCATGTTGACATCGCCCAGCGCCGCCGCCAGCCGTGTCAGCGCCACCCGGCCACCCCCCGCGATGCTGACGTTGCGCCACGTGTACTGCGATGCCATGCCCTGCCGGAAGTGATGATTGTAAAAATCGGCCACGGCTTGGCGCAGTGGCCGCTGCCCCTGCACCGGGCCGTAGCGATGGTTGGCCGGGTCGAGGTGTAACGTATCGACGCGGGGCGGGGCGTCGGGCAGCGGCCCCGTCTCGGGCGACCCTTGGCCCAAGTTGGCCCACGCCGGATCGCCGTAGCTGAAGCCGAGCGCGTTGGCCCGATGCATCACGTAAATCACGCCCGTCTTCGGCACCGATCGGAAGCTGCTGGTTGCGGGAAAATTGCTCATTGTTTCAATTCTCGTGGATTCGTTGCATGAAGGCGGCATTGTAGCAGAGTTTGGTGAGTTTGGTGAGTTTGGTGAGTTTGATGAGTTTGGTGAGTTTGATGAGTTTAATGAGTTTAATGAGTTTGATGAGTTTTGGAGCAATCTTGGTGCAAGGTGCAAGGTGCAAGGGGCAAAAGCGAATTGTTTTGGCGCTTCTACGTGCGCAGCCTCTCTTGGCTGCCGGGCCTGCTCTGAGCGGAGCGTTCGCGCAGCGGTCCGAAGGACTAGGGTTGTGCGTTGCCGTCGCCGTTCTGTTCTGCGTTAAATGCTCTGCGTTAAATGTTCTGCGTTGCCGTTACCGTTGCCGTTTCAGCCGCTGGCGGCGCTGTGGTACACTAGCCGCAATCAATCAAGGAGAGAGAAGTTCGGAGGAGACAATGACGCGTAAACGAGGGAGTCGCTACGGGGGCGCGCCACGGCGCACCGATTGGCGGCGGACGGCATTCATCGTATTCAGTATCGTGATCGTGCTGGTGATGGTAATGAGCCTCTTCGCGGCACTGCTCAGCTAAACACCGCGCCCCACGCGGGAATCCCAACGCAACACACAGGGCGACCCCATGGGGTCGCCCTGTGCCGTTCCGTCGTCGCTTTTGCCGCGCCCTACGCGGGGAAGTCGTCGGGGAGCGTGGCCCCTTCCACATTGAGACCTTCCACGTCGGCCCCGTCGAAGATCGACCCGGTCAGGTCGGCGCCCGCAGCATCGCCGTAGCGCAGGCTGGCGTTGGTGAAATCGACGTTGCGCACCGTGGCGTTGCGCATCGCGCAGGCGGCCTGCGCCCCCCGCATCGACGCCCCACTGAGATCGGCATCGTTCAGCACCGCGCCCGTCAGAATCGCGTTGTCCAAGATCGCATGGCGCAGAATCCCGCCCTCCATCTTCATATCCACGCCATCCAGCCGCCCCGCAAAGGTCACCCCTTCGAAATTGGTGCCCGGGAGCAACGCCCCGCTCAGCACCGTGTTCTCGAAGGTCACGCCCTGCCATTTCGCCCCCTCCAATTTGCAGGCAAAGAGGTTCGTGCCGGTGAGGTTGGCGTCGGTCAGATCGGCGGCGCGCAGGTTGGACTGCGCCCAATCGGAGCCGGTCAGATCGGCCTCCCGCAGCGAGGCGTTCTGCAGGTTGGCGCGGCGCACCTGTACGCTGCGCAGCGTCGCCCCGCTGAAGTTGGCCCCGCTCAGATCACATTCGCTGAAATCGGCCCCGCTCAGATCGAGGCCGCTCAGGTCGATGCCCTTCATCTCAACCCCGCGCAGCACCAGCGGGGCCGAGGTTTTGGCATTTTCGTCCAGCATGGCGATCAGCGCCGCGCGGTCGTAGCTTTTGGGGCCGACGGGTACGGCCTTCTTCAGAAAATCGAAAAATCCCATGAATTGTCCTTATTCGGCTTTGCGAGCACTGTGAATGGCGATCGAACCGAGCATGAGCCGTTCGTATCGCACGTCGATGAAGCCCTCATCGGCCATCAGGCGGCTGAGGCGCTCCGGGTCGGGGAATCGTAGCACCGATTGGGGCAGGTAACTGTAGGCCATCCGGTCGCCGGAAACCACTTTGCCAAGCTGCGGCACGATCCGCTCGAAGAAGAGATGGTAGAGCGTTCGGGTCCAGCCCGCCGCCGGGCCGACGATTTCGAGGCAGACGACCGTCCCGCCCGGCTTCAGCACCCGCCACTGTTCCCGAAAGCCCGCGCGAATGTCGGCGATGTTGCGCATCAAGAAGGCGTGGAGCACCGCATCGAAGGACTGGTCGGCGAAGGGCAGGGCCAGGCCATCGGCCGCCATAAAGGTGATCGGGCCGTTCTGCCCCTTCTGCTGGCCGACGCGCATCATCTCGACCGCGAAGTCGGCCCCCACGACATGGGCGCTGGGATCCCGCTGCAAGAGCGCCGCGGCCACGTCGCCGGTTCCCGTGGCCAAATCCAACGCCCAACCGGCGGGGGGCAGCGCGGCCAGCGTTGCCATACGGCGTCGCCAGCGCTGATCTTGGCCCAGGCTCATCAGGCGGTTCATCAAATCGTAGCGGGGCGCGATCCGGTCGAACATCCGCGAGACATAGGCGCCGCGCTCGCTACTCTCCAGACTCTTTTCCAACTCACTCATCTTCATGATCGTGTCTCACCGTCAAACCTCAATTGCGAACGCCAAGTATACCACAGCTTTGAACGGCAACGCAGAACCGAACGGCAACGCAGAGCATTTAACGCAGAGCATTTAACGCAGAACGCAAAACCCTAGTCCTTCGGACCGCTGCGCGAACGCTCCGCTCAGGGCAAGCCCAACAGGCAAGAGAGGCTGCGCACGTAGAAGCACTAAAACAATTCGCTCTTGCCCCTTGCCCCTTGCACCAAAATAGCTCCAAACCTCACCAAACTCACCAAACTCATTAAACTCATTAAACTCATCAAACTCATCAAACTCATTAAACTCATCAAACTCATCAAACTCACAAATCGTGCGTACACCCACTCCAACACTCACAAATGGTCATATCTGACGGCGTTAAGTATAATGACCCCCTTGCTAGATCGCGGGAGGAGACCCTATGGAACGCATATTCGGTGTCGTACTCTACTTGCTTGGCTATATCATGCTCTCGGTTACGATTGCTGATGCGTTGTCCATCGCTGAGTTGCTGGATGACACGTCGATGGCCCTGTTCATGGGGATCGGCTATCTGCTTTGTGTCGTGGGCTTTCTTTTCAATCGTCGCAGCTCTGAGCTGGCCGAGACATTCGTGGGCATGGCGGTGGATGATTGGATGGGCTTCTTGATGTTTTTCACGGGGATCGTTCTGATCATGTTGACCTTCCTCTACGCCTTGGGGCTGACCTCGATATTGGATCCGTGGCGGACAGCGGGGGTTCCCGTCTTCGTCTCTTTGGGGATTCTTTTCTGTGTGACGGGTTTCATGTTTGCAAGAGCCACCATGTCCACCGTTGTGGGGCGCGTGCGGCGCAAGTATTGAGAATCGAGAATCGGATACATCGCCTCTTCATTGCTTCGCCACATTGTACTTTGCGCCGTCATCCCAACGGTCCAACCTGCCCCGCCCATTACCCACATCCAACACCACCCATCTGAGTACCAGCACCCTAACCGCGATGGATTCCAAATCAACCGACACGCTCGAACTGCCCAAAATCCTCGATCGCCTTGCCGCCCACTGTGCCTTTTCGGCGAGCGAAGCGCTGGCGCATGCCTTGCAGCCCAGCGCCGATTACGACGAGGTGGCTGCGCGCTTGCAACGTACCAGCGAGGCCAAGACGCTGCTCAGCAACAAGCCCGACCTGACGGTGGGCGGGGCGCGGGACGTGCGACCGCTGGCCCAGCAAGCGGCAAAATCCGCGATCCTGCAGCCCCACCAACTGCTCTCGATTCGGGACACGTTGGTGGCGGGCCGTCGGCTCAGCAACCACTTGCTCCGTGTCCGACATAGCTATCCGTTGCTCGCCACCCTCGCGGAAGCCATCGACCCCAACGCCGCCCTGATCGACGTGATCGGCAACGCGATCGACGAGGATGGCGAGGTACGGGACGAGGCCAGCCCCACCCTGCGCCGCCTGCGCCGCGAAACGGAAAGCGCACACGGTCGACTGATGGAGCGGCTGCAGCGGCTGATCAGCTCCGACAGCGCCCAACATCTGCAAGAGGCGATCATCACCCAGCGGGCGGGCCGCTACGTCATCCCGGTGCGCATCGAAGCCAAAACCCGCATCCCCGGGGTGGTCCACGATCAATCGGCCTCCGGCGCGACGGTCTTCATCGAGCCGCTCGAAACGCTGGAGCTGAACAACAAGTGGCGTGAGCTGCAGATCCAAGTCGACCATGAGATCGAACGCATCCTCCGCGAACTGTCCGGGATGGTCGGCGACGCGGCGCACGAGATCGATCAGACGGTCGGCGCGCTGGCCGAGCTCGACCTGAATTTCGCGAAGGCCAACTACGCCTTCCAGATCAAGGGACGCGAACCCCTGCTGACCGATGTGGAGGGCGGTGGCGAGCGGCCTTACATCGAACTGCTGCAGGCCCGTCACCCCTTGCTTCACCCCGACACCGTCGTGCCGAGCGATATTTATATCGGCCCTGATTTCCGGTTGCTGGTCATCACCGGCCCCAACACCGGCGGTAAAACGGTCACGCTGAAAAATATTGGGCTGATGGCGCTGATGGCCCAATGTGGGCTGCATATCCCCGCCGCCGACGGCTCGCGCCTGCCCGTTTTCGATGCGATCTTCGCCGACATCGGCGACGAGCAGTCGATCGAGCAGAGTCTGTCGACCTTTTCTTCCCACCTCGCCAACATCACGCGCATCCTTGAGAATGCGACCGACCAGTCGCTCGTCCTGCTGGACGAGGTCGGGGCCGGCACCGATCCGGTCGAAGGGTCGGCCCTTGCACGCGCCCTCCTCGATTTCTTTTTGGACAACCGCATCACCGCCTGTGTGGCCACACACTATTCCGACCTGAAGGTCTACGCCCACAGCACGGACGGCATTCGCAACGCCTCGGTCGAATTCGACCTCGACACCCTCAGCCCGACCTATCGGCTGATGATCGGCCTGCCCGGCCGCTCCAACGCCCTCGCGATCGCGGAACGGCTCGGCCTGCCACAAGAGATCCTGCGACAGGCGCGCACCTTCGTCGCAGGGGATGCGCTGGAAGTGGACGAGATGTTGGAAGATATCCGTCAATCGCAGGAATCGGCCCGCATCGACCGTCGGCTGGCGGAGAAGGATCGCCGTGAGAGCGAGCAGTTGCGCGACGACCTGCGCGAGCGGATGGCCCGCATCGAGCAGGATCGGCGGGTGGTCATCAACCAGACGCGGGCCGAGGCGCAGCGAGAGCTGGAAGGGGTGCAGGAGCAACTGCGCGAAATCACGCGCCGCATGGAGCGCTTCGGCGGCAAACAGGAAGATTTGACCTCGATCCGCGACCTGTTGGCGCAGTTGGAAAGCGAGCTGCGCCCCATTTCCGAACTCGTGCCGCAACGTGGGGCGGCCCAACGGGTGGCGCAGCGTCCGTTGCAAGAAGGGGATCTGGTCTGGGTTCCCAGCTTGGACCGGACCGGCGAAATCGTCGCGCTGAGCGGCGACGAGGCGGAGGTGCAGGCGGGCAGCTTCCGCGTGCGTGCCGCGCTCAGCGAACTGGAACTGCGAGCCGCCGGTGGCCCGAAAGCGCCGGAAGGGGCGAAGGTCAAACGGCGCGAGGGGGCGGCGATCTCGCTCCCCCGTGTAGAAAGCCCAGGCATGGAGGTCGATCTGCGCGGTCAGCGGGTCGAAGAGGTGCTACCCGCCCTTGATCGCTACCTCGACGAGGCCTTTGTGAGCGGCCTGCCACGGGTGCGAATCATCCACGGCAAGGGGACGGGGGCGCTGCGGCGTGCGGTGCGCGACGAGCTGCGCCGCCACCCGCTGGTCAGTCGCTATCGCCAGGGGGATGCGATGGAAGGGGGCGATGGGGTGACCGTCGCCGAGTTGGCGCAGTAGCTGTTGTGGCACCGAGTAAGGGGGGGTATGAGGGGGGCTGCGTGCTTTTGATCGCCTCGCGGAAGACGGTGCTCGACTCCCTCCAACAGATGGTCGCCGAACTGGATTGCCGCACCCTTTTGGCGCGCAATCGGCGGACCGCGCTGCGCCATGCCCGCCAAGAGATGCCGGATCTGATCGTGCTGGACGACAGCAGCGAGCGGGTCCGCTCCGATGCGCTTTCCGTCACGCTGCGCCGTGTGATCGACGTGCCGATTCTGCTGCTGGTCCGTGAAGAGACCCGCCTGCAGCGCTTTGCCCATACGCACGCCCTGAAGCGCCCCTTTTCTTCCAGCCAACTGCAAGCGAGTGTTCGGGATGCGCTGGACTACCCGCGCCGCATCGTTGAAGGGTCGTTGACGCTCGATCTGCGCCAGCGCACGGTCATTTCGACGCTGGCCGACAACGAAGCCCAACGACTCACCCCCAAGCTCTTCGCGTTGCTCCGTTACTTCATGCACCATCCGGGCCAAACGGTCAGCCGCAACGAGTTGATGCGCCATGTCTGGCAGACCACCTTTATGGAAGATACGCGGACGTTGGATGTCCATATCCGTTGGCTGCGCGAGCTGATCGAGGCGAACCCCAGCAAGCCAAAACTGTTGCAGACGGTGCGTGGCGTGGGGTATCGGCTGAACGTGTAGGGGCAGCCGAAATCGCTGTCGTTTACGACGGATGAGAATGGGAGCATCAACGCCATGTCCACGCCGTCTCTGGTGCCTGCGGATTTCACCGTGCCGATCGTTTATGAAACAGGGCGCTTTCGCCTGCGGATGCTCGCCACCACGGATGTGGACAAGGATTACGAAGCCGTGATGGAGAGCGTGACGCTCTTGAATAGGATGTTTGGGCAGGGGTGGCCCACTCCGACCTTTAGCTGGGAGGAGAATCTGCGCGATCTCGCGGAACATCAAGCGGAGTTCGAGCGGCGCGAGGCCTTTGCCTATACGGTGGTCACGCTCGACGAAGGCCGCTGTCTTGGCTGTCTATACATCAATCCCGCACGCGACGGGAAGGCGGACGCGCGGGTCCATATGTGGGTCCGCCAGAGTGAGTATGAGCGCGGATTAGATCCGATTCTGTTTCGCACCGTCTCTGACTGGCTGGAGCGTGCATGGCCCTTCGAAAAGATCGAATACGTGGGACGGGATGAGCGTGGGCTGTGGAGGCCGCTCGATCGCCGAAGGGGCTGAGGGAGCTGGGCGAGCTAGGGGATCATCCGGGGGGCCATGGGTAGACATGCCCTGTTGGAGACGGCGGACGCCACCCGGCACGGGCCGATAAAGGCTGTAAACGTTTGGGTCGCTCCCCTCGAGCGTAACCCCCCACGCCTCTCGCGCTATTTGACAGACAGAGTACGGATAAGTATGATACTTGTCGCTTTTGCAAAGGGGCGTGGTGTCAACGGTAGCACGTCGGTCTCCAAAACCGAAAGTTCGGGTTCGAATCCTGGCGCCCCTGTTTGGCAACCTAACAGATTGTTGCATGCGGGCGTAGTTCAGTGGTAGAACGTCTCCTTGCCAAGGAGAAGGTCGTGAGTTCGAATCTCATCGCCCGCTTTTGATGTGCCATCCATCGGGTCGACCGATGGGGGATAGTATAATGGCAGTACAGCGGTCTTTGGAACCGTTAGTCCAAGTTCGAATCTTGGTCCCCCAGTCCGACATAAACACCCATCACATGCCGTGGTGGGTGTTTATCGTTGGCAGTCATCCCCGCGCTCTGCCAACATTGCCCCCATCCTCTCTGATAATGGGGCCGCACCCCATCGCTCCAAACCACCGCCGTCCCCCTAACCGCCCTGCGCGATTTGCCCACGAATCGCCCCGAAAAACGGCGTAAAAGCGCGAATTCCCGCGAAGCGCACCCTCCTCTCCCCCCTAGGTTAAGGGGGGCCGATCTTCGCGCTCTGTTGTTAATTTGCCTTCTGCACTACGGTTCGTTATAATAGCGCACAGATTGGCACTCGATACTTTCGAGTGCTAAAAAGATGTCAGAAAAACCGTTTCAATCCAATTTAAGCAGGAGGTAATCCCCCTATGGCAGTCAACCTGAAACCGCTGGGTGACCGCGTGATCGTGGAGCCGAACGAGCGCGAAGAGACCACCGCCAGTGGCATCATTCTGCCCGACACGGCCAAAGAGAAGCCGCAAGAAGGTACCGTGATCGCTGTCGGTCCGGGCAAGGTCAGTGACAATGGCAGCCGCCAAGCGCTGGATGTCAACGAAGGCGACCGCGTGATCTATGCCAAGTATGCCGGGACAGAGTTCAAGTTGGATGGTGATCGCAAGGTGTTGATTCTGAAAGAGAACGACATCCTCGCCGTGGTGCAGTAAGCCGATCATCTTTAGATAGTGCAACAGACAAGACAGAACCCCACCATTTAGGAGGCAATAGCAAATATGGCTAAGCAAATTCGTTTTGCGCAAAGCGCCCGCAACGAGCTGAAAGAGGGCGTGGACACGCTGGCCAACGCCGTCAAGACCACCCTCGGACCCAAGGGCCGCAACGTGGCGATCGACAAGAAGTTCGGTTCGCCCACGGTCACGCACGACGGTGTGACGGTCGCCAAAGAGATCGAGCTGGAAGAGCCGTTCGCCAACATGGGCGCCCAACTGCTGAAGCAGGCCGCCACCAAGACCGACGACGTGGCCGGTGACGGGACGACGACCTCGATCGTGTTGGCGCAGGCCATCGTGAACGAAGGGCTGCGCAACGTGGCCGCGGGCAGCAACCCGATGCTGATCAAGCGTGGTTTGGACGAAGCGACCCGCGCCGTGGTGGAAGAAATCCTCAACATGGCGAAGCAGATCCAAGATAAGGAAGAGATCGCGCAGATCGGTGCGATTTCGGCGGGCGACCGCGCCATCGGCGACATGCTGGCCGATGTGATGGACAAGGTCGGCAAGGATGGTGTGATCACGGTTGAAGAATCCCGTGGCCTCGACTTCGAGCAAGATTTCGTGGAAGGGATGCAGTTCGACCGCGGCTACATCAGCCCCTACTTCGTCACCGACGCCGACCGCATGGAAGCCGTTCTGGAGAATCCCTACATCTTGATCCACGACAAGAAGATCAGCAGCGCCCAAGATATCGTGCCGGTGCTGGAGAAGCTGATCCAAAGTGGTAGCCGCAACCTCGTCATCATCGCCGAAGATATCGACGGCGAAGCGCTGGCGACGTTGGTGCTCAACAAGCTGCGTGGCACCTTCAACGTGGTCGCGGTCAAGGCGCCGGGCTTCGGTGATCGCCGCAAGGCCATGTTGCAAGACATCGCGATCCTGACCGGGGGTCAAGTCATCACCGAAGAGATGGGTCGCAAGCTGGACAGCACCACGCTGGCCGACCTGGGTCGTGCCGACAAGGTCGTCATCACCAAGGACGACACCACGATCATCGACGGCGCGGGCAACGGGGACGACATCAAGAGCCGCGTCAACCAGATCAAGGCGCAAATCGAAACGACCACCAGCGATTACGACCGCGAGAAGCTGCAAGAGCGACTCGCCAAGCTGAGTGGTGGGGTGGCCATCGTCCGTGTCGGTGCCGCCACCGAGACCGAACTGAAAGAGAAGAAGCACCGCGTCGAGGATGCGCTCCGCGCGACCCGTGCCGCGGTGGAAGAAGGGGTGGTGCCCGGTGGTGGGGTGGCCCTGCTGCGCGCCCGCGAAGCGATCCGCGGTGGCCTCAGCCTTGAGGGGGACCAACTGATCGGTGCCAAAATCCTCTTCCGCGCGTTGGAAGAGCCGCTGCGCCAACTGGCGAAGAACGCGGGGACCGACGGTGCCGTGGTGGCCGAAGAGATTCGCCGCCGCCAAGCCGAAGAAGGCAACGAGTACCTCGGCTACAACGTCCTTTCGGGCGAATATGTCGACATGATCTCGGAAGGGATCATCGATCCGGCCAAGGTGACGCGCTCGGCGCTGGAAAACGCGGCCTCGATCGCCTCGATGATTCTGACCACCGAAGCGCTCGTCACGGACATCCCGGAAGAAACCCCCGCGATGCCCGCTGGCGGCCCGGGTGGCATGGGCGGCATGTACTAAGCCGACCCGTCGCTCCAAAATTCAAAGCCCTCGCCATCCGGCGGGGGCTTTTTGGTGGGGGACGGTTCTCGCTTCGCGCACCACGGGGAATGAAGATGGGGAATTGTGCATGGGCGGCATGGCACTCCTTGAAATCAAAGCCACCCAGTCGCTATTCGCTAGTTCCGCGCCATCGCATAGATCAAGAACGGCCCCATCTCATCCTCCCCTGCGCGCTCAAAAGTCATGCCGATCTTCTCGGCGACGCGGATCGAGCCACGGTTGGCGGGATCGATCAGGCAGATCAGCCGTTGCAAGCCGAGGGTCGTGAAGGCGTAGTCGCGGATCGCCCGCGCCGCTTCCGTCGCTAAGCCCCGGCCCCAGTGGGATTTGGCGATCAAGAACGCCACTTCGACCTCCTCTCGGCCATCGAGTGTCCACGGCAGCAGGCCGCAGCGACCGAGGTACGTCCCATCTGCCTTCAGGATCGTGGCCCACAGCCCCAATTCGGGCCGCGTGGCGTGGCCGTGCTGGTGCCAGGCCAACTCTTCGCGCGTTTCCTCAAGGGTGGTGGGCGCATCGGGGATGTAGCGTCGCAGGTCGGGGTCGGCATAGAGCGCGAAGAGCGCCTCCAGATCGTCGAGCCGCTGGTGGCGTAGAATCAAGCGCTCACTCTCAAGGATGATCACCGCTTACTCACTCGGCACGGGCCGCAGTGCCCCGGTAACGAAGCCAAAATCCCAGCCGTCGATGGCGGGCGGCTCGATACCGAGCGCGCTCATCATGCTCTTGATCTGCTCCCGATGTTCGGTGGCGTGGTTGATCGCTTGCAGCCAGATCACCCGCGGTTCGACCCGATGCTGATCTACGGTCTCGATCGTCGCTCGGGACCGTTCCTGTTGCAGCAGGGCCACTAACCGCTGGCTGCTGGCCGCGAGGGAGGGGCCGACCGTCGCCCAGTCGACGTGGGCGACGGTGGCACGACGGGCCGCGTCCGGTTCGGTCAAGTAGCTGAGGTAGCGTTGTTGGGCAAAGGCGATATGGAGCAACGTCTCTCGAATCGTCCCCATGGTGGCGGAGGCAGGCTTCGCATCGAGCTGCGCATCGCTGAGCGCGAGGCAGCCGTCAACGATCTGCTGGTTGGCCCATGCGTTGTGTTCGAATAGATGGATGAGAATCTCTCTGTTCACGGTGGTTCCACTCCTTGGTCTTTTGGTGCGGGCATTATTGAGCCCATATTAACGAAATTGAGGGGCGAAAACAGCGGTTCTGCGTCATCAGAGGGTAGTCACAAAGCCGCTTCTGTCGCAGGGTCGACCACGGCGGGTCGTCCATAACGTTTGGCCTGTTGTGGATCACCACCCTGCAGGATCGGGCCACCGTGCCCCATCGCGTGGCTTACTTCTCTTTTACCCACCGTTCGGAGGCGGGCGGTGTCCATTCTGGTGGTTCAACGCCTTCTGGATACCAGCCTCCCCGCGTCATTCGCAGCTCGGTGTAGCTCTTGAAATCATGGATATGATCCAGCATCTCCATTGGAGCGCGTGGCGAGTGCATGTTGTCGCGCCATGCATTCTTCTCCATCGTGGCGAAAATGAGGTAGTCGTTGCCCACGAGTTCTGGCGCTGCGGACGCGAAGAGATCGGTCAGCAACGATTCGACTTCGTCTTTGTGGGCGATTAGCAGATCACAGTGCTTGCAGTAGCGGTTGGTGTAGTTGAGTGCCACCATCTGCGCCTGGTCGATGTGGATTAGAAGCGGCAGCTTTCGCTGCCCAGTGTTTGCCCTGCAGTGGGGACATTTGGTAAAACGTTGCGACGGGTAGGGGTTGAACGCAAGGTGATAGCGCGGTTCCCCATGGCCGAAGCCACTTCTTCTTCTTTTCCTCATGATGTATTCTCCGAATCTTGCCACGCCTTGGCGCCGGGCCACCACGCCGGGCCGCGTGCGGAACGGTGCTTTTGCCTTGTCGATTCAGCGATTCTCCACGCGGCAGGGCGTGGCCCGGCGCGGGGGCCACGAAGTGAGCGCAAAGGGATGACTAGGGGCTTGTTACCCTCGCCATGACATAGGACGGACATCGCTGGCTGTTCAAGGGAAAGTTCACTCAGCACCTCCCAATACCACCACCACCGCGCGGGTGGCACATCATGAGCCATGCGATAGTCGGCGAGATTCCTGAATCGGGTGAGCGTTTGGTGAAACGAAGCGGCTTGCTCGACCAACAACTGCTCCGCAACGAGGAGCCGCGACCGCTCATGATCGGTGAGGGTTGGTTCAAGCCGCGCTCACTGATCCCGTCTCTCCACCCTTCGTCGCATGGTACATCAGGCGAACGTGAGAAGCGAGCGCTTTTGGGGGCAAAAAATCTCCGCTGGGATTGACATGGGTGGCGGCCGATCGTCAATGTGGCGGCCCTTGCAACGAACCTGGGCGAAGATGTATGATGCCACTTCATGGGTCGGACGCTTGCCATTCCGCTACATCCCGCTACGCTTATCCCCTTGCATGCAAATAGCTATGATGATAGTACGACAAGGCGTTACCCATGACAACTCCCTCCCTCAATGGACGGGGTGCGACGAGCGAATTCGTCGTTTCGCACCCGTGGGAGAGCGATCGGCGCGGGCCGGTGCGCTGGATCATCTCCCACCTTCGGCGGCAGAAAATCCCCATCCTGATGGTGCTGATCGGCGCCTACGGCAACGGCGCACTGGCCGCGATGCTCTCCGTCTACAGCGGCCAAGCCTTCGACGCGATTAACCGTGCCACCCCCGACATCCGCGGCCTTGTCATGGCCTGCGTCTGGCTGGTGATCAGCCAACTGGTGCGGAGTGTCCTTCAATTGGGGCGCAATTTCGGCAGCGAGCTGCTCGGCCAGCGGCTGGAACGGGACGCGCGGGACGAGCTGTACGGCGTGCTGCTCGGCAAAAGCATGCAGTTCCACGATTCCTACCCCAGTGGCGAGATGATGGCCCGTGCCACCAACGATGTCCACGAACTGGCCCTGATGATCACCCCCGGTCTCAATTTGGTGATCGGCTCCGGCATGTTCCTGATCCAACCCCTCCTGTTTGCGCCCGCCTACCACCCCGCCCTCTTGCTGACGCCGATCTGGTTCACCGTCGCCTACGCGCTGGTACTGCGCCGCTACCTCGGCCAGCTCAACGTCGTCACCAGCGAGGTGCGCGAAAGCTTCGGACGGATGAACAGCGTGCTGACCCAAGCCATCGAGGGGATCGCAACCGTGAAGGGCGCGGTGCAGGAACCACGCGAGATCGGCCGCTTCGAGCGCTTCACCGCCGCGGTCCGCAACGCGTTTGTGGCGCAGGGCGAATTGGAGGCCCGCTTCTTGCCGCTGCTGCTGCTCGGCATCGCCCAAGCGACCGCACTCTTGCATTCGGTCGCCCTCTATCGGTCGGGGAGCATCACGTTGGGCGCCGTGGTCGCCTATCAGGGGCTGATGTCACTCTACGGCTTTCCGGTCTTCACCTCGCTGCTGGCCTATTCCCAGCTCTCCTCGGGCGTTTCCAGCGCCCGCCGCGTTTTGGCGCTGATGGAGGACGAACGGGCCGTGGACCGCAATGTGGGGGGCTATGCCGAAGCGATGCGGGGCCGCGTGGAATTCGACGACGTCACCTTCAGCTACGAAACGGAAGCGCCGGACGGCGTTCAGTCCAGCGGCGCGGCCCTTGGCGACCTCTCCTTTGCGCTTGCAGCGGGTCAGACGCTGGCGGTGGTGGGTCAGACTGGCGCGGGAAAAAGCACGATCGCCAAGCTCCTCAACCGCACCTACGATGTGGAAGCGGGGGCGATCCGTGTCGATGGGGTGGATGTGCGCGACTGGCAGTTGGCCGCACTCCGCCGCCAGATCTCGATCATCGAGCAGGATATCTTCCTTTTCAGTCGTTCCGTGGCCGACAACATCCGCTTTGGACGACCCGACGCGACACTCGCCCAAGTGGAAGCGGCGGCCCGCGCGGCCCAAGCCCACGATTTCATCATGGCGATGCCGGACGGCTACCAGACGCAGATCGGGGAACGGGGCGTCCGCCTCTCCGGCGGGCAGCGTCAGCGCTTGGCGTTGGCCCGCGCCTTCCTCACCGAGCCTGCCATCTTGGTGTTGGACGATTCGACCAGCGCGATCGACAGCGCGACCGAGGATCGCATCCAGCAAGCGATTGAAGCGGCTTCGGCGGGGCGCACCACGATCCTGATCACCCACCGCCTCTCGCAGATTCGGCGTGCCGACCGCATTTTGGTGTTGCGACAGGGCCAGATCGTGGGCTGTGGCACCCATGACGGGCTGCTGGCAAGTTCGCCCGCCTATCGCAATATCTTTGCGCGGGGGTAGTCCACCTTGACTGCGGGGGTCGGAACTCCGCGATCATTGGAGCGCTGCGCTCTGTCAATTTTCTCATCCTCTACTCATAATTGTTGAAAACCTTTGACAGAATGGGCGGGGCGTGGTACACTAGTGACATCAATCACAAGCCAACAGGTTTAAAGATACGTCCACTTATGAATGACAATGGCCAGCTTGACCAAGCGATTTCAGCGAGTTGTCATCGAATCTGTCGGCTTAAGGCGTGAGCAGCGGGGGCTGCCCACGTCTTTTTTGTTGCCTCAACCCGACCCCCGCCATCAACTGTCCACCTCAAGTTCCCAAGAAAGGTAGTGGAAGCTATGTTCTCCGATCATACTCCGTTTCTATTTCCCCATGACAGTGTGCCGGCCCTCCGGAACATGCGCGATGAAGAGACGTGGACACAGTTGGTCGAACGCATTGCTGAATTACCCGAGACGGCGGCGGAAAGTCTGGCTTTTCAATTGATGATGGTGCGAGTTTGTGGCTGTATGCGCTGCACGAGCTACAAAGCAAATCTGGGTTGTACCATTTGCTCGCAACGAGCGGTGCGCAACGAAAAATCCTCCATCAACGAAGTGATGGGGTCGTACAGCCAAGCGATGGAGGCGGTTGACAAGTTCATCACCCATAACACCATCGTCATGCTAGACGACATCGAGTTGGCCGCCTAATCACGGGCGCAAAACATTACAAAGAGCGATCCAGCGGGGTCGCTCTTTTGATTTTGGGATGCCATTCGTAAAATCGCTCCCTATGACTGAGTATTTCGCCACGCGTTCCCGTTGGCTTCCGTTGCTCCTCCTCGTGGCCCTCACGCTGTTGCTGACCTGGCCCCTGCCGCTGAATCTGGCAACGCACAGCGTGGACCGACAGGATCCGTTGCTCAATTCATGGATCATGGCGTGGGAAGCGCGACAACTGCTGCTCGACCCGCGCGCGCTCTACGATGCCAACATTTTCTTTCCGCAGGGCAACGCACTGGCCTTCAGCGAAACGCTCTTCAGCGTCACGGCGCTCATTCTTCCCGTCCACTATGCCTTTGACAACGCCCTGCTGAGCCACAACCTCGCCTTTCTGCTCGTCTTCTTCACGACGGCGCTTGGTGGCTACCTGCTGGCGCTCTATCTGACCGGTCATCGCGGGGCGGCGCTGGTGGCGGCCCTCGCTTTCGCTTGGGCGCCCTACCGCATCGGGCAGATCAGCCAAGTGCAACTGCTGGCCTTCGGCTGGCTGCCGCTGGCAATGATCTACCTCGACCGCTTGCTCCGCAGCACCACGACCGGGCGGCGCTGGTGGCGCGATCTGTTGCTCTTTACCTTCTTTCTGCTGCTGCAAGCGCTGGCCAGCTTTTACAGCGCCCTCTTCAGCGCTGCGGCTTGCGTCCTTTATGCGGCGGGCTGGGGGCTATGGCGCGGTCGGCTGTCGCCAAAGGCGGTGGCCGCAGGCGGGATGGCGGCGTTGGCGGTCGGAGCCGTGTTGATCGTGGTCGCGCAGCCCTACTTCGAGGTGCAGCGCACCCTCGGCGCGGGCTGGAGTCGAGCGCTCAACGAACAGTTCAGCGCCTCGCTCCAAAGTTACCGTTACGCGCCCGCATTGACCCACTTTTGGGGACCGTTGACCGCCGACAACTATTACACTCACGGCCTTTGTTGCCCGCCCAGCAGCCTCTTCCCCGGCCTGACGCTGGTAGTCTTGGCGCTGGTCGCCCTGCTTTGGGGGCGGGGGGGCCGCCGTTGGCTCTGGCTGCTGATCGGGCTGAGCGGGCTGTTGCTCTCTTTTGGGCCGACCTTCACGATGGTGGCGAACGAACCGACCACGTGGCCGTTGCCCTACCGCCTCTTACTCGACCATCTGCCGGGCTTCGACGCGATCCGCGCGCCCGTGCGCTGGGCCGTGCTGCTCACCTTGGCCCTCGCCGTGCTGAGCGCCATCGCGCTGGCACGGCTGCGCCGCTGGTGGTGGTCGTTGTTGGCCTTCGCCTTGCTCCTCGTCGAATTCTCCCCCGCCCCGCTGCGGCTGATCGAAGCGCCCGCACCCTTCCCCGCGTTGGCCTGGCTCGACGAACAGCCGCCGACCCGCATCGTCGAGCTGCCGCTGGTGGCCGAACGGCCCACCGCGACCGCCGATAGCCCGCGCCAAGCGTGGGAACAGTCCCGTTTGCTGGAGGCGCAGTTCTTCTCGACCCAGCATTGGCATACCACCCCGGATGGCTACAGCGGCTACGTGCCGACGCGCCACGGCGATTTCGCACGGGAGATGCGGCCCTTTCCCTCGGAACGGTCGGCGCGGCTGCTGCGGGGCCTCGGCGTGCGTTACGTGGTCATCCACGAGGCCGACCTGAACGCGGAACAAATGGCACGCATGGCGGCGCCGCTGCCAGCGGGGGTGGTCGAACTGACGCGGATCGGCAGCGACCGCATCCTCGCTGTCGGCCCACTCGTCAGCACGCGCCCCTCCGAACAGTTGCCGCTCACCACCCTACCGGCAAACCAGCGCGTCACCGTCCCGCTGATTCTGCGTCCAACTACGGTCTACGTCCCGCTCTCGCGCGGGCCGCTGGCGGTTATTGTGCGGTGGACGGGGGCCAACGGTGTCTCGCCGTTGGCCGAGCAGCGCGTCTCGGTGCCGTTGCCGCTGATCACTGAGTGGGTCGCGCCGCTGCCGGTGCTGATCGACACGCCCCCTGCGGGCGATTGGACGTTGACCGTGAGCGGCACATTGCCGCCCAACGACCCCTTCGAGCTGTCGCAGCAGGTGGTGGTGAGCGAAGAAGCTGGGCCGCCCCCCACCTTGTTGCCGGTGGCGCTGGACGAGGTCACATGGGAGGGCGAGACGGTGGCGTTACACTGGCGCAGCGACGGCCCGTTGCCACGCTACTACAGCGTGGTGGTGCAGCGCGTGGACAGCGATGGCGCGGTGCTGGCCGAGGCGCAGGGCGCGCCGGATGGCAACGTCGGCACCTTGCTCTGGCAGCCCGGCGAACGCTACGGGTCGTCATGGACATTGCCGTTGCCCGACGGCGTGGAAGCCGCGCAAACCACGCTGCGCCTGCGCTGGGTTGACCCCGAAACGAACGACGAATTGTGGCTCTGGGATGGCGAGGCCTTTGCGCCGACGTTGCAGCGGTAGGGCGAGTGAGGCATGGCGCATGGAGAATGGGATGACGTCGCGCCCTCTTTCTCCGTCTTGCTGTCGTATAGTGCGATGCCAACGACCGGTGAGGGGAATGGCCCTGCATACCGCCAGCTCCATCTTGGCGGTACCAGGTGAGAGCAAGCTGTACTAAGTTCTAACTCCTTCGTCCAACGACTAGAAAGAAGAACCATGGAAGCGGTTATCGTAGAGGCCGTGCGGACGCCCTTTGGACGGCGCGGGGGCCAACTGCGCCATATTCGACCAGACGCCCTGTTGGCCCACGCTTTGGACGGGCTGCTTGAACGCGCGGGGCTGCCGCCCGACGCGGTGGGCGATGTGCAGTGTGGCAGTGTCACGCAGATGGGCGAACAGGGGGCAAACGTGGGCCGGTTGGCGCTGCTCCTTTCCAAGCTGCCCGTCGATGTGCCCGCCATGACGCTCAACCGGATGTGCGGCTCCAGCCAGCAGGCGCTCCATGGCGCGGCCCAAGCGGTGGCCGCTGGCGACATGGCCTATGCCATCGGTGGCGGTGTCGAGAGCATGAGTCGCGTCCCCATGTTCAGCGACATCGGGGGCGGTTTTGAGCGGCTGAATCCCGCGCTCCACGCCCGTCACGAACTGATCCACCAGGGCGAAAGTGCCGAACGGATTGCCGAGCGATGGGGGTTGAGTCGCACGGCGATCGACGACTTCTCCGCCGAGAGCCATCGACGCGCGGTCGCCGCCCGTCCCACGGCCGAGCTGCTGCCCACGGCGGGCCACGACGGCGAGGGGGCCCCGATCACGGTGCGAGTGGACGAGGGCGTGCGCGAGCAGATCGACCCCGTGGCGATGGCCGGACTGCGTCCCGTTTTCCGGAGCGAAGGGGGCGTGGTGACGGCGGGCAACAGCAGCCAACTCTCGGACGGGGCCTCGGCGCTGTTAGTGGGCGAACGGTCACGGGTAGCGGCGGATGGGCTGCGGGCCAAAGCTCGCTTTCTGGCGCGGGTGGTGGTGGGCAGCGACCCGACGCTGCAATTGATGGGGGTGGTGCCCGCCACGCGCGAGGCGCTGCGCCGTGCCGGGCTGACGATGGCCGACCTCGATTGGATCGAGATCAACGAAGCCTTTGCCACGGTCGTCTTGGCATGGGCGCGGGAGTTGGACGCCGACATGAGCCGGGTCAACCCGTGGGGCGGCGCGATTGCCCACGGCCACCCGCTGGGCGCAACGGGTGCGGGGCTGATGGCAAAGATGGTGGCCGGGCTGGAGGCGACGGACGGCACGTTGGGCCTCCAGGTGATGTGCATCGGCCACGGCATGGCGACCGCAACGATTATCGAGCGGTTGGGGGGGGGAGTTTTGTGAGTTTTGTGAGTTTAATGAGTTTTGTGAGTTTAATGAGTTTTGTGAGTTTGAGCGTTGGGAGTGGGGCGTTATGTGGTGCATAGGGTATGGTGCATGGGCCGACCGTACGTCAGGGGCAAAGCGGTAGGACGCTTCCCGACATCGGCCCATTCGCTATTCTCCATACGCCAACCGTGAGGCGCTGTAACACCCATTCAACCAGAGCGGCAGAGCGTTCAAAAAACAGGCCACCCTCTCCCCATTTTCCATTCGCTAGATGGTCAGGATTCGGTCAGGAAGATGTCAAGACGGCGGCTCGCTTTTGGGGTAAGATTCCCTTGTCGTCACTCCGGTGGACACCGACCGTCTGCTGGCGATCGACATCGGCGAGAGCCTATCACTGAGCGGGGGAGACGAAGCCGCCTTTTTCACCTACACCCGCCAACCCGATCTGACGATCAACGGGATGAACGCCACGGTCTACCGGAACGCGACGCCATGGGAGTTTCCGCAAGGAACGCGGGAATTGCGCTACTATATCGAAAGTGATGACCTGCGCTTCATCATTGGCGGCACCCTTTCCGAAGGGGGCACGCCCCGCGATGGGCCGATCAGTCACACCCTTTTTGAAGAGGTTGCAGCCACCTTCCAACGGCTGTCGAACACAGAAAGCGACGCTTAAGATGGTGATTCGACTGCTTGTAATCGCTCTCTTGTTCTTGCTCTTGATCGGCTGCGCGGGGGCGCAGGGCGAATCCGTGGGGCGTGCGAGCACGGCCACGACCGTTGCCGCCACCCCACCCCCGCTTCCCCCACCTACCGTCGACCAAAGCGGCGATCCCGCAGCTGAGCCGACCGGAACCTCGGCGATCCATGAACTGTCGGGGGTACAGCCGTCGGGCGAGATGTTGGCCCCCAACGTGATCGCCCATGTCCTGACCGAAGCGGATGGCCCCAAGCAAGTACCGACCGATGTTAATTGGACGGTGCAAGATGTGACCTTCTCGTACCCGACGCAGCGCTGGCGGCTGGTGCGCGAGCACAGCGACTGGTTCGAGGTCGAAACGCGGCGCTGGTACGCACAGCGGCTGCGCATCGAGGAACCCCGTGGAGCGTCGAGCATGATCGTCGTGGATTTGATCTCGGCGGATGGGTTGCCCGGGCTGTTTCTGGCGGCGGATCAGTGGTCGCCCGACGAGGCGAACCTGTATCTCACAGTCTCCGGCGGCGCGGACGGGTGCGATCTCTACGGCTTTCGCAATGGCTACTACGACCTGAAGGTTCCTTCGGGTGAACTGACCGAACTGGTGCCACGTGACTGGTCGTTGAACGTCGTGGGCATCTCGCCCGATCAGGGAAAGGTCGCCTACGTGGGCATCAAGGATCAAATGCTCACCCTCCGCACCCTCGCCGACGGAAGCGAACAGCAGATCGCCCTGCCTGCCGCCGGTGGGGGCTTCACCTGGTCCCCATCGAGCGACAAGCTTGCCTATACCTCGGTGACCGGGGTCTGCGAGGGCGAAACGCCCGCCACCACGATCTACCTGATCGATTTGACGGAGAACACGGTGCGGGAATTGACGCGAGATGAGAGCCGCTTCCTCGACATCGAGAGTTGGACCAACATCGACCGCATTCTTCTGATCGACCGTGCGCGCTATTGGTTGAACCCGGACAATGGCGAGATCAAGAGCCACCCCAATTAGTGCGGGGAAATAGAAATGGAAATTGGATAGAGCGTATGGGATGCGACGCAACGCATAGGAATCACAGCGGAGTACTGATGCAACCAATCTCCATTCACCACCCTTGGAAATCGCAATGGGCCTAAAACGGCGCGACGACTCTCACAATCGTCTGTAGTGTCAGAGCAGGCACAAAAATGCAACGTGTGATTCGCTTCGCGGAACGGCATTGGCGGCGGCTCGTCTATCTGTTGGCGCTGCTGGCGATGGCCGCCTCGCTGCTGCTCACTCTGTCCGACGGGGATCGGCTCCGCTATCCGGACGAAATCGCCTACTACCATCTGGGCCAGCGCTTGGTCGCGGGGGAAGGCTATGTCAGCGACGACGGAACCCCAACGGCCTACCGCGCGCCGGGCTACGCCCATCTCGTGGCGGTGGCAACCGCGTGGGGGCAGCGCCCGTTGGCGGCGAAGGTGGTCAATGCGCTCTGCTGGGGCTTGGCCGTGGCGCTCGCGGCGTGGCTTGCCGCGACTGTCACCCCGCTGGCCGCGCCGCTGACGGCGCTGTTGGCGCTCCTCTATCCGTTGGCGCTCTATACCAGCAGCACGCTCTATCCCCAAACCTTTGGGACACTCCTGCTGATGGCCCTGCTCTACTTCATGGCGCGGCGCACCCTCGGATGGCATCATGCCATCGCAGCGGGGCTGCTGCTCGGCCTGCTCATTCTCACGATCCCCGCCTTCTTAACGCTCGCCCCGCTGCTCCTTGCTATTTTCGTTGTGCGCCATCGGGCGGCGTGGGGCGCGGCGTTGCGCGATGTGACAGTGATCGCGGGGGTGGCGTTGCTCTGTGTGGCGCCGTGGTCCTTGCGCAACTATGCGCTCTTCGATCAACCGGTGCCAGTGTCCACGAATGGCGGCGAAAATCTGTTGCTGGGCAACTCGGAAAATACCCGGCCCAACAGCGGGGTCAACGTCGATCTGACGACGTATGTGGCGCAGACCGAGGGCATGGACGAAGCCACGAAAGACGCCGCCCTACGTGGTTTCGCGCTGGAATGGATCAGCGCCCACCCACGCCAAGCGGCGTTACTCTACGTCCAGAAGGTGGCCAACTATTTCAATTTCCGCAACGAGCTGGCCACCGCTTCCGAAGGGAGTCGCCTGCGCGACCTGATCGCTTTCGTCAGTTACTACCCCCTGCTGCTCATTGCGCTGCTGCGCCTCTTCTTCGTGCGGCGCTTTCCGCTCTCCCGCACCGAAACGATGCTCTATCTGCTCTACGTAGGCAATGCCTTCATCAGTGCCCTCTTCTTCACCCGTCTCCGCTTCCGCGTGCCGTTCGACCTGCTGCTGATCGCGTTGGTCGGGATATTTGTGGGTCGCCTGCTGACGCGGTCGAAGCCTCTGCCCGCCGCACGAATGGGAGGCCATTAGGGATGAGGGTAGAGCGCACTCTCGCTGGGCAGATCAGGATCGTACAGCACACAGAGCGGTTGACCCACTTGGTATTCGTCGCGGGGATCGTCTAGCGTCCTGACTTCGCCCTGGTAATCGATGTCCGCCACCGTATAGCCATAGTGCAAAATCCACGGATGCCGCCCGTTGATTTCCACGTTGTGCTGCTCGCGCAGGCTGGTCAGCCGACCTTCGGTGGGTAGGCCGATGCGCAAGACGCGCACAAAGCGGACCGCCTTGCGATAGCCTCGAATCCCTGCCGCGACAAAGGCCAGAACCATCAACGCGCCAATCGGCACAAAGGCGACACCCAAGAGCCGAGTTTCGCGCCCGACCAGAAAGGCGAGACCCATGAAAAAGAAGATGGCGCCCACGAAGCTGACGAAGAGGCCCGTGATCGTGCCGATGTCGCTGGCGATATAGCGCCATTTGTAACGCTCCGAAATGGGGCGCGGCGCGGGGGGTGGCACGGGTGTCTCGCGGCCCCCCACTTCGTGGATGGGGATCAGCGGGCCGCCGCAGTTGAGGCAATTGGTGCGCTGGTTGGCCTGTGGGCTGCCACACCATGGACACTGCCCCATCGGTACGCTCAATCTTTCCACGCCGAGGCGTCGTTCAGGCGCTGCACCTGTGCGTCGCTGAGGCCGACATTGGTCGCGGCAAGGCTGCCCCGAAGCTGTTCCACGCTGTTGGCCCCGATGATGGGCGCGGTAATGACCGGCTGTGCCAACTGCCACGCCAACGCCACCGCGATCGGCGTTGAACCCACTTCATTGGCCACGCCGCGCAGGGCATCGAGGGTGCGCCAGCCCGCCTCGTTGAAATATTTGTTGCGCACGCCGTCGGCCCGCTGGCTGTTGGTCGCCGCGTCGCGGCTGTATTTGCCCGTCAAAAAACCGCCCGCCAGCGGCGAATAGGGAATTACGCCGATCCCGTACTGTTCGCACAACGCTTTCAGCTCCCGCTCGAACTCGGCGCGATGGGCGAGGTTGTAATGGGGTTGGAGTGAGTCGTAGCGGGCCGTCCCGTTCGTATCGGCGCTCCAGAGTGCTTGCATCAGTCGCCACGCGGGGTAGTTGGAAGCGCCCACATAGCGCACCTTACCCGCGCGCACCAGATCGTCGTAGGCCCGCAACGTTTCGTCGATGGGCGTATCCGCGTCGAAGGCATGGCTCTGGTAGAGGTCGATGTAGTCGGTCTGCATCCGCCGAAGCGAGGCGTCGACCGCATCCATGATATGGGCGCGCGACAACCCCTGATCGTTGGGGCCGTCCCCCATCGGGCCACGCACCTTGGTGGCCAGCACAATCTGGTCGCGGTTGCCCCGTGCCCGCATCCAGCGGCCAATCACCGTCTCCGAAACGCCCCCCTCGTTGCCCTCGACCCATCGCGAATAGATATCCGCCGTGTCGATGAAGTTGCCGCCCGCTTCGACGAATTCGTCCATCACCTCAAAGGCGCTGTTTTCATCGGCTGTCCAGCCCCATTGCATCGTGCCGAGGCATAGTTCCGACACCTTTAGACCGGTCCGGCCCAGGCGTTTGTAATTCATAAGAAGCTCCTTTTTGCGCGATGCGACTGCGCGTCGTCTGATTGAGTTTGTGGGTCAAGGGGCGATAGCGGCGCGCGCTTTTGGCGCAACAGGGGGACGCTGTCCATCCATCAGGTCGGGTAATCATACCAAAAAAGTAGGCTACGGCTAGGGCGCAAGGGCGATTGCCTGGGCACCCTGAGCGGGCTGACAGGGAATAAGCTGGGGCGTTTGCCCCGTCGCCGCTTGGTAACGTGCCGCGACCCGCGCGCAGAAGGCGCTGGCCGACGCTTGTGCCACCAGCGCCACAGCGCATCCGCCAAAGCCCGCACCCGTCATGCGGGCACCGTAACATGCGGAATCGGCTTGGGCCAGCGCTACCATCCTGTCCAACGCCTCGCTCGAGACTTCGAAGTCGTCACGCAAGCTCCGATGGCTCTCGTTCATCAGCCGCCCCAGCGCCACCGCCTCCCCGCGTCGCATCGCTTCGGAAGCGGCCACGGTTCGTGCGTTCTCCGTGACCACATGGCGTGCGCGCCGCCGCGTGGTCGGCGCCAAGCGTGGCGCTTCCGCCTCGAATCGCGCCACGCTGACCTCGCGCAGCGCCGCCACCCCGAAGCGTGCGGCCGCGTCGGCACATTGGGCACGCCGCGCATTGTACGCCGAATCGACCAGGCCGCGCCGTGTCGTGGTGTCCATCACGACCACCGTCGTGGCGGGGGGCAGCGGGACGGCGACTATGTCAAGCGAGCGGCAGTCGATCAGTAGTGCGTGGCCCGCCCGTCCACTCGCGGAGGCGAGCGGGTCCATGATGCCGGAATTAACCCCGACCCACTGGTTCTCGGCGCGCTGCGCGATCTGGGCCATTCGGATTGGCGCCCATGGGACGCCGGCCACCACCGCAAAGGCGCACGCAATGGCGATCTCCAGCGAAGCGGAAGAGGAGAGGCCCGCCCCCATCGGCAGCTCGCCGCTCAACAGGCCGCGCCACCCACGAAGTGGATAGCCTTCGGCGTGCAGCGCCCACGCGACACCTCTGACATATTCGTTCCAGCTCGGCGCCGATCCGCTTGGCTTGGGCGAAGCGAGTGCGAGCTGATCCAGCGGCGCCCGCCACCTTTGATCGAAGTCGAGCGAGTGGAGCGTCAGATGCGGGCTGTCATCAGGCCGCAGCGCAATCCACGTGGCCTGTTCGATCGCCATCGGCAGCACAAAGCCGTCGTTGTAGTCGGTATGTTCCCCGATCAGGTTCACCCGCCCCGGTGCCCGCACCAGCCAGGTCGGCCACCCGCCCATCTCCACGTGGAAGCGGTCGATCAGGCGTTGACCTGTTGTCGGCGTCATGGTGATCGCTCACGGTAGTGCCGTTCCGGCAGGGCGCGGAGCCGAGCGGCGGCCTGTTCTGGGGTGAGGTCGCGTTGTGCCTCGGCCAGCATTTCGTAGCCGACCATAAACTTCCTGACGGTGGCGGAGCGTAGTAGGGGCGGATAGATGTGGGCGTGTAGCTGCCAATGATCCATCGCATCATCGGGTGCGTTGTTGGAGGGATAGGGCGCCCCATGCCAGCCCATCGAATAGGGAAAGGAACGCTCGAAGAGATTGTCATACCGCGTGAGCAACCCTTTGAGGAGCGCTGCCAGCGCCTGTCGTTCGGGGGCGTTCAGCGCGGCGAAGCGACGGAGATGACGACGGGGCAGCAGGAGCGTCTCGAACGGCCAAGTGGCCCAGAAGGGAACCACGGCAAGCCAGTGGCTATTTTCGCACACGATACGCTCGCCCCGCGCGGCCTCACGTTGGCCATAGTCAAGCAGCAGCGGGACGCCCTGCTCGGCGACGTACTGGCGCTGTTGTCGATCTTCGCGCTCGGCCTCGGTGGGCAGATGGGCCTGCGCATAGATTTGCCCGTGCGGATGGGGGTTGGAACAGCCCATCAACTGGCCTTTGTTTTCAAACAGTTGCACCCAGGGGTATTGGCGCCCCAATTGTTCGCTCTGCTCGGCCCAAAGGTCCACCACATGGCGGATTTGTGCCACCGGCATTTCGGCCAAGGTCATATCGTGGCGAGGTGAGAAACAGAGCACGCGCGTGATCCCGCGTTCGGTGGCGCTGCGGAAAAGCGGATCGTCGGTGGCGGCGTTGGGCACATCCGCCAGCAAGGTGGGGAAATCGTTGTCGAAGAGGAATGTCCCCTCGTAGCGCGGGTTGCGCACGCCACCCGCGCGCGCATTCCCCGGACAGAGGTAACAGCTCGGATCGTAGCGAGGAAGGGCAACGTCGCGCCTTTCCTCGATCTGTCCTTGCCAGGGGCGCTGCAGCCGATGTGGCGAAACCAACACCCATCGATCGGTCAGCGGATTGTAGCGGCGGTGGGGCGAGTCGGTGAGGGTGGGCATCGATTGGTCTCAGGCTCTGTTTCCAAAGAACGTTTTGCGTAGCGATTTCGACTTGCCGTAGTACCTTATTTCCGCTCGTGGCTCCACGCTCGAAACGCGCAATGCCTCCTATTCGCCCCCGCCGCCACGCGGAGCGGCCCGCTAAACCGGCACCAACTCTTCGGCGGGCCATTCCCCCACGTTGTCATCAACGCGCCGCAAAATGAAGAAGGCGATGACCACCATGATGAAAAGCGAAAAGATAGCCACCGGACGGCCCAGCCCCAGCGTTGTGACGACGAAGCCCCAAAGGAAGGGGCCGATGATCGAGGCGAAGCGGCCCACCATAGAATAGAGGCCGTAGAATTGGCCCAAGTAGCGTGGCGGCGAAAGGCGAATCATCAGCGGGCGATCGGCGCTCCACGTGCCCCCCAGCGCCACGCCCGCCAGCGCCGCCGCCGCGTAGAAGAGCATCGGTGGCATCGCGAAGACCGGGATGAAGATGGCAAAGAGCAAGGTGATCATCCATAGACCGAGGACGTAGAGCAAGGTCCGTTTGGGGCCGAAGCGGTCCACGATTGGCCCCCAGATGAAACCACCCACCACCGCCGCCGCAATGCCCACCGCCAGCACTATCGTCGTTTCTCCCTCGGTGAAACCCAGCTCCTGCGACACGTAGATCCCCATGAAGGCAATGACCGTATTGGCCGCGTCAGTGTAGAAGATTCGGCCGATCAGAAAGCGGCGCAGGCTGGGGTAGTTGGCCGTACGCTCGAAGGTTTTGCGTACGGAGCGAAAGGCGTCGCCAATGCTTTCCAGCGTGAGCGGGCGTGCATCTTTGCGCGGGCGCTCTTTGACGAAGAGAAAGGCCGGAATGGCGAAGATCAGAAAAAGAAGGCCGGTCGCTTGAAAGATCGCCGTCTTTGGCATATCTCGCGCCAGCATGGTGGCGCCCACCCCCAGGCCAATGAAGGAGCCGATGTAGCCCACCCCGACGCCGACCCCGCTGACCAAGCCGCGGTTGGATTCGGTGCTGACGGTGGGGAGCAGCGCGTCGTAAAAGATCAACCCCGCTTGGTAGAAATAGTTGGCAATGACGAAGAAGGCCAGCGAAGTGATCAGACCGCCCTGCCCCAACAGCATCGTAAAGCCGACGCACACCAACGTGCTGACGATGAGGAAGGGCATCCGACGCTTGCCCATATCCGACAGGGCGCCGATGGCGGGGGCGGTCAGAAACATGAGCAACATCGACAAAGCGTTGGCGTTGCCATAAGTGGCGTCGAATCCCCCCATATCATTGACGACCCAAAGCGAAAAGTAGAGGGAAACGATGTTGAGGCTGAAGATCGTGTTGGCCAGATCGTAGAGGATCCAACTGATCGTCCCTTTGGAGCGAATCGACGGCGCTGAGGCAGCAGGTGCGGGGGCAGAAGCACTCATGGCGACTTCCTTTGTGGAGACTTGATGTGGCAGGCAGGAGTTTAGAGCACTCTGCAAATCCGTCAATCGGCGCGGTCAATGGGGTGATGGGGTAAGCCGCGTTCGCCCCCTATTAAGAATCGTTGCGAGGATGTTAGCGCCTATTAAAAGACGGTTAACATGCCGTTGACGATCCCGTGCTAATCTGGTTTCACTGTGAACGAGAGAAACCGCCCCAAAGATCGACCACCGTCCATGCGTCTGCCCGAAAACAGGTGCCGGAACGGCATGGGATCGAACGGGTGCGGATTTGGAGGCGTGGGGTGAGCGTGGTGGCTGCCGTTGCTGCTGCTCTGGCCGATCGTGGCGTGGGCGCGTTGGCGGATGCGGCACCATACGCTGTCCCAAACGGTGGCGGGGGCTACTCGGTCTGTGCATGACACTGACGCTCTCTATGATCGTCGTGCAATAAACCAAGGAGCACTGTGCGATGAGAATCGCATTCTTCAGCGAAACATTCTTGCCCAAGGTGGACGGCATCGTTCACACGCTCTGTCACCTGTTGGACCATCTCCCATCCCGCGGTCACCACGCGATCCTGTTCGCCCCTGCCGGTGCCCCGCGCCGCTACGCTCAGAGCCGTATTCACCCCATGCCCGCGCTCCCCTGTCCGATCTACCCCGAACTCAAACTCGCCGCCCCGTGGGCCGACGTCCTGCCTACCCTGGAGCAGTTCCGCCCCGACCTGATTCACGTCCTCAATCCGCTGACCATCGGATGGGTGGGCCTACGGGCCGCCGAGCAGTTGGCCCTTCCGGCGGTCGCCTCCTATCACACCGACATTGCGGGCTTTGCGGCCAATTGGGGATTCGGCTATCTCGGTCGACCGATCTGGGCCGCGCTCCGTTGGCTGCACAACCGCGCCGCGCTGAACCTCTGTCCGTCCCGCATCGCCAAGCAGGCGCTGGAACGGCACGGGATCGAACGGGTGCGGATTTGGGGGCGTGGGGTCGATAGCGAACGCTTTCACCCCCGTCATCGCAGTGAAGCCTTTCGGCGGCGGATGGGTGGCACAGAAGCGGGACCACTATTCCTCTATGTGGGGCGCCTCTCTCACGAGAAACGGATCGACCTGCTCCATGCGGTTCTGACGGCGATGCCGGAAGCACGCTTGGCCATTGTGGGGGACGGCCCCGCGCGTCCCCATCTCGAGGCGCTTTTTGCCAACAGCCCCGCCCGCTTCATGGGCTATCTGCGGGGCGACGAGTTGGCTCACGCCTATGCCTCCGCCGACTATTTCCTCTTTCCTTCGCCCCACGAAACGTTGGGTAACGTCGTTTTGGAAGCGATGGCTTCGGGGTTGCCAGTCGTCGTCCCCAATTCTGGTGGGGTGTTGGAGCATGTGGAACATCTGAGAACCGGCCTGCTTTTCACGGCGCACAAGCCACATAGCTTGGTCGCCGCTGTCCAGCGCTTGGTTGTGGACAAGGCGCTGGCCGAGCGGTTGGCCGCGTCGGGCCGCGCCCATGCGCGGCAACAAAGCTGGGCCAACGTCCACGATCAGCTCATCGCCGATTACCGCGTCCTGCTGCCGACGCCAACCACGCTGCCGCGCGCGGCTTAGCGCGGGGAGCACTCCCTACTGACGACTCCCCGCCCGCGCAAAGAGCAGGATGCCCGCCGCGACCGAGACGTTGAGCGACTCGACCTTGGGCGAGATCGGGATGCTGACCCGCCATTCTTGAGCGTCGAGCAGCGCGTCCGACGCGCCGCTCTTCTCGCTGCCAAAAACCAGCGCCACTGGCCGATCCAGCGCGGCAAGCTGGTCGACCGTGTGGCTTCCATCCATCGCTGTCACCACCAACTCATAGCCGTGCTCGGCACAGTAGCGCAACAGTTCATCCGCCGTGGCCGCAACGACCGGCAACTGAAAGCAGTGGCCCCGGCTGGCGCGGATCAGTCGCCGGTCGTAGACGAGCCGTGGTTCCGTGCTGAGCAGCACCACAGCGCCCGCGCCGAAAGCGACCGCCGAGCGGATGATTGCGCCCACATTGCCCATGATTCGCAGATCTTCCAGCACGATTAAGTCCTTGCCGGAAGGCGGAAGCGCCGCCAGCCCCTCCTGCCGCTCGCTGTCGGCCACCGCGAAGATGCGCGACAGCTTGTCGCCCTTGAACAACTGTTTGGCGACGCTCACCTCCATCTGGTAGATCGGCAGCGCCTCCGGCAGCTTGGCCCGCAACCCGTCGCTGATTCGGTCGCTGCCCGCCTCGTACAGGGCAAGGAGATTGACCTCGTTGTCCCGCGCCATCTCGATGTTGATCTCGTCGTCGACCAAGAAATGGCGACGGCCATCGACCAGCGACATGCCGAGGCCGTAGCGCACTGCCTTTACGCGCGGGTCGTGGAGGGTGCGGATGGGGGTGGGGTCGGGTCTCATGGTGAGTGGGTGAAGGAGCTTGGGGCCGGTTGCGCTAGGAGTGATGGTTTATGCCAGTGCAGAAAACTAACTGCACGTCGGATGCCTCTCATCGAGAATTGTGAATCGCGAATGGGTACCTTGTTCCAGCGTTGCTTATACCCATTCCCATAGACAATTGTAAATGTGGAAATGACGGTGTAACCGTGGGGCGGGGATTAAAATCCCCGCTGGAGGGCCTGTCGGCCAATGGGCCTGCCTGCGCAGGCCCCTGCTTTGCTGTTACCATTGATCGACGTTGCACAATCAACCGTCCGATTTGGTATTAGCGATGTTGTCCTTGTCCTTGCACGATAGCACGATTGTCAGATGATGGGTTACGGATGCGGTGCCTATGCTTTTCCCTGTGGGCGCTATGGGGCTCATAGATCGTCGACTCCCAATGCAAAACAGAGTGCCTGTTGTACTTCTTCCATGCGCAGAGTGGAAAGGTACGTGATGTGCGACGCAATCTTGGCTTTGGGAACGGTTTGAATGGTGTCGAGATTCGCAACGCGATCGTAACGCATGCCGTCCTCGTGACGGAGACGCACTTCTGAAGGGATGTTACGGATGGTGCTGGTAATGGGTGCGACGGTCACCGACGTCAAATAGCCAATCGCTGAATCGCGGGTGAGAATCAAGACGGGGCGTTGCTTGTCAGGATGATCGAATGGGTACCCACGCACGTCACCCCGTCTGATTCTGGCTCCCAAGACGGTTCGTCAAACCACAGATCGAACTCCCCCTCCGTAGGCTGCTGGCGATAGCCCGTGGCGTGGAGCCGCTCGCGATCACGGATACGATGATGGCGCAAAGCCCTCTGAAGCGCATCACGGCTGAAGGCCGAACGTGTAGTTCGTGTCGCTACCACAACGTCGTCAACAGCGGGGAGCAGAGGTTCGTCGATCGTCATTTGTATGGTCTTCATGGCCCCACCCCTTATCTGTCGAATAATAGCTATGACTATAGCTATCATCTTGTTCCCCTTCAATCAGTGTCTCTGGCTTACCCGGATTGCTTTTTTGCTCGTTCGATTCCAGCCGTCGAACGCAACGTGACTACAAGCCACCTTCGACCTAAGGTTGTGGAGATATGGAAAGCCCGTCCAAGGGTCCTCTTTCCTCTTTCGTTATGTATTCTGCGCTAACTGCTCTGCGTTGCCGTTCGTTTCTCGTTTCAACGCGTCTCGTTTGGCGGTTCCTCTTTCAAAGGGGTAGCTCAAGAAAGTCGCAGGGAGCGTTGTGCAGATCTTGGTCGAGGCCGAGGTAGCGCTGCGTCGTCTCGATAGAGTCGTGGCCGAGGCTGAGGCCGATCTGATCGACCGGCGCGCCCCCGCGATGGGCCAGCTTGGCAAAGGTGCGGCGCAGGTCGTGGGGCGCCAGCTCGTCGAAGCCGAGCGGCTCGGCGTATTCTTTGACGATGTTGTGGATCGCCTGGGGGGTCAGCGGCTTATCGGCGATGTTACCGCCCTTGTTCACCGCCCGAAAGAGGTAACGCTTATCGTCGTAGGTCGGCGTACCGGCCACGGCCAGCCACACATCCAACGCCGCTTTGGCCCAACTTGGCATCGGCACCGAACGTATCTTGTTGCGCTTGCCGACCAAATCCACGATCACCCAGCGCCCCTCCCGCTCTTTGATGTGGGCGACCGTGAGGGTGGTCAACTCTTCCCGCCGCAGGCCGCAACCGATCAGAATGGCAAGGATGGCACGGTCGCGCAGCCCTTTGTTCGTGCTGATATCGGGGCTGTTGATGAGGAGCGCCGCCTGTTCGGGGTTCAACCAGTTGCCGAGCCGCACGCCGCGCTGTGGCAGGCCGGGTACCGACAGGATACCTTGCGCGAGGGCCGGGTCGAGCGCGTTGTTGTCGGTCAATTCGCGCACGAAGGTGCGAATGGCCGAGAGGCGCTGGTTGATGGAGGCGTTGCCCATCTCCTGCTCGCGTAGGGTGGCGACGTAGCGGCGCAAGAGGGCGCGGTTGAGGGGACGCTGTTGCTCGTTCATCCAAGCGGCAAAGTCGCGCAACGCCCGTCCGTAAGCCCGCTGCGTCTGTGGCGACTCGACCGCGTCCAAGACGATCTGGATCACCGCCTTGATCTGGTCGGCGCTGGCCCCGATCGGCGATTGGGGTTCGGCCAGCACAATTTCTTGCACCTCGACCGGGTCGAAGATGATGATTTCATCCTCAAGATTGGTCGGGAGGCTACTGTTGCTGCGACGGCTCATAGTCTTATATCAGGGTGTAGATGCGCTGCTGAAACGCCGTTTATCGTGGTGCGGGACGTTGTCTTTCGTTGCCAATGCAACGCCCTGCAACGAAAAGGCACGGTCTCTCTTCGAATAGTTCCAACGCTTCAACGTTGATACCGCTCACTCCACCGCGAGGTGCGCGGCCAAACATTGCGCCTCATCCAAGGGGCCAACCACGCTAAGGGTCAGCGCGTCGTCGGTGATATAGCGTTGGGCGACACGCTGCACCTCCTCGATGCTCACCGCGTGGAGCGCGGCCAACTGCTCTTCCGGCGTTTTCACCTCGCCGTTCAGCGCCAGTTGGGTGCCGACCCAGCCCGCGTTGGCCCCCGTATCTTCAAGGCGCAGCAGAGTGCGGCCGTGCGCGTACGCCTTGCAGAAGGCCAGCTCCTCTTCCGCCACGGGCTCATCCCGCAGGCGGCGCAGCTCGCCGAGCAAAGCGTCCAGCGCTTCTTCGGTGCGGCGCGGATCGATGGCCGCGTAGATGCCGAGTTGGCCTGCCTCGGCATAGTTGCTGATGAACGAATAGGTGCTGTAGGCCAGTCCCAGATCCTCGCGGATGCGGGTGAAGAGGCGCGAACTCATCCCATCCCCCAACAGGCTATTGAGCAGCGCCAGGGCATACCGATCCTCGCTGTTGCGCCCCCCTGTGCGCACACCCAGCAGCAGATGGGTCTGTTCCGAGGGGCGATGTTTAACACGGATGGCAGCGTCGGGCCGTGGCGCCACCGGTTCAAAAGCGGGACCGTCGCCCGCGGGCCAACTGCCGACGACGGGCGCCAACAGGGCGCTCAATTCCCCATGATCGACCGCCCCCGCTGCCGCAATGACGGTGCGCGATGGCACATAGCTTTTGCCCATGAAGTCGAGCAGATGGTCCCGATCGAGGTGGGCCACGCTGTTGCGCGTCCCTGCGATATCTTGGCCGAGCGGATGGTCCGGCCAGAGCAACTCTTGAAACTGCAAGAAGACCAAATCCTCCGGCACATCTTGGGATTGGGCGATCTCTTCGGTGATGACCTGCCGCTCGCGATCGACATCCGGCTCGTCGAAGCGGCTGTGACGGAGCATGTCGAGCAGCACGTCGATCCCGATGTGCAGGTGGTCGCGACTGACGCGGGTGTAGTAGGTCGTCCATTCCCGCCCTGTGCTGGCGTTGATATCGCCGCCGACCGCCTCCACCGACAGGGCGATGTCGCGTGCCGTGGGGCGGCGCGTCGTCCCCTTAAAGAGCATGTGCTCGATGAAGTGGGCCGCGCCCGACTGCTCGGGCCGTTCGAAGCGGGAGCCGACGGTGATGTAGATCCCCATCGAGACCGAATAGCTGTGGGGCATCGGGACGGTGACGAGTTGCAACCCATTGTCAAAGCTGGTGATTTCGAAGTTCATGCACTCTCTTTCCTGGAGCGGCGGATGATGGCGTCGGTCATGCGGGCCACACGGGCCATCGCTTGGACATCGTGAACCCGCAGGATGTCAGCGCCACGGGCGATGCCGATCGCCACGGTTGCTGCGGTGCCTTCCACGCGCGCCTGCGGCGGCAGGTCAAGGGTATAGCCGATGAAACTTTTGCGGGAAGGGCCGAGTAGGATCGGATAGCCCAGTACCCGCAGTTCGTTCAAGCGGTCCAGTAATTCTAGACTCTGTGGCACGGTTTTGCCGAAACCGAGACCCGGATCAAGGATGATCTGTTCAGAACGAACGCCCGCCCCGCGCACAATTTCGACACTGGCGATCAGTTCGCGGGCCACGTCGCCCAGCAGATCGTCGTACTGAACGCCTTCGAAACGCCCGCCCAGCCGTTCCTCTTGGCTGACCTGCTTGGGCCGCATTCGGTTGTGCATCAGTACGATCGGCACGCCCCGTTCGGCGGCCAGCGCCGCCATGCGTGGATCCATGCGAGCGCCCCAGACATCGTTGAGCATGTGCGCGCCCGCCGCCAGCGCCGCTTCGGCCACCTCGGCATGGTAGCTGTCGATGGAGATCGCCACCGCCAACTCGTTCGAAATCGCGCGAATCACGGGCAGGACGCGGTCCATCTCCTCATCGGCGCTCACCGGCACTGAGCCGGGCCGTGTGCTTTCGCCCCCCACGTCAAGGATGTGCGCCCCTTCAGCGACGAAGCGGCGTGCCTGGGTCAGCGCGGCCTCGACCGTCGCCGCTTGGTTCAACAAGCCGTCGCCGCTGAAAGAATCGGGCGTGGTGTTGATGATGCCCATGATATAGCTCTGCCGCCCCCAATGGAGCGTGAGCGGGCCAACGACCAGCGGCGGCCTCATGGTTGCACGTCGCGCAACATCTCTTCAGCGCGTTGGCGCAGGGCCGCATCTTGGCTGAGTTGTAAGAAGCGTGTCAGGGCTTCGGT
>JACKAZ010000012.1 GCA_020634795.1 Ardenticatenales bacterium | reverse complement strand
CCATGTGATTGGTGTTCTCATACCCAATCGGAAGGTTGATTGTGCCACGTCGATCAATGGTAACAGCAAAGAAAGGGCCTGCGCAGGCAGGCCCATGGGCCGACAGGCCCTCCAGCGGGGATTTTAATCCCCGCCCCACGGTTACATCGTCAATTCCACATCCACAATTGTCTATGAGAATGGGTATTAGCGTATACTCCTAACTTGGTCCCGAACATATTGATAACGTTTTGTACCGCCATATTGTCCAGAATTCTTAAGCTTGTTAGGCTCAAGTACAAAGGCCGCAAATGCCCTTGCCCAATCCTCCGCAGGACTTGTTACACCGCTAGCGGTAGAATGATAAATAGGTTCATCAGTCTCGTATACGCTAACCGAAACAGGTCGGCCACCGCATCCGGTGGAGCATCTCAAACCATTTGGCCTCATCGACTAACTCGTCTATCTTTAGCATGGTTCCGCGGCTCCTCTAGTTGGTCTTGATCGACCTCTGGGGTAGTCACTGTTCTTCTTTTGTTCAATTCGGCTCTTTCACAGCGCCTTGCAATCCACATTGAGCCTTGCGGAAACTCGGAGGGTAGCTCTACGCACGGCCTATCCTCCCGCTTTTGGAAGGATTCGGCTATGACACCGCTCGAATAAATGTAAGATTATGATCTTTGGAATTCATCCCTTCGGCAACTATTAGGCTAAAAAACGCCGTGAGGTGGAAAGCGACATGGGTATCCGCTCACTGCCCTTGATGCACGACCTCATCCCCCCTGGCGACGGGCGTACCGTCGACCTCACCCAGCCCGCCCACGGGCATCGCGGGGCCGTTGTGGTCGCGGAAATAGAGCGGCAATCCTTCGGCGAAGCCGATCGGAAAGTCGGCGGGATCTTGACGTTGGTGGTGGATATGGATGTGCGGTTCCGAGGTATTGCCGCTGTTGCCACATTCGCCGATCGGCTGGCCTTCGCTGACACGGTCGCCCGCTTCCACCCGCACGCTACCGGGCCGCATGTGGGCGATTAGGAGATAGGTTCCCGTCTCGTCCAAGCGTATGCCGACCTCGTTGCCGCCCGGATTGTCGATATTGTTGGAGGATTTGCCCGGCATTTCATCCGGCTGATCGTTGACCGCGAGCGTCACGAAGCCGTCGGCGGGTGCCAACACCGGTGTCCCGTAGCAGCCGTAATCGGTCAAGGTTTCGCTGCCCGAAAAGTAGGGAGCCATCACCAGATCATAGGCCCACCGTTGATCGGGGGTGACGGCGTGGTAATTGCTCTCTACCGAGTTGCCGCCCCACGCGACCGTCATTGGCAGATCGGAGGGCAGCCGCACCGTCGCTGCGGGTGCCGTACGCGCAAGCGCGGCGGGGTAGGGTATCGGCAGCAGCCCGAAGCTCCAGACAATGAGTAGACAGAGGAAGAGCGAGGCCGCCAGCGTCGCCCGCACCGGGCCGCTGCCCCAGCGATCGCGGCGGAAGGCGTGGTAGAGCGTAGCCACCAGCGCGGCCAGACCAATGAAGGGCAAGGCCAACTGTGCCAAGTACCAGGTGGCCACGCCACGCATTCCGCCGCCCAGCACCACGGCAAGGGCGATGAAGGGCAGCGCGGCCAGCAGCAGGGCGGGCAGCCAATGCCACCAACGCCGTTCGGGGCGCGGTTCGGCATCGATGGGTGGAGTAATCATGATCGTTTCACCTTCGTAAAGGGATCAGAGGCTAAGTCTATGACAGACGGGTCTGTGTTGCAAAGAACGTCAATAGGCAGGTTGTGCGGCTGAGAGAAAGAGATAGAGCCGTCATAGGCGACGGCGCACCACGGAGGATGAAAGTGGCGCGTGACGCTGTGAGGGTGTGGGGATGTGAGAGTGAACCGCGTGGCAAAGCAGTGAATTATCAGGGGAAATGCTAGGCCCCCATGCACCATGCACCATGCACCATGCACCCCCCCATGTCCGCTACGATTGATACAGAAATGGCGCGTCGACTCCTGCAAACTACCCTATTTTCAGGCCAGAAGGGCATGGGGCATCCAGCGCTGGACAGCGTGCCCATTCTCCCGGCTCCACGTAACCCATGAGCGACCACACTACCGATCCCGCCGCCCTCGCCGACTTTCGCTCGGACGGGAATCTGCTGGCGCACCTACTGCGCTTCACGCGGCTGCTGCGATTGATGGGCGTGAGCACCAGCTTCGGGCAGACGATCAGTTTGGTCGATGCGCTACCCCACGTCCCACTGACCGACAAGCGCGACTTTTACATGGCGGCGCGTGCCCTACTGCTGGTCCGTCACGAGGATTACCCGATCTTCGATCAGGCCTTCCAGCTCTATTGGCGACGGCCCGAGCGGGTGCGCAGCGACCTCGACCCCGACACGTTGGACGCGCGGCAAAAGTTGGCGCGATTACCGAGCTTGCCCCACCTGCTGAGCGAAATCCAGCCCGAGGACAGTCCGGAGGCCGACCGACCCTCCTACAGCCAGTTGGAAAGCTTGCGCACCAAAGATTTCGCGCAGATGACGTGGGAAGAGATCGAAGCGGCGAAGCGGGTGATGCGACGCATGGCGTGGCCGATCAGCCAGCGGCAAAGCCGCCGCATTCGCGCGGCCCATCGCGGCCACCGCCTTGCCATGCGCCGCTTGCTCCGCGATAATCTGCGTTACGGCGGCGAGCCGCTGCTGTTGCGCTGGCAAGAGCGCCGCATCAAGCCTCGACCCCTCGTGGTGCTCTGTGACATCAGCGGCTCGATGGAACGATACTCGCGCATGCTGCTCCACTTCCTTCATGCGCTCAACCACCGCATGGATCGCGTGGAAAGCTTCGTTTTTGGCACGCGGCTCACCCGCATCAGCCATCATCTGCGCCACCGCGACGTGGACGAGTCGCTGGCCGAGGTGGGCGAAATCGTTGCCGATTGGTCGGGCGGCACCCGTATCGGCGAGTCGATCCGCCGCTTTAACTTCGATTGGGCACGGCGCACGCTGGGGCGCGGCGCGGTCGTTCTGATCATCAGCGACGGCTGGGATCGTGGCGACCCCGACGACCTGGCGCGCGAGATGCAGCGCCTTCAGCGGTCGGCCCACCGGCTGATCTGGCTCAACCCATTGCTCGGCCACGCACGCTACGAACCGATCCAGCGCGGCATGGCCGCCGCCCTGCCGTTTGTCGATGATTTTCTGCCCGTCCATAATTTGCAGAGTATGGCCCAGTTGGCCGAACGGTTGGCCAGCCTGGGTGAACAACGTCCCAGCCGCCGACAAAGCGTTCAAGCGTTCAAGCGCGACATGTGACGGTGTGAGGGCGCTCGCAATGAAATACCAAGCTTTGCGATGCCCCATGCCCCATGCACGAAACGTCTGCGTGATAGCGACTGAAACGGTTCTACTTCCTCATTCGAACTACAGGAAAAGGCGTTCCCATGCGTGAGCTTATCCCCACCATCGCAGAATGGCGCAGCGCGGGCAAACGAATCGCCGTGGCGACGGTCGTCAGCGCCTATGGGTCGGCACCCCGGCGCGAGGGGGCGCGGCTGATCGTGTCGGACGAGGGTGAACTGGCAGGCTCGGTCAGTGGCGGCTGCGTAGAAGGGGACGTGCTTCACCAAGCGCTGGAGGTGCTGGAATGCGGTGGGCCGCGCTTGCTGCGCTATGCGATCACCGACGAGATGATCTGGGAGGTCGGCTTGGCCTGTGGGGGCACGGTCGAAATCTTTGTCGAACCGTTGGAGATGGGCGGTGAGTGAGCTGCAGCGCCGCTTGGAGGCCGCGCTCAGCGCGGACCAGACGGTGGCGATGGCCACGCAGCTCAGCGGGGCCGCGATCGGTGCCAAATTGCTCTGCTTCCCCAATGGGGAACACATCGGCCGCCTTGGGCCAGCCCTGGATGACCGCGTGATCCCCCTGCTGGAGGCGATGCTGCGCGACGGGAAAAACGACGAGACGCGCAGTTTGAGCCTGGAGGTGGACGGTGAGGCGATCCGCCTCTTTTTGGAACTGTTCGTTCCCGCCCCCGACCTCATCCTGATCGGGGGGGTGCACATCGCCGAAGCGCTGGCCCACTTTGCCAAGCGGCTCGGCTTCCGCATCACCCTGATCGACCCGCGTACTACCTTCGCCAACGATCAACGCTTTCCGCATGTCGATCACCTGATCGCCGCGTGGCCACAAGAGGCGCTGGACGAAGTCAGCCTCGGCCCAAACAGCTACGTCGCCGTGCTGACCCACGACCCAAAGCTGGACGAACCGGCGCTCAACGCGGTGATGGGACGGGGCGCGGCGTATGTGGGCGCGATCGGGAGCCGCAAAACGCATGCCGAACGCTTCGCGCGCATGGCCAAGCACGGCGTCAGCGACGATGCCCTCGCCGAAGTCCATGCACCGATTGGCCTTGATATCGGCGCCGTGACCCCCGAAGAAATCGCGCTGGCCATCATGGCCGAGATCGTCGCAGTGCGGCGGGGAAAAGTCTGGTGAGTTCGGTGAGTGTAGGAAGCTTCATGAGTTTCGAGGTTGGGCTTCATGAGTGCTGGCGTGAAATGGAGCATGGAGAATGGGGTGACGTTGAATGGTGTATCACCGCTCCCCCCTTGCCTCTCGTTTTTCACTCTTCACTGTCTGTTTTTCCATCGCCACATCTCGTCCTAACGCATCCTGCTTAGCCTATGTTCTTCCGTTTCTCCCGACGTTTCGCTCCGGATAAGCGGTTTCAACGTTTCTCGTTTCTCGCTTCTCGATCCTCCATTCCAACCGATAGACACCTAAGATGAGCGCCCTCTCCGACCTGCTGATCGTCGACCTGACCCGCGTGCTGGCGGGGCCGTATGGCACGATGGTGCTGGCCGACTTTGGCGCCGATGTGATCAAGATCGAACAGCCCGGCCGGGGTGACGACACGCGCCGTTGGGGACCCCCCTTCACCCAGGCGGGCGAAAGTGCCTACTACCTCTGCGCCAACCGCAACAAACGGAGCCTGACGCTCAACCTGAAGCACGAGGCGGGGCGACAAATCCTGCGGGAATTGGTGGCGAAGGCCGACGTCCTGATCGAGAATTTCAAAGTCGGCACGATGGAGCGAATGGGACTGGGCTACGAAGCGCTGCGCGAGCTCAACCCGGGCCTGATCTATTGTGCGATCACCGGCTATGGGCAGACCGGCCCCTACCGCGACCGGCCGGGCTACGACACCGTGATCGAAGCGCAGGGTGGCATCATGAGCATCACGGGGCCGGTCGAAGGGCCGCCCTTCAAGGTGGGGGTCGCCATCGTCGACGTGACAGCGGGCTTGTATGCGGCGCTTTCTATTCTTGCGGCGCTCCATCATCGGACGCGCACGGGCGAGGGGCAGGTCATCGACATCGCATTGTTTGATGCGCAGTTGGGCTGGCTGGTCAATGTGGCGAGCAGCTATCTGCTGTCGGGCGACGCGCCGCAGCGACAAGGTAATGCCCACGCCACCATTGTGCCCTATCAACCGTTCGAGAGCGCGGACGGCTGGCTGATGATCGCCGTGGGGAACGACCGTCAGTTTCGCAGCTTTTGCGAGGTGATTGGCCTTGCGTCACTCAGCGATGAGCCGCGCTTTGCCACGAATGCGGCACGGGTGGTGCATCGCGATGCCTTGCTCCCCACGTTGGTGGCGCAGCTAAAACAGCGGCCGACCGCCACGTGGGTCGAGGCGTTGCTCGCCGTCGACGTGCCTTGTGGTCCGGTCAACGATATCCCAACGGCACTCGCCGACCCGCAGGCCGTGGCACGGGCGATGGTGCAAACCATTGCTCACCCGCAGGGCGGCGACATCCCGTTGGTCGGCCCTGTGCCAAAGCTGAGTGTCACACCGGCCCGCATCGCCAGCCCACCGCCCCTGCTCGGCGAGCAGAGCGATGAGCTGCTACGGGAATTACTCGGCTACAGCGACGAGGAAATCGCCGCACTCCGCGAGGGGGGGGCGGTGTGAGGGACACTTGTGGTACAATGTTGCAACTGGGCAATACGTGCCCTCAGAGGAGAGTTAGGCGGCAACTTGACGTATGGGGATGGGAAGGACGAGGGTCACTGATGAACCAAGATGAGATATTGAAGCGGCTCGACGAAAGCCGTGAAGAATGGACGAACTTTGGGGTGGCTTCGTTAGCGCTCTTCGGCTCCGTTGCACGGGGTGAAGGCACGAGGGACAGCGATGTCGACATATTGGTAGATTTCGTTCCACCTGCCACCTTTGATCGCTATGTGGATCTGCATGGTTTCTTAGAACAGCTATTGGAATGTCCAGTAGACTTGCTCACAACGGCTGCCCTCAACGACCGCTTTAGGCCGTACATCGAGGGGGAATTGATTGCCGTCCCGTAATTATCACCTCTTCCTAGAGGACATCGTTATCGCCTGTGAAAAGGTGATGGTCTATACCCACGGTATGGACTATTCTGACTGGGCTCAAGATGAGCTGCTACGGGAATTACTCGGCTACAGCGACGAGAAGATCGCCGCACTCCGCGAGGGGGGGGCGGTGTGAGGGCCATGCGCCCACGCAGAAGAGCGTGCACCCGTTGGGCTGATCAGCGCTAACGCACCGCCTCTGTCGTCGCTGCACCGTTGTCGAACAATGCCTCCACATATTCGCGGGCATTGAAGGGCTGCAAATCCTCCATCCGCTCCCCCGTGCCGATCCACTTGATCGGCAGCCCATGTTCGTGGGCCACGGCCAGCGCCATTCCCCCTTTGGCCGCACCATCCAGCTTCGTCAGAATCACACCGGTGAGCGGGGCGCTCTTGGCAAAATGCTTGGCTTGGCTGAGCGCATTGGAGCCACTGGTCGCGTCCAGCGTCAGCAGCGTTTCGTGGGGCGCTTCGTGGACGTTCTGGGCCGCAACGCGCTGAATCTTCGACAGTTCGGCCATCAGGTTGAACTGCGTCTGTAGCCGTCCCGCCGTGTCGATGATCACCACGCTGGCCTCACGCCGGCCAAAGGCGGCTTGAATCGCATCGTAGGTGACCGCACCCGGGTCGGAGCCGGGCGCTTGGGCGATGATGTCCACCCCCGCACGCTGGCTCCACAGCTTCAGTTGGTCGATCGCGGCGGCGCGGAAGGTGTCCGCCGCAGCGAGAATCACCTTCTGTCCTTTTTCCTTGTGCCAGTGGGCCAGCTTGCCGATACTCGTCGTCTTGCCAGAGCCGTTGACCCCCGCAACCAACACCACACTCAGCAGTCGCCGTCCGGACAGATAATCTGTCTCGGAAGCACTCAGAATCTCCACCATGCGCCCTTTGAGCAGCTCGCGGACCTGCTCGGTGCGGTGAAGCCCTTCCTCATCCACCCGCTCTTGGAGCCATTCGATCAGATGCACCGTGGTTTTGACGCCGACATCCGCTTGAATGAGCAGGGTTTCTAACTCTTCCCAAAACGCCTCGTCGATATCACTGGGGCCGAGTAGCGCCCCGATTTGGCCGAAGGCCGATTCCCGCGTTTTGCGTAGGCTGTCGGCGATACTTTTTGCGCGTCCAAAGATCACATCGTCCTCCTTGTTGGCTGCACGGCAGTCAGATTGGTGCAGCGATGCACGCGGCAGCCTTTATTGCTTTGTCAATGATGATACATGGGCCGTGGGGCCGCACCAAACGGAGAGGGAGCTAGGGGGAGCTGGGGGAGTTGGGGGTGCTAGGGGAGCTGGGGGAGTTGGGGGATCCTATTGTTCTCTACTTGTGCGTAGCGTTTGCCCGATTTGACGCGATTCCGCCTGCCCGTTACAGTTGAGACTCTCCCCGTTTTCAAGTTGCCATTGAGGAACAGAGATGGATCCCATAGAAGAAACGGTCGGCATCTTCCAACCCGCCGTCGATACGATCAATCGTTTCGTCGCAAGCTTCATCGCCACGTTGCCCAATCTGATCGCGGCGTTACTCGTCTTTGGGATCGGCCTGTTCATCGCTGGGCTGGTGGAGCGGGCCGCGCAGCGGGCACTGGCGCGGGTGGGCCGCCCCCAGCAATCGGTGATGGTGCTCTCCCGCTTGGTACGCTACGCCGCCAACCTCGTTGCGCTCTTCCTCGCCATCACGGTGCTGCTGCCCGAGTTCACGGCGACGAGCCTGTTGACGGGGGTCGGCTTTGGCAGTGTGGCGGTGGGCTTCGCGTTTCGCGATATTCTGCAAAACTTTCTGGCGGGCATTCTGATCCTGTTGACCGAGCCGTTCCGCATCGGCGACCAGATCGTCATGGACAGTTTCGAGGGCACGGTCGATGACATTCAGATCCGTGCCACGCTGCTGAAAACATACGATGGGCGACGGGTGGTGATCCCGAACGCTGACATCTACACCCATGTCGTGGTGGTCAACACCGCCTTCCCGCAACGCCGCTCCGAATACGATGTGGGCATCGGCTACGGCGACGACTTCGAAAAGGCGAAGCGCACAGTGCTGGCGGCGGTTCGCCAAGTCGAGGGGGTCAGCGACAGCCCCGCGCCCGATGTGCTGATGGGAGATCTGGCCGATTCGTCGGTGTTGATGCGGGTGCGCTGGTGGACGAACTCCCCGCGGAGCGATGTGATCCATGTGCAAGAGCGGGTGATTGCGGCGATCAAATCAACTCTGGATGTCGAGGGCATCGAGATCCCCTATCCGATCCAAACGATGCGTGTCCTTGGTACGGAGCCGGAAGGTCAGCCCCCTGGTGACCCACTCGTGCGGACCACCGATCCGCGTGACACGCCGGCTGCGTAACGTTTCTTGGCTTACTGGGTTCTTATTGTCTACGGGTGAGGCGGTCTGAAATCGCTCTGATTGTCTGCTGACCCCGCCTGCCCGTTCTGCCGAACATCCGTTGTTGCTACCAGCTATTTTTCCAAGACCAAGGAGGAGAGCGTGATTCGACTGGTTACGGATAGCGCATCAAATGTCCCGGAGGATATTCGTAGTCGCTATAACATCGAAGTCGTGCCGCTTAAAGTGATTTTTGGAAGCGAAAGCTATCGCGAGGGGAATGAGATCAGCGTTGACGAGTTCTTGCGCCGCTTGCCCCATGCCGACCCCATGCCGACCACGTCGCAGCCGTCCCCCCTCGAATTCGAGGAGACCTTTCGGGCCATGGTAGATGCGGGAGACGAGGTGCTCTGTTTGGTGCTTTCCAGCAAGTTGAGTGGCACCTACAACTCGGCTCGTAACGCGATGATCGCCCTTGAGGGGGCGCCGATTTCGCTCGTCGATACGCTTTCCATCTCAGCCGGTGCCTCGATGATGCTCAAAGCAGCGGGCGACATGATTGAGGCGGGCCTCGATCGTGAACAGATCGCAACCCGTCTCCAGCCACTAACCGAAGAATGCGAGCTGGTGCTGACGCTCGACACCTTGGAGTATTTGAAGCGGGGGGGGCGCATCGGCGGCGCTCAGGCCTTCATCGGCGGGCTGCTCAAAGTGAAACCGACCATCATCCTAAAAGATGGGGTGCTTGAAGCGGGGGAGCGTGCCCGCAGCCGCAAGAAGGCCCTGGGCTACATCGTTGAGCGTCATGCCAACCACTTCGGCGATCAACCGGTTTGGGTCGGCATCGCGCAAGCGGCGGCGGACGATTCGTCCGAACTGGAAGCGCTGCTGCGCCAACGGTTGAACGTGCAGACGTTGATCCGCTCCGAAATCGGTCCCGTCATTTTGACCCATACCGGCCCTGCGGTTGTCGGTGCGGCGGTGATCCCCGCGCCGGACATCTAGGGACGTGGGGCGTGTGGCGGCGTTGTGATTCGACTGCTCGCAAGGCGGCCCATGCCCCATCTCCCCTGCACCCTTTTCATCTGCCGAGCTGGGCGTTACGGATGCGGCGTCCATTCTCCATAATTTGGCGCTCTATGATATACTGCTGCTTCATAACGCGGCTGGTCCGCGTGACATGGAGGAGTGGTGCATCAAGAAGCGGACGGTCAGCTCATAGAACAAGCAAAAAGCGATTCCGAAGCGTTCGGCAAGCTGTACGAGATCTACGTCGATCGAATTTACCGCTACCTCTATGTGCGTGTCGGCGATGAGCAGGTGGCGGAGGAGTTGACCTCGCGCTGTTTCATGCGTGTGTTGAAGGCGCTGCCTCGTTACGTGGATCGCGGAGCGCCCTTTGCCGCATGGCTCTATCGGATCGCTTACAACTTGCTGGCCAATCATTATCGTGACAGCGCGCGGCGCGAAACGATGCCGCTGGATACCGTTTCGCTGCACGGGGACAGCCACCAAGAACCGCCCCACACGGTCGAGTTGTGGGATACGATTGACTCGCTGAAAGCTGCGATCGGCGAACTGCACGAAGATCGCAAACTGCTGTTGCACCTTAAATTCACCGAGGGGTTGAGTAACGCGCAGATCGGCGAAATGATGGGCCGTACCGAAGGGGCGATCAAGTCACTCTACCATCGTACGCTGACCGCGTTACGCGAGGGCATGCAAAATCGGGGATTTGGCGCTCCGGAGCGGGAGAGCAAAGTGAGAGGAGTCAGAGAACCGTGAACCCTTTTGATGAAGATTTACTGGCGGCCTATACCGATGGGCTGGTGAGCCGAACCCCCGACTACGCGGGCCGACTCAGCACGCTCTTTCCCGACGAAATGGCGGAAATCGCGCCGTTGGCGGCGCTGACAGAGACCGTGAATCGCTACTACGAACCCTCCTCGCAGATCACGATGCCCCGCGCGGCACGCGCCGCGCTGAAGCAGCGGTTGATCGCCGCGCACGAAGCCCAGCAGCACGCGGCCCAACAACGCCAGCGCTGGCAATGGGCGGCGCTCGGCGCTTCGGTGACCGTGGCCGGGGCGTTGGCCGCCCGCGCCTGGCGGGGTCAAGCCGCGCGGACGGAATAGACGCGACTCGTCTGCCTTTCTACAAAAGAAAAAGAGCGCAATGTTGCGCTCTTTTTTTGATGGGCGACTATCCTCGATTGCGGCCACGCCGCTCATTACCCCGTTTGTAGTTGCCGGTCAAGCGCGCCATCAACTGCTGACCCTCTGCTGGACTTATTCCGTCGATTTGGGCGAGAAACCTCGTCGCTTGCGTGCCACGCAGCGTGGTTGCCAGCCGCTCTTCATGATACAAAATCACTTCCCCCGACTTCCGCAGTTGGAAGGTGAAGCCCAACGTCTGCCTTTCCGGTTTCCTCCGATTCCGCCCCGCTATCGTAACAGGAAGAGCAAGATCATAAAGGCGACGAGCAGCAGCAGCCCCACCAGCCACCAGTTTGGTTCGGACGGGCGTGCGCCGCTAACCGCGCTGAAAACGGGCGCGGATGGCGACAGCGCAGGGGCCGCGCCCTCCCCATTGCTGACTGCCTTGTGAGCCGCATCGTCCTGGCTCACGCGGGGAAGGGCGCTGCCAAAGCTGGCGCTGGCTTGGAGCAGCGTCAAGAGCGCGGTGAGCCATTGGCCCGCATCCAGCGACCCTCCGTTGTCCACCAACTCATCGACCCGCACGGTGAAGGCAGGGGAACGCAACGCCCGCGCCGGGAATAACGCCGCGGTCTGTTCGCTGAGTTCGCGGCGGGGCAGTTCCTTGTGGCTCAATGCCAGACGTTGCACTTCGTCCAGCGCCGCCAACACGCGGCTGACCACGGGTTGGACCTCGTGGCCTGCGGCGTCATTAGCGCTGCTTCCCCGCAGCCGCTGATAGAGCAGCCCTTCGGCCCATGAGAGCAGCGGCGTCGCAAGGCTCTCGGGAATCCCGGCATGAACGATGAAGGATTCGCGCAGTGCGGCGGTCGCTTGCTCCAGCGCGGCGACGTTCGTTTGGCTCATGGAAGGCATCCTCGTCGTGTTGATGGATCGCGGACGGCGGTTGCGTGTCGCCTGTTCGGTTGGATCGTGGAGAAGGGGTTGTCGATCACCTGCGTGTTGGCCTCTGATTTGGACCGTAGGGCGATGGGTGGGGGCGAAAAGTGTAAGGAGTGGGCAGCCTTAAAGAAGGGGCAGAGTGCAAGGTGCTAGGAGGCCCTGTGCTTCAATGAGAGGACCACGTGCTCCGCTTCCCGATTCTCGACAGCAACCGGGTGAAATGACGCTTGACCTCTGCCCCTTCGCTATTTGCCCGCTCACGCCACCGGAATCAGCTCCAGGTCGCGGATCGAACGGAAGCGAACGGTGTCGCCGCCGTGTGCCTCAACGAATGAATTGAGCATCCACTCGTTGCGGAAGAGCGCCACCGTCTTGCCCTCGCCATTTTCCAGACGAAGCGCGTTGCGGTTCCACGGCAACGCATCCACCGCCTCCGCAGGCCCATCGACCCAGCGGGCCACGCTGTAGGGCAACCGCTCCATGCGGGTCTCAGTATTGTACTCATTTTCCATCCGATGGCTCACTACGTCAAACTGAAGCTCACCCACGGCGGCCAGAATGGGTTCGCGGCCCATCATTTGCGGTTCGAAGAGGAGCTGGATCGCCCCTTCCTTCTGGAGCTGTGACAGCCCCTTCCAGAACTGTTTATAGCGGCGCGTATCGATGTTGCTCAACCGTGCGAAATACTCCGGTTGGAAGCGCGGCATCGGTTCGAATTCGATGGGGCTACCGGTGCAAAGGGTGTCGCCGATGGCGAAGTGGCCGGTTGAGATCAGGCCGATCACATCCCCCGGGTAGGCCTCGTCCACCGTTTCGCGCGCTTGGGCAAAAAAGCTGTGGCTGTTGCTCAGCCGCAACTCCCGCCCCTCGCGGGGCTGTTGCACGACCATTGAACGGGTGAAGCGGCCCGAACAGATGCGCAGAAAGGCGATCGAATCGCGATGGCGCGGGTTCATGTTGGACTGAATCTTGAAGATGAAGCCAGAAAAATCCTCGTCGGTGGGGGGAATCAGCGCCCCCCCATCCGCCGTGCGACGCGGCCCTGGGGCGGGGGCCAGCGCGACGAAGCTGTCGAAGAAGAGCTGTACCCCAAAGTTGGTCAAGGCCGAGCCGAAGTAGACCGGCGTGATCTGCGCTGCACGAAACGCCTCTTCTTCGAAGCGGGGCAAGACGTGATCGACCAGTTCGATCTCTTCGCGCAGCTTCGCCAGCGGCTGCTCGCCGATCTCTTGCGCCAAACGTGGGTCGTCCAACGAGACGACCTCGACCTCTGCCTGTTTCGCGCCATGCGCTGTGCGCTCGAAAAGATGGAGCTGCCGCGTTTCGCGATCGTAGACACCGCGAAACGCTTCGCCATCGCCGATCGGCCAGTTCATCGGCACGGGCGTTAGCCCCAACACCTCTTCGATTTCATCGAGCAGAGCGAGCGGCGGCTGCGCGGGCCGATCCATCTTGTTCACGAAGGTCAGGATGGGGATTCCTCGTTCGCTCGTCACTTCGAACAGTTTGCGGGTCTGTGCCTCGATCCCCTTGGCCGCATCGATCACCATCACCGCACTGTCGGCAGCGGTGAGGGTGCGATAGGTATCCTCGGAGAAATCCTGGTGGCCCGGCGTGTCGAGCAGATTGATCACATGTGCCTTGTAGGGAAATTGCAAGACCGTCGAGGTGACGGAAATACCGCGCTCCTGCTCCATCGCCATCCAGTCCGAGGTCGCGGCCCGACGATTCTTGCGGGCACGCACTTGGCCCGCCTCTTGGACGGCCCCCCCGTAAAGGAGCAGCTTTTCGGTGAGGGTGGTCTTGCCCGCGTCGGGGTGGGAGATAATGGCGAAGGTGCGACGGGCCGCAATCGCATGTTGTAGGGCGCCGTGGGTTGAAGTACTCATTGTCTATTTCGTGTAGTGATTAATATATCGAATGACGACCGTTAAACAAAAAACGAGGAACGTCGCCGCACATCTGCGTCGTTCCTTGACAAAGTATACCATAGCTCCACAGAAAGTGGGGAATGGGGGTCAGTATGGGTCATAATTTGGGACGGCTCCTGTAATCGGCGCTTCCTCGTTCGGTCGTTGCCTCGATTGCAGTCGATCAACCCTCCTCTTTACATAGGGCAATGGTATCACCTCAATAATCCGGGGGAAGGGGATTAAGGAGGTATAGGGATGGTAGCGGCATCGCTCTGTTGGCGGATCAGATCGGCTAAGGGGGGAATGGCGTTGCGCTGTGCCACGCGGTCGAGTACGTACTCATAGAAGCTGAGGCCCAACTTCTTGGTGGTCTCGGCGAGGGACATGAAGGTATCCCAGGCCGTGACGCCTTCTTGGGTGCGCGGGCCAAAGCTGACATCGCGTTTACGCACGCGCTGGCGGGCAGCTAACTCCGCTGGATTGTTGTGCAGGGGCAGCGTGGGATGGTCGAGTACCACCAGCAACTGCTCGCCTTTGGCGTAGGTGAGCGCAATCCGCTTGTCGAGAGCCGCATAACCAGTCTCGGTGGTGAATAGCTCCTCAAAGCGTTGCCGTAAGCGGGCCGCGTCCGCGGGTTGCGGGTCGGCACGATACTGTTGGAGCTGGTGATAGTAGGCCCAAAATTCGCCTAAGAAATCGTCGAGCAGGTCGCGATGGAGCGGCACGAAGGGGGTCAGTTTCTTGTAGTGGCGGCCTTCATGAATCCAACACAAGGCGTGCGTCTCACTCAAATGCCGGAACTGGCTCGCGTCGTCGGTCAGCAGAATCAGAATCAGCGGCACCTCCTCCTGTGCGTAGTAGGCACTCAGGGCCGCCGCTTCCAGGACGCGGGCCTGCTGTTGGTCATTGAGCCGCCCGGCCAAGTCGCGTGCCAGCCACGCTTGGATCGTCTCCTGCACGATGGGCGCGTCATGTGGCCACTGGCCGATAAGGGCTTGCGCCCACTGCGGCACGTTGAAGCTCGCCAAGTAGTCGAAGGTCTGCCGATTGATCAGGTAGCGCGGCTCAGCCGTGTGCTGCAGCACCGCGATCAGCGTTAGACGATCCTTGCGCGGGCGCGTGGCGTACCAACTGTAGAAGGGGTTGCACAGCACGTGACAGTAGTGATTGACTCCATTGACGCGCGTGGCCGTGTCATCTAGGTGCTGCCAGTCGCTACTCGCCAGACCGGCCTGCAAGACGCTCGCGGCTTCGGCCTGCCAGGGCGCACTCTGTTTGACCAGCAGGTTAGATATCTGTCCCGCCGAGATCGAAATCCCCATCTGGGCTAGCAAGTCGCCAATTTTGCTTTCGCTGCAGCACTTCCTCGCGATCAATCTTGATCTGGTCGAGCTTGCTTCGCTTGCGGCGCGGCCTACGCTGCTTGCGCTCGCGCTCGGAGGAGTGGTCTGGGGCCTTCTTCTTGTTGCCCTTGATGGCGGGGCGACCTTGTTCGCCCTTCAGCCGCGCGATTTCATCGCGTAACTGTTGCACCTGCTCGCGCAGCGCTTGGTTTTCTTGTTTGAGCTCTTCCACGAGATTGAGTACCAGCCGCAGCGCTTGCTGTGCGCCAGCTAGGTCGTCAATCGCGTCCAGGTTCAGTTGCTCTAACATGCTTAGAGAGACTCACTTACTTGATGATTTCCCATACTCTACCACACTGCGGCGACTGATCGGGCAGCTACCTAACTGCTCGACCTTCCGCTTCGCTTTTACCGCGAGTTTTTGAGGTGATACCGAAAACTGGTAGCATAGATGATGATTGGATTGCTGGATTGAATATTAGGTAGTTTGTGAATGAGGGCGTATGGGTCAAGCAACGATTGTTCAAGCCAACTATGAGAAGCTCGAAGCGATTGCACAAAAGTTTGGCGACCAGGAGCAGCTAACCACGCACCTTAGGGATCGCATCGCGCAGCAGGTGGATGCGTTGCGGGGTGGCGCTTGGGTTGGGGCGGGGGCTGAGAGCCTTCTGCAAGAGATGGACAGCGAGGTGCTGCCGGCTTGCCAGCGGCTGAGCGCTGCGTTGGGCGAAGCCAGCGCTGTGACATTGCGTATCCGTGACGTGCTGCGGGCTGCCGAAGAGGAAGCCGCGGCACTGTTTGTTGGCGGTGATATGCCGACTGATGGCGGCAAGGGGTTCTGGGGCCATGTCAGTGACTTCTTCAGCGGGATGTGGGCTGAAGGCGCGGATATGGTGACGGGGCTGGTGGCGATTGTCCGTGACCCCGTTGGCGCGGCAAAAGGACTTTGGTATGGCATCACGCATCCGCGCGAACTGTGGGAAGCGATCAAGGCGCCATATGTTGAAGATTGGAACAACGGCCGACCGTGGCGGGCCATCGGGCGCGGCACGATGGCGATAGTGACGACAGTCTTCGGAGCGAAGGGAGCTGATAGAGCGGCTGCTGCGGCCAAAGCGGGTCGTGCCACGCGCATTAGCGCGGATGCGGCTGAAATCGGAGCGCGTTTGGGCAACCCGGTGCGTGCGGCGGAGGAACTGGCGACAGTGTCACGCGGGTCACGTGCGGAGGCGGCACTGTCGCGCTACATTGCAGACGAATCGACGCATATCGTGGGTGCGGGTGATCGTGTGGTGTTGGGGGCTTTCAGAGCCAATCCCACGCGCGGCTATCTAGGTTACATCGAAGAAGCGACCACCAATGGCGGTCGCTACTACAGCACTCCCGATGGCGTGTGGGAGCGTCTGCACCCACGCACTCCGAAGGTGAATACAACCTATCGTGGTGAGTTGGTGAACCGCGAGTTCCTCCGTTCGCAGTTCGAGGCAGGCGTGCCGCGGATTGAGTTGCACGGGGAGAGTATTGCGGAGGTGCTTGCTGACCAGTTTAGGAAAGAATCCTACACAGCGGTGGAGATTCGAGAGTTACAACGCACCGCCTACCAGTATGGGTACACTCAACAGGGCAATGCTTGGCTGTTGACAGGCGAGTGGCGAGCAAGTCACTTGGGCAAAGTTGGCGGTGCAGGATTGGGGCAAGGCTCAGGCATTGTGTCGGATGTAGTTGATATGCCTGAACTTGGGGAAGAATATGATCAATGAGAGGAATATGGTCAATGAACAGTGATTGCAAAGAGTGTCAACCATTTATAGATGAGACAGAACGGCTTTTCGGGCCAACGATTCGTAAATACGGCTTCGAGTTTTCCGAGTGCGAGGGTATGCGTCAAGGGCGTGAATGCCAAGTAATGTACCGCGCGAGTATTGGCAACTTGTTGTTCGTACTCCAGGATGGCGCGCCTAGTTGTTTTCTTGGCGTACGCACTCAATCACTGCCTCCCCTCGTTCTATTGGGAGATCGCGGCGATTACAATTGGTATCATGTGGTGACATTAACCGAAATTGCGCTTGGTAATCTTGTTTACGATATGCGCGTAGATAAAGCGATTCGGAAAGGTAAAATCGACTTTTTTGCATGGCAGAGTGATTTGCTTGCAGAGCATAGCCTTCAATTGTTTTTGTTATTGGAGTCATCTGATGCTGGGTGGCTTACTCAGCAAGCAGATGGCGTTGTAGACAAACGGCGCAAAACGCTTATATAGATGGCGAGTGGCGAGCAAGCCAGTTGGGGAGAGTCAGTGGTGCAACATTAGGACAAGGTGCAGGCATTGCAGCAGATGCCTCTGAAATCTTGTCCGGTTCAGGTGAGGGAGAGGATCAATGAATGCTACGTGCCAAGAATGCCAACCATTTATAGATGAGACAGAACGTGTCTATGGGGAAACACTCAGCAAATACGCCTTCGAATTGGCTGAGTGTTACGGTGAACGTGAAGGGCGTGAATGCCAAGTGATGTACCGTGCAAGTATTGGCAACTTGTTGTTCGTACTGCAGGATGGCGTGTCAGGAAGTTTTGTTGGGAAAGTAGGGACACGCTTTCCACCATTCGTGTTACTTCGCAGCGGAGGAGAGTTCGGCTGGTATGCTACGTTGACGTTAGCTGAAGTTGAATCAGGAGAAGATATTCTGACACGAAAACTCATGCGACAATTTATCAGTAGAAAAGTGTACTCTTATGAATGGGGAGCGAAAATACTTGCCGAGAGGATTGAGCGATTGTTTCGGTTCTTGGAAGTGAAGGATGAGGCAACGTTGAAGCGTATGATCCAAGATCGGTTGCGTCATAATGAAGGTCGTTGGGAGTAAGAACGGCACCTTGTAGCGTAGCACAATGGAGAGCGCGGTGCTGCCAGCCCTTTCGACCAGAGAAGTTTCGGGACGAGCATCGGCTAGTACAGCTTGGCGGAAGCCTTTATAGGGTTAAAGCTGCGTCGCGCGGCCCCAACAGGGGGAATGAATTCACCGCTGTGGCCCTACCGGCAAGCGGAACCCGCCACCTGCGCGGACGCTCCATCCTCTGGGCGCCTTTTCACCCTGATTGCCCGACAGATAGCTCCGCCATCGGGTAGTATAGGTGGTGGAAGATCCCGTATACGCCTTGCGTCCCCCCTACCCCCCAGCTCCTCTAGCTCCCCTAGCTCCCCTAGCTCCATTCCCACCTGTCTCCGTATCTAGGCCCGCGCTACTAGCGTGGAAGATCGAGCAAACCGGCATCTCGCTCCTCTAGCCCAAGCCACCGTTGCGCAGATTTGTGACATGGCACGCGCTTTGGTGTCTGCGCATTGTCATGCCTGTTACTGATAATGTGCAATGGCCCGAAAATCATTTTTGGGTTACAACGGCGGAATGAAAATCCACCTTGCGCTCGTTGGCGAGTGACGGTATACTACGGAGCATTAGTACCAAATTTCACAAGATAAGCCCAACCACCCGAAGGAGGGGGGAACCTTATGGCCACAAACACCTATAACACGCTCTTGGAGGGGCTACGCTACCGTGGCGAAGAGGGCCAGTGGTCATGGCTGCTCCACCGCGCAACGGGCGTCGGTGTCTTCCTTTTCCTCGCGCTACACATCTTCGACATCTACCTGATCAGCTTCGGGCCTGATCTTTTCAACAAGCTGGCCGCCATTTACCACCACCCCGTCTCCCGAGTCGGCCACATTTTCCTCTTCTTTGCGTTGATCTGGCATGCCTTTAACGGGACGCGGATCACCTTACAAGATTTCATGCCGCGACTCTGGAAGTACCAGCGTCAAGCGGTGATGCTCCAAGTGGCGCTATTCTTGGTCATCTTCATTCCGACGACCCTCGCGATCATCGCATCGATCATCAGCCATCTCTAGGAGCACATCATGCAAACGACCGCCAATCTCCAACGACAGGGCGCCACAGTGCCGCGCGCCAGTAATTTCGAGCTGTTCGCATGGTTCTTTATGCGCGTCAGCGGCCTGATCTTGCTCTTCATCGCCCTCTTCCACATGTTCTACATGCACTTTGTGGTCGACGTGGCGGAAATTACTTTCCTGACCATCGCTGAACGGTGGCAGAATGCGGGATGGCGCACTTTTGACCTTGCGCTGCTCTTCTTCACCTTCACCCATGGCACCAACGGCATGCGCTACGTGATCGAAGATTACATCACCGCCGATGGCTGGCGTGTGGCCGCCAAAGTGATTCTGATGGTCGTCTATATCGGTCTACTGTTCATGGGGGCCTATGTTATTTTCACCTTCGATTCAGAGAAGTGGCTGGAAATGAGCCGCCTCCTGCACACCTACATGGGCTAACGGCCATCCGTTAGGAAAGAGAACTGTTATGGCTTTTCATCAATATGACGCAATCATCGTGGGGGCGGGTGGCGCAGGGCTGATGGCCGCCCTCTATGCCGCCAAGGGTGCCAACGTGGCAGTGCTCTCCAAACTCTACCCGACCCGTTCCCACACGGGGGCGGCGCAGGGTGGCATCGGGGCGTCGCTCGGCAACCTCGAAGAGGACAACTGGCACTGGCACGCCTACGACACGGTCAAAGGCTCCGACTACCTCGGAGACCAAGATGCGATCGAGGTGCTGGCCAAGATGGCCCCGGAGGTGATCTACGAGCTGGAGCACATGGGGCTGCCCTTCGATCGTACGCCCGATGGCAAGATCGCCCAGCGGCCCTTCGGCGGCCACTCGCGTGACTACGGCCAAGCGCCGGTGCGCCGCTCCTGCTACGCCGCTGACCGCACCGGCCACATGATTCTGCAGACGCTCTATCAGCAGTGCATGAAGGAAAACGTGACCTTCTTCAATGAATACCAGATGGTCGACCTCATCATTGAAAAAGAGGGCGACAGTTACCTCTGTAAAGGGGTGATTGCCTACGAGATCGACACGGGTGAGCTGCACACCTTCCACGCCAAAGCCGTGATGTTGGCGACCGGCGGCTGGGGGAAATGTTGGAGCGTGACCTCCAACGCCTTCACGTTGACCGGCGACGCCCCCGCCATCCTGCTCCGGCACGGATTGGAACTGGAAGATATGGAGTTCTTCCAATTCCACCCAACCGGCATCTACCGACTCGGCTTCCTCATCACCGAGGGGGTGCGCGGGGAGGGGGGTATCCTGCTCAACAGTGAAGGCGAGCGCTTCATGGAGCGCTACGCCCCCACCATGAAGGACCTCGCCTCACGCGATGTGGTCTCCCGCGCCATCTACCTAGAGATCGAAGAGGGGCGCGGTATCGGCGGGAAGCCCTACGTGCACTTGGATGCGGTCCACTTGGGCGAGGAGCAGTTGATGAAGAAGCTGCCTGATATTGTGGAAATCTCCCGCGTCTACTTGGGTGTCGACCCCGTCACCAGCCCGATTCCGGTGCAGCCGACCGCCCATTACGCGATGGGCGGGATTCCGACTGATCTGGATGGTCGTGTGATCATGGGCGTCGAACGGGAGCCTGTTTATGGCTTGTATGCGGCAGGCGAGGTGGCCTGCGTCTCCGTACACGGGGCCAACCGCCTCGGCACCAACTCGCTGACCGACTTAGTGGTCTTCGGTAAGTTGGCCGGACAACATATGGCCAAGTTCGCGGATGAAATCGACTTCCAACCGCTGCCGAAGGATCCAGAAGGGTGGGCGCGGGGCGAGATCGAGCGGCTGCTGAGCAATAGCACCGACGAAGCGACCGCCGCCAAGATCCGCAACGAGATGCAGGAGTCGATGCAGCATGGCGTGGGAATCTATCGCACCGACAAGCTGATGAGCGAAACTATCACGAAGCTGAAAGAATTGCAACAGCGGTACAAGAAGGTGGGTGTGGAAGACAAGGGCAAACGCTTCAACACCGACCTGATGGAAGCGATGGAGTTGGGCAACCTGCTCGACATCGCGGAAGTGACGGCGCTTTCGGCCATCAATCGCACCGAAAGTCGCGGCGCCCATGCACGCGGGGACTACGAAACGCGTAACGATGCGGATTGGCTCAAGCATACCCTCATCCGACGCGGCACGGGCGGTGGTTACGAAATCAGCTATAAGCCCGTGGTCATCACCGACTTCGAGCCTAAAGAGCGCAAGTATTAGATACGGGGATAGCGATCATGAGAAAAACGGTTCGAATCAAACGATACAATCCAGAGAAGGACGACGCCCCGTGGTGGGGTGAATATGAGCTTGAAGTGGACCCCACCGACCGTGTCTTGGACGCGCTCCACATGGTGAAGTGGTACAAGGATGGCACGCTAACCCTGCGTCGCTCCTGCGCGATGGGGATCTGTGGTTCGGATGCGATGCGGATCAACGGCAAGAACAAGTTGGCTTGCAAAACGCTGCTCAAGGACCTGCCCGACGTGATCACCGTCGAGCCGATGCTCGGTCTGCCGGTGATCAAGGACCTGGTGGTGGACATGGAGCCGTTCATGGCCCAATATCGCAGCGTGATGCCCTGGCTCATCAACGAGACGGCACCGCCCCCCACCGAGCGCAAGCAGAGCATCGCCGAGCGCGAAATCTTTGATGACACAACGAAATGTATCCTCTGTGCCTGCTGCACCACCTCGTGCCCCAGCTTCTGGGCGAATGGGGAATATGTGGGGCCGATGGCAGTGGTGCAAGCGCACCGCTTCATCTTCGATAGCCGTGACCACGGCGCGGCCCAACGGCTGGCGATCCTCAACGATCCGGATGGCGTCTGGCGCTGCCGCACCATTTTCAACTGCACCAAGGCCTGCCCACGCGAAATCGAAATCACGCGCGCCATCGGCGAGGTGAAGAAGGCCCTGATTTTCAGCCGCATCTAGCCGTCCACAAAGAGAAACCACGCCGCGTTCCCCGGCCGGGGCGCGGCGTTTTGCTTTGCTTTCACGCTGCGGGGCGCTGGCGTAATTCAAGGATCAATCCAATGCGGAACGCAAGGGCAGCGCAGCGCCCCGCAGCGCAATGGCACTGTTTTTTGCAACGCATCGGCGCTTGCTATAATTCACCCATTGCAAACAGGTTGTAAAGTATCTATCATGACGTAGTGCGCTGTTAGCCATCGCTACGAACTTGACGGTCGGTACGATCGAAACCGATGTCGCGCCACCGGCTCTCGCCCTTCGCTGGCAGAGATAACTATCGGCGCTCGAATATCTTGGGCTGTGCTGCGCGATGCGGCACGGCTTTTTTCATGGCTCAACAAGCTAAGGAGATCTATGGTGGATCCCATTCACAGCGAGTTGCATGTCGACGAGACCTTCGGCGCCCCGCCCCCAAACCGCCTTTCTGTGTTGATGCGCCGTGTCGGAAAAGTAGCACTCTTCTTACTCAGTCTCTTCCTCTTCATCCTCGCCATCACGCTGATGAAAGAGGGCGCACGCGAACTGGCCCCCTTGGTCCGCGACCGGTTCCACGTCTCCAATGTGGCGAACAGCCTCGGCTTTGGCTGGCTCTTCGCTTATCTGGTGATGAGCGGCTCGCCCGTGGCCGCCGCCGCCCTCACCTTTTTCGATGCGGGGGTCATCAGTCGCCTGCAAACCTTCACCATGATCACGGGCAGCCGGTTGGGTGCCAGCTTCATTGTGCTATTCATCGGCTTTGTCTACGTGCTGCGCGGCCGTGACAAATCGACCAGTCTGAGTATGGGGCTGCTCTCGCTGATCGTCTCCGGCACAACCAACCTGCTGGCGATGATCTTGGGATTGTTCCTGCTCACGCGTGGCCTCCTCGACCCTATCCAGCTTCACTCCGGGGCACTCCTGACCTCGGCCACCGACCTGATCTTCGACCCCATCGTGGCCTTCGTGCTGCAATTGGCACCGCGCTGGTCGCTCTTTCTGATCGGCTTTGTCATCATCCTCACCAGTTTCAATCTCTTCGACAAATGTCTGCCCGAGATGAGTCTGAAAGAGAGCCAAGTGGGGCAGATGTCACGCTTGGTCTACCAACCCTGGGTCATGTTTCTGCTGGGAGCGTCGATCACGCTCGTCTCGATGTCGGTCAGCGTGTCGCTCAGCATTTTGGTGCCGCTCAGTCAGCGGGGCTTCGTGCGGCGCGAAAATGTGATTCCCTATATCATGGGGGCCAATATCACGACCTTTGTGGATACGCTGCTCGCTGCGGTCTTGCTCAACAACCCCGATGCGTTCACGGTGGTGCTGGCGGAGATGGTAAGCATCGCGCTGATTTCGGCGGTCATCCTGCTGCTCTTTTACCGCGCCTACCAACTGCGTATCCTGCGGCTCGTCAACGCGATTTCGAACAATAATCGCAACTTGGCCCTCTTCATGGGGATGATACTCGTCGTACCCCTCATTCTGATGCTGCTTTAAGGTCAGCACTTTTCGGAGGACTCTATGGATATTCTGGTGGCGACGCGCCACATGAGCGATCGAGATCTGCCGGTGCAGATGGCGCTGCGCCTTCAGAATGGCGCTAACAACACCCTCACCTTTTTGCATGTGGCCGCCACGGATGAACAGCGGCCCGCCGCTGAGCGCACATTGAAAGCGCTTCGCACCGCGCTGGGTGGCGGCCCTGCGCTCCGCTCGATGGTGCGCGTGGGAAAAATCGCGGCAACGATCCTTGCAACGGCGACGGATGGTGGCTTTGATCTACTCGTGGTGGGTCATCGCCCCCGCCACGCTCGGCTGCGCCCTTTCCGCATTGGCCCCGCCGAGCGCATCTTGGCATCCCGTCGCTTGCCGACGCTCGTGGTGCGTGGTGAAGCCAGTGCGATTCGCCACGTGCTGCTCTGCGAAAGTGGCCGCGAGCCGACCCTGCTTGCCCGTGTTCAGGCGCAGTTGCCCGCCTTGTTGGCGCAGGCCGAACGGCTGACGGTGCTCCATGTGATGTCGCAGATCGCGGCGGCGCCCGGCGTGCCGGGCTGGGAGCTGCGTGCCGATGCGGAAGCGTTGATCGAAGAAGGGACGCCAGAGGGCCAACTGCTGGAAGAAGAGATCGCGCTGTTGGAGCCAGCCCCCGTCGAGCCAGAGGCCAAGGTGCGGCACGGGTTGGTGGTCGACGAAATCCTCGCCGAAGCGCGCGAGGGCGACTACGACGTGGTCATCATCGGGGCCATCCACGAAACCGGTTGGCGTCGCTATCTGCTCGACGACCTCGCCGATCAGATTCTGCGCGAGGTCGACCGGCCCGTGCTGGTGCTATAAGGCCAACGCAAAGTAACGGTACGTCGACGGCCTGTCATCGAGAATCGCGAATCGCGAATCGCGAATCGGACACACGGCTTGGCCATGAGGCGAGAAGGCTGTACCAATGCCCGCTTCTATCTCTATCTCTATCCGTGAAAGCTCACAAATCGCCCGATAGCGCTCATTTAGGTGTGTTTCAAATGCGTTGCGCCGCGCGGAGATGAACCGCCCGCGCCAATGCTGAAAGAGATAAACTGAGCCAGCCCTATCGTCGTGTCACCCCATGAGCCACACAAAAAGAGCCGATGCAGATCGCATCGGCTCTTGAGTCGTGGCGTTGGTTTAGAGGGCGTTCTTGGCGCTCACCCACGCATGGTGGACGGAATCCTTCACGTCATCCCAGAGCGTATCGCCACCCCCGTAGCGGCCTTCCCAGTCGCGGCGGACGTCGGCTTCGACGTCATTCCACTCGCGGCCCGCGAAGCGGTTATCACGGACGAGGTCGTAGCCGTAGCGGTCCACGTCCCAGTCAGTGGCCACGGTGCGCTTGGCGACATCTTCGACCACATCGACATCGGTGCGGCGGACGCTATCGCGAACCGTCTCGGTGCGTTGTTCCACATCCTTGCTGATCGAGACCTCTTCGACGACGCGCGCCTGCTTGTCCACCACCACCTCTTCGGCGCTCGTGCGGATCTCTACGACGCCTTCCTCGAAGGTATCGAGATCGGCGGCGTCAACGGGGCGATCCACGGCCTTGCGCTTCACGCGGACCTTTTCTTCGGTCAGCGTGACATCTTCTTCAACGGGGGTGTCGGTGACCTTCGTCTCGACGCGAACGCCGCCCGTTTCTACTTTGCGCTTTCCAACGCGCAGCTCTTCTTCGATCACCGGGATCGCCACATCCCCACCTTCTTCTAGGGTGGACATGTAGTTGGTGTAGCCCGTTCGCTCGCGCTCGATTTCATCACGGCTGTAGACGGCCGCATCGGCGTCGTAGTTGTCGTCCCAACCTTCGGAACGCCAGTAGTCGGCACGTTGATCGACGTTGAGCGCACCGTGCTGGTTCATCAGCGTGGCCACGTTTTGGGCGTTGGCGTCATCGGCGCGAACCGAGACGAGGACATAACCGCGGCGAACCCCTTCGGAGTAGACCACGGCATCCTCTTCGTTGATCCCAGCGTCGACCAGCGCGCCCAGCAAGCCACCCGCGATGGCACCACCGGCCAAGCCGACGAGACCCGCCACCAGCCAGCCCGAAGCCGCCAATGTGCCGAGACCGGGCACCAGAATGGCGAGGAGGGCCGCGCCCACGCCGCCGATCAGGCCACCCGCGACCGCCCCTTCGACCGCAGAGCTGTCGTCGGCCGCGTTTGTGGTGCGATAGGCATCGTAATCATCTTCGGTGAGTGTGCGGTCAACGTATTCGCTGTAGCGCTCGTCGGAGTTGGCCGCAAGGACACTGATATCAGCGCGATCCACACCCGCATTGACCAGCGCGTCGCGTACTCGGTTTGCTTCATCATAGGAATTGTAAAGACCGACAATTGTCTTAGCCATAGGTTAAGCTCCTTCTTGAAGGTTTTGATCGGTGGTTTGGTCATCGATGACCACTTCTTCACGACGAATCGTGTACGTCTCATTCACTTCCCGTTCCAGCACCTCTCGATCTATGTGTAGCTCCTCCACCAACACCAGCTGCTTTTGAACAACGAGCCGTTCTTCATAGATGGGGATGATCAGCGTGCTACCTTCTTCGCGGATCGGTTGCGTTTGATCGACAACACGGTCGATCGGGACCCGAGTGACGGAGAGCGACTCGCTCTTCAGAGGAAGGGCAACCGTCTCTTCCTCCTCTCGCACACGCTTGATGAAGCGCACCGCGCCCGTCTCGACGGTTCGTTTCCCGACGCGCAACGCTTCCTCGATCACGGGGATCGTGATCGCATCGTCACCCGTCTTGATCTGCGCTGCCTCGGCCTCGACAGAACTTCTGCGGTAAGGCGCAAGCTCGGTGAATCGAAGGGGGAGCGCATAGGATCCGTCACGCGCCTGTTTTATGCGCGATTCCTCGACCTCGAACTCTCGTCCATCATCGAGGCGCACGCGCACCAACGACTGACCGGGATAGCGGTAGGCCGTGGCGCGTTCTCCCGCCTTGTCGACAAGGAGAAACTCCGAATATTCAGTTGGCATTCTTCTACCTTTCCTAGCTCGCGGTACTACATCATGTTAAACACATAAAAGGCAAGGGCGGCGAGTGAGAGTATCAGAATAACGGTAATGGCAATCGCCATGAGGTTGGGTTGGGAACGACGGTTTTCGGGCAGATCATAGACCTTGACGCCGCCCGTTTCGGAGGGAACATCTGCCTGTGGAGGGTCAGAATCGTATATACGGACACCTTGCGATTCATCGTTGTGCGTCATATAGAGGCTTTCTAGGGCGGTTCCCGCGGGAACGCACCGTAAGGGGGGAAAGTAAAGGCTACCGCTGATGAAATCGCACAGCCAGCTACGGGCATCACTGACGCGGTTAGCTTCATTTAGAAGTATAACAGTGATGGGCAACTTGGCAAATAAGTCGCTTTGGAAGAGCCAGTCAATGACCACCGCCAGAGGCGGTGGCTTGAATGTTAGCCCTGGAAGGTGCGCTATTACGGTTCTATTGAAGGGGATGGTTAGTCAAACAGTCGTCCTTGCTCAGCGTCCTGACCTTTTTTCTCTTGCCATGCCACGTATTTGCGGATGCGCTCTTCGTCTAAGCCCACCGTACTTACGCAATACCCACGCGACCATACGTGCTGGCCCCAGTACCGTCTCCGCAGTTCTGGAAACTGGTCGAACATTCGCAGTGCCAGCTTCCCTTTCAGAAAGCCCATTACTGTCGAGACCGCATACGTTGGCGGTACCGACAGTATCAGATGCACGTGATCGGCCTGTACGTTCATCTCCAACACTTCCACTCCGTCTTTTTGCTCACACAGCACATACACCTGCTGCGTGACATACGCCCGTACTTCTGTTTGTAGTATTCGATATCGATACTTCGGACAAAACACCACATGGTATTTGCACTCGTACAGCGAATGCGATAACTTCTTGAATTGACGAGTCATTATGAATCTCCTGTTAGTTTCGCACCTTCCAGGTTGATTCATGATACTCGTCATTCTCAATACACTGGTACAACCATTACCTATTCCACTGCCTGAGGCAGTGGTTTAAGCCTTTAATCAAGCAGGGGGCGGGTTACACCTCAACCCTGAGGGGGCGGCGAAGCCAAGGGAGCTTGGAGAAATTGCAGTGATATGCAACGCCGCAGAGACACGCGACGCATGGGGGATGGGGCATGGGGCATACGACGAATGGTAAATGGTAAATGGTGAATGGTGAATGGTAAATTGGCACGTTGGTGATCTCGTTGCTTGTCAATGCCCCACACCCCCACACCCTCACACCCTCACACCGATTACACCCTCACACTTCCCGCATCGCCCTGTTTCCGAACATCCCCCTTAAGCTCCCCTAGCTCCTTAAGCTCCCTCAGCTCCCGTAACCAAAATACCCTCACACCCCCACCCCCCCACACCCCCACACTTCCCGCATCGCCCTGTTTCCGAACATCCCCCTTAAGCTCCCCTAGCTCCTTAAGCTCCCTCAGCTCCCGTAACCAAAACACCCCCACACCCTCACATCCTCACACCGTTACACCCTCACACCCTCACACCCTCACACTTCCCGCATCGCCCTGTTTCCGAACATCCCCCTTAAGCTCCTCCAGCGCCATTACCAACGGTTGCCGTACTAAGAGCCACGTGTACCAGGGTCTGGCGGATAGTACATGGTCTTTCGTGATCCCCCCGACGGCTTTGCTATACTCATCGACATAACTCAGTATCATGCGGTTGGCGGGAACAGCCGCTTTTGGAGAACCCTTATGGCAGAGTATCTAACCATCATCGGCGGCGGGCTGGCGGGCAGCGAAGCCGCGTGGCAGGCCGCCCAGCGCGGCGTCGCGGTGCGCCTTTTCGAGATGCGTCCCGGCCGCCACACACCCGCCCACGTCAGCGACCAGTTGGCGGAACTGGTCTGCTCCAACTCACTCGGCTCCGTCCTGATCGATCGCGCACCCGGCCTGCTGAAGGAGGAGATGCGCCGACTCGGTTCGCTGATCATCGAAATGGCCGAAAGCGAAGGGGTGCGCGTCCCAGCGGGGGGCGCGCTCGCCGTTGACCGCGAACGCTTTGCGGAAGGGGTGACGGCGCGACTGGTGGCGCACCCCAACATCAAGATCGTACGGGAAGAGGTGCGTGACGTACCGAGCGACGGCGCAACGATCATCGCCACCGGTCCATTGACCAGCGATGCTTTGGCGCAGAGCATCGCCGCGCTGACCGGCGAAGATCATCTCTATTTTTACGATGCCCTCGCGCCGATTGTCGAGGCCGATTCCATCGACATGAGCAAGGCCTACCGCGCGTCGCGCTACGACCGCGGCGAGAGCGAGGAAGGCGACTACATCAACTGTCCCCTCACCGAAGCCGAGTATGAGCGCTTCGTTGACGCGTTGCTCGCCGCCGAGCGGGTCGTGCCGCGCGAGTTCGAGGCACTGGACAAGGCCGACAGCTACTTCGAGGGCTGTCTACCGATCGAGGTGATCGCCAGCCGTGGTAGGGAGGCGCTGGCGTACGGGCCGATGCGCCCCGTGGGGCTGCGCAACCCTCACACGGGCAAGCGACCCTACGCCGTGGTGCAGCTTCGCCAAGACAACGTGGCAGGCTCGCTCTACAATCTGGTCGGCTTCCAGACCAGCCTGAAGTGGGGCGCCCAGCAAGCAGTCTTGTCGCTGATTCCGGGCTTGGAAGAGGCGGAGTGGCTGCGCATGGGGCAGATGCACCGCAACACCTTCATCAATTCTCCCTCCTTGCTCCACCCCACCATGCAATTCCGAGCGCGGGATGACCTCTTTTTCGCGGGGCAGATCGTGGGGGCCGAGGGCTATGCGGGCAACGCCGCGACCGGGCTGTTGGCGGGGATCAACGCAGCACGCCTGCTGGCGGGCCAACCCGCGATCACCCTGCCGCCCACCACGATGCTGGGGGCGCTCTGTCACTACGTCACCCACGCCGAGCCAAAGAGCTTTCAGCCGATGAAGGCCAACTTCGGCATCTTGCCGCCGCTGGAGCCACCCGTTCGCAACAAGCGTGAACGGTACACCGCTTACAGCGAGCGGGCGTTGGCCGATCTTGCACCCTTCTTGGCGATGCTCACCCCCCAGCCGGAGGCCGCGCTGTGAGCCAGCTGACCCACTTGGACGAGGCGGGTCGCGCTCACATGGTCGATGTGGGCGCGAAGGAGGTAACGGCGCGAGTGGCCGTGGCGCGGGGGCGCATTCGCATGGCCGCCGACACGCTCGCGCTTATTCGTGAAGGCGACCTGAAGAAGGGGGATGTGCTGACCGTGGCCCAGATCGCCGGGATTCAGGCGGCCAAACGGACCCACGAACTGATTCCGCTCTGTCACCCGCTCTTGCTCAACCAGATCGCGCTGGATTTCACCTTCGATGAGGAGGCGAGCGCCATCGAGATCGAGGCGACGGTGCGCGTCAGCGGCAAAACGGGGGTAGAGATGGAGGCGCTGACCGCCGTCTCCGTTGCGGCGCTGACGATCTATGACATGGCCAAGGCCGCCGACCGCGCCATGCGCATCGGCGATATTCGTCTTGTCGAGAAGCGGGGCGGGAAGAGTGGGGCGTATCGGGAGGATGGCACATGAACCGAGCGAAAGTTGTCGGGGCGCTACTTCTGCTGCTGTTACTCATCGTTGCGGCGGTTGCCGTAAACCAATTCCGTGTCGCTGGCGACGCCACGCTCACCGCGGAAGACGAGGCCGCGATCTACAGTGCCGTGGTGCGCCGCATCTACGAACAGGACGATACCTTTGGCGGCCAACTCCAACCTGAAACCTTGTACATCGTCAGCCAATCGGTGGCGGGGGCAGACGAGCCAGCGTCTGGCCCGCAAGAGCACGCCCCACTCTCCGCCACGGTTCAGCAACAGATCGAAGGGGCGTTAGTGGATCTGCCCGCCCGCATCATTTGGATTGGGCATCGTGAAGATGCCTCTCACGATGAGCACGGGACCATCGTGAATGGGGCGGTCGTTACACTCGGCACGATCGAGCCGCAGAACGGCCAGCGTGTCCATGTCGCGGGGAGTATCTACGTTGCGAATCTAGCGGCGGGCGGGCGCACCTATGTGGTCGAGAAGGTGGAAGGACGATGGGAGATCACGGGGACCACGGGGTCGGAGTGGATAAGTTGATTGAGAGAGGCAGGCCGCCGCGACAGCCGTCGTGGATCGCGACAAAGTGGCCGGGAACTTCTTGGCCCCTCGCAACGTTTAGAACGGTTGCCTGTTGGTGCATGACAGCTTGGATAGCTCATGCCCGGTCTACACGGGTCGCAGACACCGTTCGCACTTCATCCTCATCTAGAGGGATTCGACATGATTCGGATACGACTCCTTATCCTTTTTGCCCTACTCCTTCCGGCCTGTTCACAGACTACTCCCTCCAGCGAGCCTGAGCCAATCCGCGAGTCCGTCGCGACGCCAGAGGAGCAGGTGAGCGTTGAAGCCTCCTATGCGGCCTACCAGAACTACTATCTCTATTTGGTGCGGCCCGACGGGAGCGAACTACGGCAACTCACCTCGGTGGGCCACGAAGATTTCGCAGGCGCATGGTCGCCCGACGGCACGCGGTTGCTCTTCGCTTCATACCGCCACGACAACACGGACCTCTACACCATCGCTGCGGATGGCGGCGATTTGCGGCGGCTCACCGACGATCCTGCCATGGATTCATCACCGCTCTGGTCGCCGGATGGCCAACGTATCGCATGGGTACGAACCCAGACTGGCGCCGCCTATCGCCGTGATGTCATGGTGATGAACGCGGATGGCAGCGATGTGCGCCAACTCACCCCGGCGTACACGGAAAACTCACAGCCGGCGTGGTCGCCCGACGGGACGCGGCTTGCGTGGAGTGCCTTCACCGGCGAAGGCACTGACATTTTCGTCGCCAACTGGGACGGGAGCGATCTCCGCCAGCTAACGGACGACGTGGGCTACGACGAGTACCCCGTCTGGTCGCCCGACGGCACCCAGCTTTACTTCTGGTCCGATCGGGCGGGCAACGGCGATCTATTCGCGATGAACGCCGATGGCAGCGAGCCGCGCCATCTGACGAACGACCCCGCGATCGAAGGAGGCTTTGCGCTGTCACCCGACGGCCGTCAGATCGCCTTTACCTCCAACCGTGGCGCCTCTCACCCCGACATTCAAAATGTCTTCGTGATGAACGTCGAGGGGCGCGAACTGCTTCAACTCACGACCGACCCCTTTGGCGGCAGCTCTCCGGTGTGGTCGCCCGACGGCCGTCAGATCGCCTTTACCTCGTTTCGGGAGCAGTCGGGCCGTCTCACCTTCGTGGTCGACGCCGCGGGCGGGGAGGCACTGCCACTCAGCGACGCATCGGAAATGGACGACATCGCTCCCCTCTGGTCCCCGACGGGCGAGTGGATCGTCTTCAGTCGCGGTGAACCCACCACGTTCCCCGAAGGCGCTCCGGTCGATGATATACTGGTGGAGCTGAGAGACGAAACCGCGATATACAGTGCTGTGATCCGCCAGATTTACGACCACGATGACACCTTTGGCGGTCAGCGTCACCCCTCAACGCTCTACATCATGAGCCAGACCGACGATAGGGCGGGCGACCCCACGCTTGCGAATTCGGCGGGCCGCCCCATCTCCGAGGCGGTGCAGCGCGCCATCGAGGACAACCTCGTCGATCTGCCCGTGACCATCGTGTGGGTCGACCAGCGCGACGATGCGCCGCAAGATGCAACCGGCACTGTCGCCGATGGCGCCGTCATCACGCTGGGTAACATCCATCACCAAGAAGCGCAGCGCTTACATGTGGCGGGCGCCATCTATGTGGCTCCGGATGGCGCGGGCGGACGCACCTATCTGATCGAGAAGGTGGAGGGTGTGTGGACGATCTCGGGAACGACGGGGCCGGCGTGGATAAGCTGAGCTGTCTCCGTGCTCGCCGCCCGAAGATGAGCAAAGTCTCTATCGTCATGAGACCGAGATTGTGAGGGGGCGCGGTCTACGGGATAACGAAGCGCGTGGCGCTGGCGGGGCCTATCGCACTAGAACTCTCTATCTCTATCTCTACCTCCGAGCAACATGTGGCTTCTGACCACTACAATCTCTGCTCATTCTTCTTCCGTTCACGATCTGCATTACAGGAGTCGACGCCGATGATCAAACTATGGAGTACGCCCCATGCGGCCACCGCCAATCTCGCCAAAACCTATTTGGAGAGCCACGGAATCGATGTGGTGTTGACCGGGGAGCATTTGGCGCAAGCGATGGGCGAGATCCCGTTCACCCAGGCATGGGTCGAATTGTGGGTAACGGATGAGCGTCAAGTAGACGAAGCGCTCGCCCTGCTGGAAGCGATGGATGAGGATGTCGACGAATTCCCAGCCGATTGGCAGTGCCCCCAATGCGGTGAGCAGGTCGAGGGGCAATTCACGCTCTGTTGGCAATGTGGTAACGACCGCCCTGTATTGGTTCATGGGTAGCTTCTCGATCCGATTCCCCCGTAGTCCCATGAATGCGTCATGCTCTCTGCTGCGGTGGTCGAGGCCTCACCCTTATCTCTCGGTTCGCGTATTATGGTGGTAGCAAACCAGACTCAATCGGGGTCTTTCAAATGAGTGATCGTTGGCGATCGATATTACCTCATTGCGAGATAGAGCCGACATTCCGCACCCCCCATAGGGGGAATTTGGATTAAGTTATCGAATCGCTACAACTTCTTCAGTAAGAGGAAGAGGTGAAAGAAGATGAGCGATGCGGAATGATTATGAGAGTGAAGTACTAGACCACCTTGGGCTAGTAGCTGGGATGTATGATGAGTTGGGAATCGGTGAAATGTTGGATGAGCTAATAGTACAAGATTTTGAGAATCGCAAAATTTCGATAGGTCAAGCTGTCAAAGCGATGGTACTCAATGGGCTGGGTTTCACTAACCAGCGACTATATTTGGTACCACATTTCTTTGCTAACAAACCAACTGAACGTCTGATTGGGGAAGGTGTTACGCCTGATCAACTCAACGACGATGTATTAGGTCGGGCGTTGGATGCACTTTTTGAACATGGCGTTACAGCATTGTATTCACAAGTTGCTCAATCTGCTGCGGAACGATTGGGCCTGGACGTAGAATATTCGCACCTCGATGGTAGCAGTTTTCACGTTGATGGCCGCTACAATAGCTCAGAGGAGCCGGAACCGGGTGTTATCCACATTACACAAGGATATAGTCGTGACCATCGTCCTGATCTTAACCAAGTAGTACTCAATCTGATCTGTGACCAACAAGCAGGTATCCCGCTACTAATGGCTGTACTCAGTGGCAACACGGATGACAAGAGTAGCTTTAGACGAATCGTACGCGACCATCTATCACAATTGCAAGTGGACTACGCCCCCAGCTATTTCGTGGCGGATAGCGCGCTTTACAATAAACAGAGCCTGCAAGCCCTTGAAGAACGAATGATGCTGTGGATTAGCCGCGTTCCCGCTACCAATAACGTTGTTAAGGAGTTACTAGAACAGGCCAACCCCGCCGACATGCTGCCGATAGATCAGAATCACCGCTACCTAGAAGTTGGAACAACCTACGGTGATGTCAAACAACGATGGCTAGTGATTCACTCAGCAGCCGCTCAACAGCGGAGCTACAAGACACTTAGCAAACAAAGCCTCAAGAAAACGAAGAGTGAGCTTAAGGGTTGGAACCGCCTCACCCGCCAAGAATTCGCTTGCGAGGAAGACGCTAACTTGGCTTTAGAACTCTTCAACAGAAGCTTGACGGTGACAAATGTAGTGCAGAGTGCCGTAGTCGAAGTCCCGCACTATAGTCAACGCGGACGACCCGCTGCGAATGCCGTTGCGCAGTCAATAGGCTATCGAATCGAGGGTGCATTAGCCAGCGACCGCCTAAAATTTGAACGAACTCTTACACAAAAAAGTCTCTTTGTGTTGGCAACGAACCAGCTTGACAGTTCCCATCTCTCGCCTCAAGCTCTGCTTGATGGCTATAAAGGTCAACAGTCTGTTGAACGTGGCTTTCGCTTCCTTAAGGACCCCCTCTTTTTGGCTTCGTCACTTTTCTTGAAATTGCCGCGGCGAATCATGGCTTTGATGATGGTGATGACACTCTGTTTACTCGTATATGCCGCCCTCCAATTTAAGATCCGAAAGAGCTTACAGGCTGAGCATCAGTTTTTCCCCGACCAAAAGGGGAAGCCCACTCAATTTCCAACCGCACGGTGGGTTTTTCACTACTTCATTGGCATCCATCTGCTTAGATTGCCCTCAGGCGAACAACTCGTCATCAATCTCAAGGAGACTCATCGATCCTTGCTGGGACTTCTTGGCCCACCCTATCTTGCTCTTTATTCTTAGCTTTACATTCTGGGGGTGCGGAATGTCGGATAGAGATAGAGATACGGAGTGACACGGTTCTAGCCTTGTAATTTCAACGCAAGACAACGTATCCGATTCGCGATTCGCGATTCGCGAGTGAAACACCCCCTTTCGTTTTTGGAGGTCCAACCATGTTCACACTGAAAAGAGAGGGGCGCGATTCTCTTCTTGGGGCGCGTCACGCAGCCCACCGCCGCTGGCGGTGAGGGATAACACGATGCACTAAACATGGGAGATAACGTATGAAAAGGGCGGCAATAATAGGGGGGCTGATCGTCCTCGCGGTGATTCTTTTACCTGCAGGCTATCTGCTGTGGAAAGTCAACACGGCGCCCCAGTACGATCCGGCGACCCTCGAAGGGATCGCGCAGGAACGGGTGCGGGATTGTGGGACCGCGCAACCCGTTCTCAATTTCGAGATCATCGAACGGCGCGATACAGCGGATGGCACGTTGCTGCTATTCAGAGCCGAATGCTTCTCACTTTACCGTTTTGTACCGATCTACGGCTATTTGTACGGCACGCAGATCGGCCCAGGTCAGATACAGGGCAATATGGGCTACGGCTTGGGGTATGGCGATACGATCAGTGGTCTGGCGGAATACTCGCTCGGCGGACAGCTGAACGATGCCACCCGGCCCACCGTTCTCTACGGACGTACGCTAACGGCTGAGGTTGCCACCGTAGCGGCCGAGTTCAGCAGCGGCACCGTGCTGCAGGATGAGACCAGCGAGGGCTATTTCGCGGTGATCGACCCCGCAGGCGGGGTGCTGAAAGCGCTGACGCTCTTCGACGCAGCGGGCAACGAGTTGCCCCAATAGATGGGCAACCCGCCGGGGCGTTGGCTGCACGGCTCGCCGCCTATTTCGCTTCGCCGGCGCTAACTGAGGGAGCTGGGGAAATCGCGGCGGTGCGACGCTCATTCTCTTTCTTTGGATGCTCACAACCTGCGGCACTGTGGGCCTCGGAAACAGAATGTTGGCTCGCGAACCACGCTTAACAGAGCGTTGTTTTACTTATTACCAGGTGTACCAGCATACGCTGGCGGAAAGACGTGTAGGGTAATCACTCAGCAACCCGGACTCACAAATGGGGTGTCCGCGAAGGCGGTGGGTAGCCGCTTGCGGGTACGGCCAACGGCCTTTCAGCGGGGAATTCATTCCCCAGCTGGGCCAGCAGCCCTCAATTGCTACCCCTGCAACGACGTCCGTCACACACTGTACGAGTGCGTTGCACAGTCGCGCGGCATGGCCTATGCTATAACCCTCCTGCCCTCCTTCGTCTCTAGACCTTTGGAGCACGATGGTTAGCATAACAAGTCTGATCACGCGGCTAGGCAGTGTACTACTTCAGATCGAGCGGCGAAATCAGGCCGCCCTGCAATGCGGTCAGCACCGCGCCAGCGCGCGAGGAGACACCAAGTTTCTGGTAGATGCTGTTGAGATGGTTAGAGACCGTGTGCCCGCTAATACCGAGCTGCTGGCCGAGCGCGGCGGCTGTGGCATCTGGGGTCATCGCCACTGCCTGCAGGACCTCTCGCTCCCTCAAAGAGAGGATGGAAGCTGTGGCCTGTCCGTCGGTCACCCATTCCATGATTGTCGGACTGTAATAGCTGAGGCCCCGTGCTACACGTCGAATCGCTGGGGCCAAGTCCAATGAGAGCTTGTCCTCCTTAAGGCAGTAGCCTTTCACCCCAGCGCGAACCATCGACCGCACTGTGGCGGGGTCTCCGAATTGAGATAGAACGAGGAACGCCGTGTTGGGATACTGCTGTTGCCAGGTGACAACAGTGGGGATGGGCTGGACGTAGTGGTCGCGGTCTAGGGTGGTGGGTAAGCGAGGATCAAAGAGCAACACGTTCGGTTCATGGTACTCTAACAAAGGTTCTAAGCACGCTGCAGTTGTACAAACGGCAACCACTTCGATGTCGCTAACCTCCGCCAGCTGTTGATTTATCGCCGTTAGGATCAGGTGGTGGCTGTCTGCGACAACGACTCGAATAGGGCACGACATGACGCTCTACATCCTAGGGGGTAGCTAGTTCTAGTAGTTCAATCATTCTAAGAGTAGCGCAGCTAGGGCGAATAACCAAGAAAGCCGTGCCCAGTAGGAATTGCCTAGAGCGACGGGAGGAATCTACTAGACGAATACCAGAAAAATGGTAGGAACTGTTCATGCGCTAGGCGCTGAAACCCGATATAATGCTGTCAACGGTAGACATCCTGACTGCGACGCACAGGGATGTTACTGCTCACTCTTCGGAACGCAAGACGACGGCGATTGTCGCTGCCGTCGCCACATCCCAACGAATAGAGGGTCAACGGTCGATATATGTTAAAATATTGGCATAAAGCGCTGAGCATCTTCGCCGCAATGTTAGCCGCGACTTTTGTGTTTGGCGGTGTTCGGGGCCGTCTGTATAATCAAGGCCGCGCTGACAGTGACGCCACCAATCCACCTACCGGGAAATCATTTCACTTACCCGCACGCAATCTGTTTAAGCTCCGCACCGAATTGCTCCAGCAACAGCGTCATGACTGTAACTCCAAGCGGTGGTAGTGGAGTGTATACGGTGAGCGCTAGCTTCGGTGATGGTACTAGTCAGAGTTGCATAATCAGCCTTCTACTACCACCGGTGGACACATCCTATGGTTGTAGCACAAAGACCTTCAACCAATCGTGGTCTGTCAGTAGGGCTGGGGTGGTACAGCCTATCGTTCTTCAAGAGTCTATTACAATTGAGCTTGCGATAAGCAGTAATGGGTGCTTCTATACCTCAGGAGTAACATGAACCTACTCACCCAAGTTGTTTCAGAAAGTTTGACAACGCAGCCAAGAGGCCTCTTGGCTGCGTTTTGTCGGTCTCCAGTTATCTGTTTGGGACTAGCTACCTTGCGGCGAGCGGCTCAATCGGCTGAAGCCACTTGTGACAAAGGTCTCTGAGCGTTGGCGTGGGGCCTATGACCTGCTTATCCGGCCTCCTCAAAATAACAGTATCTAGTTTGGAACAGCAAACGAGTCTGGTCGCTGGTAACTATTTGGTACGCCTCAAGGAGGAATAACGCGGGCCCAGTACGAGTTAGTAAAAAGCCTAGGCGATATAGAGATAGCTGCCCCAGTAGCCACCATCGGGTTTCTAGCCGTAATGATGTAGGCTCGATCTACCGAAGTAGTGGATCCAAACCTGACACGTTATACCAAACAAAGCCGAGCATGGTAATTGATGGACAAATCGTAGGAGCGGTTGGGGTACCTAATGTCTCCATCGACTATTCCTCCCTTTGGGGATGATTTCTCCAGCAAGCGCTGTCCATCGGGATAGGCGATTGACATCTGGGGCTGTTCTCAGTCTCCAACCTGTCAATTGAATTTCAGGTTGGAGAATTACCAGTCCTATGGACATTAGTAGCGGCGATCGATCCGCAGGAAGAGGTGATTAATACCTTATTTTGCAGGAAAAGGTGCAAAGGGAAGGGGTTATTCTAAAATGGCAGCGCGGTAAAAGGGAGTGGGGTTTCTATTCGATTTGGCGTAAGTAGTTAGTTGAAATTGGGAAAGTGTACCATCCTTCTGGAAAGTTCAATTGACTTAGCGCTCCAGAAACGAGGTATCATGCCCCTGCAATTCGATCATACCGCCGGAGTTGACCAACACCCGTTACCGCGCCGCTGGCGGCGTTGCTGGCCTACTATGAGGCCGAAATGTCCTAAAACCACTAGCATCCGTTAGCTCTGAGGAGCGTGGCAGTGAATATCCGCTCTGAGAAGCTAGAACAGGTCTTAATCAGTATCTTAGCCGATTGTCCTCGCATCATCATTGGTCAATACCAAACTGGGCCCTGAACGCCACTTTAGCACAAGTCAAACGAATCGAGCGCTTCGCCGACCAGTCCACCTCTCACGCGGACCCGATGCGCTAACTCAATCGAATCTGAGCATTTAGAGCACGCCGTGCGTCAGATTAGTGCGCGTAGCCAAACCCGACGCCATGATGGCGCCTTTTTAGAATTAGACTCGACTTGTCCGCTTTACCCTGCGGCCCAGGCGCAAAGGGCGCAAAGGGTATAGTAGTGGCAAAAACTGTATCTTACGCCAATTAGCGCGTCAGTGCGATCAACTACCACGAAACGTTGTGGCCCGGACTTTTGCCGGGAATCAATTGACTTTGTAATTCGTCGAGCTACGCGGTCTTGGGCGTCGAAAGTTCATTTGAGTTAGCGCTCAGGCGCGGCAGCGCACCCTCTACCGTCCCTGATGGGGGCGCGGTACGGACGATAATCTGCGTTGGCTCTTGGGGCGCGGTTACCAGGTGTTCGCCAAGGGCTACTTTCGGCAACGGGCCACGCCTTTGGGCCTGTCGCGTCAGGCGCTGGGATCGCGCCGATGCCACGAGCTGGCTGGGCTGGGTCACGCCGACCTTGATCTGGGTACGTCCGATCCGAGTTATGGTCAAGCGCTGCCTGGAAAACGGCCGTCTGGGACACAGCTATTACGTCACGACCTTACACTTTGCTTCGGAAACAAGCCTTCATGCAGCGCTACAATCAGCGCGGCGGGGCTGAGGTCGAGCAATTTCTGGCCGACGCAAGGTTCCACCTCTCCGCGCAATCAAAACGGCGCTTAAAGCAGAAAGGTTGATCATACTCACCGATTTAGCGCACAATCTTCTTGGCGATTTCCAAGCGTGCGCTGAGCGACTCGCCTTTTGCTGGTTGGGGCCCAACGCATTGTCGCATTTGAGCTGTTCCGACGGCTCCATTTTGAGGGCACACAACTCAAACGAATCGATTTGCTTGCGTCCCATCCCTATGCTGATGCGTTGCTCATTTGTTTGGTAAACTACGTCGCAGCGCGTTTCTAGCGCCTTTGGCAATAGAATTGCCCTCCCTTTGCATGGTTTATGCAAAGCTGGAATAGAATTGCCCTCCCTTTGCGCAAAAAATAAGGTAATAGGCTGGACACCCAGCTTATCAGTGTAATCTCCATCTTGAGACGAATGTAGCTCATTTGAGACTATCGATCCGATATTCCAGAGACCTGCTACTGAGATCTCGGTGCTAGTTAGCGAGAGTGCATTTCTCGATCTTGAGCTGAATCGTCGAATCTGGAAGAGCTGCCATTGAACCAAGTACTCTCACTTAGTGATCGGGTAGCGCCCAGAGTGCAGGGAATAAGGAGCAATTACTGCGTGACCTTGACGCACTTGGAGTCGGGGACGACACAGACGCTCCTAACACAATCGGCGGCCCTAGAAGGTCTAGTTCGACCCCTGAGAGTAGACCGATTTTGTTTCGTCCTGACGCTACCCATCAGAAGCAGCACGAGGAGGAGGGCGCCAGCGAGCGGGCGCGATAATGCTTATCCCGGCTCCAATGAAGTAAGTACGAGGTGGTCGCGCATCCCACGGGCGATGACGAATACCCCACCCTTCAACTATTATCACAAGGCACTTGGCGAGGCGGAGCCCCAGATACAATCGTTCATGAGTGAAGGCTGGCGTCAAGCCGCTGGATATACCAGCTGAGGCTCCGCTCTTCCGTCCCCTCACTGCGTTCCAGCCCCCACCCTTTCTGTTCAAGGTGGTGGGCAGCTACGACTTCGCCGCGCTGGCTGCGCCGCAGGATCCCTTGTCCTACGTCCCCCTTGGCATCTATGAGCCTCCGCTGGCGACGCTGCGTTATAACGACCAAGGCATCCCGGTCGAGCCTGTCCGCCTCACCCCGGGCCTGAACCCAGCAGGCTCTATCCCCCGTCCCCCATTGGCGCTGACCACGCTCGAGGCGGCGGAGTTCTTCCGGGGCGAGGCTGCGATCGACGCGATCCGGGTGCGGGTGGGAGGGATCGAGGGCTACACGCCCGAGAATGTGGCCAAGGTGGAGCGCGTGGCCCGCGAGATCGTGGAGCGCACGGGGCTGCACGTGGATATCGTGGCTGGCTCCTCCCCACGCGCGGTGCTGGTGCAGGTACCGGGCGTAGGGTACGTCGAGCAGCGCTGGACGACCCTCGGTGCGGCCGCCCAGATCACGGGGGGTATCAACGCCGCCAATTTTACCCTGCTGGCCTGCTTGCTGCTGGCGAGTGGGCTTTACATCGGCAACGCGGCCCAGCTTTCGATCCTCGCGCGGCGCGAGGAGATCGGCCTACTCAAGGCGGTGGGCTGGCACACCAGTCATGTGCGAGCCTACCTGCTCAGCGAACTGTTGCTGCTAGGGCTGCTGGGGGCCGCGCTAGCGACCCTGATGGCACTGGCGCTGGTGCGCCTGCTGGGGCTGGAACCGCTCTGGCCGATCATCGGTGGTGCGGCGCTGCTGGCCCCGCTGCTCTACGGCCTCTCGGCGCTCTACCCGATCCAGCAGGCGGTGCGTCGCCCCCCGACCGAGGCCCTGCGGCAGGGGGAAGTGAGGGGCACGCAAGCGGGCCAGCTTGGGGCGCTGCCACTCTCGCTCTTCGGGCTGGCGGTACGCCACCTGTGGCGGCGGCGCACGCGCACGCTGCTGATCGTCTTGATCGTGGCGGCAGGGGTAGCGCTGTCGGTGATGCTGGCGGCGGTGGTGGTACAGCTCAACGGGCTGTTGCGCGTGACGCTGCTGGGGGATTACGTGGCGCTGAGCATCCGCCCCTACCACTACCTGATGATGCTGACCGCGCTGGCGGTGGGGGTGCTGGCGATCGGCGAGACGCTGCTGGTGAGCGTGCTGGAGCGCACGCGCGAGTTCGCGGTGCTGCGGGCGCTGGGCTGGCAGCGCGTTCACCTGACGCGCACGGTGCTGTGGGAGGGGGTGTTGATCGGTGCGTTGGGCGGGTTGCTGGGGGCTATCGTGGGGGCACTGCTCTTCTGGAGTATCGCGGGCAGCCTGCCGCCGGTGGCCCTGGGTGTGGCGGCGCTGGCCAGCTTGGGGGCGATGGCGCTGGGGGGGGGGGCAGCGCTCTACCCGGCGCAGCGGGCTGCGAGGGTGCCACCGGCACAGGTGCTGAGCGGGGCCGATGAGAGGCGGCGTGGGGGGCCGCGCCACCCGGCCTGGCGCTGGGGCGTGGGCTTCGCGGGGCTGCTGCTGTTTGCGTTGCTGGTGGCGACGGCGCTGTGGGGCAACGAGCCGGTGAACCGTGTGCGCGAGGTGGCGGGCATCGGGGCCACGCCCGCGCCTACGGTGCACCCCGCGCAGCAAGCGGTCTCGGGGGAGCGGGCGCTGGCGCACGTGGAGCGGCTGGTCGAGTTAGGGCCGCGCACGCTGGGCAATGAGGCGCAGGTCGCAGCGGCGGAGTACATCCACGCCCAGCTAACAAGCTATGGGCTACAGGTCGAGCGGGAGCCTTTCCCGCTGCGGATGGTCACCTTCAGCGATGCCGCTGGGGTGCCCCTGCTGAGCGTGCCCAGTGAGGAGGGGGGCAGTGTGCGTGGGTTGGCGGTCAATTTTGATGAGGTGGACGTCACGCAGCCGATCACCGGGACGGTGATGCTGTTGGACACGGACGCACCGTGGCCCGCTCCGGAGACACTAGTCGACCAAATTGTGATAATAGTAGAGGAGAAGCCCTTCAACGATGACGAGGATCCCAACCGCCCCATGCGCGACCTGCTGGCCCACTACGGCTACCCCTTCCCCTTCCGTGCAGCAGTGTACCTTTGGCCGGACGAACTCTCGTTGGAAGAGGTGCTCCAACCAGGGGGCACCACGGTATGCATTATGATCGCGGAGAACATCGTGGCGACCCTGCCCGGCCAAGAGCAGCCCGACCAAGAGCTCTGGTTGATGGCGCCCTACGACAATGATGCCTCCCGCGGAGGTGTGGGGGCCGACGACAACGGCTCTGGGGTGGGGGTCTTGCTGGAAGTGGCACGCGTGCTGGCCGAGCGCGGCTCGCCGGTCACGGTGCGCTTCGTGGCGCTGGCTGGTAGCACCACCGGCCTGCAGGGGAGCATGGCGCATTTCTTGGCGCATGAGTCGCCCTCTGAACAGCTTCTGGGGATTGTTGGCCTGCAGCGCCTCGGTGCGTGGGACGAGTTGGGGGTGGGGCATGTGTTGGAGGCACCAACACGCGATGGAGAGCTCCCACCCGAGCAAGTGGTCGAAATGATCCGAGAAGACGGACAGGGGTTCCTGCGTACCCTATGGCTGAGTGTACTCGACTTGAGCGACCCACAGCTCCTCAGCGTGATCGACGAGCGATTGGCGTCGTCGGGCGGGTTGAGCGAGAGCCCGCCCCAACTGGTCGAGCAGGCGTTGGCTGTCGCCGAGAGTGTTGGCGTGCCCGCTACTCCTAGACATTATCCTTGTGCTACGCCCGACTATCTGATGTATCTCTATCAGGAGCTACCAACGATTGCCTTTTGCGGGATCGGTAACGACTTGGCCGGTACGGAGTACGATACGGTGGAACGGATACAACCCATCGCGCTACAGCGGGCGGCGGCGGTCGTCTACCAGCTCATCGAGGAATTAGGGGGCAGATGACAGCCAATAATCTAATCAAGGCCGCTGGATTGAGCAAGGCCTACGGTGGCAGTACGGGGGTGCAGGCGCTCCATGATGTAAACCTGCAGGTGCGGCAGGGTGATCTGGTAGCCATTGTTGGGCCATCAGGCTCGGGTAAATCCACCCTGCTCAACCTGCTCGGCACCTTGGATCGCCCCACGGCGGGCACCGTCACCTTGGCGGGGACGCAGGTGGACACCTTGAACGACAACGCGCTGGCTGACTTTCGCCGTAATCACATCGGCTTCGTCTTCCAGCTTTTCAACCTGATCCCCGTGCTTACCGCACTGGAGAACGTCATGCTGCCGCTGGTTCCATTCCGGCGCAAGCTCGACTTTGATCTAGAAGCACGGGCACGAGAGCTCCTGAAAATGGTGGGGTTGGCGGCGCGCATGATCCATCTGCCGGGCCAGCTCTCGGGCGGGGAGCAGCAGCGGGTGGCGATTGCGCGTGCGCTCGTCAACCAGCCGCCGCTCATCCTCGCCGACGAGCCGACCGGCAACTTAGATTCCGCGACCGGCGCGACCATCATGCGACTGCTGCGACACCTAAGCCAGGCGCAGGGACTGACGGTCGTGCTCGTCACCCACGACCCGGCTGTTGCAGCACAAGCCGAGCGGGTCGTGCGTTTGCAGGATGGCCAGCTGGCGGCATAAGGCATGCCCTTATTGAATGGGCTTGTTTCATTTCAGTTAGTTCTGAAATGAATTGCAGGGATGTGAAACGCGTGAAGCGGCGAACGCTTCGCTCAAGACAAACTCTGGGAGAAATCTTGGCGTGAGCTGGAGATGGATAAGCATGGGTATTGGCCATTGCCAAGCCTGTGGCGGGCCGTGAAGATTCAGTGAACAAGCGCCAAGTGGGGCCATGATGTCCCACGGCGAGGGTTCTGCGGACGCACCGTTTGTTCGGGTAAGTTTGTCACGCGCTACTCCGCCACCAGAAGCGCTCCCATCGTGGGGGCCATGCCCGCGCCGTACACCTCTTGGCCGATCGTTCCCCATTTGCCCCATCCGTCGCGCATGTCCTCCAAGGGAATATAGAGATCGAGACGATTGGTGGGCACCGTCTCGTAGGCCGTGGCGTTGGGCTGCGCGATCCCCTCCGGCAGGCGTGGTGGCAGGGAGTAGGCCATCACTTCCAAGGTGTAACTGAGGAATTCGTTGACGAGCGTCGCGGCGGCGGGGTCAATCTCATCGCCCGCCAGACGGAGATATTCGTCGAGGTAGATCCACGCTTCGTACTGTTCCTTGGGGGTGATAACCCCCGATTGCTGGGTGGGGCCGAGTCCCCAAAAGGTCGTTACCTCGCCACTCGTGCCGTACTCCGGTTCCCATAGCCAAGAAAGTCGCACCAAATTGGCCACCGGCCCGTAGGCCAGATCGAGGTAATGGGCATCCCCCGTCATCTCCCAGAGGCGGGCACAGGCGGCGGCGGCTTGGGCGGTGATGTGGGTCTCGTAGGCCAGGCCAAAGCCATAGCCGGCAAGGGCCTCAACCGCGGCTTTCGCCTCTTCCACATAACGGCTCTCGCCCGTCAGATCGTGCAGCAGTAGCATGTAGTACGCATAGCCGCCCGCGGCGTCCGGTTCGCGCTCCGTGCCCTGCCACGCCGCTTCGGGGTTGTCGGGGTTGGGGAAGTTGTAGAAGCGGTGAAAGTGGTAGTCGACGGTATGGGCGTAGTCGATCCAGGCGTCCGCACTTCGTAAGGCCAAGTCACGGGCGGCTTCACTGTCGAGCAATCCCCACTCGGCCAGTTTCAACACGTGACCCAATTCATACCACGTGTCGCCCCGCCCTTGGTTGCCGGTGATCGACAGCGGCCCGCTGTTTTGCACAAGGCCGAACTGCGGATTGTAAAAGTCGGCCAAGGTTCGCTCGGCGAGTGCCGCTATGGCTTGGGCCTGCTCGTCGCCGGTCGCGGCGGCATAGCGGGCTGCGCCCAAGCCCACATCCAGTTGGGTGATCGCTTCCGCGCTCTGGCGGCTGTCCGACACGTAGGCACGCCAGTACCGTTTCCCTTCCAGTTCCACCCAGGTATCGGGATCATCTAGGTCGCGCAGCGTCGCCTCGGCGAGTGTTTGCCAATCGGCAGGCTCGGTCGCTGGCTTGGCGATTAGCTCGTAGATATCCTTCACATTTTGGAGGTAGCGGGTAAACATGACCGTTTCGTCGGCGGGTTCCCCTTCCGCCAGATAGAGGTAGCCGTCGTACAGCACCACCGCCTCGTCCGTTGGCAGTCGTTGCAGATCAGTGCGGCTGATCGTATGGCCTAGGGATCGTCCCCGCCGCCCGACCGTGCTGGCGGGACTGTACCGTGTGGCCGTCATGAACGGGTTGAGGCGCGTCAGATCTTGCCAGAGCAGCAGCGTGGCATCCATCGTCTCGGAATAGCCGTAGAGCATTGGGGCGGCGAAGGGGCTTCGCTCGGCATAGGGGGTAAAGTTGGTCGGCGCTTCTTCCCCCGTGGAGGGGTCAACCGCATCCCACTCCAGAGCCAGCGCAGAAGGCGCCTCGCTATTCGTTGGCGACACCACCACCCGATAGCGCAACAAGCCGGGCTGCTGGGGATAAAGATAGAGCGTCATAGCGAATTGCGCCCAGTCGGTCGCGCCCGAAAGCGCCACCTCCTTGCGGCCCCCCTCGCCATCCCGTACGTTGACGCTCGTCACAGCGGCAAGCAGATTCGCCTCGGTGCCCAGCGGGCGCAACGCCAGCGCCGTAGGTTGTGTGCTGTGACGCACCAGCACCGCATCGCTGACCGCGCCTTCCCCAAACGACATCGTGAAGGGGCCATGCTCGATGGCAAAACTAGCGCCGTCGACGCTCACCGTCAACGGGTCGTCGGAACGAGTCGACGTCGGAACGGCCGCTGAGAGGTAATCGTCCTCTTCGACAGTCAGGCTTCCCACCGCCGCCGAGGGTGAGGGAGCCGAGGCGTCGCGCTCCTCAGTCGTAGTGCAGGCCACGAGGAGCATCAGCAGAATGAGCAGGGGAAGAAACGCCTGACGGTGGGTGCGACACGAGGTTACGAGATGCAGCATAGGAATACGTTCAGGGGGTGAAGCGCATCTGAAGAGAGTCGGAAAGACTTGGCGTGCTTTCACCCACTCGCCTTTCGCATCATACTATACTGCGTTTGACGGCATTCGCAACGTGCATCGTCATCGAGGTCGTCGTGCTGTGGGACGGTAAGCTCAAATCGGGGGGAAGTGATCGCAATCCGAGTAAGCAATGCGCCGCCGCCGTCGGAACTCTTAAGAACAGGGCCACGCATCTAATCCTTAAGCCGCATCAAATCCTTAAGCCATGAAAGCGATCAATTCTGTTACCTTTCCCCGTTTACCGCGATATACAAAAACACGAGGGCCACCCCTTGAAGACAGAGCCATGGCTGAGCTATCAGTGACCGCACCGCAGGCCGAGCTGTTGGCTCGGCTCGCAACGCCGCAATGCACAACGGTGCTCCCGTCGCCCACCCCCTCGTTCGGGTAGCGACTGGCGGCGCTTTTCAGCGCCCACCGCGCGGTGCCAACCCTTTGGTTGGTGTGATCGTTTCGTTCTATATGATGATGCGGATTCCGGATGCGGCCAATATGTTCTATCCCGAGCCGTTCAGTGATCCATTGTCGGTTCAAGCGATATGGAAAATTTTCCTTCTGGGGCCAATTCCTGGCGTTGCTCTGTTGCTCGCGCTTGGCGAAATGTTGGGGACGATGCTTTGGAGCAACGTTTTACGTATTGTATTGATTGGGGTCGTTTTGATCGTAGATGCCATCAATCGTTTGACCTCCCCATGGCTTTCACCCTCCGGTACAGCCATAGGAATTTTACAAACACGTACTGATCGAATGCAGCCTTGTGCGCCCGTCTATAGCCATGAATGGTGGAGCGACGCATTCTGCGCTCAAAAGGCGCTCTGGGGGGACTACCTGTTAAGTCCAAATGGGAGTCGGTTACACGGGCCAGTGACAACAGAGATCGCGCCAGAACTGGTGATAGCACGGGTTTCACTAGGGTTGGTAGCCATAGTCGTAGTTCTCGGAACAGCTTGGTGGTATCATCGTCAGATGCGGTTACCAAGAACTGGATAATCTTCCTTCCCGTCGTCCACTCCTGTTCAAAGAGTCCGCGCAATTGGACCACGTATATGGATTCATGGTTCATGAGCGTTGAAACTAGTATACTGATTTTCGCCCTAAATATAACTTATGGTAAGGCCAGTTATAGAAAGTCAATCCGCGCTCTAGGACACGTCTTTACATAATCCAGCTTCGGAGTGACGCTCAATCACGCGGTAAGCATCAACACCACTTCCTTGACCCTCCTACTTTAGCGACGCTCTGCCCACGGGAAAGCACTCACGCTCGCTGAAAAGTGCGAAGCGTCTCCGATGTCGCTGCAAAGTCGCCGTTTACCTCAGCGCGAGCCCGTCCCCTACAAATTGCCTCTTGCATTTTTACTCAAACTCTTGTATCTTATAGTTGATTGACTGATCAATCAATTATAAGGACGGGATTTCGATGCCGCCACGGGACCCAGAGGAATACGAGAGCCGTCGCCAGCAGATTATCGAGGGCGCGTTTCGCGTCTTCTCGCGTAAGGGCTTCGAGCAGGCGACCAACAAAGAGATCGCGAAGGAAGCGGGTATTGGCTCGCCGGGTCTGATCTACCACTACTTCAGCGACAAACGTGCCCTCTTCCAGACCGTGATCGAGAGCAAATCAGCGGCGCTGCAAATGGTCGTCCACAACGAGGCGATGCTTGAAGAGCCGCCTGAGACGCTGTTGCCCATGCTGGCGACAACCTTTCTGGGGCTCTTTGAGTCTCCTGAACTCCTACCGGTCTTTCGCCTGATCTTCGCCGAAGCGATGCGCCGCCCATTCGTGGCAGAACTGGTGAGTCAGATCGGGCCGCACCGTTTCATCAGCTTCCTCACGCGCTACTTCGAGCGTCAAGTCGCACTCGGACGGATGAGAGCGATGGACACGTCGGCGGCGGCACGGTCGTTCGTTGGCCCCCTCATCGCCTATCTGCTCACCACCCATGTCTTCGAGCCGACTGAAAAGAACGCACTCAGCCCCGATCGGATGATCTCTACCCACATCGACCTCTTTTTGCGCGGCATCGCGCCCGATGAGGGGAACTCACGATGAAACACCGACTCTGGTCCCTGATTCGCAAAGAGTTCATCCAGATCGTGCGCGACCCGCGAACGCTCGCGTTGACCTTCGTGATGCCGATCATGCAGCTTCTTTTGCTCGGCTTCGCAGCGACCAACGACGTGAAGAATGTCTCGCTCGCGGTCTGGGATCAGGACCAGTCGGTGGCATCGCGCGAATTGCTGGACGCCTATCGTAACGCCAACTACTTTCGTCTGGATCAGTACGTGGACAGTGAAGCGACCTTGCAACAGGCGATTGACAGCGGCGCCGCCCGTGCTGCGATCATCATTCCGCCTGATTACGGAACGAGCCTCGCGCGCAACCAAAGCGCCCAAGTTGCCTTCATCATCGACGGTTCCGACCCCACCGTGGCGGGAACGGCGCTCAGCGCCGCGACGCTCATTGGTCAGGCCTATGGCACCACGTTGCGTTCGCAACGGTTGACGGCGGCCAGCGCCGTCAACCCATTGCAGCCACCCGTTGAGGTGCGTACCCAAGTTTGGTATAACCCCAACCTCGAAAGTGCCTACTACATGATCCCGGCGTTGATCGGCCTGATCATCCAGATGCTTACCACGATCCTGACCGCCACCTCGCTGGTGCGCGAGCGAGAGCGAGGCACGATGGAACAACTGATCGTGACGCCCATCCGACCGTGGGAGCTGGTGGTGGGCAAGCTGGCACCCTATGTGGTGATCTCCTTCCTGCTCACCGTCGAAGTGTTGGTGGCGGGTGTCAGCATCTTCGGCGTGCCCATCGTTGGCAGCGTGCCGCTCTTGTTGCTGCTGGTCGGCCTCTTTCTGATCTCGACCTTGGGCATCGGCCTCTTCATCTCGACTATCGCCAACACCCAACAGGAAGCGATGCTTTCCGCCTTCTTCCTGATGTTGCCGTCGATCTTTCTCTCTGGCTTCTTCTTTCCCATCGCGGCTATGCCGACCGCGCTGCAATGGATCAGCTACCTTGTACCGCTCCGCTATTTCCTCATCATCGTTCGGGGCATCGTGCTAAAAGGGGTGGGTATCCACGCCCTCTGGAGCGAAGTCCTTGCGCTGACGCTCTTCGCGATCGTCATCATGGGCTTTGCAGCGCTGCGGCTTCGAAAAAGGTTAGACTAGTCGGTGTCCCATCCGCCAGAGCTTTTGCCCTGTCGAGGCGATGGAGACTGGAGCTCTCATGCACCACGCACCATGCACCGCCCCAGACCGTAAAATGGAGCTCTCCTGCACCATGCACCATGCACCATCACTAACGACCAACGACTCCCGGAGAAGCCATGCGCAACCGTATCCTACCTATTTTTCTGCTGCTCCTCTTGGCGGTGGCGGTGTTTTGGCGCTGGCAGGGCCAACAGTCCCCGGCTACGGAGGGCTGGGTTTCCGCCTCGGGCACCGTGGAAGCGATGAGCGTGTCGGTAGCCGCCGAAATGCCGGCTCGAGTTCTCTCGATTGCGGTCAATGAGGGAGAGGTGGTCGCCGAGGGGGATGAGTTGGTCCAGCTCGACACGGCAATGATCGAGGGTCAGCGCCGTCAGGCCGAGGCCGCCCTCAGCGCCGCGCAGGCGCAGCACGCGGCGGCAGCAGCGGCGGTCGACGCGGCGGAAGCGCAGCGCGACCTGTTGGCGGCGGGCGCGACCGATGCGCAGCGCGATCTCGCCGACACCACCGTGCAGCGGGCCGAGGCCGCGCGAGAGAGCCTGCAGGCGGCGGTCGATGCCTTGCCCGTCGGCAGTGAGGGCAGCGCCAACGCCCTGCTCTTGCAGCAGCAGCTCACTTTGGCCCAGGCATCGCTCGACCAAGCGACCGCACAGCAAGCGACCGTGGCCGACGGTGCGCGTCCGGAGCAACTGGCCGCCGCCGACGCACAGGTCGATGCGGCGCAGGCCCACGTAGCGGCCGCGCAAAGCCAAGTAGAAGCGGCGCAGGCCGCGCTGGAGCTCGCCGATCTTCAACGGAGCCGAGCGACGTTGGTGGCACCGATCTCGGGCGTGGTGTTGCGCCGCCTGATCGAACCCGGAGAGTTGGCAATGAGTGGCGCGACGCTCATCGAGCTGGCCGACCTGAGCCAGCCAACCCTGACCGTTTATCTGTCCCAAGATGATCTTGGCTCTCTGCAAACGGGCGGCATCGCCACCGTGAGGGTGGATGCTTATCCCGATGAGCAGTTCGTGGGGACGATCCGTCACATCGCGAATCGCGCCGAGTTCACCCCCCGTAACACGCAGACCGATCAAGGGCGGTCGCTCACCGTCTTTGCGGTGGAGGTGGCGCTCGACAATCCCGAAGGGAAGCTGAAGCCCGGGATGGTCGCCGACGTCTATTTTGAATGATGAACAACCTGAACGCTGTCTCGCCCCGCATCCGCGCGGCTGATCTTCGCAAAGCCTACGGCACACTCCAGGCGCTTGACGCGCTCTCCTTGACCGTGTACGAAGGCGAGGCCTATGGCCTTGTGGGGCCGGACGGCGCGGGCAAAAGCACCGCACTTCGCCTTCTGGCCGGGGTGCTGGCGCCGGACGGGGGCGAGATCTCGCTGATGGGTCACGATCTCCGCCAGAATCCCGTGCAAGCGCGGGCCCAGCTCGGCTATCTCTCTCAACAGTTCAGTCTATATGGCGATCTGACCGTGGCCGAAAACCTGCAGTTCTTTGGCGAGGTCCGCGACATGTCCCCCCAACGTCGGGCGGAGCGGGCGGACCAACTGTTGAACTTTGTCGGCCTGACCGGCGTCGAGGATCGGCTGGCCGGTCGATTGTCGGGGGGGATGAAACAAAAGCTGAGCTTGGCCTGCGCCCTCATCCACGAACCGCCCATCCTGCTGCTGGATGAGCCGACCGGCGGGGTGGATCCCGTGGCCCGCCAGGATTTTTGGCAGCTTATCATTCGGTTGCTGTCCGAGGGCTTGGCCGTGGTCGTCAGCACTCCCTATATGGACGAGGCGGTCCGCTGCCAGCGGGTCGGCTTTCTCTATCAGGGACGTCTGCTGACGGAGGGCACGCCCCAGCAGCTAATCGCACAGTTCAACGGCAGCGTGTTGGAGCTGACGGCAACGCCGCTGAAGCGGGCGCGTCAGGTCGTGATGACCTTGCCCGGCGTGGTCGATGCGCTCACCTTCGGCGAGTCGCTCCATCTCTTTGTCCACGACGTTGAGGAGACAATGAAGCAACTTCCGCCCGTACTTGCGGAGGCGGGTATCGTCCTGTCGTCGCTGCGACCAATCCCCCCTACCCTAGAGGATCTATTTATCTCCCTTCTAGATCGCCATAACGTTATGTCAAGCGAGGTGCGACCATGAAGGCGGTTGGGCCGGTGATTGTGGCCGAGCATTTGACGAAGCGCTTCGGTGATTTTACGGCGGTCGACGATGTGTCGTTCGACGTCTATCCGGGGGAGATCGTTGGCTATCTGGGGCCGAATGGCAGCGGAAAGACGACCACGATTCGCATGTTGCTTGGCTTGCTTCAACCCACGGCGGGTGCTGCCCGTGTGCTCGGCTATGACAGTTTGACCGAAGCCGAGGCGCTGCGCCCCCACGTCGGCTACATGAGCCAGAAGTTCGCGCTTTATGAGGAGTTGACCGTACGGGAGAACCTTGCGTTTTACGGTGGGGTCTACGGACTCAACGGCACGATGTTGAGGCGGCGGATCGAGTCAGTGTTGGAGCTGATCCATCTGGCGTCCCTTGCCGGAGAGCGGGCCGGGGCATTGGCGGGCGGTTGGCGGCAGCGCCTAGCGTTGGCTATCGCCATACTCCACGAGCCGAGCCTGCTCATCTTGGATGAGCCAACGAGCGGCGTCGACCCGCTCGCCCGGCGTTTGTTTTGGGACTTGATCTATGATCTGGCCGAGCAGGGCAAAACGGTGCTGATTTCCACGCATTACATGGATGAAGCGGAGCATTGTACACGGCTGGGGATCATGTACCACGCACGGCTGCTGGCCATGGGATCGCCGAGCCAGCTCAAGGCCACGCGCTTGCCCGGCCCCACATGGCAAATCACGGTCGGTGCGTTGCTTCCTGCGTTGGATTATCTCAAAGCATTGTCCGGCGTAGTTGACGTTGGGCTGTTGGGCAACGAACTCCACGCCGTGACGTGCGATGATCGCCACACTGCCACCAGCCTTGCGGCGGCGTTGCATAGCGCTGGCTTTCGCGATGCCACCGTCGTTGGCTCTGCCCCCACGCTCGAAGATGTCTTCAAGCTCCAAGTTGCCGCCGAGCAAGCGCGGGGCGAGGGACGATAGAGGGGTCGAAGGCGTTCGCTTGATCAGGGCTGGAACCCGATCGCAGGCAAAAACAAAAAGGCCTCTCGAACTGAGAGGCCTTTTTGAGTGGTGAGTCGCACTTGAACGCTTCAACGCGCTACCGCTTTACCGTTCTACCGCAAGCCCCGCCGCTTCCCACGCCAGAATCCCGCCCTGCATATTGTGGATGTTCTCGTATCCCTGTTCGCGCAGGAAATTAGCGACTTGTCCGCTGCGGTTCCCGCTGCGGCACGTCACGATCACCGGCTTGTCCTCTGGAATCTCGTTGAGACGTGAAGCCACCTCCCCCACTGGCATCAGCGTGACGCCCGGGATGTGGCCTGCTTCGTACTCGGACAGTTCGCGCACATCGAGCACCAGCACATCGGCATTGCTTTCTTGCAGCGCGGCGACCTGCTGCGCGGTGACCGTGTCGGGCAACGCATTGACATCGACTTCTGCAGCGGGTGCCGTCGAGCTTCCCCCGCTGCTACACGCAGCAACCAGCAGCGCAATCGCGAGGCTCAGCAGGAGGAAAAGGGGGGTTTGTCGGGATTTGGTCATGGTATTTCTCCAGATATGGGGATTATGATGGTTCTGTTGCTATACGAAGTAGGTAAAAGGACGTAACGCCTAAGTCTGCGTCCGGCATCCGAACGCTGGCCAGCGTGATAATCATAGCACATCCCCAAGCTGCGTCGGGCACGGCGACCCGTCCAACATGCAACGGGTCGGGCACGGCGGCCCGTCCGACACGCAATACGCAACGGGTCGGGCACGGCGGCCCGACCAACACGCAACGGGTAACAGGCGGGCACGGCGGCCCGTCCAACATGCAACGGGTAACAGGTCGGGCACGGCGGCCCGTCCAACATGCAACGGGTAACAGGTCGGGCACGGCGGCCCGACCCTACATGGATGCGGGTGTACCAAACGCTTCTCATTTTGTGTTCCTCGTCGTACAATCGGGCATCGACCCGTATTTCGCACCGGCTTGGGGTATATCACATGGCACTTTTTTCGACGACGAGCGTGGCGCTTTCGTTGGGCGTGGCGCTGGGCAAAGCGCTGTTGAAGCAATGGGGGGGCGGCGAGCTGGTCGAGGCGATGGGCGATGCCTTGCTCAAGGAGGCGGGCGAGGGTACAAGGGCCGCGCTGACCGACCGCGCCGAGTCGCAGCGCCTTGCCACGGTGGTGGCATCGGTCGCCAGCGATCTGGGCAACGCCTTGCAACACGAAATCGGGCGGTTGGACAAGGGCGATCGTGAGGCACTGTTGCGCGAGGTCGCGCTGACGCTGGCCCACCTCGATGCCGCGCTGGTCGTCGATGGTAAGCTCGATGCCGAACGCATTGCCGAAGCGCTGCTGCGCCAGCGCCCCGACGCGACGAAGCTGCTCGGCGACGCACCAAGCCACCTCTATGAGCGCATGATCGCGCTGATCTGCCAGCGGCTGGAACCAACGCTGATGACGTTGCAGGGCATCGAGCAGGAACTTTGGCGCTACCACGTGCAGCGCACGGATACCCTCGTAGAGTTGGTCGAGGAACTCTTGGCACGCCCCTCACATGAAGATGAGGAGTACCGTAGGGAATACTACAACGAGATTCTGCGGCGGCTCGACCGGCTCGACCTCTTCGGCATCGGCAGCCCGGTCGATACCACGCAGAAATATTTTCCACTCTCCAGCGCCTATCTTTCGCTGAAAGTGCAGCGTGCCAGTACGCTCAGCGCGGAAGAGCGCGCGCAACTGGATGAGTTGCTGGCCGATCTGACGATGGACGGCTCCACAGCGGCTGATCGCGTTGCGTTGAGGGCCGAGACGTGGTTGAGCGATCCGCGCCACCAGCGGCGGCTGCTGCAACAGATCGCGGGCAAAGAGATCGCCCCGCTGCTCCACCAACTGCGGAGCAAGCAGTTGTCCTTCGAGCAGGCGGTCACCACCGAACCGCGCATCCTGCTGGTCGGCGAAGGCGGGTCGGGCAAAACCACCCTGCTCCGCTGGCTGGCAGTCCGTTTGGCAAATGGCGATTGTCCGCCCACCTTCACGGAATTGCGCGATTACACCCCCTTCTACATTCGGCTGCGCGATTGGATCACGCCCGACAACGCGGACCATCGAGGCTTCCCGCCGCCCGAGCTGTTCACCAAGCTGATGCGGACCACCGTGGGCGAAATGCCCAGCGGCTGGACCCACCGCCAGCTTCGCAGTGGACGCGCCGTCGTGCTGATCGACGGGGTTGATGAGCTGCCCTACGAGCTGCGCGACAGACTGCTGGACGAGGTGGATTGTCTGCTCCGTGCCTTCCCCTACGCTCGCTATCTCATCAGCTCTCGCCCCGAAGCGGTGGACAGCGAACGCTGGCCGGAGTGGAAGCAGTGGACGGAGCGGCATTACTTCGCGCCGGTTCGCTTGCAGTGGATGGATCGACAAGAGATCGAGCTATTCATCGACAAATGGCACAGGGCCGCAGCCGAAGCAGAGCAAGATGTGGAAGAGCGGGAGAAGCTGCCCGCGACCGGCGAGCGACTCAAGCGGCTGCTGATCCAGCGGCCGCGCGTCCAGCAGCTTGCCGAAACTCCGCTGCTCTGCGCACTGATCTGCGCCCTCCATCGGGACGAGAAGGAAGACATTCCCAACAATCGGGCCAAGCTCTACGATTTGGTGCTGGACATGCTCTTCTGGAAACGGGATTCCAAGCGGGATGTGCCTTTACCCCCGCCCCACGAGAAGCTGAAAAGCACCGACAATAGCAAGCAGATTCTGGGTGATTTGGCGCTCTGGATGTTTGAGAATGGCGAAAGTACGACCGAGGCCGACAAGTTCGATAAAGAGCTGGTCAATGCCTTCGCTTTGCTGCGGCTGTATGAGATCGATCCGGCGAAGGTTCGCAACTACTACATCGAACGGAGCAACGTCATCTGGGATCCGGTGGTCGATCAACAGGTCGAATTCGTCCATCGCACCCTGCAAGAATACCTCGCCGCGCTGCGACTGCCGCAGCGGAGCAAGGTTCCGTCGCTCTACGAGCGCATCGACGATCCGGCATGGCGCGGGGTGATTACGCTGGTGATGGCCTCCCGCGTGACCCCCAACCACGAGCGGCGGGCGCTTCACAAGAAGATCCTCACCTTCAGCGGCAGGCTGGACAACGACAAAATTCGCCGCAGAAAGCTGCTGGCGCTGGCGACGCTCGAATCCGCCGACCACGGCTGGCTTACGCCAGGGGCGGAGCAAGCAGCCATCGAGCAATGCTGCGATCTCTTCCCCCCGCAGACCATGGAGGATGCGCGGGACATTGCCGCCGTTGGCGAGGCCGCCGTGCCACACCTTGCTTACAACGAAGCTCATTCCGAGGATGAAAACGCTGCGTCCATCCGCGCCCTCGCCATGATCGGCGGGGCGAAGGCGTTGCAAACATTGGAAGGCTATGTGGCGGCGATGCCAGATGCCGCTGATAGGACGTGGTGGGGCGGTGTGCCGCCTATCGCGCAAGAGATAGGGCAGGTGTGGGACTACTTCGACCAAGAGGAGTTTGCCCATCGTATTCTGCATCGCTTAACAGCTCTATGGCTGCCTGAATTGACGGTCCCAGTGGGAGAATTGACCAACCTTCAACTGTTGTCTCTGGACAACACGCCGGTCGCCGATCTCGCCCCGCTCCACGCCCTCGCCAACCTCCAACGGTTGGATCTGGACAACACGCCGGTTGCCGATCTTGACCCGCTTGCCTCCCTTTCTGGCTTACTCACGATGTCTCTGAACGGCACGGAGGTCGCCGATCTCGCCCCGCTCCACGCCCTGTCCAACCTCGAACTGTTGTATCTGAACAACACGCCGGTCGCCGATCTCGCCCCGCTCCACGACCTCGCCAACCTACGATGGTTGTCTCTGAACAACACGCCGGTTAGCGATGAGCAGGTATCGACCTTACAGGCGGCGCTGCCTCGCTGTAACATCATCCGGTAGACTGAAGGTTGGATCACTACACGAAGTAAGCGATGCGCTTAGCGAGCGCACGAACCGCTTGAACGCTTTGACGTTTCAACGCTTTTCCGTTTTCCCACTTTCGCCCAAAATTGCCGCACATCATCAACAGGTCACCACGAGCCAACACCATGAGCGACACCACGACTCCCGCCAGCCTCCGCGCCCTGATGCACGGCCTGATCGACTACGCGGGCCTCTTCCCGCCCGCCGAACTGACGATGCAACACGCGATCGACAACTACCTGCGCTACCGCCAAGAGCCGGAAGCGTGGATGCTGGGCCGCTTCATCGTCCCCGCCAGCCGCTTGGACGCGCTGAGCGCGGCGCTGCCCACGCAATTGAGCGATGCCGATCCCTTGCCCCTTGCCGTGCTGCCCGGTCGTGGCGATAGCCGCGATCTTTTCCTCAGCCATATCGAGGTCGCGGCCTCGCAAATCGCCACGTTCCAGCAGCGCCATGGCCGTGCGGTACGCGTCGACGTGATCGAAGCAACGCTGCCCGATGATGGTTTGCTCGATACGCTCAACCTGAAGGACGACCAGCGGCTGATGGCGGCGGTCGACCAGCGGCTGGCCCCCATCGGCGATCCGATGATCTTCTACGAAGTGCCGCCCAACGCGCACTGGGCCGAGCGGGTCGCGCTGACGGTCGAGGCGATTGCGGCGCACAACCACGCCGTCGGGCGGCGGGCGGTCGGCTTCAAGCTGCGCTGCGGGCGCACCCCCAACCCCGCCTTCCCCTTCCCCGAGCAGGTCGCCTTCGCCATCGACGTGGCCCACGCCGCCAACGTCCCGCTCAAGGCGACGGCGGGGCTCCACCACCCCGTCCGCGCCTTCAACGAGGAGGAAGGGCACATCCAGCACGGCTTCTTCAACCTCTTTTTCGCTGGGCTGCTCGATTGGAGCAACAATCTGCCGATGAACATCCTCACCCAGATCATGCTGGAACAGGACAACGCCGCCTTCACCTTCACTGACGATGCGATGCAGTGGCGCAACCTCCGCGCCACCACGGAACAAATCGCGGATCTCCGCCAACGTGCCCTCATCTCCTACGGCTCCTGCTCCTTCACCGAGCCGCGCGAGGATTTGCAAAGCCTCGGCTACTTGTAACGCGGAGGAAATGTGGGAAGCGAGGGAGCGGGCCGGATGTTAAAGCCGCGCGATCACTCCCACCGACTTGTCATTCTGAGCGGAGCGAAGAATCTGGCGCAGCAAGCCACGCATGCGGCCGTGTGCCACGGGGTATTGCTCTCTGCCTCACCCGTCGCGCGGCTGCCTCGACAATGTCCCTGCTGGCAATCGAGGAGGGCGGGCACAAGGCCCGCCCCTACATGCGCAACGTCAACACAGCGCCCACTCGTTACATCGTGCACCTTCACCGACGATGCGAACCTCCGCACCACCACGGAACAAATCGCGGATCTCCGCCAACGCGCCCTCATCTCCTACGGCTCCTGCTCCTTCACCGAGCCGCGCGAGGATTTGCAAAGCCTCGGCTACTTGTAACGCGGAGGAAAGGTGGGAAGCGAGGGAGCGGGCCGGATGTTAAAGCCGCGCGATCACTCCCACCGACTTGTCATTCTGAGCGGAGCGAAGAATCTGGCGCAACGCGCCACGACTGCGGCCGTGTGCCACGGGGTATTGCTCTCTGCCTCACCCGTCGAGCGGCTGCCTCGACAATGTCCCTGCTGGCAATCGAGGAGGGCGGGCACAAGGCCCGCCCCTACATGCGCAACGTAAACACAGCGCCCGCTCGTTGCATCTTGCGCCTTGCATTACGCTTCGACCACAACGCGCTCTACATCGATGCCTTCGTCGTAGCCCGCCGCCTCCCAGCCCGCCAGCAGCCGATCAAGGGCATTGTCGGTGCCGCCAAGCTCGCCCGCCAGCAACAGTTGCCGCTTGGCGCGGGTCATGGCGACGTAGAGCAAGCGCTTGCCCTCCGCCTCCTCCAACCGCGCCTCCAGCCACTCGGCCTGCTGGTAGCTTGTGGGGTAGCCGCGTTCGCCGTCGGCGTCGCGGGTGGCGGCGACCATGCCAAAGAGCGGGTCGTGGCGAATCACGGGGCGGTGGCTGCTGCCCCGCCGACCGCCGCGCAGATCACCCAGCGCGACGACCTCGAATTCCAACCCTTTCGCGCCATGAACCGTCATGATCGAGACGGCTCCGCCCTGCGGATCGCTGGCAATCGCCTCGTTTTCGCGCAGAGAGGCAGCGGTCACAAGGCTGACGCTGTCAAGGAAGGCACCCACATCGGCCCCGCCGAAGTCGCGCGCCTGCGTCACCAGCTTGCGGAGATTCGCCCGCCGTCGACTGCCCATCTCCCCACTATCGTCCAGCGCCAGCATCGCCTCGAAGCCCGTCAGCAGCAGCGCACGCTCCAGCAGTTGGGCCACCGACACATAGCCTCGCAACGTCCACAGCTCACGCAGCAGCGTGTCGGCACGCGCCACCGCTTCGGGCTGGGCGCTGGGCGGTGGTTCGCGCAGCGCGTGGTGGAAGGGGCGCGGCACGTCACAGCGCTGGCCCGTGTCGTCATGCCAGCGCAGCCGATAGAGCGTTTCGTCGCTCAGCGCAAAGAGGGGTGAGCGCAGGATCGTCGCCAACGCCAGGTCATCGGCAGGGCGGTGCAGCGCCGCAAGCAGAGCCAGCGTGTCCTGCACTTCGCGCTGTTCGTAGAAATAGCGGCCCGCCGTCGTGACGTAGGGCACGCCCTCGGCTTTGAAGGCCCGCTCGTAAGCGTCCAGGCCCGTCGTGCTCCGCAAGAGCAGCGCCATCTCGTCCCACGGGATGCCGCGCTGATGCCACGCTTTGAACTGGGCCGCGACCCACTGCCCCTCGGCCTCGCGCCGCCGCGCGACCGCCGTGCGTGACGGCGATTCTACAATGGCTACACGAAGCGGAGCGTGGTCCGGCGCGGCCAGGGTCGTGGCCAGCGGTTCCGGCGCGGCCTCCCACGGCTCGTGCGAGGGGCCAAGCGGGGCCAACAGCGCGTCAAACTGCGCGTTGAGCGCCGCCAACAGGCGCGGCTGGGTGCGAAAGGAGTGGTCGAGCACCACGGGGGCGACCCCGACGCGCCGCTGAATCTCGGCCACCGTTTCGCTGTAAACCGACACCTGCGCCTGCCGGAAACGGTAGATGCTCTGTTTCGCATCCCCCACAATGAAGCGGCGGATGGCGCCGCCGACCGGCGCGAGATGGTCGATGATCTCTCGCTGGGTCGGATTCGTATCCTGATATTCGTCGACCATCAGCTCGCGGATCGACGCACGGAAGAGGTGCAGCCGCTCGCTCGGCGGCGCTTGGTCGAGCAGGGCCAGCGTGTACAGCTCCAGATCGTCGTAGTCGAGCGCTTGGCGCTGCGCCTTGAGCGTGCTGTAGCGCACATCGAGCTGTTGCCAGAGCGACTTCCAGCGCTGCAACTGTGCCGCAGCGGCTTCGTCCTGTTCGTCGAGCGGGGCGAAGAGGCCGAATTTCAAGGCCTCTTGCGCAGCTTCGCGCAACGCCTTGAGCATCACCTTGGTTGCTTGCAACGCCTCTTTGCCACCCCACGCAGCGGCTTTCCCGCCGACGAGGTTGATCGTCTCGAACTGTTCCATCGCGGCCAGCCATTGTTCGCTGTTGATCAGCGCCGCGCCCTGCTGCCCCGCCTCGACCGCGGCGGCCAGCCTATCGCTGGGGTCGACGATGGGCACGGCGGGGAGATGGGCAAGCGCCGCCGCGAGCTGCGGATGGCGCTGATTGAGCCAGGCCCATCCCTGCCGATGGCGCGCGGGCTGTTCGGCCTGCCATTGGGCCAGCCATGCCTCGGCCGTGGGCAGCGCCGCAAAGAGCCGCGTGACCGTACCCCGCTGCTGGAGCAACGCCGACAGCTCTTGGCGGAGATCGCGGAGTTGCAGCGCATCGAGCAAGGGACGGGACGCGCTCTCCTCGTTGACGAGGGCGGCGAGAGTTGCGGCCAGCGCCTCCTCCTGAAGCAGGGCTGCCTCCCGCTCGTCCAGCACGGTGAAACGCGGATCGAGCTTGGCGGCGATGGCGTTCTCGCGCAGGATCATCGCGCAAAAGGCGTGGATCGTGGTCACCCGCAGCCGCGACAACTGACGTTGCCGTTCGTGCCAGCGCCCGCCCTCCGTCGCCGCGCGCCCGTCGATGGCGCGGCGCAACCGGTCGCGCATCTCACGCGCCGCCTTGTCGGTGAAGGTGATCGCGACGATGCTCTCCAGCGGCCACTCGGGATTGTCGGCCAGCAGCCGCAGGAAACGCGCCACCAGCACGGTCGTTTTGCCCGTGCCCGCGCCCGCCTGCACCACCAGTGCTGGCCCCTCGTGATCAACGGCCCGCTGCTGGGCGGCGGTCAAGCGGCGGCTCATTCGCCTTCCTCTTCGGGCGTCATCGCCGCCTTCGCCCACTGCGCCCGCGAGACGCGGCAGAGTGCGGCCAATTCGCAGTAGGGCGAGCAGGCGCGTTCTTGGTGGGGCTTGGAGGGGGCGCTGGGGAAGCGACCCGTCCGTGCGCCCCGCACCGCCTCGACCGTTTTGTCCAGCGCTTCGCGGACCGTGCCATGCTGTTGCACCGAGCCGTTGAAGGCCAAGAAGCCGCCCTGTTTGCGGTTGGGCAGGTGGAGATAGAAGCTCTCGGCGACCTCACCGTCGGGGAGCAAGCGTTCGACGGCCAGCGCGTAGAGCGCGACCTGCATCGAGCGCCCCTTCGCCACATCCGTCCCTGTGATCGGGGTTGCGCCCGATTTGTAGTCGATGATCCGCAGGCGACCCACGCGATCGCGGTCGATCCGATCCACCACGCCCCGCAGCCGCAGCCGTACGCCGTCGTGCTCAATCGTCAGTGCGTCGGCGCCATCGGGGTCGATCCCGAAACGCCACTCTTGGTGGTAGGGCTGGAAGGGATGGGCCAGCACATCGTTGATCTCACATTCCCAGCGCAACAGGGCGTGGAGCATCTGGCGGATCTCCTGCTGCGCCTGTGGCCAGAGCGCACTGGGTCGGAAGCCGAAGGCGAGCGGGGCAAAAGCGAAGATGCGGTCACACTGTTGATCGAGCAGCGCGGCCAGCGGTGCCGCGTGGCGGGCGCAAGGATGGCACGCCTGGTCTCGTGCGGCGGCGACGACACTTTCGAGGATGTGGTGGATCAGGCTGCCCCGCTGCGCAGGGGTCATCCCATCGGGGGGTGAGGGCTGCGGCTCAAGCGCCAGGACGTGGCGGGCGAAAAAGCCGTAGGGGCAGCGGTGGTAATCGTTCAGGCGGGAAACACTCCAGCGCCGTGCTTCGGCGAACTGCGCGGCCAATTCCCGTTGCAGCTCGGCATCGTCGATCATCCCCTCGAACGGCCCAGCGATTTCGAGGCTATTGCGCTGTTGCATCAGCGCCACCCCGCGCAAGACGCCGTCCCACATCGGTTGGCGCGTCGCCAGCGCCTCGTCGGGGGCGTCGACGGCGGCCAAGAGACGTTCCGCATCGTCCAGCGCCTCGTCCGGCGTGGGGAGCGCGCCGAGCCGTCGCGTGGCCTCGGTCAGGGGCGACGGGATGACGGTCGCCAACGTCGCCTGCCAGAGCGGCGAGGCGGGCCAGGCGGCGTGGCGCTCGTCCAAGCGGGGGCGCAGCAGATGGAGCGAGCCGCTCACCCGTCCGACCTCCTGCCACCAGATCGCCTCATCTTCCTCATCGTCCGGCGTCGCCAAATCGAGCGGCGAGTCGCGCCGCTCCTGCGGGCTGTAGAGCGGGTCGGGGGTCGGCGCGGTCGGGAACTCGCCCTCGCTCATCCCCAAGACGATCAGGTGCACGACGGGAATCGCGCGGGCCTCGCCGATGTGCAGCAGCGGGACGCGGTTCGGGTCGGCCAATACAAAATTTTCACGCCCCCACTGCGCCAACAGCTCGCTGCGGAAGGCTGGCCACGCCAACCGGTCGCGGCCCATGGCCCGCAGCGAGGCGGCCAGCCGGTGGGCGGAGTCCATCGCTTGCCTCAGGACGGGCATGTCCCGCTCATTGAACGGCCCTTCGGCCGCGGCGCGACGCAGCGCCAACGAGTCGCCCTGCACCGCATCCTCCTCTTCGTCACCGAGGAGCGCCGCCTCGATCCAGCCCACAAAGGTCGCACCTGTTGCGCTGGGGGGCGGCGTGAGCCGATCGAAGAAAGCGGCCAAGCCGTCGCGGATCGCCCGCAAGCTGTCTTCGTCCAGCTCGGCGGCGCGGGGGGTGGGGCCGAGTTCCGCATCCCAATTCGTCTCGTCGCGCGGCTCCAGCGCGGCCCACCATTGGCCGCGCCCCTCGACCACGGGGCGCTGGCGGCTCAGCAGCGCCAGCTCCTGACGTTGCGCCTCGTCCAAAAAGGGCTGACGGACGTAGGGCGAGTCGAGGGCGGCCATCGTGCTGCGCCACGGGAAGTGGGGCGCGAGCTGAAGCAGATTGACCAGCGCTTCGAGGATCGGCTGCTGGAGCAGCGGCTGCGCCACGGCGAGGGGCAGCGCCGCTTGCTGGGCCAGATCGTCGATCAGCCGCGCGTAACGCGCCGGCTCTGGCGCGGCGATGGCGATGTCCTGCGAGGCGACACCCTGATCCAACAGCGCCTTGACATGGCGCAGCGCGGCCCGTACCTCGTCCTCCCGCGTGGGGGCCGTGGTGGCCCGCAGTCGTCCATCGTTGGGGCGCGGGGTCACGCCGTCCGTGGCAAAGAGGGCGCGGCGCAGATGGCCCAGCGTATCCGTTGCTCCGGCGTCGGGCAAGCGATGGATGGCGGCGGGTTGCAGCGTATCGACGATGCGCTGCTGCGCCCGACGGAGACGGCCCATGCCCCGCCGCGCTTCGTCCTGCGGCGCGGCCAGCAGCGTGATGGTGATCGGGCGGTGGCGACTGAGGGCGTTGAGCAAACGGAGCTGGAGCGGGTTGAACTGATCGAAGCCGATCAGCAAGAGCGGCGTGGTAGGGAGCGGCACGTCGCCACGCTCGACCCGTTCGGCGCTATACCAGAGCAACCCTTCGGCATCGTATCGGTCGTGGGCGTCCAGCCAAGCCTGATACCGTTTATAGAGGCCGGCCAGTTGTCGGTCACGCTCGTTCTGGATGGCCGCTCGCACCTGCTCGGTCGTGGCACCGACCTGCTTGATCTCGCGCAGCCATTCGATGAGCAGTTGTTCGAAGCCGGGGAATGTGGCGACGGGGGCAAAGGTGGTCAGCTCACCCGCCGCCTGCATCGCGGATAGGGTTTGGCGCAGCAGCATACGGATCAGGCTGTCGTCCGCGCGCGGCTGGCCGGTAATGCGTTCCGCCAAGGAGTAGAAGTTGTAGGAAGTGGGCGCGGCGACTTCCGTTAGCACGCGGGCCGCATAGCGGCTGGCCCGCACGTTGGGCAGCAGCAGATCAGCGTCCGGAGTGGCGCGTAGCTGCGCCGCCAGATCGCGCCACGCAACCGCGAGCGCGGGGGCGAGGCGAAGTTCGGCAATCATGTTGGAAAGCGACGAATCGAATGGATCATGACCCTGTCAAGTGACCGTTAGGCCGCCACGGGCGGCCGTTGCTCCCGCACGAAAAGCATCACGATCAGGCCAAGAATCACCCAGAAGGGGGCGAAAAGAAGGATGGAGCGGTAGCTGCCCGTCAGATCGGCCAGCGTGCCGCCGAGCGGCGGGCCGAGGATGCTGGCAATCGAACCGGCCACATAGTAAAGGCCGGTGAAGCCGCCGATCTGTCCATCGGGTGCGTTGTGGAAGAGAAGGGGCAAGATGTTGACCGTGACGATGGTCATCGCGCCGCCGACGCCGAGCAGCAGCAGGATGATCAGTTGGATGCCGCGGGTGGCGAACCACGTGTTGGGGGCCATCAGCGTAAAGGCGCCCGCGCCAGAGAGCATCTCGGCGGGGATCCAGAAGATCACACCGAGCAGCGCCGCCACGATCGCCAGCATGATGATGATGGTGTTGCGCCGTCCGATGGCCGCACCCAGATAGCCGCCCGGAATGGCGCTGAGCAAGCCCGCCAAGGGGTAGAAGCTCAAGAGTTGGGAAGCGGCCCCTTCGGCCAAGCCCAGCTCGTTCACGCCAAAGAGCGTCCAAAACGCTTGGACCGCCGTGATGCCAACCGACCAGAGTAGCAGCGCCAGTAAGATGATCAGGGCGTTGCGGTCCGAATCGTTCCAGAGGCTGCGAAACGTTTCACGCAGCCCGGGGCTGGGTTCGTTGCCGCCGTAGGGCACCTCTGGCTCGCGGATGCGCGTGACCAAGATGGCAAGGATCAGGAGCATGGCGATGGGAAAGGCAACGAAGGGATACCACGACGCCATGTCGAAAAGGATGCCGCCGAGCACGAAGGCCAAAACGCCCGCAAACACGCCCATGAAGTTGATGATACCGTTCGCCTTGGAGCGGAGCGTGTCGGGGAACATGTCGCCCAGCAAGGCCACCGTGGGGGTACGGAAAAACGCCATGGAGAGGGTGAAGAGGAACATTGCCGCGAAAAGGAGCATTAACGACCGATCCGCCGCAAAGGGCATGGCGAACATCCCCAGGGCAGCCAGCGGAGCGGCGGCGATGATGAAGGGGAAGCGCCGTCCGAAGCGGTTCCATGTCCGGTCGGAACGTGTCCCTGCCCACGGCTGGATGAACATGTTGACGTAATTGTCAATCGTCATCCCCAGACCGACGACGCGATTCGACAGCCCAAAATTCCGCAGAAAGAGCGGGACAAAACTATCGTACAACGGCCAAAGCAACGAGATGCCAAAGAAGCCAAAGCCAAGCAGGAACGTGCGCCCCCATGGCATTTTGGGTGAGGGAGATTCGGGCATGAGCTACCTCGGGATGACGGTTGTCTGTTCGATTAGTGAGAAATTCTTATGGGTCGTGACCCGTGATGTGGCACGTGGAGAATGGAGAATGGAGAATGGGGTGGTGTTGCGCATTGTATCAAAGCCCTACACATGTCGGTGCCACGCCTTCCTTGCGATTACAACGGAACGACGTTGTGTTTGCACGGCTTTCCAATGGCTCCCATGCACCAGGCACTATTCTCTATCTGCTGTCCAACGTCAGGATGAGGGCGTCGGCGATGTCGCGCATCGGCTTACGGGTGTTCATACTCAGTTTTTGGATGTGGCGGAAGGCTTCTTGTTCGCTCATCCCCTGCTGGGCCATGAGGATGCCCTTGGCGCGATCGACCAATTTGCGCGTTTCGAGCGCGTCTTTCAGATCGGCAGCGGTCGATTCCATCTCGCGGAACTCGGTGAAGCGGGCCAGGGCGATCTCGATCGCGGGTGTCAGGTCGCTTTCGCGGAAAGGTTTGACCAGATAGGCAACGACCCCCGCCTCCTTTGCCCGTTCGATCAAGTCCCGTTGCCCGAAGGCGGTCAGGAGCACCACGGGGGCAATCCGCTCTTCGGTGAGAATGCGGGCCGCTTCGATGCCATCCATGCCGGGCATTTTGATATCCATGATGACCAGATCGGGCCGCAGTTCGCGGGCAAGGTTGACCGCACTTTGACCATCGCCGACATCGCCGACGACGAGGTAGCCCAACGTGTCAAGGATTTCTTTCAAGTCCAAGCGGATGATCGATTCGTCGTCCGCAATGATGATTCGTGTTCGTGCCATGGTTGTTTCTCTTATCAGTTGGTGAGGTCGGAGACACAGCAGTTGATTTCAATGTGCTGCGGGGTTTATCGAGAATCGAGACGTCCTGCTTACGCGTTGCTTTGCCAACCGAACACGCAACACGCACCCGAAATTAGACCCATCACGCTTCCCGATCACAAGGGCACTTTTTGCTGGAGGCCCCTACTCCGGGGCCGATTCCGCCGATTGGAATTGCGCGACGTTGGCGTTGTGCTCCTCCAGCGTGACGGCGAAGGCGTGGGTGCCATCGTTGCGCGAAACGAAGTAGTAGTAGTCGGTTGGCGGCGCTTCGATGGTGGCACGCAGCGCGTCGAGGCCCGGATTGGCGATGGGGCCGGGCGGTAAGCCCGCCACGGTGTAGCTGTTGTAAGGCGAATCGACCGCCAAATCGTCCAGCGACAAGGGGCGCTTCCACCACGTCTCTTCGGTGGGCTGATAGCCCAGCGCATATTGAATCGTCGGATCGGCGTTCAGCACCGTGCCATCCTGCCAGCGATTGATGTAAACCCCCGCAATCGTCTCGCGTTCGACCGGCACCACGGCCTCCCGCTCCACAATGCTGGCCAGCGTCACCGCTTGGAAGAGGCTCATGCCGCGCGCCACGGCGGCTTGCCGCAGTTCGGGGGGCACGCGACGGTTGAAGGTGCTGAGCTGGAGCCGGATGATCGAGTCCGCACTCGCCTCGTCGCCAAAGATGCGGTACGTATCGGGGAAGAGATAGCCTTCCAAGGTAGCGCCTGCTGGCAGATCGGCCAAGAAGGGGTATTCCGGAAAGAGCGCAGGGTTGTTGACGAGGGTCATGTACTCCTCCGCCGAGACGAGGCCTTCGGCCTCCAACATCGCCGCGACCTCCTCGGCGCGCCATCCTTCCAAGACGGTGATGGTCACTTCATCCCGCCGTTCGGCCCGCTGCAGCGCAGAGAGCACTTCATCCATCGACATGTTGCGCCGCAGCGTGAAGACCCCGGCCTCCAAGCTCTGATCGACGCCGCGAAACTCCATCAGAGTAACGAAGAGCGCCGCATCACTGATCAATCCCTCTTCTTCCAATTCGTCGGCGACGGTTCCGCCAGCCATCCCGGGCAGAATCTCAAAGGAGATCTCGGTCGGGTCATCGCTAATCGGCGTGAAAATCTTTTCCTCATTGAGCGAAAGCTGGACCGCTTTGATCCGCTCTTCCAGTCCCATCCCTTCGTGCCACGTGAACTCGCTGTCGCCCGCGGCCAAAGCCTCTTCGATGCTGGGGGCCACGAGAACGCGCTGTGCGACCCAGATCAGCAACGCACTCATCAGCAGGGCGATCCCGCCGAAGGTCGCCATGGCCAGCAATGCTTTGCGGCGGGGAGAGGCGCTGTTCGCCGTGGCTTTGCGACGGCGGGGCGCGGCCTGGCTCTGCCATTCTCGGCTGCGTTTGGATTGCTGCAGCGCCAATCGTTCATCCCACAAACGCTGCCGCGCCTCACGCAAAGCCGCCAACGTCTCGTCGATTTCGGCGATTGCACGCGGTTCCTGCGCCTCGCGCCGCGCTTCCATCTGCGCCTGGATGCGCTCCTGCAGTTCGGCCAACCGCGCCTCAATCCCCGCGCCCGATTGTTCTGATTCAGCCATCCTTCTCACCCTCCAGCGGCCACACCTGTTCCACGCCCCACCCGTCCCGATCCACATACTGTTGCAAGAACTGTGCCGCCGCCCATGCATCCAACATCTCTTTGCGCCGCTTCTGCTTCATGCCGGCCGCGATCATCTGCGCTTGCGCCTGTTGGCTCGACCCATGCTCATCCCACAAGAAGACCGGCAGGGGCTGCGCATCGGCCAGCCACTGGGCGAATTCACGGCTGACGGCGGCCTGCTCTCCTTCACTACCATCGGCATTGGTGGGCAGTCCCACCAGCCAGCGCGTCACCAGTTCGTCGCGGGCCAGCCGCTGCAACTGTGCCAACAACTGATCGGGCGTGCGATTCGGGATCACCTCGACGGGGCGGGCCAGCAACCCGGCGCTGACCGCCACCCCGACCCGCGCCGTCCCGTAGTCAACTGCCATCGTCACCTCGAATGTCATGGCGATGCGGCGGGGCGGTCGTCGTTGAGCATCGTCACATCGATCCGAATCGCCACCAGCGGCAGTCGGCTCCACCAACCGGGCGAGAGCGAGATTTGCGGCTTGGCGGCCAATGGCAGCTCGCCTTCCAATACGCGGTACGCTTCGTCGAGCGGTTTGCCCAGGACCAACTCGCGGACTTGTGAAGGCAGCACGCGGGCCGTCGCTTCCCCCTCGGCCCGTAGCGCCAGCCGCAGCAGCCCATCGCCGCCCCGTTGCGCCTCGCCGGGCGTCATCGTGATCGACTCGGTGTCGAGCTGATAGCCTTCTGGCACACGCTCGCGCAGCGCGGCGCGCCCCAGTGAGTCCAACCCGGTGGCGGAGATCGCTACGCCCGCAACGGTCGCCCGCAAATCGAGCGTCAGGTTATCGGTGGCGGCGTCGAGGGCGTGGCTGTAGGTCTCTGCCGTGATCTCAATGGTGAGGCTGCCGGGCAGCAACGTCACGTCGGGTGATTCTTCCGCCAAGCGCCGACGCAGCTCGTTTTCACCGCTGGTGATGAGCTGTTGGGTCAGTTGGGCCAGAAGCAGCTCTTTGTCGGCTTGGGTCACCACATTCTGCTGTTGGACATCGCCCCCTTCGAACGCCCCTTCGTTGAGCACTCGCGCCGAAGCGGCGGCGCTGCCTTCGATGATGCGAATCTGGAAGGGTTGGACATTCCCGCTGGGACCGGGCAGCTCCGCTTCCACCGGGGCGGTCGCGGTGCCATTGACGGTGGCGGGCAGCGTCACATCCGCGGTAGTGCGGAAGCGGACCGGTGTGCCCGCACTGGTCGAGACGATGGTTCCTGAGGGGATCGCGACATTCCCCCCCGTCACATTGATGAAAAGCACCTGCCCGGTGGCGCGCGTCGCGGGAATATCGCGCCGTCCGGTGGTTGGCCCCGAAAGCTGTCCTTCCACGGCCGCAATCTGCACATCGGAGGGGATGGTTTCCGTATCGAGGTTGACCTCTTCACTGCCACTATCTACGATCACGGGCAGGGCCACGGAAAGCGCTTGCGTTTCGGGTTGAAGCGCGATGGTGGCACCGGGAATCAGCAGCAACATCAAGGCGCCAAGCAGAATCGCCCCTGCAAAAAGCAGTCCCGTCGTGATCAGCCGATCGTTCCACGAACCGATAGGGCTGCCCCCCAACGCGATCCGTTCCGCCCGCCGCTCGGCCAGCAGTTCGTCGTCGCGCAGCGCGGGCGGCGCAAAAGCTTCGCCCCAATCAGCCCGTTCGGCGGCCTCTTCGCTGGCAAAGGTCCGGATGGTCAGCCGCTGGGCCGCGCGGCGAAGTGGCGCCGCATTCGTTAGCAGCGCCAACTGCTTCCCCGAACGATCCGCTTCACGCGCCAACGCTTTCAACCATAGGCCGTTGGTCAGATCGCCAATTTTCCCGTTCGGCACCAGTAACAGTCGCTCCGCCTCGGCATGGGTGATCGCCGCTCGCAGCCGGGCCAAGCTGTCGTCCGCTTCGATCGGAAGGCGCATGATCTCGTCTTCAGTCATAGAGTTTGGTGAGTTTGGTGAGTTTCATGAGTTCGGAAGTGCCGGGGCAAAGGCTTCGGCAGGCTCAGTCGAACGGTGCCAATCCGCCCTGTGAGCTGATGAGAATGCAAGGTGGAGGATCCAGAATTCACGAAGATAGAGCGATGGCGCACCGTTCCTGTGCCAATCAAAGCAGCATCATGGTTCTCCGATTCTCGATTCTCGACAAAGACAACGTTTCCTCAGCGTGCCACCAGGGGCAGGAACAGCGTGTGGGCGGCGTTGGGGTCATCGATCTGCCATTGCATCATCACGCCGTCCACATCGCCGTTGTGGACGCTGTTGTAGGCCGCGCCCGCGATCGGGAAGTCGGTCGATTGTGTCTGCCCCACCACATAAAGGCGGTCGGGGGCCACCCAATCTACGTCCCATCCTTTGTCGCCATCACTCCTGCCCAAGTAGCTTGAATAGCGCAGCGATTGGCCGCTGGCGCTGATCTTCGTCAGGATCATGTCAAATTCGCCGCTGAACGTACTGCTGTAGGCATCGCTGGTCACGGGCCAATTGGTCGATTCGGTCACGCCGGTCAGGTAGTAGTTGCCCATTTCGTCCACATCGACGCCAAACCATTGATCTTCGTCGCTGCCCCCCAAAATACCACTGACTTCTAGGCCGCCTGCGGCGGAAAAGCGGCTCAGGAAGCCGTCGGTGCAGGGGCCAACGATACAGTTACCGCCACCAAAAGTCGTGCCAAAGGCCCCACTCGTGACTGGGTAGTTGGGCGAGCGGCTGTAGCCAACCACCGTCATTCTACCCGCCCCATCCACATCAATGTCGGTGGGGCGATCCTCGTTGCTGCCGCCCAGATAGCTGCTGTAGGCCAGCGTGGTTGCCCCCGGATCCAACTGCGTGACAAAGCTATCGAAATTGCCGCTATTCTGCGCGGCATAGGCCGTGGCTGTGACCGGGAAATTGGGAGAGTTGGTCCAGCCGGTCATGTACAATCGGCTGCCCGTCCGTTCCAGCGCGGTCACCTCATCCTGCGCCTCCCCGCCGATGAAGGTACTGTACTGCAAGCTACTGAGTGTGCTGTCGAAGCGCGCCACCCACGCATCCCGTGCCCCCGCATTGACCGTGCGGTAGGCATCGGGGGTGGTGGGCAGATCGGTCGACACAGAACCGCCTGCCACCGTCACATCGCCACTCTGATTGATCAGCACCGCACGCGCCCGGTCCAGCTCTGCGCCACCAAAGAAGGTGCTGTAGAGGAGCGTGCCGGAGGGCGACAGCTTGGCGACAAAGGCGTCCAGCACCCCGTTGAAGCTGGTGTCATAGGCGCCCGCCGTGACGGGGAAGGTGGTGGAGTTGGTCTCGCCGACGACGTACAGGTTGCCAGAACTGTCCAACGCAATATCGTTGCCGAACTCCTCCAGATCGCCCCCGCCCACCGCGATGAGGAGCGCGATCATGTAGTCACTGGGGTCGGTGATATCAACGCGCACCACCACCGCGTCGATCACATGCTGCGTGCTGAATAGACCCGGGCGCGTGGGAAAGATACTAGCCGAGGTGTAGCCCACCGCGTAAAGGTCGTTGCCTAGTCCCTTGACCTTATATAGCTCGTCCGTGGCCTCGCTGCCGAGGAAGGAGCTGTAAAGCAGCGAGAACGTGCTCGGCGCGTCGCCGCGTGCCGTGGCGGTGGGCCGCACCGTCAGCACGTCGCCGCTCGGCGTGGCCACGCGCCATGCCACCCCACGGGGCAGCCGCGCCATGCGCTGCTCCCCCCCATTGCTCACGGCAAGGGCCGCGCCATCCGCGCCGAGCGTGGCGGAGGCCCCGTGCAGTTCCAGCGGGATGGCGCGGGGAAGCACGGCCCCCAGCATGGTGGGCAGCAGTGTGACACGCAGACCGGCGCTGTCGCTGCCAAGCAGCAGATCAACGCCTTCGCGGTAGCCGCGTAGTCGCAGCCCGCCCCACTGTGGCACCCGTTCGTAACGGCTCGCGCCCTCGTAGAAAGAAAGGGAGCCGCCGAGCGGTTCCACCGCTTCCCACCGGCTATTGGGGGAGGCGCCCGACAGATCGAAACGAAGCTGAAGCCCCGTCTGATTGCCGTCGGAAGCGGCATCGTAGAGCGTGAGCCAAAGTGCCCGGTCCGCGACCGCCCAACGCTGCGTGCCACCCATCGTGCGGAAGCGCAGCGCGTCGGGCCATTGGCCCACATTCTCCACAAAGCGAACGGAAGGGGGCTGGGCCGCCACAGCGCCGCCACCCACCGGCGTGCCCCCACCCGCCAGCAGGGCCAGCGCCGCCACAAGCAGCCATAGACATCGTCTCAAAACAATCATCCTCGCATCAGTCGCCACGGTTATTGCGTCGATTCAGCGTGATAGTATAGCGAGAATGGGGCAAAGTCTCGAAGCGCTGGGCCAAGCGGGCCGCCACCATGTAGCCAACTTGACAGCGCGTCGACTCGTGGGATAATGAAGCCGTCGCAAATCACCGTTACCTGACTGCCCACGTATGGACGACGATTCTAGCGGGTCGAGGACTTCGCCCGCCGCACATCTGAAGATTCGCACCCCCCACCGCGCCCCGCACCTGGCGCGTTTGTTGTGGCCCCGTATCGCGCCACCCTCTGCGTAAGGGTCGGCTTCGAACGCGCGTGCCACACGCGCGTTTTTTGTTGGGCGCCGGTCACAGCCATCGGAGCGTCCCATGACCGACGAAAGCCCGCCCATCTACGAACAACTGCGCGACCTCGCTGAACGGATTCAACGGGGCGACACCGATCCCCAACTGCCGCTTGATCTGGCGGCGCTCCACCCCGCCGACTGGGCCGACCTGGTCGAAGAGCTGACGCCGGAAGAGAGCATCATCCTGCTCCGCACCTTGCCGCTCGATGTGCAAGCCGATGTGATCGAGTATATCGAGGATGAAGAGACGGCGGCCATCGCCGAGATCATGCCCGTGACCGAGATGGCGGCGATCCTCGACGAGATGGCCCCCGACGATGCCGCCGACCTGCTGGGCGACATCAACCCGCATCTGGCCGAACGGCTGCTTGAGCGGATGGACGAGGATGACGCGGTTCGGCCCCTGCTCGGTTACGACGACGATACGGCCGGCGGCTTGATGGTGCCGATCCCCTTTCGCCTTTACAACAGTGACACCGTGGCGGAAGCGATCCAAAAACTGCGGGCGGCGGACGAGGATGCGGAGATCATCTACTATCTCTTTGTGGTGGATCGCAGCGATCATTTGGTCGGGATCGTGGGGCTGCGCCGTCTGGTGCGTTCCAAGCCCGAACGACTGATCGACGAGATCATGGACAGCGAAGTCATTCATGTCCACGCCGACACCGATCAGGAAGAGTGCGCCCTGATCTTGCAACGCTATGGGCTGCTGGCCCTCCCGGTGGTGAGTGAAGATCACAAGCTGTTGGGGCTGATCACTGTTGACGATTTGGTGGATGTCGTGGCGGAGGAGGCCGAAGAAGATACGTTGTTACTGGGGGGTTTGTCCAGTGATTCGGAGCTGTTCGACAGCACCCAGGGAGCGATTCGCAAGCGAATGCCGTGGCTGATGGTCAACCTCGCGACGGCGGCCCTCGCAGCGGTCGTGGTTATTTTCTTTGAAGATACCATCGCCCAATTCGCCACGCTCGCGGCGCTGATGGGCATCGTTTCGGGCTTGGGGGGCAATGCGGGAACCCAGACCTTGACGTTGGTGGTGCGCGGTTTGGCCACGCAACTGCTCAGCCCGCGCGATGCGCTGTCGATGTTACGCCGCGAATGGCGCGTGGCCGCGCTGCAAGGCGTCTTCATCGGGCTGACCGGTGCGCTGGCCTCCTTTGTGGTCTTCCGCGAACCGCTGACCTCCCTCGTCTTCGCCTGCGCCTTGATCGGCAACATCGTCATGGCCCATACGCTGGGCGTGCTGGTGCCGCTGATGCTGGAACGGGTGGGGGTCGACCCGGCCGTCGCCTCCAGCATCTTCGTCACGGCCTGCACCGACATCTTCGGTTTTGCGCTCCTCCTCGGACTCGCCACCGCGCTCTTTGGGTGAAGGGACAAGCGAATCGTTTCAGCGCTGCTCAATCTGCCCGTTTTGCGTTCTGCGTTCGGAGCTTGCCCTGAGCGAAGAGTTCGCGTAGCGGTCCGGAGGACTAGGGTTCTGCGTTACCCGTTGCCGTCATGAGGCGCTGAACTGCGCTCCGCTGCCCCACCTTTTTCGAGGAATCGTATTCGCTCGGTATAATCGGGGAAGTACTCCAAACAATCGCCATCCTTGATCAACCATTGCTGCCCTTTTCAGAGCCTCATGAGTCAGAGCACCGACGAGACGATCACCGCCACCTATACCGTCGTCAACATCGAAGCCATTGTGGGCCGGCTCCGTGCGCTCTTGGCGGCCCATCAAGGCGAACACCATGTGGTGGTGATGCAAGATTATCCCGACCCCGACGCAATCGCCTGTGGCTTGGCCCATCAGCATATCGCCAGTGAGTTCGACATCCAATGCACGTTGCTCTATGCGGGCCAGATCAGCCACCAGCAGAATCGCGCGTTGGTGAACCTGCTTGATATCTCGCTGGTACGCTATCAGGAAGGCAACACGGATTTGAGTCGCTTCGATGGGGCGATCTTCGTCGATACGCAGGGGACCAACGTCTCGCTGGTGCCAAGACTGGTCGAAGCGGGCGTGCCGCCGCTGGTCATCGTCGATCACCACGAACGGCAGGCCCACCTTCAGGCCCAATTCGAGGATATCCGCCCCGTCGCCGCCTGCGCCACGATGTATGTCGATTATTTGCGCAACGGTCTGCTTTCGCTCAGCCCTGACCGCCACGAAGATGAAGCGCTGGCCACTGCGTTGATGCACGGCTTGCAGACCGAAACGCAGGGCTTCGTCAACGCGGGGCGGGCCGAATTCCAATCGGCAGCGTGGCTGAGCAACTTTTACGATCCCGCCGTCTTAGCCCAAATTCTCAGTCAGTCCCGCTCCAAAACGGTGATGGCCCTGATCCAGCGGGCACTACAGAACCGCGAGATCCGTGACAATTTCAGTATCAGCGGCATCGGCTACTTGCGTTCCGGCGACAGGGATGCCATTCCCCAAGCGGCCGACTTCTTGCTCACCGAAGAGAACGTTCATACGGCCATCGTCTTCGGACTGGTCGCCGCCGAGGACGGCACGGAAACGGTGATCGGATCGCTTCGCACGGTCAAGGTGACGATCGACCCCGATGAACTGTTGAAAAGCGCCTTTGGTCGCGGGCAAGAGGGGAAATATTTCGGCGGGGGGAAGCGGACCGCAGGCGGTTTCGAGATTCCGGTCGGCTTTTTGAGCGGCAATCACGACGACGAGTTTCGCCAACTGAAATGGCAGGTCTACAACGCTCAAGTCCGCCAACGCTTCTTCGAGCACCTCGGCATGGGAACGCAGTAACGCAGAGCGGAACGGCAACGCAGAACAGTTAACGCAGAGCGGAACGGCAACGCAGAGCAGTTAACGCAGAGCAGTTAACGCAGAACCCTAGTCCTCCGGACCGCTACGCGAACGCTTCGCTCAGGGCAAGCTCCGAACCCAGCACTCACCAAACTCACAAAACTCATAAAACTCACAAAACTCACAAAACTCACCAAACTCACAAAACTCATAAAACTCACAAAACTCATAAAACTCACAAAACTCACCAAACTCACAAAACTCCATGATCGGTACACTACTCAACGACCGCTTCCAAGTCAATGAACGCTTGGTTCAGCGTGGCCCCATCGAACTGTATGAAGGGCTAGACCTGGTTGAAGGTCGCCTCGTCTGGATCAAGCGGCTGTTGCCCCCCCTCGACCAAGAGCTGGATTTTGTCGAGAATTGGGAGGCGCAGTTGCTGAGCGTGCAGGCGCTGGAATCGGCGCACGCGCTCCCCATTTTTGAGTGGGGACGACTGACGGAGGGCGGACTCTATCAGATCGAGGCGATCCCCGAAGGCAGCAGCGTGCGCCGCTGGAGCGCCGCCCGCGCCCCCATGGCGGTCGCGGAGAGTGTGGGGCTGATCGCAGCGGCAGCACGGGCCGTTGGTTTGGCCCACCGCGAGGGTATTGCGCACGGGGCGCTCTCGCCCGAGAACATTTTTGTCGAACAGGGCGTCGCCCCGACGCCCACCATCGAGATCAGCGGCTGGGAATTGGGCGAGGTCAACGCCGCACGGCGCAATGCGGGGGATATCGTCGCCGATCGCGCGGATCGCTACAGCGCGCCCGAGCAGCGGCTACGACCCAGCCCGCCCCCAACGCCCGCCGCCGATGTCTATGCGCTGGGCGTGATGCTCTACGAGCTGCTGACCGGTACGCTGCCCGCCAGCGATAGCGCCAACAACCCGCTGCCGCTCACGCCACCCAGCCGCTTCAACCCCGAGGTTCCCGCCGCGCTGGATCGGGAGCTGCTGCGCGCCCTGAGCAACGATTCGATGGCCCGTCATCCGCAGGGCCTTTCGCTCGCACAAGCCCTCAGCGATGCGCTGGCCGAACCGCCCACCGCCCTGGCGCCGACCGTGGAACCCGCCGCCGACACGCTGGTGGTGGAACGCACCCCCGCATGGTGGCCCGTGGCGGCGCTCCTCGGCATGATGGCGCTTTGTGCTTTACTCTTCATGCTTTGGTACACCAATCGCGACCCTAGTAGCGCCCTCGCGCCAGCCACGCCGACGGTGGTAAGCGTACCCAATCTGGTGGGGCCGCCCTATGTCCCCTATAACGACGCCACGATTCTGGCGTGGAACCGAGGTTTTGCGGTCAGCATTTCGGGCTTTGTGCAGGGCGAAGGGATTCCCGATGGGGTGGTCGTCTCCCAATGTCCGCCCCCCGGCACCGCGATCGGGCAGGTCAACCTGCTCTGTGCCGACCTCGTCGGTCAGGTCGCACCGAGCGATCATACGATTTGGGTCGACGTTTCATCACTCCCCAGCCCGACCGTGCTGCGCGTCGTGCCCGATCTGTACGGCCAGCCCGAACCCGAAGCGCGCGCCGTGTTGGAAGTGGGCGGACTCCGGCTGGGCTCGGTCCGCACCGCCTTCGACAGCCGAATGCCCGAAGGACGCATCGTAGAACAGAATCCAAGACGCGCTGTGGCGGTGCTGGCGGGTGAAGCGGTGGACATCATCGTGAGCGCGGGGCCAGCACCGGCCATCGCGGAAAATGCGCCGCCCCTGCCGACCGAAACTGTGCTGGTGGTTGAGGAGGCCCCGCCCCCGACGGTGGCAGAGGTCGCAACGACCGCGCCACCACCCACTGCCGAAGCGACCCAACCGCCGCCCACCGCCGAAGCGACGGAGATCGTTGACCAAGGGGCGATCCTCTTTGAGGATGATTTCGAGGCGGGCAACGTCAACGGGTGGGTGAGCACCAGCAGCGAACCCGAGGACGGGGGCGTGATCGAAAATGGCTTCTTCACGGTCCGACTGACCACGCCAGAACTGTTCTGGGATAGCCGTCCCCAGCAGTTGTTCACCGATTTCACTTATGAAGCCGACGTGACTTTCGACGCATCAGCCGCCGCCAATCCAGAAGCCAGCGCGGGCATCATCTACCGTGTCGAGGACGACGACCATTTCTATCTTTTCGAGATCAACACGCAGGGTCAATACCGCCTTCGCATTCGCAACGGGGGCGAGTGGCTGGTGGAGCAAGATTGGACGACCGAGGGGGTATTGCGGGGCGCGGGCGAGAACAACCGCCTCAAAGTCACGGTCAGGGGCGAGCGGATGATCGTCTACGCCAATGAGTCCCAGTTGGCGGTGAGCGATCTTGCCCCCGACACCCTTTACCTCAGTGGCGACATCGGCGTGGCGGTACAAGCGGGCCAAGAAGCGGTCAACGTTCAATTCGACAATGTCGTTGTCACGCGATAACGACATTGTCCCCCCCCGTCGTCGGGCCGCGTGGGGCCGCGCTTGGCTGCTCTGCCTCACCTTGTGCTTGCTCGGCGTCAGCGCGGCCTTCGCGCGGCAAGCCGACGCGATTACAGCGCAGCAGATGGCTTTGTTGGCCAACGAAGCCCGCGCTGAAAATGGCTTGGCGCGGCTCGCTTGGAACGAGCAACTGGCCGATGCCGCCCAGCGTCATGCTGAAGAGATTCTCGATCGCCCCGATCCGGGCCATACCGGTCTAGACGGCTCGTCCCCCGAAGATCGCGCCCTGCGAGCCGGATACGGAAGCTATCCCGATGGGGTGCGCGTGGGCGAACTGTGGTCCACCGGCAGCGCGCTGGAGGCAATGACCTTCTTCATCACCGATCCCCCCCACCGCGAATCGTTGTTGCTGCCGCTCTGGCGCGAAGTGGGTGTGGGCCATGCCCAAGCTGAAGAAGGCGAGCTCTGGGTGATCCTGCTCGGTGCGCAGCCCGGGGTGCTGCCGATCGTGGTGGATGATGAGGGGGAACGGACGGGCGCAACAGCGCTGACGGTGCAGCTCAGCCAAGAGGCGGCGGGTTGGGCGCCCGACATCTTCACGGCACCAGTCGAGGTGCGGGTCGCCCTTTCAGAGGAGATCGAAACCGCCGCGTGGCAACCCTGGCAGCCGACGATCACGCTGCCGATCAGCGAGGCAGTCGCGGGCGAGATCACCGTGATGGCCGAGTATCGGGACGCCGAAGGGCGCGTCGTATCGGCCACGGACCGCATCTTTGTGGTGCGCGACGGGCAGCCGCTGCCGACCAGCGATACGCCCCGCGCCCCCACATTGACCGCCACGGCCACCCCCACGGCCACCGCCACGCCGACCCCCACGCCGACCCCCACGCCCACCGCCACCGCTACCCCGACGATCACGCCCACGCCGACCCCCACGCCGATCGCGGGGGTGTTGACTTTGCCCAGTGGCAGCAACGTCCCCCTCTTTTTGGCCGGGGCGTTGATGGTACTGCTGGCGGGTGTGGGGATCGGCGTTTTGCTGACGCTCGCGCTGCGACGATGACAGAGCGCAAATCGGGGGCGCACTATGGAAGAGAGCTAACTCAGTCCGGTGCTACCCCATATTGGCGAGGAAGACGATCTGTTCGAGGGGCCGCATCCAACAAGTAGCTGCTGGCGGTTGCGGCGGGCGGGCACAAGGCCCGCCCCTACATGGGAAGGCAAGGTTCCGCTATCTAGAGCGTCGCGGCCGAGTCGTTGGTACGGCTAGTTTCTTCGTGCCATTGGTTCCGTGCGGCAAGATCGGGAACTCAGAGATAACAAGAACGGGGCCTATGCTTTCGCAGCGCGTCGCCGCTGAGCCATGCGGCGGCGCCTGACCGCAGCAAGTCCCAGTGCCAACAGCCCAGCCCCGGCAAGGGCCAGTGCGCCGCTGGGCGTTGGGCGGGCGCTGTCCATTGCGCCGAGGGTCAGCGCGGTCGGCGATTCGTAAACCGCCTCCACCGGGCCGATGTTTTGTGAGGTGCCGTCCCCATCATGTACTACCAGGGTGTAGTAGTAGAGGCGACCGGAAAGCACGTCCGTGTCGAGCAGATCGTAGCTGGCACCGACGGCGGCACCGCTATTCTGGGCCGGAATCATCGCCTCGTTGACCTTGGTACCCAGTTCACCCACCGTCTCCGAACGGAAGAGATCGAAGCCTTCTGTGCTCTCTTCCGAAATCGTAGCCCACGTGGCACGCAGTCCGTCGGCCTCGCTGTTGACATCGTAGAGGGCGATGGTGGTTGCGGTGGGGGCCTCGTAGGTGAAGGTGGCGGTGTAAGTCGGCGTGACAGCATCTGGGGCGGAGAAATTCCCCAGATATTCGTAGTATACATCAACGTTGTAGCTTCCGGTCACCGAGATGTTGGCCAACAAATCGACGGTCAAGTCGGTGCGGTCCCACTTGGTATCGTTGCCACCGATGTACGTTTCGTTGGTAAGCGGAACCGCCGAGTAAGCGGGGGGCGTCTCGGTATTCAGGTAAACGCGGTAGTACATGGTGACAGATGTGACATCGTCCGGCGCGGTTTCCCACGTTTTTGCCTCCCCCCCCTCCAGCACCAATGTCGAACTCGAGGCATAAGCCCCCAGATTTGTACCATTAAACGGCGGGTTGGGACAGGGATCCAAGCAACTCGGGTCATTTCCATAATAGGTCGTACCCACGGCATTAGGATTGATGATCACGTAATAGGCCCACAGACCGTAGCCCGCCATGGCGCTTTGTACCGTGATCGTGAAGAGTGCAAAGACGAGCAAAAGCGGCGCCCAACGTTGAAAGAGTCCTTGTAACCTAGCCATAATCGAACCTCCTTGAGGATGTGTGGGATGATAGGGAATCCGATCACCGTCGTGACTGCCTACGTAGTATAACATGATATTGCGCACCAGACTATAAAGTAAGTCGTACAGAGTTACAACATTCTCAACCGAGCGGCCTCGTCAATCACTGAGCGTGGCAGCCTCCCTCTGTGAAGGATAATTCCTCCCCTTTTCTGACTAAAGCGGTCCGGTGGTATACTCCTCATCGCTTGCTCCCATGTAAAGAGCAAATCAAGACAACGTCGCCGATCTTGGCCCCCATATTCATCGGTGCCGCCGCGCATCCATCACGATTACGCACCGCGCGTCGGACCTTCCGGAGGTATTCCATGACTGTTTTAGAGGCCGCGCCCCCCGCGCCCCTCGACTATCGCGCTGATATCGTAAACGATTTCGCCCTCGTCGCGGCGACTGTGAACGGCACCGGTAGTCAAACCGCTAACCTCGCAATTATCCGTGCCCTTTTTCAGATGGGACTGCCCGTCACGGGCAAGAACCTTTTCCCGTCGAATATTCAGGGCTTGCCCACTTGGTATACGATTCGCGTTTCCGAGGCGGGCCACACCGCGCGACGTGAAGTGACCGAGATTCTGATCGCCTTCAACCCCAACACGTGGGAAGAAGATGTGGCTGCCCTGCCCCCGGGCGGTGTCTGCATTTACAACGCTGATTGGCGCGATTTCGAGGAGCGCCGCAACGACATCACCTATTACGGTATCCCGGTCAAAGAACATGTCCAGGCCTCCGGCGCTGACTTTGCGTTGCGTGACTACGTCGCCAACATGGTCTACGTGGGGACCCTGGTCTCCCTCTTCGATATTGAGTATGACGAAGTCTATGCGGCTATTAGCCGCCACTTTGCGGGCAAGGCGAAGCCCATCGCCCTGAACATGGGCGTGGTGGACATGGCCATCGCTTGGGCCGAAGAAAATCTTGAAAAGCGCGATCCGTTCCGCGTGGAACGGCGCAACCTGACCGAAGGGCTGATGCTGATCGATGGCAACACGGCGGGTGCGCTGGGTTCCCTCTTTGGCGGGCTGACCTTCGCCGCCTGGTATCCCATCACCCCCGCCACCTCCTTTGCCGATGGGCTGATCGAATGGACACCCAAGCTGCGCCGTGACGCGCAGGGCAAGGAGACGGTCGCCATCGTGCAGGCGGAGGACGAATTGGCCGCGATCGGCATGGTGGTGGGCGCGGGCTGGGCGGGTGCGCGAGCCGTCACCAGCACCTCCGGCCCGGGCATCTCGCTGATGTCGGAGTTTGCGGGACTCGCCTACTTCGCCGAGATCCCGAGTGTGATCTGGGACATCCAACGCACGGGGCCGAGCACCGGTCTGCCCACCCGCGTTTCGCAGGGGGACATCCTCTCCGCCTACACCCTATCCCACGGCGACACCAAACATGTCGTACTCTTCCCCGGCACGATGCGCGAATGCTTTGATTTCGGACGGGCCGCGCTCGATCTGGCCGAGCAGCTTCAGACGCTGGTGCTGGTCCTCTCCGATCTGGATTTGGGGATGAATCAGTGGATGACCGAGCCGTTCGACTACCCTGACAAGCCGCTGGAACGGGGCAAGGTCTTGGATGAGGCGGGGCTGCTTTCGGTGATTGAAGAATCGGGCCGTTGGGGTCGCTATGTGGATGTCGATGGCGACGGGGTCGGCTACCGCACCCTGCCGGGCATCGAGCATCCGCTGGGGGCCTACTTCGCGCGCGGCACGGGCCACGATCAATGGGCGGTCTATTCCGAGCGGCCCGACGTTTGGCAGGAAAATATCGCGCGTATCCAACGCAAACACGAGACGGCACGCAAGCTGGTGCCCGCCCCGATCGTCGATGAAGCGCCAGACGCCACGGTCGCGTTTATCTCACTCGGCTCCGCTGACCCCGCCGTGCGCGAAGCGCGAACGCGGTTGGCGGCACAAGGAATCCCGACCAGCTATCTGCGGGTGCGGGCTTTGCCCTTCAGCGCCGACGTGCGTGACTTCGCCGAGCGATACGAGCGCCTCTACGTGGTGGAGATGAACAGCGACGGTCAACTGCGGGATCTGCTGCGCCAAGAGTACCCGGAAATGGCGATGCGCTTCCGAGCGCTCAACCTGCTGGATGGCCTTCCGCTGACCGCCAAGTGGATCGTCGACAGCTTCACCGAGATCGAAGCGGCGCAATAGCCGGAGGGAAAGAGAGAAACAGCATGGCACGCATGAAAGTCAACGAAATCGGCCTCGAACGGACGGACTACAAGGGCAACCCTTCCACGCTCTGCCAGGGATGTGGCCACGACTCGATCGCAGCGGGGATCATCATGGCCGCCTTCGAGATGTCGCTGCCGCCCCACGAAATCATCAAGATGAGTGGCATTGGCTGCTCGTCCAAAAGTCCGGCCTACTTTTTCAACCGCTCCCACGGCTTCAACTCGGTGCATGGCCGGATGCCGTCGGTGACGACGGGTGGCACCATTGCGAACCGCACGCTGCGGCCGATCGCGGTCTCGGGCGATGGCGATAGCGGCTCGATCGGCCTCGGCCAATTCAAACATGTGATCCGCCGCAATGTGCGGATGGTCTACATCGTGGAAAACAACGGGGTCTACGGGCTGACGAAAGGGCAGTTCTCGGCCACGGCGGACAAAGGTCAGACGCTGAAATATGCGGGGCGCAACGAGTTCATGCCGCTCGACCTCTGCATGGAGGCGATCATCGCCGACTGCGGCTTCGTGGCCCGCTCCTTCGCGGGGGATGCCAAGCAGGTGCGAGCGCTGATCAAGGCGGCGATCAGCTTCAACGGCACGGCGGTGCTGGATATCATCAGCCCTTGTGTCACCTTCAACAATCACCCCGAAAGCACCAAATCCTACCCCTTCGGCAAGGAGAACGAACAGCCGATCCACGACATCCATTTCGTGCCGCAACACGAGGAGATCACGGTCGATTACGAGCCGGGCAGCACGGTGGATGTGCAGATGCACGACGGCTCACATCTGCTGCTGCAAAAGCTCGATCAGGACTACGATCCGACCGATCGGGCGGCGGCGATGGCGCTCTTGGAAGAATCGCGACGCAGCCGCACCCTCACCACGGGGTTGATCTACTTCAACGAAGAGCGGGCGACGTTGAACGAACTGCTCGACCTGCCCGAAACGCCGCTCTCTGCACTGCCCGAATCGGCGCTGGTGCCCAGCCGCAGCCGCTTTGACGAAATGTTGGCGACATTCTTGTAACGGCACGACTCAGATCACGAAACAAAAGGGCGGATGTCGGAGATCGACATCCGCCCAACCTTTCATCATGCACCGAACGATTCTCGCCCTCCTGCTTCTGTTGCTCTTCAGCACGGCCTGCGCGGCCCGCGATTCACGCACCCTCGACCAGATCCCGGCCTACCCGGACGCGGTGGTGTTGGAGGAGGCGGAAAACGCGATGGCCGATATCATGGCGTCGACCTTGCGCGACTTCACGAGCGAGGTTGCGGAGAGCGAGATCACCCTCTACGCCCTGCCCAACGATGCGACATGGGACGCGGTCAGCGCCCATTACGACGAAGCGACCGCGCAGAGCGACTGGGTGCCGAACGATGCCCTGACCATGAGCTACGACGATTACCGCGCGCGGGGATGGCGTCGGACCGGCGTCGGCGACGAGCAACTCTTCGTCATCAGCTACGTCAACGACCCCGTGACGGGCCAGCCCCTCCTCAGCACCGCCTATCTCAAGTAGCGCGTGGGGTGACGGTCGGAATTGGCGGGCTGCAAGGGCAAACGTTTCAACGCCTCTTGTTGGTTCTGCGCTACCGTTCAAAGGACATCGTAATCGCCCGCGGTGGTGAACCAGCGCTGGGCGCTTTGCATCGGCGACGGAAAACCGTCGCCCTGCAAGGCCACCGCCGACACGTCGTAGCGGCCCGCGCCGAGCTGGAAGGCGGCAGCCCGTAGCTTTCCCTCCAAAAGCCCCTGTTCGGGTGCCAATGTGCGAATCGTCGCCGCACCCTTGGCATCGGCCCACTGCAGCGCCGCGTCGAACAGCGCCGACCACGTGGCCTCATCACGGGGGGCCGCGAAAATGTCGACGATGAAGGCATCGCTCACCCCTGCGTCATCACGCTGCCGCAGCACGGCATAGCCACGGGCTTCAGCGCCCTGCGCGGCCAACAGCAGCGTGTACGCAATGTCGGGCGCGGCGAGGAAGCGGTAGTTGAGCCACGCCGCATCCCGCACGACAATGGCCTCGTACTCGCTTCGCACCCGTTCCCAGAGCTGGTCGAAGCGCTCATCAGCCACCGCCACCTCGCTCACCGTGATTGCCGCGCCCTGCCGCGTGGGGCGCGATGAGCGCCACGCTGCCCCCCGTTGCCAGGCCGCGTCGAGCCACGCGGCGATTGGCGCGGGCAGGCCGCGTTGCGTGAGCGCGGGAGCCACGCGGAGACGGCGCTGCCACCACCGAGCGTGGAACAGCGTTTCCCAGCCGAGATAGGCACTGCGGCTGCCCCAGCCGCTATGGGGCAACCCAATGACGAAGGCTAGGCCGTGCGCGGCCCAGGCGTCGGTCGCCGCTCGGCCCACCGCAGAAAGCACCCCCTGTCGGCGGAAATCGGGCGAGGTCATCACATCACAGTTGTGGATCACCCGCACGACCTCGTCACCGAGTTGCAGGCGGAGAACAGTGCCCGGATATTGTCCCGCCAGCTTGCCCGAATCGCCCTCCGCATACCAGACCGACGGCACATCCCCCTGCCACGGCGATTCCAGCAGCTTCCAGCGATAATGGGCCACCGACAGATCGCGGCCAAAGACGCGCTGCCAAAGCGCAGTCGCCGCCTGCTCATCCCCCGCCTGATGCGGCCGCACCTGCCATGGCCTGCCTTCCGCCCCGTCAGAATCACTCATCCCCATTGCCCTTTCAAGTTATGGTGTATCAGAACCGTAGCGCAGCCCACCGAAAACGAGAAGCGCTGAAAATGAGCGGTCGAACGGATGCCTGGGCCGCAGCGCGAACGCTTTGCTCAGGGGAGTCGCCGAGCGCAGACTGGCGAATGGGGTGATAGGGGGAAGCGTAGTAGGCGTTGCCCCTTGTCGATGCCCCACATAACGCCAGCGCGCCCGTGCGCCAAAACCCTCTAACTCTCAACGCACTCAACGCACCCAACTCACCCAACTCTTCGATTCTGTGCTACCATAGCGCCCATGAACCATGCAACAGATACGTTCGACAGCATCGTGATTGGCGGCGGCATCGTGGGGCTGAGCGCGGCCGATGCGCTCCAACGGCGCGGTCAGCGCGTGCTGCTGCTGGAACGGTTCGCGCCGGGCAACGAACGGGGCAGCTCGCACGGTGATGGCCGCATCATTCGCGTGGCCTACCCGCAAGCCTACTATGTGGAATTGGCTCAGTTTGCCTACGCAGCATGGGCGCGGCTTCAGCAACGCGCGGGGCGCACCCTGATGCAGCAGACCGGTGGTCTTGATATCGGCCACCGAGATTCCGACGATTTGGCCGATGTGGCCACCAATTTCAGTCACTTCGCTCTGCCCTTCGAGACGCTGTCGGCCCCGCAGGTGGCGCGACGATTTCCACCGTTCAAGCTTCAGCCCGACGAAATCGCGCTCTATCAGCCCGCTTCGGGCGTGCTCTTCGCAACGCTCACCCTCGCTGCGCTCTGGACGTTGCTGGGCGACGGCGGTGCCACGCTGCTGCCCCATCGCGCCGTCGTTCGGATCGAGCCGCAGCGCGATGGCGTGACTGTGACCGACGATCAGGGCGATTGCTGGCGGGTGGATCATCTGGTGGTTGCGGCGGGCGCGTGGACGAACAGCTTGCTCGGCCCCCTCGGCGTGCCGTTGCCGTTGACCGTGACGCAGGAACAGGTCGCCTATTTCCGTGCCCCTGCCACGCCCGACCATACGATGCACGGCATGCCCATCTTCATCCACTATGATAAGGATCGAGTCTTTTACGGTTTACCGCGCATCGAAATCGACGGGGTGAAGGTGGCGGGCCACCACATCGGCCATCCGCGCCATCCCGATCAGCCACTCCCCTTGGACGAGGCCAATCGTCGCTCGGTGATGCGCTTTGTTGCAAGCCGCCTGCCGCATCTGGCGCCCGTCCCCCACCACGAGCTGAGCTGTCTCTACACCAGCACACCAGATCACGATTTCATCCTTGATCGCCATCCCATCTACCCACAAATCACCCTCGGCGCGGGTTTCTCGGGCCACGGCTTCAAATTCGGTCCGATGATCGGCGAACTGTTGGCCGATCTGGCGCTGGGTGACGCACCTTCCATTTCATTGGCCCCCTTTGCGCTCACTCGCTTCGCGCAGGCCGACCCCAAGTGACCTTGATCCCATGAAACAACTGCTCGCAAAATTGCTGACCACGCTCGCCGCCGCCACGGGCCTCGTCTATTTCTGGAATCGTCGTCTCGATCAACGCCAGCGCGTCGCCAGCTCCGAACGGGTCGAGATGCCCAGCTCAGCCACCTCGTTGAGCGCCCAGCCGCACAAACGGACCCGGCTGGTGCCCCCCGTCGCGCGCCCGCGTGACAATGCGCCACCGCCTGATTCGGCGGAAGCGGGCCGGACCCCCTTTTACTTCGTACCGGGCGAGGCACTGCTGACGATTGAATCGGCTGAGCCACTGGCGGAATCTTTCCTCCATGAGAGCGTGGCCCCGACCTTCACGGCGGACTATGCGCCCTTTGGCAGTGGCGTAGTCGCCTACCCCGTCAGCTCCGACCGCTGGCTGACGGTGGTACGGCTGCGCTGGCCCGATGACGAGAGTTACGAGGGAAGTTTGGCCCGCTTCAACGCATTGGAGGCCAAGGTTAACGAGCAAATTCGCTGGGGTGAGGCGAGCGTGACCACGTGGATGCCGAACTGGTTGGGCGCGCTGGCCACGTCCGCGCCGACCGACTTCGTCCCCGGCAGCCCCGGTGCCTATCCGCGCCCCATGGCCACGCCGCCCCAACGCCTCGCCTTGACCGATGCGCCGTTTTTGGCCGCGTGGCGGCACGCGGCCCATGCACCGGTCACCCTCGCCGTCCTCGATGGCTTCCCCAGCGAAGCGGCCTTGCAGGACGCAACGCTGCCCGCCTCGATGGGCGGGGTACGAAGCACGGTGCGGGGCGATGAGCGTTCGCTGTCGGTGGAGACCGGGCGCTACTATGCCAGTTTCCGAGATGGTGGGCCGTTCGGCATGGGGGATCACGGCTTGGCGACGACATGGCTCGCCGCTGAAGTGATCGGCGATGAGGCGTTGACTAACGTGGGGATTGAGGCGGTGCGGGTGGCAACGGAACACGGGGTTTGTTCTGCGGCAGACATCATCGCGGGCCTTGCGCCGCTGGTACCACGCGCCCAGCAAGGGGAAGCGTTGGTCGTGCTCCTCGCCTTCACCATCGGGATGCGTGACATCATCCCACCCCGTCTGCGCCTTTACGAGGAGCATTACGAGGCGCTGCGGCTCACCTGTCTTGCGCTCAACGAAGCCGGGGCGACGCTGATCGGCGCGGCGGGCAACGATGCGAGTGGCCTCCAGCATCCGCCCCGCACCCGCCGTCCCGCCGTCTTCCGCAGTGTGATCGAAGTGACGAGCGGCCAGCTCGCCCAAGGAGATTTGGCGCTGTACGCCAACCAAGCCAAAGCACTGGCGCTTTTCGGCGGCGAGGCCGACCTCCAGAACCAGATCGCCGATTACCTGCCCGCACTCTACGGCCCGGGGGCCGAAGGGTGGCGCTGGTGGGCGGGCACCAGCCTCTCGGCGGCGATGGCTGCGGGCCTTGCCGTGTTGCTGCGTAGCGGCGACCCCTCACTGCGGATGTGGGATGTGCGAACGCAGCTTCGCAAAGTGGCGACCCAGAGCCGCAATCCGGGGAATGTGCCGTACGTGGATTTGGTGCAATGAGGGGTGGGGGTTTGGGGGCCGGTTGTCGGATGGGAACGGCAACGTAGAGCAGGTAACGCAGAGCAGTTAACGCAGAACGAACGGCAAGCGCTGCAGGACTCGTCATCCTGACCCCCGCAGGTCGTCGATGAAGCGTACGGACGATAGCTCACGTTCCAGTTGGAAGAGCGTGTAGCGGTGGAGCAGGTCGCCCAGCGCGTCTGCAAGCGTATCGTCCAGCCTCAAGCCTCGGACCACCGACCACTCTGCGCCCTGGAGCAGCCGAAGCACCTTCAGGCCGTTTAGACTTAGTGGGGTCAACTCACCCCCTTCGGGCCGACAGGTGGGGCAGAGGACGCCCCCTTCCCGCAGATCAAAGAATTGATCGACAGGCTGTAGCCCCCTATCACAGTGCTGGCAGCGGTAGAGCTGTGGCTGGTAGCCGACGTAACCGAGCATTCGCAGCTCGAAAAAGCGGGTGACGAGCGCGACCGGCTCGCCCGCTTCAAGCCAGCCCAACGCCTCGTAGAGGAGGTCGTAGACGAGCGCGTTCGGATCCTCCTCTTGCAGAAAGCGATCGGCCATCTCCGTCATCAGGTAGCCTGCCGAGACCCGTTCCAGCGAGTCGCGCAGGGTGGGGAAGTAGTCGATCGTTTCGGCTTGGGTGATCTTGTCGAAGGTGCGGCCGCGTGCCAGCACGAAGCGGCCCCGCGAAAATATCTCTAGGTGGCCACTTTTTCGGCTGCTCGGCTTGCGCGCCCCTGGCGCAACCACGCGCAGCTTCCCCAATTCCGGCGACAGCAGTGTGATCAGGCGATCCGCCTCCCCCCAATCGCGTCGTGAGAGCACGATGCCTTCCACACGCGCCACGCGAATGCGATTCTTCTGCATAGGGGGTTGGAGAAGAGACAATCGAGAATGAGCGTTTGGCCTTGATCGTCGCAACGCGGTGATCCGATTCTCGATTCGCGATTCCCACTTCCTCCTCTCCCCATTGACGGCTCATCATGCGCGATACGCCACCTGCTTCCCATAGTATAGTCGGAGGCGCGTCCGATGGTGAGTCGAGGCGTCGCTGAGCGTGATCGCACGCTCGCCGCGCTTACACTTCGTCGAGCGATTGATGGAAAGACCGACACGTTTCTCCGAAATGCTCACGGCGCCACCTGCTTATTCCCAACGAAACATACGGGCCGAGAGCAAGACAAAGAAGAGGGTGTAGAATAGGAGGCCCGCTATGGGCAGGAGAGCGCCTGTTGGAATGATGCCTTCCAACAGGAGTGGGCGTACCAGATCGGTCGTCATCGCCGTGGGGAGAAAGTCACCGATCCGCTGCAATACACGGGGCAAGAGATCTTCGGGCAGCATCGAATCCCCCAAGAAGAGGAGCGGTATGATCAAGAAGACATAGACCGTATTGGCGATTGTCGCGTTCGGTGAGAGTGCCGCAATGATCGTACCGAGGGCGATGAAACAAGCGCTGGACAGCGTCAGGATGAGTGTGGCAGTGAGCACGACGAAGGGGGAAAGCACCTCCCTCAGCAGCAAGGCCCCCATGAGGATGATGATGAACGCTTGGATTAGGGACAGGACGAGTTGCGACAATGAGCGCCCTAAGACCAGTTTCCAAAGCGGGACGGGCGTACAGGCCAGACGGCGAAATATCTGCTGCTCTCGCCAGTTGACGATCGTGGTGGCGTGCATCCCACCCGTCTGAATCACCGTGAAGACCACGATCCCGGGATAGATGAATCGGAAGATATCGAACTCGGACGATTGGCCCGCGCCGCTCATCAGCCAGAAGATGAGTATTAGCATCGCGGGGGTGAGCAAAGCCACCGCCATTAGGGCACGGTTCTTGAGACTTCCCTTCAAGTTGGCGAGGGCAAAGCTGAATATGGGGGAGAGGGAACTCGGTGCGCGACGCTCCGAATTGCGTGTTACTGGGTTAGCCATAGTTGTCATACTCACTCTCGGATCCTCCGTCCAGTTAGATTGATGAATATCTCTTCAAGACTGGCATGGCTGACGCCAAGCCGTTCCACCGTGGCGCCATGTTCGGCAGCCCACTCATGCAGGGCCGTGATCGTTTGTGGGACGTCCGAGGTTCGTAGATGGTGGTATCCGTCCTCTTCCCACGATTCTAGGACACCGGGGAAGGTCGCGCCTTGCGTGGCCGACAAGGCGGGACAGATGCAGGAGATACGGGCCGTCTCCTGCAAAGAGGCCACCAGCGCAGCCGGTCTGTCCAATGCCAGCAGTTCCCCATGATCGATGATCGCCACCCTGTCACACAGATTTTCGGCTTCCTCCATGTAGTGTGTGGTCCAGATCACGCTTTTTCCCTCTTGGCGAAACTCGCGTGCGAACTCCCAGACGGCATTGCGGGCTTGCGGGTCAAGTCCCGCCGTTGGCTCATCCAATATCAGGATTTGAGGGTCACCGACGAGGGCAATCGCTAGGGCGAGCCGCTGCTGCTGCCCGCCCGAAAGGTCGGCAGGCAGGGCATCCGCTTTGTCCGTCAGTCCGACCCGGTCGATCAACTGCGCTAGCCGCTGGGGGCTATGATCGGCACCATAGAGCTGGGCAAACAGTCGTACCTGCTCCTTAACGTTTAGCTCTGGCAATAACGATGTGCTTTGCAATTGAACCCCCAGCTCACGCTTGGCACGCGAGGGTTCGGAGGTCGGATCCGCCCCCATTACGGTGATCTGACCGGAATCGGGGGGGGTGAGACCCTCGATGCAGGAGAGGGTTGTAGTTTTACCCGCTCCATTCGGACCGAGGAGGCCAAAGATTTCCCCTCGTTTGACATCGAAGCTGATGCCCCGGACCGCGTGAATATCCCCATATCGCTTATGAAGGCCGTCAACTTCGATGACGGCTGTGGCAGGCTGGTTCATAGTCATTGGTTCCTCCTTATTGGAACAGAATCTACAACAGGGTCGTCGATAGCTGTGCTGGCTCGAGTGCCAGTGGAATCTGCGTCGAGTGATTTTGGCCCGACGCTTCTTCTAAGAAGCGATAGAGCAGGTAGGTGAGTTGAATTTCATGCCAAGGACTCAAACCTAGTCGATTGTTCATCATATGGATGTAATTGGGGAGGATCTGTAATCCTACAATCGGGGTATGGCATAGCACCGGATATGACGACAGGAGAGGCGTGTGGGCCACCAAGTGGTCTCGCGCGGATGTCTCAAGCGCACCTTCCTCTTCCAAGGCGGACAGCCTTGCAAAATGCCCTATGAGATGTGTTCGTAAGCGTCGAAATGGCGAGGTGGGATTTCCCGCCATGATGCTTTCCAAACGTCCCATTCCCTTAGCCCCAAGGCGCGCGTGGAGGCGTGCTTTCTTGCGCTGGAAATTCGATTCGAACCCGACTTGAATATCGGCAAGCTGGCCAGCACTCACATGGCTAAGCCAATAGTGGGTATAGCCTCGCAAGATCAGGATTTGGCCTTCTATCGTCGTCCCATAACTTTGTAGGTAGAGTCGCATTATCTCCAAGGCGAATTGGGAGCGGGTAGTGCCCGTCTGGCGCTCAACGCTTAGGATGTCGAAGGCGATCTCGCTGGACAGCTCAAAATGTTCCTCGGCCATCGCTACACCACGTACACCCCCATACTTGTCCAGTTCCGGCTCGTAAGCGGCATAGCGCAAATGGCCAGTGGCCACCAGATTTTCGGCCGTTATGGATGGGGCAAGATCGGGTAGCTCCGCACGGTGGGCCGCGAAAAATTGCGCTAGCTGATCTTCCAGCAAGGGGCTGACCTGTTGTTGGAGTTGCGCGTTCTCTCCCAGAAGTCGAAGACGGAGGTGATAGCCCCCTTCGGCGTAGCGAATGAAAAAGAAGCGTCTGATCCATCCTTGCTCGGCGCAGTGCGCGACCCATGTTCGGAGGGTAGGTTCCAATAGCTGATCACATAGCGCAATGAGCCGACCCTGATGCTCGCCCAGCGGAGCTTGGGGGTGGGGGAAAATTTGCAGATAGAGCCAGCTCCCCTCTTCAGTACTCGTCGTCATGCTGCTTGTCCCCCGAATTGCTTCATATTTTCTTGCACCCAATAGTCGGCATCCTCCGCCACCCGACGACTGATCCGCGTGCGATAATAGTTCGCCAAGATGTAGGCCCCGTATATCTCTTGCAGAAGTCCGATCCCTATCCGGTTGTGGGTCAGATGGAAAAAGGTAAGGAGGCGCAAAGCGGAGTGAGATGTCAGGTTGCCCACATCGTCGCGGGCAATGAGGGGTGGCGCCCCCCGTTTCA
>JACKAZ010000011.1:65000-98711 GCA_020634795.1 Ardenticatenales bacterium | reverse complement strand
AGATAATTTAACCGCCTAAACTCGCCTTTAAGAACCCAAAATCCTTCACTTCGTTCAGGACAGGCTCCACACGAAACACACCAGAAACGCACCATGAAGCTCCCCGACTGCCCCTTCTTCCACCACGATGCCTTTCGCGGACGCGAGGTGATGCGCTGTCGGCTGCTGGAACGGCAGGGCGAACACGAGCAGTGGTCGCTGAAGCTGTGCGCGAGCTGCCCTGTGCCCTCGGTCGTGCGCGAAAGCGATTGCGAAGCGCTGGTGGTGGAGGGCCATGTCGTGCGCCGCTTCGGTCTCTTTCCGCGCATGACGGTCTTTGCCGTCTGCGCGGCGCGCTTCCAGTCTCTCGACGACCCGCGCCACTGTCCCCATTGTGCCACAAAATAGACCGCCCAATCGGTGTGATTGGGCGGTCCGTCGTGCAACGGTGCGACGTTGGGCTTTTGATCAGCCTTGTGAAAGCGATCTGACGGCTAGTAGATATCGTTCACCGTGTTATAGACGTTGAACTTCCCGGTCGGCGTGACCAGATCAGGAATGCGGTGGACTTCTTCAAGCGTTGCATCGTCGTAGATCACAATCTCTCCGACTTCACCCGGTCGATCCGCTTCGCCCCAAATGCTGACCCATACCTGCGTCCCCTGCTTGTTGTACTCGAAGTGGACCGCACGGCCGTAGGTCGAAGCTTCCCAACATTGATGCACCTTGTCAGGCTCCGCCTTCGCAATGACGCAGATCGTTCGAGATGTCGTCGGATCGGGGTTGAGCGTCATGTCGACCCAAATCCATGGGCTATTCGGGTGTGTTTTCAAGAAGAGGCTGCCCGAGCCGGGCAGCTCTGTTTTGCGTACCTGTTGCCACGCATAATCAGGATGGCCTTCCGGATCGGTCCCCATCGAAATGATCGCCCCTTCGCCCAAGTGCGAGGTTGACCAGACTGGGCCAAACTCTGGATCAATCCAGTTGGCGCCACGTCCCGGGTGCGGCACTTCGCCCACATCCACCACCTTTTCGAGTTTCCGCTCTTGCAGGTCGATGATCACAATCTGGTTCGAGTTATTGGCAGCGACCATAAAGTAGCGATGGGTGGCATCCAGTCCCCCGTCATGAAGGAAGCGGGAGGCGTTGATCATCTTGATCTCGGGCGTCAGCGGATCTTCGTAATTGACGAGCCATGTCTGCCCCGTCTCCTTGACATTGATGACCCACTCGGGTTCGTAGAGCGAAGCTAAGATGGAAGCGACTCGTGGCTCTTGGTGGTATTCGCCCGTGTCCCAGGTGTAGCTCCGTGTCGAGACCACCTTGATCGGTTCGAGGGTTTGGCCATCAATGATGACAAAATGGGGGGGCCAGTAACAGCCGACGACGGCATACTTGTCTCTGAAATCCCCTTTCTCACCCTCGTATTTGCTCACCTCGACCGACCGCGCGTCGTAGCAGGTCTGGACCCGTGCGACCACCTGCGGCGTTTCCATCCAAAGGTCGATTTGGGCCAAGCGGCCATCGCGCCCAATCACATAGGCATAGCGACCGGATGCCGACATGCGGGTGATATGCACCGCGTAGCCGCTATCGACCTTGCTCACCACCTCGAACGTGTCCCCATCGATGATGGCGACTTGACCCGCATCACGCAACGTGACGCTAAAATAGTTCTCCCAATCCCGATCTGTTTGCGGTTCGGTCGGACGTTCGTCGACTGGGACGATCAGTTCCCATGAATCCTTCATCTGCTGAAGCGACATCTCGGGCGGCACGGGCGGCTCATTCTGGATGAATTTCGCCATGATTTCGCTCTGTTCTTGGGTGAAAACTTCCTGCTTGCCCCAGTCGGGCATACCGCCGGTCGTGCCGTTAAAGATAATCGCCGCAAGGCCAGCAGTGCCCTTGGGCTGCGTTAAATCCGGTGTCAGGCCCGGCCCGGTGGCGCCCGCCCGCAGCGTTCCGTGACAGCCCGCGCAGCGTTCGAAGTACGTTTGGCTCGCCCACGCGAATTCCTCGGTCGTCATTTCGGGGCCAGCGCCATACACGACCTCGGTGCCCTCTTCGGCGCTCGTTTGCTCCGCAGGCCCGCTGCCTTCGGTCAGCGGCAGGCTGGCGAGATAGCTCACCACACTGTCCAGTTCCTCCGCCGAAAGGCTGTCCGCGAGTGTGGCGGGCATCAGGCCGGGGGAACATGTCCCGCCTTGACAGGTATCGGGCAAGAAGGCATCGGGGTTGGCGATCGATTCGTGAAGGTACGCTTCCACCGTAGTAGCGCTCCCCTCATAGCTGCCATCCGAGAGGCGGCTACTGACGACTTGACCAATCTCGCTGAGATTGGGGCCGATCGTCCCCACGGCCCCCTTGATGCCCGGCACGACATGGCACGCGGCGCACCCTCCCTTCTTGAAGCCTGCTTCCACCATCGCCATATCCAACGATGTGCTTGGCGGCTGTGCCGCGCTGTCGGATGTCGCTGTTGCCGTATTACTTTCCGTGGTGGAGGGAGAGTCGTCGGCAGGCTTGACCCGAGTGGCCGTGGCACGGGATGGGCCGCTGGTAGTGGTTTCGCCCACGCGGTCGGTTGAGGGAGAACAGGCCGCCAACATCCCGACCATCAGGACGAATGAGAATAAGAACGGTTTCCAGTATTTTGTGAACATGGCACACTCCTAGCACCATATCAGTGTTGAAATCTACCGATTATCCTACTGGAAATGAGTCGACCGGTCTTTGTGCTGGCGCAAGGAACGACCGTTAGGAGAGCGAGGAGTGACGTTTGGTTGGGGGGTCAGTGACAGTAGGCCATTGACCGTGAGGGGGGCGACGGGGGGGAGGGGGCATATAAATTGAAAGCGCGCCGTGAGCCAGGGCGGCTAGTCGCGCTCTTGTGCGAGGGATTTGATAAGCTCCATATTCGTTACGGTAATGCGCTTGCGACCTGTCGAGACGATCCCTTGACGCTCCCACTCGGCGATAGTCCGACTCACACTATAGAGCGTCGTTCCGACGATCTCGGCCAAATCTTGACGCGTGAAGGGCAAGGTGACGACCTTTTGCCCTTCAGCCTCTGTTGCGCATTGTGCGGCTAACCGAACCAAGGCGCGTGCAATACGACGGGGCACCGGCGCCACCACCATCTCTTGGAAACGTTCTTGCATCTCCCGGACATAGCGGGTAATCACCCCCAAAAGGCCTTGTGCCAGATGGGGACGTTCAAGGAGTAGCAGACGGAACTCATCGCTGCGAATCGCGATGACTTTAGAGCGCTTCATCGCTTCTGCGGTGGCAGGATAATGCGCATCTGCCCGCACCGCGCCGAGTGCCCCGAACGGCTCTTTGCTCAACACCGTGCGCAACGTGATCTGACTGCCATCTGGCCGCAAAGAGACCAGTTTGACCATGCCCTCTACCAAAATAAAGATCGTTTCCGCCGCGTGGTCCTGACAGAAGAGAAGGCTCCCCTCCTCGTAATCACGGAACGAGGCCAGCGGTGCGATGGCAGCGATGTCGTCATCGCCTGCACTGGCAAAGAGCGTCGTGCTCTTTAGCGTGCTGTACATTGTGGGGTGAGGGGTCAAGAGAGTTGGCTCCGTGTGACGCATTACGGCTGGATTATACCTGTTGCTGTAAGCGAGTCACAAGATCGGCAATCTGTGAGGGTGCCCTCATGCGTTGTGCAGCGTTCTAGAGACGCTGGATTCCACCACCGAAGGGAGGAGCAAAGGGCGCTGGTGGTGGAGGGCCACGTCGTGCGCCGCTTCGGCCTCTTTCCGCGCATGACGGTCTTTGCCGTCTGCGCGCAGAGCTACCAGGCCCTCGACGACCCGCGCCACTGTCCCCATTGCAACGTGCCGTAACCCGTGGCAAATGGGTTGTCGGGAAACGCTCGCTCAGGGGCGTACTCGTCTCAACGGTTTATTCGTCGCGATCGGCGGGACTCACGGCCAACAGGGTACTGCCGTCGGGGTACTCGATGGGCGTGAAGGTGAAGGTTCCACTGGCCCCCGCGCGACGGAGGGCAGCGCCGATCAGCGCGTACAACTCGCCCGCGTCGGTGCCAACATTGGACGTCTCGAGGATCACTACATCGCCCCCCTCAAGGATATCCGCGTCGAATACGTCGCGCGCACCGTCCGCAAGCCGAACCGTCCCGGCGTTGTCCGTGCGTTCCTCCTGTGACCAAGAGGCGATGAAGTCGCCTTCCGAAACCGGAATCTTGGGGGAAATCGTCATTTCATATTTCATGGGTTAACCCTTTCTGTTGCGTGGCGTCGTTCCACAATTCCAGGCTGCAACATCGACCCGCTACAAGCCCAGCAATTCCAGCAACCACGGAATGAGCAGCAATGAGGCGTTGTAGAGCGCGTGAATGAGGATGGCGGTGCTGGTGTTGAAGCGCTTGCGGACGATGCCGAGCACCAAGCCGATCAAGAAGACGATCAAGAGCGCAGGGGTGACTTCATACTGGGTGTGACCGATGGTGAAGAGCAGGGTCGCGCCGATCAGCCCGAAGCGGGGTTGAATCGCCCCGCGAAAGAGAATCTCTTCCCCGATGCCCGCCGACAGGCCGATGGTGAGGGCGGCCAGCGGGCCACTCAGGTTGCCCAACATCGCTTCGGTGATCGACGAGGTGCGTTCGTAGCTCGTCGGGTCGAGCCGCGCCCACGCCATGTCGATGCCGGTGCTAAAAAGTAACAGCACGATCACCAACCCCAGTGCCCACAGCGCCATGCGCGGCGTGATGCGCGTCAGCCCCAGCCGCTCCAACGTCTCTTGCCAGCCGCGCCGCACCAGGAAACCGACCCCCACGAAGCCCGCTGCCGCAAAAAGCAGCCCCTGAACCCAGAGATCACGCTGAGTCACGGAGAGTTGTTCGAACGTTTCGACGGGGAGCGAGGGGCTGGTGATCAGCGATGTCGCCGTCAGCCCCAATAGTCCGACCGAGAGAAAGAGGGCGGTGACGATGATAGGACGGTCCGCATCGACGCGAAAACGGAGCAGCCGCACCAGTAGTCGGCGCACCGCTGGCACAAGGAGCAGGATCATGAGCACGGCTCCGGCCATCAGAATGAGAGCAAAGAGCGTGGCCCAAGGGCCACCCACCAGCGGCCCCGCGTCGGCCAGCGCTTCGACAGGGAGCAACCCAGCGCCCAACAGGGCAAAGACAAGGCCCGCCAGCCCCGCCAAGGCAGCGCTTCCGACGATGAAGAGCGCCACCAGCCACAACCAGATCCGGTCACGTTCCGCTAGGTTGGCGACGAACAGCAGCGCGATGATAATGAGAAAGAGGACGATTTCCATTGAAGCAGGCTCGTTTCTGATGGTTGAAAGGTTGAGCGTGAAAAAGAAGAAAGAGGGGCGTTCAAGCGTTCGCGTAAACGGTGGTCGAAGGGCTAGAACGCTTCATTGCTATGCGTTGCAAAACATTGGAAAATCACAACGAAAAGCCAACAAACACGCAACGATATTGCAACGTGTACTCATTGCTCAGTACGCCAAAAGCGCCAGAGCATGGCGGCGACCCTCGGGCATCAACATGGCTTCGGGTCCGATGCAGGCCGGGCAGCCGTCCGCACAGCCACAGTCGCGGATCAGTTGCGCCACTGTGTCCAGCAGAATCGGGTGGGAACGATAGAGCTGTTCCGCAAAGCCGATGCCACCCGAGACGGTATCGTACAGATAGATCGTCGGTCCGCCCGCCCCATATACGTCGCTGCTGCTGCCCAAGTCGCGGCTGTCGCAAAGCAAAAAGAGCGGCGCGATATTCTGCAGCGCGTGGGCCACCCCCTGCAGCCCGATCGCCGTCTCCGAGCGGTGAAACGGTTCGCGCCGTTTGTGGCAAGTGGGGCAGAGCGCCAGAAGGTTGCTCAATTCGTTGGCCGCCAGATAGCCATCGTTCAGCCCGGCCACATAGCCGAATTCGCGGAAAGGGATGAGGTGGTGGATGTCCAGCTCGCGGCCCAAATCCGCCTCGGCGATGCGGCAGTCGGCACAACGAAAGCCCTCGCGCTGCCGCGCCAGATCGCGCTGTTGCCGCCAGTTCGGCCCGTAATCGTGGCCGCGCGGCACCTCGACGGGGAAAGTGACCCACCAAGCCGTGGTCTGCAAGGTCGATTCCGGCAGTTCCAGCGGATGCTCGCTCAACGTTTCGTGTGTTCCCAGCTTGATCTTTTTGTAGCCGGTGGTCGTGCTGGTGACCAACACCTCGCCCCACGAGCGGCCCACCGTTGGCTCCGTGGCGACCGTGCGTTCGACTGCCACAGTACGCTTCGTCATGACGCGCGTGTAGTAATCAACCTCGACCGAACGGGCGTCGACCCGTTCCCCCGCCCAGTCGATCCCGTCGACTAAGAATTGCCGCCCGCTGTGCATGTAGATCGCGCCGGGGAAACACATCTGATGGACCGACCAGCGGTCCACCTCGCCGATCGTGATGCCGCCCGGCTGCTCGGTGATGAGCAAGGTTGATCCCGCATGGCGCAGCGAGACGGCCTCGGCGGGGTACTCCTGCGCGGTCCAGTAGAAGCTGCCCGCAGCGCTGTGGACGAGGCCCGCTTCTTCCAGATAGGCCAAGATGGTACGTGTGATTTCCTGCGGCAGGCTGCCGAACGACTCTTCTTCGGCAAAGGGTAGCTCAAAACAGGCGCATTTCAGATGCTCGACGAGGATCTGCAGGTTGTCAGCGTTGATGCGGGCATGTTCGGGCGAGGCCGCGAAGAACCAGTCGGGATGACTGACCATGAACTGGTCGAGCGGATCGGCGGTGGCGAGCAAGATGGCCAAATTTTCCCCGCTCCGTCGTCCGGCGCGGCCCGCCTGCTGCCAGGTCGAAGCAATCGTCCCCGGATAGCCGACCATCAGGCAGGCATCCAACTGGCCGATGTCGATCCCCAACTCCAGCGCATTGGTGGTCACCACCGCACGAATCGACCCGTCACGTAGCCCCTGTTCGATCTGACGGCGCTCGGTGGGCAGGTAGCCGCCGCGATAGCTGGCGACCGCCCCCTCGGGCAACGCCAGTTGCTGCGCTGCCGCTTGCAGGTAGCGCAGCAGCAGCTCGGTCGAGAGCCGCGACCGCGTGAAGAGGATGCTCTGCACATCCGCTTCCAAGAAAAGGGAGGCGATGCGCCGCGCTTCGAGCAGCGCCGAGGGGCGCAGGTTGAGCTGCTCGTCAAAGGGTGGCGGATTCCAGAAGAGAAACTGTTTCTCCGCGCTCGGGGCGCCGTTGCGGTCGATCACGGTCGTCGGTAGCTCGGCATCGGTCAGCGCATCGACCAGCTCGCCCGGATTGGCGATGGTGGCGCTGGCCGCGATGATCTGCGGATCGCTGCCGTAGAAGCGGGCGATGCGGCGGACCCGGCGCAGCAGGTTGGCAAAATGACTGCCGAAGAGGCCGCGATAGTGGTGCACCTCGTCGATGACGATGTAGCGCAGGTTGCTCCAGAGCGAGAGCCACTGCGTGTGATGGGGCAGGATGCCGGTGTGGAGCATGTCGGGGTTGCTGATCAGCAGCCGCGTGCTGGCACGCAGCCCCCGCCGCGCCGATTGCGGGGTATCGCCATCGTAAACGCCGAGCGGAATCGCGGGCTCCAGCAGCGGCAGCCACTGCGCCAATTCGTGGCGCTGATCTTGGGCAAGCGCCTTCGTGGGAAAGAGGTAGAGTGCCCGCGCCGACGGATCGTTGAGCAAGGTGTGCAGAACGGGCAGGTTGTAGCTGAGCGTCTTGCCGCTGGCCGTGGGCGTCACCACCACCACCGTCTCGCCGTTGAGCACGGCCTCGATGGCCTCGGCTTGGTGGCGATAGAGCTGGGCAATGCCCCGCCGCCGCAGGGCCGCGTGCAGGCGCGGGTCGAGCGCCGCTGGCACGTCGACATAATCCGCGGCCCGCGCGGCGATTGAGCGCCAATGAACCACGTTGCGGGCCAACATCGGGTCGCGCTGTAGTTGGGCGAGGATGGGGCTGATAGGCATGGGGGGAGAGTTTTGTGAGTTTAATGAGTTTTGTGAGTTTTGTGAGTTTAATGAGTTTTGTGAGTTTAATGAGTTTCGGCGGCTGAGTGTATCGAAGCCGGTGTGGTGGTCATTTTGGTGCAAGGTGCAGAGGGCCAACCTAGCCCCGAGAAGCGAAGGCGCACGCAATATCTATCGATTTTCGACCTCAAAAGGTCATTTCACCATCTCTATCTCTAGCTCATAAATTACGACAAAATTTCCACCACGGCCAAGCCCGCGATGACGCAGAGGATACTCGGCACGACGTTCGCGCCGATGTTGGTGAGCGCGGCCATCGTCCGGCCCTCGCTCATCAGCGCGACCGTTTCGTAGCTGAAGGTTGAGAAGGTGGTCAGGCTGCCGCAGAATCCGGTGGTCAGTAATAATCGTGTTTCGGGCGAGAAGGTGCCGTACTTATGTTGATAGGCCATCAAAATCGCCAAGAGAAAGCTGCCAGCAAGGTTGACGATCAACGTGCCGAAGGGGAAGCGCGCGCCGACATGCGTGATGGACCAGAGGGTGAGATAGTGGCGCAGAACCGCGCCCACTGCCGCGCCGCTTGAAAGGGCCAAGATGGTTTGCATAAAAGTTTAGTGAGTTTTATGAGTTTTGGAGTGCTGGAGTTTGATGTGATTGAGGGGGTTGGAGTTGAACGTGAGCCGCTTCCGGTGGTCACGAGGCTCACCCTCGTGATTGGCTACGGGAGCAACAAGCGTAATGCGGGGATAGAGGGGTCACGGTCTTTGCATTCGCCATTCGCTATGCGCGATTCTCCATCATTCGTTTCAACGCTTTAACGCTTCTCGTATTAACGCTTCATAGACGCGGAGGGTTTGCCGCGCCGTCTCTTGCCACGTGAAGGTGGCGGCCCGCGCTTGGCCTTGCTCGCTCAATGCTCGGCGCAAGGCGGCATCCTCGATCAGGCGGCGCAGGGCGCTGCCGATTCCAGCCACGTCAAACGGGTCGGTGCGGAGCGCGGCCTCGCCCGCCAGCTCGTTCATCGGCGCGCGATCGGCGATCAGCGTGGGCGCGCCGCAGGCCATCGCTTCCAGCGGTGGCAGGCCGAAGCCTTCGGCGAAGGGCAGGAAGAGGAAGGCCAAGCATCGTCGGTAATGGTCGCGCAAGGCCGCGTCGCTGACGAAGCCGAGATAGCGCACCCACTCGCTCACCCCCGCCGCTGCCGCCATCGCCGCGACGGTTGGCCAATCGTCGTCCTTGCTGCCCGCGATCAGCAGCGGCACCCCATGGATCGCGGGGTCGGTCGCGGCGTACGCCTCAATTAATCGCCCCCCATTCTTGTGTGGCTTGTTCGAAATCAGCGAAAAGAAATAACGCTCACGCGGAACCGTCCCATCCGCAGCGAAGAAGGGGGAGGGGGCCAGCGGAACCGTCGTCACGTCGCGTTCGGCCACCTTCAGATGGCGGATGACGGCGTGTCGCGCCGCGTCGCTGTCGGTGATGATGGCATCGGCCCGCGCCACGGCCAAGCGATGCAAGGGGCCGTAGAGCCAGCGTCGCCAGCCGCGCGGCACCATCGCCGTGTATTCCAACGGGATCAGATCATGGATCGTGACCACGATGGGGCGCGGCCACGCAAGGGGGTAAACGTAGTATGGCGCATGGCAGAGATCAACGTTCAAGCGACGGGCCAGCCGTGCCGCTTGCCCTTGCCCTGCCGCGCTAAAAATCGGGGCGACGCGATGCCATTGGGCGTTGGGGAGGTCGAGGACCTCGCTCTGTGCCTCGCAGAGCAGGTGGAGCTGCACGTGGGGGGCAACTTCGGCGAGCGCTATCAGCAATGAGGCGGCGTATCGACCGATGCCCGGAAAGTGGGGCTGTAGCAGCCGCGCATCGAAAAGCAGACGCATGGTCCACAGCTTCAATCGGCCAAGACGGATTCATAGATGCGGCGCGTCTCGCGGGCGCAACGCTCCCACGAGAAAGTGGCCGCCTGTGCCGTCGCTTTGCCACGCAGCCCGTCCCGAAACGCTTTGTCGCTGACCACCCGATAGATCCCCTCGGCCAGCGCCACCACATTGCCGCCATCGACCAGTAGCGCCCCATCCCCCGCCACTTCGGGGATCGCGCTCCGATTGCTGGCCACGACCGGCGCGCTGCAAGCCATCGCTTCCAGCACGGGCAAGCCGAAGCCCTCGTATAAGCTGGGAAAGACGAAGCAGCGGGCGCCCGCGTAAAGGTCGGGGAGCACCGCTTCGGGGACGTAGCCCGTGAAGCGAACCCGATCCGCGATACCGGCTTCTCGTACCAAATCGTAGAGCGGCCCCTTGCCCCACCCGGCCGCGCCCGCCAGCACCAAACGGGGCACATCGTCCGCGGGTAGCTTGGCGTAGGCGTGGATCAGCGTGCTGATGTTTTTGCGCGGTTCGCTGCTGGCCAACGCCAGGATGTACGGCGGCTCGATGCCGAGCAGACGGGCCGCACGCTGACGGGCTTCGGGACGATAGCGGGGGTGGAAGCGGCTATGATCGACCCCGTTGTAGACGACGTGTACGTGGTCGGGCGGCATCTCGACGGCGGCGAGGAACTCTTCGCGCAGATGCTGGCTGACGCAGATCACCGCGTTGGCGCGGCGGGTGACCCGAAGCTGGGTTCGTTGACTGAACTGCGATAGTCGCCCCGTCCAACGCCGCCCGTCGCGGTCGCTCAACATTGCCAATTCGTGGATCGTGACAATGGTCGGCACCGAGGTCAACATTGAAAAGAGGCGATAGGGACTGTGGTAGAGGTCGGCGTTGATCGCACGGAGTGCGTTGGCCAATGCCACCTGGCCCGTGGCGCTACCCAGCCCTGCCGTGGTGCGCAGCATGACATTCGGGTGGTGGGCCAGCTCTTCAATCCGCAACAGATCGCTCCCCACCTGCGCTTCGTGTAAGACGAACAACTCGTCCTGCGTCAGCACGGTGCTGGCCAGTGCTTCGATCAGATGGAAGGTATAGCGACTCACACCGTCTACTTGGCGGTGGATCACGTGGCCGTCGAAGGCGATGCGCATGGTGATTACGATGTGAGTAATAGGTGCGGTTCAGCACAGAAGAAGGTAGAAGGTGCAAAGTGCAAGGGACGGGCTGCACCTTGCACCTTGCACAACGTCTAACAGCATTGGCGTGAGAGCGGCCAGACGGCTGCCGCTCTCTACCCTAGTTGAGCAGATCCGTCACGTAGGAGCGTTCTTCGACCAGTTCGGCCTCGGTGGCGGCGATTTTCTCGCGGGCAAAGTCGTCCATCTCGAAGCCGTCGACGACTGTCAACGTGCCATCGCTGCCGACACGCACGGGGTAGGAGAAGATCAGGTTGTCGTCGATGCCATAGTCGCCCAAGCGGGAGGGAACGGCCATCGAGACCCACGCCTCGCCGGTGCCGTTGTGCCAGTCGCGCACATGGTCGACCGCCGCCGAAGCCGCCGAGGCCGCCGACGATTGGCCGCGTGCCTGAATGATCGCCGCGCCCCGCTTGCCGACGGTCGGGATAAAGTCGTCGCGGTACCACGTTGGGTCGATGAGGTCTAGCGCGGGCGTGCCGTCAACCGTCGTGCGCGAGAGGTCGGGGAACATGGTCGGCGAATGGTTGCCCCAGACGGCCACCCCCTCAATGTCGCGTACGGTGCTGCCGGTCTTGCTGGCAAGCTGCGAAAGGGCGCGGTTGTGGTCGAGGCGGGTCATCGCGGTGAAACGCTCACGTGGGATGTCGGGCGCGTTGCTCATCGCGATCAGGGCGTTGGTGTTGGCGGGGTTGCCCACTACCAAAACACGTACATCGTCTGCGGCGTGGTTGTTGAGCGCTTGCCCTTGGCCGATAAAGATCGGCCCGTTGTCGCGGATCAGGTCACTGCGCTCCTGCCCCTTGCCGCGCGGCTTGGAGCCAACGAGCAGCGCATAGTTGACGCCGTCAAAGGCGACGTTGGCGTCGTCGGTCAGCACCAGCTCCTCCACCAGTGGGAAGGCCGCGTCCCGTAGCTCCATCGCCACCCCGTCGAGCGCTTGCATCGCGGGCGTAATTTCAAGCAGTTGCAGGATGATCGGCTGATCCTTGCCAAAGGCATCGCCGGAGGCCAAGCGGAAGAGCAAGGCATAGCCAATGTTCCCCGCCGCGCCGGTCACGGCGACTCGTAAAGGCGATTTCATCTTCTACTCCTTAGTTTGATCGAAACGATTGTTTGGCGGTCTTGAGCGACCCCCGTTCCATCCCAACAATCATATTTCAAAGGGGCAAAAGGGCAACTGGTGGGGACGAGTTGGGGGATTTTGGGGAGTTGGAAGTGAGGGAGTTTTGGGAGTGTAGGAGTGGTTTGGCGCAAGGTGCAAGGTGCAAGGATTACATTGCCACAGCGATGAAGAGGCCGCCTCGGTTGTCACAGGGCCGGGCCGCATCCGCCCGCAGGACGACCTCCATGGTGGATCGCGTGCGGCACATTACCCCGTAGGGTCGGGCCGCCGTGCCCGACCGTGGGCCGCCGTGCCCGACCGCGGGCCGCCGTGCCCGACCGCGGGCCGCCGTGCCCGACCGTGGGCCGCCGTGCCCACCGTGGGCCGCCGTGCCCGACCGTGTGGGCCGCCGTGCCCCCCATCGTGTGACAATCACCGTGCATTCGCGGCACGGACGACCACCGCGGGTCGTCCCTACACGGTGGCATGGTTATGGCGCTCGGGGCCGCCGTGCCCGACCGCGGGCCGCCGTGCCCGACCGCGCCGTGCGACCGGGGCCGCCGTGCCCGACTGCGGGCCGCCGTGCCCGACCGCGGGCCGCCGTGCCCGACCGTACGCCGCCGTGCCCGACCGCACGCCGCCGTGCCCGACCATCCATCGTAACGGTCGCCGTGACTGACGCCGTGACGACCGGCTGCGACGGCGGGTCGCCCCTACCGGTGGCCATTCGTGCCCGACCGCGGGCCGCCGTGCCCGACCGCGGGCCGCCGTGCCCGACCGCGGGTCGCCGTGCCCGACCGCGGGCCCGTGCCCGACCGTGGGCCACCGTGCCCGACCGCGGGCCACCGTGGCCGACCGCGGGTCGCCGTGCCCGATCCATCCATCGTGTAACAATCGCCGTGCATGCACGGCAACGGACGACCACGGCGGGTCGTCCCTACACGGTGGCCATGGTTTGCGGGTGCCCGACCGCGGGCCGCCGTGCCCGACCGCGGGTCGCCGTGCCCGACCGCGGGCCGCCGTGCTCGTCGGTACAATAGATGCCCGTCGATTGTTGATTGCCGTAGCCGAAATCAGCGAACTAAGCGTTTCCGATTCACGATTCACGATTCATGACGTACAAGGTGAGATAGTCTAACCCACCCCGACAGCACAACGGGAAGACGATCGTCCAGCATCACCCCATTCTCCATTTGCTGTTCGCGATCCTCCACAAACCGTTCTGCGTTCCCTGCATTCCCTCCGTTTCAACGCTTGCCAAAGCGGGGAGAATGTCTAGAATATTAAAGGAAGATGAGACGTTTCCCCGCGCTCTGCTTGGCTCTTTACGGACGGAAGGTTGGCTTGTGCAGAGTGCTGCCCCAAGCTCACCCGCTGAAAGGAGGTGGCGTATTCTGCCAACGGCTCTGCCGAACCCCTATTTCGGTAGCCGCCCCCTCATTTGGCCGCGAAGTCAAGCTGAATGTGCCCCGTCCATGCAACAGGAACGGCATTGGAATTGCGCCGATTAGTTTCTTCCCGTGGCCTCTGACACTCATCCCGACTTATTGTGACAAGGAGACAATTGATGACCGAAAATTTGCAAAGACTCAGACGAATGGTTCTCTTAATCGCCATCGCCCTCATGGGGCTGATGGCCATCCAGAGTACGACGGCTGCTGCGCCCCCTGCGCAGGATGGCGCAACCGAAATCTACCTCGTTCGTCTGCAAGCCCCGCCACTGGCAGGCTATACGGGCGGCATCGACGGGTTGGAGGCAACGAGCCGCGCGGTGACCAATTCGAAGGTCTCCCATTTCGACAACCCCGCCTCGCTGGCCTACATCGATTTCTTGGCCGGTGAGCGTGCCGCCGCTCTCGACGCCATTGTAAACGCGATTGGCCGCAGCGATGTCGAAGTGGTCTACGAGTATTACGCCGCCAACAACGGCTTTGCGATCATGCTCAGTGCAAGCGAGGCCGCAACCGTGGCAACGCTGCCCGAAGTGAACTTCATCCAAAAAGACTTCGAGCGTGAGCTGGAAACCGACAACGGCCCCGAATTCATCGGTGCGACCCACATCTGGGATGGCTCTGGTACGGGCGGGCTGCCCGGAACGATGGGCGAAGGCGTGGTGGCTGCGGTGATCGACACCGGCCTGAACCATGATAGCCCTTCGTTCGCCAACCCGGGTCCGGTCGATGGCTTCGTTCACACCAACCCGCTGGGCACTGGCAACTTCCTCGGTCAGTGTGATGCCTATCCCGGCTACTGCAACGACAAACTCATCGGGACGCACAGCTATGCTTCGGTGAGCGTTGACCCCGAAGACACCGATGGCCACGGCTCGCACACCGCCAGCACCACGGCGGGTAACTTTGTGCAGGCAACCGTCGCTGGCCCCACGGGCGCAACGATGACCGCGGACATTTCCGGTGTGGCGCCCCATGCCAATGTCATCGGCTACAACGCCTGCTGTACGCTGTCGGCCCTCTCCGCCGCCATCGACGACACGATCATCGATTACAACGATATCCTCGCGGTGTCGCCCGACTGGAAGATGGTCATCAACTACTCGATCGGCAGCACCTCACCCTCCAACATCTGGAACGACTTCGACACGATTGGCTACCTCAACGCCCGCGCCGAAGGCATCTTCGTGGCGACCTCGGCGGGCAACAGTGGCCCCGGACCCAACACCGTCGGTTCGCCAGGCGATGCGCCCTGGATCACCACCGTAGGCTCCAGCTCCCACAACCGTTTCATCCGAAACGATCTGGTCAACCTGACCGGCGGGAGCAGTGCGCCGCCTGCCGACCTCATCGGCAAAGGCTTGGCAACCGGCTACGGTCCGGCCCCGTTGGTCTATGCGGGCGATTACGGCAACCCGCTCTGTCTAGAAGGCATTTGGGCGGCCAACACCTTCACCAACGAAATCGTGGTCTGTGACCGTGGGCAGATTGCCCGTGTGGCGAAGGGGGCCAACGTGGAAGCCGCCGGTGGCGATGGCTTCGTCTTGGCCAACAACGAGTCGACAGCCGAAACGCTGAACGGCGACGCCCATGTCATTCCCGGGGTTCATATTAGCTATGCCGATGGGGAAGCGCTCAAGACCTGGATGGCCAGCGGTACGGGCCACACGGGCACGATCAGCGGCTTCTCCGTCTCGGTGGATCCCGCCTTTGGCGACGAGCTTTCCTACTTCAGCTCACGGGGTCAGAACCGTGCCTTGCCGGATATCATCAGCCCCAGCGTGACGGCCCCGGGTCTCGACATCTTGGCCGCCTACGAAGACCAAGTCGGCCCAACGACCGAGTTCAACGTCATCAGCGGGACGTCGATGGCCAGCCCGCACACGGCGGGCGCAGCGGCGCTCATCATGGCGCTCCACCCCGACTGGACACCGGCGGAAGTGCAATCCGCCCTGATGTTGACGGCCAATACCAACATCGTCCTCGAAGATGGGGTCACGCCCGGCAACCCGTTCGACATCGGCAACGGGCGCATTCAGGCCGATTTGGCGGCCCAAAGCCCCCTCGTCTTGGACGAAACGATCGAAAACTACCAGGGTGCCAACCCCGTTGTCGGAGCGCTTGAAGTGCTCGCCCTCAACCTTCCCAGTTTGGGTAACGACGAATGTGGCAACGGCACCTGTGGCTGGTTCCGCACGGTGCGCGCCACGGTCGACGGGACGTGGACGGCCAGCCAAGCGCCCGACGCGCCCGCCAATGTGACGGTGACGGTCAGCCCCGCAACGTTCTCGCTGAACGCGGGTGAAACCCAAGTGCTGACCATCGCGGTTGCGACGGACGAACCGGTCGGTTCGGGTGTCTGGGATTTCGGTGGCGTGTCGATCACCGGCACCGGCCCCGACATGTACATGCCCATCGCGGTGAAATCCGTGGAAGGGCCGACGGCGGTGACAACGGGCGACTTTGACGCATCCGGTGGCAGCACGCTGCCGCTGGCGCTCTTCGGCCTGACGATGGCCGCCATGGCGGGCCTCGCCCTTTGGCGACGCCGCGCCTAGTGCGCCACTGAACCCCAACAAGAAGGGCCACCGTATTTGGTGGCCCTTTTCTTTTTGGCTCTGTTCAGTATGAGGGCTCTGGGGCAAATGGTGCATGGTGCATGGTGCATGGTGAATGGTGGGGCGCAACCACAGCCCAGGCCCCATGCCCTCGCTCAATGCTGCAAGATCTGATTGAGGAAGAGCTGGGTCCGCTCATGCTTGGGCTGGCTGAAAAGCACTTCGGGGCTGTCGATCTCGACCACCTCGCCATGATCCATGAAAACGACGCGGTCGGCAGCGGCGCGAGCGAAGCCCATTTCGTGGGTCACCACCACCATCGTCATTCCCTCTTTTGCCAGCCCCAACATCACGTCGAGCACTTCCGCCACCATCTCGGGGTCCAGGGCAGAGGTCGGCTCGTCGAAGAGGATCGCCTTAGGATTCATGGCGAGGGCACGCGCAATGGCGACCCGCTGCTGCTGCCCGCCGGAGAGCTGGATCGGGAGCTTGTCGGCCTTGTCGGGAATGCCGACCCGCTCGAGCTGTGCCATCGCAATCTTCTTGGCCTCTTCTTCCTTCCGTTTTCGCACCTTGGTCTGGGCGATGGTCACATTCTCCAGCACGGTCAGATGGGGAAAGAGGTTGAATTGCTGGAAGACCATGCCCACATCGGTACGTACCTTGTTGATGTCGGTCGCCGGATCTTCAAGATGAACCCCGTCGAAGCGGATCGATCCCGCGCTCGGCTCCTCCAGGTGGTTGATGCAGCGTAACACGGTGCTTTTGCCGGAGCCGCTCGGCCCGATGATGACGACCACCTCGCCCCGCCGGATGCGAAGATTGACATCTTTGACGGCGTGGATATCGCCGAAAAGTTTGTGAAGCCCCTCAATCACGATCATGTCATGGCTTGTCTCGGCCATCTTATTCCCCCTTGCGCAGGCGACGTTGATACCACTGCAACAGCAACGAGAGCACCAGCGTCATCGTCAGGTAGAGCACAGTCAGCACCAAGTACCCCTCGTTGTAGCGGAAGCTGCTGCCGGTGTAAAGTTTGGCTTGCTGCGTCAATTCGCGGACGGCCAGCACCGAAAGCAGCGAGGAATCCTTAAGCATCGCGATGAAATCGTTGCCCAACGCGGGCAACACGTTGCGGATCGCTTGGGGCAGCACGATGTAGCGCATCGCTTGGCCGTGGGTCATGCCCACGGAGCGGGCCGCCTCCATCTGCCCCTTGGGGATCGACTCGACACCCGCACGGAAGATCTCGGCCATGAAGGCGCCGTAGACTACCGCCAGCGCAATGCCGCCACGGATCGCTTCGGGGATGCGAATGTCAAGGCCAAAGCTCTGGTTCAACCCATCGGTGACTGTGGGAATCAGCACTACGCCGCTAACGATGATGAGCACCAGCATTGGCACGCCACGGATGAACTCGATGTAGGCCGTCGCCAGGTTGCGAAACAGGGCATTTTTGGAGATACGGCCCAGCCCCGCAAAGAGCCCGATGATGCTGGCCGCGACGAAGCCGCCGATCGTGGCATAGATGGTCAGTTGTAAGCCGGGGATGATTGCGTCGTAGGCGCGGCGATATTCCACATTGTTGATGATCTGAAGCACCATGACGATGATGATCAGGATGATGCCGATCAGCCACCACGGAATCGTGGAGGCGCGGTCGCTCAGCGACAGCTCGCCATCGCCAATCCGTCCCTGCTCAAATTCGATGGCCATCCTTCCCCCTTTTCGGTGACAAAAAAGGACGAAGGGTAATTACCGCTTCGTCCTTTTGAATGACGTCTCTGTTCCGATTCGTTTACTCGAGATCGTCGTAGGTGATCGTGAACTTTTCGGTGAAGAATTTGTCGGCGAGTTCGGCCAAGGTGCCGTCTGCCTCCATCGCGGCCAGCGCGGCGTTGACCGGCTCGACCAGATCGCTACCCGGCGGGAAGATGAAGCCCAGCTCATCACTGACGATCGGGTCGCCCACCAGTTTCAGCGCATCCGCGTTGACACCGACGTACCCCTGCCCCGCTGTCTCGTCCATGATCACGGCATCCACGTCCCCCGAAATGAGCGCTTGCACCGCGACGGGGAATTGCTCGTAGGCTTGGATGCGGGCTTCGTCCAACATGCCAGAGGCCGTCTCGTAGTTGGTTGTCCCGACTTGGGTACCGAGCACGTAGTCGCCCGCAACGAACTCATCGACCGTGCTGAAGCGATCTTCGTCGATGCGGGTCAGCAGCCGCTGGTTGACGGTGGTGTAGCCGTTCGAGAAGTCGACCACTTGGGCACGTTCCTCGGTGATGGTGATCCCATCGCCCGCCGCGTCGAATTGACCGTTGGCGACCGCTTGGATCATGCCGTCCCACGCCGCCTCTTTGAAGACGGGGGTGCAGTTCAGCCTCGCGCAGATGTCGTTCCAAGCGTCGTAATCCCAACCTGCCCCTTCGCCCGTCTCGGGGTCGATATAGTTGAAGGGCAGATAGGCGTTCTCGACCGCGATCGTGATCTCGCGCCCCTCAAGGTCGGGCAGCGCGCCTTCTTCGCTCATGGCGCTGTCGTCGCTGCCCTCTTCGCTCATGGCGCTGTCATCGCTACCCTCTTCGCTCATAGCGCCGTCATCGCTGCCTTCTTCGCTCATGGCGCTGTCGTCCCCGCTGGCCGCGCCGTCGTCGGCGGGTTCTGCGGTGTTGCCACATGCGGCCAGCAGCATCACCAGCAACAGCGACAACAGGATTATCAGTCGTTTCATGCGATCTCCTCCTCAAGAGATGATGTTGAAGCGTGAATGACCGAGCGGCCACTCGTGCCGTTAGTATAAGACGTAACCGCAATATGCGCCAAACGGGGTGGGGGAGCGGGGAGCGGGGGGAGCTAGGGGAGCTAGGGGAGCGGGGAGCTGGGGAGCTAGGGGAGCAGGGGGGAGCGGGGAGCTGCATGAAGGTTGCGGTGCTCCCGCTTCATTCAAGTGTGATACTTTCTGCCGTTTTGCGTTCGGAGCTTGTCCTGAGCGAAGCGCAGGGTTCTGCGTCACATTTGTTCCGACTGCAACTTTGCCCCATTATTTGGGCGTGAGGTTGGAAAACGGCGCAAGAAAGAAGCGAGGGTAAAGTACGGGCTTGCCCGTCGCCCCTTGCGCCTTTACCGACGGCTCACTTGCACACGATAGTCCGCCACTGATAGGAACGAAGACAGCATGTTCACCGAAACCTTCTACGCGCCCGACATGGCCTGCGATCATTGCAAGGCCACGATCGAACGGGCGATGCGTGACGCGGATGGCGTCTCGGCGGTGGCGGTCGATCTGCCCGCCAAGCGGGTGACGATCAGCTACGACGCGCCAGCCAGCGCCGCAACACTGAGCGCGTTGATGGACGAGATCGGTTATCCGGTCAGCGCCCCTCATGGTTGAGCGCCGCTTCAGCCGACGCATTGCGCTGCTTGGCCTTGCCCTGGCAGCGCTCGCGGCCCTGTTTTCGGGCGGCGCCCATGCCATGCCGGACGCTGAGAGCGAGGGCTGGTTGGTGGCGGCGCTGCGCGTCGAGGGGCAGTTCGATCTCTACGCCATGCCCGCCACTGGCGGCATGTGGCAACAACTGACCGATACGCCCGACGATGAGCGTTGGCCCAGTTGGTCCGCCGACGGCAGCCAGATCGTCTACAGCGCACGGCGCGACCGCAACTGGGACCTCTATCGACTCGAGATCGCGACCGGCGAGGAAACGCGGCTGACCACTGATCCCCACTTCGACGGCTACCCCGCGCTGTCGCCCGATGGCACACAGCTCGCCTTCAGCGCCACCCGTGCGGGCGATCTCGACATCTGGCTGCAACCGGTGGAGGGGACGGACGAGGCGATCAACCTGACCGAAGCCTCCACCGCCTTCGACTTTGCCCCGATTTGGATCGACGACTCGCGCCTCCTCTACACGTCGACCGCCGAACGGTCGCACGATCTCTATCAGCTCACGCTGCGCGGCGACGGGGCGACGAGCCGCGCCCTGACCGCAACGCGCGATGTGGACGAGCGCACGCCGCAGCGGCTGGCCGAGGGGGAGTGGTTGGTTCAAGCGATTAGTGACAACGGGCGTGATCTACAGCGGCTCGGCGCCGATGGGACGCCGCTGGGCAATGCCTTTTCGATGACCAGCGGTGTGGTCTCGTTGGCGGTGTCGCCGTCGGGCGACGAGATGGCATGGGTCGAACGGCGCTGGGACGGCGATACGCTCTACCGCAGCACAGCGGGCGAGATCGACGATGCGGTGCGCCTCTTCGGGCCGCAGGGCATGATCGAAGAGCTGGCATGGGGCCTTCCGGACGGTGACGAGTTCGATGCGCTGCTGGGCGCCCGTTACGAAGCGCCGCGGCTGGCGTACACCCCCACCGCCCGCGAATTGGTCAACGTGGACGACATGGAAGCGCCCGACCCTGCGCTCAACGACGCCGTGCTCGAACCGTATCAGCGGTTGCGAGCGCGCGTCTTGGACGAGACCGGCATCGACTTCCTTGATACCGTGAGCGAGACCGTTCGTCCGCTCGACTACGCCACGGGCGAAAGCGATTACCTCTCTTGGCACAAGGCGGGACGCGCCCTCGACACACTGCTCTACATCTCGTCGCCGGATGGCGGCATCAACCGTGGCTACCTGCTCGTCCGCGACGATTGGCATGGCGACGTTTACTGGCGGATCCTGATTCGCTGCCCGATCCAAGATGGCAGTTGCGGCCAACCGCTGGTTTTGGCCCCGTGGGAATATGAGGCTGCGGAGAGCGCCGAAGACGAGGGCGCGGGCGGCAGCAAGGGTCTCTATACCAAGGGCTACTACGTGGATTTCACGCAGATGGCGTGGGACGAGGGCTGGGAACGGATCGCCTCCTACCAAATCGAGGATTTCGATTGGCGCGAGACGCTCTACGCGATGGAGTATTGGCACTACCAGCGGACCGACGGCATGACGTGGTACCCCGCGATGCAAGAGCTGTACGATCAAGAGCGGCTGGACGCAGTCTTCGCGTGGGACATCCTGCAAGAACGGAAGGTCGAGCCGTGGATCCTGCGCGCCAAGGGCCTTCCGCTCCCGCTTGAGCAACGCTACCAGTCCCTGCGATGGGCCGTGCCTTGACCAGAAAACGCAAAACGCAGAACGCAGAACGCAGAACGGCCACTCAGAGCAGCTAACGCAGAACGCAGAGCCAACGCCGTGCAAGTCATACCAAATCGGAAGGTTGATTGTGCCACGTCGATCAATGGTAACAGCCAAGCAGGGGCCTGCGCAGGCAGGCCCATGGGCCGAGAGGCCCTGCAGCGGAGATTTTAATCCCCCGCCCCACGGTTACACCGTCCATTCCACATCCACAATTGTCTATGAGAATGGGTATAATCGTCACGAAACAAGATGTGACTTTGGTTGGTTGGGTGAAATTAAGCGCCATAGAGGAACCCACCCCGGCAAACCAGCGTCGTTGGCTGGTTTGCTCCCCTCCGAGGAGGGGAGCTGAGACATTGTCCTAGCGTTCTCCCCTCCTTGGAGGGGTGGATGGGGATGCGTAACGAAGTGGAGCGTCCCCAGACGGGGTGGGTTTGCCCTTTCTTGACGATTACAAGGAAAAGCAGCGTCACTCCAACACGCCAACAGTCAACTAACTCCCAGGAACAACGCCATGATTGACCTGATCGTCCACGCGACCCACGAAGCCGCCGTCAAAGCGGGAGGGATTGGCGCGGTATTGAGCGGCCTCCTTTCCAGCGAAGTATACAATGCGGAGGTGAAGCGAACGGTGTTGCTGGGCCAGTACGACGCGCGCGATTCGATGGAATGGGAGCGGATGCGCGCCCCGCGCAACAAGTTTAAGATTCTGTTCCACGGCTACGAACAGATCAACGAGGTGGACGAAGCCTTGGCCCTGGCCTTCCACGGGGTTCAGCAGTTCCACAGTGTCTCGATCCTTTACGGAACCCGTCGCTTCGGCGATGTGGAGCACGAAGTATTGCTCGTGGACAGCAGCCGTGCCGCCGTGGGGCCGATCAACGATTTCAAGTCGTGGCTCTACCAGTGGCAGGGCATCGAAGTTCATCGCTACGAGGGCTACCCTGAGTTCGATTGGACGATCGGTGGCGCGGTGGCCAGCGTCGCCGCGCTTCACGCGCTGGTGGGGAACGTGGGCGGCCCCTCCTTCTTTGTCGCGCACGAATGGCTGGGTCTGCCGGCGCTGTTCGCCGCGCAACAGCACCTTTACGGCCAATATCGCACGATCTTCTACGCCCACGAAGTCGCCACCGCGCGCGCCATTGTGGAGGGGAACGATGGCCAAGATCTGCGCTTCTACAACGCGATGCGCATCGCCAAGGCGCAGGGCCTACGCATGGAGGATGCCTTTGGCAGCTACCGTCACTTCTACAAACATGCGTTGCTCCGCGCCGCCCTCAATCTGGAGGGCATCTTCGCGGTGGGGGATTTGGTGCTGGAGGAGCTGGCCTTCCTCGACCCCGCCGTGCGTGGGCGGGACACCGACATCGTTTACAACGGGGTGCCGAGCAAAGCGATCACGGTTGAAGAGAAGTTGGCCAGTAAAGGGTTGCTGCAAGACTATTCCAACAACCTTTTTGGCGTCACGCCGAGTTGGGTCTTCACCCACGTCACCCGCTTGGTGCCGAGCAAAGGGATCTGGCGCGATTTTCGCATCCTCCAGCATCTGGACTGGCTGCTCGCCGAGCGAGGCGAAACGGGGATCTACTATCTGCTCAGCACCGTCCGGCCCGCGGGCCGCCGCCCCGAAGATGTCTTCCGCTGGGAGTGGGAATACGGATGGCCGCTCCACCATCGTGCCGATAACGGTGACCTGATCGACTACGAATGGGATTACTACCAGATGGTGGAGAACCACAACCGCCATGCCCGCGCCACCCGTGCCGTCTTCATCAACCAGTTCGGCTGGAGCCGGGATCGCTGCGGCAACCGGATGCCGGAAGCGATGGAGTTTTCGGATCTGCGCAATGGTGCGGACGTGGAATTCGGCCTCTCGGTCTACGAACCGTTCGGCATCGCGCAGGTGGAGCCGCTCTCCTTCGGTGCGATCTGCGCCATCAGCAGCGCCTGCGGCTGCGTCGGCTTTTTGGACGATGTGGCGGCGCTGGACGCGCCCAACATCGTCTTGGGGGACTACCTCTTTTTGCCCGATTGGTTCCCCGCCAGTTTGGGCAACGTGCTGCGCATTGATCAAGGAATGCGCAACATCGTGGCCGAGCAAGAAGCACCGCGCATCGCCCAAGCCATCGACGCCGCCCTGCCCCGCGACAACGCCACGTTGCAGCAGCGGATCGACGACGGCTATGCCATCAGCCAGAAGATGAGCTGGGAAGTGGTGGCGGAAGACTACTTCCTCCCTGCGCTGCGGCGGATTGCGGGGCTGTGAGCGCGAACTTGCTCGCTGATACCCCTATCCATAAGAAAAGTAGAGGGCAGTTCGCATCATGGATGATGAGGTTGAACGTATTCTCGATGAGGTTGTCAAAGTAACGGGCGAGTCGAGGACGGAAGCGGATCGCATGGCTTGGGTTGAAAGAAGACGCCCTCTGTGGAAAAGCAGGGGGAATCCAGCGACAGAACTCATCTTCTGGCTTTTTTACAAGCTGAGGTGTGGCCTCACATCAGCTCCGCCATCACGCGCAAGGTGTGCATGTCCGGCCCCATCAGGTTCAGCGTCGTGATGGGCGCGGCGGACCATGCGTCGAGCTGCTCACGGATGCGGGCTTTGGGGCCACAGAGCGCCACTTCGTCCACCAGGTCGTCCGGCACGGCAGCGACGGCCCCCTGCTTGTCGCCCGCCAAGAAGCGATCCTGAATCTCGACGGCCTCATCCTCGAAGCCGTAGCGGCTGGCGAGGTTGAAGTAGAAGTTCTTTTTGCGGGCGCCCATCCCCCCGATGTAGAGGGCCAATGTCGGCTTGACGGTCATGCGGCAAGCCGCCACATCCTCGCCCGCCACCGCGAAGAGTGAGGGCGCGATGTCGAACTGCTCAATCGAGCGTCCCGACGTGGCCAACCCCGCCTCCACCGACTCGCGGAACAGCTCGTCATAGAAGCGCGGCGCGAAGAAGATCGGCAGCCAGCCGTCGGCGATTTCGGCGGCGAGCGCCACATTCTGCGGGCCGATGGCGGCTAGATAGATCGGAATGTCGGGTCGGCTGTGCAGGATGCTCTTCAGCGGCTTGCCCAGACCGGTCGCCCCCTCGCCGTCAAACGGGATCTGATAATGCTCTCCCTCGTAGGCGAGCGCCTCCTCACGGGCGAAGATGGAACGCAAAATCTCAACGTACTCCCGTGTCTTACCCAGTGGCTTTTTGCCGTAGGGCTGTCCGTGCCATCCTTCCACCACCTGCGGCCCCGACAGCCCCAGCCCCAGCAACATGCGCCCGCCCGAAAGCTGATCGAGCGTGTTGGCGGTCATCGCGGTCATGGCCGGGCTGCGGGCGGGCATCTGCATGATGGCCGTGCCGAGGTGGATGCGCTCGGTCAGCGCGCCCAGCCACGCCAGCGGTGTCACGCTGTCCGAGCCGTAGGCCTCCGCCGTCCAAACCGCAAAATAGCCGAGACGGTCTGCCTCTTGCACCAGATCAACCGGCAGCTCCATCGACGAGCCTGAATAGCCCAAATTCACGCCAAGTCGCATCTCATTCCTCTTTCCTACGGCGCTTGATGCCGTAAAATGCGGCGATAGGTCGCTTCGACGATATCGCCGACCCGTTCTACAGTAAAGCGACGGTGCAGTAGCCGTTCGCCCGCCGCCCCCATCGCGCGGGCCTCGTGGGGATGGCGCATCAGCCAAAGCAGCCGCGCTTGCAGTGCCTCCACATCGCGGGGCGGCACCAAGAAACCCTCTTGCCCATCGGTGATGAAGGAGCGGGCCGAGGCCAAATCGCCGCCGATGATCGGCTTGCCATAGCGCCACGCTTCCAGATAGACGATGCCGAACGCCTCCCCTTCCGACGGCAGCAGCAGCACATCGCAGGCCGCCAGCGCCATGCGCCGCTCGGCATCCGTGACATGGCCACGCACCACAAGGCCCGCCGACGGCGGTGTGCGCTGCCAAAGCGCGGCCGATTCCTCGGTTTCGGGGCCAATGGCCAGCAGTGTCACGTCGTGGCCCCCACGCTGAAGTGCCAACGTGGCCTCGACGCAGCTTTCCAATCCCTTGTAGGCCGTCTTACGGCCCAAAAAAAGCGGTACGAAGCGCTGTTCCGAGAGGCCGAACTGGGCACGGGCCTGCGTTCGATCCTCCAACGGAAAATCGGCGGGATCGAGCGCGTTCCCGCTGACCGAGACGAACTGACTCAGCGACTTCTCTTGAATGAAGGCCCGCTCCGCCTCCGTCACCGCAAAAACCGCCGCCGCATCGGCCAAGACATCGTGCATGTACGGCACGTCGTACGTGTTCGGCTGTTCAGGGTGGATGTGGGGCGTAACCACATAGGGCCGGTCGGCACGTCGGGCGGCCCACGCAGCGAGCGCCGCGTGGGAATAATGAAGATTGTTGATGTGGATCAGATCGAAGTCGGTGGCGTGTTGGCGCAAGGCCCACGCCATCTGGGGCATCAGGGGGCCACTCCCCAGCCAGATCATCTTTTCGTGCCACGCTTCGCGGCTACCGTTCCGCAACCCTTCATAGCCGCGCTCCATCAGCCGCCACAGTCGGGGCGTACGGGTCAGCGAGCGAAAGCGGCGGATCCGCACGCCGCCGCGCCACTCGAACGCGGGCAGCGCATCCTCCCACGTGCGGTAATCCTTCGAACGGCTGGTAAAGAGTGTGACATCGTGGCCGCGACGCACCATCTCTTCGCTCAGCTTGGCGATGTACTGCTCTGAGCCGCCAACGGCGGGGGGGTATTGGTGGGAGATGTGCAGGAGGCGCATGGATCGCGTGTCGTATGGTGGGTTCGACTACATGGATGAAGGGCGAAACGTGCAAGGCGGACGACATTCCTTGCCAATCAACGAAAATGCAAAGTCATGGCAACGTCACTCTCTATCTCTCTCTCTCTCCGCCCGCAAATCAGCGATTTCTCGCGCCAGTTCGGTGATGGCGTACGCCTGTTCGGAGAGATAGGTGCTGTAGACCTCGGCCACGCGGTCGCGCTGACGGTTGCCTTCCTCTAGGCCGAAGGCGAGCAGATCGCCCATCGCCGACTGCATCGCGCGCAAACTCGCGGCGAGCTGTTCATCGGTCTCAGATCGCAGGGCAGCGAGCTGTTGCACGCTCTGTGAATGTTGCTGTTGCAGGGCGTGGTTGACCGCTGCTTGGAGGGCGACGATGGCGGCTGACAGCGTCGCCTGCTGCTGATCGAGCAGCCATTGGAGCCGCCGATGGTAATTGCTAAGCGTTTCCAGTTGACGGTGATGCTGTTGCGCGTCGGCATGGCGCAGCTCTTGGCGCAGATCGGCAATGCGCTGTTCCAACTCGTGGCGGAGCAGGGCATCTTGGTAACCAAGCTGTTGCTGCTGTTCGGCGAGCGCATGGTCGATCTGTTGTCGTTGGGCCGCCAAGCGTGGCACGATTCGCGCCTCCAGGGCATCGACGGTCTTCTGCCACTGCGACAGATACCAACGCACCTCCTCGGCGGGTGCCACGTAATCGGGCGGCGGTGCGCTTGGCGTGGGCGGTGTGGGGGGCGGCGCGGGGGGCAACGGGAAAGGCGCGGCTGGGGGCGGCGTCTCGATTGGCGCGGGGGGCCACGCCGGGCGCGGTTCGGGCATGGGGTCGGTCAATGCCTTCGGCAACGGCGGCAAGGTGGGGGCTTTGCCCTGGTCGTGGGGCGGGCGCTGGGCGGCACTGGCGGGCATAGTGTCGGGCATGGGGCGCCCCGCGAGATGCGTGGGCGTGCGGGGAAAGAGCGCATAGAGCGAGGCCAAGACATGGGCGATGCGTGGCAACGCTTCCGTTTCTTCCTCACACTCACAGGCGACCCGCCACGCTGGCAAGCGGTGGATCGTCAGCAGCGCCTCCAAGTAAAGGCGGTGCATCACGGTGACGAGCCGCTCCCCGCCAACCGAGAGTCCCTCCAGCCACGCCGATTCGGTCGGAAGAAAGTCCGATTCCAGCGCCGACAGCGACCAATGTTTCAAAACCATTCGCAGCCGGTTGCCATGATAAAGGCGCATAAAATCGCTGCTGTCGTTGCGGAGCCGACTCTCTTCAAGGTGAACCACGGTCGCCTCTGGACTGACGACCACGCGAAAGCCCTGGGCACGGGCGCGCACGCACCATTCCACATCTTCGTAATAAGCGGGGGCGAAGGCGCTGTCCAGCGGGCCGATCGCGTCCAGCGCGCTGCGGGTGATGGCCAGGGCCGCACCGCTGACCCATGCCACATCAAAGGGGCCGTTGCCATCGGACGTTGGCTCCCGTGGCGGCGTATGGCCCGCGCCATCCATCGCACCCCCGCATTGTTGCAGGGTGCCGTCGCGGTGCAACAGCCGGCTGCCGATGATCCCGACGTTCGGCTCGCTGGCGGCGGCCAACGTTTCGAGCCAGCGCGGGTTAGGGATCGTATCTTGGTTGAGCAGCACGATCAGATCGCCCGTCGCATGAGCGATGCCACGGTTGGACGCCAAGACGAAGCCGGTCGATTCGGCGTTGCAGAGCAGCATGATCTGATCGTCCTGCTCGGCAAGCCAGTGGCCCGATTCATCACTCGAACCATCATCCACCACGATGATCTCTGCGGGCGGATGGCTCTGCTGTTGCAGCGCTTCCAGACATTGGGGCAAGACCTCGCCACCGTTCCAGGCGGGAATGACAACCGAGATTTTCATCCGTCGGCTTTCTTACCGGAACGGGGCAGGGCCCGTCGCAACTTGCTGACGGTACGCATCGCACTGATAAAACGACCCGACTCATACTGTTCAATTAACGTCTGTTTTTCCGCTAGCGATTGCTGAAGGCCGCGTGTTTCTGCCTTTCGATTTGATAACTCGTCGGCGAGCTGCTCGGCCCAGAGGGTGGCGCCGTCCTGTTCCGCCGCGTGTTGTTGCGCCACGATTTCACGCTCTTTCTCGTAGCGGTCGGGGATTTCGGTGGCACAGAGCGTGATCAAATCGCGGACAACCTCATATAAGGCGGCATGATGGGTTGATCCCTCATCCTCGGCCCGTGGGCCATAGAGCGACTGATAGCTCGGCAGAAGCGCGATATAGAGCTGATTCATCACCGCGATCAGCCGTTCACCGCCCCGCGACAGCGATTGCAACCACGCCACTTCTGCGGGCAAGAAGTCGTCGCGCAGGGCAGCGGGCGACCAATGTTTGAGAATGAATTGCAATCGGTTTCGATGGTAGAGTCGCATGAAGGTGGCGCTGTCGTTGCGCAACCGGCTTTCGGCATGATGCTGCACCACCGAACGGGGCGCATAGCGCACGGTGAACCCCTTTGCCCGCAGACGGGCGCACCATTCCACATCTTCGTAATAGCCCGGGGCAAAATCTTCATCCAACGGCCCACAGGCCTGCAGCGCGGCGCGCGTGATGGCCAGTGATGCGCCGGTTACCCATTCGCAAGTGACCGGTGCGCTGTCGCGGGGCAGATCGGCATGAAGCAGATCATCGGTGAAGGCGTGGTCATCGACCGCACCGCCCGCATGTTGCAGTGTGCCATCCATATGTTCGATGCGGCTGCCGACAATGCCCGCCGCTGGCAAACGTGCGGCTTCGATCAGCGCCGCCAGCCACCCCGCTTGCACTTGGGTATCCTGGTTCAACAAGATGACTAATTCACTCGCAGGGTCGGCGGCACGCAAACCGGCGTTGGCGGTATGTACAAAGCCTTTGCGTTCGGGATTGGCAACGCAGCGTACGTCGGGATGATGGCTGGCGACCCACGAAGGGCCGTCGTCGGTCGACGCGTCGTCCACAACGAGGATTTCGTCCGGCACGGGCTGTTGCGCGGCGAGCGCGGCCAAGCAGTCGGGTAAGAGATCCACGCCGTTCCAACTGGGAATAATGATGGTGCTACGCATGGTGGTCACTCGTCTGGGGGGATACGAAGCGGTCAAGCCCCCTCTTCAATCGTTTCATCAGTCGCATAAAACGCCCCGATTCATAACGTTCAATCAGATCATGGGCCGCTGCCAACTCGGCACGTAGCGCGTCGGCTTCGGTCGAGGGCAGCGGAGTGGACGCATCGGCTGGCCCCATCGCAATAGTAGCGAACCGGGCGGGCCAAGGGCCTATCTTGTCTGCGGCCCGGTAGGGGTGATGACAAAAATCGACCAAGGGCTGGGCCACGCGGTGCCACGTGTAGCGCTGGGCCAAGCCATCGAAGTGCGATGCGTACGTTGCCTTGCCCTGCGCCAGAATACGCTGCAACGCCGTGGCAACGGCGTGGGCATCTTGCTCTGGCACCACCTCGCCGATGCCATGTTGGGCAATGAGGGTGCTGGCGACGTCACCCTCGGTCGCCACGGTGGGCAAACGCGCCCAAATATAGCTCAGAATCCGGCTGCGCACGGCGGCGAAGCGGGTTTCCAACGTATTGTAGTGGAGTGAGACCGCAACGTCCGCATCGGCCAGATAGGCCGGCCAACTGTCGTAGGGAACCCACGCTTCAAAGAAGATATGGCTATCGCGCAGCCCCAGTGCCTCTGCCAAGTCGAAGGCTTCTTGGGTGCGAGCCATCGGCGGCACGGTGGGGTTGGGGTGACGGGTTCCAGGGAAGAGCAGGCGGGCGTTGGGCACCGATTCGAGCAGTTGCGGCATGGCGCGGATCACGGTGAGCGGGTCGAGCCAGTTCCACAGGCCACCGCCCCACAGGATCAGCTTATCGTCCGGGGCAATGGAGGGCCGCGTGCGAGGGCCGCGCCCCTGCGCGGCAAAGGGATGGGACGGAAAGCCATAGGGCAGTTCATCGATCAAACGGCGCAACGTGGCATCGTCGTTCATCGTCGCGGGATTGACGCGGCCCGCCCCTTGCAAAACGCCGAGCCACCAATCCCGCTGCCGCTCGTTGGCACAGAGAAAGAGATCGCCGCAGCGGGTCAGGGCGTCCAGCACCACGGTACTGTTACGATAGGCTTTCAGCTTGCCCTCGTCCCCCTCGAACGTGTGATAGCTTTCCAAGGGGAAGGGATCGTAGATGTCGATGACGGTGGGAATCCCCAACTGTTGAAGGGCGGGGAACTCATAGAGCGAGAAGCCGGAGGCGATCAGGATCTCCGCGCCCTCGACCGCGCCTTGTAGCGACGGCCAGATGCCATGCGTGTAGCTATGCAGCGCAAAGGACTCATTCCAGACGTTTGGCGGGTTGGGCGCCGCCAAGATCAGATCGAACTGTTCGGCCAAGACCCGCGCCAGCTCAAGATAACGGATGCCTGGGCCTGCCAGCATTTCGCCGATCACCTCGTGGCTGATCATGCAGATGCGGCGGCGGGGGGCGATAGCGTGGCTCATGGGGCGACGGTTGCTAGGGCCGATGTGCACGGCTCTCGATGGAAGAAAACGTGGGGGCTGGTCGTCATGGTGCGTGGCTCCACTCCCCCCCCATCCGCAGCAATCCGTACCGTTCCTCACTGCCCCCCGGGTCAATCCGAAAGCTCCATTCCTTCCAGCGCAAATCGTAGGCGTGCATCCCTTGACGATCGAAGCAGGAGAGCGACAGTTCGTAGGTGCCATCGAGGAGCGGTTGGTTACGCAGCGTGTAGCGGACGATCCCATCCCCCTCAATACGAGGGATGAAGAATTCGTTCTGAATGGTATTGGGGCCGCATATATGGGCGCCACTGATATGGTGGATCGCCATGCCGAAGAGGGGCTCTTCAATTGGCACATGGGCACGATAATAGATCTCAAAGGTGATATCGTCACCGGTCAGGAAACTTTGGCGGGGGCGGCCTTCACCATCAATCATGCGAACCCCCAAAATCTCGGCTTGGTGATCGCCGCTACGGAAGCTGCGATCTCCGTTCGGCTGGCCGTTGCCCTCCCCCACAATGTCGGCCTGACCCGCCGCTTCCAGCAAGCCATCGACCCCCACCGACTCCGCCGCCTCGGTCAGTGGGGGGACAGCCGGGGGCGGCGGCGCGTCTGTGGGCAGTTCCTGTTGATGCAAGAAGCGCAGATAGTCGTTCGTCACCGCTTTGCTGTCGCCGTAGCCCCGCATCTCGCCGTTGTGAAGCCAGACGATCTGCTCGCAAAGCTCCTCCACGAGCGCCGCGCTGTGGCTGACGAAGACGATGGTTGTTCCCCGGCGTCGCATCTGGTAAAGCCGTTCCAAACATTTGGTCTGAAAGGCTTGGTCGCCGACCGCCAGGACCTCGTCGACCAGCAGAATGTCGGGGCGGGAGTGGATCGCCACGCTAAAACCCAGCCGCATGTACATGCCGCTTGAATAGTGTTTCACCGGCATGTCGATAAAGCGTTCCAGCTCGGCAAAGTCCACAATGGAGGGATAGAGCGCATGCATTTCACTGTTGCTCAGTCCCAGAATCGTGCCATTCAGGAAGATATTCTCGCGGCCCGTCAGTTCGGGGTGCATCCCCGCCCCCAGCTCCAACAGCGCCGAAAGCCGACCATCAGTGCGTACGATGCCGTGGGTTGGGGGAAAGATGCCAGCCATCAACTTTAGGGCCGTACTTTTGCCGGAGCCGTTCGTGCCGATCAGGCCGAAGGTCTGCCCCCGTTCGATGACGAACGACACATCCTTCAACGCATAGTAAGATTCTGTCGGCGGCCTTTTCTGCGGTTTACTCGACAGCGTACGCAGGAAACGCTCTTGCAACGAGCGTGGCTCGTCGTGATGTAGGGTGAATTTTTTCGTAACCGCTTGAAACTGGATGGCTGGCATGAAGGAGCCTCTTGCAACATGGAAGGTTCGGCACACTGTCTGCGGACAGTCATTATAGACGAACCGACACTTTCCTCAAGGTACGGCAACGCAGAAGGCAGAACGGAACGGCAACAGATAACGCAGAACGCAAAGCGCAGAACGCAGAACGGAACGGCAACAGATAACGCAGAACGCAAAGCGCAGAACGCAGAACGGAACGGCAACAGATAACGCAGAACGCAAAGCGCAGAACGCAGAACGGAACGGCAACGCAAAACCCTGCGCTTCGCTCAGGGCAGGCTCCGAACGCAGAACAAGAAACAGGAACGGCATTGCCCACCCTAACGCTCCCCCCGCTCCCCTAGCTCCCCTAGCTCCCTCAGCTCCTCTAGCTCCCCCCGCTCCGCGCTTGACAAACGGCGCGTTGTGTGGCATACTTTGCCTCTCGTTGGGGGCCGTCAAACGGTCGACGCCCGCGACGACGGCCTCGCCGCCCACCTACAAGCGCGGCAGACCGCCACAATTCGACGCCAGCCGACTTCCCGCAAGGGGGGCGGTTTTTTTGTCCCTCGGGCCGGGTGCGAGCACAGCGCTGCCGCGCGGGCTGGGGGCAGCGGGCGGATTTGACAAACGGGCTGAGGGTGGTATACTCATCAGTCGCGCCGCAGAAGGCGGCGGGTACTTTACCAACAGAATAGTGATTGTGAGAGACAAGAACGCTGAACGTGTGAGCTTGAGAGACGTCCGGTCGGACGTTTGAGGAAGTTCAATTTCACGGAGAGTTTGATCCTGGCTCAGGATGAACGTTGGCGGCATGCCTAACACATGCAAGTCGAACGCGAAGCTTGCCCTTCGGGGCGGGCGGAGAGTGGCGAACGGGTGCGTAACACGTAGGTGACCTGCCTGTCAGAGGGGGATAACCATTGGAAACAGTGGCTAATACCGCATACGCTGTGGGTGATTAGAAAGTCCACAGGAAAACCGAGGTGCTGACAGAGGGGCCTGCGGCCTATCAGCTAGTTGGTGGGGTAACAGCCTACCAAGGCGACGACGGGTAGCTGACCTGAGAGGGTGGTCAGCCACAGGGGGACTGAGACACGGCCCCCACTCCTACGGGAGGCAGCAGTGAGGAATATTGGGCAATGGGGGAAACCCTGACCCAGCAATGCCGCGTGCGGGAAGACGCCTTTCGGGGTGTAAACCGCTTTTCTGCATGAAGAGGAAGGACGGTAGTGCAGGAATAAGTCACGGCTAACTACGTGCCAGCAGCCGCGGTAATACGTAGGTGGCGAACGTTATCCGGAATCACTGGGCGTAAAGGGTCCGCAGGTGGCATGTCAAGTCGATTGTGAAAGCTCCCGGCTCAACTGGGAGAGGACGGTCGAAACTGGCAAACTAGAGTCCGACAGAGGTCGGCGGAATTCCCGGTGTAGTGGTGGAATGCGTAGATATCGGGAGGAACGCCAAAAGCGAAAGCAGCCGGCTGGGTCGAGACTGACACTGAGGGACGAAAGCGTGGGTAGCGAACAGGATTAGATACCCTGGTAGTCCACGCCGTAAACGATGTGTGCTAGCTGTGCGTTGCGTAGTGCAATGCGTGGCTGAGCCAACGCGATAAGCACACCGCCTGGGGAGTACGGCCGCAAGGCTAAAACTCAAAGGAATTGACGGGGGCCCGCACAAGCAGCGGAGCGTGTGGTTTAATTCGATGCAACGCGAAGAACCTTACCTGGGATTGACATATAGGTAGTAGGGAAGCGAAAGC
>JACKAZ010000011.1:0-60000 GCA_020634795.1 Ardenticatenales bacterium | reverse complement strand
AATCATGGTCGACTCCTCGCTAGCGGCCAATGATGACTGTTTTTTCTCATACTACTCCCCCAGCGCCCTATAATAAACCGCTTCGACCTCTTCGCTGACATGCGCCCAATCGTACCGTCTGACCGCCGCTAGGCCGTTGGCCCGCAGCCGCAGCCGTTCGTCGGGGCGTTGCATCAGCATCAAAATAATTTCGGCGAGTCTTTCCTCGTTCTTGGGTGGCACCAAGTAACCCGTCTCGCCCTCTGCGATCACATCATTATAGCCGCGAATCCTGCTTGCCACGATTGGCGTACCGGATGCCATCGCTTCCAGCAACACGATCCCAAAACTTTCGCCGCCCGTACTGGGCGCGCAGAACAGATCAGCACTCTTCAACCAACGCACTTTGTCCTCTAACGAAACCGGCCCGATGAACTTGACATCGCGGATGCGAAAGTGGCGGCTGTACTCGACGTAGAGCTTGCGATCTTCCCGGCTGAAGCTGCCAATTACGAAGAGCCGCGCCTGCGGCTGCTGCTCTTTAATAATGCGGAAGGCTTTTAGCAAGTAGTCGAAGCCTTTGCGCTTTTCGAGCCGGCCCAGAAAGAGAATGTTGAACATGCCGTCGTCGCACAGCGCGTCGAAGAGCGTGAGGTTAGCGTTTTCGAAGAGGGCACATTCGATGCCATTCGGAATGATCTGGTAGTCGCCCGGGAAGTAGCGTGCGACGAAATCACGGGCGGCCGTACTGACGGCGATCCGCGCGTGCAACTGACCAACGACATCGTCGAAGAGGGTGCGGGCGGCATCGTAGGCGATGTGGTGCTCTTCGCTGAAATGGTGGAAGGTCGCAACCAATGGGCATTCGGCTTGACGGAAGAGCGCCAAGTTGAGGGCAGGGGTGGCAGGCTCATGCAGGTGGAGCAGATCGTAGCGCGTTTCGCCAAGCAGTTGTTTCACTTCTTGGCCCAGCGCGGGCGACAGCGTGATGCGCGCAACCGAACCGCCGAAGGGAATCGGCACCAGACCGCGCTGCACCGCCACCAGCCGTTCGCCGCTTAAGGAAAAGCTCTGTGCCCTTTCGAGGTCGGAGACTGGGCCAATGATATCGACGCGGTGGCCCCGTGCCCGAAGATGCTTCGACAGATAGCGGATATGCTCCTGGACACCGCCCGGCACGGCGAAATCGTAGGGGGAGACGATGCCGATCGAGAGCGACTTCATCGGGGTAATTGCGGCTGCTCTGAATTCCAGACGGGAACGGTCGCCACCCACTGACTCGGCTCGGCGCGGATGAAACGCTCGATCCGTTCGAGGACGGTGGCCATGCCGTGTCGCACCCGCTCTTCTAGCGGGGCATCGCTGGGCGGCAAACTCAAGGCGGGCTCGATCCACGCCTCATATTCCCCGTTCACTTTGCGCCGACAATAAGCGATGTGGATCGGGGCGTCCGTGCTGAGCGCCAATCGGACCGCGCCGTCGGGCATGCGCGCCGCTCTGTCGAAGAAGGGCACTTCGATGCCGGATTTCGTCACATCGCGGTCGACGGCCAGGGCCACCACCCCGTTTTCGCGGCGCAGGATACGGATGAGGGGCAACATCGAACTGTCGGAGGCGATCAGCCGCAACCCGCGCTTGGCGCGCAGTTTCCACATGAACTGGAAGATCGCCTCGGGTTGGGTATGTTCAACCACGGTCATGGTGGGGTAGTCCCACAACGCCAAAATCTGTGCCACGATCTGGGGCGCGCCAAAGTGGGCGGTGGTCAGGATCGCGCCTTTGCCGTCCTGCAGACTCTGATCGAGATGTTCGCGACCGTGCACATCGAGCGCTGCCAGAAATTCACTTTTGGGAATGGAGGGAGTGCGAAGCTCATCGGCATAGATGCGGCAGAGGGTACGCAGCGCTTGGCGGCTGGCGCGTGCCAGTTGGCGCTCGGTGGCGTGCGGCATCACTTGGTGCAGATTGGCCTCCAGATCGCGGCGCACCCTGCTGTGAAAGAGCCACGTCAGATCGCCCAGCAACGTCGCGATACGCTCCACGTTGGCAAGCGAGAGGTGGGTCGCCAGCCAGTAGAAAAATCGAAGGATGTAGAGTTGCATCTGCTATTGGGTTCCTAAAAAGAGGACGTAGTGATTCGAAAAACACTGCGTCCTCGTTTTTAACAATCCGAGGGTCAAGCGGGCAGTGTCTCTATGTTGCTGCCTTGAATAAAGGCTTCCGTCATTTCGCGTGCGACATCATCCGCGAATTGGCGGGGCGGTGACTTTTTGAAGTAGGCACTGGGGGCCACCAGCGTCCCGCTCAGTCCACGATCCAGCCCCAGTTTGGCACAGCGCACAGCGTCGATCACGACCCCGGCGGAATTGGGGCTATCCCACACTTCCAGCTTCAGTTCCAAGTTCAGCGGCACATCGCCGAAGGAGCGGCCTTCCATGCGGATGTGCGCCCACTTGCGATCGGTAAGCCACGGCACGTAATCCGAGGGGCCGATGTAGACATCTTCGGCCGGAAGCTCGTAGTCGAGCTGCGAGGTAACTGCGTTCGTTTTAGAGATCTTCTTCGATTCCAGTCGGGCACGCTCCAACATGTTGTAAAAGTCCATGTTGCCGCCCACGTTCAACTGCGAAGTCCGTTCCAGCCGCACGCCCCGATCTTGAAAGAGACGTGTCAACACGCGGTGGACGATGGTCGCTCCGACCTGCGATTTGATGTCATCGCCGATCATGGGTACGCCCGCCTCGCGGAAGCGCCCCTGCCAGTAGGGTTCGCGTGCGATGAAGACAGGGATGCAGTTCACAAAGGCGCATCCCGCATCCAAGATCTGCTCGACGTACCACTTGGTCGCCATCTCAGAGCCGACCGGCAGATAGGAGACCACCACATCCGTCTTGGTGTCCCGTAGCAGCTCCACGATGTTGTCGGTGGGGCCAGGGGCTTTCGTGATCTTTTCTTTCAGATATTTGCCCAATCCGTCGTGTGTCATACCCCGGTAAACCTTCACATCCTGATGGGGGACATCGGCAAACTTGATCGTGTTGTTTTGTCCGGCCCAGATCGCCTCGGATAGGTCTTTGCCCACCTTCTCGATATCAATATCGATGCCAGCCGTAAACTCTATATCGCTGACATGATAGCCACCGAGATTCACGTGCATCAACCCGGGCACCTGATCGTCATCACAGGCATCTTTGTAAAACTCGACACCTTGTACCAGCGAGTTGGCGCAATTACCCACGCCAATAATCGCCACTCGCACTTTCCCGTTATCGCTCACTAATTCCTCCTGAGGGACGATCAATCGCACGTTCGCTCGGCGCCCTGATCGTTGAATCGGCAGATTGTACTTCAAGACCAATGATCCTATCAGCATCAGGGGCCTGTGGCAAATGGAGCAGTGGGGATATTACTGGCGTACAGTTGGTCTTCAATAGCTCTTTCGCTACAATGCCTATCACCTTCGGCGATGTGCGGCGATCCCTAACTGCACGAAACTGATCAGCCTTTGTGATTGACAGCCAGTGGTTTTATGAACAACGCCTCACGCCCTTCAAATGATTCCCAATTCCCTCTAAAGTCCAACCAAGCCCGCTGGCTAGGCGTTGTTCTACTCACTGCCTACTTGATGCTGGCGATCGTCTATGCGATTGTCACCCCCCCCTTTGAAAAGCCGGATGAGCCGTGGCATTTTGCCTATTCGATGTACGTAGCGAATACCGGTCGGTTGCCCATCCAGCGGATGGATAGTGAAAGGCAAACGCACCTCGCCGAACAAGAGGGAAGTCAACCCCCCTTTTATTATCTACTCCATGCCGCCCTACTTCGTCTGTCAAACAATGTGCCATCCGTCAGTGGATTTCAGGCCCTTACGGTGCCCAATCCCTTTTACCCCGGCCAAGATCAGGCAAACATCAACCAGTTTCTTCGGCTGCCATGTGACGATGTTGCCGCATGCCGTACGGTTGAACGCGGGGTGATGATTGGCCGCGCGCTGTCGATTCTTTTTGGACTGATCGCACTCTCCGCCGCCTGGTGGGCCCTGCGCCTTGCCTTCCCCACGACCCCACAGGTGGGAGTCATGGGGGTTGGGCTTATGGCCTTTACCCCGATGTTTTTGCATATCAGTTCGAGTGTGAGCAACGATGCAGCGACGGTCGCTGCCACGACGGTTGCCCTTGCCGCCGCCCTATGGATGCGCGAGAAGGGGGTCACCACGCGGAAGCTACTTCTGGTGGGGGGACTGTGCGGCTTGGCCACAATCTCGAAGATTAGCGGTGCGACTGTCTTACCCGTCGTGCTCATGATGGGCGTGGCAGGCTATGGGTTATCGCAGATGGTGCAACGCGCCCTGCTGATCGTTAGCGGATGGTTGGTCGTCGTGTCACCCTGGATGATTCGTAACCTGTATCTCTATGGTGAGCCGACTGCCACGGCGGTTCACTTGCAGATCTACGACGTGTCGGCCACGCCAAGAAGCTATGGGCAGCAATTCGGCGAGTGGATGGCCGTTATCGATTCGGCGTGGGGAACATTTGGATGGGGCGCGCTTGTACTGCCCGCCGAATTCTACTTCGTCGTACGGATTGTTGTCTTGATCCTGCTCGGCTCAGCCATCTGGCGTTTCGTGAGGGGCTGGGGCTACTATACGCTTCCCCCTCGGCTCGTGATAGCAGGCGCCATCATGCAGATCGTGATGATTGTCCTGTTGCTGGCGCAATGGATGCGTCTGACGGTGGCTCCGCTGGGCCGTCTTCTCTTTCCGGCCTACTTTTCGCTTTGTCTCATCTTGGCGCTCGGCCTTCTCGCGCTTGTGCCTACAAAAAGAGGCCCCGTGGCAGGGGCCGCTGTCGTGATGGCTTGGGCTGTCTGCGCCACGCTGATCGCGACGTCGGTGATCCGTCCCGCTTACCGGCATTTGCCGCCTTCAGCGTCGTTTTCGAATACGGCGCAGAGGGTGGACATCGACTTCGGACGCGGACTGAAGCTCATCGCCTACGAGATGCCATCTCAGATGGCGCACAACGGGGCCTTGCCCGTTACGCTCCACTGGCAAACCGAGCAGCCCTTGCCCCCCAACATCGCCGAAGCGCTGGTACTCTTGGATTTAGAGGGCAACGAGCTTTTGCGCGCCCATTCGTTTCCCGATGGGGGACGGTGGCCCATGGCGGCTTGGCCGCTTGGGGAAAGCGTTACGGACCGTCAACGGGTCGTTTTCCCGGCGGATTTTGACCATTCGTCCGTGAGGGTCGGCCTCATGCTCTTCCGCTACGACTTTACCTCTGGGGCCACTGCTCCCTTCGCCGACGACTGGCGTCTGGTCGAGCTGGGCCGGGTGGACGTTGTAGCGTCGTACTGATGAGAACGCTCAGGGCGCACAAAGCACTGACGGCCATCGTGGCCAGCTTTGTGCTGCTTTCCACGCTCTATAGCGTTGTCACCCCCCCGTTTGAGGCGCCGGATGAACTATGGCACTATGCCTTTGTGCAACATCTCGTCGTTAACCGCTCATTGCCGGTAAGCGCACCCCAAACCACCGAAATGTGGCGGCAGCAGGGCGGACAGCCCCCCCTTTATTATCTGCTGGCCGCGTTCGTGACAGCCCCCGTCCCTCAACGGGATTTTGCGGCGCTTTTCCGGCAGACCAATCCTCATGCCGCGATTGGCGTGCCCGGGACCCCCGCCAATCTCAATATGATGACCCATGACCCCCGTGGCGGCTGGCCCGCCTCTGGGGCGTTGCTTGCGGTCCATGCTGCCCGTTTGCTGTCGGTCTTCCTGGGGGCGGTAACATTAACGGCCCTTTTTGCCACATTGCGGCCCCTGATCGGTGACGAACGGGCGCTGTGGGGAACGGCGTTCTGGGCCTTTATCCCCCAAGTGCTCTATATCAGCGGCATGGTGACCAACGATGTAATGATCAATGCCAGTGCTGCCCTCGTCCTCTGGCGGCTGGTCGATTACCTGCAGCCTCGTTCGGTTGACCGTCCCGGTCGCAATGCCCTGATCATTGGAATGCTGATTGGGATCGCGCTCCTATCGAAGATCAGCGCCCTATGGTTGATACCACTCGCTTTGGTGGCTTGGCGGATGCGTCGAAAACAGTACGGCGCTGCCGCCGCACCCCTCACCCAGCTCCTGCTGATCCTCGGGATGGCCTTACTGATCAGCGGATGGTGGTTCGTGCGAAACGTCGTACTCTACGGCGATCTCTTTGCCACCCATCTCTGGTTACAAAATATCGACCTGCGGGACAGTCCCCTCCCCTACTTGGTCGATCGGGCCGAATTGATCGGTCTGGAACGATCGTTTTGGGGCTTGTTCGGTTGGTTCAACCTCCCTTATCCCAACGTCATCTACACGCTGTTCCGTATGCTCTCGGTGATTCTACTGCTCGGGTTGATTCGCGTAGGGTGGGGCTACCTCCGTCGAGGGAGATGGAGCGTAGCCTCACCGCGCCGTGCGGGGATGCTCATTCTTGCCCTTTGGCCCCTGATGCTTGGGCTCTCATGGCTCGCCTTTATGTGGGTTGCCCCCGCTGGGCAGGGGCGCTATTTTCAACCGGCGGCGCCCAGCATCGCCCTTTTCGCCGTCATCGCTCTCTCCGCTTGGCCTCGTTGGCGGCTCGTCAGCGCATCAGTCGTAGGAGCGCTCTTTCTGCTGGCGCTGCTGACGCCCTTGCTCTTGATCCGTCCCGCCTACGCGGCATCACCGCTCCTTACCCAACTGCCAGCGAACGCAACAGCCTCCCGTGTCACCTACGGCACCATGGCGTTGGAGGGATATACCGCCGAGATCAACGCTGAGGGCGATCCACGATACCTCGATTTGACCCTCTATTGGCGCACGAACGCCCCCCTTCCATCCAACCGATCGCTCTCCGTCAAAATACTGGGCGAGAATTGGATCAACTTCGGACAGGTCGACAGCTATCCAGACGGGGGGCGCTGGCCCACGCTTTACTGGCCCAGCGACGGGCTGCTGACCGATCGATATCGGGTGCCGATCATCGCCCCTGAGGCGGCGGGGGAGGTCCAGGCAGTGGCCCGCGTGACCCTTGACATCTATGATTACGATACGGGAGAACCTTTCTTGGCGGATGTCAATGGCTATCCGGTCGATCCGCTCAATCTTTTCTTCCTGAACATCGAGCCGCAACGGATCGAAATCGTCCCGCCCTTTGCCTATTCCGTGCGTGCGCTGCCCATTGTGGCGAAGGTCCGTGACCATACAATCGCAGTGCAATTCCAATGGGATGTTGGACAGATGTTAGGGCGAGATTACCAAGCCTTTCTCCATTTGGTCGCCTTGGGAGATGAGTTGCCACTCGCGTTCGGTGATTTCACGCCTATGGACGGCGATCCCCCCACCAGCACGTGGTGGTTTGGCACCACATACTGGGATCAGGCCGAGCTAAGCCTGCCGACGGATCTGCCAGTGGGCCGCTACGAATTGATTACGGGGTTGTACGCACTCGACTCGCTGCAACGGGTCGAGGGTGAGCCAGGCGTTACCCGTTGGACGCTCGCCAACCTCTCGTGGGACGGCAGGCGCTGGCAGGTGACGCCGTGAAAGCCACAACCCATCGGCTTCCCCTGTTGTTGATCCTGGTGCTTACGCTGCTGGCGAATTTGCTGACGCTGGAATCGCGCGGCCTGTGGCAGGATGAGGGGCTGACGCTTTATCAGATTCGTTTGCCACTGGAAGAGGTGCTCCGTAACCAGATTCCTGTTGCACAGTACGTGACGCAGAACACGGTTCCCCCGCTCTATTTCGTCCTCGTCCATCTCTGGGGAACGGTGATCGGTTTCTCCCTCTGGTCCGTTCGCGCCTTCTCCGCATTCACGGGGGTACTGGCGGTCGCGGCGCTCTACCGTACCGGACGGACGTTCGCAGGCCAGCGTGTCGGCCTCATCGCTGCCCTGTTGTTAGCGATTTCTCCGTTGCTGCGCTGGTACGCGCAAGAGATGCGCATGTATAGCCTGTTGGTCCTACTTGCCACCCTCTCGCTCCTCCTTCTCTGGAAAACGTTCGTGGTGTGGCGCGTTCGCCATTCGGCGTGGGCGCGCCTGCTTTGGCCTTTTGCTTATCTGCTCGTGGCGCTGGCCCTCTTATGGACGCATTATCTCTCTATCCTTTTAATCGGCACACAACTACTTTGGCTCTTTCTCTTTACGCCCCGACGCTATAAAGTGCCAGCCTTCCTGCTGATGTTGCTTCTGGTAGGGGGAAGTTGGCCTCTGATCGGCTTCGGCTGGCGTCGGTTAACGATCGGGGCCGAGCGGGACTTTGTCTTCCAACCGTTGGGGCAACTCGCTTTTGATCTCCTACAAAGCTTTTCATTTGGACTGCCGACCTATACGAGCCGCCTTGAGGAGGTTTGGTTCGCCTTGCCGTTGGTCGTCGTGCTACTGGTCGTTGGCGCGTGGGCCCTTTACCGTCGCTATAGCAAGGCGCTCGCCGCGTTCGTCCTGCTGCAATCGACGGTGCCACTGCTCGCGATCTATGCGCTCTCCTATATCAAACCGATGTATCAAAATGCGCGCCATCTGATCGTCATGCTGCCCCCCTTCATCCTGCTGTGGGCGATTGGCCTCGCCGCGCTCTCCGCGCGCAGGCGGTGGCTTTCGACCCTCCTGCTGCTCGCTTTCGCATGGGGCTGGTTGGCTTCGACGGCCCACTATTACAAGGAACCGAGCCTCCAGAAGAACGACGTCGGCCCCCTCTTTCAGACGTTGGCGGAGCGCTGGCAACCGGGCGAGGTTGTGGCCCTTAACGAGGCGCTCTATGCCCATGTCTTGGAGTACTTCGACCCCCACATCCCCTGGCTGCCTCTGCCGCCGTATGGCGAGCAGCGCCCAGATGAGCGCGCTATTCCGGCCTATGAAGCGCTTGCCAATACCTATGCGCGGCTGTGGTACGTCTTTGGTCCGCCCGATTCGGGGAGTGACAGTTGGCAACATCCACAACTCTGGTTACAGCAGAACGCCCGCATCCTAGACGAGATCAATTTCCCCGGACAGACCGCGATAGGGGCAACGCTCTACGACTTGCGTCCGCTGACGCTCGATCCCGCAACGCCAATTGCGTCGCCGATGCGGGCGACCTTTGGCGAGCACGCGGCTTTTCTGGGGCTGCTCAACGCAGTGCCTGAGGTAAAGGGAGGGCAGACGGTCATCCTTGACACGCTCTGGGCCGGGGGCGACGGCGCGCTGGCAGAGCTGGACTCCTTGGCGATTCGTTTGACGGATAATGAGGGCCGCTTCTGGCCCACAGAGACAAAGAGCTTTCTTGTCGCCGACGCGACAACGGGGGATCCATCGGCCATCCGGCGCGCTCCCGTGCTATTCACAGTACCGATTGACCTGCCGCCTGGCCGCTATGGCATTGAACTAAGCGCGGTTGATGGCCAAGGAAGTGCAGTGGCCCGTAGCGATGCCGATACGCTGCTCATCGTCGGAGCGATCACGGTGGGGCGGGCAACCGAGAAAGCAGACGTCGCGGGGCCGACGGCTGGCGGTTTGCGCGTCCAAACCACACCTTTCGAAGAAACGCTCTCCCCCGGCACGCCGATCCCCTTCTTCTTTCGGGTGCGGGTTGAGTCGATGAAGGATTGGCCCGAGAGCTGGCAAATAGAGTGGGTGGCGGCGGACGGAGAGGTTGAGGCCATGCAATCGTTGCCGCTGGAAGACGGCAGTTCCCTTTTTACCCCAGATCAGTGGCGAAAAGGGGACGTTTTTGAACTGCGCTATGAACTGCGCGTCCCGCGTGTCGATCCTAATTCCTATACGCTCCGGCTCGTACCCTATCAGGGTGACATGCCCCTCTCCTATCGCCTGGGCTGGCTGCGGCACGCGCGCACGCTGTTCGTTGGTCAGGTGACCGTCGAAGCCATCGATCAAGCAAGGATCGGGGCGGGCATAGAAGTTCGGGTCGATGCAGCGTGGCCGGAGGCGGTCACGCTCCTCGGCTATACGTCGGAGATTACCGCCTCGCAAACCGGGAAGACGCTCATCCTAAAGCTGACGTGGGAGGCCCAGCAATCCACCCCCGAAACGTTGAAGGTTTTCGTCCATCTTTTCAATGCGCAGAACGAGCGTGTGGCTGTCTCGGATACCTTCTTCGACATTCCTTCGATCGTCTGGCAGCCGAATGAGCGCCTGACCACAACCCATGAATTCCAAGCGCTCGCTACGGGGCAGTACCGGATCATGGTCGGCCTCTATTCCGAGGCGACGGGTGAACGCCTCTATTTACCAGATTGGCAGGATGCTGTCCAACTTCCCCTATTGCGCGTTGACCCCTAGCGACCGCGCCCGTTGCTTGGCTCAATAATGCGTAACCACTTTCGCGCCGAGCGGCGCCCACTCGTAGAACCACTTCGCGTCCGGCGTCGAGAGATTGACGCAGCCGTGACTCATCGGTTGGCCAAAGTTGTTGTGCCAGTAGGTTCCGTGAATGCCGTAGCCGCGATAGAAATACATCGTGTACGGGACATCCTCAAGGTAGTAGTAGTCCCCTTGGCTGACCGAGCCGCCCTCCATATCGGTCGCCAGGTACTTCACGTAGATGGCGTAGGTGCCGGTGACGGTCGGCGTTTGCGGCAACCCCGTAGAGGCCAACGTGCGATAGATGGCCGTCGCCCCTTCATAGGCGGTGACCGTCTGGTAGGTGAGGTTCACGTCGATCCACTTTTCCCCTTTGTAGGGGGAATAGGGGGGCGGCGGAGCGGTCGCGGCGCTGGCACTGCTGCCACTGGGAATCGTCAACCGTTGCCCCACATAGATCGTATCGCTGCTCAAGCCGTTGACCGCCTTGATCGCAGCCACGGTGGTGCCATGGCGAATCGCGATGCCATACAACGTATCACCGAGCTGAACGGTGTAGACCGTCGTGGCCGAAGCGCTGCTGGACGCCCCGCTTGACGCACTGCCCGTGCCATTGCTGCCCCCGCTGGGGATCGTCAGCGTTTGTCCCACGTAAACCCACGCGCTGGTCGTTAGCCCGTTGGCGTCGGCCAACGCTACCAGCGTGACGCCATGTCGCTGCGCAATACCACTCAAGGTGTCGCCCGCTTTGACCGTGTACGTCGTGCCTTGCGCCAATGAGGTCGATGCCACGCTCAGCACGAGCAGCGTGGCGCAAATCAAGGCGATCATCCAACGTGAGCGATGCATATCTGCCTCCTGCCTCTCGACTTGTCCCAACGAAGTGCGGATAGCATACACCGCTTCGTCCGCTTGACAAACTGTCCCGCTTGGTAGTCCGGATGTTGCTGACCAGATCGCCGCTCGTCGAGCGCCGTTTGCACCGTTCCTCGATTCGTACAACAATTCATCGGGCCGATCTGCGGCCCCCGATTTTCACCGTGTGGAGCAGTCATGAGCGACCCGTTGGCCCCCCAAATTTTCACCAGTGGTAGCTTTACCACCTTGATTCGCGCTTTGACCGAGGACGAAAGCGCGGTCGTCACCGCCCTCGACCAAGCGCCGCACGAGGACGCGAACACCATCGCGCAGTACGAACGGCTGCGCGTGCGCTGGAGGGGCAAAGAGGGAGAGGACGAGCGCCATCTGCTGTTGAAAGTCTTGCCCGAGCTGACATGGGCGGAAGCTTTTCATCCCGACATGGCCGCGCCCAGCGAGGTACTGATGCTGGAAAGCGATCTGTCGGAGGCGATTGGCGAGGTCGTCATTGATGGCGCCCTTGCGGCGGGGCGACGTTTCGGGCCGCGCCCCGCTTGGCTGCTCTACGACGATCTCCCCGCGCAAACTATGGATTTGTCGTTGGATAGCGAGGCGGTGCAATGGATCGCCGAAGAAAGCGCGGCATTCCATGCCCTCTATTGGAACGATGGCTCGGTCACGGCGCGCTATCCATGGATTCCCCGCTTCGATGATTGGGTTCCCGCCCATTGCCAGTTCCTCGACCAACTGCTCACCGACCGTGCCGTCAACCGCTACGGACAAGGCGCGCTCCGCTTCCGACCCACGCTGATGAGTTCCCTCCAACATTTCTGGCGTGCCGCCCGCCGCGAACAGCGGCGCGTCCTGCGCACCGTCCTGGAACAGCCCGACCGTCTCTTGGATGCGATCTTGGCTGGGCCGCAGACGATCATCAACGGCGATTGGCGCTCGGTGCAGATGGTGCGTTGGAACGACCATCTGGTCGTGCACGAATGGGGCTACTTACAGTACGGTCCGCCGATGTGGGACCTCTGCACCTTCCTCGCCGCCTCCCCCGAATTGGTCGAACCGGATTTCTTCTTGGACAGCTACTTCGAGGCGCTGGCCGCGCTGCGCCCCACCTTCTCGCTGGCGGAGCGGGAGACATTGATGCGCTCCTTCGATTTGGTGCGCGTGCTCGACCTGATCCTGCACCCCAACCGCTGGCACGTGCTGGAAAGCTACACCCCCGAAGCGGTGCAGGCTTGGTTGACCGACATGTGTGGTGATTTGGAGCGCTTTATCGGCTGAGGAGAAGGCTTAAGAGCAGGGTACAGAGCAGCCAGAAGAGAAAGAGGAAGAGCGGCAGGCCAATGGGCAGGGTGGCGAGGGCGGGGACGGTGGGCCAAAGCCATTCCAACGCGGGGCCTACGAGCAGCACAAGGGCCAGGGCGCTGCTGCCCGCGATGCCATAGGGCGCACGCGGGCGCAGCCAAGCCTCCCGCCGGTAGAAGCGGGCCAGTAGGGTCAGCAGTGTCCCCCCCACAAGGCTCACATAGAACGACCCATTCCCCGCGCTCAGCAACAGCGCTCCCACACCCGTCAGCGTGATGCCCAGCAGCTCCAGCCCATCGGTGCGAAGCTCTTGCACCACGTGGCGCGGCGGCACATGGGCCACGCGCGGAACCTGCCGCACGTTGGTGGTGGCTTCCGTGGCTTCGGCTGTCGCGTCAACGTCGCGGGGGGTCAGGGGGATCGCATCCCATCCGAGATTGTCGAACCAGTCGTCTTCCGTGCTGTTGTGCTCGATCGGTGTCGCCGTGGTGGGGGCATCTTCGGAGACGGGATGGGGGGGCAACTGCGTCAGCCGCAGCCGCGCAATCAGCCAATGGGGGCGGAGGCGGGAGGCGCGTGCATAGGCTTCGCGCGCTTGAAGCAGCTTGCCGCGTGCGGACAGGTCGTCGCCGAGGCGCAGCCAAAGCACCGCGTCACGGGGGGTGGCGCGGATTGCTTGGTCGAGCGTCGTGAGCCTCATACCCAACATTGTGCAATCTTTGAGTCGCAGACGCAAATCGGCGAGTCAAAGGGAGGCGCACAAGCGCAACGCCTCCCCACGGCCCTACAGCGCCTGCCCGCGCCGGTCCCCGTCGCTATCCCACTGCCGCCACCGCGCAACCCCGTCGCCCTCTAGCGCGGCAAGGCAGCGGGCTGCCGTGAGTGGGCGTTGTCGCGCAACGCTTGGGCCGCGCGGGTCGCGGCGTCGCCCCCACCGATCATCAGCGCCAATTCCTCGATGCGCGCCACTTCGTCCAATTCGCGCAGATGGGTCGTCGTGCGGTCCGCGTGGACGAGCTTGCGGATCTGCAGATGGCTGTCGCCAAAGGCCGCGAGCTGGGGCAGGTGGGTGATGCAGAGCACCTGGCGGTGTGCCGCCAATCCGTAGAGCTTTTCCCCAACGATGTGGCCCACCCGTCCCCCCACGCCCGTGTCAATCTCGTCGAAGATCAGCGTCGGCGTGTCGTCGGCATGGCCGAGCACCGTCTTGATCGCCAGCATGATGCGCGACGCCTCGCCCCCCGAGGCGATGCGGGCCAGTGGCTTCAACCCTTCACCCGGGTTGGGGGCCAGCAAGAACTCAACTTGATCAAGGCCCGTCCCATCAAAGGCAAATCGGCCCGTCTCTCCCGCCGGATCGGTGGCAGGTGCGCCCGTCGCTGCGGGCTGCCACTGGATATCGACCGCAAAACGCGCCCGTTCCATCCGTAACGATTCCAATTCGTTCTCGACCTGTTGCGCCATCCGAGCCGCAGCGGTGCGCCGTGCGTGGGAAAGCGCGTGCCCCAAGCGACCAATCTCGTCGAGCAGCAGGTTCTCTTCAACGGAGAGCGCGCGGAGCCGTGCCTCGGCGTTGGCTATTTCCTCTAACGCCTGCTGCGCCCGTTCTCGCTCCGCCAGAATCTCGATCACCGAATCGCCATACTTGCGTTTAAGGTTGAAGAGCAGCGTCAGCCGCTGCTCGATCTGCTCCAGCCGCTGCGGGTTGTATTCGATATTGTCGCGGTAGCGGTCGAGGGTACGCGCCAAATCATCCAGCAGCGCCACCGCCTGTCCTGCCACTTCATCCGCGTCGTTGAGTGTCTCGTCCAGCTTGGCCAACGAAGAGACCGCTCGCGCCACCGCCTGCGCGTGGACAAGCAGGGGGGGCGCATCGTCCACGCCCTCGCTCAAGAGTCCGTAGGCACTTTCGGCCAACTCGGACAGCTTTTCCGAATTGGCGAGCACGCGTCGCTCATTGGCTAACGTCTCCTCCTCGTCGACCGTCAGCTCGGCGGCACTGATCTCATCGACGATGTATTGCAAACGATCTTGTCGGAGCGCCAACTCCCGCTCGCTGCTGGCAAGGCGCTGCATCTCGGCACGGATGGCCCGCAGCGCGGCGACACGTTCCGCGAAGGTACCGCGTTCCACCATCGTGTTGGCGAAGCGGTCGAGCAGGTCGATGTGGTGGCGCGGATTCATCAGCGACAGATGATCACTCTGGCCGTGGATATCCACGAGCGGTGCCATCAGGTCGCGCAGCATCGCCAGCGGCACGGTGCGCCCATTGACGCGGCAAAGATTGCGCCCGTTGGCGTTGATCTCGCGTTGCACGATCAGCATGTCCGCCTCATCCCCGTCGGCCAACCCCTGCGATTCAAGCAGCGGCGTGATGCGGCTCTGGAGCGAGGGGTCGATGGTGAAAATCCCTTCCACCATGGCGCGATCACTGCCGTGGCGCACGAACTCGGTCTGGGCACGCCCGCCCAACAGCAACCCCACGGCGTCGATGATGATCGACTTCCCTGCGCCGGTCTCGCCCGTCATCACGGTGAAGCCGGGTGCGACGGACAGGCGCAGTTCCTCAATGATCGCAAAATCGCGAATCGTCAGTTCGAGTAGCATGGCATCGGTTCTTTCAGCGCAAGCTTCCGGCCGCGGCAGTGGTGGCGCTAATCAAATAGACGGCGAGCAGTACAAAATTGAGCGGAAGATTGAAGAGCCAAAGCGCCCCGGCCACCAGCAGGCCGCCCACCAGCAGGCCGCCGCCCACCGCCCAGACCATTGTGCTGCCCCGCTTACGGGGCACCACGCGTCCCACCACCGATGCCACCGATCGTCCGAGGATGCCGCCAACGATAAACGTGAGGATCAGCCCAAAGAAGAGGCCAAAGGCGAAGAGCAGGTTCCCAAAGGTGAGCATCACACCCCCAGCAATCAGCCCCATGACCAGCGCGGTCAGCGCCGCCAGCGTCCCGTCCCGCCCCGACAGTTGGTAGATGGGGGAACGGGTCTCACTGACACAGTCGCGGCAGCGCAGCCCCACCGGGTGACGCACCGCGCAGTCGGTGCACATCGGTCGGCCACACCGATTGCAGCGTAACATCGTTTCGCGGCTGGGGTGGACGGTGCAAAAGAGAATCTCTTCGGCGGGCTGGGCCAGCGCCCCCTCACGCGCGTCCAGCCGCTCCAGTGCCAACTTCGCCTCAAGATTCGAGGGTTCAAGGGCCAACGCTTCGCTCAGAAACGAGCGTTTGTCCGCCGAGCCATCCGCCACATCGGCCCGCCAGATCCAAGCGGCGACGTTGTCTGGCTCTTCCTCGGTGATCTGGCGCAATTGTCGTTGGGCATCGACACGTTCGCCCGCGCGTGCCAACGCGATCGCTTCCGTCAGGCGGTCGGGCTTTTCGGTACTCTCTCTGGTCATGGGCGTTTGGTGAGTTTGGTGAGTTTTGTGAGTTTTATGAGTTTTGTGAGTGCTGGGGTGAGATTTGGTTTTTCTGCGTTCGGAGCTTGCCCTGAGCGAAGCGAAGGGTTCTGCGTTCGGAGCTTGCCCTGAGCGAAGAGAAGAGTTCTGCGTTCGGAGCTTGCCCTGAGCGAAGCGAAGGGTTCTGCGTTCTGCGTTCCAAAGTCGACCCCAAAGCCATCAACAACCTGGCCCATCCCCCTGCCCAGAAGCGGCCCGATCACTTCTGCGTTCTGCGTTTAATGTTAGGAGGCGCGTCCGAGTTTGCGGCGGAAGTTTTCGTAGAAGTAGTCGTGGCCGCCGAGCCGAACGAAGCGGACAACGGCGTCGCTCCCGCTGATTTGCAGCGTATCCCCCTCGATAAAACGGAGGTGGCGCTGCCCATCAATGGCGATCACCATGTCGCGCGAGGCACTGGCGCTGAGTTGGACTTCGCTTTTGCTCGGCACCACCAAGCTTTGCACCAGCGCGAAGTGCGGCGCGATGGGCACAATGACCATCGCTTCGATATCCGGTGTCAAAATCGGGCCGCCCGCGCCTTGCGCATAGGCGGTGGAGCCGGTGGGCGACGCGACGATGATGCCGTCCGCCGTGTACCGTTCGACCAACGCCCCCTCGACATGCAGCACCAGTCGCAATGCTTGGGGGCTGCTGCCCCGTGCCAACACCACATCGTTCAGCGCGTGATCTTCGGCGATGACCTGCCCGTCCCGCCTGAGCGTGGCATGGAGCAATTTGCGCGCTTCGATCCAAGTCGGCCCCTCCGCCAGAAGGCGCTGCAAACCCGCTTCGACCTCTTGCGGTGACAATTCCGCCAAGAAGCCCAGCGTCCCAAAATCCACCGTCAACAGCGGCGGCGTGTGGGAGGGCTTACCTTCGCCATGGCGCAGCGCGGCACGCGCCACCCGCAGGATCGTCCCGTCGCCCCCCAAGACGACCAGTAGGTCGGGCAGCGATTGGCGGGCGGCGATCCGGTCGGTGGCCCATGCCGATTCGACCCAACTCTCGATGCCATTTTCGGCGACACGCCGCTCCAACTGCGTCGCTAACCCCTTCGCTTCGGGAACGCGCGGATGATAGAGGAAGCCGACGCTGGTGATGGCTCTCATAGTCGCGCGCGGAGCCACTCGGTCAATTCGTCCAAGGGGACGCGCTGCTGCGCACCGCTACTCATCTCCTTCACGTTGATCGCCCTCTCCGCCAACTCTCTCTCCCCAAAGATCAGAACGAACTGGGCGGGCGACTTGTCGGCGGCACGCATCTGTGATTTGAAGGAGCGTTTCCCCCGCGCATAGGCCAGCTCGGCACGGAAACCCGCTTGGCGGAGCGCGGCAACCGTGTCAAAGGCCCGCTTTTTGGTCGCGTCATCGAACCAGAGCGCGAAGAGCTGCGTTTCTGGCAAGGGCGGCGGCACAATCTCCAGTTCCTCGAGCACCAGCCGCGCCCGCTCGAAGCCGAGACCGAAGCCAATGGCGGGGGTGGGCTGACCGCCCAGCAGTTCGATCAGTCCATCGTAGCGGCCCCCACCGCAGAGCGTGTTGTTGGCCGTGTCGAGCGCATCACTCTGTACCTCGAAGACGGTCTTGGTGTAATAATCGAAGCCCCGCACCAACAGGGGGTCGACCACGTAAGGACGGCCCAGCCGATCCAGATAGCCCCGCAGCGCATCGAAGTGATCGCGGCAATCGTCGCAGAGATAATCGGCCAGCAGCGGCACGTCGACCAGTAGGGCGCGAACCTTGGCATCCTTCGTATCCAACACACGCAACGGATTCTTCTCGAGCCGCATCTGATCCGTCTCACCCAAGTGCTCACGTTGCGCTTCCAGCCAGGGCACGAGCACCGAGTTCACGTAATGGGGGCGGCACGCCGGGCAGCCAATGGAATTGAGGAGGAAGCGCAGTTGGCCGATGCCCAGCGCCTCGAAGATTTCCGCAGCGACGGTCATCAGCTCGGCATCGAGGGCCGGATCGTCCTCACCCACCGCTTCGACCGAGAGCTGCGTGTGCTGTCGGTAGCGGCCCATGCCGGGCCGTTCGTAGCGGAGCAGGGGGCCAATGGCATAGAGTTTCACCGGCTGGGGAAGGTTGTGCATCCCATGCTCGACATAGGCCCGCATCATCCCCGCCGTAAATTCAGGACGGATGGTCAACTGTTCGTTGCCGCGCGTTTCGAAGGAGTACATCTCCTTCTCCACGATGTCGGTGCCGGTCCCGACGCCGCGGGCAAAGAGTTCCGTCAGCTCGACGATGGGGGTCGTGAGCGGTAGGAAGCCGTAGCGCGCGACCTGCGCCCGCGCCGTCTCGTCGATCCAGCGGTAATATCGTTGTTCGTCCGGCGTCCAGTCCTGCATGCCCTTCGGGGCGCGATAGCTACGCATAACAGTCACACACTCTCTCTCGTTGTTGGCCGTTCATTATAGCGCAGAACGGAGAACGGCTTAAGCGTTCAAGCGTTGCAACGGAAGGTAACGCAGAAGTGATCGGGCCGCTTCTGGGCAGGGGGATGGGCCAGGTTATTGATGGCTTTGGGGTCGACTTTGGAACGCAGAACGCAAAACCCTTCGCTTCGCTCAGGGCAAGCTCCGAACGCAGAACCCTTCGCTTCGCTCAGGGCAAGCTCCGAACGCAGAAAAACCAAATCTCACCCCAGCACTCACAAAACTCACAAAACTCACAAAACTCACAAAACTCATAAAACTCATAAAACTCATCAAACTCATCAAACTCCCAACCTCACCCGCCCCTTACAATTGCGAAATCTGTCGCAGCTCAATGGTAGAATGATGGCAGGTTGAGAGAGAAACGAGATCAGGAGCAGATCATGAACCGAGAACAACTGGTCGAACTGTGTCAGCAAGCGCCGACTATCGGTGCGGTGCGCCACGAGGAATTCGTCGATTATATCAGCGTGTTGGAGCAAGTGCGGCGCGTGGACGGGAAGTGGACCAAGCAAGAAGTAGCCTACATGAACGTGGACGGCAAGATTGCGATGGCGAACGAGGATCACCGCCGCCAGCAGAAGCAGTTACGCTTCGAGGATCCGGTGATTCTGGTCGACAATGACGAGCAGCTCACTCTGATGGTCTCGCTGGAATCCGAGGTCTATGGCCGTCGCCACGGCATCGCCACCTCGCGGCGGGTCGGTGGGAGCAGCTACGAGGCGGCCCACCCGTGGGAAGTGGCCGAGACAAGCGCGATTGGCCGCGCCCTCTCGATGATGGGCTACGGCGTGCTGCCGGGCAGTGGCCTGGCCAGCGCCGATGATGTCAGCCGCGCCCAGGACGCGGCCCAAACGCCGACCGAGGCGACGGAGCGGCGCGGATTCCACAAGGTGACTGGCAACGGCACTGGGCGGCGCGGCCATCGCGCGGTCAGCGATTTCCAACGCCAAAAGATCCACGATCTCTTCGTTGCGCTTTACCCAGATTATGACGCAGAAAAGGGCATTGAGGCCCTCTTCGTACGTGAGGTCGGGCGGGGAATCGAACAGGCCAGCTACGACGAAGGTCGCCAAATCACCGCCTATCTGTTGCGCGAACGCCGTCAGCAGCAGATCAGCGCCGCCGTCGGCGACTAGAAACCACGCGGCGCAGTCAACTAATCGGCGACACTATACCGAATCGAAAAAGTTAAGAGCCTGCCAATCTGGCAGGCTCTTTTGGTTGCGTCAGGCGCGTGGTTATTGCAGCGCTACGTCGTCGACGAAGAAGCTGGTGGGTAACGACCAGTCGGTGTCGGCCCAGAAAACGACGTACATCGTCTGGCCCGCATAGCTCGCAAGGTTGATCGAGTCGTAGGACCAGGTGTTCTTCGCATCGCCGTTGTCCCAGCGACGGAGGGTCGTCACATATTGACCGCTGCTGTTGTACAACCGTACGTCCATCCAGTCGTAGGCCCGCGTACTGGTTTCATTGGTCTCCATTCGCCAGTAGTAGCTCAGCGTTCCGTTGGACGGAATGGTGACCGATTGGTAGATGTAATCGACCGCATTGTTGTATCCCGCTAGCCAGGCGCTGTAGCTGCCGCTGCGTGGACGGCTGGTGGAGACGATGGTGTAGCCACCGCTGGAGGATTCGCTCCATGCCACGCCCGGGCCGCTTTCAAAGCCGGGGTTCTGCAAAACGTTGCCGCCGCTGGGGGGCGGCGTGGCCGTCGGGTTAGGCGCGGGGGTAGAGGTCGGTGCGGGCGGCGGGGTCGGCGTCGGGTTGGTTCCACCACCCGTGATGAGCGAATAGAGCAACACGTTGGGTGAACCACTGCCCGCGTTCGAGACCACACCCGTCGTGCCGCCGTTCACGATCGCGTTGCGAACCGTGGTGGCGCTGGCGCTGGGATTACTCTGCAGGTAGAGCGCGGCCACACCCGCGACGTGGGGCGAGGCCATCGACGTACCGCTGATCGTGTTGGTGGCGCTGTCGCTGGTGTACCAAGCCGAGGTAATGCTGGAGCCAGGGGCGAAGATATCCAGACAGTTACCGTAGTTGGAGTAGGAGGCCCGTGCATCACTCGACGTGGTGGCGCCCACCGTGATGGCGGACGGCACGCGAGCAGGCGAGTAGTTACAAGCATTGCGGTTGTCGTTGCCCGCCGCGACGGCAAAGGTGACCCCCGCGTTGATCGCATTGGTCACCGCGTTGTCGAGCGCGGTCGACGCGCCACCGCCCAGGCTCATGTTGGCCACGGCGGGGGATTGGTGGTTGGTACGCACCCAATCAACCCCCGCGATCACGCCCGAGTTCGAGCCGGAGCCACTGCAGCTCAACACGCGCACGGGGTGCAACGTGACGGCTTTTGCCACGCCATAGGTGGTGCCGCCCACCGTGCCCGCCACGTGGGTGCCGTGGCCGTTGCAGTCGTTGGCATTGCCGCCACTGGTCACGGCGTCGTAGCCGTTGCCCATACGACCGCTAAATTCTTGGTGGGTCAGTCGAATACCCGTATCGACGATATAGGCGTGAACGCCCGCACCCGTGGCGTTGTAGACGTAAGTGTTGTTGAGCGGGAGGTTGCGTTGATCGATGCGGTCCAGGCCCCATGTGGCCGGGCTTTGGCTGTCGACGATGGTGACAATGGTGTCCGCTTCGACGTAGGAGACAGCGGGGTGCTTGCGGATTTCTTGGAGTGCGGTGTCGGAAAGCTGGGCCGCGAAACCCTGCAGCGCGCTTTCATAGGTGTAGAGCAGTTCGCCCTTGTGCTGTTCAACGAGGGCTTCAGCCAGATCGGCAACCCGCTGCGTCCCTTCGCGGAAGACAACGATGTACTGCCCAGGGATAATCTGTCCCTGCCCGGCGACGCTCACGAGCGGTGCCTCTGGCATCGCCGCACTCTCGCTGACGCCCGGCAACTGGGAAACGATGGTGACGGCTTCGGGTTCGCCCTTGTCGCCCTTCACCTCGCCTTGGTCCCCTTCGCGTACGAGGGCGCCGCCCGAGCCAAACTCTTGTGCGTTGATCGCACCCGGTTGGAAGAGGAAAAGGATGGCGAGCGCGAGAAGCGCGATGATGCTAACAACAGTGATACGATGTGGGGATGTCGATGTTGTCTTAGACACAATGCCTCCGTAATTGGGTGGGTTAGGATGGGGGATGAACGGGTTGCCAACTCACGGAAGTCTAACGGTTGTCACCTGGATTCGAGCATAGGCTACAGGTACCTCCTCGTTACAAGAGATTTTGGGGGAACGGACAGCGACTATAGAGGAAAAATGTGAAAAGAACAAATTGGACGGAAACGCAGAGCAGTTAACGCAGAACGGAACGGCAGCCCCAGTCCTGCAGACCGCCGCGCATCCCGGTGAGCGAGATCGATCTGAGCATGCCCTAAGGAAAAGAGGGCGCGACGCATGGTGGGAATTGGCCCACCGCTTTCCATTCACCCTTCGCCATTCACTTGCCTATTTCCTGAAACGAACCGAGCGCAACAGGGGAAGAGCCCCGTTCGCGCGCACCCTACATCGCGCCGCGGCCCTGCAGCGCACGGGTCAAGGTCATTTCGTCGGCATATTCGAGGTCGCCGCCCATGGGTAGGCCGCGGGCCAACCGCGTAATTCGCAAGGTGTGGCCTTGCAGTTGGCGCTGGATATAGCTCGCCGTGGCTTCCCCCTCAAGGTTGGGGTTCGTGGCCAGAATCAGCTCCTCGATCGGCTCCCGCTCGACACGGCCCAGCAATTCGCTGATCTTCAGGTTGTGGGGCAAGATGCCCTCCACTGGGGAGATCGCGCCGTGCAAAACGTGGTAGCGTCCCTTGAACTCGCCCGTCCGCTCGATGGCCAGCACATCCAACGGCTCTTCCACCACGCACAGCAATGTCCCGTCGCGCATGGAACTGGCGCAGATTTCGCAGGGATTCGACTCGGACAGATTGAAGCAGCGCTGACAGGTGACGATGCTCGCCTTCAGCTCCCGCAACGCCTCGCTCAACGACATGGCCTGTTCTTCTGGCATTCGGAGCAGATAGAAGGTCAGGCGTGACGCTGTCTTTGGCCCAATCCCGGGCAGCCGCGAGAATTCGTTGATCAGCCGTTCGATGGGCGCAGGCAGGAGTGCCATGTGGGGTCCTTTGTAGGGGGGATTAACCGATTAGTCTTGAAGCACGGGGCAATAAGGTGTGGGGAATGGCGAATGGAGAAGGGGCAGATCGCTTGGCCATGCAATCCAAGCTGCCATTCTCCACTCGCTCTTTTCTATGAGCCGTAGAGGACGGATTGTGAACTTGGCGAACAAGGCGAGCCGTCCCCGTGCCCGCCTACAGCAGTCCCCCCAGACTGCCCATGTCGAGCATGTCGGTGAAGGGGGCCATCTTCTCTTCGGTCGCTTCGGCGGCCAGGCTTTGCGCCTCGTTGAAGGCGGCCAGCAGCAGATCTTGTAGCATTTCGACATCGTCGGGATCGACCACATCGGGCTTGATCTCAATGCCCTTCAATTCGCCCGCCGCGCTCATGCGCACCGTCACCATACCCCCGCCGACGGTCGCTTCAACGATCTCGTCTTTCAGCGACTCTTGTGCCTCTGCCATCTCTTGCTGCATTTTCTGGACTTGGGCCATCAGGCCGCCCGCGCCGCCCTGCATGTTGAAGCCGCCCATGCCACCACCACCCCCGCTGCTGGGCCGTCGGCTGCTGCGACGGCCACTCGAATTTCGTCTTGACATAATTCCTCCTCGGATATTCGGTTTCTACGATTGATAGACATCGACGATGTGACCACCGTGGCGGAGTGCCTCTTGGACGACGGGGTCGTCGGCGGCCAGCTCGAATTTCGTTTTGGGTGGACTGGATGCGGGTGCGGTGCGCGGCACAAGACGCAATTCAGCCTCAAGCGTTTCGCCGCCCACGGCACGCAGGGCGCGCAGCATGGCTTGGCGGTCGGCGGGCGCTTCCAGCTTTTCCTTGTGGATCGAGAAGGGGAAGCCGATTACCAGTTTTGCCCCGTCTACCTCATGCGGATGGCCGAACTTCAGCCGCAGCGCCGCCCGTTGACCCGTTTCGCCCATGTCATCGAGCCGTGCCAACACGGCCTCCCACTCGGCCTGCCACCAGGCCAAAGAATGAGCGGCGTGTGGCACGGTGGGGGCAGGGGGGGGCGTTGCGGCGCGTGGTTCCGCTTCGTGGGTCGGTGGGTGTTGCGGGCTCTCTCCCGTGTCGGGCGCCGTGGGAGCTTGGCTCGCTGGCGGGGCAGGGGCATAGTCGTTGCGCGGCTCGCGCAGCGCCGACAGAGGGCGGCCCGCTGCGGGGTCAGGGCGCGGCGCCGCGGTTGGCATTGCGGAAAGCACTGTTTCGTCCCCCTGCCCTTGCAGCGCCAGCACCGCTTCGACGATGGCCAGTTCCAGCGGCAGTTGGGGTTGGAGCGCCAGTTTCAGCTCCGACCCCGCTTGGGTGAAGCGTCGAATGATTTCGATCAGCGCCCGTGGTTTGATTTGGCCCCGCTGCGCCTCCAGTTGGCGGATCGCCTCTTCCGGCAAGTCGTGTAACTGGCTGCTGTTCCCCGCCAGGGTCAACAACAAGGCGCGCAGATGATCCAGCAGATCGGCCAAGAACTGGCGTGGGTCAGTCCCCTGATCCAGTAGATCGTTGACCAGTAAGAGGGCCGCGCCAATATCCTGCGCCAGAATTAGCGCCACGAGTTGTTGCACCGCCTCCAGCGAGGCGAGGCCCAGCGCGGCGCGGGCATCGGCCACCGTCAGCCGATCACCCCCGTGGGCCATAAGTTGATCGAGCAGACTTTGGGCGTCCCGCATCGAGCCGGTCGCCTGCCGCGCCACGAGCGCCAACAGCTCCGGCTCGGCCTCGATCCCCTCTTGCGACAGGATGAAGGCGAGATGATCGGCGATCTCGCTGACCGGAATGCGCCGGAAGTCAAGCCGTTGGCAGCGGGAAAGAATCGTTTCTGGCACTTTGTGCAGCTCGGTCGTTGCCAGAATGAACATCGCATGGGGGGGCGGCTCTTCGATCGTCTTCAGCAGCGCGTTGAAGGCGCTGTTGGAGAGCATGTGCACCTCGTCGATGATGTAGACCTTCTTCCGCGCCTCGCTCGGCACAAAGTTGACCTTTTCGACGATGGCTTCACGCACCTTGTCCACTTGGGTGTTGGAGGCCGCATCAATCTCAATGAGGTCGAGCGAGGTGCCGTTGCTGATGCTGCGACAGAGGTGGCAATCGTTGCAGGGGCGAGCCTCGGGCGCAGCGGTGCAGTTGATCGTCTTCGCCAGAATGCGGGCGGAGGACGTTTTGCCCGTGCCGCGTGGCCCGCTGAAAATGTAGGCATGGGCCACACGGTCGCTCTGCAAGGCGTTGGTGAGCGTGCGCACGACGTGGGGCTGTCCGACCAGCTCGTCGAAGGAGCTGGAGCGCCATTTGCGATAGAGGGCCTGTTGGCTCATAGCGATTCCTTTCTGATGGCCTATGGTAGCATAAGGCCCCGTCAATGCAATGGCGAATGGGGTGAGGTGGGACATTGTAACGGGGTTCTGCTGTTGACCATCAAGAATCGGGCGGGGCGGGTCGTCCTGCGACGTAGGCATGGCGCTTGTCATAGGCTGAGGCGCTCGCTTGCGGCGCGTAACAGGAGCCGTCCCAAAATATGACGCACACCCCGCCCCAGTCAGCATCGGTCGGAGGGATGGGGTATACTTCTCACTTGCGTTCGCGTAGACATAGGGATTGCTAGATAGCAGGGTTCAATAGGAGTGGACGATGGCAGAGACGAATCCCCCCAACGGTCGTGGGCCAGACAGATCGCGACAACCGTCGATGAAGGGAAAAGAGGCGGCGGAGGGCCGCCCGAAGGTCGATAGCTCGCTGTTGGAGCGTGCCGATGAGGAAGCGCCCCGTTCATGGCGCGCGCGCGTCGCCTCGTGGCGCGAAGCCTACACCAACATTCCCCGCGCTTTTCAATTGGTCTGGGCGGCCAGCGCGCCCATGGCGGTCGCCATGCTCATCTTCACGATCATCCTCTCTTTGCTGCCGGCCAGCCAGGCCGTTGTCGGCGGCTGGATCGTTGACCGCATCGTGGGGTTGATCGGCGCTGAAGCCCCCATGCAGGGGCTGCGCACGATGTTGCCGCTCTTGGGGCTGGAGTTCGTCCTGATCACGATGGCCAGCGTGCTGCGCCAGCTCAGCTCGCTGGCCGAGCATGTGCTGAACGCGCGGCTGAACCTGCACATCAACGCGCTCATCATCCGCAAGGCGTTGGCGCTCGACCTGAGCTATTTCGAGGATGCCGATTTCTACGATCAACTTCAGAATGCACGGCGCGAGGCCGACCGCCGTGGGCTGCAGATCGTGGTACAGAGTTTCGGTTTGGTGCAGAACCTGATCACACTCGCCTCCTTCGCGCTACTGTTGATCCGCTTCAGTCCGCTGCTGACGCTGATCCTCTTCTGTGCGACCATTCCGACCTTCATCGCGCAGAACCGCTTCGCCCAACTCAACTTCCGCATCCTCAGTTGGCGCGCGCCGGAACGGCGCAAGATGACCTACTACGAGCATCTGCTGACGGTGGACAGTAACGTGAAAGAGATCAAGCTCTTCGGGGTGGGGGAGCCGCTGCTCGACCGCTACAGTCGCATCTTCACCCAGTTGTACGAGGAGGACGAGGTGTTGGCGCGGCGGCGCAGCGCGGCGAGCGTGGGGTGGGGGCTGTTGACCTCGCTCAGCTACTACCTCGCCTATGCGTGGATCGTCCTGCGCACGATCGCAGGGACGATCACACTGGGGGACATGACCGTTTATCTGAGCGTGTTTCGTCAGAGCCAGAGTACCTTTCAGGGGCTGTTCAGCAGCTTGACCAGTCTCTACGAAAACAGCTTGTTTATGAGTAACCTCTTCAGCTTCTTGGCGCTGGAGCCGCAGATGGCGCAGGCCAAAAAGCCCCAACCGATGCCAGCGCGGATTCAAGAGGGGATCGAGTTCCGCGACGTCTCGTTCCGCTACCCTGGGCGGGAGGGTTGGGCCTTGCGCGGTGTGAACCTGATTCTGCGCCCCGGCGAGAAGATGGCGCTGGTGGGCGCGAACGGCGCGGGGAAAACCACACTCATCAAGCTGCTGACCCGCCTCTACGACCCGACCGAGGGTGCGATTTATCTGGACGGCGTCGATCTGCGCGAGTACGACATTACCGAATGGCGACAGAAGATCGGCGTGATCTTTCAAGATTTTGTGCGCTACCATCTTTCGGCCAGCGAGAATATCGGCTTGGGGCAATGGGACGCCATGGACGACGACGCACGCGTCAGGGAGGCGGCAGAGAAGGGCAATGCGGACGAGGTGATTTCCGCGTTGCCCCATGGCTATGATACGGTGCTGGGGCGCTGGTTCCGCGATGGCCACGAGCTGAGCGGCGGTGAATGGCAGAAGGTGGCGCTTGGGCGTGCCTTCATGCGGGAGGCGGAACTGCTGGTGCTGGATGAGCCGACCGCCGCGCTCGACGCGCGCCATGAATACCAGATCTTCCAACAGTTCCGCGCGTTGACCGAAGGGCGCATGGCGGTGCTGATCTCTCACCGCTTCAGCACCGTGCGCATGGCGGATCGCATCGCCGTCATCGAAGATGGCCGCATCGCCGAGCTGGGCAGCCACGAAGCGTTGATGGCCCTAGCGGGGACTTACGCCCATCTCTTCAACATTCAAGCCCAGGGGTATCGGTGACCGTTCAAGCGTTCAAGCCTTCAAACGTTGCTGATGCTGTAGGATGTTGTGGTTACGGTGAAAGTATGTTGTCGATTGCAACGAGTTAAGTGAAATGGCTCCGCCCCCCAGCGGAGGGGATAGAGGGCTTCGAAGCGCCTTTTCCAATTTGTTGGACCAATTCTGTAGGAATCCTCTAGAGCAGAGCGGCATCCGACTGCAACCACAAAATCCACTAGCACTAGAAACGTTCAAACCCTGCAGGATTGAGCCTTATTGCCCTGAACGTGAAAAAGAGCGCGGGCAATCAAAAGCCCCTCTTCCACAATGGGAAGAGGGGCTTTGGTTTGAGTGAGTGTGGTTTAACGGCGGCGTGTGCTCAGCCAGGCCCCACCGGCCAAGCCCAACAGGCCGAGCATCGAGAGTGCCAACCACGGCATGGCCCCCCCGTCGTTCGAGCTGAGCGAGCTGAGCTGAATGCTGCTCGTCGGTGGGGTGGGCGTCGGCGTGGCGCCACCGCTGCTCGCCGCTTGATAAGCGGCCCAGACGTTCAGGATACCGTGACCGTAAACGGCGTTCGGGACGGAGGCGCCGGGGAAGGCCCCACAATCCTGGCTGCTGGTCTTCGGATCCGCACCGTCCAACATGGCCGCTTCAATGGCGTCAACATTGCCCGACAGCGACGGCACGGCGTCCACCAAAAGCGCCACCGCGCCCGCGACGTGCGGCGCCGCCATACTGGTGCCGCTAAAGCTTGAATAGCCCGTACCCGGGACCGAGGAGCGAACACTAACACCCGGGGCCGAGATATCTGGCTTCAGCCGGTTGCTGCCATCCACCGTCACCGGCCCGCGGCTGCTGAAGCTGGCGATCGCATCGTTGCTGCTCGTCGCACCGACACTGGTCGATGCATCAAAGATCGCGATTGGGTTCTGCACGCTACCACAAGAGGAGCCTTCGTTCCCCGCCGAGGCACTGATGAAGATGCCCGCTGCGCGCACATTGTCCACGACGTCTAACAGACTCGTCACCGTACATTGCTCGCTGGGCGGGCAGCCCCACGAGTTGGAAACGACATCTGGCGCGAGAGAGGGGTCGGGGTTGTTCCCCTGCAGATCAGTCGGGGCCATGAAAAATTGGAAGCATTCGGTGTAGGTGGAGGGGCGACCATCCCCCTCTTCCATGTTGCGGCAACCGATGAACTTGGCCCCCGGCGCGACGCCAATCTGGTTATTCCCACCATCGTCGCCCACCGCAGTACCGGTGGTGTGCGTGCCATGACCGTTGTCGTCACAGGGCACTTGGGAATTAAAGCCACAGGGGTTGGTCCCGTTGCCACCAATATCGTTGTGGATCGCATCCCACCAGTTGTAGTTGTGATCGGCGCTGGAGCCATTCCAGCCGCGATAGTGACTTTGGAGCGCGGGATGATCCCAGTCGATGCCGGTATCTTGATTGGCGACGACCGCGTCCGTGCCATCAAAGCCTGCGGCCCACATGTCGGGCGCTTTGATGCGAACCAAGCCCCACTCGGGGGCCATACTCAGATCATCGGCGGCGACCATGTCGACCGGCTCGTCGAAATGCACGACGAGATCGGGTTCGATCAGGGCGACGGCGGGGTTTGCCGCAATCGCATCAATCGCGGCACGATCACCGCTGGTGGCGATCATGTTGGTCACCCAATAGGCACGGTACTCCAAGCCCAGGGTGTCCAATTGATCGGTGACTGCCGGTTGGGTGCGATTGGCCACGTCGGTCAGGGCCTCAAAGACGAACTGACCCTTCGCCTCTTTGCTGCGCAGTGCTGCTGCGCCCGACAGATCGGCCTGCTCTTTCAGCACGATCAGAAAATGGGCCACTTGGCCATTGGCGCTATCTTCGAGCACCCGCGCATCGATCTGCGCGGCCCCATCTGCTTGTACGCTCTCCGTCGGCAGTTGCAGCGCAGCCATGACGACCGCGACGCAAAGGACGAAGAGTCCAACGATGATTCGTCGCTTCATAATGTGAACTCCTTCATGTGGTAGGGAACAGTGGCTGTGAGGTGGGAGGATCGGTCAACCCCTACAGTGTGGCACGGATTGGGTTGAGAGGCAATTGTTGATGGCGCTGGATGAGTTTGGTGAGTTGAAAGTTGGGAGTTAGCGACGAGGGACCTACTGTCGTATTGGCGTGCGGGCGTAACGAACGGGGTGAATTGACGTCGCCGACCACAGAGGGAGAGCGATCCTACAGTTCTCATCATCACCCCATTCTTCTGCGCTGAAAACAGGCCTGTTTGCGCGCGTCGCCGCCCCATTTCTGTATCAAACGTAGGGGCTAGGGGGTGCGCATGGTGCATGGGCGGCTCGTACCTGTGGGCGTAAGTAAGGCGAGGGTTGGAGTGTTGCCGAAATGCCCCCTCTCCTGATTTCCGGGAGAGGGGGTGCCGCGAAGCGGCGGGGGAGAGGGCCGCCCCAACTACGGCCCTATTTCAGCCCGTCTGTACTAGTATATCCCCTGATCGTTCAATGCTTTGCTAGGCCGTCCCCCCTCACGCCCACACAGCCGTCCACCCCCACATCGTCACGTGCCACGTTCATTCTCCGTGGTGCGCCGTCGCGCGTGACGGCTCTATTCTCCATGCTCCACACGCCGTCCTGCGCCCGGCGTCAACTGTTCGGCGTCGCCGTTCCGTCCGTGGGGGTCGCACGCAGGGTCGGAAAGAGGATCACCTCGCGGATGTTGCGCTGACCGGTGAAGAGCATCGCCATGCGGTCCATCCCCCACCCAATCCCGCCTGTGGGCGGCATCCCGTACATCAAGGCGTTGATGAAATCAAGGTCAATCGGGGTTGTTTCCTCGTCTCCCGCTTCGCGCTGACGCTGCTGATCCAAGAAGCGTTCGAGCTGTTCCAAGGGATCGTTCAACTCGCTGAAGGCGTTGGCCACCTCCATGCCTCCCACGAACATTTCGAACCGTTCGACGAAGTTGGGATTGTCGGGAAGCTGTTTGGCGAAGGGGGAAAGCTCATAGGGATACTCCATGACGAAGGTGGGCTGGATCAGCTTCGGTTCGACCACGGTGCTGAACAATTCATCGACCAGTTTGCCCCAAGTGGGTTGGGGGTCGATGTGCAATCCCTGCGCTGCAATGGCGGCACGCAGCAGGGGCAGGGTGTGGGCCGCGTACAGATCAATGCCGCTCTCGGACAAGACCAGGTTGCGCATGGTATGACGCGGCCAAGGCGGCGCAAGGTCAATGGTATGACCATCGAAATCCAGCGTCAATCGGCCATTGAGCGCCTGTGCGACGCTCACCCAGCAGGATTCGAGCAGTTCCATCATATCCCGGAAATCAGCATAGGCTTGGTAGGCTTCCAACATCGTGAATTCGGGATTATGTTTCCACGATAGCCCCTCGTTGCGGAAATTTCGGCCGATCTCGAAGACCCGCTCCAGTCCGCCCACGATCAACCGCTTGAGGTGCAGCTCCAGCGAAATGCGCAGATAGAGATCGCGCTTGGCCCACTCATGATGGGTGGTGAACGCTTTGGCCGCGGCGCCGCCATACAGGCTTTGCAACACCGGCGTTTCGACCTCGATGAAACCTCGATCTTCCAAGAAGCGGCGTACCAAGCTGGTGATCCGCGATCGGGTAATGAACAACTCACGAATCTCGTCGTTGGCCAGCAGATCGACGTACCGCTCCCGATAGCGCTGCTCGGTGTCGGTCAGACCGTGGTGCTTGTCTGGCGGCTGGTTCAGCGCCTTGGCCAGCAGGCTCCAGCCTGTCACCCGCACGGTGACTTCGCCGGTCCGGGTGCGAAAGAGCGGGCCAGCCGCCGAGATGATGTCGCCCAGATCGAGCGCCGCTTTGAAGCGTGCATAGCTCTCCTCGCCCACCTCGTCCTTCCGCAAATAGAGCTGGATGCGTCCGCTCCGATCCTCGATATGCAGAAAAGAGGCCTTGCCCATTTTGCGGATCGCCACGATCCGACCCGCGACCGCAACCTCCGGCCCCTCCTCACCCTCGGCTACGCCATCCATAAGCGCGACGGCGGCACGACTGTCGTGCGTCCGCTCACTGTCGATGGGGTATGGTTCGATTTGGTTGTCGCGCAAGGCCAGCAGCTTTTCGTAGCGCTGCTGCTGGTACTCGTCGAAGCTCTCGATAAATTGCTCTTGATCCATAAGGTATGCTCGGTTACTCTGTCGTTGCTTTCGTAAAACGATAGTTGATGCGGGCGCAGAGGCCAACTTTTGGCAGGGCAGAGCGCTTCGGATTCGTTGGCGCATTACGGCGCTCGCTGATAGAATAGGACCCTCTTCAGGGATAGAAAGCGACCCGAATGATGCAAACCCTTCGCAAGCCGCGGCTGATCTTATCCATCGTCGTTTTCCTTATCGTTTTTACCATGCTTTGGCAGGCACGTGCGGTGCTCTTGCCCTTCGCCATCGCGCTGGTGGTGGGTTATGTGCTTTCGCCCCTCGTCAATTGGTTCGAAGCGAGGATGCCGCGCGAGATCAAAGGCCGCAAAATGGCACGTGGTGTTGCGATCATTCTCGTGTACATTTTGGTCGCCATCCTACTCTACCTGTTCGGTCGGGCGCTGTTGGAACCGTTGATCGCGCAGTTGGTCGCCTTCATCAACAATCTGCCTGCCCTTTTCAACCAAATCATCGCGCTCGCCACCGACGCATTGGAACAGTACCAGCGGCTTCTGGCACCGGAGTGGCAGAATCAGATCGAGCAACAGATCGGCAGTTACGATGCCACCACCTTGCTGACCCCCATCGTAACGGCATTGCGCACGGCGCTGGGCGCGGTGACGGGGGTGGCGGCCTCATTGTTGGGCTTGATCATCTTACCCTTCTGGCTCTTTTTCATCCTCAGCGATGAAAGCTCCGTGATCCGCGGACTGATCAAGATCGTGCCGCATGAGTGGCGCCCCGATGTCGAAGCCATACGGATCATCGTGGATCAGGTTTTGGGCGCGTACCTGCGCGGGCAGTTGGCCGTTGCGGCCATTCTGGGGCTCCTCATCACCATCGGTTTGACATTGATCAAAGTCCAATATGCGCTCCTGTTGGGGGTGGCGGCGGCGCTCTTCGCGTTGGTGCCTTTTGCGGGGGCGTTTTTGGGGGCGGTTCCGGCGCTTCTGGTCTCTTTCTTGGATGATCCGCAAAAAGGAGTCCTGACTCTCATCCTTTTCATCGTCGTCCAACAGATCGACAACATCTTCATTTCGCCCAAGGTGATCGGAGATGCGGTGGCGCTCCACCCCGCCCTCATCATCCTGGTTCTGTTGATCGGCGGGACACTCTTTGGGGTTCCCGGCGCCCTCATCGCGGTGCCTGGCACGGCCATGCTGCGTGACATCGTACGCTACCTCTACCTGAGAGCGGACGAGAATCGAGAAGTCCTGCCCACGATGGCGCTGGCGAAAATTGGCTACGAGAGCGCGATCACCCGCGAGATGACGCGCTACGAAAGGCAACGTCAGCTACCGATGGGGCAGCGACGGCGCCTGCAAAGTGTAGAGCGTGCCGAAGAGAAAGAGACGACACTCGATCCCTGAGCGGGCGCTGTACCCCTTGCGGAGTGGGCGGCGCCACCCCTTGCCCATCAGCAACCGTCTCCCCCTGTCGTCATGACGGGGAGGCTGCGGGCGCGCCGCAGGGGTGGCGGGGCATCATCACGACGGGAGATTTTGACTATGGAAGTTTGGCTTACGCTGAGCGAGGCGGCGGCACAATTGGGCATTCATCCGAGCACCTTACGCCGCTGGACGGATGAGGGGCGGATTCGGGCGCGTCGTACGCCCGGCGGCCACCGTCGGTATGCGCAACAGGAAATCCTTAGACAGAACGGGAGCGACCGAGAGAGTTCCCCCGTGGGTGCTGTGGTTGCCCCACGCCAAGACGAACCGTGGAAAGCGGCGTTTCAGCCCGCCGATCGTGTCGATCTGCGCCATGTGGGACAACGGTTGCTAGGGATGCTCACCCAATACCTGACGGATCGAGAAGGGGATAGCGGCTTGTTGGACGAGAGTCGTGAAATTGGCCGCCATTACGGAATGCAATCTGCTGCGAGTGGCATGCAGATGATTGACTTGATTCGGGCGTTTTTACATTTCCGTGATCGATTCATCGACCTGATGGTGCAGCAACCGACCTTCACGCGGCCCGTTGAAGCCGAGCGGATTCACATCCTCTACAAACGAATGGACAAATTCATGGGCCAAGTGTTGTTGGGTGCGGTCGAAGGCTACCTCGAGTAGGGTTGTGACACTCCTTCTGGCCGCGCTGATCGGCTATCTCTTTGGCTCCTTTCCCACCGGTCTGATGATTGGCAAGCTGCACGGTGTGGACCCGCGCACCGTCGGTAGTGGCCGCACCGGCGGCACCAATGTCTATCGGGCGGCGGGCAAGTTGGCGGGGCTGCTCACCGCCTTCCTCGATATTTTCAAGGGCGCGATTGCCATGGGGCTGGTCGGCCGATATGTGGACAGCAGTACGCTGGCGACTGCACTCACCGGGCTGATGGCGGTGCTCGGCCACAATTGGTCCCTCTTCTTGGGCTTCAAGGGGGGCGCAGGGACGATGACCAACTGGGGCGGGCTGCTCTGGCTCCACTGGCCGCTCGCCTTGCTGGGCGGTCTCTTGGGCATCGTGACCTTCCTCTTCAGCCGCATGTCCTCGCTGGCGTCGTTGCTCTTTGCGCTGTTCGTGCCCATCGGGCTTGCTGTGGCCGTGGCGTGGGGCCGCGTCCCCGCCGACTACCTCGTCTATGGCATCGGCACGGCCCTGTTGATCAGCTACTCACTCCTCCCCAACATCCGTCGCATCCTCGCGGGCACCGAGCGTCGCGTTGGGGGCGACGCTGGGACAGGGCGCTAACCGTTGGTGCCTTCATTTCCCGCCCCATCCGATGAGGCCGAGCGGGGCGGGCGAATGGCGAAGGCATTACCCTTGACGCTCAGGGGGCGCTTCAACGCTTCACCCCTAACTCACGGTTTCCTGCGCTTTTTCCTCTTCCGCCCTTTCTGTCTCTCCTTCCAACGCTTCTTGTTTCTCGTTCAACCATGGCCCGCATCTTAATCGTTGGCGCGGGCGCGATCGGTGGTTTGCTGGCGACGCGGCTGGCACGGGCAGGCCACGATTTGACGCTGGTAGGGCGCCCGTGGCTGCAAGAAGCGGTGGCCCGCGACGGCTTGCGTCTGCAATTGGGGGACGAACTGCTGGTCACACGCGCCGCCGTTGTCCACACCGCGCTGACCGACGCGCTGGCGGCTGACCCCTATGATTGGCTGTTCCTTACGCCCCGTTTTCATGCCCTGCCCGCGCTGTTGGCAGAATTGAACGCTTGGAACGGGCCGTTACCGCCTCTGGTCACCTTCCAGAACGGGGTGGGCAGCGAAGCGTTGACGGCGGAAGCGGTCGGCGCCGATCGGGTCGTGGCGGCCTCGATCACCACACCGGTGGAAGTGATCGGCCCGGCCCACCTTGCCAGCCATGATAAGGGAGGCATCGCCTTGGCCGCGTGGGACCCCAACGGTGGCCCCCCGGTCCAGCCCTTGCTCGACACCTTGCAAAGCGCGGGTTTTCGGGCGCGGCAATGCGATGATGCCGCTTCGATGAAATGGTCGAAGCTGCTGCTCAACATGATTGGCAACGCCAGTAGCGCTTTGCTCGGTTGGCCTCCGGCTCAAACCCTGGCCGATCCGCGCCTCTACCGCGTTGAAATCGGCGCCTTGCGCGAGGCAGATGCCGTGATGCAAGCGCTGGGACTGAAGCTGACCTCGCTGCCCGGCTACCCCGTGCGACCGCAGATGACGGCGCTTTTTGCACTGCCGCTCTGGCTGACGCGCCCAATCATGCAACGGATGGTCGCGGGGGGACGCGGCGGCAAGATGCCCTCGCTCTACCTCGCGCTCGAAGCCGGGCAGGAGCAGAGCGAGGTCAGCGTGCTGAACGGCGCGGTGGCGGCGCAGGGCGAGGCGTTGGGCATTGCCACCCCCTTGAACGATGCGCTGACCCGCCTTGTGTTGGCGTTGGCCGAGCGCCGTCTGCCCCGCGATACCTTCCGCGACGACCCAGCGGCGTTGTTGGCGGCGTTGCGGAGGTGAAGGTGTGAAGGTGTACGGGTGTGAAAGCGTTTAAGGGGCTTGCCAGTCGAAGCGGCCCCGCCGGGCCGTCGTACCGCGACGAAGCTGAAGGAGCTTGGTCATTGCACATCCCTGTTGAGCGAGGTGCCCCGATTCTCGATTCGCGTTGGCAGCACGATGAAACAGCCTTCGCACCACCCGATTCGCCATTCCCCATGCCCAAAGCCTCTCGCCCCGGTACGACGACTGGCATAGGGCCCACAGAGACAGAGGCCCATCACAAAAAACGCCCCCGCGCTTGCGAGGGCGTTTCGATTTGCGAGGGCGTTTACGGCAGATAGCCGATCGGGTTAACGCGCCCGTACCCTTCGATTATTACTTCGAAGTGGAGGTGCGGTCCGGTCGAGTTGCCGGTGGAACCCATCAGACCGATCACCGTGCCCTTGTTCACACAGTCACCATAGCTGTAGTAGAGGCGTGACATGTGGCCGTAACGGGTTCGCAGGTTGCCATGGTCGATCACCATTGAGTAGCCGTAGCCCGTGTTATCCCACCCCGACCAGACCAGACACCCGCCATCCGCGGCATAGATCGCCGTGCCGGTGCTGTTCGCGATATCGAGCGCGGTGTGCCACGAACTGGACCATTGGGTAATGCGCCCCACCGTCGGCCAGCGGAAATAACCCGTCGATCCACCGTAGCCGGAGCTTTGGGTCGCTGCCGTGCTGCTGGAGCTACTCGCACTGCTAGAGCTGCTGGAACTGCTGGCGCTACTGGCGCTGCTGGCGCTACTGGAACTGCTGGCGCTACTGGAGCTAGAGGAACTGCTGCTCGATGCCGTACTTGTCTGAGGGACAGCGGTGGGGATCGGTGGCGGTGGCGGGGGGCTGTACTCGATCCGACCGCCAGGGACGACCAACTGTTGACCCACCACCAATGGGGCGGGCGCGGCAGGGTCCAGACCGTTGCCCGCAAACGCCTGAATCGCCGAAGGTTCGACGTTGTACGCTTCGGCAACGCTGGCGACCGTGTCACCCGGCTCCACCGTGTATACAACGCCATCCACCGGCGGGATGGTCAATGGCTGCCCCGTCGCCAGCAAGAACTGGCCCTCTTCGGCATCGTCCGATTGATTGGTCCAGACGATGCTGCCGGGCTGCAAGCCGAAGAGCGCGGCGATGCTGGCGGGGGTATCCCCGTCCTGCACCGTATAGGTCAGGGGTTCCTGCCGTTCAAGCGCGGCATATTCGGGAATGATCGTTTGCGGCGCCACCCCCCAGTCCAACAGGGCGTTGTCGTTGGCCCCTTCAACCTGCGTCCACGCGACCGTGCCGTCATCGGAAACGACCGTGCTTTCGGGACGAATCCCATCGTTGAGCCATCCCGAGAGATCCGCGGCGAAGAATTGGCTGACCGCCACCGCCAACAGCAGCACCACACCGTGGACGGAGTAGCGGGAGATCAGGGGGAGGTCATGGCGGAGGCGACGCAAATAGCGCGCATAGACATGGATGCGGCGCAGAAGTGAAGCGAAATCGACAGATTTTTTAGGAGTGGATAAGGTTGGGCTATGTGGAGAGCCTTCGTGCTCTTTCTCACGCGATTTGACAGCGCGTAGCGTAGAAGTCGCTCGATAGTCAGCCATATTCAATTTCCTAGGAAAGGTTGATAGCGTAATGACGGGCCGCAATGCGGCGAGCGGCCGATCAAGGGATGGGTACAAAATGGTGTAGATGAACGGTTCAAGCCTTTTGTAAAAAGTTCAACTACCCACAAAGTTCCGCCGATTATACGGGATATTGAGAAAATTGCAACCCACATCAGTTGATAGGGGGCGGAAAAGTGGAGGCTCGTAGGCGAATCGTAGGGCAATCGACCGACAAATCGCCCGCGCGTCACGCACGGGCGATCGGGGAATCGCGGCGATTTTAGAGGATATCGACGTTGAGGGTGGCCAAAAATTCGTCGTTGTTCTTGGTTTTTTCCATCCGTTGGACCATCGCCTCGTACCCTTCCGTGCCCCCCAGGGCACTGATCATGCGACGCAAGGTCCACGATTTTTGCAGGGTGTCACGCGCCAGCAATAACTCCTCGCGCCGCGTGCTGGAACGCTCGATGTCAAAGGCGGGGTAGATGCGGCGTTCCGCGAGGCGGCGGTTCAGATGCAGCTCCATATTGCCGGTCCCCTTGAACTCCTCATAGACGACATCGTCCATACGGCTGCCCGTGTCGACCAACGCCGTCGCCATGATCGTCAGACTGCCCCCTTCTTCCACGTTGCGGGCCGCGCCAAAGAATCGCTTCGGCGGATAGAGGGCGGCGGGGTCGATCCCCCCCGACAAGGTACGCCCACTCTGTGGCACGGTCAGGTTGTAGGCGCGCGCCAGACGCGTAATCGAGTCGAGCAGGATCACTACATCCCGCCCCGACTCGGTCAACCGTTTGGCTCGCTCCAACGCCATCTCAGCGACCTGAACGTGGCTCTGCACCGGCTCGTCGAAGGTGCTGGCGAAGACCTCGGCCTCGACCGAGCGGTCCATGTCCGTCACCTCTTCCGGCCGTTCCCCGATCAGCACGATCATCATATGGAGATCGGTGTGGTTTTCTGTCATGCCATTCGCGATCTGCTTGAGGATCGTCGTCTTCCCCGCCTTCGGCGGCGAGACGATCATCCCGCGTTGGCCGCGCCCGATCGGGGAGAGGATGTCGATCATGCGGGTGGCGAGAATCTTGGGGTCGGTGGCGGTCATAATCTGTTCGCGGGGGAAGATGGGGGTCAACTTTTCGAAGTGGGGCCGCTTCTTGGCCTGCTCGGGGTTCACCCCATTGACCGCTTCAACCCGGATCAAGCCATAATACTTCTCGTTTTCCTTCGGATCGCGGACCTGGCCGATCACCATATCGCCCGTGCGCAAGCCGAAGCGGCGGATTTGCGATTGAGAGACATAGACATCCTGGGGGCCGGGCAGCAGATGCTCGGCACGCAGGAAGCCAATCCCATCCTGTACAATGTCGAGCACCCCGCCGCCAAAGGTATGTCCCTTCTTTTCGGCCTTTTCTCGTAGCACCCGAAACATGAGATCATGCTTTTTGAGCCGACTATAGCCGCTCATTTCCATGCCACGCGCAACTTCTTGTAAGTCGCTCAGCGTCATCCGCTCGAGTTGTGCAATATCCATAGTGGGTCGAATACTCCAAATGGGCCAGGGCGGTTCGAACGCCATGCACCGACATCGCAAACGTGACGGGTGGGTGCCTGATTGGGTAGAGATAACAGCAACTGAGTCATGCCGCACGGCATAGCAACGCAGCCACGACAGGCGCAATGACAGAAATTGCAGGGAAAATGTCCGAAAGGGGGGAACGGCTGTGCGACAAGTACGTAGCGGTCATACGGTTCGTTGACGACGTACCATAATTAGTATACTTTACTCTCTCTATTTGGTCAAAACGAATCACTACGCCGACTCGATCCACCGGCTGTAGGCACCAGTCGTGCTACCCAAGCGTCTGCGGGCTGTTATCGGCCCGTGACGTGAGGCGCCTGCCCTGCGCAAAGTCGAAGGGAGTTACTGGACCGACAGGGGCGGTGCAAGGATAGCCGCCCTGATGATCTCCCCGCTCCTTCCGCTCCCTCCGCTCCTTCTTTTGTGGAAGCGCGCTCCTCTAAAACGCGGCACCACTCGTGCGTACACCCCGAATCCACCCATCGTTTGCCTAACCTCGCTCACGGGTGTATAATCCTCACCAGAATAGCACTCTCGTACCTGAGAAGTGGGGCCTGCCCCACTTTTCTGCTTGTAGGGCCTTGTGTCTAAACAAAAATAGGGTGGTGTAGGAGGCCAAGAGCGATGCGTAACAATGAATTTATGATGGCGCTAAACGCGCTCTGCCATCAGCGCGATTTGAGTAAAGATGTCGTCTTTGACGCGATCGAAACCGCCTTGCAAGCGGCCTATCGCCGTGATTTCGAGCATGATCCCAACATCGAAGTTGAGATGGATCGCACCACGGGCGAGGCGCGTGTTTTTGTGGATTGGCGGGTGGTCGACGAGGTTGAGGACGACAGCTCGCAACTGGCGTTGGACGAGGCCCAGGCCAAGTTTGGCGACCATGTCGCGGTGGGGGACACGCTGCGCGAGGAACGGACCCCGCGCAACTTTGGACGCATCGCGGCCCAGACGGCCAAGCAGGTCATTCTGCAACGGATCCGCGAGGCCGAACGGGATCGCGCTTTCCATGAATATTCCAGCCGCGAGGGCGAAATCGTGCTCGGCACGGTCCAATCGGTCGATTCGCGCAACGGCTTGGTTCGTCTGAGCTTGGGCAAGGTCGAGGCGGTGATGCCCGTCAGCGAACAGCTTCCGAACGAACGGTACCGCGTCGGTCAGCGGGTGCGGGGCTTCGTCTCCGATGTCAACCGCGTTACGCGCGGGCCGCAAATCACGCTGAGCCGGACCCACAAAGAGATGTTGCGCCGTCTGCTGGAGATGGAGGTGCCAGAGATCGCCAACGGGACGGTCGAGGTACGCGCCATCGCCCGCGAACCGGGCGCGCGTTCGAAGGTGGCCGTCGCGGCAATGCAGCCGGGGGTCGATCCGGTCGGCGCCTGTGTCGGCATGAAGGGCATCCGCATCCAAAATATCGTGAACGAGCTGAACGGCGAGAAGATCGACGTGGTGGCCTGGAGCCCCGACGAGTCGATCTACGTCGCCAATGCGCTCAGCCCGGCCAAGGTGATGGAAACGTTGCTCGATCCGGGCAACGAGGAGGGTCGTACTGCCGTCGTGGTGGTGCCGGATCGCCAACTCTCCCTTGCCATCGGCAAGGAGGGGCAGAACGCCCGCTTGGCCGCCAAGCTGACCGGCTGGCGGATCGACATCAAGAACGCCAGCGAGATGCACGAAGAGCGGGATCGGCTGGCCGCCCGCCACGCTGCCTACGAGGCCAAGGTGGCCCGCCAACGTCAGGAAGAGGCCGAGCGCTTGGCCGCTGCCGAAGCATTGTTGGCCGAAGCCCAGGCCGCGCCCGCAGCGGACGCAGTCACGGAGAGTGTCGCGCCGACCGCTGCCGACAAGCTGGCCTTTGACGAGCTGGCCCCGGCGGAAGAAGCGGTGGCCGCGCCAGCGGACGAGGGAGTGAGCAAGGTCGATGCCGCGCCGGAACCGGTGCAAAAAGCGGCGCCGACCCAAGCGCAACCCGCGCCGGACGTTGTCGAGAAAACGCCGCCCGCCAAGGCGCAACCTGCGCCCGCGTCGATGCCCGAACAACGGAAGCCAGCGCCCAAGCCAACGCCGAAAGCAGCGCCCCAACCGCAGCCCTCTTACGACGACTGGCTGGACGAAGAGGACGATTACGAGGAAGAAGAGGTGGCGGAAACGCCACAATCGCCCCTCGGCCTCCCGTTCTACACCCTCAACGAGCGGGGCGAAGCCCAATCGCTGGATGAGACGTTGGAGCGCAATCGGCGCGACAAGAAAAAGAAGAGCAGGAAGGGCCAACAGGGCCCCGGCAAGCGCTCCTCGCGCGGCGGCTGGGAGGATGACGACAGCGACGCCTCCAGCAGCAGTCGCAAGCGGGGCAAGCCCAGTCGCTCGCCTCGCCCGTGGAGCGAGGACAAAAATTGGTAAGGGTGAAATGCGGGGCAGCGTCTGGGGGCTGCCCCGTCGTTCCATGCAGGATGCGGTGACGTAAGATGGCGAAACATCAGCCGAGCCGACGCTGCATCAGTTGCCGCGAAGCACGCCACAAACGGGATTTGATCCGCTTGGTGCGTGGCGCGGACGGCAGCGTCGCCATCGACCCGACGGGGAAGGCCGCGGGCCGGGGCGCTTACCTGTGCGCCCAACAGCACTGCTGGGATCGGGCGCTGGCCCACCGCTTGGTCGATCGGGCGCTGAAAGTGGCACTTGATGGGGCAACGCGCGACCAATTCGCCACGCACGCCGCTGCACTGCCCAAAGAATTAGCAGAAAATGAATAGTCCGCGATGCCCCTCCGCCACGAGAGCAGGCCCATGAACGACTGATCTCGCGTTGGAACGGCATCGGGGATAACGATGGAGGAGAAGAGAAGAATGAGTAACCCTATCATCCTTGATGAGCCTTTAACCGTCCGCGAATTGGCGGAACGGTTGGACAACAACCCGATTGCCGTCATCAAAGCGTTGATGAGCATGGGCGTAATGGCCAACATCAACCAAACGCTCGATCTGGACACGGCCATTCTGGTCTCGGAAGAGATGGGTTACACCATTGCCGAAGCCGAACCCGAATTCGAAGAGCTGCCGGTCGTTGACGAAGGGCCTGCCGCGCCCGATCGGATGCGCCTTTACCGCGACGAGCCGAAGGATAAGCTAGCCGCTCGTCCCCCCGTCGTCACCATTTTGGGCCATGTCGACCACGGCAAAACCACCCTGCTGGACAGCATTCGTCAGACGCGCGTCGTCGACCGCGAAGCAGGAGGCATCACCCAGCATATCGGCGCCTACCAAGTGCAGAAACAGGGGCGCACCATTACCTTCATCGACACGCCGGGCCACGAAGCCTTCACCGCGATGCGGCGTCGCGGGGCACGCGGTGCCGACATCGCCGTCTTGGTCGTGGCGGCGGACGACGGGATGATGCCGCAGAGCTACGAAGCGCTCGACCACGTGCGGGCGGCGGGGGCGCAGATCGTTGTGGCGCTCAACAAGATCGACCGCGAGAACGCCAACCCCGACCGCGTCTACAGTGAGCTGGCCGACGCGGGGCTGATTCCCGAACAGTATGGTGGCGAAACGCCCGTCGTCTCCACCTCTGCCCTGCAAGGCACGGGCATCGACGAACTGCTCGACTACATCCTCATCGTCAACGACATGAACCAAGAGGAGATCGTCGCCAACCCCGACCGCGACGCGCAGGGCGTGGTGATCGAGAGTGTGATCGACCCCAGACAGGGAGTCACCGCGACGTTGCTGGTTCAGAACGGCACTCTGAAGCAGGGCGACAGCCTGGTCGTGGGCACCGTGGCGGGCCGCATCCGTGCCATGTTCGACTGGCAGGGCAAACGCATCAAGAGCGCTGGCCCCAGCACCCCCGTCCAGATCCTCGGCCTACCCGATGCCCCCAGCGCGGGCGACCGCTTCGGCGTGGTGGCGAGTAACAAACTGGCGCGATCCATCGTCGAAGAACGCTTGGCGAAGCAGGCGGGCAGCGGCCCCGCTCGCATCACGCTGGAAGATGTCTACCGCCAACTGCAGGCGGGTAGCGTGAAATCGCTGAACGTGATTCTGAAAGCCGATGTCGATGGCTCGCTGGAGCCGATCACTGATTCGCTGAAAGAGCTGAACAACAAAGAGGTGCGGATCGAGGTGCTGCGCGCCGACACGGGCGCCATCAGCGAAAGCGATGTGATGCTGGCGGCGGCGTCGGAAGCAGTGGTGCTCGGCTTCGGGGTGGAGCCGGATCGTGGCGCGCGCGAACGGGCCGAGAGCGAGAATGTCGAGATTCGCACCTACAATATCATCTATCAACTGCTCGACGACATGGAGCGGGCGGTCAGCGGGATGCTCGACCCGGTCTACGAGCCGGTCACGATCGGCAAGGCCGAAGTGCGCCAGGTCTTCAGTGTGCGCCGTGGCAAGATCGCGGGCTGCTACGTGCTGGACGGCAAAGTGCTGCGCAACGCCAAGGCGCGGCTGCTGCGCGGTCGAGAAGAGCTGTGGGAGGGCGATATCGAAACGTTGCGCCGCTTCACCGACGATGTGCGCGAGGTCGCCCAAGGCTTCGAATGTGGCATCTCCCTCAAGGGGTATAACGACATCGAAGAGGGTGACATCATCGAGGTCTACCAGATGGAGCGGGTGAATTAAGCGCTCACACGATTGAGGGTTCAGATTGGGGCAGCGCAAACCGGTGCTGGTCGTTGACATAAGTACAATGCCAAGCCACGATGCGCGCCGCCCCTGCAAGGGGTCATCCCACGTCAGTGCAACGAATGAGACCGTTGATCAGGTACTAACGAATTTACACTTATCACCATGACTCGACGACAAGAGCGACTGAACAGCCGAATCCTAGAACTTTTGAGCACCAGCCTGTTGAGCGATGTGGATGACCCACGCCTGCAGATGGTGGAGCTGACGCGCGTATCGGTCAATCGCGACGCCTCTCATGCGATGATCTACTTCGTGAGTGAAGATGAGGATTATTCGGCCCAAGAGGTCGAAGAGGCCTTTACCCATGCCAAGGGCTTCTTCCGCGGCGTGCTGGCGGAGCAGTTGAATCTGCGCTACACGCCCGATCTGAGCTTCCGCTACGACGACGCGGCGATTGAGACCCAGCGTGTGCTCGATCTCTTCGACCAGATCGAAGAAGAGCGGCGCGTCAATCCGCCGGTGTTGGATGAGACAGACGACGTCTAGCGTGGCGACGATCGACCGTCTGATCAACCGCTTGGTCGCTTCCGAACGGCCCATCCTTTTCGGCCACGAGCGGCCGGACGGGGATGCGGTCGGCGCGGCGTTGGGGCTGATGTGGCTGCTGCGCGGCTTGGGTAAACGGGTCACCGTTTCCTTTGCCGATCCGCTCTCGGCGAATCTGAGCTTCTTGCCCGGTGCGGAGACGGTCGCCGACCTGCCGGTGGCGGATCACGACCTGATCGTGGCGCTGGATGGTTCGGACGAGCGGCGCTACGGGGCGAATTTCAGCGCTGCGCTTAACGATCCGTCCCGCCCGCCGCTGATCGCGATCGACCATCACAAGACCAACACCGGCTTTGCCGACGAAAGCTGGGTCGATTCCCGCTTCGCCGCGACCGCGCAGATGGTCTATGCGCTGGCGTTGCAGGCCGCGTGGCCCGTCGATCAACGGGCGGCGACCTGCCTTGCCACCGGCTGCGTCACCGACACCAACGCCTTCACCACCGACCACACCACGCCCGAACTGCTCGATGCCGTCGCCTCGTTGATGCGGCGGGGCGCACCGCTCGCCGACATCATCCGCGAGGGGATCGCGCTGAAGAGCGAGGCCGATGCCATGCTTTGGGGCCGCGTCCTTGCCACGGCGACCATCGAGGATGGCGTGGCCTACGCGCTGAGTCGCCTCGTGGATCGAAACGCGGTGAATGCCTCGGAGGGCGATGGGAGTGGCATTGTTTCCTTCCTGCGTAATGTGCGCGGCGTGGCGCTCTCCATTCTTTTTGTGGAGCAAGAGGACGGCCAGACCCGCCTCTCGTTCCGCTCCAATCCCGACACTGACGTTGCGGCACTGGCGCTCGAGTGGGGCGGTGGCGGTCACGCCCAGGCAGCGGGGGCCACGGTCGCGCTGCCACTCGACGAGGCGGTGGCACAGATCGTGCCTGCTGCGAAGCGGTTGGTCTCAGCGTCGCACACGGATAGCGGGGCGTAGCTGAAACGTTGCGCGTGCCCATGTGTTTTGTGGTCTGACCCCTGGGGGAGTGGGCTGATGCTGGCGGGACACCAGCCGCGGGAATTCGTTCCGCGCGACAAGGCTGCGCCGACGCTAGGGCAGGCGGGCTACCCGCTGCCTTCCTTCCTCGCGTCCGCACCCTATCGGAGCGACAACTGTAAGATGCGCCAAGACGGATTATCAGCACCCCCTTCGCCCTTCGCCAGTCGCCATTTCACAGCCGCTGCCCCGCGTTGGCTCGCCTGATGGACGGCCTGCTGCTGATCGACAAGCCGGGCGGCATCAGTTCCCACGATATCGTCCAAGCGGTGCGTCGCGCGGCGGGCCAGCGCAAGGTCGGCCATGCGGGCACGCTCGATCCGCTGGCCACGGGGTTGATACTGGTCGCTTTGGGCCGTGCGACGCGCACACTCGAATATCTGTTAGCCCGCGACAAGCGCTACGAGGCCGAACTGCACCTCGGGCAGCGCACCGACAGCTACGACGCCGACGGCGAGATCGTTTCGACCCATGACGGGCCGCTGCCGGATCAGGCGACGATCGACGTACAGCTTACGGCGTTTCGCGGGGAGATCCTACAGAAGCCGCCGATCTACTCGGCGTTAAAGCGGGGGGGCGAGGCACTTTACAAGAAGGCGCGGCGCGGCGAAACGGTCGAGCTGGAAGCCCGGCCTGTCACGATCTACGAGCTGACGCTATCTGACTGGTCCCCGCCCTATTTGACGCTACATGTCCATTGTGCCAAGGGCACATACATCCGTTCGCTCGCCCACGATCTGGGCGAGGCGCTGGGGGTGGGGGCGCACCTCAGCGGGCTGCGGCGGACGGCGATTGGCGATTTCAGCTTGGCGCAGGCGACCCCACTCGCTGCCATCCGCGCGGCCGACCCCGCGACCTTGCGCGGCTGGCTGCTGCCGTTGGGTGCGGGCCTTTCCCATCTGCCGTCCTTTCCTGTGGATGAGGCGGCGCACCTGGCGCTTTCGCGTGGCCAGTCGCTCGACGGACCGCTGCTTTCCCAAGCGGGCCCCGTCCGCGCGCTCGACGCGGCGGGCAACCTCGTCGCCATCGTCAGGTGGCGGGCCGATCGCGGTTGGCAGCCGCAGAAAGTCTTCCTGAGCGCGCCGAACGGATAGAGAGCGACGGGGTCCATATCTTGAATCTACAACGCAATGCAGAGTGGCCATCTAAAAACCCAACCGTGCCAGGACACCCGTTGACTCCGCACTCCTGAACGCCAGAACGCCTAAACTCCCAACTCACAAGGTACCGACGCGCCACTGAGGCGTTTCCACAAAATTCGCCGCACTCGGCGCATTGACCCAGCGATCCATGCAACTTTTACGTGATGACTTTTCTCCCTTCGTAGGCGAATCGGTCCTGACGATCGGCAACTTTGACGGGGTTCATCGGGGCCATCAGGCGCTGATCAACCATGTCCACGACCGCGCCGCCGCGTTGGGCGTGAAGAGTGCCCTCATCACTTTCGACCCCCATCCGGCCACCGTCTTGCGACCCCACGGACCGCCACCGCTGCTGACGACCACCGCGCAGAAGATCGACCTGTTGGAAGCGGCTGAGTTGGATCTGCTGGGATTGCTCACCTTCAACCGTGCGCTGATGGAGACCCGCGCCGCCGACTTCATGCAGCAGTTGCACAACGCGCTCCGCCCGCGCGAAATCTGGATCGGCAGCGATTTTGCGATGGGCTACAAGCGGGAAGGGGATGTGGCTTTCATGCAAGCGTGGGGGGAACCGCACGGCATTCGGGTTGACTCACTGCCGCTGCTCTCTGACGGGGGCGAGATCATCAGCAGTTCTCGTATTCGGGCGGCGCTGGCAGCAGGCGCAATGGACGAGGCAGCGCGGTTACTGGGCCGTGCTGTGACACTGGGGGGCGTTGTGGTTCACGGCGCCAAACGGGGTCGAACCATCGGCTACCCAACGGCCAACGTGGTCCCCCCCGCGACCCTGGCCTTGCCCGCCGATGGCATCTACGCCGGTTATACCTGGCTGGCCGACGGACAACGGTTGCCCAGCGCGATCAACGTCGGGGTGCGCCCCACCTTCGATGACGATGTGGCGCGCAACGTCGAAAGCTATATCCTCGATTGGACGGGCGACCTCTACGATCAATGGATCACCATCGAATTTACCCACTACCTTCGCCCCGAAGCCAAGTTTGACTCGTTGGAGGCGCTGATCGCGCAGATTGATGCCGATGTGGCAGAGACGCGCACGTTGTTACACGTTGAAGTGATGGAGCGGTGATGAGTTTGTGGCGTTACGAGGTTTGACGTCGACGGGTGCCGGAGATAGGGCCGATATATGGCACCAACCTCTCAATCGGAACCGCCATCCAGAACCCTGGGCCAAGCCTAAACTTCTTCATTCTCAATTCCCCCCTTCATCCGTCGTCGCGGATCGGCCAGCGGCGCGCTCGCTAATTCAACGGCTCTTCGGGGTTGTCGCAGAGGATCATCTGGTCGAGGGATTGGTCGGTGTGGATGTAGAAGCGTCTGTTACCTCGCTCGAAAATGAACTGATAGCCATCGATCAGGGCCATCATGTACATTTCGTCGGGTTGCGGGCAGCCGAGTGAGCCGTCCCGCCAAGTGACCGCCTTCTTCTCGATCAACACGAAGCTATCCGGCACATCGTTGAGCTGCTCGGCGAGGAAGGCACGGGCCTGCTGCGTTTCGGGCGATGTGTCATCGCCGCGCTCACTCGTCGTCGCTTCGCAGCGGACGATCAGCGAGCCGTCACCGTTGGTGCGGACATCATACTGACTGTCGTTGACGCGGGCCAGCAGGTGATAGCCCGCAACCGGCGATCCGCCGCCGCTCTCGGCGTCGCAGCCCAGCCCATCGTCGGGCCACTCCCGCGCCGCGAAGCGAACGACCTCGACATCGGCCGGCGTCACCTCCAGCGCATCCGCCAAGAAAGTGATCGCGGCCCGTTGCACGGCCTCTGCTCCATTGCTCTGCTCTGGGTTGTTCATCGTTGGGTTCACCGCTGGCTCCTGCGCCGCTCCCACGTCGTTGGTTCCCCCGCCGCAGCCCATCAAGGAGAGCAGCACCATCAGGCTAAAACCGAGATACTTCACCCTAGACCATCGTGCACGGCTCATCGCTCTTCTCCCTTCGCGGCATGGGTCGCATCGAACGCTGGTTTAGGCACTCGTCAACAGCCCCATCACCATATTCTGCACCAAATTCAGCACCAAGATCGCCACGATCGGGCTGAAATCCATATTGGCGACCGGCGGAATGATCCGGCGGAACGGCTCCAACAGCCAGTCGGTCGAGTCGATCAGGAATCGAACGATGGGGTTGTAGGGGTCGAGGCGTACGCCCAGCATGGGCAACCACGACATCAGGATACGGGCCCGCACGAGCCAGTTGATGATAGTGAAGATCAATCCGACGATTTGGACAAGCATTCGTTCTTCCTTGTTGCTAACGGTCGTAGCGGCGGCGGCCAAAGAGGGCCGTACCGATCCGCAGATGGGTCGCGCCTTCGGTAATGGCGTAGTGAAAATCGTTACTCATGCCCATCGACAGAATGGGCAACGGTAAATCGGAATATCGCTGGCGTAAACGTTCGCGCAGTTCGTACAGTCGGGCGAAAAGGGGCTGGGTACGGGCCGCCTCTTCGTAATAGGGCGCCATCGTCATCAGCCCGTCGATCTGCAACTGCGGCAGAGCCAAGATCGCATCTAGGTCATGTAGGAGTGATGCTTCATCCGCTTCCTCGGCGATTTCCCAGCCATCCTTGCTCTCCTCGCCGCTCACGTTGAGCTGCAACAACGCCCTCACCGTGCGCTCCGCAGCGACCGCCCGCTTCGACAGCTCCTGCGCCAACGATAGCCGATCGAGACTGTGAATCAGATCGACCTGACCGATCAGCGCTTTGGCCTTACGACTTTGCAAATGGCCGATGAAATGCCACTCCGCCTGCGGCAGCGCGAGCGCGGCTTGCTTTTCCAACAACTCACTGACACGGTTCTCGCCGAAGCGTCGAAAGCCAGCGTCGTACGCGGCTTGTAGCGCTTCGGGCGCATGACCCTTGCTTACCCCTACGACGGTGATTTCTGAGGGGTTGCGGCCACAGCGCTCAGCCACCGCCACGATTTCCTTTTGAAGGCAGTCCCACCGGCACTGGAATGATGACTCTGACATGGGGGAATTGTACTCATGGCGTGGGGAGTATCAAGCGTCGAACGATAACCCTTCGACACGCTCCCTACTCCTTCGGACGCTGCGCGAACGACTGCACTCCCTTCGGCGCCGCTCAGGGCAGGCTCCGAACGCAGAACGAAAAGGATTGAAGCGTTGAAACGATAGGGCCATGCCCCCCGTTCCGTAACCCCAGCACGCCGTAATGTATCAAACGCCGTCCCCCTTGCTCCCTCCCTCACAGGACGTATAATCACGGGCAGCAACGACCGTCGATCAAAGGAGATCTATCCGTGAATTTTGAGCTTTCCGATGAGAATCGTCTGATTCGAGAGACGATCCGTGACATCGCCCAGAATGTGATTGCGCCCAACGCCAAACATGTGGATGAGACGGGCGAATTCCCCTATGAAAATTTCAAGGCGCTGGCCGATGCGGGCTTCATGGGCCTTGTCTATCCGGAAGAATATGGCGGGGCGGGCGCGGATACGGTGGCGTACGTGATCGCCACCGAAGCGATCTCTGCCGCCTGTGGTTCTACGGGCCTGACCTACGCCGCTCATATCTCGCTGGCCTGTGCGCCGCTCTACTACTACGGCACCGAAGCGCAGAAGCAGAGCTACCTGACCCGGCTGACCAGTGGCGAAAGTTTCGCGGGCTTTGGCCTGACCGAGCCGCAGACGGGGTCGGACGCGGCGGGGCTACGCACCCGTGCCGTGCGGGACGGCGAAGATTGGATCATCAACGGCCAGAAGATGTGGATCACCAGCGGCGGCATCGGCGATTGGGTGATCGTGGCAGCGGTCAGCGATCCTGACAAAGGGTCGAAGGGGATCACGAATCTGATCGTGGAGCGGGGCGACGCAGGCTACGTGATTGGCAAAAATGAGCCGAAGATGGGGCTGAAAGGCTCCGTCACCTCTTCGCTCTTCTTTGAAGAGGTGCGCGTCCCCGATTCGCGCCGGGTCGGCGATGTGGGACAGGGATTCATCCAGTTCATGAAGACGCTCGACGGTGGCCGTATCTCGATCGGGGCGATGGCGCTGGGCCTCGGCCAAGCGGCGCTCGACCATTCAATTGCCTACGCCAAGGAACGGGTCGCCTTCGGGCAGGAGATCGCCAACTTCCAAGCAATCCAGAACAAGCTGGCCGACATGGCGATGGAGCTGGAAGCGGCGCGGCTGATGCTCTACCAAGCGGCGGCGCTGAAGGATGCGGGCAAGCCTTTCGGAAAACAGGCCGCAATGGCGAAGCTCTTCGCCTCTGAAGCGGCGGAACGGGCGACGTTCCAAGCGATCCAGATACACGGCGGCATGGGCTATTCGCGCGAGTATCCCGTCGAACGCCTCTACCGCGACAACCGATTGACCGAAATCGGCGAAGGAACCAGCGAGATCATGCGCCTTGTCATTGCACGGCAGGTGCTGCGGGAGTCATAGACAGCCGTCGAAAACCGCCGTTTTTGTGGTGCTTTCTCGGCACGATGTCGATCAGTCCGTCCGATAAAGCCCCTTCTGCCTGATATACCGCCGTACCGCCGCTGGCACCATGTAGCGGATCGACAGCCCCGCGCCGACGCGCTGTCGAATGTCGGTCGATGAGAGGTCGATCAAGGGCATCTCGACGACGGCCAGCCGGTCGCGCAGTTCGGGCCACTGCGCGGTCAACCGCTCGACCTCCAGCGGATCGCCGGGCCGCCCCACGACGGCCAGCGTCGCCAATGCCAAGATTTCGCGGGGCCGATGCCAGCGATCAAAGCCGTTGAAGGCATCGCCGCCCATCACAAAGATCAGCGCGTCGTGGGGCCAGCGGCCACGCAATTCGCGGAGCAAATCAACGCTGTAATGCGGCGCTTTGCTGCGGAGGTCGGCATCGGAGAGCTCAAAGCGTGGATTACCATCGATAGCGGCCTCGATCATCGCCATGCGGTGGGCCGCGTCGGTCGTGGCGTGGCCCTGCTTGAACGGCGATTGGGCCACGGGCATCCAGTGCAGTACGTCGAGCGACAGGGCTTCCCGCACCCGCTCGGACAACAGCAGATGGCCCAGGTGCGGCGGGTCGAAGCTGCCGCCAAAAATGCCCCGTCTCAGAGCCATTCGAACTCCGCCTCACCCACGCGCACGGTATCCCCCATATCCACCCCCGCCCGTTCCAAGGCTTGGGTGATCCCCAAGCCGCGGAACTGGCGCTGCAGCCGCTCGATCGCCTCTTCCTGCTCCCAATTGATCATCTGGATGATGCGCTCGATCTCGACCCCCGTCACCCGCCACGCGCCGTCGGTATCGCGCCCGACCGAGAACTGCTTGTCGTCGTCCAGCGGTCGGTAGATCGGCGTGACCTCGACCACCGGCTCCGGCGCTGGCAACTCGGCCAGCATCTGCGCGATGCGATATTGGAGCGGCTGTAGCCCCTCGTGCGTGATGGCGCTGATCGTCATCACCGCGTAGCCGTCGGCTTCCAGCGCGTCGCGCAACGCGCCTTCTTGCTGCTGCACGGTCGGCAGATCCGCTTTCGTGAGCACCACCAGTTGGGGACGACTGGCCAGATGGCGGTTGAAGCTGGCCAGCTCGCTGTTGATCGCCTCGAAATTCTCCAGCGGGTCGTCCGCGCTCCCATCCACGAGGTGGACGAGGAGCTTGCAGCGCTCGACGTGGCGCAAGAACTGGTCGCCCAGCCCCTTGCCCTCGTGCGCCCCCTCGATCAGCCCCGGAATATCGGCCACCACATAGGGCGGCGCATCGCCGATCTGCACCACACCCAGATTCGGTGTGATCGTCGTGAAGGGGTAATCGGCGATGTTGGGGCGTGCTGCCGAAATAACGCTCAGCAGCGTCGATTTGCCCGCGTTCGGCAGGCCGATCAGCCCCACATCGGCGATCACCTTCAGCTCAAGGGTCAGCCAACGCTCTTGGCCCGCCTCGCCCTTTTCGGAGATGCGGGGGGCCTGATTGGTGCTGGTTTTGAAGCTGGCGTTGCCCCGACCGCCCCGGCCGCCCTGGGCCACCAACAGGCTCTCACCGATCTCCGTCAGATCACCCAGCACTTCGCCGCTGTCGGCGTCGCGCACGATGGTGCCCGCAGGGACGGGGACATAGAGATCGTCGCCCTGCCGACCATGCTGGTTCATCCCGGAGCCGTGCGTGCCCCGCTCGGCGCGGAAATGCACCCTGCCGTGGAATTTGTAGAGCGTATTCATCTGCGGATCGACCTGCAGATAAACATCCCCCCCCTTGCCGCCGTTGCCCCCCGCCGGGCCGCCACGCGGCACATACTTTTCACGCCGAAAAGCGACGACACCGTTGCCGCCGTCACCGGCCTGTACATAGATTCGCGCTTCGTCGAGAAAGCGTTGTTCGCCCATGGGAGTTTATGAGTTTTATGAGTTTTATGAGTGTTTGGGTTAAGCGTTGAGGGGGTGGGAGTTAGGCGTTGTCCGTTCTCCGCGCTTTCTGCGGTTGTTCCGTTTCAACGCTACAACCTTCCTCTTTCGTTCCCCGCGCTTTCTGGGTATCAACGCTCGGACGTTCAAGCAAAGCGTTCCAGATGCTGGCGGACGAGCCAGGCCGAGGCGTCGAAGTAGGCGTGGGTGCGGCGCAGCGATTGATGGTTGAGCCGTTGGTGGCGCGCGTACTGAATGTCGGTCAACACGCGCTCCAATTCTTCGATTCGCTCCAGCCAAGCGCCTGCGCCACGCGGCACCGAGAGATCCTGATAGCTGTGAGAGGTCGGGTGGCTCACTTCGCTGCTGGGCAGATGCGAGAGCATGTTGAGCGAGACAGCGGCGTGGTTGAAGGCCATCAGTTGGCTTCCGAGCGGCTCGATTTCATCCTTGATGACGAAGCCCAGGGCGGCGAGCAACTGCTGGTCAACGTGGTTGAGCGTCTGCCGCAAGATCTCCTGCAACTCGTCGAGTGGGCTTTTGTCGGCCCGCAGCGCCAGTTGGAACCCTTGCCGCACATCGTTGATATGATCAAGGCTTTCATCCATGGGCACCACCGTGGCATTGCGTGGCAAAGGCGACGTGGCCCACGCGGCAAGCAGATGTCGCATCCCTTCGGCCACTTTGCCGATCCGTCGAAAGTCGTCGATCCCGCCACGTAGGGCCACGTTCTGCCTCCTCGGCCAATCCCTCGTCATCGCTACGATTGTAACAACGCTTGTCAGATTGGGCGAACGGAGGAAACGCGCGGAACCGACAAACGCCTAACTCCCCACCCCTCAACACTTAACCCAAACTCACCAAACTCACAAAACTCATAAAACTCACAAAACTCATAAAACTCATAAAACTCACCAAACTCATCAAACTCATCAAACTCATCAAACTCATAAAACTCATAAAACTCATTAAACTCACAAAACTCATCAAACTCACAAAACTCACCAAACTCCCCACCCGCTTGCTCCCACCCTCAATTATGGTAGGATATGATTGTGTCGAATTTCACAAATGTCTTTCAGTTGGAGTATCTATGGACGCATCCGTCCCAGCCATCGTGATCAACCGCCTGCCCCTCTATCTGCGGGCGTTGGACTTAATGGTGGAGAACGATCAACGGCTCACCTCATCCCAAGAGCTGGCCGAGTGGCTCGGTATCAGCTCGGCGCAGATCCGCAAGGATCTGTCCCATTTCGGTGAATTTGGGAAACAGGGGACGGGCTACGAAGTGCCGTTCTTGCGCGACCAACTGCGCTCGATCCTCAATGTCGACCAGTTGTGGGATATGGCCGTGGTGGGGGCGGGGGCGCTGGGCCATGCGCTGGTCAACTATGGGGGATTCGCGCATCGCAGCTTCCGCGTACGTGCCGTTTTCGATGTGGACCCCGACAAAATCGGTCAGTCCATTAACGGCATGGCGATTGAGTCACAAACGGTGATGGTGGAACGGTTGCAGACGATGGAGATCAAGATCGCCCTGTTGGCCGTGCCGGTGAGGGCGGCGCAGCATGTGGCCGATCTCTTGGTGAAGGGGGGGGTGCGGGCGATCCTGAGCTATGCGCCGATCACGATTACGGTCCCCAACGGAATCCAGTTGGCCTACATCGATCCGGTGGTCGCCCTCCAGAGTATGACCTACTACCTGACCCCCGTAGTCACCTAGCTGATCGGCGCGGCCCGTGCGATCAGGTCGTAAACATCCAGCGCCTTCCCCGCACCAATCGCCACGCAGGCCTGCGCATTTTCCGCCACATAGCAGGGAACGCCCGTTTCCTGCGTCAGCAACTCGTCCAAGCGGCGCAGCAAGGCCCCACCCCCCGTCAGCACGATGCCCCGGTCGATGATATCGCTGATCAGCTCCGGCGGGGTGCGCTCCAACACATTCCGCACTACCTTCACCACTTCCTCCAGTGGTTCCACCAACGCCTCGGCGATCTCCTTATTCGTCACCGTGAGCGTTTTCGGTAGTCCCCCCACTTGGTCGCGGCCCCGGATCTCCAGCGAAATCTGCTCGTCGAGCGGAATGGCGCTGCCGATTTCGATCTTGAGCTGTTCGGCGGTCTGATCCCCGATCACCAGATTGTACTTGCGGCGGATATAGGCCGCGATCGCCTCGTCGAACTTGTTGCCCCCGACGCGCACCGACGACGACACCACGATGCCGTAGAGCGAGACCACCGCCGCTTCGGTCGTGCCGCCGCCGATGTCCAACACCATGTTGCCGGTGGGGGTGTGAGCCGGCATCCCCGCCCCGAGGGCCGCCGCCACCGGCTCGCGCAGCAGATAGGCGTTGCGCGCCCCCGCTTCTTTGGCCGCATGTTCCACCGCGCGGCTTTCGACACTCGTCACGCCGGCGGGGGTGCTGATCACCACATCGGGGCGGCTGAGCCAACCGCCGCCCGCCTTTTTGATGAAATGCTTGAGCATGGCCTTGGTGACTTCGTAATCCGCCACCACACCGTCTTTCATCGGGCGATTGACCTCAATACTCTCAGGAACCCGTCCGAGCATCTCTTTGGCATCCAGTCCGACCGCCAAAATACGCGAGTCGACCTGCGAAATCGCCACCACGCTCGGCTCTTGGAGTACCAGCCCTTGGCCTTTGACATAAACGAGCACGTTCACCGTGCCCAGATCAATCCCGATTTGCTTTGCAAACATCCCTGCATCCTTTGGCGTTTAATGAGTTTGGTGAGTTTAATGAGTGTTGGAGCTACTTTGTTTTCACGGTGCGTTTTCTGCATTTTTCCGTACCAACGTTCAAAAGATCGTACCACAAAAAACGTGAAACGTGCGGTGAAGACACGTTTCACGTTAGAATTGTGGGGAAGATGGCGCGGCGGTCAACCTATTGCTGGCGATGGGGCACACCCCCGGTGCCACCACGCCGTCGGCGCACGACCTTCAGGCGGGCTTCGTGGCGGGCAAGCGCGGCCCGTGCCGTCAGCGAGGGGCCGATGCTCGTGTCCGGCTCTTCTTCCATCACCTTCTTGGCCCGCTGATAGGCGGCCTCGGCCCGTTCCAAGTCGATCTCTTCCGAGTGCTCGGCGGTCTGTGCGAGGATCACCACCTTCTTGGGGTTGACATCCACAAAGCCGCCACCAACCGCGAAGAATTCCTCGTTGTCGCCCTTTTTGATCTTCACCACCCCCGGGCGCAACGCCGTCAACACCGGCGCGTGGTTGGGCAGCACGCCCATCTCGCCCTCGATGCCCGGAATGAGCACCAGGTCAATCCCATCATCTTCCCAGACCTTGCGCTCAATGGTGACGATGTCGAGTGCTAACTTGTCTCCCGATGCCATGGCTCTCCTCACGATGGGGCCGCAGAACGCGGCCCCTTAGTTCTGTTGCTGGTTAGTCGGCGGCGAGCCGTTCGGCCTTGGCGACCGCATCTTCGATGGTGCCGACCATGTAGAAGGCTTGCTCGGGCAGGTCGTCGTGCTTGCCGTCGAGGATTTCGCGGAAGCCGCGCACCGTCTCTTCCAGCGGCACGAAGACACCCGGCACCCCGGTGAACTGCTCGGCCACCTTCATCGGTTGGGTCAGGAAGCGCTGAATCTTGCGGGCGCGGGCCACGATCAAACGGTCCTCTTCCGCCAGCTCTTCCACCCCCAGAATGGCGATCACATCCGAAAGGTCCTTGTAGCGTTGCAGCGTGCGCTGCACTTCGCGGGCCACTTCGTAGTGCGACTCCCCCACGATCTGCGGGTCGAGAATGCGGCTGGTCGAAGTCAGCGGGTCGACGGCGGGGAAGAGGGCTTGCTCGGCTAGGGCGCGTTCCAGCGTCACCGTGGCGTCAAGGTGGGCAAAGGTCACCACGGGGGCCGGGTCGGAGTAGTCGTCGGCCGGGACGTAGACCGCTTGCAGCGAGGTGATTGAACCGGTCTTGGTGGAGGTGATCCGCTCTTGCAGCTCGCCCATCTCGGTGGCCAGCGTCGGCTGGTAGCCCACCGCGCTCGGCATCCGGCCCAACAACGCCGACACTTCCGAGCCACTCATCACGAAGCGGAAGACGTTGTCAACGAAGATCAGCACGTCACGCCCCTCGTCGCGGAAATACTCCGCCATCGTCAGACCACTCAGGCCGACGCGCAACCGCACGCCCGGCGGCTCGTTCATCTGACCGAAGACCAGCGCCACGTTGGGCAGCGTGTTCGACTCTTGCAGCTCGTGCCAGAGATCGTTCCCCTCGCGCGACCGTTCGCCGATGCCCACAAAGACCGAAAAGCCCTCGTGAACCTTCGCCACGGTGTCGATCAGCTCCTGAATCACCACAGTTTTGCCCACCCCCGCGCCGCCGAAGATACCGGTCTTGCCGCCCTTGGTGAAGGGCGCAACGAGGTCAATGACTTTCATCCCCGTCTCCAGCACCTCGGTCGAAGCGGCTTGCTCATCGAAGCTGGGTGCACTGCGGTGGATCGGGTGGTATTCGGTCGCTTCGACCGGCCCGCCGCCATCCAGCGGCTCGCCCAGCACGTTCATCAACCGGCCCAGCGTCCCTTGGCCGACCGGAACGCGGATCGAATCGCCGGTATCCACGGCTTCCACGCCACGCGGCAGCCCGTCGGTGGTGTCCATCGCGATGGTACGCACCCAGTTGCCCCCCATATGCTGTTGCACTTCGGCCACCAGCGTGTCGCCGTCGGGCAACCTGATTTCAACCGCGTTATAGATTTCGGGGACGGATTCTGCAGGAAACTCGATATCGACCACGGGGCCGATGACCTGCATCACCTTTCCGACCGTTCCTTCAGCCATACCTCTTTACTCCTTTGCGTTAGCCGTCGGCTTGCGCGAGTGCTTCCGCACCCCCCGCAATATCCAAAATTTCATTCGTAATCGCGGCTTGGCGCGCTTTGTTGTAGGTTAATCGCAAATCTTCGGCCAACTCTTTGGCGTTGTCGGTCGCCGCTCGCATGGCCACCATGCGGGCCGAATGCTCCGACGCCAAGGATTCGGTGATCGCTTGATAGACTTGCATGTCAACCAGCGTGGGCAAGAGCGAATCGAGCACTTCTTCCGGCCCCGGCTCGATCTCGTAGGGCGCACTCCCATGGGACATGGGGCCAGCCCCTTCGCTCAAATCTTCCAGCCCCAGCGGCAACAACTGCCTAACGACCGCGTCCTGTTGCATCAGGTTGACGAACTTGGCATAGGCCAAGTAGACCGCGTCCAGCTCACCGTTGAAGAAGGCACTGGTCACCGCTTGACTGATGCCCCGGGCATCCCCTTCCGTCACATCATCACCCGGGTTGTCGAAGTCGCCGATGATCTCGGGGCCGTAGCGCCGCATGAAGGTGCGACCCTTCTTGCCGACCGTGATCAGTTTGTACTCCACGCCCGTGTTTTGCTCCATAAAGCGCATCGTTTTGCGCAAAATGTTAGAGACCAAGCCCCCCACAAAGCCGCGATCCGGCGTGATGAGCACGATGCCCACCCGCTTTACCGGCTCGCGCCCCTGCAGCAGCTCGTGGGCATGCGACGCACCGCTCTGCGACGCGAGGTGCGCCAACACTTCGCGCGCCTTGTCCGCGTACTCACGGGACGCCTCGGTACGCTCCTGCGCCTTACGCATCTTGGAAGCGGAGACCGCTTCCATGGCCCGCGTCACCTGGCCGATATTTTGCACGGATTTGATCCGCCCAAGAATTTCTCTAGCAGATGCCACCAGTTCCTCCGAAGGACAGGCTCGTCGTCCTCTGCATGGTTAGAGGGTGGCGCAGTCCGACCGCGCCACCCCGTTCATTCCCGATCAGCCGCTACTTTGCTTGAAAGCCTTGATCGCCTCGACCATCGCCGCTTCGATCTCTTGGCTCAGCGTGGGATCGTTGGCAATGCCGTTCAGCACTTCGGGGAAGTTCGCATCCAAGTAGCGGTAGAACTCTTGCTCCCACTCGGTCACCCGATCGACTTCCACATCGTCCAAATAGCCGCGCGTCCCGGCGTAGATGATCATCACCTGCTTGGCGAGCGGGATCGGCTTGTACTGACCTTGTTTCAGGATCTCTTGCATGCGCTTGCCCCGCTCCAACTGCTTGCGGGTCGAGGCATCCAGATCGGAGCCGAACTGCGTGAAGGCGGCCAACGAGCGGAACTGGGCCATATCCAACTTGAGCTGACCCGCCACCTTCTTCATGATCTTCGTCTGCGCGTTACCCCCCACCCGTGAGACCGACAGACCGGTGTTGATGGCGGGGCGAATACCGGCGTTGAAGAGGTCGGATTCCAGATAGATCTGGCCGTCCGTGATCGAAATCACATTGGTCGGCACGTAGGCGGAAACGTCGCCCAGCAGCGTTTCGATGAAGGGCAACGCCGTCATTGAGCCGCCCCCCAATTCGTCGCTCAGGCGGGCCGAACGCTCCAGCAAGCGGCTGTGCAGGTAGAAGACGTCGCCCGGATAGGCTTCGCGGCCCGGCGGACGGCGCATCAGCAGCGAGACTTGGCGATAGGCCCACGCATGTTTCGAGAGGTCATCGTAGGCGATCAGCACATCCCGCACCTCTTCGCCGTTGACCTGCATCCCGTTGAACATCGCCTCTTCGCCCATCGCCGTTCCTGCGTAGGGGGCGATGTACTGCAGCGCCGCCGAATCGGAGGCCGAGGCGACGACGACGATGGTGTAATCCATCGCGCCATGTTGTTCCAGAATGCTGACCAGTTGGGCGACCTGCGCCCGCTTCTGGCCGATGGCGACGTAGATGCAGACCATCCCTTGGCCCTTTTGATTGATGATCGAGTCAATCGCAAGGGCGGTCTTGCCGGTCTGGCGGTCGCCGATGATCAGCTCGCGCTGGCCGCGGCCAATCGGAATGATGGCGTCGATCGCCTTGATACCGGTCTGCACCGGCTCGTTGACCGACTGGCGATCGGCCACATTGGGCGCAATCACCTCGATCGGGCGCAGCTTGTCGGTGTTGATCGGCCCCTTGCCGTCAATCGGCTGGCCGAGTGCGTTCACCACGCGGCCCAGCAACGCCTGCCCGACCGGCACCGAGATGATCCGACCCGTGCTCTGCACCACGTCCCCTTCTTCGATGCTGGAGGGGTCACCAAAGATGATGATACCGACCTCTTCCGCCGCAAGGTTGAAGGCCACGCCGTAGAGCGTGTCGTCGTGGTTGGAGGTCGGCGGGAAGGCGACCATCTCTTGGGCCATCACATTGTTCAAGCCGCTGGCCCGCGCAATCCCGTCACCCACCTCCAGCACCTCGCCCACGTTGACTTCGCTGGCGCGGGGTGCTTCAAACGTATCCACTTGTTGTCGCAAGAATGCAGTAATATCAGCGACGTTCATCACTGCCATAAAGTGCTCTCCCTTACAAGCGTCTGTTGCCAGCCGCTCGTGCGTCGGTCGCCGCCACAAGGGGCTGGCGACGGGTTTCTGGTTAGCTGACGAGCCGCTGGCGTAGGGCTTCTAGCTTGGCGGCGACGGAGCGGTCGATCACGCGGTCGCCCACGCGGATGCGCAGGCCACCGAGCAGATCGGCATCGGTTTCGTAGGCGATGCGAATATCTTGACCGTGGTCCGCACGCAACTTCTCTTCCAACTTGCTTTGTTCCGCCTCCGACAAGGCGTGGGCACTCGTTACGAGCACCGACGAATCGTCACTCAGCGCGGGAACGAGGGTGCGGACGTGGCGTACCACGTCGTCCAAGTTGCCCAGTTCCCCGTCCCGCGCCAACAGTTGCACAAAGCGCGCGACTTGGGGCGCCACGTTGGACGGAACGAGCTGCCCAACGGCACTGGCGCGGTCGGTGGGGGGGCGATTGGGATCGCTGAGCGCAGCGGCCAAGTCGGGGTTGCGACGCAGGTTGCGCTGCACCACCGCGA
>JACKAZ010000010.1 GCA_020634795.1 Ardenticatenales bacterium | reverse complement strand
GCCCGGTGTGCCGCCATCCTCCCGCACCTCGATGTCGTCGATGTAACTGTGTGGGTTCCACGGGTCGGTCCAGTTGACCGTGCCGCCCCCCGGCCGCTCCGGAACCTCTAAGTTGTAGAGGCTGGCGTTGAACACCAGCACGCCGCTGGAGCCGGGGCCGCCGAGGAACTTGTGGGGGGAGAAGACGATGGCGTCCAGCCGCGCCGCAGGGTCGTCGGCGGGGTGCATGTCGATCTCGACATAGGGGGCGCAGGCGGCGAAGTCGACGATGCAAACGCCCCCCTGCTCGTGCATCGCCCGCGCCAACTCGTGGTAGGGGGTTTCGATCCCCGTGACGTTGGAGCAGGCCGTGAATGCCCCGATCTTGTAGGGATGATCGGCGTGGCGGGCCAATGCGTCCCGCAGCGCGTCGACGCTGACCAAGCCTTGCTCGTCCGGTGGCAGAACCTCGACCCGGGCGATGGTTTCCAGCCAAGTGGTGTGGTTGGAGTGGTGCTCCATGTGCGTCACAAAGACGATGGGCCGCTTTTCCTCTGGCACATCAGTGAAATCACGCAGATATTCCGGCACGCGCAGCCCCAAGATCCGCTGCAACTTGTTGATCGCCGCCGTCATGCCCGAACCGCAGAGCAGCAGCGCATCCTCCGGCCCGGCGTTGACATGTCGCTTGATGATCTCCCGCGCCTCGTGGTAGGCGCGCGTCATGATCGTGCCGGTGAAGCTCGATTCGGTATGGGTGTTGCCGATGAACGGGCCGATCTCGTTCGCCACCAACCGCTCGATCGGGCCGTAGTAGCGCCCGCTCGCCGTCCAATCGGCGTAGACGATCGGGCGCTGGCCGAACGGCCCCTCGAACGTCGCATCGACGCCCACGATTTGCTGGCGGAAGGAGGCGAAATGGGCTTCTAGTTGGCTCATGTGGGACTCCGAGGATTGCGTGTTGCGTGTTTTGGTTGGACCGTGGAGAAAGAATTGTGGCTCGGGCCGTTGTTTTCATGGCGTTGGGTACAAGGGGCAAAGGGCGTTTTCACCCTTCGGCAGGCTCCCTTCGGCTGTGCTCCCAGTCCTTCGGGCCGCTGCACGAACAACTTCGCTCAGGGCGGGCAGGGCAGGCTGATTCTCGATGATCGGCAACGGCGGCGCGTTCAAACGCTTTCCCCCCACCCCGCCATTCACGTTGGACGCGTTCCCACGCATAACGCGGGAACGTGCGAACACTACCCCAACTCCCGTTTGAGAATCTTCCCGGTCGCGGTCATCGGCATCTCGTCGCGGAACTCCACGTAGCGCGGATATTTGTAGGCGGCCATCTGCTCCTTCGCCCATTGGATCAGCTCATCCTCGGTGACGGTGGCTTGCGGGGTTGGCACAACGATCGCCTTCACCTCTTCGCCCAGCTTGTCGTCCGGCACGCCCAGCACCGCCACCAGCGAGACATCGGGGTGGGTCATCAGCACCTCTTCGATCTCGCGCGGGTAGACGTTGAAGCCGCCGCGCAGGATCATATCCTTTTTGCGATCCACGATAAAGATGAAGCCATCCTCGTCGGCGTAGCCGATGTCGCCCGTGTGGAACCAGTCGTTGCGCATCGCTTCGGCGGTCGCGTCGGGTCGTCCCAGATAGCCCTTCATCACGTTGTGGCCGCGAATGACGATCTCGCCCCGTTCGTTGGCGGGCAGCGGATCGTCGTTCTCGTCCACGATCCGGACGTCGGTTCCCCAGATCGCCTTCCCGATGGAGCCAGCTTTGCGCTCCTCGGCCGATGTGTTGAAGGTGGCGACCGGCGATGTTTCGCTCAGGCCGTAGCCTTCGAGGATCGTGACCCCGAAGGCCGCCTCAAATTGGCGCATCAGCTCGACCGCGATGGCCGAGCCGCCCGAGACGCAGAGCCGAAGCGTCTTAGAGATCGTCTCGATGAACTGATCTTTGGCGGGGCTGTTGAGCAGCGCCCAATACATCGTTGGCACGCCCACAAAAACCGTCACGCCGTCCCGCGCCATGATGGCGAGCGCCTTGTCCGGCTCGAAGCGGGGCAGCATCGTGATCGTGCCGCCGATGTAGAGGCCGAGGTTCATGACGCAGGTTTGGCCGAAGGAATGAAAGAGGGGCAGAACGGCCATCAACACATCGTCACGGCCCCCTTGCATCAGCCGGTCGGCGGAGTAGAGGGCGTTGAAGAACATGTTGAAGTGGGTCAACTCCGCCCCTTTGGGTTGGCCGGTGGTGCCGCTGGTATAGAGGATCACCGCCGTATTATCGGCCATCGTCTGCGCCATGTCGAAGGTCGGCGCCTTGCCATGCAGCGCTTGCCCCAGCGTTTTCACGCCGTCCAGCGGCGAGGCCGCCGCGGGGTCCGCGGTGCAAAGCCAAAGCTGATCGCAATGCTCACTGGCCTCGACCCCCCGCGCCGCATCTTCGGCGAACATCTCAAAGGCGATCAGCAGCTTCGCCGCCGAATCGTCGAGATGGTAGGCCACCTCGCGCCCCTTCAACAGCACGTTCAGCGGCACGACCGTCGCGCCCGTCTTCAGGATGCCGTAGTAGCAGAGGGGGAAGTAGGGGACGTTGGGCAACATGATCGCCACGCGATCGCCGCGCCCAATCCCCGCTTCCGTCAAAGCGTTGGCGAGCTGGTTGGCCGCGCCGTTCAACTGCGCGTAGGTCAATCGGCTGTCACCCATGATCAGCGCATCTTTGTTCGGAACGCTCTTCACGGACGATTCGAGCAGCGTCGCAAGATTGAGCATCGTGGCTTCCCCTTTGTCTGTCTGGAACGGCGCGATGATATGGCCCACATTGTGGCGGCGGTTGACGAAGTTGGCAAGATAGCCGGAGTACAGTTAGCCGATGCGCGTTTGAAGCGCCACCATTTGCCCGACGTCGGCGCCGTGTACCACCAGTCCGCGTTCCTCTCTTGGCAGATAGAACGCGATTGCCTTGCCCTGCTTCGCATAGTGACGCGCTATGGCCGCGAAAAGCCAGTGCGGCCCTTTGCCACCGAGCACCAGTCCATCCGCAGGGACATCTGGCAGCGGCCCCGCCAGGATGGGCGCATAGTCGAGGTGCGTTGCTGAGAGCACGATATCGAGGCGCGGCCATTGCCCCGTCTGCTGCATCATGGCCTTCCAAAGCTGATGGTCATCGCTGGGACGCAACGTTGGCAGCGGCAGCCAGCCCAGTCGCGCATCGAACAGGGTGATCGGGGCGCGGCTGCGCAGCGCAAGCGCGGTGGCGAGCCATTGCGCTTTGGCGGCGTAGAGCGCAAGGGGCTGGCCGGTGGGGAGCGAAGACAGCAGCGCGGGCAGATCGCTGTATTCCCACCGCCCCGCGCTGTCGGGCCGCGCCTGCCGTAGCCATGCGTCGCAATGGATGGCAAGGGTGCCCTCCGGACGATTCGCGCAATGAACGTCCCACAGTTGCTCAGGCGACCGCTGGATTGTGGCTTCCACCCGCTCGAAAAGCGCTTGCCAGACGGGCTGATCCGGCTCGACGATCCGCAGATTCTCGCGGCATAGCCCCGTTAGCCGGAGGCGGAGCGGCCTCTCGCTCATCAGCCGATCCTGCCCCGACAAACTCGACGTGACTTCCCCAACGACCGGCAAGCCCGCCCGCGCCGCGATCTGTCGCCACTGAACGAACTCCGCCTCCGACGCACAGAGCAACAGCGCATGGCTGCACTTGCCGAACAGTTCCTCGACCTGACTGTCCGTTGGCTGCCCACCCCCATCCACCAGCAATGGCAACGGGCGGTTCTCCAATATCTGGCTCTGCGACAGTTCGAACGCCTCGTCCCACGCTCGCTTATGGGCATTACGCAACTGGCTAGTATGGGCGAAGTTGCCCTCGTAATACCAGTTGCCCTCGGCATCGGGGGTGATGCGGATCAGATAATGATCAACGTGGCGCGTTTTCAGCCTCTTTGATAAGATGTAGCTCAAGACCGATTTGCCGCGATGGGGCGGCCCCCCGATCAGAAGGGCAGGTAGTGATGACATCTGGTTCTCCCGTGTTGATTGCCACGTTGGGTGGCAAGGCCCAAGTGGTGACCTTTGCGCTCGATTGGCTGTTGGCGGCGGGCCACGAAATTCGTGACGTTTACCTCGTTCACCATGCCCCCGACAACGCCGATCATCGCTTGCGCCGCGCCCTGACCCTTGTTGAAGCACAGTTTACGCAGGGCCGCTACGGTGATCAGCCCTGCCAGTGCCATGCCGTGCCGCTGCACGGCCCCGATGGCCGGCCGTTGCTCGACCTTGATCAGCCCGACGCGGTGGACGGGGCGTGGCGCACCCTCCACCAGTTGCTCGGTCGGTTGAAGCGCGAGGGGCGCGAGCTGCACCTCTGCGTCACCGGCGGGCGGCGGCTGATGGCGCTGTTGGCGATCTCGGTGGCCGCACTGCACTTCACCCACGGCGACCGACTCTGGCATCTTTACACACCGACGGCACTTCGTCAAGCGGCGGGCGAAGGGCACATCCTTCACGCGCCGCCCACGCTGCCCGCGCCCCACCTGTTGGAAGTGCCGATCATGCCAGGCAGCGACGCCTTTCCGGCGCTGCGCCAACTGCTCGCGGCATCGCCCGACGCGGTGCGTGCCCTGCGGGAGACCCGGCTCAGCGATGAAGAGGCGCAGCGGTGCGACAGGGTTTGGGCCGCGCTCACCCCGCGCCAACGCGAGGTGTTGCGGGCCGTGGCGGGCGGGCAGCGCCCCAGCGATGTAGCGGCGGCGTTGCACATCACGGCGGGAACCGTCAGCAGCCACCTGAAGACGATCTATGCCCACTGCCGGCGCACGTGGCAGCTCAGCGACGATTACCCGCTGGACTACCACTGGCTCCGGCAGCGTTTTGGGCGCTGGGGGGCGGATGCGAGGGTGTGAGGGTGTGCAGGTGTGGGCTGATGCAAACGTCGCTGCGCGATGGCCCACGATAATATCCCATCGGTTTCGTAAAAATCCCATAGTAAACTGATATGGCGGCGATAGTAAAAGTGTGGTAGGATGGGGCAGGATGGAGTTTACAGGGGCTAACACGCACCACGGATGGGGAGAATAGTGCATGGTGCATGTGTCACATTGTTGATCATTGGATTACCAATGATCTTCATACGCTGTTTGCCATTCGCCACCCCATGGTTGAGGCGACTGTTACAGAGACGGTGCGACAACATGCATGAAGCGCCATATTATCACCACAGAAGTGGCGTTCATTTGGAGGAGGTTTGATGGCTCATCTACTGTTTGTTCATATCGGGCCAGTGCAGGAATTCATTGCCGCCGCCCGCAAAACGCGCGACCTTTGGTTCGGGTCGTGGCTGTTGAGCGAGCTGGCGAAGGCGGCGGCGCTGGCGATTGCAAAAGAGGAAGGCACCGATGCGTTGATTTTCCCTGCGGTCGAGTCGATGGACGATTTGGAAACAGATTCAACGCTAGATGCACCGAACAAGATTGTCGCGGAGGTCGCGGAGGATCCTGAAGCTGTCGCAGAGAAGGCAAACGCAGCTTTGTGTGTGCGGCTCCACGAGTTGAGGGATGGAGCATTCACGAATGTGAGGGGCCTGTTTCTATGCAACAAAGCCTATCAGCAAATCGATGATCTTCCGGAGTTTTATTGGGTCGCTGTTCCGCGCTCTGCCAATTACGAGGCGGATAGGCAGGTCGGCGAGCAACTCTTGGCCGCTCGTAAGAACACACGGGCCTATGAACAGCCCTCTTGGGGCGATACCGTACCCAAATCGTCGCTCGGCGGCCAACTGGAAGCTGTGATTGATGAGGCGAATTATCCGCAGACCAAAGCGCCTGATGAGGAAAAACGGCAGAAATACGAGCTGCTTTACACAAATTACGGTGTGAGTGGCGCGGAACGCTTGTCTGGCGTCGATCTGTTTAAGCGACATGGGGAGCGTCCTACGCGGGGCACTGGGGCCGAGTTCCCCAGCACATCGCACATGGCCGCGCTGCCTGCCGCGCTCTGGTTGGTGAAGAATCACCAACAGGCATGGAAAGAGATGGTTGATGCGCTCGGCAAAGTCGACAGACGACTTGTTACTGCCCATCAGTTGAACGACAAGTACGACTTCGGCGTGGATGATCCCAAGTACCGCATTGACACGTCGATCCTCTTCAAACGAAGACTCGAAGAGCAGGCGGAGGAGCTTGGTAAATCCGTAGAGCAACTCACAGCAGCGTTAGATAGTCTTCAAAAGAATGTTGACCATCTGCCAAGAGAGCCGATTCCCTACTACGCCATTCTGATCGGAGACGGCGATGGCATGGGTGCCGCGCTCAACAAGCTCAAAGATGCCGAACAACATCGCGCCTTCTCGAAAGCCCTGTCTGAGTTTGCGGGCAAGGTCGAAGAGAAGGTGCATGGTCAGCGTGGGGCCGTCATCTACGCGGGCGGGGATGATGTGGTGGCATTGCTACCGCTGCACCGCGCGATAGAAGCAGCGAAAGAAGTGGCAGCGCTCTTCCGCGAAAAGATGGGCAAGTATGATGCCACCTTCTCGGCGGGAATCGCCATCACACACTTCATGGAGCCACTTTCGGACAGCCTGCAACTGGCCCGTGAGGCGGAACGCGCCGCAAAGGATCTACCGGGCAAAAACGCACTGGCTGTCACCGTCAGTAAACGCAGCGGGGCAGATCGAACGGTCGTCGGCAAATGGGGTGATCTGGACCAAACCCTGCTCAAGCTGGCAAAATTACATCGGCTCGAAGCGATCCCAGATGGCGCGGCTTACCAGATTCAGGAAGTAGTGATGGATCTGGGTGGCCAGCCCGCGCTCAATAGCGATCCCACATTGACGCGAATCGTGGCGAAGGAAGCGGCGCGCATCATTGACCGCAAGCGGGCGCAGGCCGGTAGTAAAGAGGTCAGTCCAGAAGACAAGCAATTTCTATATGCACAGTTTAATGAGGCCGAACCCCGTTCGGTGATGCGCTTCGTAAGGATGTCAATCATCAGCAAGCTCTTCGCCGATGCGAAGGATCAAGCGGGGGAACCGAAACCCGGAGAGGGGAGTGAATCGGATGGGTAAATGGCTAATCGAACCGATCGACCCGCTGATTGTGCGGGACGGGCGGCCCTTTGGCCCCACGCCGGGGGCGCGGGCGCGGACGCTCCCCTTCCCGTTCCCACAGACAATCGCGGGGGCGGTGCGTACCCGCGACGGATTGGATGCGAACGGACGTTTTGATAAGAGTCAGGAAAATATCGAACGGGTAATTGGGCTAGGAATTCGCGGGCCGCTGCTGGTTGAATTGAACGATGACCATGCCGTCGCGCAATTCATGGTCCCCGTGCCCGCCGACGCACTCCTTTTGAAAGACGGCGTCGACGTGCGACGACGGCAATTGACGCCGATCAAAACACCTTCCGGCGCGATGACAAATCTACCTAAGAAGCTCGCACTCGTCGGCATGAGTGGCGAACCGACCGAGGAAAAGCCAGCCGAACAGGCCCCCACCTTTTGGCATTGGGAGGTGATGGGAGAATGGCTGAGGTCGCCAGAGAGCGACTCGACACCCAAGTCGCGGAGTGATTTAGGCATCCTGAAATTGCCTTCCGATCTGCGGATGCACGTCGGCATCAAACCAGAGACGCAAACTGCTGATGAGGAAAACGGTGCGCTTTTCATGACGGCAGGGCTGGCCTTCCAGTCGATTCCTTTCCCCGACAGCGAGGCGCTGGCGCCGGAGTTGTCGAAGGCAAAACGCTATGCGCTCTACGTCGAGAGCGACGCAGAGCAAGTGACGGCAGGGCTGGCGCCGATGGGCGGGGAGCGGCGCATGATGCAATGGCGAGAGACGACAACCTCGTTGCCCAAACGTCCGCCAGAAATCAAGGCGCAGATCGCCCGCAGTGGGATGTGCCGCGTCGTGCTGGCAACGCCCGCCTATTTTGAGGATGTCACGCGGCCTTCATATTTGACACAGACGCATCATGGTGTGACGGTCACGGTAAAAGCAGTTGCTGTCAGCCGTTCGGAGACGGTATCAGGGTGGGACTTCGCTATCGGAAAGCCAAAGCCCACGCGCCGCTTGGCACCAGCCGGAACGGTGCTTTGGCTCACATTGGATGGCACTGCTGACCAACGACGCGCATGGGTAGAGTCCATGTGGTTGCAGAGCATCAGCGATGATTATCCCGATGGGGATGCGCTGCGGGATGCCGCGCACTACCGGCGGGATGGCTACGGATTGGCATTGTTGGGCACATGGGATGGCAACGAGAAGCCATCGGGAGGAGAGCAGTCATGAGATTTCGTGAGCCGAAGGATGTGACGTTACCGGACGTTGGCCCAGCCCACCGAGACGGCTGGGTCACGCAGGTGCGCGAGTATGAGCTGATTACGCCGCTTTTTGGCGGCGGGGTGGAGGCGGGCGTAGTAGATACGGAAACGCCGATCAGTGGCAAAGGCATTCGCGGCCAGCTTCGCTTCTGGTGGCGTGCCACGCGTGGGGGGCAGTTTGACACGATTGAGGAGATGAAGGAGGAAGAGGATCGCATTTGGGGCGCGGCGGCTAGGCACGAAGGCGTCTCCGAACAGAACTATTCAAACCCCGTGCAACTGAGCATCAAAATTGTAGACAAAGGCCAAGTGTATCGCAGGACTAACATCAGTGATCCGAGAACAACTTTGGGATATGTTGCGTTTCCACTCCGCGATATGCAAAACGCTGCAGTTGTGGAAGGGATCCAATTCCAACTTCAAGTTGATTATGCAGAAGACGTGCAGGAGGATGTCCAAGCGACTTTGTGGGCTTGGGAAACGTTTGGAGGTGCGGGAGCGCGCACACGACGGGGATTCGGGGCAGTGCGTTGTGTGCGCAAGGTAATCAATGGTGCTGAAGTCAGATTGTCGGCAGTTAACAAAGGTGAAATCCGCAAGAAATTGGGCGAATACGTTGTTGATGGTAGGTGGCCGGATGGAGTTCCACATCTATCAAAGCAGAAGTCCTTTACACGATTCCTGATTGTTGGTGGTGATGTCACAAAGGCGTGGGAGGAATTAGTGGAAAGTATGCGAGACTTTCGTCAGTATCGAGCTAATAAGACAATTCAGACAAAGCAAGGCCCCAAAACTGGGCCTTGGGGACGAAGTTGTTGGCCCGAAGCGGATGCGGTACGAAGACGCACCAGCCACAGTTCGCGACATGCGCCAAAAAATCCCGTTGATAAGTTCCCGCGCGCAGCTTTTGGCCTTCCAATAGTTTTTCATTTTAAGGAGCAAGATGTGCAACATGGCGATCCGGAAGATACCACTTTGCTGTTATCTGGGAGAACCAATCAAGAAAATCTGCGAGCCGATCAATTTGATCGGCTCGCAAGCCCAGTGATTCTTCGACCAGTTTATGTTAGCGAGAAGCGTTCATTGGCAATATCCACACGACTTGAGGTAAAACCAGCTTTTCCACTCCATGCAAACCTCGTATTAAAAGGCGCACCAGATGACCCCAAGGTAGAACATCGGTTAACTAAAAAGGAAGCGATAGATCTGGATGATGTTGTTAGTGAGCAGACGGATGTTCTTAACGCTTTCTTAGACTTCTTTTCAGAGGAATAAAAAACCCATGAACGCAAAACTCATATCCACCCACGCGCTCACGCCGCTACACCCGGGCACCGGCCAAGGGGTCGGCGTGATCGACCTGCCCATCGCCCGCGAAGTCTCTACGGGGCTGCCCTATCTGCCCGGTTCCTCGCTCAAGGGCGTACTGCGCGACGAAGCGCGTAAACCCGTCTTTAGCGAAAACAAACAAGAGAACACGAAGATGCGGCATGCCATCTTTGGCCCCGACACGCAGAATGCCAGCGACCATGCGGGTTCGGTACAATTCACCGACCAGCGGCTGCTACTTTTCCCTGTCCGCTCGTTACGCGGAACTTTCGCCTGGGTCACCTCGCCGCTCGTCTTGCGGCGCTTTGCCCGCGATGTCGCATCGACCGATCTCACGGGTCTGCCAGCGGTTCCCAAGATAGAAAAGGTCGAGGAATACATCGTTAGTTCCGGCAGAACCCTTGTGGACAATGACAAAATCTATCTAGAAGATCTCGACCTAACGGAGCCACGCAGTACTGAAAACGGCTGGGGGCAATGGCTGGCGGACAACCTCTTCGATGAAGCATGGCGGCACACCTTCCAAGAGCGCTTCTGCATCGTACACGACGACATCCTCAGCTTCTTGCTGCAAACCGCGACCGAGGTCGTGGCGCGAATTCGCCTTGACAAGGATAGCAAAACGGTCGCAAAGGGCGGCTTGTGGTACGAAGAAGCGCTGCCCGCCGAGACGATTCTTGCCGGGTTGGTGATCGCCACGCCTATCGAAGCGTCGAAGGAGCAAGTATTCTCGGCCATTAAGACGCTCGCGGCGCAACCGGTCCAAGTGGGCGGCAATGCCACCGTCGGACGCGGGATTTGTCAGTTGCGCGTTGAGGAAGGGGGTGACTGATGGCTACCTTCAAGACCCGCAGTCAGGTGTACGCGACAAAGGTTCTCGCAAAAGTAGAGGCGATAGAGTCGAACACTAACCAGGGTGACAAACTCCGCAGTCAGTATGGCAGCATGTCGCATAAGCTACCCGTCCTCATTCGTACCGCAGGGTTGGCGCAAGCGATCAGCTTCGTGGCGGCGCGTGGGCAACAGGGCGCAAAGACCTTGCTTGATGATTTGAGCGTGGTAGTCGGACAAGAAGATGGCGACAAGCTTCAAAAGAAGGTTCTTGAGGCCAAATTACCCGAATACATGCGCTTGACGCAAGAAGCGCTCTACGCCCTGCTTTGGTTCAAGCGCTTCGCGCAGAGCGTGTTGGATGTGGATGCATCTGTAGATGCGGGAGATGATGACTCGTGAATGCACGAAGAAGTAAGCTAAAAGATATACCGCATCGACCCACGACTCATGCGGGATTGTGGCTGGATCGTTATCTGGCAAAACAGGTGGACCGTAATAATTCTGGCGATAGCGGAGATCGCTCGAAGCAGTTCGACGCACTCTTCGCGCCGGTAGTGACGTGCGCGATCCCGAGCGGGCAGCTCTACCAAGCTGCCTTCGAGCGTTGGAAAACGCTCGTCGCGGCCCACGATGGCTTGGAGTCACGCCTTGCCACAGTAACTGGGCGCATGGTCGTTGGCCTCGGTAGCGCGAGCGTTTGGGAGAATTCGATTCGACTCCATCACACTTACGGCGTGCCAGTGATTCCAGGATCGGCACTGAAGGGGCTGGCCGCGCGTTTTGCCGCCAACTGGCTCGGCGAAGAATGGAAACGTGAAGGCGAGGCCCACCAAACAATGTTCGGCACGACCGAAAGCGCAGGGTATGTGACCTTTTACGATGCTTGGTACGTGTCGAATGGTGATAAGCTGCCGCTGCTCAAAGATGTGATCACGGTGCATCACAAAGAGTATTATCAAGAGAAGAAGGACGAGGATGGTAAGATAAAGCCGCCCGCCGATTGGGACAGCCCCACCCCAATCCAATTTCTGAGCGCCAATGGAAAATATCTGATCACGCTGGGGGGCGTGGACGCTTGGCGTAAACGCGCCTTCGAAATTGTCGCGCTGGCGTTAGAGCACGAGGGCATCGGCGCAAAGACGAGCAGCGGCTATGGACGGATGAAACTGCAGGGGAACTCATGAAGAAAATCTTGACATTTCTGGGTCTCTCTCCTAAAGAGACCCTCTATCGCTTCGAAGGTAGCAACTACAAGGGTGAGGTGTTTGGTGTAGCGCTTCGTGAATTCGTTGCGTTCGATGAGATGGTGGTATTTGTTACCAAGCAAGCGAAACTTAGTACTTACCCAGTTCTCGAGCAACTTAAAGACGAACGAATTCGTGCGGTTAATATCCCAACTGGGGAAACCACTGATGAGCAGTGGGCGATCTTCGAGTCGGTCACCGGAGCTGTAGACGATGGTGATGAAGTAGTATTCGACATCACTCATGGCCTTCGCTCGCTACCTTTTCTCGTTTTTCTGGCTGCGGCCTTTCTCAAGAGTGCCAAGAACGTTACCATTGCGGGTATTTATTACGGTGCACTCGAACTTCAGAAGACTCCTGACGGCTACTCCCAGCCCGCACCTGTCATCGATCTCACCGAGTTCGTCTCGCTACTCGACTGGTTGAGCGGAAGCGAGCAGTTCATCCGAACAGGCAATGCTGCCGGTCTGGTTCGTCTGTTACGCGATCAGAGACCAAATAATGGCACCAATCCAGAGAGCCGTAAGGTTGGAATGCAGATTAGCGATGCTGCGAAATCTCTGGAAGAAACATCTCGAGCTTTGCGCCTAACTCTGCCTGACCAAGCCATGCAAGCCAGCGAAACGCTTCAAGGGAAGCTTGGTGTGGCAGCGGATACTTTGAAACAATACGCCCGCCCGTTTACCCTATTGTCACGGAAGGTGGCCGAAAGTTACGCTCCGCTTGCCATGGCAATGCCACGCGATCCGGCTAACCAAGCAGCCGCGTTGCTCCGAGAACGCCAGCTCATCAATTGGTACTTGGATCGCAACCTTTTTGTGCAGGCCATGGCTGTCGCCCGTGAATGGCTAGTAAGCTGGGTCATGCTTGCTGTAGGCTATGGGGATATCTACAAAAACCCGGAACGGCATCATACAGACAAAGCATTGGGCAAACTTTGCCACCAGCTACGTCAAGGTGGTAAATCTCAGCAGGAAGCCTCTCGTAGAGGCGCACCGTGTACGGCAGATGGCGACCTGTCCCCTTCATTAGATGAGCGACTTAATGATATCCCGAAACTGCAAGAGACGTTGAGGCTATTTAGCCAGATTAGCGACCTTCGCAACCAGCTTCTGCATGCTGGAAAGCGTCCTCAGACGACGCCAGTCGAGACGCTCGAGAAAAATGCACGCAAGTATTGCGAACAGTTGGCCGCATGGCCGGTACCTCCAACGACGCCTGACGCATAGTGCGTAAAGGTTGTAATGCGCCTCCTTTCCCCGCCGTTGACGTTCCAACGCTTGTATGATAGGGAAGCAGTGGGGAATCGACTAAAGTTACGATTCTGAGCCACTGCAAACGATAGGGATGAAGCTGGTTTAACGCTGAGGCATCAAGCCTGTGATGGAGATAACGCTCCCCTATCGAGATGATCGCCACATAGTGCGGACGGTATCCTAGGCCTCCCTAGCGGGATGAGCTTGCATATACAAGGCTGATACGGAGCGATCATCGTTTGGCCCCCATTCATTTCATTCCAAGCGGGAGGTAACTGATGGCCGACTTCATTATCCTAGGCATTGACATTTCCAAAGGGTGGTTCGATGTCTGTCTGCTCACCCCTACAAGCGCACGCTTCGCACAGTTTGACAACGATCAACGTGGCTTTGCGGCCTTGGGTGACTGGCTTGAACCGCAGCTAACGGGCGCGGCGACAGCGCTACAGGCCTGTCTTGAAGCGACCGGCCGCTATGGGGATGAGCTGGCCCATTGGCTCCACGAGCATGGTCACCGGGTGAGCATCGTCAATCCGGCGCGGGTCAAGTATTATGCCAGCAGCAGTGGTGCGCGCCACAAGAGTGACCGCGGTGATGCGTTCCTAATCGCACACTTTTGCTTGCACAATGACCTCATGGCTTGGCAGCCGTTAGACGAAGTGCGCCAAGCGCTGCGTGCTATCAGTCGCCAACGCGCAGCGCTGGTGGGCATGCGTAACCAAGAAAACAACCGTTTACAGGCGGGCAAACTGCCTGATACGGTGCAAACCGCCATCAAAGCGCACCTTGCTTTTATTGAAACCATGATCGCTGAGCTGGACCAGCAAGGGCAACGTCTCATAGATGAACATGGCGACTTGAGTGCGCAACAACAACTGCTGACCACCATTCAAGGGATTGGCCAACAGACCGCTCGTACCTTGTTGGCAGAGATGCCGCCGCTAGCAGCGCTGGCTTCCGCCCGCTCCTTAGCGGCCTTTGCCGGGCTTAATCCGCGCCGTGAAGAATCGGGCAAGGGTCGCCCTTACACGCGCCTATCAAAGGCGGGTAATGCGGCCATCCGCAAGGCACTCTATTTTCCAGCCATGACTGCCATGCGCCACAATCCGCCGCTCAAAGCGTTTGCGGAGCGCCTTACAGAGCGCGGCTTGGCACCGCAACAGATTGTCGCAGCGGTGATGCGCAAGCTGTTGCATTATGTGTATGGTGTACTCAAACATCGACAGCCTTTTGACCCGAACTACTTACCGTGCTAATGAGGAACTCTGGCTAAGCGGATGTGGGTAACTGCGGCGTTGGCAGTTATCCACATCCCCGATTCTGCCCCCCCTATCAGAAACCGTCGGCGGCGTGTGGGAATGTGGGCAACTGCGTTGTTAGCAGTTGTCCATATTTCCATGCGCTTTTAGCCTGCTATCCATTTCTTCTCGTCTGGATTTTGGGGCTTGACTTTTAACACGGTATCTCCAACGCTATCCGCTCCCCCATGCTCCTCAACTACTCACCCCCGCTCACCTGGATGCCATCCGCAGCAGCACGCGCCACGAGCAGATTGAGGTGCGCGACATCCCCAGCCAAGTGGCTACGCGGCAGCCGCCCGCCCAGCGTGCGTGGCAGCGCCCTAGCGCTGTGTTGCGTGGCATGAGCGCAAGGTGGGCCAATGCGAGGGCGCTGTCCACGCGTCCGACTAACGTCGGAATTACGAGCGGGCGTTGATCGGCATCGCTGATATCATTGTTTGGACGACGTTTATACACTGTCGAAGGTCACCACGTAACATTTTGTTCAGCATGATGAGTGTGACTGTGAACATGGTGCATGGTACATGGTGCATGGCATGTTCGGCGAGGCGAACGCCCTATTCGCCATTCGCTATCGGTCAGCCGTGTGAATGTTACGTTATACCCTGCGTGGGTATAGTTTTGACAACCCTTCACCTCTCAACTTCATTAGCTCACGAACTCATGATGCTCCTACTCAACTACTCCCACCCCCTGACCGACGACCAGCTCGACGCCATTCGCCGTTTGACGGGCGATGCCCAGATCGAGGTGCGTGACATCGCCAGCCACGTCGACTTGCAACGGCCACTGGCGGCGCAGGTCGTCGCCCTGGCCGAAGCGGCGGCATTGTCGCCCCGCCAATGGCAAACAGCGCCGATCCTTGTCAATGCCCCAGCGTTGAATTACAGCGCGGTGGCACTGCTGGCCGAGCTGCATGGCCGCATGGGCTACTTTCCGCCCGTGTTGCGGCTACGTCCCGTCGCCGACGCACTGCCGCCCCGCTATGAGGTGGCGGAGATCCTCAATCTACAGGCGCTTCGCAACGAGGCGCGGACAAGGCGCTGAGGGCCAACGCCGCAAACTAGTGAGCGCGGGCCGAAATACGGAGATGGTTGAGATGGCGCTAGGGGAGCTGGCGGAGCTAGGGGTAAGGGGATCGCGGGGCTTATGGGCGATCTTTCACCGACAATAATATGCGATGGCGGAACTATATGTCGGGTAGTCAGGGAGAAAACGCGCCTAGAAACGGCGCGTCCGCGCAGGTGGTGGGTTCCCGCTTGTGGGTAGGGCCACAGCGGGCGATTCGTTCACTGGCTGGGGCCGCGCAACGACCCTTAACCCTATAAGATCTTCCGCCAAGCTGCACTAGTGCTACCTTGCCCCTTGCCCCTTGCACTTTGCCCCATAAGGCGATTTTCTCGTCGTGACCCATTACACACTGAAAGGAGGCTTCGTCATGGAGGCCCTAATAGATTTTGTCTTTCAAACACTGCTGGGTGAGCTGATCGTTGTGGTGGTGGGGGTGCTTTTCGCCAATTTTATCCGCAACCGCTGGGATGAATGGCGCTTTGGGGGCTGGCGCGTGATCGTGACCGACGGCGCACAGAGCTTGGTCGATCGAGTGGTGAGTGCCCACAAGGCGAAGGAGGTTCTTGGTGAGAGCGCGGATCTGTCGGTCTTCCTGAAAGGGATCGTCAGTCCCTATGCCCATCTGCGCTGTGACTTGGTTGACGAAGGGGTGCAACTTGGCTTACTGAAAGTAGACCACAAGCGGCGCCGCTTCATGATTGATTTGCGCAAAAACCCGGCCCAGAACCCACAGCAGCCCCGCACATCGGTCACGTTGTAGCCCAACCATGCTCCACGACGTGCTGGCATGGCCCAATCTTTGTGACGCATGGGAGTGCATCGCCGAAAACGGCGGTGCGCCCGGCGCCGATGCCATGACGGTGCGTCGCTTTGCCCGTCATTGGCAGCAGAATCTGCGCCGCTTGCAGCGCTTGGTTGCCGAAGAGCGGTATCGACCGGGCCGTCTGCGCCGTGTGGCGATCCCCAAACGCAGCGGCGGCTGGCGACGGCTGGCGATTGCCAATGTGGGTGACCGTGTTTTGCAGCGGGCGGTTCTCAATCTTCTGGATGACCGGTGCGAGCGGCTGTTCCTCGATTGCAGTTATGGGTACCGCCAAGGGCGCAGCCTTCACGATGCCGTGCGCCGCGTGGTGGCATGGCGCGACGCGGGCCAGCGCTGGCTTGTCGATGCCGATATCGACGACTGTTTCGGCGCCATCCCCCACGGCCCGCTCCTCGACAGACTGCGACCCATCGCTGATGATGCCGCGCTTCTGGCGCTGATCGGCCAATGGCTCCATCAAGGTCGGTCCGCTGCCAACCCCGATCGTGGCTTGGCGCTCGGCATGCCGATCTCGCCGCTGCTGTGCAATCTCTATCTGCATGAATTGGACCACCGACTGACGCGGCGCAATCGCCACATCGTGCGCTACGCCGATGATTTCGTGATCTGTTGCTCGTCCCCAGAATTGGCCAAACGGGTGCAAGACGAAGTCACGATGATTCTGGCAAGCATGTCGCTGCAGATCGAACCGACCAAGAGTCGGCTCACCAGTTTCAACGAGGGCTTTGATTTCTTAGGGGTCCATTTCGAGCATGAGTTGGTCAGCTTCGAGTGGCAGGGCAAACGACAAAGCTTCATCGGCGTGGCCCCCGCATGGCTCTGGTCGCGGATGCCGCATGGGTACGCATCGTGAATCGTAAATCGAGAATCGGGGAGCCTTGCTGATTCGTTGCCATGCCCCATGCCCCTTGCCCGACGAATGGTGACGGTAAACTTACACATCGCTCTTCCAATGCTTTGCAACGAAAGACAATGTATTCCCTATCTCCCCTAAGCTCCTGTTCACCCACATGCCAACACTCTACGTCACAGAACCGGATGCTCGGATCGAAAAAGAATACCGCCGACTGCTGGTCAGCACGCCCGACAAGGTCTTGCTGGCGTTGCCCATCGCCCGTCTCGACCACATCGTTCTGATCGGCTGTGCTGGGGTGACTACCCCCGCCCTTCATGCGTTGCTGGAGGCTGAGATTGGGCTGACGCTACTCAGCCGGAGTGGACGGTTGCTGGGTCGGCTCTGCCCGGCCACCGCGCCCAACATCGCCCTGCGCCATCAACAATATGCCCGCGCGCAGTCGGACGATTTTTGTGTGGAGCTGGCGCGAGCCGTCGTGTCGGGCAAATTGCGTAATAGCCGCTCGTTGGCGCGGCGCTGGCTGCGTACGGTGCCGGATGCGGAGCATCAGCCTACACTGGCTCGTCTTGACCGCGCTGTGACGGCGCTGGCGGGCGCTGAGTCGTTGGCGCGGCTGCGTGGATTGGAAGGCAGTGGCACTCGCGCCTATTTCGCGCTCTGGCGGCAGGCGCTCGACCCGCCGTTCACCTTCAACAAACGAACACGTCGCCCCCCGCGTGACCCCGTGAACGCGATGCTCAGTTTCGGCTATACGTTGCTGACCGACAATCTGATGACCGCCTGCGAGATCGTTGGCCTTGACCCTTATGATGGTTTCTTGCATGCCGACAAATATGGACGGCCCGCCCTTGCCCTCGATCTGATGGAAGAATTTAGAGCCTTGATTGTGGATGCGGTGGTCTTAACGTTGGTCAATCGGGAGCGGCTAACTCCAGATGATTTTGAGCCAAGCGACGATGGCGGCATCCAGATGAGTCGCGCGGCATTGCAGATTTTCCTGACCACGTACCAGAAGCGGATCCAAACAGAAGTCTACTACCCACTGGCAAAGCGTCGGTTGAGCTACCAAAAAATCTTCGAGATGCAAGCCCGCCTTTTGCGTCACGTCATTGAAGGTCGGGTTGATGCGTACAGCCCCTTTCGCACGCGATGAGCGCCTGTGCGACACCAAGCAGCGCGATGAAGCAAACAACCTGCTGCTCTATCACTATTTATCTTTGGGTGGATCTTGTTCCCATGCCGCTTGCACGAGTGCGATGAAGCAAACAACCTGCTGCTCTATCGCTATCTCTCTGACCAGATCCTCTCAGCCGACCGCGAGGCAACTATGTCTAAGCGCTTAATTGTCGTTGCTTATGATATTCCCAACAACAAACGCCGCACTAAGTTGCACCAACGGCTGAAAGAATATGGCAGCGCCGTTCAGTACAGCGTCTTCGAATGTCTCGTGACGCGGGAGGAATTCGTTCGGATGAAGGCGATGGTACGTGCTATCATCAAGCCGCGTCTCGATCATGTGCGCTACTATCCGCTTTGTGGCAGTTGCCAACCGTTGGTGGAAAGTACACGGGCCGAAGCCGAACCGCTGCACGAGGCCGAATTTTGGATCGTTTGAGCTTTGCGAGCGAGCGTCGGATTTGCCAAAAGTGCCATCTCGCTCGCAATGATTTCGCTCAAACGTTCGGATTTTTGCCGGTTTTTGGGCTATTTGCCGCCCAAAGCGGGGTGACGAGCGCGGATTGGAGGCGGCACGGACAAAAGAGGGCCGTCTGAACGTCAAAATAGCCTCCTCAAGCGGCTGAAAATCCTATGCAAAATCATGCATGCTATACCCTTTGCGAGCGAGGCAAGGGAAAAGTGCCGTCGTGCTCTCGCTCGCAAGCGTCGACTTGCGTAAAAAATGATGCGCAAGTATACTTGGCCGCAATTAGAATGGGATTGCGACCCCAGCGACTGTATTTTTGTGAGTTTGAGGCTCGAAAAGTGCAGTCGCAATCCCCCCAAAGCCCGCAAGGGCATTGAAACATAATGCTCAGCATTCGCACTGGGATACCCATCCACACCAAACGTCGCAATCCCCCCAAAGCCCGCAAGGGCATTGAAACTCAATTGCTCGCTGATTGGTGACTCGTACCCAATGGGGTCGCAATCCCCCCAAAGCCCGCAAGGGCATTGAAACCCGATCCTGTCCAGCGCCCAGCGATGTCGATCCAAAGCGCCTAAACTAGCAGCAGGGGGCTCTCAGGGCCTGCCTTGCAAGTGTGTCGCACCCAAGCCCGCAAGGCATTGAAACTCGTCGTCATCTGCCTCAATGCGGGGTTATCTGTCGTATCCCCAAAGCCGCAAGGGCATGAAACGTACAGGAGATCCCAGGCCATTTCCTGTCGCATCCCCCCCGCAAGGGCATTAAAACGCGACAGGACGATGATGGCGCGAGATTAGTCGCAATCCTCAAACACCCGCGGGCCATTGAAATTTCCATGGTCCCGGCCTGAGCCATCACCGCCCGCGGAAGGGGCATTGAACGATTTTCTCTGGATATGCATCAAGGACGTTTCTGGTCGGCCTCAGTGGGGCAAACTCGAGCATCCCCCAAGCGCGGCATTGAAACTATGAACGTGGCAAGCATCGAGCATCCCCCTTTGTCGAATCCCCAACGCGGGCATTGAAACGACGCTGTCCTCGTGTCAGCCGGGGCTCGTTTCTCCTACATGCCCGTCCATCCCCAAGCCCGGACATTGAACCCGCCGCCAGTGTCGCGTTGAGCCAATCCCCAAAGCCGCAAGGCATGAAACATCTTGGTCGAGTTCAAGAAGGGAACTGTGGTCGCAGTCGCATCCAAAGCCCGCAAGGCATTGAAACCACGATCAAAGCGCCAACCCAGCTTCGTTGTGTGTCGATCCCAAAGCCCGCAAGCGGCAGGTGCGACTCACCGAAGACCGAGCACTGTCGTAGAAACAGCGTCGTAAACCGCTAGTCGCAGATCCCAAAGTCGCGCAAGGGCATTGAAACAACAATGACAACATCACATCGGTGTCGCAATCCCCCAGCCGCAAGGGCATTGAACGTTCCGCAAGACAACCTCGCGACATCTAGTAATCCCCAAAGCCCGCAGGCATTGAAACCCACGCGGCCCTCTTCCTGCGTCAATCCCCAAAGCCCGCAGGGCATGGCTATGGCGATAAACGCTAGATCGGTGGGCGTGCCTCACTCTGCTGCGCTCGCCCTCCGAACATCAGGAGGGGCTTGTTGGGACGGTGGGGAAAGTGGCACTTCATCGGACGAGGCGCACGCCCGTCCTACCACCTGTCGCGTTGAGCCAAAGGCGAAACATCACCAGGTGGTTGCTCTGCGGGTCGACGCGGCAGGTGGAACGTGGACAGCAGGTTAAGCGTGCCGATCGGTGTGCTGCAACCGCCCCGCGTGGAAGGTGTTCCAACGCTCGAACGCTTGTATGATAGGAAGCAGTGGGAATCGACTAAAGTTACGATTCTGAGCCCACGCAAGCGATAGGGATGAGCTGGTTTAACGCTGAGGCATCAAGCCTGTGATGGAGATAACGCTCTATCGAGATGATCGCCACATAGTGCGGACGGTATCCAGGCCTCCCTAGCGGGATGAGCTTGCATATACAAGGCTGATACGGAGCGATCATCGTTTGGCCCCATTCATTTCATTCCAAGCGGGAGGTAACTGATGGCCGACTTCATTATCCTAGGCATTGACATTTCAAAGGGTGGTTCGATGTCTGTCTGCTCACCCCACAGCGCACGCTTCGCACAGTTTGACAACGATCAACGTGGCTTTGCGGCCTTGGGTGACTGGCTTGAACCGCAGCTAACGGGCGCGGCGACAGCGCTACAGGCCTGTCTTGAAGCGACCGGCCGCTATGGGATGAGCTGGCCCATTGGCTCCACGAGCATGGTCACCGGGTGAGCATCGTCAATCCGGCGCGGTCAAGTATTATGCCAGCAGCAGTGGTGCGCGCCACAAGAGTGACCGCGGTGATGCGTTCCTAATCGCACACTTTTGCTTGCACAATGACCTCATGGCTTGGCAGCCGTTAGACGAAGTGCGCCAAGCGCTGCGTGCTATCAGTCGCCAACGCGCAGCGCTGGTAAGATGGTAACCAAGAAAACAACCGTTTACAGGCGGGCAAACGTCTGATACGGTGCAAACCGCCATCAAAGCGCACCTTGCTTTTATTGAAACCATGATCGCTGAGCTGGACCAGCAAGGGCAACGTCCATGATGGAACATGGCGACTTGAGTGCGCAACAACAATTGCTGACCACCATTCGGGATTGGCCAACAGACCGCTCGTACCTTGTTGGCAGAGATGCCGCCGCTAGCAGCGCTGGCTTCCGCCCGCTCTTAGCGGCCTTTGCCGGGCAATCCGCGCCGTGAAGAATCGGGCAAGGGTCGCCCTTACACGCGCCTATCAAAGGCGGGTAATGCGGCCATCCGCAAGGCACTCTATTTTCCAGCCATGACTGCCATGCGCCACAATCCGCCGCTCAAAGCGTTTGCGGAGCGCCTTACAGAGCGCGGCAGCACCGCAACAGATTGTCGCAGCGGTGATGCGCAAGCTGTTGCATTATGTGTATGGTGTACTCAAACATCGACAGCCTTTTGACCCGAACTACTTACCGTGCTAATGAGGAACTCTGGCTAAGCGGATGTGGGTAACTGCGGCGTTGGCAGTTATCCACATCCCCGATTCTGCCCCCCCTATCAGAAACCGTCGGCGGCGTGTGGGAATGTGGGCAACTGCGTTGTTAGCAGTTGTCCATATTTCCATGCGCTTTTAGCCTGCTATCCATTTCTTCTCGTCTGGATTTTGGGGCTTGACTTTTAACACGGTATCTCCAACGCTCCTCTTTCAACACACACCCGCCCCACGTTTCAGGATTCCGCATCTTGTGACATAATTGGGGCGATGTGACGGAGCAAGGCGGATGTGTAGAAACGGGGAAGCATGGGATCAATCGACTTCTGGGGAACGGTATCAGCCGCCTTTTTGCTGACGTTTTGCGTGGTGGGCAACCTCGTCTTTGTGGCGCTGGCCTTCGGAATGTGGAAAGGGGCCGCGTGGAGTCGGGATCATGCCCGCAGTGGACTGGCCTTTGTGATGAAGTGGATGTTGCGGGGCAAAGCGTACGTCGAGCTGGGTGAAAGTCATGCGGTTGCACCCTTTGTTCGGCTGCGCGGCAGGGCCGCACGCATGCGCACCACGGTCAAGCGGATACGGGAGTAGAGCACGATGGGGTGGGAGATTTTCTGGCGAGCGGCGGGTTGGTTCACCATGATCTGGTTTGTGGTGGCGGGGCTGTCCATCATCGCCATGCAAGTCGCGCTACCCCGCGCCCAGCGGGAGATCCGCGCGAATCCGCCGACCGGCCCCGCATGGGCGCATCGGCTCTGGACAAATCGGCAGCGCGTCTATGCGGGGATCATCGCGCTGGCCATGGCGCTGGGTGGCGTGGCGGCGCTGATCTATCTGGTCGCGGTCTTGATCTAACCCTGGCTTGCCTCTACGCGCCGCTTGGGCTAGCCTCTTTGTGACGTGGAATCGCGCTCTTTGGTGAGCGGACAAGATGAAAGGAACAGTTCGATGGACGTCGAATATCGACAACAGATCACCTTTGTGGGCATGCTGATCGGCGCTGTTTTGGGGGCGCTCGGCGCCCAAATGTGGCTCGATCGGCAATCGGACAATGAGAACGCGGACGCCGTCAACCTCGGCTATGGGGATCTGGCGCGAATCGGTGCGGCGACCTTCGCCTTGGTGCGCCAAATCAACGACATGAATAAGAAAGCCTGACGGCGACCCTTCGCTGCAAAGAGGAGCATGCCGCTCCTCTTTTCTTTTGGCACGATAGGGGGAGTTTGATGAGTTGGGAGTTCAGAGTTGTTCTGCGTGATCTGCTGAGCGTTGCCGCTCCAACGTTCCAACGTGCCAACGCTCCCCTCGCTTATCGACGCTCGCCATCGAAGCGACCTCCCTCATCCAATCCCGAGCCACTGAACGACACCCATGACCCGACAACAAATAGGCCTGCTGGCCGCGCTCTCCCTGATCTGGGGGAGCAGCTTCCTCTTCATCAAGTGGGGCGTGCTGGAACTGGCGCCGATGGCGGTGGTGATGGGCCGTCTCAGCTTCGGACTGCTCTTTTTGCTGGGGATGTTGGTCGCGCGGAATAGCGGACTGCCGCCGTTGTCGCACTGGAAGCCGCTGTTGGCGGTCGGGATGATCAACAATCTGCTGCCCTGGTTTCTGATCGCGTGGGGCGAGCAGTACGTGGGCAGCGGTTTGGCCTCGGTGCTGAATGCGACCACGCCTTTCTTTTCGGTGGTGCTGGCCAGCACGTGGGGCGACGAGCGCTTTTCGTGGACGAAGCTCTTCGGCCTGCTGCTTGGCTTCGTGGGCGTGAATCTGCTGATCGGGGCCGACCTGCGGGCGCTTTTCACGGAGGCTGACAGCCAAATGGCGCTGGGCGAGCTGGCGATCTTGGGCGCGGCGATTCTCTATGCGATTGGCGCGGTCTTCGCGCGGCGCTATCTGCGTGGCTTGCCGCCGCTACAGATTGCGACGGGTCAGCTCGGCTCGGCCCTGCTGGTCACGGTGCCGATCTTTGTGCTCAGCGGCGCCATGCCCACGCAGATGCCGAGCCTGCGGGCGATGTTAGGCATTGTGGCACTGGGCTTGTTTGGCAGCGGCTTGGCCTATGTGCTTTTCTACGAGCTGCTGGCGCAGGTCGGCGCGACGCGAACCGTGATCGTGACCTACCTGTTGCCGATCGTGGCGCTGATTCTGGGCTGGCTCTTCTTGAACGAACAAATCACCCTGCAAATGTTGCTGGGCATGGCGGTGATTCTGAGTGGGGTGGGGTTGGTCAACGGGGTTGGCCTGCCGCGGCGGCGCCAACCGAAAGGAGCGACGGGATGAACGGGCTGCAATGGGTCGTGTTGATCGTGGGCGTGCTGATGCTTGTGGGCTTCACGGCGCTGATCGTGCTGTGGGCCACGACCGAGGAGCTGCCGCGCCTCAAACGGTACACCCGCTTCAACGAGCGGCTGGAGGCGGGCGACTGGGGCGTGCGGCTGTTGCGCGTCGGGCGGCGGCGTGGCCCCACGATGCGGCTCATCAATGAAGTGCTGGGCGGGGACATCGGCACGGCCAAGCATCTCGTCGAGCATCCACCGTCCATCATTGTGGAAGGCATCGCGCAGCCCATCGCCGAAGAGATCGTGGCCGCCTTCGCCGAAAAGGGCGCAGAGGCCGAAGCGTTCAAGCGGTGAAGCGTTGGAACCGGGAGAAAGAGGCTGTTATTTGGTGATCTGTTGGGCGAAGAAAAGATCTTGAACGACTTGGGCCGGGTGGCCCAGAGCTGTTGGCAGGCCATTCCAGACTATTTCCTGCACGCTCTTTTGGATGACTATGTCGTGAGGCCCAACCATGTTCACGGAATGGTGCGGATCACCGATGCAACAAAGGGGCTGGTAGGGGCGGATAATTTTCCGCCCCTACCAGCCTCGTCCCCTACCCGTCCTACCAATCTTCCGGTGAAGCATGAGAGGGATCGTTATCTCTAAGTCGATCTTCTCTGGTATACTTGGCAGACCACGAACGCAAAAATCGGCAAGCGAACGCTATTACTCATGGACGTACAACTGCAACCCGACGTACTGCGTTGGGCGCGGGAACGCGCCGGACTCTCTCAGGCTGCCCTTGCAAAGGCGATGCGCGTGGCGCCGCAACGGGTGGCAGCGTGGGAACAATCTGGCGCGTTGCGTTGGACGGAGGCCGAAGCGCTTGCCAAGAAGAGCCACACCCCTTATGGGTACCTTTTTCTCCATGAGCCTCCTGAAGAACGTCTGCCGATCCATGACTTTCGCACGGTGGCCGATCACGTTATCCCACAGCCAAGCCCCAATCTTCTGGACACCATCTACGGGATGCAGCGTCGTCAAGCTTGGATGCGCGACTTCCTGATTGAAGAGGGTGCACGTCCGTTGCCCTTCGTCGGCGGCGCCACACTCGATAATACGCCTCACGATGTAGCTACCGACATTCGCCAGGCTTTGGGGCTTGCAAGCGGCTGGGCCAGCAAGCAGGGAAGTTGGGACGCCGCCTTTCGTTTCTTGCGCAATCAAGTTGAGGCGGTGGAGGTGCTACTTTTCATCAATGGTGTGGTGGACAATAACACGCGCCGCCCGCTTGAGGTTGAGGAGTTTCGTGGCTTCGTACTTGTAGATGACTATGCCCCTCTGATCTTTATCAATGGCAAAGATGCGGTCACGGCGAAAATATTCACACTGCTCCACGAGCTGGCCCACATTTGGCTAGGCATTGGTGGCGTTAGCAACCCCGATCCTTATCTCATCGCCGCCGACAACCGTGAGCCGGTGGAACGCTTCTGCAACATGACCGCAGCGGAAGCACTTGTGCCCGCCAACGAGTTGGATGAGTTGTGGGACGTGGCACAAGCGGAAGAAGAGCCGTTCGACTACTTGGCGAGAAAATTCAAGGTGAGCCAGATAGTGGTTGCCCGTCGCGCACTTGATACCAATCTAATCAACCGAGAGACATTCTTCGATTTTTATCAGAGATTGCACGATGGAAACCATCATCTCGCACAGAAGCAAAGCAGCGGTGGGGACTTTTGGAACAATCAAGGTGTCCGTTTGGACGATAGATTTGGACGTGCCGTAGTCCAAGCGACCCGCGACGGCCGGCTCTTGTACCATGATGCTTATAGTCTGACGGGACTGAAGGGCGAGGCATTTGAAAAATTTGCGCGGAGAATCGGGTATTATTAGCCTATGGAAGAGAAAAGTGCGTCTGTTTTTGTGATTGATACAAGTGCCCTCACGCAAGCCGTGCGGAGCTACTACGCGCATGACATCTGTCCGGGCTTTTGGGATTGCCTTGCTTATCACGTCCAAGAAGGTCGTATCGTCATTGTGGACAAAGTCAAAAAGGAAATCGTGGATGGGACAGGGCCGCCACAAGACTGGCTGCGAGACGACATCGACCGCACGCACATCGCCTCTACCAAAGAAGAATCGGTGGCCATCCTCTACGGCCAGCTTATCAATTGGGTACAAGGCAATCCTCAGTTTATGGAGGCGGCTAAAGCCGAATTTGCATCGGTCGCCGACGGGTGGGTCATCGCCTACGCCAAAAGTGAAGGGTTGGCGGTCGTCAGTCAAGAAACGTATGCGGCAGAAATCCGCAAGCGAGTGCCGATCCCAAACGTCTGCCGTCAATTCGATATCCCACACTACGATCTATTTCAACTTCTACGGACCCTCGGCGCCCGCTTTGATTGGACAACGCCATGACCACGGACACCAGCGAACATGGCCTCGAAACACTCATCGTTGATGCGATGACGGGGGGCGTGGCGGGGAGCGCTGTGGAGGCAGACATCGCCGATTGGTGTGCCGAAGTGGGGCTCGAGTGAGTGGCAGCTAGACGCTGCTCACTCGAGCCCCTCGAAGCCGAAGGTGCGTAGTTCACCGCTTTCGAGATTCGTTAGGTAAACAACGCCGCCCGCACCGTCACTGCCCCCCTGCCCCGCAAAGGCCACCGAGTTGCCGCCACGGTTGAAGGCGACGGCGTAAACCGCGCGATCGCTCCCTGGCACCGTTTCCAGCGATCTGCCGGTTGTCGCATCGAAGAGAAACACGCTCCCGTTGCGACTTGCCACGGCAAGGCGGTTGGCATCGTTGGGATCGAAGGCAACCCCATAGAGCCATGCTTCGCTATCGGCGCTACTGAGCGCTGACCATCCCTCGCTCTCCCATACATGCAAAGTGCCGCCGCTCACGTCCGATCCGGTCGCCGCCAACCGACTCCCGTCCCCGCTCCACGCCATGCCGTAGATATGCTTGCCGATCTCCACACTTTGCTGATCGTCGTTAGTCAGGTCAAAGATCGTGAGTTTGCCTTGCCCATCTCCCGCGCCAACCTGCGTTCCGTCGGGGCTGAGCGCAAGGGCGGTGACCTCGCCTTCCGTCGCCCACGAAGTGACCGAGTCACCGCTGCTCGTCCACAGCGCGACCTTGCCGTCGATGCCCCCGCTGGCCAGCCGTTGCCCATCGGCGCTGATCGCCAGCGCCGTGACCCCGATATTTCCGCTGTCCGTTGCCAATTCGGGGCGGTGCGCGGTCCAGCGCTGGACTTCAGCGCCACTTTCCGCGTCGAGGGCGACGATCTCCCCCTCGTTGGTGCCGACGAAGAGCATGGGGCTGGCGCTGCTGACGGCAAGGGTGCTGGCCGCCGCAACCTCAAACTGACGGTGGTCGCCGGTGGAGGGAACCCAACGATGGATCGTCGAACCGTACAGCGCGAAGAGGGATTGGTCGTTGTCACCGAAGCCGATGTGGCGCATATCGCCGACAAAGGTGGAATCCGCCACGACTTCTTCTGCGGTTTCCCCCGAGGATGGATTGCTGTTTTGGCTACAAGCGCCGAGTGCCAGCATGACAATCAGCAGGCATGAATAGAGTCTTTTGGCCATCTTACACCTCACCGCCGATCTCGCGCGCCAGTTCGCTGGTGAGGGCAAAGGCGCTGATGTCGAACCAAATCGAGCTGCCGTCGTCGCAGATGTGTTGATCCATCATTTTCCCGTCAGCTTGGACGAGCTGTTGACGGACTGAGACTTTCTCCAACTGGTTGAGCATATCGTATTCGTCTTGAACCCGCAGTACAATATAGGGCTTCTCTTTACTCCCATCGCCGGTAAGGGCGATACCGCGCAATGCCAGTTGGGCGTACCGTGCTTCGCGCAGGGCGCGAACTTCGTCCCCCAATTCCATGTGGGCTACGGCAAGCGTGTCGTGGAAGGAGGGACTCATGAAGGCCCCCGGTAGCAATGGCCGCAGTTGGCCGATGACAGCAGGGTAATCCTTGGCCGCCAACGCCCGCGAGATATCGCCCATTGCGGTTGAATAAGGGCTGTAATTGGCGGTACGCTGTATCTCGCGCTGCAATTCGAGGTAATTTTCTCGGTTGGATTCGGTCCAGTAGGCGCGGGCTGCGCTCTCTAATGACATGATCTTTCTCCTGGCGTCCCGTGTTTTACTACTGCACTCTTCACGCGCACTCCGCTAGGACGAGGCGGGCGGGGGGCTGGGCGGTGGTGTGGGTACTGGGCCGGGTTGGGGGGACGGCGTTGTCGTTGTTGTCGTTCCCGTGGGCGGCGCTGGTGCGGTGGGCGGCGCAGTGGGCGCCGGTGCAGGTTGAGGGGACGGCGTTGTTGTCGTCGTCGTGCCGGTGGGCGGGCTGGGCGTTGCGGTCGGTGTCGGGATCGTAGCATTAAGTTCTTCGAGCGTCAGATTGCTCAGGTAATCCGCGCCGAACTCTCGCGCGTCCCGTTCAACCGCTTGATCGCGATAGGCGGTCAAGTCGTCTCCGGGAGAGATGTAATTATCGAAATTCTCGTCCCACTCCCGTGCCTGCGCTGCCGTCACACCGTGATCGGGCCACACTGGTTCCTCGTGAATTCCCATCGTCCGTAACAACTGTTCCCACGCATTGGGATTCACTCGATCGGCCATGTGATTTTGAATTTCGTGGCGCACTTCATGGGCCAGCGTTGCGATGATGGTGGGGTCGCTCAAATTGTCAATGTCTAAAAAGACGCCATTATCGTTGCGATAGCCTCGGCTGTCTAAACCGGGCGGATCGGGGATATCCAACACTGTGACTGGGACATGGGCAAGCTCGTACGATTCACTGATCTCCGCCGCCAGCGCGGTGAGTACCGCAAGCCGTTCTTCATCTGAAAGCCCTGCCCATCGCGCTGCAATCTCGTCAGGTGCCTCGTAATCCGTACTATCGTAGGCGAAGTCCCCTTGGCCCGTGAACCCCTGAGAATCCGCCGAGAGCGACCCGCCGTTGAAAAGCGCTGCCGCTTCCGCTTCGGCCTGTTGAAAGGTCGTCACAATTTGCTGCGTGGTGCGATTCGCCTCTTCCAGCGCTGTCGCCAAGCGGCTGACGGCGGGCAACAGCGCTTGCTCCATCTCCGTGAAGAAGGCCTCCGCCCCCTCACCCACCCAGCTTTCCCGCAGCGCCGACATCTGATGCGTCAACCGGCGTTGCAGACGGAGGGTCAGTGTCGCCTGATTCTGAAAGCGTGCGGCGATCTCAGCTAGGGCGTCGTACTGGACTTGGATGATGGTCGCTGACATGGGTGCCTCGGTTAGGATGGTTGAAGGCAGAGAAACCAAACGTTGTGAGCTGTCTGGTGCCTATCCGTATCTACGAAAGGGCGCCTGATACCGGGGCGAACCTCCTCGCCTTCCAACGCTACGTTAGACGGGAGCAAGGCGGCGAAAGTTCCCTCTCACGCCAGAGCTAGAGAGGATTCACAAGGCTCCCATCTATCATACCAGAAAAAGGTCGGAAAATCTTGGCGATTTCGTGAAGATTGTCCGCCACACGGGATCGTTTTAGGTCGAGTTATCCACAATTTCTGAAGAAAGTATGACGATCGGCCAAAAGTATGAAGAAAGTCTGAAGATGGTGGGTGTGTGGGTATGGCGAATGGCGAATGGGAAGGTGTGGGGAATTGTTTCACCGCTGTGCGGTTGCGAATCGCGAAGCGCGCATCGGGGCGCATGGCACTTTCAATGTTTGAATGCTTATCGCCGTTGTTTCTGACATCCCCCCTAGCTCCCCCAGCTCCCTAAGCTCCCTAAGCTCCTTTCACCCACACACCCACACACTCTGCGCTCGAACGCTTGAACGCTTCACCGTTCCGTCTCGACCCAAAGCTGCTGCCCGTCGCTCCAAAGGTGGATCGTGCCCTGCTCGTCGGTGCGAAACAGCGTCACGCCCGCCGTTGTCAGCCGCTCGACCACATCGGGATGGGGGTGGCCGAACTTGTTGTCGATGCCGACGGAGATGAGGGCGATGCGCGGTTGCACCGCCGCCAGAAAATCCTCGGTCGTAGAGGTCCGACTGCCGTGGTGTCCAACTTTCAGCAACTCACACTCTCCAACCGCGCCGCGTTGCAGGAGCCGCGCCTCGGCTTCCGCCTCGATGTCGCCCGTGAGCAGAGCGCAGAAGTCGTCATAGCGTAGCATCATGACGACCCCATTGTTGTTCAACCCCTCGAAAGGCGGCGGTTCGGGGCCAATGATCTCCAACGCCGCGCCGCGCCCCAACTCCCAGCGTTGGCCCGGCCTCGCCACGACGGGGGCCACGTGCTGCGTGGCCAAATTCGCGGCCCATGCGTTGTAGAGCGCGGTGTCGTGCGGCTGGCCGCTGGTGATCGCTTCGGCAGCACGGTAGCGGCTCAGCAGCTCTGGAAAGCCGCCCAGATGATCAGCGTCGGCATGGGAAAGCACCAGCAGCTCGATCGTCCGATCCCACGGCGGCAGCCGATCGCCGAGCGCCGTCAGCAGCGGCACGGGGTCGGGGCCACCGTCGATTAGGATCTGCTTGCCATCGGGCGCGACGATCAGCAGCGCGTCGCCCTGACCGATGTCCAGCATGTAAAGATGCAGCTTGCCATCCGGCAACTGCCGCGCCACCCACCACGGCAGCAGCGCCGCCACCAGCAAAGCCAGCCACGGCAGCCAGCGACGGGCGGGCGGGAACGCACTTTCCACCGCTGGGCGTGGGGTGGGCGCGGCGGGCGCGACGGCGGAACGTCGCCACCACCATGCCGCGCCCAGCGCATAGCCCAGCCAAATCAGCCACGCCGGGACGGTGGGGAAGGCGATGCTGGCGTAGGGCAACGTCGCGCTCCAACGCACCACGGCCAACGTCCAGCCGATGCCCGCGTAGGGCAGCCAGGCCAGCAGCCGACCGAGCGGCAGCCAGATCATGCCGACCACTGTCGCCAGCGCCCCGCTGATCATCAGCCAGCCCTGCACCGGCACGATCAGCAGATTGCTGAGCAGCGAAACGATGCTGAAGCGGCCAAAGGTGCCGACGATGAGGGGCGTGGTGATGATCTGCGCCGCCACCGTGATCAGCAGCGCATCGCTGAGAATGCCCAACGCCTTGCCACGGGCCGCATCGCCCAGCCCCACGCGCGCCAGCAGTCGATCGGTCCGTTCGGTCAGCGGCGGCACGAAGAGGATCAGCCCCAGTGTCGCCAGTGCCGACAGCTGAAAGCCGACATCGTAGAGCTGGCCCGAGTTGACACCGCTCATCAGGATGACGGCCAGCGCCAGCGTGTTGAGCGCCACTCCCTGCCGCCGCAACAGCAGCGCCAACGTGGCGAAGCCGCCCATCAGCGCGGCCCGCACCACCGGCGGATCGCCGCCGACCAGCATCGCGTAGAGCGCGATCGCCAGCAGCGCCAGCAGCGCGCCCCGCTTTTCGCCCAGCAGCCGCTGCCCCGCCAGCAGGAAGAGTGCTGCCAGAATCGCAAAGTTAGAGCCGCTGATCACCAAAACGTGGGTCGTGCCAGTCGTGTTGAACGCTTCCATCACCGGGTCGGGGATGCCGCTTTCGATGCCGAGCAAGATGCCGGCCATCAGCGCGGCATGGGGTTCGGGCAACAGCCGTTGCAGCGTTGTTTCGGCGCGGCGGCGGATGGCGAAGAGCGCTTCGTAGAGCGGCGCGCCCCGACTTTCGGCGACCCGTTCCGCATGGCCGTTGCGCAGCAGCGCAAAGATGCCCTTGTGGGCGAGGAAGGCGCGGTAGTCGAAATCGTCGAGCACGGGCGGGGTGACCAACTCGCCGTAGAGGTCGAGTGCGTCGCCATACTGGTAGGCGGGGTAGGGGCTGAGGTTGACGAGGAAGCGGCCCCGCACCGGCTGCCACGGGCCGTCGTCGGTTTGGAGCGCGTGGGCCGTCAGCTCGTAGCGGGTGTAGGCACCGCGCCGTTCGGGGTAGCGGACGATGGTGGCCCGCAGCGCCACATCGCCACTCTCGTTGTAGAAGGACAACGCCCGTTCGTCGATCTGGGGGCGATGGGCCGCGCCCCGCGCCCCACCGAGCAGTAGCGCCACGGCGAGCAAGCCGACGTAGAGCGGCGTGCGCGTGGCGGTGACCGTGGGCCAGCCGCGCTGCGCATAGCCCGCGCAGAGCAACACCACGCCCGCCGCCGCCAGCCAGGGCCATGCCGCCAGCGCGGCCCGTTCGCCGAGCAGTAGCCCGGCGATCCAAAGCAAAGCAAGGGGCAACAACGGTGCTCGCACAGCGTGCTCTCCATGGGGGATGGCGACGGATGTGCAAGGAAGAACGAGGCGGGGGCGACGTTTTGGGGCGCGGGCGGGGTACGGGAATCCGCTTAACGTTGCACGGGTACCCGCACATCGTTAGCCACGGTCACTACAAGCTGGTTCTCTGCCTCCTCTACCGCGAACCGGGCGGGGATGCGTCCTTTCGGGTCGGCCTCGACCTGTAGATCATTCACATTAATTAAAGGCTTAAACCACTGCCTCAGGCAGTGGAATAGGTAATGGTTGTACCAGTGTATTGAGAATGACGAGTATCATGAATCAACCTGGAAGGTGCGAAACTAACAGGAGATTCATAATGACTCGTCAATTCAAGAAGTTATCGCATTCGCTGTACGAGTGCAAATACCATGTGGTGTTTTGTCCGAAGTATCGATATCGAATACTACAAACAGAAGTACGGGCGTATGTCACGCAGCAGGTGTATATGCTGTGTGAGCAAAAGACGGAGTGGAAGAGTTGGAGATGAACGTACAGGCCGATCACGTATCTGATACCGTCGGTACCGCCAAAAAGCATGCGGTCTCTGCGACAGTAATGGGCTTTCTGAAAGGGAAGCTGGCACTGCGAATGTTCGACCAGTTTCCAGAACTGCGGAGACGGTACTGGGGCCAGCACGTATGGTCGCGTGGGTATTGCGTGGGTACGGTGGGAGAATGAAGAGCGCATTCTGCAAATACGTGGCATGGCAAGAGAAAAAAAGGTCAGGACGCTGAGCGGGCGACGACTGTTTGACTAACCATCCCTTCAATAGAACCGTAATAGCGCACCTTCCAGGGCTAACATTCAAGCCACCGCCTCTGGCGGTGGTCATTGACTGCTTGGATCACATGACAGCGCCAGCCGCTAGATGCGCATTCCCAGACGTGCCAGCCACCTGTCGGGCCATACCACGCGGCCAGTTGATAGCTGGCCCTTCATACTCGATAGAATCGACGTGGTCCCAGCGTCCCGATCCCGTGGCGGCCCACCAACCGATACCGGCGCAACTGATCGAGAGCAGCAAAGCGGCGATTAGGTAGAGGCGCCATGAGCGACCACGCCAGAGCCAGAACGCCCCTCCGATTACGGCTGCTGCGCCAATGCCAATGAAGTAGAGCGCATAAAGTTGGTTGGGTAGCTCTGATAGCGGATGGCGTAGGGGTAAATGGCTGAATCACCGACGTGGTATTCGGCAGGCGGTGCGATTGTAACGCCGAAACCGTAGGTAAGGTAGGCCACCAAAAAGAAGGAACAGAATGAATAGCAGTCTGTAACGGGGCTTCTGATCATGCTTTGAGTGCTCTTCACGTTGCACGTGCTTAACGGTCGTTGCCGTATGCCGCAGGGCTTGTGATAAGGGGGCTGCTTACTGTTGCGCTGGAAGCGCCAAAGCGCGAACGTGATGCCTTCGCCCCGCACTTCCTGTTGCTCGATCAAGGTAAAGCCCGCGTTCGTCACCGTAGTGGCGAGGCTGTTCCTGCCGCAGCGCTGTGGGCAGCCCCCGTCCTGACGACGACTGTTCGCCACCCCGCGCAAGATGCGCCGAATCTCGGCCAGCCCACGATCCACATCGCGCCAGTGGTCGAACGAGTCGAAGGCCAAGACGAGATCGGCGTCGCGTGCCTCGACCGGGATTGCCTCGGCGCTCCCTTGCCGAAATTCGAGTCGATCCGCGTGCGGATGGTCGGCGCTCTGCGCTTCGGCGATCTCGATCATGCGCGAGATCGGATCCACGCCGATCAGATGGCCCTCAGTCACTGTGAGAGCGGCATGGCGCAACGCGGAGCCTGTGCCGCAGCCCACATCCACGATCCGTGCCGTCGGCTCAAGCTCAAGCTGATCGACGGCCAGCCGATTGGTGGGGTAATCACCGTATTTCTCTGCGTACCATTCCGCTGTTTCATCGGTCCAATCGCTCATCGTTGCCCTCCTCGTTCGTGTTGTGGGCAGTATACATCGCCCCCTCGTCGCGCGGCAAAGCCATTACTCTGCCGCCGCCCGCGTCTTCCATGGCTTACCCTTGTTACGATTCATTGCCATACAAAGTGATGGCCTTGCCCATGCGCGGACGAAACGCAGGGCTTTGCCATGGGCAGCGCGGCAAGGGCAAGGCGGAGCGATGAAGGCCGTTGTTCCAACGCTCAACAGCCGTTGCACATTTATCCGCCCTTTGTTAAAATAATCACAAGCGGCTGGCACACCCGAATCATCGCGCCAGCGGCGGACATCGCGGCGCTTTCGTCCTGAAAGATGTCCAAATTTTCCAAATGAGGCAACTTGTGGGATGATTGCCTCTCAACGTCGGTCATGGAACGACGCGCCCCTACTCATCCGCTTTGGTCACGCCAGAGGTCACTTATGGATACCGTACCCTATGTCGCAATCGCGGCATTGTTCTTCATCGCCACCGCCCTCGCCCTGATCATTGTGCTGTTGGGCGCGGTGCTGGGGCCGAAGAACCCCACCAACCGCAAGCTCGAACCGTACGAATCGGGGATGGTGCCGGTCGGCGACGCGATGCAGCGGCTGCCGATCCGCTTCTATCTGATCGCGACACTCTTCATCCTCTTCGATATTGAGGTGATCTTCCTCGTCCCCTACGCCCTTATCGTGCGTGACCTGGGGTCGGTGGGGCTGGCGGTGGTCGGTTTGTTCATCCTGATCTCGTTCGTGATCGCCGACATCTATGTCTGGAAAAAAGGAGCACTGGAATGGGATTAGAATATCGCGACCCCATGTTGCCGGCCCACGAAAAAGATGCCGAGCCGGGCGTGGCCTTTACGACGATTGATGCGGCGATCGGCTGGGCACGCCAAGGGGCGCTCTGGCCGATGCTCTTCGGATTGGCCTGCTGCGCCATCGAAATGATGAGCGCCCAAGCGGCCCGCTACGACATGTCCCGCTTTGGCATGGAGCTGATGCGTGCCTCCCCGCGCCAATCCGACCTGATGATTGTGGCGGGCCGCGTCAGCCGCAAGATGGCCCCGGTACTGCGCCGTCTCTACGACCAGATGCCGGAGCCGAAGTTCGTGCTGGCGATGGGCGACTGTGCCTCCTGTGGGGGCATCTTCAACAATTACGCCATCGTGCAGGGTGTGGACGAGATCGTGCCGGTTGATGTCTATGTGGCGGGCTGCCCGCCGCGCCCCGAAGCGCTGATCGACGGGATTATTCAACTGCACAAGAAGATTCAATCGTCGCGCCAGGGGGATCTGATCCGCATCGGTCCCAGCCAAATCAGCAGCAGTGGGCGCAAGGCCGCGCCAGCCAACGGTCATCATTAAGAGCACCCCGCGATGGCCCACGCAGAGCGTCATTATTCCGAGCGGATCGGCTGGCTGCGAGCTGCAGTCTTGGGCGCGAACGACGGGATCCTTTCCACCGCCAGCCTCGTGATGGGTGTGGCCGCCGCCAATGCGACCCGTGGCAATGTCTTGCTTTCCGGCGTGGCGGGCCTGGTGGCTGGCGCGATGTCGATGGCGGCGGGGGAATATGTCTCCGTCAGTTCGCAGGCCGATACCGAAAAAGCGGATCTGGCCCGCGAACGGCACGAGTTGGGCAGCGCCCCCGACTTTGAACAGCGCGAACTCGCCGCGATTTACGTGGAACGGGGGCTGAGCCAACCGTTGGCCGACGAGGTTGCCACCCAGTTGATGGCCCACGATGCGCTCGGCGCCCATGCGCGGGACGAACTGGGGCTGACCGAGGTTCATGCAGCGCGACCGATCCAAGCGGCGTTGACCTCCGCCGCGACCTTTGCGGTGGGCGCCGCGCTGCCGCTGCTGGCGGTCGTTGTTTCGCCAGCGGCATGGCTGCTGCCCGCCATCGCCATCAGCTCGCTGCTCTTCTTGGCGCTGCTGGGCGGCTTGGCGGGCTACGCAGGCGGCTCCAGCCCGTGGGTAAGCGCGGGACGCGTCGTTTTCTGGGGCATCTTCGCCATGGTTCTGACCGCGCTCGTGGGCCGACTGTTCGGCACGGTGGTGTGAGGGTGCATTTGGTATAGATGATTTGAGACGTGCTGAGGACGGAATCGCCAATATAAGGGAGATAGAGGAACATATCGGCGCATCTGCACGCCAGCACGGTCTCGCTCGATCCTTTCCACGTAATCTGCCCGCGCGTTATGGAACGTGCCATGTCGGCTACGATACTGATAGAGTAGACGATGGCGGACTGAGACTGCTGGTCGTCGTGGAGCACACTCTGATCTCCGTCTTATGCAGCAACAAGGAACTTTCTTCATTATAATAAGCCCAACGAATGGGGCGACGCGCGGGTTTGGTATGATCTTTTTGTGATTATACGCTTCAAGATGGGAAAACCGTTGGATTTGGAGCAGGACTACCCCGTCTGAGCCGCGTGCACTTGACAGACAACTCACGGTAAGCACCGAATTTCTGGCTCAACTTTTTTCGATTGTCGCCGCCACGTTCAAAAGTGCGCAGTCGTTGGATCTTGGTATCCAGACTTCGTGGCCTATGTCAAATGTATTGACAAACGCAGTTGGCAAGCACCGATTGAAAATTTAGAGTTTGCTAACGATGATCGCCCCTATCATTCAGTGTAAATACGATACGTTGGAACAGTTGGCTCGAATCTTTGAGGCGCAATCTAATGCGGTGAACCAAATAATTGTCAACTTGCGAGCCGCGATGGAGCCACTGCGGGCTGGAGGATGGATAGGATTGGCCGCAGAACGCTTTTTTGCCGAGATGGAGCAAGAGCTGCTGCCAAGGACGTACCGTCTGGCTGAAGCATTAGAGGAGGCGGCAGTCGTTACTAGGATGATCAGCGAGACCATGCGTGTGGCCGAGGAAGAAGCGTCGGCTCTATTCCAACAAGCTAACGTTATGTCGTTGCCGCATGCTCATCTCAGTATCCCAAAACAGGGGGGTATTGATGCCCAAGAGCGTGTAGGTCCTCCTCCTGTACCCGTTCCAGGCGCACCACCCGGAACGATTTGGCGACCTGTGCCACCAACCGCTCCAGATCGTCGGACAAAATGGGTGCCTCGGCCGCCCATCAAAGGTCAGTCACAGCCTAGTGCTAGTTGGGATCCGGACGGACATTGGGATGTTGACGATGGATTTGGCGAGCGTCGGCGATATGATAAGGAGGGTAATCCTTTAACCCCCGATCAAGCACATGACCCTAGTGACAGTACTCCTTCTAATCAGTCCTCAATTCACTCTCAATTAGGGCCTACGACAATTTCCGAAGATACGCTTCGGAAGATTGGTCAGATTACTGGTCTTACTGGTACAGCCCTAATTGTATATATTATTGTTTCAGAAGGTCTCAGGATTCTATTCCCTCCAAGAAATCTTATACCTTTGCCTTAGTACAGCGAGGTGCAAACAAGCCTACAGTTGGGATTTGAGAGCGCAGATTGGCGCCCGCCTACGCGGACGCGCACCCTTATGCCTTCTTAGGGAGGAATTTATTCCCCTGCTGAGGGAGCTGATGCAGCCATCATGTTATTTCAGCTCACCTGTTACTAGGAAGAGACGTCTTTAAATACAGCGAGAGTTCGATTATAGGTTATAGTTTCGTTATTGATTTACCAAGATGTTGCGTTGATTTCGATGATCGCGCAGATTGTCGAGACGAAACGCCCTTCAAATTGCGCTGTTTTTAGCTTGGGAGATGAAATTCTCTATTAGCCTCAATCAGAGACCAATTCTCATAGACACTTGTGGAAGTAGAATTGACGTTGTAACCGTCGGGCGGGGGCTTAGAAATCCCCGCTGGGGGCTGGCCTGCCTACGCAGGCCCCGTCAATGTACCATCACTGTCTTACGTTGCACCATCAATCATTCGATTTGGTATGAGATCATCAAGGGTAGATAGTATACAGCGAAATGGAGCCATAGAATGCAATACTTATCGAAGAGCGAGGTCGAACGATGGTTGCGCACTGAGATCGACTCCGTAGATGGTACACTGCAGCGGCTGAACATGTATCCTATTCCGCATGACGCGGGTCGAAAGATGGCACTCGCCAAAGGCTTGATTGGATATTGGCTCGATTGGAGTGGAGGTGGCTTGTTGTTCATCAAGGAGTATGGCATATGGCCGACATCGGAGTATATGCCACTATTTGATGGCTATCGTCGTGCCTTGGGCGAAAACCGATCAATTGATGAGGCGCCCGGTTACCTAATTGCTGAAGAGATGCTTGAACCCGCAATTGCTTTTTTGGCGATGGCGCTTTATTTTATGTGGGACGTTATATTAGTGAGTGTCGCTGACCGACTAACTATCGAACTTACTCATGACGAGGAACTGTTCGCTGCCGGATATGACCCCCAGAAATTGTCTCGTTTGCAAGCTCGGATCACTCAATACTGTGCGTGATTCTTCTGGTAATCCTAGTACAGGTGGGCTTAAATACAGCACTTGTTACCCGTGGAGCTGGGGGTTAGCGCAGGGTAATTACGGTCAACCGACCCTAGAATGGAGCGCCCGCGAAGGCGGTGGGTTCCCGCTTGCGGGTACGGCGACAGCGGGGAATTCATTCCCACGTTGAAGCGACGCGATACCCTTATGGGGGCTCCCGCCCGCCTGTACTAGTTGCGGTTGATATTCTGTGGAGAGCACGCTCCAAGTTGTTGGCTACTTCCATAATTCGTCAAAGTCATCACTTCGTGATATTCTTCACAGGTTGCCCAGTGAACAGCGCCGCTTCGAGCAGGCGCTACGACTAGCGCAACAAACCACTGCCCGCCCAACAGTTTGGGCTACAACTGACACGTAACACGTAACACGTAACACGCAACACGCGCCACGCGAGAACGCCTATGCCCAGCAGAATATACGACGACAACCGATACGAAGAGGCGATCGAAGAGATCGAGCCGACCCCCGTTGCCGAAAGCGACGCAGGTATCCTGAGCCGCGTCGCCGATCAGCTCGGCGATGGGCTGCTGGCGACGAGCGAGCGTTTCGGCGACCCGTCCGTCACGGTCAGCGCCGACGCACTGCATGGGCTGATGACGTGGCTACAGGCCGACGGCTTTGTGCTGCTCTCCGATCTGACGGCGTGGGACGATCATCCACGCACCGATCCGCGCTTCTGGGTGATCTACCAACTCACCAACGTGACCAGCCGCGAGATTCTGACGGTGCGGGTCGGTCTGCCGGAGAAGAAGCCGGAAATCGCGTCGGTGACCGACATCTGGCCCGGGGCCAACTTCTTGGAACGGGAAGTCTATGATCTGATGGGTATCACCTTCAAGAACCATCCCAATCTGAAACGCATCATGATGCCGGAAGAGTGGGAGGGCCACCCGCTGCGCCGCGATTATCCCGCCATTTATGAAGAGGTGCAGTTCACGCACAACTTCGACGAGATCCAACGCCGCAAACCGTACGCCACGGAATAGTGGAGCGATAACGCATGGGATTACTCAATAACGTATCCGATTGGCTGCTGGGCCGTGACGCGCCGCCCGAAGCGGAAGCGATCCGTCGCGAGATGGAGGGCCTGCCGCCGCTGACCCCCGCTAACGCGGGCGTGGGCGACCAACTCATGCCCACCTGGGAAGAGGGCGAAGAGGGTGGCCGAATGCTGCTAAGCATGGGGCCGCAGCACCCCTCGACCCACGGCGTGCTCCGTCTTGAGGTCGAGCTGGAGGGGGAGCGCGTCTTGCATGTCGAGCCGGATGTCGGCTTCCTGCATACCGGCATCGAACGCACCTTCGAGCATCTGCGCTGGGACCAAGGGCCAACCCTCTGCCCGCGCATGGACTACCTCTCGCCGATGGTCAACGAATGGGGCTTCGTCGGGGCCGTCGAAAAGCTCCTTGAGATTACCGTGCCCCCCCGCGCCGAATATGCGCGGGTGATCCTTTCGGAACTGACGCGCCTTTCCAGCCACTTGGTCTGGCTCGGCACCCATGCGCTGGATATCGGCGCGATGAGCGTCTTCCTCTACTGCTTCCGCGAGCGGGAGATGATCTCGGATATCTATGAGATGGTCTCTGGCGCGCGGATGATGGCCAGCTATTTCCGCGTCGGCGGCTTGGCGTGGGATCTGCCCCCCGGCTTCGACGAGGCGGTCAACGCCGTGCTCGACATCTTCCCCGAACGGATCGCGGAATACGAGCGGCTGCTCACGAAGAATCCGATCTGGATGGAACGCACCCAGAATGTCGGCGCGATTTCCACGGAAGGGGCCTTGGCCCTCAGCGCCACCGGCCCTGCGTTGCGGGCCACGGGTTTGGCGTGGGACTTGCGCCGCAGCCGCCCGTACAGCGTCTACCCCGAGTTCGACTTCGATGTGCCGGTGGGTGAACGGGGCGATGTCTACGACCGCTACCTCGTCCGCATGGAAGAGATGCGACAGAGCTTGCGCATCATCGAGCAGGCGATGCGCAAATTGCCCGGTGGTCGCTTCCGCATCGACGATCACAAGATCGCTCCGCCGCCCAAAGAAGAGATCTACCTCTCGATGGAAGCGCTGATCCACCACTTCAAACTGTGGACGGAAGGTTTCAGCGTGCCGAAGGGCGAGGCCTACTTCGCCATCGAATCGCCGCGCGGGGAATCGGGCTGGTTCGTCGTCTCGGATGGTGGCAACCAGCCGGTGCGCGTCCACATGCGTTCGCCCAGCTTCATCAACTTGCAACTGATCCACCCGATGGCGCAGAACGGCCTGGTGGCCGACCTCGTCGCCATCATCGCCAGCCTCGACCCTGTCTTGGGCGAAGTCGATCGGTGAGCGTTCAAACAACGTCCTGACAACGGTTCATCGACGCAAGAACAGCCTCTGCCAACGACCTATTGGTAGAAAGTAAAGCTAGAGTACTCGCTAAGGGAACAGCGTCCGCGAAGGCGGACGCGCGGCCGCAGGCCTTCGAGCGGGAAATTCATTCCCCTGCTAATTCGTTGCGATGCGTTGGAAGCACAGCAACGCAAAAACAACGCAGGCCCACCGTCTATACAACGCACAACAACGTATCATCACCGTAAGAACAACGTACTAATTACTCAGTACGCACCGGAGCCGCCATGCTACAAGCTGATCGACCCGAACGGGTCGCAGAGATATTAAGCCGCTATCCCGAGAAACGGGCCGCGCTGATGCCGATGCTTTACGAGGCACAGGATGTCTACGGCTATCTGACTGAAGCGGCCATCCACGAAGTGGCGGCGATCTTGGCGCTGGATCCGACCGAGGTCTCGTCGGTCAGCGAGTTCTATTCGCTCTACTACCACAAGCCGGTGGGTCGCTACGTGATTCGCTTTTGCACCGACATGCCCTGCGCGTTGGTGGGGGCCGAATCGGCCTACGATGAATTGCTGGACATTCTGGGGCTGGAAGATGGGGGCACGACCGAAGATGGCCTTTTCACGGTCGAACAGGCGGTCTGTTTGGCGGCCTGTGGGGTCGCGCCGGTCTTGCAGGTCAACCTACGCTTCTTCGCCACCATGACTCGCGCCAAAATGGAAGCACTGATCGACACGATCCGGGCGGGCGGCCTGCCCGAAGATCATCCCGTTGAACTGAACACGACACGCACCGCCGATACGGTCACGGGATTGGCGTGAGCGTTGAAACGAGAAGCGTTGGAGCGATTTGAACAGCTAGCCTTCGGCGGATCGCTGGGCTGGAACAACAGCCTTCGATGAGATCAGGGCGAACGGCGAATGGGGAGATGTCGGGAATCGCTTTGCCGCTCTGCCATTGCGAATCGAGAATAGGGCACAGTGCTCATTCATTGATTGACGATGCATCCCATGCACCATGCACCAAGCGGAATGGTGAGAAGAGTGACAGGCAATTAACCTTGCCTTTAAGCAGCCACACACGGAGCCAATAGATGGATCAAGTATATCTCGTTTGCCGCAACCGCGTCATCGACAATATCCATGAGTACAACGTCTACGTCGATCAGGCGCAGGGCTATCAGGGCTTGCAGAAAGCGCTGGAGATGAGCCGCGACGAGGTGACGGCCATCGTCAAGGCGTCGAACCTACGCGGTCGCGGCGGCGCGGGCTTCCCGACCGGTGTCAAGTGGGGCTTCATGCCCAAGAATGTCACCGACGGGCCGGTTTACCTGCTCGTCAACTGTGCGGAAGGCGAACCCGGCACCTTTGGCAACCACGAGGTGATTGAGCGTAACCCGCAACAGTTGATCGAAGGGATCATCATCGCCTGCTACGCTATCGGCGCGACGGCGGCCTACATCTACCATCGTGGCGAGTTTAAGTTTGCGGCGGAGCGGATGCAGCAGGCGGTCGACGATGCGTATGCCCACGGCTGGCTCGGCGAGAAGGTGGCGGGGCGGGACGACTTCAGGCTCGACATCTACCTCCATCCGGAAGCGTCGGCCTACATCTGCGGTGAAGAGACCGCGCAGCTCAACTCGCTGGAAGGCTATCTGGGCCAGCCGCGACTGAAACCGCCCTTCCCGGCCCAAGCGGGCCTTTGGAAACGGCCCACCACCGTGAACAACGTAGAGACGTTGGCCCACGTGCCGCTGATCGTGCTGAACGGGGCCGATTGGTTCAAGCAGTACGGCAGCGAAGACAGCGCCGGGACGCGCGTTTACTGCGTGAGCGGCCACGTCAACCGACCGGGTAACTACGAATTGCCGATGAATGTGACCGCCCGTGAGCTAATCTTCGAGCATTGTGGTGGCATTTGGAAGGGGCGCTCGCTCAAGGGCTTCATCCCGGGTGGCGTCTCGGCCCCCGTCCTGACCGAAGAACATCTCGATCTGCCGCTCGATTACGGTAGTATGGCGAAGGCCGGCTCGATGGGTGGCTCGGGTGGGGTGATCGTGCTCGATGATCAGACCGACATGGCGTGGCTCTCGACCAAGATGGTCGATTTCTACGCCCACGAAAGCTGCGGCAAATGCAGTCCCTGCCGCGAGGGGACTTACTGGCAGCAGAACCTGCTCCACCGCATGATGCGTGGCGAAGCGCGCGAGGGGGATGTGGAGATGCTGGAGCTGGTTTCCGAGCAGATGGCGGGCAAATGCTTCTGTCCCCTGGGCGAATCGTCGCAGATGGTCGTGCTGGGCGCGATGAAATATTTCCGCGATGATTTCGAAGCTTACGGCAGCGGCAAAGCCTACGACGGCGTGATCCCCATGCGCGAACTGGTGACGATTCATTAGAGGTGGTAGGCACGGTATAAGAGTCTTCGGAGTTGGTGCATGCAGTAGCGGCACCGCGTACGGGTGCAAGGTGCCAAGTGCAAGGATGCTGTAAGTGAGATATCCATTTGTACCTTGCACCTTGTACCAGCCGTCAAACGTCGTGCGAGTGCTTGGTGCCAAGTGCAAGGATGCTGTAAGTGAAATATCCATTTGTACCTTGCACCTTGTACCAGCCGTCAAACGTCGTGCGAGTGCAAGGTGCAAGGATTCTGTAAGTGAGATATCCATTTGTACCCCGCACCTTGTGCCAGCCGTCAAACGTCGTGCGAGTGCAAAGTGCAAGGATGCTGTAAGTGAAATATCCAGTTGTACCTTGCACCTTGTACCAGCCGTCAAACGTCGTGCGAGTGCAAGGTGCATGGGCGATAGGTTAGACTAGAAGGTCGGTTATGCACCATGCACCATGCACCAAACGGATACAAGACTTACCTTCTGCGGCGCAGCCGCAAGAAAAGTTCCTGACTAACAAGGGTTCAAAGTGATGGCAAACGAACAAGAGATGGTCACCATTTTCGTCAATGGCGAAGAAGTCGAGGTTCCCAAAGGGACGCTGGTGGTGGAAGCCACCAAAGCGGTCGATTTGGAGATCCCGGTCTTCTGTTACCATCCCCAACTGGAGCCGGTCGGCATGTGCCGCATGTGCTTGGTGGAGACGGGCAACAGCCTCAACCGTGATGGCACGGCGATGGTGGACGAGGCGGGCAACCCGACGGTGCAGTGGGGGCCGAAGCTGGTGCCGGCCTGCACCACGCCGGTCAATCCGGGTATGCACATCCGCACCAACAACGACCGTGTGGAAGATGCGTGGCGCGGGACGTTGGAATTCTTGCTGACCTCTCACCCGCTCGATTGCCCCGTCTGTGACAAGGGGGGCGAGTGTCCGCTGCAGGACCTCACCTTTGCCTACGGCCCCGACATGAGCCGCTTCTACAAGCGGAACAAATACCATTTCGAGAAACCGATTCCGCTCGGTGAACTGATCTGGCTCGACCGCGAGCGCTGCATCTACTGTTCGCGCTGCGTCCGCTTCTGCGAAGATGTGGCGGGCGATCCGGTGCTGAAATTCGCGGGCCGCAACCGTGGGCAGGAGATCGTCACCGATTCGGTGCCGCCCTTCGACAGCTATTTCAGCGGCAACACGACCGATATCTGTCCTGTGGGAGCGCTGACGACCGAGGACTTCCGCTTCAAGGCCCGCGTTTGGGAACTGACGAACGTCCCTTCGCTCGATCCGTTCGACGCGGTCGGCAGCAACATCATGCTCGGCACCCGCGCCGACGGCATCAAGCGCGTCATGCCCCGCCAGAACGATTGGGTGAACGGGATTTGGATCTCCGATAAGGCCCGCTTCGGCCACCACTTCGTCGGCAGCAGCGATCGGCTGACGACGCCGCTCATCAAAGAGAACGGCGAATTCCGCGACGCCACATGGCAAGAAGCGCTGGAACTGGTCGCCGCTCGGCTCGGCGAAACCGTCGAGGCACACGGGGCCGAGGCCATCGGTGCGCTCATCGGGGACCGCATCGCCAACGAAGATGCCTTCTTGGCGGTGAAGCTGCTGCGCGACGCAATCGGCACGCCGAACATCGATTCGCGGCTCCATTGGCCGACCGGCACCGGCGTCGAAGAGGCGGTGGCGAAGGTCGGATTGAGCAGCGGCTCGAATCTGGCTGATTTGGGGGCAGGGACGGTCATCCTTGCCATCGGCACCGATCTGGAAGAGGAGCAGCCATCGCTCTACCTGACGGTTCGCGACGCTGTGCAGAAGGGCGCGCAGCTCATCCTGACCCAGAGCCGTTCCGTCAAGGAGATGCACGATGCCCAAACCCCGCTCCGTATCGTCCCGGGCGCTGAAGCCCACTTCGCGGCACTCTTGCTACGGGTGCTCTTCAACGACGAGAAGCCCGACTTCGGCAAGCTCGGCGGCGGCGACGAACTCTACGATGGGATCATGACGCTCCATCCGCGCGAAACGTTGAACCAGACCGGGCTTTCGCCCGAAGCGGTGGATGACGTGGTAGCGGCCCTCGGCAACGCCAGCAACTTGGTGGTGCTGCTGGGCCGCGAGGCGGTGGTCAATGCCGGGGCCAATGCGCCCGCGCTGGTCGATGCGCTGGTGGCGCTGCTGGCCGCGTCGGGCAAGGCGGGCCAACTGAACAGCGGGCTGTTGCCGCTGCTGCCCCACAACAATTCGCAGGGTGTGGCCGACATGGGCGCGCTGCCCAGCGACGGGGGCGCCACCAGCGACGCGATGCTTTCCGGCGAAGCGGGGCTGCGAGCGATGTGGATCATCGCCAGCGATCCGGCGGCGGAACGGGCCGCGAGCCGTGCCACGCTTGAGGCGCTCGATTTCCTGGTCGTGCAAGAGCTCTTCATGACCGAAACGGCGCAATTGGCCGATGTGGTGCTGCCCGCCGCCGCCTTCGCGGAGCGGGACGGCACGTGGACCAGCCTGATGCGCCGCGTGCAGCGCTACGAAAAGGCGCTGGAACCCAAGGGCGCCGCGCTGCCCGATTGGCAGATCGTCAGGCGGCTGGCCGCTGCGCTGGGCGCCGACTGGCCCGGCTGTTACACCGCGCAGGACGTCGCGGCGGAGATCGCCAAATCGGTGAAAGCCTACAAAGGCATGACTTACGACGCTTTGCGCGGGGATCCCGTGGCTTGGACGAAGAATGCCTTCGGCCATCATATCTATAGCGGAACCTCGTTCCTGAACGCATGGTATGGCCAACAGTGGGCCACGGAAGCCGAGGGTCGTCGCCCGAAATACGACCTCGCCACACCGGCGTTGCAGGAGATTGAACGGGGTGACGGCTTCCGCGTGATCTTCCAGAACAAGCAGTACGACAACGGGACGCTCATTGCGCGTACCGAACTGCTGGACGGGCGACGCTCCAGCGGTTTCGTGAAGATGAGTCCCGAAGATGCCGCTGGACTGGGCATCGTCTGGGGTGACCCTGTCCATGTCCGCGTCGATGGCCGCGATTCGACGCTGCCCGTGATCATTGATGAAGCGCTGGTGCGCGGGGCCATCGTCCTGCCGCGTCAGTGCAGCGACGTGAACGCCACGCCCGCGCTCGGCACTACCGCGCAATTCGCCACGGTGGAACGCGCGGTCGAAGCGATGCCAGCATAGCGAATGGCGAATAGGAAACATGGCAATGCAATGAAATGAACAATGTCATCCATTTTCCATTCTCCATTCTCCACTGAATAACGTAACGAACCCTGTTCTTTCCCAACAATCTACAAGTTCGGAGTCAAAGCCCCATGGTCGCAGGCGATTGGGTCGAAATCATCATCAAACTTCTGGCGCTGGTCTTCGTCTTGCTGACGGGCTTCGCCTACCTGACGCTCTTTGAGCGACGGGTGCTGGCCGCGATCCAGTCGCGTGTCGGGCCAGACCGCGTGGGGCCGAAGGGCTTCTTGCAACCCGCCGCCGACGGTCTGAAGCTGCTTTTCAAAGAGGACATCATCCCACGTGATGCGGATCGATTGCTCTTCATGATCGCTCCGATTGCGGTGGTGATCACGGCGCTGATGTCGGTCGCGGTGGTGCCGTGGGGGCCGGACATGACCCTCTTTGGTCGGGAAGTCAGCTTGGCGTTGGCCGACATCAACATCGGCACCCTCTTCTTCCTCGGCATCGGCTCTCTGGCCGTTTACGGCGTGGTGTTGGCGGGCTGGGCCAGCAACAACAAATATGCGCTGATGGGCGGGATCCGCGCCTCGGCCCAGATGCTCAGCTACGAGCTGGCGATGGGCCTCGCCGTGGTCGGCGTGGTGATGCTGGCGGCCTCCATGTCGCTGGGGGATATCGTGGATGCGCAAGCGGGCGGCAAATGGTTCATTCTGCTGCAACCGCTTGGCTTCATCATCTTTATCATCACCATGTTGGCCGAAACGAAACGCGCCCCCTTCGACCTGCCCGAAGCGGAGCAGGAGTTGGTCGCTGGCTTTCACACCGAGTACAGCGGCATGAAATTCGCCATGTTCTACATGGGGGAATACATCTCGATGATCGTGATCAGCGCGGTGGCGGCCACGCTCTACCTCGGTGGCTGGCGTGGTCCCTTCGTGGATGCGCTGCCAATCCTTGGGCCGATTTACCTCATCATCAAGATTATTCTGATTCTCTTCTTCTTCGTCTGGGTGCGGGCCACGCTGCCGCGCGTCCGCTACGACCGGCTGATGTCGATCGGCTGGAAAATCCTACTCCCGCTCTCCGTGCTGAACGTGGCCCTGACCGCGATCGGCATCGTCGCCGCCGACACCAACTTCTTCGGCCTGTTGGGGTGAGGCAGACTAGAGATAGAGAGCGCGATGGCCGTGCATGGCTATTTTGCGGCTCTGCGTTGAACGAGCTTTGCGTCCCGCCACGCAAAAACGACGTGTACTGAGCACTCACTAAGGAGCGACCCATGCTCGATGCGATGATAAAAGGTTTTGGCACCACGCTCAAAACGATGTTCCGTAAGCCGGTCACGATCTCCTACCCGGAGGTCAAGCGACCGGTCTTTGAGCGTTTTCGGGGCCGACACGAGCTGAAGCGCCACGACAACGGTTTGGAGCGCTGCATCGGTTGTTCACTCTGCTCGGCGGCCTGCCCTGCAGACGCGATCTATGTGGTGCCCGCCGAAAACACCAACGAGGCGCGCTACTCGCCGGGCGAACGGTACGCCGAGACCTACGAGATCAACATGTTGCGCTGCATCTTCTGCGGCTACTGCGAAGAAGCCTGCCCCGTCGATGCCATCGTGCTGGAGCACAACTACGAGCTGGCCAGCTACTCGCGCGAAGCGATGATCTACACCAAGGATATGCTGATCGTGCCGCCGCCCCCCGGAGCCGAAGGGACGCCGCAGCAGAGCTATGCGCCCCCGCCCCAGTTCATGGAAAACCCCTCGACCCATATGAACCGGGCCGAAGGGCCGCCGCCGGGTGGCCGCATCACCACCTATGTCGCGCCGGAGGAAAAGGTCTCGGCCTACGTGCGGCGCAGTTTGCTGGATGCGGATCGCGACGGCGTGATCGATGACGAGGAGTACCGCTCATGAGTGCGCTGATCTTCTGGCTCTTGTCGATCGTGGCGATCGGCGCGGCGCTGGTGCTGATCTTTGGCCGTAACACTGTCCACGGCGTCTTGGCGATGGTCGTCAACTTCGCGGTCGTGGCCGTGTTCTACCTGATGCTGCAAGCGCCCTTCATCGCGGCGGTGCAGGTCATTGTCTATGCGGGCGCGATTCTGGTGCTCTTCCTCTTCGTGGTGATGTTGATGGGCAACGACCCCGGCCCGTTGTGGGAACACCTTGCGGTGCAGCGGCCCGCCGCCATCCTGCTGGTGCTGTTGCTGATCGTCGCGCTGGTGCCGATGATGGATGTCCGCAACCTGACGGGGGTCACGGCGACGCTGATCGGCCCCGAATTCAGTGATCCGGCCTCGCTGGCGCGGCTGCTCTACAGTGAATATATCCTGCCGGTCGAGGTGACCGCGCTGTTGCTGCTGGCGGCAACGGTCGGCGCGGTCGTCTTGGGGCGGCGTGGCGCCTATCGCACCAAGCGGGAAGAAGTGCTCGATCTCGACGAAGTCGTTTAAGCGTGGCGCGCTGGAACACGTTACGTTGCGTGTTCATGGGAATGCAGCCTCTCCCATGCACCCTGCACCATGCACCCAACGTGACGGCCGTCGGAATATCGCCCGCCGCTCTCGCTTTGGCAAGGCAAATCTAATCTACAAGGAACGAACGACGTGGAAGCCCTAACCACCATCACCACCACCCATTACCTCATCTTGAGCGCGATTCTCTTCAGCTTGGGCGTGCTCGGTGTGCTGATGCGACGGAGCGCGATCATCGCCTTCCTCTCCATCGAACTGATGCTGAACGCCGTTAACCTCAGCTTCGTTGCCCTGGCGCGCGACTTGGTCTCGCTCGACGGCCAAGTGGTCGTCTTCTTCGTGATGACGGTGGCGGCGGCGGAAGTCGCGGTCGGCTTGGCGCTGATCGTGGCCTTCTATCGCAGTTTGGGCACCACCGATATCGACGAAGCCCACGAACTCTACGGCTAACACTCGGATAGCAACCAAATGATTGACTTAATCTGGCTGATCCCCCTGCTGCCCCTGCTGGGCGTTGTCATCAACACCTTCTTCGGCAGATTCCTCTCCGGCAAGGCGTCGGCATGGCTGGCCACGTTGCTGGTCGGCATCGCGGCGGCGCTGACCCTCGTTACCATCTTCCAAGTGCGCGGGCTGGGCGAAGAGTTCGGTGGCGAAACGGTCACGCTCTACCGCTGGATGACGGCGGGCGATTTCTCGGTTACCCTCTCCTTCCTCGTCGATCAGCTTTCGCTGCTGATGACGATGGTGATTACGGGGGTCGGCTTCCTGATCCACATGTACTCCATCGGCTACATGGCGCATGATCCGGGAATACGGCGCTATTTCATCTATCTGAACCTCTTCGTCTTCGCCATGCTGATGCTGGTGCTGGGCGACAACTATCTGCTGATGTTCCTCGGCTGGGAAGGGGTGGGCCTCTGCTCCTACCTGCTGATCAGCTTCTGGTTCAGCGATACGGTCAACGCCGACGCCGGGAAGAAGGCCTTCATCGTCAACCGCATCGGCGACTTCGCGGTGCTGCTCGGTATCTTTCTGACATGGACGACCTTCGGCTCGCTGGCCTACGCCGACATCTTCGGCAGCATCGAGGCGGTGAGCGCGGGGGTCTTGGGGCTGATCACCTTCCTCTTCTTCGTCGGCTGTACGGGCAAGTCGGCCCAGATTCCACTCTACGTCTGGCTGCCGGATGCCATGGCCGGCCCCACGCCGGTCTCGGCGCTGATCCACGCGGCGACGATGGTAACGGCGGGCGTCTACCTGCTGGTCCGCTCGGCCCCGATGTTGGATGAGGCGATTCTGATCAGCAATTTCCTGACCCGCGATCTGGTGGCGTGGATCGGGGTGCTGACCGCCCTGTTTGCGGCGACCATCGCCCTGACCCAAACCGATATTAAGCGTGTGTTAGCTTATTCGACCGTTTCCCAGCTTGGCTACATGTTTTTGGGGGTGGGGACGGGCGCCTACATCGCGGCCATCTTCCATCTCTTCACCCACGCCTTCTTCAAGGCGCTGCTCTTCCTCGGCTCCGGCTCGGTGATGCACGGCATGGAGCATGGCCACCACGCGATCAGCCACGGCCAGCCCGCCGAGGCCGACGACCACGCAACGGACGAGCACGGCCACGCCGACAGCTTCGATGTGCAGGATATGCGCAACATGGGCGGCCTCTGGCAGAAGATGCCAGCCACCGCCTGGACCTTCCTGATCGGCGGCTTGGCGCTGGCAGGTTTCCCGCTCACCTCCGGCTTCTTCTCGAAAGACGAAATCCTCACACTGACCCAACATGGCGGCTACAACCTCCTCTACGTCATCGGGATCGTCACCGCCTTCATGACCGCCTTCTACACCTTCCGCCAGTTCTTCATGGTCTTCTGGGGCAAGCCGCGCACCGAAGCGGCAGCCCACGCCCACGAAAGCCCATCGGTGATGACCGTGCCGCTGATGATTCTGGCCGCTTTCGCGCTGTTGGCTGGCCTGATCTTCGGACTGCCGCTCGAAGATGGGGTATTCCACCACTGGCTCGAGCCGCTGCTCTACGGCCTCGGCCATCACGAGGGCGAAGGCTACCACCTGCCGATTATGGCCTCACTCGCGATCTCCAGCATTGTTGCGATCGCGGGCATCGCGCTGGCCTACCTGCGCTACGGGCGACGACCCGCCGAGACGGTCGGCGAGGCGACGGCCAAGGGCGGCCTGCTCCACGCGCTCTCGTACAACAAATGGTACGTGGATGAGATCTACCACGCGCTGATCGTGCGCCCCTACGAACTGCTGGCCGCATTCAGCGCCCGCTTCTTCGACCGCTTCGTCATCGACGGCGCGGTGAACGGGGTGGCGAAGCTGCTTTCGGTGGGTGGCGGCGGCCTCGGCCGCTTGCAGAGCGGTTTCGTACGGAGCTATGCGTTGGGCATCGTCTCGGGCCTCTTTATCATCGGCTTCGTCATGTTTCTGACGATTCCCAACGAGCTGCGCAACTACTTCTCGCAGCTCGGCACACCGGCCATCTTGACCTTCGTGGTGGGCTTGGGGCTGCTGGCCCTCATTCTCTGGACGACGCTGCGACCCCGCAAAACCGTCGAAGCCGCCGCCGATCCTATCACCCACACGTCCTAACTTAGGGGACTGAACGTCTATGGACTTTTTTACGTCGGGTTTCCCGATTCTCACCGTTCTGATTTTCCTGCCACTCGTGGGGGCGATCATCACGGCGATCTTGCCGGACGACATGGCGGAATCGAGTGCGCTCGCCTTCACCGTGCTGACGGCGCTCCTGTCGCTCTTCGTCATCTTCGGCTTCGACCCGACACGGGCCGACTTCCAGTTTGTGGAACGGTACAACTGGATCGACGCGATCTCGCGCCAAGGGGAGTCGCTCTTCAAGGTGGAATATCTGCTCGGCTTAGACGGGATTTCCCTCTGGCTGATCCCGCTCACCACGCTCTTGATGGTGCTCTCCGTCTGGTTCTCCAGTGACAGTGTGACGGAGCGCAAGAAAGAGTACTACGCCTTCATGCTTCTGTTGGAGACGGGGATGCTGGGGGTCTTCGTCGCGCTCGACCTCTTCCTCTTCTTCATCTTCTGGGAGATCGTGCTGATTCCGATGTACTTCCTGATCGGCATCTGGGGCGGCAGCAACCGCATCTACGCGACGATGAAGTTCGTGCTCTACACCATGGCAGGCTCGGCGCTGATGCTGGCCGCGATCATGGGGCTGGGCATGGTCAACCTGGTCTCGCCCAGTGGCACGGGGCAGATCGCCTTCGCCTTCGACAAGCTGCTGCCCGTGATGCAAGGGCTGCCACAGTTGGCCCCCACGCTCGCCACGCTGCCCGCCAATGCGGCGATGTGGTTCTTCTTGGCCTTCGCGCTGGCCTTCGCCATCAAGGTGCCGCTCTTCCCCTTCCACACCTGGTTGCCCGATGCCCACGTGCAAGCGCCGACCGCGGGTTCGGTCATTCTGGCCGGCATCTTGCTGAAGATGGGAACCTACGGCTACCTCCGTTTCGCGCTGCCTTTCTTCCCCGAACCGGCGCGCGACTTTGCGCCGCTCTTCGCCCTCTTGGCGATCATCGGCATCCTCTACGGTGCGTGGGTCGCCTATGCGCAGAAAGATATCAAGAGCCTGGTCGCCTACTCCTCCGTCAGTCACCTCGGCTTTGTGATGCTCGGCATCTTCGCGCTGAACGCGCAGGGGCTGAGCGGCGGCATCTTGCAGATGATCAATCACGGCATCAGCACCGGCGCGCTCTTCCTGCTGGTGGGGATGATCTATGAGCGTCGCCACACCCGCGACATCGATGCCTTCGGGGGGCTGTGGAAGATCATGCCGATCTATGCCGCCTTCTTCTTGATCACGATGCTGGCGAGCGTGGGGCTGCCCGGCCTGAACGGCTTCGTCGGCGAATTCCTGGCGCTGCTGGGCGCGTTCGCCGCCAACCCGTGGTGGGCGCTCTTTGGCACGTTGGGTGTGGTGCTGGCCGCGACCTACATGCTGCGCCTCTTCAATAAGATGTTCTTCGGGCCGGTCGACCGCGACGAGAACCGTGGGCTGCTCGACCTGACCCGCAAAGAAGTGGCGCTTCTGGTGCCGCTGGTCATTCTGATGGTGCTGATCGGCTTCGCCCCCAACCTCTTCTTGGATCCGATGCAGCCGTCGGTCAACGCCTTGGTAGAAATCGTCAACGGCAATGCCCCTTCGATTGGGATGCTGCCCTAACTGAGTGATTCAGACAGGAAAGTTCGCATATGGAACTCGTTTCAATGAGTGAACTGGGTAACTCGTTACGCTTGATGGCGATCCCGGTCTTCCTCTCCTTCGTCGCGATCGTGGTCTTGTTCGCCGACATGGTTTTCGACCGCGAGGATGAGCGCCAGTGGCCCGCCTATCTGACGATAGCGGGGTTGGTGGGCGCGTTGCTGCTCTGGCTGCAAAACTGGCTGCTCTTTGTGCCCTCGCAGAGCGATGGACGGTTGATGGGCTGGCTGCGGGGTCTGCTCAACATTCAAGCGACGACCAATCCAGGTCTGCTCTTCAATGGGATGTTCGATCCGGTCGGCATCGGCAACATGACGCTGATCGCCTCGTTGCTGGTCATCGTGGTGGCGCTGGTCGCCACGATGCTGGCGCCGCGCTACCTTGAGCAGCGCGACATGCACCGCGGCGAATATTACGCGCTGCTGCTCTTCGCCACCGTTGGCCTGATCCTGATGGCCGGTAGCGTCCATCTCATTCTCGTCTTCTTGGCGCTCGAACTGCTCTCGATCCCGCTCTACATTCTGGCGGGCTTCGCCCGACCCAACCTCGCCTCCGAAGAAGCGGGTCTGAAATACTTCCTGCTCGGGGCCTTCGCCAGTGGCTTCCTGCTCTACGGCATCGCGCTGCTCTACGGCGCGACCGGCACCATGCACCTGCGCGAGATGGGGCAACTGCTGGCGCAGGATTTCCAGAGCGGGCGTAGCCTCGTGCTGCCGGGCGGCTCCGTCAACCTGATGCTGATCGGGGGCATCATCATGCTGATGGTCGGCATCGGCTTCAATTCACGCTGGTACCGGTTTCACCCCGGTGGACGCGAGGATGTCTACGATGGGGGCACCGACGCCCGCGGCGTCACCGCCTTCATGATTGCGGGGACGAAAGTCGGCGCGGTTTTACGATGTTCATCAACGTGATCGCAGCGCTGCCTTGCATCAGCCCACCTGGTGGATACCGTGCTGATCGCGCTATCGGTGCTGGTATGCTCGGCGGCAAAGAACATCGGCGCGCTCCGACGGGCGAACATCAGAAGCGGATGCTGGCCTGCTCCAACATCGCCCACGCAGGTTACATGATGATCATTTTGTCGTCGGCATCGCCAGGCGAGGTCGCCAACTAACGGCGGCAGCCTCTCCTTCAGCGCTGATCCTCTACCTTTTGTCTACGCCTGATGAATCTGGGAAACTTTTGCGGTCATCACATCGCGATGGAAAACAGCGAGGAAGGCGATCATCGAGCTGGAAGGGGAGTTCCGCACGCTTGGGTCGTCTGCCGCATCCGCTACTGGCGCTGTCTTGGCCTTCTTCCTGCTCAACGGCGGGCTTCCGCAGGCGGCGACTCTTTGCCAATTCGCGCCTCTTCTCAGGCGCGGTGTTGGGCGAAGCGGCTTTGGCTGGTGGCGCTGGCGATTCCTGCTCAGCGTGATCTCGGTCTACTACTGCGCCCACTTCCATCAGGTACGATGTACGTACTGCAAGCGCCCGCAGAAGCGGGATGAAACCATTTCGCCGCGAGCGCTGCCGGTCGTCGGCGCGTTGCGCGAAGATGTGGATGAAAGACCTCGCTGCGGAGCTGCGCCGCGGCACCCCTGCGGCGCCATCGTGGATCGGTCGGCACTGCGTTGTAGTCGTCACGACCGCGCTGGTCATCGCCGTAAAGCATCTTCCCGAACCCCATCATCGGCTCTGCTCTTTAACCGTAGGCATTAGCAACCTAAAGAGAGAGACCGCCGAGGCTGCAATTGAATGCCGCGGCGGTTTTGTTTGGGGGTGTGGATAGTGGAGAATGGAGAATGGAGAATGGGAGCGGGGTCAGAGTCTAAAGAGAGCGCTACCGATGATGTTAAGCTTTGTACCCACTCATTTACGGATGGCGAATGGCGAATGGGGAGATGTTGAATGCGTCTCATCGCCCCACTGGTGCGAATAGTGACTGGTTAGGGTCTGTTTCGTTCAGTGGGTGGTGCCATCGCGAATCGCGAATCATGAATCGGACACATTTGCCTTTGCGTTGTGGTTACAAAGCAATATCAACGTTACTCTCTATCTCATCTCTATGTCTGATAGGGATGGCAAGGGAATCAGACGACAGAGATCAGACCACAGATGTCGAAGAGAGCATTGCTCCAGCGACGGGCAACGTGGCGCTCAGACATTGACATCTGCCATCTGACGTCTGGCTCCAGAATTGACTACGGGAACGGTCGTTTCGCCGTGAACAGGTTGACCCGGCGATTGTTGACGCGCACTTCCAATGGAAGTGGGGGGCGGTCGTTCGCTTGCATCGCCCGTCCAGCCAACCTTCTGATCCCGCTCGTACACTAATCCCCGCGCTCCAAGCAAAGGCGCTCATGTAGAGTAGCCGGTGATCACGCCCGCGCCGTGGTCGATGAAAGACAGTTTCACCCGGGCCGCAGATTCTCGCCAGCACGACACGGCCGCCGCAGAGGCATAGAAGGGGAATTTACGTCGGCCTCTGAAGTCAGGTCCCTCATTGGTAGCCGGTGTATTCGCCGTTCAATGATGCCACGTAGGCGAACGGCTACGTGATGTTGATCGGTCGCCAAAAGGTGCCACCGCGCTCCACATCAAGCCAACAAATAAGGTTGGTCTCGGCCTCAAGCAGTCGCCAGATGTGGGGTGTTCTGTAAATCCCGATCACCTCTGGCTGCAACAACGCCTGCTTGTCGGCGGGGAATTGCAGCGTCGGCCCTTCAATAGTCGCCGCCAGCAAAACGATGGAAGAGCTGCTGCTCTGCTGTGCATAAATCGCTCCGTGTCGTGAGTGTGGCGGATAGCTGCTGACGATTCCAGAGCACATCGGTATCAGCCCCATTGCAGCCCGCCGCAGCTGGTGGAAATGAACCGTCTGCCCATTGCGGCTCTCCGTCACAGTGGCCCCTCGGCACTTGCACCGACGTGCGGTTTCGCCCTGCACCACCGCGCCATCAGCCCCAGAGGCCGGTGACAAACTTATCGGTGTCGACGACGGGAGCTGCTGCTGCTCTGCCCCAGATGTAGATCTGTTGACCGGGATAGATATAAGAGGTTGGGGTCCGGCGTCGTGTTGGCGCCGAGGATCATGTGGACCCCGTGACCCCGTGCGGCGGCGATCTTGCTCAGCATGTCGCCGGGTTGCACAGTGTGGAATGCCGTTGGTGGTCATCAGTGCTGCTTGGCTCGCCGCTGTTGACCGTGGGGTTGGCCAAGCGGACGGCCGTGGTGGTCGGCAGCGCCGACCGTGGCGACGTTGTTGGCGACGGTGCAGCCCTGTTGTTCGGCGTGGGCGGGCGCTGTGGGGCGCAGCAACAGCAGCGCCAGCGCCTGAAGAACAGCGAACAATGCCTGCCCAAAAAACGTGGAGACGCGTGGGGGAGACTCCTTGCGGGCAACGAATAATGGCGCGATTATGACGCGTCCGTCAGGCCCGTGTGGCGGGCGGGTGTGGGGGGTGTGGGTGAAGACGGGAGCTGAGGGGGCTGGGGGCTTAGGGGATAGGATTAGGAGAGAGGGTTGTTTGTATAAAGGATGCTGGTAGGCGGTGGGAGGGGTCTGGTCGCCAAAAAGCAATGCAATTACCAATGTTTAATTGACCATTAACCATTACAAAAGCTGGGGCCCCTATGGATCCGCCAATGATCAGGCGATAGCGCGATTAGCGTGGTTCGAAACCCGGCACTTCGCGCTTTACGCTGCCAGCTCTCGAGACGAAACGTCGTGCAGCATCGCCGTGTCGTCCGTCGTGATCGTAAAGTGGCATCACTTCCGGCATCACCAGCGCCAACGGGATGTGAACCGGGATGACCGAACCGACACCCACAAACACGAGGATCACCGTCAGCACCCGCACAACCGTCGGGTGATGTCAGTAATGGGCGATGCCTGCGCGCAAACCCCGCAATCTGTTGATCCGTCACACTGCGTCAGCTTTCTCTTTCGTAAGGGTGACTCCTTTTGCATGGTGAAAAACGACCGTATCCTGAGAAGCTGCCATTTTAGCCGCCGGTGGGTTGCCGACGCATCCCGCGGCAGGGATGACCGGCGGGTCTATTGTTTGTGGGTGCCCGTAGGTCAGGCCGCCGTGCCCGACCATATGAGCCGCCGTTACCAAACCGCGGGCCGCCGTGCCGGCGCCGCGCGCGGAGCCGCGTGTCGCCGTGCCCCATCGTGTGACGAAGCCTGCGTGCATGCACGGCAACGAGACGACCACGGCAGGTCGTCCCTACACAGTGGCCATAGTTTGTGGGTGCCGTAAAGGTCGGGCCGCCGGCGTGCCCCATCGTGTGACAATCACCCGTGCATGCACGGCAACGGACGACCACAGCGGGTCGTCCCTACACGGTAGCCGCATGGTTTGTGGGTGCCCGTAAGGGTCGGGCCGCCGTGCCCGACCGTGGGCCGCCGTGCCCGACCGCGGGCCGCCGTGCCCGACCGCGGGCCGCCATTGCCCGACCGCGCGGGAACCGCGATGTGCCGCCGTGCCCCCATCGTGTGACAATCACCGTGCATGCACGGCAACGGACTTCTTCCACGGCGGGTCGTCCCACGGTAACGCTGGTTTGGCAGGTGCCCGTAAGGGTCAGGGCCGCCGTGATGCCCGACGCGGAACCCGCCATGCCGACCCGCGAGCCGCGTGCGCCCGGCCGCGTAGGCCCACCATGCCCGACCGCGGCGTGGGCCGCCATGCCCGACCGCGTGGAACGCCGTGCCCGACCGTGGGCCGCCGTGCCCGACATCGATGTGAAAATCGCGAAGCACCCAACCGCGTGGGGCCGCGCGCCCCGCCATCGTGTGACAATCGCCGTGCGTGCACGTGGCGGCAACAGACGGCTCACGGCAGGTCGTCCCTACACGGTGGCCATGGTTTATGGGTGCCCGTAAGATCGGGCCGCCGTGCGCGACGGTGGGCCGCCGTGCCCGACCGTGGGCCGCCATACCCGACATCGTGTGACAATCGCCGTGCGTGCACGGCAACGGACTTTCACGGCAGGTCGTCCCCACGGTGTCCATGGTTTGTGGGTGGCCGCGTGCCCGACCGTCAGGCCGCCGTGCCGCCGTGGGCCGCCATGCCCGACCGCGTGGGGCCGCCGCGCCCATTTCGCGTGGAGCCGCCGTGCCCGACCGCGTGTCGCTTCCCCATTCGTCCTCCCTTGTCGCAATCGCCCACATTTGACTTTGTTACGGTGGGAGCAGAACGTGGGCCCAATAACCGCTGCGGCGTTGGGGACTGCAATAACGCAGGGTTGGAAAAAACTGCGGAGAAAGTCGTCGAAACGGGCGTGCTGGACCCGGCACTCGCGCCGATCAACAGCCGTTTGCAGGCGGTGGTCGAGCGGTTCTACCAGACGGATCAAAGAGAACTGCTGGCGACGATGCAAGCCGCGCTGCAATCCATCGCGCTACCCGCCGATGCGACCACGGGCGCGACCTTGCTGACCGACAATGCGCTGGCGCGGCTGCGCAGCGAGGGGAACCACGCGCTGCGCCAGCGCCTGGCCGTGGCGGTGCTGCAGCCCGATGCCACCCCGCTGGACGACTTGGCCAACGCCTTGGCATGGCCGCGCAGCCACACCGCTGAACTGTCCGCGCTGCTCGCCGCGATTCGGGCGCAGCTTTCCACGGTGGAGCCGTGGCAACCGCTGATCGAATACTTCGACAAGGCGGCGGCGTTGGGGCTGATGGAAAGGCTGGTTTCGCAGCTCGCGGCCGTCAACGTTGCCGCGGCGGGGGGTGAGGCCCTCCGCGTCGTGCCGGACCAACCCGCCGCCACCGACGAAACGCGCCGCGCCTACCTGACGTGGCTGCGTGATCAGTACTACTACCTGGATCCGCGCGGCACGATCCAGACGCAGCGCCAAGTGCAGGTGAAGCTGGACGAGGTCTACATTTCGCTCCGTGCCGAGCGCGAGTTGGGCGCCGATGTCTATTCCAAGCTGCGCCCCCACGAGCTGGCGGTGCTGGAGGCACAGTTGGCGGACGAGACGTTGAGCGCCGAAGCGCGGGAGCAATTGCAGGACGAATTTCTTTGGCGCGAGGCGCAGCGCCAAACCGAAACGCTCGGCGCTGAGCTGATGGAACTGTCGGCGGCGGTGACGCAACATCCGCAGTTGGTGATTTTGGGCGATCCGGGCGCGGGCAAGACGACGCTGCTCCATTACTTGGCGTTGCAACATGCCCAAGCGATGTTGGACAACAAGGATACGTCCGATGCTGACCTCGGCCCGACCCGCTTCCCCATCTACATGCGTATTTCGGAATATGCCTACGACGAACGGTGGCGGGAGCGCTCCCTGAGCGACGAGCTGGCCGAAATGTGCAACCGCAACGAGATGAACGCGCGCGGCCTGCAAGATTTGATGGCGCAGGAATTGAAGGCGGGTAACTGCCTTGTCATGTTGGACGGCTTGGACGAGATCGTGACCGCCGATGACCGCATCGGCATCGTTGAGAAGATCATGGCTTTCGTGCGCCATCACGAGGGGGCGGGCAATCGCTTCATCGTCACCAGCCGCATCTCGGGCTACCGCAACGCCCCGCTGCCCGCGCCCTTTGCCCATTACACGGTGCAGGACATGGACGAGGCGCAGATCGAGCGCTTCTTGTCGCGCTGGACGTTGGCGGTGGAGCGCGCGCAGACGCCGGATGTTTCCGAAGAGCAGCAGCACAGCGCGGCGCAGCTTGAGGTGGATGGCATCATGGCGGCGGTGCGCGGCGCGGCGGGGGTGCGCCGTATGGCGGCCAACCCGTTGCTGCTGCGCATTTTGGCGCTGATCCACAAGAGTGGGGCGCGGCTGCCCCAAAAGCGTGTCGAGTTGTACGACATCACGGCGACAACGTTGGCGGAGGGATGGCGCGCTGCGCAAGGGGTGGCACAGAGCGCCCTCGCGGAAAAGCGCCATGTCGATCGGATTCTGGGCGAATTGGCCTATTGGATGCACGCCCATCGGCCCACCGGCCTGGCGACCAAACGGGATGTGATCGACCAACTGGGTGGCGCATGGGCGCGGATGAAGCGCCAAGCGTGGGATATGGACGACCCGCCTGACGACATTCTTGATGAGGTTCACAAATTCCTGACCCAAGTGCGGGTCCACACTGGTCTTTTCGTGGAACGGGCGCCGAACCGTTATGGCTTCATGCACCTGACCTTCGAAGAGTATTACGCTGCCCGCCACTTGGTGGCCCGCAGCAAAAGCCGCGCCAAGTTGATTCGCCGCCACCTGCACGACCCGCGCTGGGAGGAGCCGATTCTGTTGGCGCTGGGCTTCGTGGGCAAGGATTACCCCGAAGATGCGGCCGAGTTGCTGGAAGCGGCTATTTTGGCCGAAGGGGCGCTGGCAGAAGCGGAAGGCTTCGCGCCGAGTGACCACGAAGCGCTGTTGGGCCGTGACTACCTCTTTGCGCTGCGTGCTCTGGGTGATCAGATTCCCTGTGACAGTGTGTTGCTGCAAAGAATGATCGCCCGACTGCAAAACGAATTGCTCTATCCGCGAGGCCACGCAAACTATCGTCGCTACCGTCGAACATTGGACGAGCGGGTCGCGCAGCTTACCGGCAGCGAGGCGGAAGAGCCGCTGAGTCAAGCATTGTTATCGGCGCTGAGGGACGAGAGCTGGCATGTGCGCGCACGTGCGGCGGCAAGTTTGGGGCAGCTGGGCGCAGCGAGCGAGGGGGTGGTGAGCGGGCTGGTGGCGTTGCTGGGGGACGCGGATTGGGCGGTGCGCGAACGTGCGGCGGCAAGTTTGGTGCAGCTGGGCGCAGCGAGCGAGGGGGTGGTGAGCGGGCTGGTGGCCTTGCTGGGGGACGCGGATTGGGATGTGCGCGCACGTGCGGCGTTGAGTATAGGGCAATTGGGGCACCATGGACTGGAACTCGCACCGATCCTCTGCGACACGCTGCGCTCTGCCCCGTGGTGGGTGGTACGCCGTGATGCGGCTCAATTGCTGGGCCGACTTGACGTCACCGATGCTGCCACGTTGCCGACATTACAACGTAGCCTCCTCGATTCGGACGACGATGTGCGCAGCGCCTCTGCCAGCGCCCTAGCCACGTTGGGGCGGCGCAGCGACGCGGCGAAAGCCGCGGTGGAGGCGTTGCTGTTGGCGGCGCTGGAAGACGAGGCGTTTGCGCCGGGAGATCGGTTGGGTCGCAGAGGTCACGACCATGCCTACGACTCGCTCTGGCAGTTGGTGGTGGGGGAGTGACCCGCACCCCGCCTCGTTCCGCTTTACTGCATTCGTATCCGCAAGCGGGAAGCCACCCGCTCTCGAAATCGGGAGCGGGACGAACCGTTTCCTGTACGTTACGCGCGGTGCTGCGATGGTTCGCAGCCAGACCGTCGGTCCGCTTGTGCACTGCCTGCGGCTACATAGAAACTCGCGGGGTATGGGCCTGCCCTCGGAGTGACAAGGCGCACGGCCTTCATACGCCTTGCCTGTAACACGGAGCGTAGCGTCGCCCTGCCCCGTTGTCATTCTGTGCCGGAACGAAGTGGAGGCGTTCGCGCAGCGGTCCGCAGCACGAGACTTGGTGCAGCCCCCTGGTGAGCATGATGGGTGTCGGAGACGACGAAGCGTGCACACGTTGCCGCCAGACGACATCCCATAGCCAGACCCTTCGGCTAACGCCTCAGGGTGACAAAGAGGGTGAAGTGCATGGTTGAGCGTACAAGCGCTCGTCCCTCCCCACAGTTGTCATTGATCGTCGAGCTGGCATGAATCGCGAATCGTCAATCGAGCGACATGGCCTCTGTGTCGCGTTGTTCTCCCTTGCCCCTTGCCCTCTCATCCCATTCCCACGCCGATTCGCCGATGAAACGGCTCCGCCAATTGTTGGGCGGGCCGCCATCCGGCGCGCCGTCTTTCCAGAGGTACCCATTCGCCATGCCCCATTCACGACGCCGCCGCCCAAGCACGCTGCTACCACGCCGATAACCAACTCCCGTACTCACAGCGCATTCTCCGGGGTCACTTCGTCGATGCCGCGCATGTAAGGGACGAGCACCGGCGGGATGGCGAAGGAGCCATCTTCGCGCTGGTAGTTCTCCATGATGGCGATCATCGTTCGTGGCAGCGCGAGGCCGGAGCCGTTGAGCGTGTGGACGAAGTCCGGTTTGCTGTCGGGCGCGGGTCGGTAGCGCAGGTTGGCCCGCCGCGCTTGGAAATCGCCGAAGTTGGAGCAGGAGCTGACTTCTAGATATTCGTCGCTGCCCGGTGCCCACATCTCCACGTCATATTTCACCATCGCGGTGAAGCTCAGATCGCCCGTCACCATCTGGAGGCGGCGGTAGGGAATCTCCAGCGCCTCGCTGACATCTTCTGCCGCTTTCAGCAGCTTGTCCAGCTCGTTCATGCTCTCGTCCGGCTCGCAGAAGATCACCATCTCGACCTTGTCGAACTGGTGGCCGCGCTTGATGCCGCGTACGTCGCGGCCCGCGCTCATCTTCTCGCGGCGGAAGCAGGGGGTATAGGCCACATGGCGGATCGGCAACTGGTCGGCGTCGATGATTTCGTCCGCATACATGTTGGTCACTGGCACTTCGGCGGTCGGAATCCAGTAGTAGTCTTCCTCCGCGTCGCGGTAGAGGTTGTCGCCGAACTTGGGCAGTTGGCCCGTACCGACCAGTGCCTGACCGCGCACCATGAAGGGCGGGTAGACTTCGCTGAAACCATGCTCATCGAGGTGCAGGTCGATCATCCACTGGATCAGCGCCCGCTGTAGCCGCGCGCCCAGCCCCTTCAGGATGTAGAAGCGTGAGCCGGAGACCTTGGTTCCGCGCTCGAAGTCGACGATCCCGAGCGCTTCGGCCAGCTCCCAATGGGGCTTGGGCGTGAAGTCGAACTCCCGCTTCTCGCCCCACGTTTTCACCGTGGGGTTGTCCGCTTCATCTTGGGCGACGGGGACGCTTTCGTGGGGCATGTTGGGCATGCGCAGCAGCAGCTCGTTGAGGGCGGTTTCTGTCGCGTTGAGGTCGCCTTCCAAGCCGTCGATCTTCTCGTTGACCGCCTTCATCTCGGCGATTCGGGCGGCTCGTTCCTCGGCATCCTTCGTACGACCGATCGCCTTGCTGCCCGCGTTGCGCTCGGCGCGCAGCGCCTCCACCTCGCTGAGCAGCGCCCGCCGCCGCTCGTCCAGCGCCAGCGCCTCGTCCACCGCATCGGTCGGCTCGAAGAGCCGCTCCAGCCCGGCGCGAATCAGCTCTGGTTTGTCTCGGATCAGTTTGATGTCTAGCATGGGATACCTCGAGTTTAGTGAGTTTTGTGAGTTTAATGAGTTCGGGAGTTGGAAGTTGGGAGTGTCGGAGTGTTGGAGTGTTGGAGTGTTGGAGTGCTGGAGTGCTGGAGTGCTGGAGTGTTGGAGTGTTGGAGTGTTGGAGTGTTGGAGTGCTGGAGTGCTGGAGTGTTGGAGTTATGAGTTGAAAATTGCTCTGCGTTCTGCGTTCTGCGTTCTGCGTTCTGCGTTGCCGTTCTGCGTTCTGCGTTACCTGCTCTGCGTTGCCGTTCTGCGTTGCCGTTCCAATGCTTGAACGTTAAACAAAAAACGTCCGCCCCATGTCAGGGCGAACGTTGTCGCGGTGCCACCTGAGTTCACGGCCAACTGTTGGCCGCCTCATCCTGCGTGGTAACGGACGCATCCGGCCCGCTTCGTCGGCTGCTGCCGTTTTCGCGGGCGGCTCGGGAGGGGATTCGCGCGTTCGTGTGGTTGTCTCGCAGCGCCGACAACTCTCTGGTCACAGGGGAACGGGCTACTCGTCTCCGTCAGAGCCGTATTTGTATTGACGGAGGATATCATCTTTTTGGAAGTGCGTCAACAATTCCAGCAAACGACATCATCAAAACGGGTCCGATGATAGATAAGCGCTTCTCACTCTGCGGTCGGTGTGTCATCGAGGGTAATGGGGCTACTCCAAACGATGTCGAGGTAGACGACGTAGGGGCGGTCGTCGTAGAAGCTGAGCGTGGCTCGGATATTCATGCCAAGGTCGTCGTTAATCCTGCGCACCATCGTGCTCCCCCTCCCGGTTTCGATGCGGTCTGGGTCGGCTTGGTAGGCGTCGTACCAGCGGTCAAGGTTGTAGGTATCCATCTGATAGCGTTCGGCGAGAGAGGAGGCATAGGCGTAGGTGTCATCCAGCGAAAGTGGGCCGGACATCTCAATGAGCACTCTGAAGAGATCGGTGCCATTGCTACTGCGCACGACATGGAAGCGCGCACTCTGATGGGGACCAACCTGAAGGCCGTCGGGCAGCTGCACTTCGATGATGGAATCAAGAAAGATCAGGGAATCGGCAACCCAGCATTCTTCAGGGTAAGCGATTCTAGCGATAGTAGGATTGCGTTCTGAGAAGTCAAATCTGGCAAAAACCTCGGATAAGGGTCTATCACAGCCTGCCAGCACGGGATTACCTCCTGCGGTCGGGGTCGGGTTTTTGGTCGTCGCCCATCCACACGCCAACGCAAATAAAATGAGCAAGATCATCATACAGATTCCAATCCACCGATCCAGTTGCTGGTTTGCGTTCATCGAAGCAAATACTCCAGCCAGAATGGGACGAGCTCTTCATACAATTCGTCATAAATGCGTCCGCGAACGTAATCAGGAATTCGTGACACGGCCTCCGATCGCATCGCCCATACCGACGAGGGAATAGTGTTGGGTAAGGGTTGATTGACTATGGCCAGTCGCTGTTCATCCGAAAGATTGGCCCAAGCGTCGATCTCGCCATTGATCCACGCCATTCGCTGATAAATGTTTTCAATATGCCCGTTTTCTACGCGCGCTCTTAACGAGATACCTCCGGGCACAGCCGGAACCGTCATGACCGACATCGCGCCTAAAAGTAGCGGGCCAGCATCATTCATGTCAGCGATGCGAAGATAGTTACGCTGAATGATCTCTCCTTGTTCGTACTCTGCCATGATCCTAGCGGCCGGCCGCCTCGTCCAACGCACCGACCAAGCGCCGGACTGCTGGCAACAGATCGTTGTCCATCTCGTGAAGGAAGGCTACGGCGCCCCTGCCTACCCACGAATCACGTAGGTGAGAACAGGCACGAAGCAGATGGAGGTGGACCTTTCTGACGTTGTTCGCTTCCGTTCTCATCCGGTGCGCGATGAGGGTCAAACGCTGGTAATCTGCCTGGATAATGGGATGATGCATGGAAATATGCTCCAAGGTCGAATAGCAAGGTCCCGTGTCAAAGCTGGCCGAATATGACAACGGGGATAGGAGTAAAGTACTATTATAACTTGTCTGTTACGCCCCGCCAAGCAGTTCAGGTGCTTTGGTATGGTGTCGTGTGCAAAGCGTGCGCTAATGCTGTTACCATGTCCCACACCTACACGTTCCTCTTTCCTCTTTCCCCTTTCGTTCTGCGTTCTGCGTTCTGCGTTCTGCGTTCTGCGTTTTGCGTTTTGCGTTCTGCGTTCTGCGTTCTGCGTTCTGCGTTCTGCGTTCTGCGTTCTGCGTTCTGCGTTCTGCGTTTTGCGTTCTGCGTTCTGCGTTCTGCGTTGTCGTTCCAACGCTCCCCAGAACTCGCGCCAATTCTTGCAAAATATAACGGCTCGCATATAATAGAAAGCCTCGCGGAGGGATGCCGGAGAGGCCAAACGGGCTCGATTCGAAATCGATGCGGGTAACACCCACGGGGGTTCGAATCCCTCTCCCTCCGCCTCCCACTACGATTGGGCGACACAAAAAGAGCGCACGAGTAATTTCGTGCGCTCTTTGCTTTCACGGCGATTTGCCTCGTTCAGAAACGAGCGGGTGGCTTCATTGAGGCGCGAAGCAACGAGTCACGGCTGCGTAGAAGCATTGCCTAGCGGCCAACGAGTGGCGAATCCTCTTTCTAGGATGGGAGATTGCCTGACCACCCAAACACGCAACGCACACTGGCAATCGTAACGCGCTATACGCACCACGCCCATACAACCCGACCGCTCTGCTAACTGCGACTGCTCACCAACCGATAACCGACGAAGAGGATGCCGACCCCAGCAACGAGCAACGCGCAGAGCGATGCCAGAATGCCGAGCCGAACTACGGCGCTCATCCCGCTGCGGGGGGTCGTTGGTGCTTGCGCGGCCACGGGCGTTGCCTGCTCATCAGCGCTTTGCGCCGTATCGTCCGTGTTGGGCGCTGTGTCATCCAAGGCGGGGGCGTTGGGCAACGTCTGCCGCCAATTGTTGTAGAGCGTGCGACCATCGTAGCCGCAGGCCGCCTCCAAGGCGCCATCCACGCTCATCGATTCTTCAACGAGGTTGTCGATCATTGCGCGGAAGCCCGCTTGGCCGCAATCGTCGATCAGGTAGCTGACCATCATCTCGCTCTGGGCATAGGCGATGCCGACCACCGCCCCATCCGCACCAAAATTACCCTGTAGATGGGAATAAGGGAGCAACGTGCCGTCTTCGGCTGCGCGCGCAACGCGAGAGGCGCTGTCGCGGCTTTCCGGCTCGTTGTACATCGCCAGCCCCTCCTCCAACCAGGACGGCACCAGCGCCACCGCCCCTTCGGTGGCCTGCGCCATCACCAGATGGCTCAGCTCGTGGAAGATGACGGTCCGCATCCAACTGCGGTCACCCGGCGCGATGATCTGTACCGTGACCCCCAGATCGGTGAAGGCTTGGCCGCCGATCCAATCCTGTTGGAGCGGGAAAGCCGCCGAGAAGTCGCGGTCGGAGGCGTAGTCGACCAGCGTCACTTGCTTGGTGATGTCCGCGCCCAACTCGCTCTCGAGCTGGGCCAATGCCTCCTTGCCGGTGTCGAACATCGCCTGACCCCAGCTTTGATCGCCCCGATACCAGTGGATCGCCAACTCCTCATCTTCAAGCGTCTGCCATTCAAAGCGCGGATCGAGCGCCACGATACTCTGTTCGGGCGTGTCGAATTGATTGCCCGCGCTATCGGTCAGCCGCCAGAAGTAGTCGATCACGGTGCCGGGCGGCGTCCCGTTCTGCTGCATGTTCCACTCGTGACTTAAGGTCACCGTTGGGGCGGGATTGACCGCCACCGTTTCGGAGATGCGTACCGACGACCCCCGTGGCTGGAAGTAGACTTTGGCGTCGGTGATGTCGCCCGCGTTGCTGCTGGCGCCCACGGCGAAGAGCAGGCGGCGCGGCAGCTCGGGCAGCAGATCGGCGGAGCTGCTGGCCGTGATCGGCCCTTGCGCGTGGCCGGTCGCCGTGCTGGCGACGATGAGAATTAGTAACCCGATGAGGAGACGGAATCGTGCCATCGTCCTTCCTCCGCTTGTTGTACGATAGATACGCCCGCGCTGGCACCCAGCCGTGTTGCCCCCGCGCGGACGAAGGCGAGGGCATCATCGACCGAGCGAACACCGCCCGCCGCTTTGACACCAATCGCCTCGCCGACGGTCTGACGCATCAGCGCCACATCTGGCACTGTCGCGCCCCCGCTGGCGAAGCCAGTGGATGTTTTAACGAAATCGGCCCCCGCATTTTGCGCGAGGGCAGAGGCCAAAACCTTCTGTTCGTCCGTCAGCAGCACGGCCTCGATGATGACTTTGAGCCACGCGCCCCCGTCGTGGGCCGCATCGGCGACAGCGCGGATATCGTCGTAGACCTGGCCGAGCTGATCCCCACGCAAGGCGCCGATATTGAGCACCATGTCGATCTCACTGGCCCCGCGCTGACAGGCCTCGCGCGTTTCGGCGACCTTCGTGGCGGTCGTCGTGGCACCGAGCGGGAAGCCGACCACGGTGCAGACCTTCACTTCGCTGCCCGCCAGCCGATCGGCGGCCAGCGACACCCACCACGGGTTGAGACAGACCGAGGCGAACTGGTAGCGCAACGCCTCTTGGCAAAGGCGCTCGATCTGCGATTCGGTGGTCTCGGGCTTAAGCGCGGTATGGTCGATCAGCCGCGCAAGGGCACGGGCGATGGCGTCGTTATCGTGCGGCAGAGGATCATCGCGCAGCAGCAGCGCCGCTTCGGGCAGCGCCTGGGCCGCGCGGATCAGCGGCGGGCAACGCTCCGCGCTGGCACGCTGCGCGCGGTCGCGCCACATGTCCAGTTGATCATTAGTCATGAGAAGTCACTTGTTCTGTTGCGGATGGTGGCTTGGGCAATCCAACAAGGCGATAAAACATGCTTGCCAGTCGGGAACCAACGGCGTCTGGGTTTGTGTTCTGCTGTACGTGAGAGCGACTCGTACGCTGGCAAGGGTCAAATGATGAATGGGCGATGGTCTGTAGCGAGATGTCAGACATCAGACATCAGACGTCAGACGACGGCAAGGCCCTGTAAAATCGCGGTGGTCTGACCTCTGTCGTCTGTCATCTACGCGGCTTGAATCCTCTCGTTATCCATCCTATTATGGTTGACAGAGCACTAGTGTCTCGTCAAGGCTAAAATGATAGAAATAATTTCCGGCGTGAAAGTCACTTCCCCTCTGAAAAACGGCCCGCACGAGCGATTTTATTTCCATCAAAATGGGCTTGACAGGACACTAGGGCACTAACAAATTGGTGAGCGGCCCAGCGAGCGCCATTATCACCGTTGGGCCTTGCGTCTCATCGGGCATCTCCCAACAAGAGTCAGAGTAGGGCAGTGCAAACGTTGCCCCGAACTTGTGCACCAACAACCGCCCCGTGACCAGCCCGCCACCGAACAACGCGACGATTGCAGTGGCCGCCGCCAACGCCTCGGTTCGTGTGGTGTCGAAAACGGCGATGTAGATGGCAAAGAGCAAAAGACCAGCGACGAGTGTACGCCGAATGGCCCCTGAAATCGTGAGCTGGGCCGTGCCAATGGTGTACCGTCGCCGATTGAACCAATACCAGCGGTCACGATCTGGCGCTGTCTCTTCGAGGGTGGAATAAAAATCGCTCATCTGAACCCCCTTTCGCCATCAGTGGCACAATTCTATCGCCGACATTCCGCAACGGCAACACACAACGCAGAACGCAGAACGCAGAACGCAGAACGGCAACGCAGAACGCAGAACGCAGAACGCAGAACGCAGAACGCAGAACGGATTATGGAGAATGGTTGGTCACATATCGGCGAGACCCCATTCACCATTCACCATTCACCATTCACCCGGTTTTTGTCGCGTTAGCCGCCAGAGCACCAGCGAGAAGAGGGCGATCGGGATCAGGGAGGCGACGGTCGCGGCGGCCATCAGCAGCCCCCATTCGGCGCGGTTGAGCTGTTGCAGCAGTTGGAGGCCGACCGGCAGCGTGAAATGTTCGTCGCGGCGCAGGTAGAGGAGCGGGCTGATGTAGTCGCTCCAGTAGAAGATGAAGCTGAGGAGCGCCACGGCGATGGTGGTGCTGCGCACGGCGGGCATCGCCACGTAGCGCCAAATCGCGAAGGGGGAGGCGCCGTCGAGGCGGGCCGCGTCGTACCGCGCGGCGGGCAGCCGTCGGAAGGCGCGGAAATACATCAGCACGTAGAAGGGGCTGGTGCCCATCACGGCGGGGGCCAGCAGCGCCGCCCGCGATTCAAGGAGATGGAGCGGACGATAGATCAGGAAGCGCGGCACCCAAAGGGCGATGGCCGGAACGAGCAAGACCGCCAGCGAGATCAGCAGCCAGCGCCGTTGGCTGGCGGGGGGCAGGTGGGCCATCGCATAGCCCGCCCACGAAGCGGTCAGCAGCGTCAGTGGCACCGCAATGGCAGCGATGATCAGCGAATTGGCGCTGTAGCGGGCGAGCGGCGCGATCTGCCAGATGCGGGCAAAGTTGCTGAAGGTGGGGTTGTCCGGCCAGAGCCGCCACGAGGTGGGCAGCGGCGCGCCCGGGGCGTAGAGCGCGGCGCTGCAGAGCCAGAGCAGGGGTAGCAGGAAGAGGAGGCTGGCAAGCAGGCGCAGCGGGCCGCGCCAGCGCGGAGCCGAACGGCTCACAGCAGCAGCTCCTCTTCGGTCAGCCCCACGCCCCAGACCTTGGCGATCCGCAACATCGCGAAGACCATCAGCCCCGTCAGCAGGTACATGATCCAGAGCGCGGCGCCGGCGCTGCCAAAGGCCAGCAGGTCGAAGCTCTGTTCATAGATGAAGAGCGGCAAGGTGTAGGTGGCGTAGTACGGGCCACCCTGCGTCATGACCATCACATTGATGAAGGTTTCTTGGAAAGTGATGACGACATCGCGCAGCAGCAGCAAGAGCAAGATCGGGGCCACGATCGGCAGCAAGACATGTTGGAAGCTTTGCCAACGACTCGCGCCGTCGATCTGGGCGGCCTCTTCGATCTGGGAGGGCAGTTCGTGCAGCGCGGCGAGGCTGACCAAAAAGCCCTCGCCGACCAGCCAGAGCGACATCAGTGCCAGCGACGGCTTGGCCCAGACCGGCTCGACCAGCCACGCTGGGCCGTCGATGCCGATGGCCCGCAGCAACAGGTTGAGCGGCCCGTAGAGGGGGTTAAAAATCCAGAGCCAAGCGAGGGCGTAGGCGGTGCTGGGGATCAAGTTGGGCAGAAAGATGGCCGCCCGATGGAGGTTGAGGAAGCTTCCGCCCCGCCGCAACAGTAGCGCCAACAGAAAAGCGCCCCCCACGCGCAACGGGACGGGGATCAGGATCAGGGCCAGCGAGTTCAGGACGCTCAGATCGAAAAGCTCGTCGGTGTAGACGAGCAAGAAGTTGACGGTTCCCGACCAGAAGGGGGGGCGCAGCCCGTCGTAGAAAAAGAAGGCCACGGCGAAGGAGAGCAGCGCGGGCAGCAGCACCAGAATCAGCAGCCCTACTTGGTAGGGCAACAACATCCCGCGCAGTTGACGTTGTTCCTGCGGTGTCATGGGCAACGAAGGACGGTGGGGGGCCATGCGCCCGCATGGCCGGGCACTGCAGGGCGTTGGATGGGCCGCGCATTCCCAACGCGGGGGCGCGGCGCAACGTAAGAAAAGAAGAGAAGGACTGACCGTTTCATGGGGCAGATTGTAGGGCGAGCATTGGGCGATCCAAAAATGAATAGAAGATGAGAGCAGTTGTTTGACAAACTGCGCAAAGGCATTAGTCTTTACCTTAGCAGCTCCTCATGCCCAACAGCCCATGCTCTTTGTGCTGACTGTCGCGGACCATTCCCCAGTGATCCGTTGCAACCCGAAACTCTGCCCCATTGGATGAGGAGATCCTCAGGGGCGAAGACTACCTGCTGGAGGGTAATCATGCAGAAACGGTTGTTCGCACTTCTTTTAGCCGTAGCCGTTGTCGGTCTTGGCGGCTGGCTGCTCTTCCAACCCGCCTCGCGCGGCGCTATGGATCAACGGGCCCGCGAGGCCCGTGTCCAGAGTGAGTTGGTGGAAGAAGCGCAATATCTCGCTTCCTTCGAGGATCCGGTAGAGGCAGAATTGGCCGAAGAGGCTGCCGCCCAGATCGACATGGAAGGTTACTACGCTCACCGTTACACTTATCCGACGGGCAATTTCGACGGCCGATGGCTGGTTGAAGCGCGCCAACAAATGATCGATTCGCCGAAGGGCATCCCGGCGGGTCGCGTCACTTACGATCCCGATGCCGTTAACTCCCCGCTGACCCTCGACCCGACGCAATTTACCTCGCTCGGCCCCAAGCCGCTCCAGTCTGATGGTTGTGCGAGCTGCTACAACTACGGGATCGTCGCGGGTCGCGCCAACGACGCGCTTTTCCATCCGACCGATCCCAGCATCGCCTATGTGGCCTCTGACGGCGGTGGTGTCTGGAAGACGACCAACTGTTGTTCGGTCGACACGGTTTGGGAAGCGGTTTCGGATGCGGTCGATATTCCTAACATCGCTATCGGCGATTTGGAGATGGATCCCAACAATCCCGACGTCATTTATGCTGGCACGGGCGACCTCCGCTTTGGCTCGTATTCCTTCGGTAGCTATGGTTTGCTGAAGACGAGCGATGGGGGGACGACGTGGGACGTGAAGGGTGAGGACGTCTTCACCATGATCTATCCGCCGGCACTGGCCGGGGGCTTCCCGCAATACCAGGCGATCGGCCAGGTCGAAGTCGATCCCGCCAACAGCGACACCGTTGTGGTCGGCACCAAAACCGGTGTGCATTTTTCTTACGACGGTGGTGAAACGTGGACCGAGGCCTGCCGCACCAACCCCTTCGACAGCCAGCGCCATGACGTGACGGCCATGCTGATTAAGCCGAATGCGACCGGCGGCCCGTCCGAGCTGGTGGTAGGCATCGGGACCCGTGGCACGGTGACGCAGGTACAACAAGATCTCGACCAAAACGGGGCCAACGGAATCTACATGACCGCAATGCCGACCAGTGGCTGTCCCGCTGTGGGGGACTGGCAACTGGTATCGCGCCCCGACAACGGCTGGCCCGCCTATACGGGCAGCGGTAACCCTGCCAACGGGACGAACCCGAACCCGCTGGGTCGCATCGACATGGCCTTCGCCCCCAGCAACCCCAGCGTGATGTATGCGCAAGTGCAGGCCGTCTTCGGCAACACGCACGGGCAATTGGGGATCTGGCGCACGACGGACAACGGCGCCACGTGGACCAAGATGTCGGGTCCGGACCAACTCGGCGCCTTCAGTTGTGGGGATGACTACACCCAGAACTGGTACGACCAAGGGATCGCCGTCTCGCCGACCGATCCGAACCTGATCTTCTTCGACACGATCGATCTCTGGCGTTCCACCGATGGCGGCGCGACGCCGATCGATATCTCCTGTGGCTACACCGGCGGTGACGTGATCCACGTCGACCACCACGAAGTTACCTTCTATCCGAACAACCCCGACTACCTGCTAGCAGTCAGTGACGGTGGCATCTACTTCACCGACAAAGCGACGCAAGCGAACCTGCAAGATACCGACTTCGTCCAGATGAACAACACCCTGCCGACCATCGAGTTCTACTCGGGGGACATCACCGCCAACTTCGCCACCGCTGCCGAGCCGGGTATCAATGCGGGTGCGCAGGACAACGGCTCATCCGTCCGTGTCTGGAATTCCGGCATGCCGATGGCGGACCAATGGCAGGTGCGCAATGGGGGTGACGGGATGTACGCCCTCATCGAGCCGATGCAGGAGGAGCGCTGGTATCAGGAAAGCCAAAACGGGAACATTCGCGTCTCGGTCTCCGGCCCATTCGGCTCGTTGCTGCCGATCACGGGCGGATGGTCGGGGGATCGCCGTGGCTTCATCTTCCCCTATACGATGTACAAGTGGGATTGCCCGAGTGGCACCTGTGAAAAGCTGATCGCGGGTAGCTATCGCGTCTGGGAATCGATCACCGGGGGTATCCCGGGCTCGTCTTGGTACGTCAACAGCCCCGACCTGACGAAGGGGACGTTGGAGGATCGCTCGATCATCAACCAACTCGCCCATTCCTTCACCGATTCCACGATCGCCATCGTCGGTACGAATGACGGTAACGTTCAGTACGGCTTCAACCTGAACAGCGGAACCGCCAACACGGCGACTTGGGTCAACGTGACGGGTGGCAACACGGTGCTGCCGAACCGCCCGATCTTGGACGTGGTGACGCACGCGACCACGCCGACCATCGGCTACGCCGCCGTCGGTGGCTTCGACCAGAACACTCCCGCCACGCCGGGTCACGTCTTCGAAGTGACCTGTAATGCGGATTGCAGCAGCTTCACCTGGGCCAACAAGTCCGGTAACCTGCCGAACATTCCGGTCGACTCGATCATGGTCAACCCCAACTATCCCGTGCAGGTCTTCGCCGGTACGGACTGGGGTCTCTACTTCACCAACGACATCAGCGCGGCGGAACCGGAATGGTTCCACTTCACCGCCGGTGTACCGAACGTGATGATCTGGGATATGACGGTCGACATGGGCTACACCACGCTGGCGCTCTTCACGCGCTCGCGCGGCGCCTATGCTTGGCCGCTGCCCTCCGAGCCGATCCCGACCAGCGTCACCCTGAGCGATCTGTCCACCAGTGGCTCCGCCACCCCGTGGCTTCTCCTGTCGCTGGCTGGCCTAACGAGCATTGCCGCCCTCGCATGGGTGGGCAAGCGCCGCCGCCAGCAGCAATAGTCGGCAACGACGCTGCGTAGACTGACCGCTTCGAGGGCGATCCTAGTGATCGCCCTCGTTTTTTGTTGCCACAGCAGCCGACGCAGAAGAACCACGGCCCCACAACGCCATTGGCCGTCGCGGTGCGCCGTCGGAGGCCGTGCGACGGCATGGCAAGGCCGTTGGCGGTTGCGTAGGATGAGGACGGCGACCGGCGACGCCGGGGCCGCCGGGTTAGCGTGGGTGCTAGATGATCCGCCGTTTGCTCTCAAAAACGGGCGTATTGTCGAGGATGCGTTGTGGGGAGAAGATCGAGAGGTCGAGCGCAGGGGATCGGTCGAGGATCAGTTCGGCGATGTAGCGACCCACGGCGTGGCATTGCTGGAAGCCGTGGCCGGAAAAGCCGTTGGCCAAATAGAAGCCCTTCAGCAGGGGCCATTCGCCGAGAATGGCGTTGCCGTCCAAGGTGTTGACCGCGTATAGCCCGGCCCACCCCGAGTTGACCTTCAATCGGTCGAAGGCGGGGATGGCTTCGGCCAGCTCTGGCCAGAGCCGCTGTTCGAAGCGCTTTCGCTCCCACGAAAAGTCGTCCAACGTGTGCGGATCGTCCGCGAAAGAGCGGCCACAGGTGAAGGTGCCCTGTCGCTCGTGAACCACGTACAGGCCGGAGGGGAAGAAGAGCAGCGGTAGCACGCCGTCGACCGCAACAGGGCTGTTGAAAATGGTGACTTGGCGCTTAATCGGCGCGACGGGGAGCATCACGCCGACCCGTTCCGCCAGTTGCGCGGCCCACGCGCCCGCTGCGTTGACGACGACCGGCGCGCTCAATACCGTCCTATCCTTGAGGCTCACCCCTCTGATACGCCCCGCCTCGGCCAACGGCCTGTCGACTTCGGCCTTGAGATAGCTCGCCCCAAGGCTGATCGCCTTGTTGCGATAGGCGAGCAACAGCGCCAGCGGCGACATGGTGCCATCTTGGTGGCCCAGCGTGCCCCCCACGAAGCCCGACCCATCCAACAGCGGGTAGTGCTGCGGCAACTCGTCGGCGCTCAGCCACGACACCTCGCCCCCGAGCGAGCGCTGAAGGGCCAATGCCTCACGCGCTTCCTCTTCGCCCGCTTCGTCCACCAAAAAAAGATTGCCCTGTCGCCGGAAGCCGACGTCGGGGCGCTGCCCCTCGACCGCCATCTCCTCCGCGAAGGTGGCCAGCACGTCCAGCCCATAGAGCGAGATCTGAATGTTCTCTTTGATATTGAACTGGATGCGGGTGTTGCCATCGGAAAGGGTGGTCGACGCACGTTCGTAGCTCGGCTCCCGTTCAACGACCACAAGGTCGAGCGACGGGTCGTCGCGGAGCAGATAGGTGGCGATGGCGCTGCCCATCACGCCGCCGCCGATGATGATGATGTCGTGGGAGGTGGTCATGGGGCGTTCCGATGTGTGGGAAGGGTTTCGATGAAAAGCCTGTTGACGGGGACAAGGTGAAAGGCAGGTGGTGTACTAGTACAGACGGGCTTAAATACGGCAATAGTTGGTGTGGCCCTCTCCCCCGCCGCTGCGCGGCACCCCCTCTCCCGAACATCAGGAGAGGGGGAACGTACGGCATTGCGGGAGCCCTAGCTTTACTTACGCCCACATGTACTAGTACTCTGTCAAGGGTCAAATGATGGATGGGCGATTCTCTTTAGAGAGATATCAGACGTCAGACATCAGACATCAGACGTCAGACTACGGCAAGGCCCTGTAAAATCGCTGTGGTCTGACATCTGTCGTCTGTCATCTATACGCTCTCGGTTCGCTGATTTTGGCGATGGCAAAGCCCATTCAATCGGAATCATTGGTATGAAGGGTGTCTGTCGCACGACGACCCACGCGGTCGAGCACGGCGGCCCGACCTTACCTTGAGGGATGGACATATCCGCACCCGCGTGTAGGGACGACCCGCCGTGGTCGTCCCTGCGGCGGAGGCGGCTCTATCTCTGCCACGCCATGACGTCATAACCGTTGTCTTCACCCCTCAAATTCGTTGGGGGGTTCGAAAATGCCCGAACGGAAAGACCTTACATCGCCATAGCGACGTTGTCCACCTTGTCAACCTATCCTTGTAAGCCCAGCTCCCCCAGCTCCCCCAGCTCCCCTAGCCCCCCTAGCTCCCCTAGCTCCCCCAGCTCCCCTAGCTCCCCTAGTTTTTGAGACGAGACGGCAGGTCGCCATCGTTGCCCCATGCCCCTTACACCGACTTCGTAATGCCACCATCGACGCGGATATTTTGGCCGGTGATGTAGCCCGCCGCTTCGGAAAGGAGGAAACGGACCGTTTGGGCGATCTCCCCGACCTGGCCGAAGCGGCCCATGGGGATGCGCGCCACGAGCGCCTCGGATTCGGGATAGCTGTCGATGAAGCCGGGCAGAACACAGTTCATGCGAATGCCGTCGGCGGCGTAGCGGTCGGCGTAGAGCTTGGTGAAGTGACCGAGCGCAGCTCGCATCGCGCCGGAGATCGGAAAGCTGCCGTCCGGCTCGAAGGCAGCGAACGTAGAGATGTTGACGATGGCCCCGCCCCCCTGCGCCTGCATGATGGGGGTGACGAGCCGCGCCAACCGCACCACGTTCAGCATCACGAGGTCGAGGCCGGTGTGCCATTGGTCGTCGCTGAGCGAGAGCAGCTCGCCCTTGGGCGGATGGCCGGTGTTGTTAACCAGCGCGTCGATCCGCCCATAGCGTGCCATGGTTTGATCGACGAGTGCGCTGAGATCTTCCGTGGCCATGACCGAGCCGGTCACGCCGAGGCCACCGAGCTGGTCAGCGAGCTGCGCGGCGGACCCGCTGGGGGAAAGCAGGGCCAAATCGTAGCCAGTCGCGGCCAATTCGCGGGCAATGGCCGCGCCCATGCCGCTGCCTGCCGCGGTGACGATGGCGACGGGGGATGCGCTCATTGTTTCTGCTCCTGAGCTTCTCTCTGGGATCGTGTTGCTTGGTCTCCCTCAACAAATCGGGGAGTGAAGAATGGTCAATGGTTAATGGTCAATGGTTAGTGGTCAATGGTTAATGGTTAATGGTTAATGGGCACGTGGCTAATTTCGTTGCTTTTGCAGTGCCCACACCCCACGGCGCATGGCGCATGGTGCATTGACCCCTTGCTACTGCATCGCCTTTGCAACGAACATGCGGCGCTTCCCCTCAGCTCCTGCTCACCCATACACCCTCACACCCCCACACCCTCACACCCCCACACCTTACCCCTCCAGCTCGGCCAGCCGCTCGGCCTGTTCGGTGGTGGCCAGTGCGTCGATGTAGTCGCCGAGGTCGCCGCCGAGGACCGAATCGAGCTGATAGGTCGTCATGTTGATCCGGTGATCGGTGACACGGCTTTGGGGGAAGTTGTAGGTGCGAATCTTCTCGGAGCGATCCCCCGTCTGCACCTGCGAACGGCGGGCCGCTCCCAACTCGGCGTCACGCTTCTGCTGCTCCATGTCGTAGAGCCGCGCGCGTAGCACAGCCATCGCCTTGATCTTGTTCTTGAGCTGCGACTTTTCGTCCTGACAGGTCACGACGATGCCGCTCGGCAGGTGGGTGATGCGGACCGCAGAGTCGGTGGTGTTGACCGATTGACCGCCATGGCCGCTGGAGCGATAGACATCGATGCGCAGATCGTTGTCATTGATCTCGATATCGACCTCTTCCTGTTCGGGCATGACGACGACGGTGGCGGTGGAGGTGTGGATGCGCCCCTGCGATTCGGTGGTGGGGACACGCTGGACGCGGTGCACCCCGCTCTCGTATTTCAGACGACTATAGGCGCCCTGCCCCGCCACCTCGAAAATGATCTCCTTGTAGCCGCCGATCCCCGACTCGTTGGAAGAGAGGATGTCGACCTTCCAGCGGTTGCCCTCGGCATAGCGGCTATACATGCGGAAGAGATCGGCCGCAAAGAGGCCCGCTTCGTCGCCACCCGCGCCCGCCCGAATCTCCACGATGACATTCTTGTTGTCGTTGGGGTCCTTGGGCAGCAGCAGCACGCGCAACTCGTCGCGCAGCGCTTGTTGTTCGTCGCGCAGCGCCTGCTGTTCCGATTCCGCGAAGTCGCGTAATTCACTCTCGCCCTCTTCCTCCAGCATCAGCGCGATGTCGTCCAACTCGGCCTTGACCTGCTGGTAGCGCTGGTAGGCACGGTAAAGATCGCTGATGTCGGATTGCTCTTGGGCATATTCGCGGATCAGATCGGGATCGGTCGCGACCGCTGGGTCGGCCATGATCCGGTTCAGTTCTTCATAGCGGGCCGCCACGGCGGCCACCTTCTCAATCATCTTTGTTCCCTCTTGCCCACGCCTCTGGGCATAAAAAAAGCCCCCGCACCGATTGGAAGGCTCAGACGACTGGGAATTATAGAGAGGAAAGAGGAAAGAGGAAAGAGGGGCAACGCAGAGCGGTCAACGCAGAACGCAGCGGCGCCCGCAATCCAGCGCCTGATACAACGCTACCCCGGTTGATGAGGATGATACATCCCACCATGTAGGGGGCTGCCGTGCCTGACGGCGTGGGCTGGGCCATTGACCAAAACGGCGAAAGGTCAACGGGTGCTCGGTCCTAGCCTACCCGATACTCCGTACCAAAAGAAAAGGGTCTGTTTATTCGAGTGGGTGGTGCCATCGCGCATCGCGAATCGGACACGTTGCCCTGCGTTGTAGTTACAGAGCAATATCAACGTTACTCTCCATCTCGCGATGAGGTACCACAGATCGCCAGCGATAACTGATTTGAAACACAGCCAAAAGAAAAGAAGCAATCTGTCGCCCATCCCCTAGCAACAGATTGCTTCCCAAGACCTTGATTGAGAGATTACTCAAAAGATCTTCCACGCGGCATATTAACAGAGAGCGCGGGGTTGATCAATAGTACTATAGGACTATTTTATGCGGCGCACCGTCATGATGTACCATTCCATGGCGATAGACAGACAGCGGGAGAGCAGATAGAGAGATAGAGATAGAGATAGAGATAGAGATAGAGATAGAGAGCTACGGGGCTTATGCCCTGATCGTCATGGCAGGGCAACGTCACGACTGCTCAAGGTGAGGCTGTTCACGCGCCATGAGTTAATTTGGGTATGTTTCACATGAGTTGCGCCGCGCGGAGATGAATTGGATCGTCGGCAATGCGTAGTGCGTAGTGATTATTGGTATACAAGCAGGGGGCGAATTGGGAGGGAATGACCGTCAGGAATCGCAGATGATGTCGTAGATTTCGCTGATGTGGTGGCCCGCGTCCTGCCACGAGAAACGCTGCTTGGCGCGCTTTCGCAAGGCCCTTCCCATGTCGGGCCATGCGGAAGGCTCGGCCAACAGGGCGCTGAGGGCCGTGGCAAAGGCGCGGCTGCTCATCTCGTGGGCAAACACGCCATGCTCGCCCAGATATTCCTTGCTGACGGGCGTGTTGAAGGCCACGGTCGGCAGCCCCACGGCCATGTAGTTCAGCAACTTGCCGCACCCTTCGGTGCTGCTCATCTTGGGGGCAACCGCCACATCGCCCAACTGCAGATGTAAGCCTGCCTGTTCGTAGGGGACACGGCCCGTGAAGGTGACATGTGCGGTGATGCCGAGCTGGTGCGCCAGCGCGCGATAGCGTGGCTCGTTGGGAAAGCCCATGATGAGGAAATGCAGGTCGCGTCGTTTTTGCAGCAACTGGGCGGCGGCTTCCAGCAGGACTGTCGTTCCCTGATGTTCGGCCAAGAGACCCAGATAGACGACCAACGTCCGATCGGCGGGAATGTCGAGCCGCTGACGCAATTCTGCCAGCCGCCGGCTATCGTCCGGCTGTGGTGGGCGGAAGCTGTCGGTGTTGACCGAATCCAAGATGGGAAACACCTTGCGACTGGAAATGCTGAACTTGTTGATCAACAGATCGGCGGCGTGGCTGCTGCTGGTGATGATGGCGCTGGGCCAGCGGTCGATGATCTGCTCGATCTGGTGGAAGGTCCGTTCGCGCTTGCCCCCCGGTCGCAGGAAGCCGTGATCGAGCATCTCGGCGACTAGCGAGCCTTGAAAATCGAAGAGAACCGGGCGGCGGCGCAGTGTGCCGAGCACGCTGCCGATCAGCGCTCCTTCGTGCAGATGGGCGTGAATCAGCTCTGGCGGGTGGCGGAGCACTTCGCTCAGGCTCTTCAGCGCGAGCATGGTGTCCAGATAGAAGCGGTGGCGGCTGGAGCCGACCACGACGCGCCGGTTGAAGGGGACGCCGAGGCAGCGCCGCACCTCTAGCCCCGCGATGTCGTTGCCGTTGGGGTAGGCGAGGATGCGCAGGCGGTGACCGAGGTTGCGCAGGGAAAGGGACTCTTCCAAGATACGCACATGGGAGCCGTAGTCGGCGAAAAACATGGTGGGCGCGATCATCAACAGGTCGCGCTGATTGACCGCGTGGTCGGCGGCCAACGATCCGTCCATCGTTTCGAGCGCGGTGCGGGTCGGCATCTCGAAGACGTTGGCGTCGCTTTTGAAGCTGTTGATCTGCGTCTGCGTAAACAAGGTGAGTCACCCACCAACAGGGGTCATATTTGGTGATTCGTCGACGGGACGGGAGCAGGCTGGGACGCCATAGGATGGCACATCAAGTGGTGTGCGTCAATCGGCGCCGCCCACGGGTCGGGCCGGCCACGCCGCATCCTGCGCCCTCTGTGGACGCGCCACTCAGTCGGAGAATTGGTGATGTCGCGATTGGCCGAGGCTCCTCAAGGCGCCGCGTCGCCATCGGGCGTAGGCAAAGCGTCAGAATTTGGTCAGAATTTGGTCAGGTTTTCGTCGGGAGAGGCATGTATAATTACCTTGTACTAGGACGTGGAAAGACGGGCAGGACCGTTCGATTGGACGGATTGTAATCTTTGATTTTTGACCGCACCTATGCCACACTATGTGAGCTATAGCGGAGATCGAACGATTTCCCTTCCGCCTTCAACCGTCGACCCTTTGTGGACGGTGGCAAGCCAGCGAAGGTTGGTGCGATGCCGCGGGCAATCTGTAGGCTGTCATCCGTCTCAACGGTAGTTAAATCCCCAAGACAACCCGTTCAACAGTGTGGAGAAGATATTATGTATCGACTAAAGCTCGTCGTTCCGTTGTTCATCGCCCTGCTTTTTGCAACGGTTGGCACCGTAGCGACCCCGCCAGAAACCGCGTCGGCCCAGGGCCGTATGCGCGAGGTGGGCGGCTATGGGTTGATCACAGCGAATACACAGACCTTTAACTATGGCTCTTTGGATTCCTATGTGAATGGTTCGTTGCCCCAGGGCCGCATCGTGTTCCTGAACGGCTGGCAGATTGGGGTCTACCATGTGGGTGATTACCAATGGGTACCGCAGTGGAACGTTCAGCCGATCATTGATGCGAATGGTAACCCGATGGTCAACTATGTCACGCGCAGTGGCAACCAGTATTACATGAATGGCAGTGCCATCTCGCTGCCCGGCCGTCGCATTACCGATGCCGAGCGTTTCTTGGCAAATCCAGGGAGCTATCCGGTGATCTACAATGGCAGCTATGTGCCTGAAGATCAGCCTGCCGAGCTGGTGAATACCGCCGCCGTCAGCTACACCCCGGGCAGCCGCGTGGTTGCGACAATGCGGGTCACCGATCTCTATGACTGGATCTATCTGCGTACCGGACCGGGCTGGGACTACTCCCGCGCCAGCTACAACGCCTATGCGGGCGAAATCTTGACCGCTTATGAAGTGAGTGGTAGTTGGTATCGGATCGGTACCAACGTCTGGGCGCCCCGCTCGTGGAATAACGAGGTCTACCTAGTGCCGGAAAACGTCGCGGCCTATGCGCCCCCCGAATACTACAACGGGGGCAAGTGGATTTCGCTCGATCTGAATCGACAGCGGTTGACCGCGTGGGAAGGGTCTGATGTGGCCGTTAGCAGCCCGATCAAGACGGGTAAGTATGGCTATTCGACGCCGACGGGGACCTTCCGCACCTTCTCGAAAGTGCCGAACGAACGGATGTCTGGCTCGGATTACGACTTGAAAGATGTCTCGTGGACCCAGTATTTCACCAGCTCGGGTATCGCGCTTCACACCGCCTACTGGCACAATAACTATAATGGACGGCCCGGTTCGCACGGCTGCGTGAACATGCCGCAACAGCAGGCCCGCGACGTCTTCCTGTGGGCGCCGCTCGGCATCAAGATCGTCTCGCACAACCCGTACGTCTACGATCAAATCGACATTCAAAACGCCCAGCAATGGGAAGAGTACGAGCGCTAGACGGCGCATCTACGCTACTCAGGGAGAGGCCCCACGGGGTCTCTCCTTTTTTGTGGAGCAAACTTGCCGCGAGGACGTGCCAGACCTACACTCGTTGCGCAACCTATCGATTGAAGGATCAAGCAAAGCCGATGACCGCAATTGTGCAGGGCCATCATTATCTCAGTTGGATCATCACGGCGGGCGGCATCGTGGCCGTGGATACGGGGTGGGATCTCTATCGCGGCCTCCCCGACGAAGAGAGTGATTTCTTTGCGCTGGCCCAAGCCAGCGAATTGGCACGGCTGCCGCTCACCCACATCCTGCTGACGCACGACCACATCGACCATACCGCCGATTTGTCCGCGCTGTTGCAGCGCTGGCCGCAGGCCACGGTGATGGCCCATGCCAACAGCAGTGTGGCGGCTGTGGGGGAAACGCTGGCCGACGGCGACCGGCTGCGGGTCGGCGATCTCACGATCGTGGCCTATCATACGCCGGGCCACAGCGCCCAGGGCGACGAACTGAGCTTCTGGCTGCCCGACGAACGGTTCCTCTTCTGTGGCGATCTCGCCCAGCCCCAAGGGCCGAGCTACGGCTACACCAACGGCCCCAGCCCAGTGCCCTTCTTCGTGGATGGCGAAGCGTACCAACGCTCGCTGGCGCGGCTGATCGCCCTTGATCCTCAACAGATGCGGACCGGCCACGGCAACTTGCTCGGCCCCGAACAGAGCCGACAGTGGCTGCGGGTGACCCTGGCGACGGTGCAGCGTATCGAAGCGCTGGCGTTCGAGCTGGTAGCTCGCTACCCAACGCGCAGCGATGATTGGTTGATCGAGGCGATCTACGACCAGATCGCCGATGAGCGTGCCTTCGGTTTGCGACGCGCCAACCAACGCAAGCGACAGCGCAGCTTCCCCGAGCGTGACACCGATTACGCGCTATTCGATGTGCCCGGCCTGCGCTGGGCCGTCGAGGCCGCGCGATAACGGCAACGCCGAGCCAAAGAGGAAACCGGCAAGAGGCCTGTAAGAGGGTGCGGGTAGGCGCATTGCATAGCGAGGGAATAACTATCTGTCTATGCACCATGCACCACCCGCAACGCGTCGGCACGAATGACCCAGATCAAAGGCAGGGGCCGTTTACACCGACCACGCTCTTGCCATTCACCCTATTCCCAGAACACCTGATCCACCCTATTCATCCACTCAATATCACCCACAACGAGACCCCATGTCCATCAAACCTGACCACTGGATCCGCCAGATGGCGCACGACCATGGTATGATTGAGCCGTATGTGGATCGCCAAGTGCGTGACGGCGTGATCTCTTTCGGCGTGAGTTCCTACGGCTATGACATTCGTGTGGCTGAGGAATTTATGATCTTCACCAATGTCAACAACGCCATTGTCGACCCCAAACATTTCGACCCGCGCTCTTTTGTGGAGGTGTCGGGCGAAAGTTGTTTGATTCCGCCCAACAGTTTCGCGCTGGCCCGCAGCGTCGAGTATATTAGGATGCCACGCAACGTGCTCGGGATCGTGCTGGGCAAAAGTTCCTACGCGCGGACGGGGATCGTGACCAACTTCACGCCGTTGGAGCCAGGCTGGGAGGGGCATATCACCATCGAGATCAGCAACACCACGCCGTTGCCGGCACGGGTCTATGCCAACGAGGGGATCGCGCAGGTCTTGTTCTTCGAGGGCGATCCGCCGGAAGTCTCTTACGCCGACAAGTCGGGCAAATACCAAGGGCAGCGCGGCATCACGTTGCCCCGCCTCTAGGATGTCGGCGCAGCGGCCCGGCGTGGGTGTGGGCATCGTCCTTTTCCGCGACGACACGTTGCGGGAAACGCTGCTGGTGCGGCGTGGCAAGGCGCCGAGCGAAGGGCAATGGGCACCTCCGGGCGGCCGCGTCGAATGGGGCGAGGCGCTCAGCGCCGCCGCGCAGCGCGAGTTACACGAAGAGACGGGCCTTGACGGGTCGATGCTGTCGCCCTTGCATCTCTTTGGGGCGTTCGATGCCATGCAGCGGGACACACGCGGCCAAGCCACGTTCCATTACGTGCTCGTGGAATTTACCGCGATTGCCCATGCGGATGCGATGCCCGTCGCTGCGGACGATGCGGCGGAATGTCGCTGGTGGCCCGTTGCTGCCCTCCATCAGGCGCAGCCCCAAGTGGGCACGTTGGCCGAAGCGGTGCGCCAAGCGCAGACGTGGTGGGCGGTGCAGAAGAGATTTGTGTAGCATCGTAATCCACTCTCCAATTTTCCTGGTTAGATTCGTTAATTGGATTGTGCTACGACCACTAGTAAGGGAGGAAAACAATGAACGGATACGCAACCCCACTCTTTTCAAGAGCAGACTTAGTTGTCTCGCAGCATTATGATCCGAGCAATCGTGCCACGATCTACCTAGGTGATTGTCTAGATCTTATGTCGGACATGCCGGAACAGTCGGTACAACTTGCTATAACATCCCCCCCTTATAACATTGGGAAGGCTTATGAGGATGTGATGGACTTAGAGGCCTATCGAGATCAGCAAGATCAGGTCATTGCTGCTTGTGATCGTATCTTGCGACCTACGGGTAGCATCTGCTGGCAAGTGGGTAATTATGTGGATGGTGGCGAGATTGTGCCGTTAGATATCATTCTCTACGAATCATTTAAGCGCCGAGGCTATAAGTTGCGCAACCGCATCATTTGGCATTTCGGACATGGGTTGCATTGCAAGAACCGCTTTTCAGGACGGTACGAAACAATACTCTGGTTTACAAAGTCGGATGATTACTACTTCGACCTTGATCCTGTACGGGTCCCGCAGAAGTATCCCGGTAAACGTCATTTCAAAGGCGAAAAACGTGGTCAGCTCTCGGGGAATCCGCTAGGGAAAAATCCTTCAGACGTTTGGGATATCCCAAATGTGAAGGCGAACCACATTGAGAAAACAGATCATCCCTGCCAATTTCCGGTGTCGCTGGTACAGCGACTTGTTCTATCAATGAGCCAACCGGATGATTTGGTCTTTGACCCATTTTTGGGCGCCGGTACAACGGCTGTCGCTGCCTTGCTCAACCGCCGACGGATTGCAGGGGCCGAACTGATGGAAGCTTATCACAAAATTGCGATGGATCGAGTAAAAAAGACCTTGTCAGGTGAGATCAAGGTGAGAGCGGATAAACCAGTCTATAAACCGGAACCGACCAGTAAACTAGCACGAAATCAATGGACAGGGGAGGAATTGTCCGCCCAGCAAGAACTAGGGCTTTGAGGGACCGAGATGAAAATTGCTAAGAAGCATTCGCATCAAAACGGTGAAGAGTGGTTGTTGGTTCACCGTAAAGCCGCCTATGAAGAGATCCTGCAGGCGATTGAATCGGTTGATGCCGAAGCATGTCGCACGAAGATTAGCCAAGAAAAGAGAAGCCAAGGCGCCCATTTTTTCAGCCCTCGCTGCTTGAATCTAGCGATTGATGCACGTCTTCGCTCGCTTGGTTGGAAAAGCGAACGCCACGACTATTACATAGCACATAATGAAGATCAATACAGCGTCATGGAGGACATGGGGCCTGCCGATCAGAAGCAGTTCTTGGAGAGAGAGGGTATGCCGACGATCTTTTCCTATAATCAGACGGATCATGTCAAGGAGGGAATTGCGATCGAAGTGCAGTTCGGTAAATATGCCTTTATTGCTTACGATCTTTTTGTAAAGCATATGGCTTTTTATGCGGCACGCCGCATTTTCGTCGGGATCGAAATTTTGCCCACCAAAGCGATGCAGCAGCAGATGTCGAGCGGCATCGCCTATTATGAGGGTGAGCTACACAACATTCTGCGCAGCGGGCGTACTAATCCGGCCGTGCCTCTGCTGATACTCGGCGTCGAGCCGTAGTCCACTGCTTCTATATGCGGTTCGAAGACGCGTCAATCTAATCACGCCGTATGCTATAATCTCCTGTAGCGGCAGCACTGGAAAAAAAACGGAGTCATACCAATTCGGCTGGTTGATTGTGCGACGTCGATCAATGGTAACAGCAAAGAAGGGGCCTGCGCAGGCAGGCCCCTTGGCCGACAGGCCCTCCAGCGGGGATTTTAATCCCCCGCCCCACGGTTACACCGTCCATTCCACATCCACAATTGCTATGAGAATTGGTATCAGATGCTCAACATCACCCTTTCAGACGAGCTTTCCGATGCGGTTGTGAAATTGGCGAGTGCGCGGCAGCGGCCGCCGGAAGTAGTCATCCGCGAGGCGGTGCAGAACTCTGTCACAATGGGCAAGCGTGAGAAAATTGCCGCAGAACGTGCCGCCTTTGAAAATCAACTTGGTGAATTCATCGAGCAGAGTGCCGGTGAATATGTGGCATTCCTTAACGGGGAGCTGGTCGATCACGACCCCAACTTGCGACAATGCACCTTCGTATCTTCGAGCGGTGGGGGCATATGCCCGTCCTGCTAAAGAAAGTAGTGGCGCCCTCGGAGCGCGAGTTCCTAGTTCGAAGCCCCAGAATTGATCGAGAAGCATGACAACGTTCAACGACAGTCGCAACTACACTCCTCCTGCATCAGGTGTGAAGTCGCCATGATCACAGCCGCTGATGCGCAGCACATAGGCCCCATAGAGGCTTTTGTCGACACGGGTGCGGATTGTTCTATCCTCCCGTTAGCAGTCTCAGAAGAACTCGGTGCGCCGATCACTGACGAAGCTTGGATTCGTGGTCAGTGGGGAGCGTCCTAGACTCTTGCGTTACTCGATCGATGTCCCAACAGGCGGAAAGATTCGCTACGCCAACGAAGTTGTGGGTGATGCAATCGCCTCAGAAATAATTCTAGGGTGCGACTTGCTCAACCCACTTGATATCGTACTGGACGGGCTTGGAGAAGCTGTTCAACTTCTTCCCTAAGCGTCTACCCGCTCGCCTCGCCTCCCATCGCCCCACACCACAATTTTCAGAGCATTTTCCATGGAACGACAACGATTGGGCATCGTCACCGCTGGCGGCTTCACCGACGGGCTGACGGTGCGCCTCGATGAATCGACCTCGCCCGAAGCGATGCGGATCGGGGATTTTTGTGTCTTAGAAGGGGATGCCCACCTCTATTTCTCGTTGCTCCAAGATTTGGAACTCGCGACCACCGATCTCGGCCTGCTGAGCGCCCCCCCCGCTCTCTCCGACTTTGCGCGCCGCCTGCTGCGCGGCACGGCAACCTACGTCAATGCCGAAGTGAAACCGCTGCTCTCGGTGGCGCGGCTGGCCGAGGACGAGCTGGCGCCCCCGCAGCCGCCCCAGCCCGTGCGCAACATCCCGATGCATTTCGCGCGGCTCGTCGCCGCCACCGACGCCGACTTCGCCACCGTTTTTGGCCGCGATTCGGGCAGCGGCAGCCGCTTTGCCATCGGCAGGCCACTGACGATGGAGATGGACATCCCGATCGATCTCGCCAAATTGGTCGAACGGTCGACCGGCATCTTTGGCTCGACCGGCACGGGCAAAAGCTTCCTGACGCGCTTGATCGTCTGTGGACTCATCGCCCGCGACGTGGCCCGCAACCTGATCTTCGACATGCACAACGAATATGCCTTCGCCAAAGAATCGGAGGAAGGGGAACGGGTGAAGGGGTTGAAGGAGCTGTTCGGCCCGCAGGTGGTCGTCTACTCGTTGGATCGAACCAATGCGCAGGCCGATCACCACCTGACCATCGGCATGGATGAGATCACGACTGACGACCTGCTCTCGCTCAGCGGTGAGCTGGGGCTGTCGGTCGATACCGCCGCGGTCAATCTGTCGTTGCTGCGCCGTGTCTATCGGGACAACTGGCTGGCCGAGTTCTTGGAATTGGGGCCGGAAGCGTTGGAGGCCCTCGTGGCCGATCACGGCGGCCACAAAGGGTCGCTCGAAGCGCTGCACCGTCGCCTGCACCTGCTCGTCGACAAAGAATACATTTCGCGCCACGTCTCTCGTCGTGTTTTCGATGACATGGTCAGCTACCTCGAACGGGGCAAGCACATCATTCTCCATTTCGGCAAACACGAAACCCAGCTCGACCAGATCGTGGTGGCCAACATGGTGACGCGTCGCATCCGCGAGTTGTACCGTGATAAAGTCGAAGCGTACACCAAAGCGCCATCGCGCGAAACCAAGCCGAAACCGCTCGTCATCACAGTGGAAGAGGCGCACCGTTTCCTGAATCCCGAGATGGCCCGTCAAACGATCTTTGGAACGATTGCCCGCGAATTGCGTAAATACTACGTGACGTTGCTCATCGTCGATCAGCGGCCGAGCGGCATCGACGACGAGATTCTGTCGCAGGTCGGCACCCGCATCTCCGGCAAGCTGTTGGACGACCGCGACCTGCAGGCCGTCTTGTCTGGTCTTTCGGAACGGCAGGCGATTCGGGCGGGGTTGGCCAGTCTGGACACCAAGCAACAGGCGATGATCTTCGGCCACGCCATTCCGATGCCGATTGCGCTGCGCACCCGCCGCTACGACAAGGATTTTTACGACGCCGTGACCAAGCCGCGCACGGCCACCGACGATGCGCTCGCCTTGCAGGGCGGCGCGAGTGACGCGGTTTCACCATCGCCACGTCCTGCCACGCCCGCCGACGATTTCGAGTCGGGCATCGATCTGCTCTTTGGAAAGAAATGAGATGAAGATCCCCTCGCTCCGCCGCTTTGCCCCATTTTTATGGCTCGTTCTGATGTTGGGATTGGTCGGCTGTAACAGCAACCCGGCCGCGCAGAGTGTTGGCCCCTTGGTGACGATCAGTTCGCCCCGAAACGGCGAGCGAGTGCTGACGGGTGAGAGCGTCGAATTCACCACCGTCGCCAGTGACAGCGTCACGCCGATTCAGCGGATCGAGCTGTGGGTCGACGGGGTACTCGTCGGGGATAGCAGTACCCCGACCGATGAGCAGCTACACCAATTTACCGCGATCCACGATTGGGTCTTTGAGGAAGCGCACACCGCCACGGTCGAGGCCTTTGCCTATAATCTGGAAAACGAACGCAGCCAGGTGGCTGAAATTGTTCTGCGGGTCGACGGCCCACCGCCCATCACCGCGACCGTCGTGGTGGAAAGCGCGGAGAGCACCTCGCCCACTGCAGCGCCCCTGGCAACGGCCGACAATGCGCCCACCGCGCCCCCCGCCACGGCCACCCCAGAGTCCATCACGGTGTTGGGCCGCGTGACCGCGCAGCCGGGGGTCAATGTGCGCTCCGGCCCGGGCACGAACAGCACGCGACTCGGCGGGGTCTTCGCCAACAACGAGGTCGTGGGCATTGGCCGCACCGAGGTGGGCGATTGGGTGAAGATTCGCTTCGAGGGCGGCGAGGGTTGGGTCGTGACGCGCTTTGTGCAGTGGGCCAGCGACATCAACCTGCTGCCTGTGGCCAACGAGTAACGCAGAACGGAACGGCAACATCGGGCCAAGTAGAGCTGCGTGACGCCAAATAATCGTGATGGTGTCGGCATTTGTGGTGAAGGTGCAGCCATTCGACAAGTTGACAGGTCGGTAGCCAACATACCGCCCCCTTTCTGCTGATGTGCCGCGCCGTTTGCGGCGGAGGGGATAGCGGCCCACGTAGCGCCTTTGTTCATGCGTTGCTCTATACCCACCCCGTTCCTTCGGCTGACATCCGCCTTGATTCGCTAACCACAACATTCGTTGGCACCAGGCCTAGTGAAACAAGAAGGCAGGGTGGCGCGGGGAAACGAAATCTTACATCCGCCCCATCTCACGCCAACGTACCATGACACTTTGACTCCCTACGTATCAGACTCACCCCACTCACTCAACTCACCAAACGCTCCGAGGCCAACCCCATGCAATGGCGACCGAATCCCAATGACGCGACCGACGAAGAAGAAATCCCAGAAGCGTTTCGCCGCGCGTTCGAGGAAATGGGATGGGGCGGAGGCAGTGGTGACGCGCCGCCTGCCCGACAGGTCACCTTCAATCCGGGCTGCCTCTGGCGGCTCTTGCCCTTCCTGCTGCTCTTCCTGCTCTTTGCCAGCGGGCGCTGGATCATCGACACCTACACCGATTGGCTCTGGTTCGGCGAGTTGGGCTTTGACGCGGTCTGGCGCAAGCAGTGGGGGGTGCAGATCGGCAGCTTCGCCCTCTTCTTCGCGGTGGCCGCGCTCTTCTTGCTCGTCAACTGGCTCTGGGCGCAGCGCCAGGCCGATCCATCGCGCAGCTTCTTCCCGCGCGGCACGCGCTGGCTCGTTGTCGGCGCAGCGCTCTTCACGGCCTATATCTTCGGCAGCGCGGGCGGCAGCTTGTGGGAATCGTTGCTGCGCTGGTATTACGCCGTTCCGTTCAATGCGGCCGACCCCGTCTTTAACCGCGACATCAGCTTCTATCTCTTCGATCTGCCCCTTTTGCAGGCGTTACAGGGAATGGGGCAGGGGCTGCTAATCGCGGCGATGGCGGGGGTCGCCGCCATCCACGCTTTACGCAACTGGGCCCTTATCCAAGAGCGCCCCACGGTGCTGTTGGAATCCGACGGCCTGCGCCGCCAACTCGCCTTCCTGTTGACCCTCTTCCTCTTGCTGTGGGCCGTCGGCTACTGGTTGAGCCGCTACAACCTGCTTTACTCTCCGACGGGCGTCGTCTATGGCGCGGGCTACACCGATCTCAACGCCCGCCTGCTGGCTTTCACCGTGCTGGCCGTCGTGACGGTGGGCGTGGCGCTTACGGTAGCGCTCAACGTTGTGCGCCCCAACCTACGTCTCCCTGCCATTGGGATCGGGCTCTGGTTCGTCGTGTCGCTCCTGCTTGGCGCGATCTATCCGGCCATCATGCAGCGCTACCAAGTGGAGCCGAACGAACTATCCCGCGAAGCGCCCTACCTTGAGCACAATATCGCGATGACCCGCCTTGCCTACGGCCTCGACAAGATTGAGCGACGGTCGTTCGAGGTGGAGACAGCGGTCAGCGGCGCGGATCTGCGGGCCAACGATGCGATTCTGCAGAATATTCGGCTGTGGGACTACCGCCCCTTGCTGCAAACCTACAATCAATTGCAGGCGCTCCGCCCTTACTACAGCTTTGTGGAAGTGGACATCGACCGCTACGTGATCGACGGGATTCAACGGCAGGTGATGCTGGCCGGACGTGAGTTGGACCAAGCCGGGCTGGCCAACCCGACTTGGATCAACCAAGAGTTGCAGTACACCCACGGCTACGGCATCGTGATGAACCCCGTGGATGAGATCAGCCCCGAAGGGTTGCCGGTCTTCATGATCCGTGACCTGCCCCCCGTCAGCGAGATCGATATCGAGGTGACGCGGCCCGAAATTTACTACGGCGAGTTGACCGATCGTGCGGTTTTCGTCAACAGCGGGGCCGAAGAGTTCGACTATCCCAGCGGCGACCAGAACGTCTACACCAACTATGCGGGGCAGGGGGGCGTGCCGGTCAGCTCCTTCCTGCGGCGGCTGGTCTTTGCCATGCGCTTCGGCCAGTTCAACGTGATCTTGAGCGATTACATCACGCCGGAAACCCGCGCCATGTATTACCGCGATGTGCGCGAGCGGGTGCAGCGTATCACGCCTTTCTTGGCGCTGGACGACGATCCCTATTTGGTGGTGCGGGACGATGGCAGCTTGGTCTGGCTGGCGGATGGCTACACGCTCAGCGACCATTTCCCCTACTCAACCCCCACCGGCGATGGGGCCTTCAACTACATCCGCAACGCGGCCAAGATCGCGATCAACGCCTACGATGGGCAGGTCACCTATTACATCGCCGCCCCCGACGATCCGATCATTCAGAGCTACAGCAACGCCTTCCCGGGTCTTTTCCAGCCGATGGAGGCCATGCCCGACGACCTTCGCGCTCACATCCGCTATCCCGAAGATCTCTTCGAAGTGCAGAGTCGGCAATATCTGACCTATCACATGCAAGATGTGCAGGTCTTCTACAACAAAGAGGATCAGTGGGACATTCCGCAAGAGCTGTTCGCGGAAGGGCAACAGCAGCCGGTGGAGCCGTATTACGTCATTTCGTCGCTGCCGACTGAACAGACGCCCGAATTCTTGTTGATTCGGCCCTACGTGCCGCTCGGCAAAAACAACATGGTGGCATGGTTGGCGGCGCGCAACGATGGCGAAAACTACGGGGAGTTGGTCATCTACGAGTTACCGAAGCAGCAACTCGTCTTCGGCCCACTTCAAATCGAGAGTCGCATCGACCAAGAGCCGTCGATCTCCGAACAGATTTCGCTTTGGAGTCAGATCGGTTCGCAGGTCATCCGCGGCAACCTGATCGTGCTGCCCCTCGGCAACAGCTTCCTCTATGTCGAGCCGCTCTATCTGCAATCGTCGGCCAGCGCCCTGCCAGAGCTGAAACGGGTGATCGTGGTCAACGGCAATCGCGTGGTGATGCGCGAGAACCTGACCGACGCGCTCACCGCGCTGATCGAACGGGCGCCCGCGGTCGACGTGATCGTCACTGACCCCGAAACGGGAAGCGCCACCCCGCCCCCCACCGACGCCACAACCGTGCCGAGCGATGCGACGGTGGACGAACTCGTCGTCAGCGCCAACGAGCGGCTGCGTGCGGCAGAAGCGGCCCAGCAGCGCGGCGATTGGGCGACCTACGGACAGGAGCTCGAAGCGTTGCAGGGCGAGTTGGAGCGGTTGTTGGAGTTAACGGGCGGTACATTGCCCAGCGAGGTTCCCACCGAAACGCCATGATAAAGCGTGACTATATCCTCAACATGATCGAGCAGCTCATTCTGCGGCTGCAACTGCTGACGGGCATGATCGACCTGAAGGATTTCGATGGCGCCTTCCAGTTGATCGACGAGACGATGGAGGAGTTCTTTGGCTGGCGCTCCGATTTTGTCAATGCCATCGGCGAGGAGACGCTGCTGGCGATGCTGCGCGACGGCAACGGACGGCTAGACGTGGATAGCACCACGCTGCTGGCCGTGCTCCTCAAGGCCGAGGGCGACGTTCATGCCGCACGGGGTCACGATCAGCAGGGCTACCATCGCTATCTGCGTGCATTGCACCTCTTCCTGACCGCGCACGAAGAGGATCACGCGAGCACGGTCCCTGCCGAATGGGACCACACGCTCCCCGTTGTGGAAGCGCTGTCGAACTTCCAACTTCCCGTCGCCACCCAGCAGCGGCTCTACCATTACCTCTGCGACAAGGGGCGATGGGCCGACGCCGAGACGTGGCTCTGGGAAATCGCCGACTCGGAAGGCGCACCCGATGCGTGGCACGAGGAGGGCGACCGCTTCTACGATCACCTGCTCGCGCAGAGCGACCCCGCGCTGAGCGTGGGCGGTCTTACCCGTGACGAAGTGCGGGAGGGGCAGGCGGAGTGGCAGGGGAGTCCTGGCGCGGAATGAGCTAGTGAGTGCTGGAGTGAGGGGGAAGGGGTGGTTCGGTTAAGCGTTTAGGAGTGGAGCGTTGTTGGTTGGACGGGTTGGAGGGGGGCTTGCATTGCTGCTCTGGCTTTCCGCTCATTCCTCTTCCGTTAGCCCAACACACCGGGCGGTTCGTCGAAGAAGGCCATGCACTGGGCCACGAGCGGCGCGGCGCTGCCATTGGGCAGCACGGTCAGGTCGCCGCCCCGCGCATGGTGGTGGGCGATGAGCTGCGTGGCCAGCTCATGGCGGTCGACGATGAGGCGATCCGCTTCGCGAAAGGCGTGTGTGGCGAGCCAGCCGCGTGGTGGGTTGTCGAGCCAGAGGACGGAGAGACCATAGCCGCCGCTGCGCCCCCGTCCGCTGTGGGCCGCCAGCGCCGCCAGCGGATCGAGCGAAAGGTAGCATTCCGGTCGCCAGCCGCGCGCCCAATGGCTGACGCGATAGCTGTTGAGCAAGGTCGCCCACGCTGACTGACCGCTCCACAACGGCAGCAGTCCCTCTGCCCCCAGACGTGCACGCCACCACTGCCCATCGCCCGACAGCGGCGCCGCCACGTAAATCCGTTGCCCGACCTCGCGGAACAACGAGATGGCATCGACCAGCCACGGGGGAGCGTGGTCCAGCGCGGTGGAGGCAAGGATCATCGTGGTTTTCATGCGTCGCTCAAAAGCTCTTGGTACATGGCGTGATGTTGTGCCGCGATCTGCGCCCAGTCAAAGTGATGTGAAAGCGTGGCCGCCCCCGCCGTGATCCGTTCCCGCAGCGCCCCGTCCGCTAACAGCGCAGCAATGGCCGACGACAATGCCGTAGGCGATTCGGCCGCGGTGAAGCGGATGTTGTCGCCATCCTTCAAAAAGGGGATGGGGGTCGTCGGCTGCGTGGTCACCACGGGCCGGCCCAGGGCGAGCGGGGCCGCCAGCGTGCCACGGCGCAGGCTCGCGCCGTCCCGATAGGGTAGCACGACCACCTCCGCTGCCCGCAATCCGGCCACCACCTCCTCCGCCGGAAGCGACCCCGTCCACTGCAAAAACGGTTCCCGCAGCCCCAGTTCCTCCGCCAACGCCTCAATCTCGTCCGCATACGCGCGGTTGCTGTGGTCGCTGGCCCCCACGCGCTCACCGATCATCAGCAGATGCAGATCGGGCCACTGCGGCCGTAGCGCGGCGACGGCCCGCAATAGCGTTTCGGTATCTTTGGAGCGATTCACGAAGCCGAAATGGCTCAGCAGCGGCGCGTCGTGGGGGATCCGCCAACGGTCGCGCCAGCGGACGGGGGATTGTGGCGGAAGATCGAGCGGAAGGTTGGCCCCGATTGGAATCTGCCATCGCCGTTCGACCCCCCAGCCGCGCAAGGTGGCGGCATCTTCGGCGTTGGTCGCCACTACTGCCGACGCGCTCCGCGCCAAGAATCGCATCGACTTTTCGCGCAACGGCCCCGCCTTTGGAAAGAGGTAAGGGACACGCAGATCGTGGAAGGTGATGACGACCGGTCGTTTCGTCACGCGCCGCAAGAAGGCCGCCATGAGCTGCGGCGCCACGCCCATGCCAAAGGCGGCGGCCTGATACTGGATATGCACCACGTCCGCCCGTTGGGCCAGCCGCGCCATCCCACGCCATTCCCCAACGCCCCACCGCGCCATTCGTGGCAATACCGCAACGCCCAACGTGGTGGCCCCTGCGGCTTCCCGCTGGGTCAGCACCGTCACCCCGTGGCCCTGCGCGGCCAGTGGCGCGGCCAAGTAGGCGGTGTAATCGCCCACGCCGCCCCGCATCGGGGGATATTCGCCGGTGAGGAAGAGCAGGTTCATTGAGTTTAATGAGTTTAATGAGTTTAATGAGTTTAATGAGTTTTGTGAGTTTAATGAGTTGGGCGTTGCTCTGCGTTAACTGCTCTGCGTTGCCGTTCCGCTCTGCGTTACCTGCTCTCCGTCGCCGTCCAACGCTTGACGGACGGTGGCGTAGCTCTGGAGGCGGGCGGCGCGCAGCGGCCGTTTGTGGCCGAGCAGCCACTTGGCGCCCTCGACCAGACTCTCCCACGTGAAAAGTAGCCAGAGCCAGCGGCTCAGCCGCCGCGCCCAGCGCGGGCCGTGCCATTTGGCGGTGTAGCGGATGCGGCTCTGGTTGAAGTGGATATGGCGCTGCGTCACGACTTGACCGCTTGATGCCCCCTCGTGATGGATGATGCGTGCGGCAGGCTCGTACCAGATGGACCAGCCCGCCGCTTTGATGCGCCGCTGCCAATCGCTCTCCTCGAAATACATGAACAGTTGCTCGTCGAAGCCCCCGACCTGCACGTAGACGGCTCGTCTGATCAGAAGGGCAGCCCCGACCAGCCAGTCGACCGGCTGCGCAAGGTCGGGGGCGCGATCGGCCATGTAGTAGCGACGACGGAGCGGGCCGAGCAGCGGCGCAAGCGGCGTGCTGTCGAGGAAGAGGGTCGGGAGCGTGGCGAAGCGGCGGCGGCTCGGCTGATGGCTGCCATCGCCGTAGCGCAGCTCGGGGCCGACGAGGCCGACGGCGGGATGGGCCGCCATGAAGTCGAGCAGGTGGGACAGGGCGCCGGGGGTCAGCTCGGTGTCGGGGTTGAGTAACAGCAAGAAATCGCCCTGCGCGGCGGCCATGCCCACGTTGTTGCCCGCGCTGAAGCCGAGATTTTCTTGGCTTTCGATCACTGTCACCCGCGGAAATTCCGCGTGAATCATCGCGGGGGTGCCATCGAGGCTGCCATTGTCGACCACGATGATTTCCAGCGCGGTCGTGCCGCGTTCCGCTTCGATCGAAGCGAGGCATCGGCGCAGCAGGTCGACGGTGTTCCACGAGACGATGATGATCGAGAGCATAACGGATCAGTGCGGTTAAGGCCAACGGTCTGCGTGACAGAGCGTTGCGCCCGATTTTACGCAATCGTTCTGCCGCGTCGGGCATGGGGCATGGGCCACATGGTTAGTTCATCGCAAACCAGCGTAAAAATACCGTGTACGCCGTACTCCCTCACAGATCGCGTTGGACGCTGTAATCGGCCAGTTCTTGCAGCTTGTCGATCTGCGGGCTGGGGGGCAGGTCAAGCAACTGGACCTTCGCCTCGTCGATCAGGCGGCGGGCCGTCGCCTGCGAATCGTGCAGGGCGGGCGAGGCGATGACACTTGAAATGGTCTGTTCGATCTGCTCGTCGGTCAGTTGATGATCGGAAAAGAAGCGATCGGCCAGATCACTCTGATCATAATCCCGCAGATAGAGAATGACGGGCAGCGTGATGTTGCCGTTGCGCAGATCGCTGCCGACCGGCTTGCCCAAGCGGCTCGCATCCCCCACGAAATCCAGCAGATCATCGACGATTTGAAAGGCGAGGCCGAGCAAGCGACCGTATTCCCGCAGGGCACGAATCTCGTGGGGCGGGGCGTGGCGCAGCGTCGCGCCCGTTTCGCAAGAGGCGGCGAAGAGGGCTGCCGTTTTGCCATAGATGCGATCGAAGTAATTTTCGGCGGCGCGATCCACGTAGAACTGCGCCCAGCGCTGGCGCAGCTCGCCATGCACAATGGCCATCAGCGATTCGGCAAAGATCTGAACGACGCGCACGTTGCCGGTATCCGCGGCCCATTTCGCCGCTTGGGCAAAGAGCAGGTCGCCGAGCAGCACCGCGCTGGCGGGGTCGAGCATCTTGTGCAGGGTGGGGTTGCCGCGCCGTAGCGCTGCGTTGTCGATCATGTCGTCGTGTACGAGCGTCGCGGTGTGCAACATCTCGAGGCTAGCCGCCAGCGAGATCGTTTTCTCGTCGACCGGGCGGCCCATCGTAGAGGTAAGTAGCGCCAACGACGGGCGAATCAGCTTGCCCCCCACCGCGATGACGTAAGCCAACGCCTCCTCAAGCACCTCCAAATCCACCGTGGCGGCGCTGCGCATCTTGTCGAGGACGAGGCGCAGTTCGGGTTCGAGCGATTGCAGGACGGGGTGCGTTGGGACGCTGATGGCTTCTATCGCGCTCATTGAGTTGGCTCATACTCTAGTTGAAAGAGGGTGCGGGCATTGTCGGTGGTGCGACGTGCAACAGCTTCGAACGATTCCTGACGCAGTTCGGCCAACTGCTCGGCCACGTAGCGGACATAGCTCGGCTCGTTCCGCTTGCCTCGGAAGGGATGGGGTGTCAGATAGGGTGCATCCGTTTCGATCAGAATGCGATCCAGCGGCCAATCGACGACCATCGCTTGCAACGTGCGTGCATTCTTGAAGGTGAGCGGTCCGTCAACCCCCAAATAAAAGCCCATCTCCAACGCTTCGGCGGCCATCGCGCTGTCGCCGCTGAAGCAGTGCAACACGCCGCGCTGCGCTTCGTCGGGCAACGTGGCGGCCCAGTCGCGTAGGGTGGCAAGCACCGGCCCGTGCGCCTCCCGATCGTGGATGACGACCGGCAGCGCCAGCTCGGCGGCCAGCGCCAGTTGCGCCTCGAATGCTCGCTGTTGCCGCTCGGGCGGCACCCGATCCCAGTAATAATCCAGCCCGATCTCGCCGATGGCGACGACTTTGGGGTGGCTCGCCCAGCCGCGCAGGGCCATTTCGGCCTCTATGCCCCATTCGTGGGCATGGTTGGGATGGATGCCGACCACCGCCCAGAGCGCGTCGTATCGCTCTGCGAGGGCCACGGCTTGCGCGTTGCTCTCCATTGAGGTGCCGATGGTGATCATGGCACTCACCCCGTTTTGCACGGCACGGGCCACGATCTCGTCTCGTTCCCCGTCGTACGGCTCACTTTCCAAGTGGAAATGGCTGTCGATCAGCTCGATCATCACAAAGCCCTAACAGTGTGGCGCAAGAGAGGACATTTGACAGGTGTAATCTGTCATGAGTGGTATGACAAATGTCATATGTCGTATGTCATGTTTGGCGAAAGGTCGAAAGTTCAGGGGTGGAACTGGCTACGACGGCTTCAGTCCACACATGTTGCGTACTGCGTGTTGGGCCTACCCGTTGCCGTCAATGGAAGGCAAAAGACGATTCCTTGGGTGCTCTTACCGGCTGAGTTCCAGATGAGGCGAACACGGTGATTGAGTAGCCGCTCTACGCCCCTGCTTTTGACATCAGACTATCGACGCGCGTCGGTTGCCTATCCGGCGGCCTCTAATCCTGCCAGCGCGAGACCCGCGTCGAGCAGGGGCCGCACATCTGCCTGCTGGCCCGTTTCGGTATAGAGACGGATCACCGGCTCGGTGCCGCTGAAGCGGATCAGCAGCCAGCCGCCCCCGTCGCCCAGCTCGTACTTCCAGCCGTCGGTGCGGTTGATCCGTTCAACGGGGAAGCCCGCCAGCGAGGACGGTTCCGCGCGGCGCACCCGCGCCAGAATCTCATCCCGCTGTTCGGCGGGGTAGTGCAGGTCGATGCGGTCGTAGTAATGGGCGCCCACCTTGTCAAAAAGGGTGGCCAAAAGCTCGCTGGGGGTCTTGCCCGTGCGACTCATCAGATCGAGGAACATCAGTCCGGCCAATATGCCGTCACGTTCCGGCACATGGCCGCGGAACGCATAGCCGCCCGACTCTTCGCCGCCGATCATCGCCGCCGTTTCCACCATTTTCGGCGCGACATATTTGAAGCCGACCCCCGTTTCGTGGACATCAACCCCATATTCTTGGCCCAGCTTCTCCAGCATCGAGGTGGTGGAGAGCGTCTTGACGATGGCGCCCCGCTCTCCGCGTACTTCCAGCAGGTAGTAGGCCAAGAGCGCGTAGACCTGAAGCTGGTTGATGAACGTGCCATCCTCGGCCACGATGCCCACGCGGTCCGCATCCCCATCGGTCAGGATACCGACGTGCGCGCCGTGGCCCTTGACCGCGTTCTGGCAGGCCGAAATGTTGGGCGGAATCGGCTCCGGGCGCCCCATGTTGGGGAAGGCCGGGTTGCGAACATTCTGCACTTCGATCACCTCGACGGTGCCCCCTTCCAGCAGGCGCGGGAACCAGCCCGCTCCCACGCCCCACATGGGGTCCACCACGATGCGGAGGCCCGAATTGCGGATCGCGTCGAGATCGACCAGGGCGCTGATCGCTTCGAGGTAGGCTTCCCCGACATCGACCCGTGCCACGACCTCGTCTTCCATCGCTTGGTCGATGCTCATGCGTTGGACCCCGTCGAGATTGTCGGGGATGTTGGCCTCGACCGTGGCAAGGTCGTCCTGCGCCACCGCGCCGCCATAATCGGCGCGGATCTTGAAGCCGGAATCGGTCGGCGGGTTATGGCTGGCCGTCACATTGACCGCGCCGCCCGCGTTCAGGTGGAGGATCGCAAAGGCGATCACGGGGGTCGGCGTGGGCTGTGCGGTGCGATAGACGCGGATGCCGTTGCCCGCCATCACCTCGGCAACGGTGTTGGCGAATTCTTCGCCGAGGAAGCGGTTGTCGTAGCCCACCACGATCCCTTTGGCGTCATCGCCGATCGATTTCAGATAGTCAGCGTAGCCCTGTGCGGCCCGCTGCAGCGTCTCGAAGGTATAGTCATCGGCGATCCGACCGCGCCAGCCGTCGGTGCCGAATTTGATGCGTTGGGTCATGGGAGTCCTGTGAGGTCTGTGTGTATTGCGTGTTTAGCGTTTCAATGTCGAGCTAGGTCAGTTTCAGCCACCATCGTCGCGGCGTGTGGGGCATGGGGGCACATTGCGTCGTGAGGGAATAGCAAGGAATCCGATTCGCGGTTGCGTTGAGTAGTGAGAACTGAATCTACGTCGTCTTTGCGTTGTTTTGCCATCTGAGCCGATTCTCGATTTACAACGGCAGAGCGCTGAAACGCTTCCCGATCTCTCCCCATTCTCCATTCGCTATTCGCTATTCCCCATGCCCCGTCACACCCCCGCCTCTTCAAAGGCTTGCTGCACGATGGCCTGCGCCTCCTCCAAAAGCTGATCGAGATGATCGCTGCCATTGAAGCTCTCGGCGTAAATTTTGTAGATATCTTCCGTGCCGGAGGGGCGGGCCGCGAACCAGCCGTTTTCGGTCACCACCTTTAGCCCCCCGATGGGGGCGTCGTTGCCGGGCGCACGGGTCAGCTTGGCCGTGATCGGTTCCCCTGCGAGCTGCTGCGCGCTGACCGCCTCGGGGGAGAGCGCTTTCAGGGCCGCCTTTTGGTCGCGGTTGGCGGGTGCATCGATCCGCTTGTAGACCGGCTCGCCGAACTGCGCCGTCAAGGCGCCATAGAGATCAGCCGGGTCCTGTTCGGTCACGGCGGTGATTTCGGCGGCCAGCAGCCCCAGAATCAGCCCATCTTTGTCGGTGGTCCATGTCCCGCCATCTTTGCGCAAGAAGCTGGCCCCCGCGCTCTCCTCGCCGCCGAAGCCGAGCGAGCCGCTGACCAAGCCGTCGACGAACCATTTGAAGCCGACGGGCACCTCTACCAGCCGTCGCCCCAAGCGCTTCGTCACGCGGTCGATCATGGAGCTGGAGACCAACGTTTTGCCCACCGCCACGTCGTCGCCCCATTCCGCGCGGTGTTGGAAAAGGTAGTCAACCGCGACGGCCAAATAGTGGTTTGGATTGAGCAGGCCGCCGCGCGGTGTCACGATGCCATGTCGATCGGCATCAGGATCGAGGCCGAAGGCCACATCGAAGCGATCTTTGAGATCGATCAGGCTGGCCATGGCGTAGGGCGAGGAGCAATCCATCCGAATCTTGCCATCTTTGTCAACGGTCATGAAGCGGAAGGTCGGATCGACGTGGGGGTTGACCACCGTTAAATCAAGGTCGTAACGCGCCGCGATCGGCGCCCAGTAGTCGACCGAGGCGCCGCCCAGCGGATCCACGCCAATCTTGACGCCCGCGTCGCGAATGGCCTCCATCTGCAGCACCGCGCCAAGATCGTTGACATAGGGCTGGATGTAATCGTATTCGTGCGTCGTCTCGGCCTGCATGGCCCGCGTGAAGGGGAGGCGTTTCACGTCGCGCAGCCCATATTCGAGAATATGGTTGGCCCGATCTTGGATGCGGCGGGTGATCGACGCCTCTGCGGGGCCACCGTTGGGCGGATTGTATTTGAAGCCGCCGTCATTGGGCGGGTTGTGGGAAGGCGTGATGATCACGCCGTCGGCCAACCCGCTGCGCCGCCCCGCGTTGTAGCTCAGGATCGCGTGCGAAACGACGGGGGTCGGCGTATAGCCCTGACCTTCCGCGACCCTCAGCGTGAAGCCGTGCGCGGCAAAGACTTCGACCGCCGACCGCAGCGCCGCCTCGGACAGCGCATGGCTGTCCATGCCGATATGCAACGGCCCATCGATGCCTTGCGCGGCCCGATACTCGGCAATAGCTTGGCTGGTGGCAAGGATATGATCTTCGTTGAAGCTGTTGTCGAGCGAGCTGCCGCGATGGCCGGAGGTACCAAAGCTGACCCGTTGGGCCACATCCGCAGGGTCGGGACATTGGCTGTAATAAGCGGCCATCAGACGGGGGGTGTTGATCAACAGTTCCGGCGGGGCGGGCGTTCCGGCGAGCGGGCTGAGTGGCACGGCGGGCTCCTTCGGATGAGTTTTGTGAGTGAGTGAGTTTAACGAGTTTTGGAGTGGGGAGTTACAACGTGTGGAATGCTGGAGTAAGGACGTGGTTCATTGCCAATCCTTTGGAAATCCGAAGGATGTCAAGGCAACTTGCTCTCTCTTTATCCATCTCTATCCAGTCGCTTTCGCTCTGCGCTTCCTCCGTTTCGCTCTTTCAGTGCTTGACGCGAACAGAGGTAGCTTCGGAGAGGTCGGGGAAGCGTTGCCCCTGCCTGAGCTGTTCGAGGTCGGAGTCGACCATCATCGTGACCAGTTCGGGGAAGGAGACGGTCCGTTCCCACCCCAGTTTCGCCTGCGCCTTCGCGGGGTCGCCGATCAGCAGGTCGACCTCGGCGGGGCGATAGAAGGCCGGATCGATGACGACATGGTCGTTATAATCCAACCCCACGTGTCGGAAGGCGATCTCGCAGAATTCGCGGACGGTATGGGTTTCGCCCGTGGCGATCACATAATCGTCGGGCGATTCTTGCTGCAGCATCAGCCACATCGCTTCGACGTAGTCGCCCGCAAAGCCCCAGTCGCGCTTCGCGTCGAGGTTACCGAGGCGCAGCGCCTTGTCAAGACCAAGCTTGATCCGCGCCACGCCATGGGAGATTTTGCGTGTGACGAATTCCAGGCCGCGACGGGGACTCTCGTGGTTGAAGAGGATCCCCGAGACGGCGTACATGTTATAGCTCTCGCGGTAGTTCACGGTGATCCAGTGGCCGTAGACCTTGGCCACGCCGTAGGGCGACCGCGGATAGAAGGGCGTGTCCTCGCTCTGGGGTACCTCGCGTACCTTGCCGAACATCTCACTGCTAGAGGCTTGGTAGTAGCGGATGTCGGGGTTGACGAGGCGGATCGCATCCAACATACGCGTCACCCCCAGGCCCGTCACTTCGCCCGTAAGAATCGGCTGCTGCCACGAGGTCGGCACGAAGCTTTGCGCCCCCAGGTTATAGATTTCGGTCGGTTCGTACTCGCGGATGATATCGGCCAACGAAAGCAGGTCGATCAGGTCCCCTTGCACGATGTGCAACTCGTTCTGGATATGGTCGACCCGATCCAAATTGATCGTACTGGTGCGTCGCACCATCCCGACCACGGTGTAGCCTTTTTCCAGCAGAAGTTCGGCCAAATAAGAGCCATCTTGGCCCGTGATGCCGGTGATTAAGGCGGTTTTCTGACTCATTGTAATGATTGCTCCGAATAGTTCTCGTTAGCTGTCTATACGCACACGCGCGCGCCAATCGTCCAGCACGCTCAGTACGCTTTCCTCAAAGGGGATTTGCGGCTGCCAGCCGGTGGCACTCTGCAATTTCTCGATATTCATATAGCTGACCGGTACGTCTGAGGGTCTCATGCGGCGGGGGTCTTGGCGGACCGTGATCGGCACGGTGGCGGCGTTCAGCATGATCTCTAGCAACTCCGAAATGGCATGGGCCGACCCGCTGCCGATGTTGTAGGCTTCGCCCGCCACCCCCTGGGTCAGCAGCGCTTCGTAAGCCGCCACCATATCCCGGACATCAGTGAAATCCCGTTGGGCGGTGAGGTTACCGACGTCGATGATCGGCGCCTTCAGGCCCGCTTCGATTTCGGCGATTTGGTGGGCAAAGGCAGGGGCGACGAAGCCAAGCGTCTGACGCGGGCCGATGTGATTCGACGGACGTGCGCGGATGGCTGCTACACCGTAGCTCCGAAAATACTGCCACGCCAACATGTCCTGCGTCACTTTGCTGACGGCATAGGGGCTTTCGGGGCGTAGCGGGGTCAATTCGTCAACCGGCAACTCATCGGGCGTGATGGCACCGTAGATGTCGGCCGAGCTGACACAGAGAATGCGACAGTTCAAGCCAAGGCGATAGATCACATGAAGCAAATTTAGCTGAGCGCGACTGTTATTGGCCAATGTGGGCCACGGGGTGTTCCACGAGTCGCCAACGTTGCTGGTGGCGGCCAAATGATAGAGGTGATCGGGCTGACATTCGCGCAGCAGCCGCTCCACCCCATCCACATCGTTCAGGTCAAGTGTGCGGAGTGTGACATGGGTGGCCCACGCGCCATCGCCTTCACTGTCACGAAAAATCGTGCCCCATAGCTCAGTATGGGGTTGTTTGCTCAATCGTTCTGCCAGATGGCTGCCCGCAAAGCCGCCCACACCGGTGATCAATACGCGCAAGGACCGTGCTCCATTTGTTCCGTTTGTCACAGACTGATTATAACATGGGGCATGGAGAATGGAGAATGGGGGGTAGAGTGCGTTGTAAAGCGATGCAGGGGTAATGCGCACCCGATTCGCGATGGTACATGGCAGTAAAGTCACACCAGTGGAAGCGCAACATGATCGCTGACGGCTCCCCCTTCGCCACGCACGACACATGGCACCACGCTCTGACCGCAATCCCAGCGCCCCCACAAACCAGCGCTCCCCGGCGCGGGGCCACGTTCGCCCCTTGGCCGCCCCCAACGAAAACGCCCCGCTTCATGGCGAAGCGGGGCGTTGGCTTGGGGCGTGGCATCACGCCGTCAGGGCTAGGCGTTGCGCCGTCGGCTCAGCCAGGCGGCCCCTGCCAGCCCCACGATGCCCGCCATCGACAGCAGCAGCCACGGCGTGCCGCTGCGCGATTCGCTGCTCAGCGTCGATAGTTCGATGCTGGTGGCCGGGGTGGTGGCGGTCGGCGTGGCGCCTGTGGCCGCCTCGCAACTCTTGACTTGCACATCGTCGATGTACCAGCCGTCCGGCACGCGGCCCACCGACGAGTCGGTGCCGAGCCGGAAGCGGAACTGCACCGTCTGGCCCGCGTAGCTGTTCAGATCGACGATGTTGTTCGTCCATGGTGCGGGGTCGCCACACCATGCTTCCAGCCCCGCCAGCGGGTTGCCGAAGCCACTGTCGACCGTGCCGTCGTAGGGCTGCGTCAACAGCGCGCTGTTGGGCACTTGCGTCCACGACGTGCCGCCATTGGTCGATATCTCCAAGATGCCGCCGTCGTAGCAGCCGCTACCGCCATCTTCGATGACTTGCTCGTTGTAGAAGGCGAGCGTGTAGCTGCTGTTGCCCGCGGGCAGCGCCACGGGGGGCGAGATCAGCCGCTGGTCGGAGACGCTGGCGTAGTCCTGCGCCAGGTAGGAGGTGACCGGCGAGTTGGCGTTGGTGGTGGTCAGCGCCCAGGTGCCGGGGCCGGTGCTGCCGGTGGTGCTCCAGCCGTTGGCCCCGCTCTCGAAGTCGGTTGCGTAGTGGACGACCGGCGTGGTGCCGACGCCACAGTCACCGGGGGCGGCTTCGGTGGTGAAGGACCAAACCGACGACCAGACGCCCATGCCACAATCGTTCTCGGCCATCACCCGCCAGTAGTAGGTGGTATTGGTGTTGAGCGGGGTGGCCACGACATGGCTGCTGCCCGTGAGGTTGCTGGCACTGTAGACCACGTTGGTGAAGGCCGCGTCGGTGGCGACCTGGACCGTGTAGCTGGCGGCCTGAGCGACGGCGTTCCACTCGAGGGTGGGGGTGATGCTTTGGCCGACCGCGCCATTGGCGGGGCTAACGAGCGTTGGGGCGGTGGGCGCTGCGTCGTAGATCGTCAGCGCCAGCTCGGCCGTTTTGCTGCTGGTCGGCGCGGTCCCGACGACCTCGATGGTGTAGTCACCGGGCGATGCCGAGCCGCTGATGTTGAGCGTCAGGGTACTGCTACCGGGCGGGGTGACGGGGTTGGGCGCGAAGCTGGTGGTGACATTGGCTGGCACGCCGGTAGCGCTGAGCGTGACCGGATCGGTGAAGCCCGAGACTTGGCCCACGTTGACCGTCACCGTTTCGGTGCTCGGCGCGCAGGCCGAGACTTCAGTCGGATTAAGGCTGAGCGTGAAGTCCGCCGTGCCACAGGCATCAAAGCGGAAGGCGCCGATACGGGTGCTCCATTGGGAGGCGGGGTTGTACTCGGCCGTACCCCAGAAGGTGCAGTCATCGACCGGGTCCACCGTTAGCGTCGAGTAGTCGCCATAACGGTTCGAGGCGTTGGGTGAGCTGCCATTGACCAAGACGTATTCGCCCTGGGGCATGGTGCCCAGCGGATCGCTCGCCAAACGGCCGATATAGCGCACGCCCGGGAAGACGCCCGACGAGGCCGAGACGTTGTAGATCAACGCGATGTTGCCCGCGCCATCCATCGAGGCGGCGCCCATCCAACGGTGGGTCGAATCCGGGGAGATGGTTCCCTCTTGATAGAGGCTCCACGTTCCCCCTTCGGTGGCGGAACGGCGCAGCTCGAACCAGCGGATGCCGTGCAGGTCGTTGCCATTCACATCGGTCACGAGGTTGCTGACGAGCGTTTCGTAACCGCCGAAGTTTCGATACTGAAGGCGCCACATGACCGGCTCGCGGAGCGGGTCGAGCGTGGTGCTACTGTTGGGTTGCGGGACACAGGCGAAGGCCGTGAATCCACACAGTTCGGATGAAATTTCGGCAATGCCGATATCTGCGACTTGGGTTGCGGTGGCCGCACCCGGGTTGTTCCAATCGACGTCGTATTCCCAGACCTCCAACCAGTCTTGGTTGGGGTCCGCGCTTCCCGGCTGATGCGCCTCGTCATCATTGTGGCGCATGAAGATACCAGGCGCGCCCGCTGGCACGTCGAGGAAGCCGTCACGATCGGCCGCGGTGAGGGTCTCGAAGCTGAAGGCCGAGAGGCCGGGGACGGTCGTCGTGACCAGTTGCGAGGGGCTACCCGCCAGCATCGCGTCCCAGTTCACCGCCGATAGCATCGGTCCGAGGCCCGTGTTGGCCGAAATGAAGAGCGAGCCATCCCACGCACCGATCTTGAAGTAGTCGGGGAAGGTGGGATACTGGAAGCCGTAGAAGGTCCAGGTCGCCGTGACGGGATTCGCCCCATCAGAAAGGTAGGTGCAGATGAAGTTGCCGCTGCCGGAGAATTCGGAGAGCAGCCAGCGTTGCTCGATCGTGTCGAAGAAGAGGATCGGGTCCCCAAATCCATTCGTGCAGGAACCGCTCGGCGCGAGCGAATCGAGGATGAAGGGGGCCACGGCTTGCGTGCCATCACTCTTGTTATAGATGTTGACGATCGTGCCTTGGGAGCCATTGATCATCTGGACGTAGTGGTCAGGACCCACATCGCCCACCGGGTCGGGCGGGTTGACGCCAGAGAAGCCGCCCCCATTCTGGTTGATGATCGGGGTTTCGAAGCCATCCGGCTGGCGGAAGGCGCTGCTCGCCGCTTGGATCTCCAGTAAGGGGTCGATGCCCTCCTTGATCGGCGGTGGCACGATTGCCGAGCCGAGTGTCATACGTGGGTTGATCTCGCGGTCGATGCCGAATTCGCCATCCCACGGGGTGGCATCGGTAACTTTGCCCACCACAACGGGTTGCACGGGGTCGCTGACCCACGTTTCACCTTGGGTGAACGTACTGTTGTCGTCCGATGTGACGGGGTTCGAAGCGCTGCGGCTGTCAAGCTGCACCAATTCGGGGGATTGGTCGTCTGCCCGGCTAATGGCAAATGCGCCGATAAGCAGCACAGCCACCAGGAGTCCGAGCAGCAGTCGAGGGTACTTCATGGGAGAATCTCCTTGCAAGGGTTGTACGGTGGGGAACAAACGTTGCTTCTGTCGTCAGAAACAAGTCGGGGTTCATGGGGACGCCATGAACGGCTGAGCGCCTCCTTTCTATGAGAGTGATTGCTCGACACATGGGGACGTGGGGAACAAGCGGAAGGGTGGTTCGCCAAAGGATGCGTTAAGTTGCGGACTTTGTCAACTGATGAGCGCCGCGAAAGAAAACAGGAAAGAGGCGACTCCTCATTGCTCCTCGTAGGGCGAGACGCGGTAGATAATTCCGGCTTTGTCGTCGGAGATCAGCAGCGCGCCGTCGGCGGCGACCACCACATCGGCGGGGCGGCCGGGACTATTGCCGTCGCGCTGTAACCATCCCGTCACGAAATCAGTGACTTCACCCGTGGCCTTGCCCTCGTTCATCACAATGCGAACCACCTTGTAGCCCGTTGGCGGGACGCGGTTCCACGAGCCATGCAACGCAAGGAAGAGATCGCCGCTGTATTCCGCGCCCAGCAACGTATGGTCGTAGAAGGTCATGCCGAGCGGTGCGCTGTGGGCAGTCATCGTCACCTCAGGCACTGCGACGCCTTGGCAGGCCTCCATGCTGCCAAAATCGGGATCGATGATCGTCCCCGCGTGACAGCGGGGCCAACCCGCGTCGGCGCCCGCTTGCAGCCGATAGACCGTTTCGGGCGGGATGTGATTGCCCAACATGTCCCGTCCATTGTTGCTGGCCCACATTTCCCCCGTACTCGGCTGCACCGCCAAACCGACCGCGTTGCGCAGACCCCGCATCACCAACTCGCCCCCGCTCCCGTCCGCGCGATAGCGCCAGATGGCAGCGAGGCGCGGATCCTCCTCGTCACAGACGTTGCAACTGCTGCCCCGTGAGACGTAGAGCCAGCCATCAGTGCCGAAGGCGACGGTCGTGGTGGTGTGGCCGCGGCGCTCCGGCAGATCGGTGACGATCGGCTCCGGCTCGCCGATCGCGACAATACCAGCCATCTTCACGCGCGAGACGCGCGAGACCTCGCCGATATAGAGGTACTGGCCATCCGGACTGAAGGTGAGACTGCTGGGGCGATCCAGATTATCGACGACCGGATGAACCGCGTTCAACATGCCATCCTCGTCCCCCGCGCCGTCTATCAGGACGACCACGCGGTTGGCGCCGCGCTCCGCGACGTAGAGGTGGCCGTTTGGCCCCACCGTCATGAATCGGGGGACATCGAGGCCTTCGGCAAAGACGGTCACGACCAGCCCGTTCGCAGGCTGCAGAACGGCGATGCCGGGGGCGCCGCGCGGTGGGCTGACCCCCACCAAGTTGAACAGTTGGTTGCGGAAGATGAAGAGCAACCCAGCGCCCAAAAGCAGGAGCGTGATCCCCGGCAGGAGGAAGCGACCTCTGCCGCGCCCGCGGCTGGGGCCACGGGGCGACGGCGCTGGGGCTGCCACGGGCGGCACTTCGGATGCGGCTTCCGACGCGGCGCTAAATCGTAGCGCCAGTCCGCCGTAGTACTCGTGGATGTAGCGCAGCAACACCCCGATAAAAAGAATCAGCCCCGTTAATTCAAGACTCTCTTCGACCGTCACCATGATGCTGTAGATGACGGTATCGACGCCGTATTGTTCTGCGTGTGGTCCGGCAATGATCTCCGAACCTAACGCACCCAGTAAGTAAAACGCCCCCGCTATTAGGAACCGGTATCTTGTCTTTGTCTCCAAGGAACGCAGAAAATCCATGTAATAAAGCGTGAGCAAGATAACAAGGATCACGCCGGGCAGAACCCACGCGGAGTACAAGACGCCAAGATTGACTTGCCCTAGCCAGCGCTGTATTGGATACGACAACATTTCATGGGCACTAAATGCCTCATCGTACGCCATCAGCAAGAAGCCGACCGCCAAGAGCCGCCACTGGGTGATGTACGGCGCTCGATGTTTTCGAGCGAAGGTGGCGATGAATGCCAAGAGCAACGCGATCAGGAGAAGCAGCACCACTGCAAAGAAGGTGGGAATGTTGCGCTCGTAATCGACATAGAAGCGGTCGGTCAGCCACTGACCCTGTCCCCAAAACGCGCCGTCCCCCCCGAGCAGCACGCCAAAGCGCACGATCGAGCTGACCACAACCAGCACAAGGGCGATCAGCGCCAAACGTCGGGTGAAAACGGTCGGATCTAGGGAGAGGGTCAAGGGGCGCATGAGAATATGAAGGGCGCGTGGTCTGCAGAATAAAGAGTCGGGTGTGGTGGCGCTCGGGTGGCGCCGCTGAGACACGGGTATCATAACCATCGACTCGACTCAGACAAACGGCGCTTGTCGCTGGGGGGCGCACAAAGGTTGCGTAAGCGGGAGAGTAGAAAAGTGGCAGGGGCTAGGGGAGATCACGGCGCTTAGGGCGCTGCTCAAAAGCCATGCGGAGGGCGCTTCGGGGGAAAAAGGGGGTCGGCTACAACTTCGTCACCCCGTTGACCTCGGCCCCAGGGGCCTCCTACCCGCTCTGCTTCGGCCTCGTATCGGCATAGCGGTTCGCGGCGCTGGCCGTTGGCTCAGCGCATAAAATCGTCGCGTAGCCGCGCCCCAGCCACGCGCAGCAGCGGCCACAACATCGCCAACCCGACGATCAGCAGTGCCCACCAGGGATGATCGAGGCGCCACAGTGCCAGCGCCACGAGCGCGGCCACGGCCCAGCGCAGCCAGCCGTTGCGGCTCGCGGGTAGCAGCAACGTTTGCACCGTGTTGGGTTCAGCGGGCGGGGCAACGGTCAACAGCAGTTCGCGTGCCAAATCGGCCTTGCCCATCTCGCGGTACGTTTCGGCGAGCAGGCCGCGCAGATGGCGGCGCTGGGATTCGTTGTCGGTCAGGGCAATCGCTTCAAGGTAAAGGGGCACGGCATGATCGGCGCGCTGACTGCGCCGATAGGCCGCGGCCAGCCCCGTGTGGGCGGCCAAGTGGGCTGGCGCGATCTGCAACGCCTGTTCGAAGGCGGCGCGCGCGGCTTGGTGATTCCCTTGCTCCAATCGCAGCTCGCCCACCAAGGCGAAGGCATCGGCTTGGGCCATGCTGTTCAGCGGCGCCAAGCCGCACGCCGCCTCGGCCAACGACAATGCCTCGGCCCACCGCTGCGCTTTGCGGCGTGCTTCCGCAGTGGCCAACTGTTGCAAGGCCGCCGCTTCGCGATCGGCGTTGTTCGCTACCCGCTGGCTGACATGGCGCGGCAGGTGACGCTGGAAGCGGCGATTGATCTCCGCCGCTTCGTTACGGATACGGTCGGCGTCGGCTGGGGTGGGGTTGTGGGGTCGGGGGGGCGGGGTCATGGGCATCACGCGGCTGTCGGGTGGAAAGGGGGGAAGGTGGCCAGCGGCTCAGCCAAATTGGCTCATCTCATCGGCGGCGGTGTCCTTCGGATGCGTGGTCACAAAAGAAAGGTTGCCGAAGCTCTCGTCCACATCCACCGCTATCTGAAATCTGTGGCCCACATCCGGCGGGTTCGACGGCGGAGTCGGCTCTTGGGGGGCCGCTACGGTACGTGACAGTTCACAGAGCGTCCCTTCGGGGACGTACAATTGGACCGACCGGCCCTGCGAATCCTGACCGAGCAGCAGATCGCTCGGTTCCGGCTCCCCTTGCAACGCATAGCGCAGGCCGCTACGGGGCGAGATCAACCAGCCCATCGCGCGGCCCGCTACCTGACGTTGCGGCGGGGCATCGAGCCACATGATCAAGCTGGTCAGCAAATAGCTGGTGACGCCGTCGGGAAAGGTCACGGCGACCGCGCCGTCGTCCATCGCCGTGAGTGCCACCTGGAATTGCACCGGCTTGGCGGGCGGGATGAGTTCGGCATATGACTCGATATCCTCTTGCACTGCGGTCAGAGTCGCCTCTGTCACCCGTATCCAGCCGTCGGTGCGCAGCACGGCACGATTGGACGGGACAACGCTTTCTTCTACGTTCTTCTTCCGTCCGAACAGCGATCCTAAAAAGGACATGAGCTCCTACCCCTTCCAGTTTGGTGGTTGTACCATCCTATCATAGGGGGAAAGGGGCGTTGCGCCTAATGGCAGGGTTCGCGGGCCGCCCGTAGCGCTGCCATATCCTTAACAACGCGGATGCTCTGCCTTCGTCGCGCGTCAACTCATCACCACGTTGGGGTGGTTGACGCGCTGCCATGGAAAGGGGAGCACCTCCTCTTCCTCTTTCAGATAGCGGATCATCGCGATCTCGTCACAGTGGTGTCGCTTCGGACAGAGTCGACAGTCGGCCCAGACTTTCTGCGGGAAGATGTGGCGGTCGCAGAGGTCGAACCCCAACTTTCGGAAGAAGCGTTCTTCGTACGTCAGCGCGAAGACGCGGCCAATGCCTAGGTGGTGGGCCTCGTCGATCAAGGCGTTGACCAAGCGCTGCCCGATGCCCTGCCCCCGCGCCCTTTCGCTGACGGCCAAGGAGCGAACCTCGGCCAAATCGAAGTCCATCAGTCGTAGCCCGCCACAACCCATCAGCGCGCCCTCCTCGTCGACGGCCACGACGAACTCGCGCAAATTCTCGTAAATTTGTACGGGATTCTTGGGCAGCATCAGCCCCCGACTTGCGTAGTGGTTGATCAGTTCCGCAATCGCGAGTGCATCGCTCAAAAGTGCCCGTCGTATGGTGATCATGATGGCTCCGGAGAAGGATGGGGTCTCTTTTGTTGATAAGGTCGCTGAAAAGGGTGTTGTTTTGCCGTGGGCTGGTGCAGGGGGTGCATGGGCCATGGGCGGCATCGCATTGCAGTGGGAAAACCTTCGGTTCCGATTACGCTTCGCCTTTCTCTAGACCGCTTGTGCCTCCGCCAGCACCGCCGTCAATGTCTCGATCAGCTCGTCAACGTGGCGCTTTTCGATGATGAGCGGTGGCAACAGACGGATGGTGTTGCGTCCCGCACCGACCAGCAACAGGCCGTGGTCGTGCGCGATGGGCAACAGATCGGCGACTGGCAGCGTTTCGGCGATCTGGATCCCCCGCATCAGCCCGCGCCCCCGGATCGTTTCGACGATCGCCTCTGCGTCGGCCAACTCGGTCAGCTTGGATTCCAGATAGTCACCGATCTCGCGCACATGGGCCAAGAAATCGGGCTGGTTGACCCGCTCCAGTTGATGGAGCGCAATCTGCGTGATGAACGGGCCACCCGCAAAGGTCGAGCCGTGGTCGCCGATGCCGATCATGCCGGCGATGGCCTCGGTCACCAGAATGGCGCCAATCGGGAAACCGCCGCCCAGCGGCTTGGCGACGACCATGATATCCGGTGTCACGCCGCTCGGCTCATAGGCCCAGAGCGTGCCCGTGCGCCCGACGCCACATTGCACTTCGTCGAAGATCAAGGTGGCACCATGATCATCGCAGAGATCGCGCAGCTTCTTCAAGAACGCATCGGTGGCGGGCATCATCCCGCCCTCGCCCTGAATCGGCTCCACGATCACGGCCGCGGTATTGTCGTCGATCACGGCTTCAGCATTTTCCAGATTGTTGAATTCAGCGAAGGCGACCGGTCCCGTCAGCGCGCCAAAGGGTTTACGATATTTGGGGTTGGCCGTCGTCGACAGCGCACCCATCGTGCGGCCATGAAAGCCGAAGGTGAAAGAGACAAAGCCCTGTTTGCCGTGGTGATGTTGGGTCGCCGCTTTGCGTGCGAACTTCAGCGCCCCCTCCACCGCTTCGGTTCCGCTGTTGGAAAAGAAGACCCGATCGGCAAAGCTGTTTTGCACCAACGCTTCGGCCAACTTGGCCCCGGGAAGCGAATGGTAGAGGTTGGACGTGTGGATCAACCCCGTCGCGGCTTCCTGAATCGCGGTTTGCAGCGCTTTGTCGCCATAGCCAAAGGTGTTGACCGCGATGCCGCTGACCATATCCAAATACTGCTTACCCGTACTGTCATAGAGATAGGCCCCCTCGCCGCGCACGAGCGCGAAATCGGGGCGGCCATAAGTCTGGACCAAGTAACGGTCGCTCAGTTCGATCGCTTCGTGAACGGTAGACATGGTGGCTTCTCCTGCATATGGAAAATAGAATTCGTCACTCTACATTGTAAACCCAAAGTTCCGATTCGCGATTCGCAATTCACGACGAGGCGTCGCCCCGAAGCACTGTCCCACGGATTTCGCCCGCCACGAAGGCTTCCAACCCTGCCAGATCGGTGATGATCACCTGCGCCACCCCGTCGCGCAGCGCGGCCAGGGCATAGCGACATTTCGGGATCATCCCGTCGCGGATCTCGCCGCTGGCAATCGCCGCCCGCACCGCGTCGGGGCCGAGCGAGGGCACCCCGTGCCCATTGATCTTCACGGCACGGACGTTGGTGACCAGCAGCAAGCTGTCGGCCTTGAGCGCCGCGGCGACGGCGGCGGCCACCCCATCGGCATTCACATTGAGCAGTTCGCCGTTGGGGGCACGGCAGATCGGCGCAAGGCAGGGCAAAAAGCCAGCGCGCTGCAACGCGCGAATCGCGTCGACATTGACATGGCTCGGATCGCCGACCGCGCCCAGTGCGTTGCCCCCGCTGTCACGCCGTTGGGCCGTGACAAGCGCGGCGTCGACCCCGCTCAGCCCCAGCGCGGGTAGCCCCGCACCAACCAGTGCCTGCACCAGTTGGCTGCTGGCTTCGCCCACCATCCCCATCACCGCCACTGCCAAGGTCGCTTCATCGGTCACGCGCAGCCCCTCGACAAAGCGTGGCACGATGCCCAGCCGCGCCATCAGCGTGGTGGTGCCGCGTCCCCCCCCATGCACAATCACAGTCGGGCCATTGATTGCTGCGACGGCCGCCGCAAAGCGCGCCAACGCGGCCCGGTCATCGAGCGATTCGCCACTGAGTTTGAGGGTGAGCATGGGGGTGAGTTTTGTGAGTTTTGTGAGTTTAATGAGTTTTGTGAGTTTAATGAGTTTTGTGAGTTTTGTGAGTTTAATGAGTTTTGTGAGTTAAGGATGCAAGGCGTATGAGCGTACTATTTCGTCACGCCATTGGTCTGCGTTAACTGCTCTGCGTTAACTGCTCTGCGTTGCCGTTCCGCTCTGCGTTGCTGTTGCGTTGAAATCGGTCACGCGGTCAGGCCCGCCCGTTCGTCCCAGCCGAACATGACGTTCATGTTTTGCACCGCTTGGCCCGCCGCCCCTTTGAGCAGGTTGTCGAGGGTGCTGACGATGATCAGATGGCCACGTTCCGGCACGGGATGGAGCGAGATCGTGCAGCGATTGGTGCCAACGCTGTGGGCCAGCGTGGCCGTTTCGCCCGCAGGCAGCAGCCAGATGAAGGGTTCCTTCGTGTAGTGATTGGCGTAAAGATCGCGCAACGCGGCTTCGGAGAGCGCGTCCCTCCACGGCAGATAGAGGGTGGAAAGGATACCGCGCGTCACGGGCAGCAGGTGGGGCGAAAAGAGGAGGCCGCGTGGGGCCGCATCACCCCCGAGGGCCGCCATCTCTTGCTCGACTTCGGCGCTGTGACGGTGGGCGTGACCGATGGCGTAAGGCGTCAGATTGTCGCTGACCTCGGCAAAGAGCGTCGCTACCTTCGGCGCGCGGCCCGCCCCGCTGGTGCCGCTCTTGCTGTCCGCGATGATCGTGGCATCGGCAAGCCGCCCCGCCGCCAGCAGCGGCGCGAGGGCCAGCAAGATCGAGGTCGGATAGCAGCCCGGGTTGGCGACCAACCGGCAGTCGCCCAAGGCCGGTCGTGCCCATTCGGTCAGCCCATAGACGGCCTCGGCAAGCAGTGCCGGGGCAGGATGGTCTGCTCCATACCACTGTCGATAGCTGGCCGCATCACGCAAACGGAAATCGGCGCTCAGATCGATCACGCGACAGCCCGCCGTCAGTCCCCGTGCGACGAAGGGAGCGGCCGCCGCGTGGGGCAACGCCACGAAAAGCAGGTCGATCTCGTCGAGGGGCAGCGCCTCGACATCGCTCAAAACCATCGGCTGGCGCGTCGGGTAGAGCGCGCCGATCGGGCGGCCCGCGTCGGCCCGCGAAGTCACGTAGTCGAGCGTGACGTGCGGGTGGCGGCTGAGCAAGCCGAGTAGCTCGAAGCCGGTGTAGCCGGTGGCGCCGATGATGGCGGTGCGAATCATGCGTGATCCTGATCGGTGTCGCAACAAAAAACCCCCAGACGATGCTGTCTGGAGGTTCGAGTTAGACTTGTGGCGCTTCGTTAAGTTAGCCCAAGTAATATCGACTCAGACAGCGCTGAGTTCCCACGAGGGCGGGTAGGGCTTCGGAAAACGACGGATGGGGCGCGTTTCATGATGGGCGAAGTATAACAAGAGAGTGAGGGGTTGTCAAAGGCGGATTTTGGAGCGGGCTGCGGAAGGAGCGCTTAGGGGTGCGTTACGCCGCCGCACAGCGTGGCGTCGTGGAGCGGTGCGATCAGCCACTAGCGGCCACATTGCGCCGCGCTGCGTGGCAGTTGCTTTGGGCGCTCATGCGGCTTGACGCGCTGCGCAAAGTCGGATATCCTTCTTCCAACAGCAGAATTTAACGACGGTGAACCGGAAGAGTACGCGGCCAACGTGCGTCAGAGAGGCGATCCCATTCGTGGGGCTGAAAGATCGCTCGCAGACGGGGCCGCAGAATGGGCCGGGGAGTGGCAGGGCCGAAGCGAAACGTGCCGTAGGCTCTGACGGGTGGCCTCCGTTATCAGGCGCAGGATTCGTCGGCAGCGCCGACCGATCCTCAGAGTGGGGCCGAGCCTCGGCCCAAGCTCGGGTGGCACCGCGGGAGAACCCAGTTCCTCGTCCCAGCATTTTTACGATGCTGTGGGCGAGGTTTTTCTTTAGGGCGCGCGGGCTGGATTTTCGCCCTATACCGGCAACAGCAAGCCATTTGCGATTTGCCAGTCGCCACCCCGCCACCCCCCAGCGCCCTCTATCCAACCCCTGACCGTAGCCGACAAAGGAACCTTCCCCATGATCACACCCGCCCACGATGAATTTGTTAAACTGGCCGAGCGCGGCAACCTGATCCCGGTCTATCGTGAACTGCCCGCCGATTTGGAGACGCCAGTCTCGGTATTTCTGAAGCTGCGGGGCGAAGGCGCGGCCTTTTTGCTGGAATCGGTGGAGAAAGGGGAGCAGCAGGGCCGCTACAGCTTCCTCGGCATCGATCTTCAGCGCCAGATCGTGGCGCGCCACGGTGTGGTAACCGTGCACAACCCTGGCAACCGCACCGAGATCACGCTGGCCGACGATGAGGACGCGCTGACCCTCGTCGAACGGGAACTGGCCCGCTTTACGCCAGTAGAGGTCGCGGGCCTGCCCCCCTTCCACGGCGGTGCGGTCGGCTTCTTCGGCTACGACCTCATCGCCGCCTTCGAACCCGTGCTCGCCTTCGAGCGTGACGAGGCGCAGCGGATGGCGGAGATGCACCTGCTGCTGACTGACACGCTGCTGATCTTCGACCATGTCAAACATCGCCTCTTGGTCGTGGCCAATGCCCATCTCACGGACGAGGCCGACCCGACGCTGGCCTACGAAGCGGCGGTGCGGGACATCGAGGCGCTCGTCGAACGGCTCCAACGGCCCCTGCCCGCGTTGCCCCATGCCCCCGGCCGTGCCGATACCACGTGGCAGCCCAGCATCCGCCGCGACGAATTCGAGGCGAACGTCCGTGCCGCGAAAGAGCATATCGCGGCGGGCGACATCTTTCAGGTGGTGCTTTCGCAACGCTTGACGCGCGATACCGAGGCGGATCCCTTCACGATTTACCGCACCCTGCGCCGCATCAACCCGTCACCCTACATGTTTTACTTCCACTTTCCGCCCCACGACGATCGGGACGAGCTGATGACGATCATCGGCGCCTCGCCCGAGATGATGGTACGGCTAGAAGGCCGCACGGCCACGGTCCGTCCCATCGCGGGGACGCGACCCCGTGGCGCGACCCGCGCCGAAGACGAGCGGCTGGCGCAAGAGCTTTACGCCGATCCGAAGGAGCGGGCCGAGCATGTGATGCTGGTCGACCTAGGGCGCAACGACATGGGGCGGGCCGCCGACTATGGCTCGGTCGAAGTGACCGACTTCATGATCACCGAGCGCTATTCCCATGTGATGCACTTGGTCAGCGAGGTCAACGGCACGCTACGTGCCGACCAAAGTCCGGCGGCGCTTTTCCGCGCGACCTTCCCAGCGGGAACCGTTTCAGGTGCCCCCAAAATTCGGGCGATGCAGATCATCGAGGCGCTCGAAGGGCTGCCACGCGGCCCCTACGCCGGTGCGGTCGGCTACTTCGGCTACAACAACACCATCGACACCTGCATCACCATTCGCACCATCTGGATGGAAGGCCAACGGGCCTACGTCCAAGCCGGTGCAGGCATCGTCGCCGATAGCGACCCGACCCGCGAATGGGAGGAGACACTGCACAAGGCCCGTGCCCTCGGCGTCGCCATCGAAATGGCGGAAAGCGGCCTCTGAACGGCAACGCAGAACGGCAACGCAGAGCAGTTAACGCAGAGCGGAACGGCAACGCAGAGCAGTTAACGCAGAACAAGGGCGTGATGAAATAGTACGCTCATGCACCTTGCACCTTAACACCAAAACTCACAAAACTCACAAAACTCATTAAACTCATTAAACTCACAAAACTCACAAAACTCACAAAACTCACGAGAGCACCATGCCCGTCCTACTCATCGACAACTACGATTCCTTTACCTACAACCTGGCGCACTATCTGGGCGAGCTGGGTGCGGACGTGATTGTGAAGCGGAACGACCAGATCACCTTGGAAGAGATCGAGGCGATGGCGCCCTCCCACATCATCATTTCGCCCGGGCCGGGCGACCCCAACGACGGGGGCATCTCGATCGCGGTGATCGAACGCTTTGCCGAAACGACGCCGATCCTTGGCGTCTGCTTGGGTCATCAGTGTATTGGCGCGGCCTTTGGCGGCGTGGTGCAACGCGCCCCGCGGCTGATGCACGGCAAGACATCGCCCGTCCACCATGATCGACGTGGCATTTTCAACGGAATCCCCAGCCCGTTCAACGCGACGCGCTACCACAGCTTGATCGTTGAAGAGCCGTTGCCCGACGTGTTGAAGATGGTCGCATTTACGGCCGAGGGCGAGGTGATGGCCGTCCAACACCGCGAACTGCCCGTCTTTGGGGTGCAGTTCCATCCCGAAAGCATCCTCACCGAATACGGTCACGATATCTTGCGCAACTTCCTGACGCGGTATGGGGGTGGTAGGTAGGCACGGTGGGTGGCATCAATAGGATGGGTTGTGGGCGTGTTGCGTGTTGGGTTGAGCCATTGGGAGGAGTTTCTGGTTCCGGCGTCACCCTATTGGCCATTCGCCATGCCATCAATTTGCCAATTCCGTAAGATGTGGCAATGTAAACGCAACCAAACAGCCCGAATCCCGTCACCTCAACGTCATCCGCTAGCCGATTCTCGATTTTCGATTCCCGAGGCGCATTCACCCACGCCGACATCCACCTGAGGAGTACCCCATGAAACCGACGATCGTGGCCGCCATTCAACCCAAGTGGCAGCGTTTCGAGGATGAGCCAGCGTTGCGCAACCATCTTGCCCGTTTTTTGCGGATGGCCCGCGACAAGGGGGCCACCGTCGCGGTGCTGCCGGAGCTGTCGGGCTTGATGCTGGCCGCCCCGCTGGGCCGCGAGGTCACGATGGCGGCGAACCGCAACAGTTTTTGGGGACGATTACGCAGCTCGCTCGGCGGGGCGCCGGAACTGGCCGATCTGCTCCCGACGCTCATCGACGAGCAGAGCGACCTGCTCGTGGAGCGATACGTTGCCCTTTTCGGCGGCTTGGCGCGGGAATTTGCGCTGGTGATCGTGGCCGGATCGTTGCTCAGCAAAACGCCGCAGGGTAACGTCGAATATCGGAGTGCGGTCTTCGATAGTGATGGCGGCTTGCTGGGGTGGCAGTCGAAATTTTTCCTCTCCGAATTACAGCGCGGATTGGCCAGCCCGGGCGCAGAGTTGCACTACTTCGATAGCTCGGTGGGGCGGTTGGGCGTGCTGCTCGGCGACGATATCCTGATCCCGGCCCTCGTGGAGCATCTGGCCCGCGTCGACTGCTTGGGCGTGCTCAATCCCACCATGGCCCGCCAAATCGACGATTGGCAGCGTCAGCAGATCGTGGCCCGCGCTCGCGCCAACGAAAACCAGCTTTTCATCGCGCAATCCTATCTGGTGGGCGAAGATGATTTGTTCGCGGGGCCGCAGCGCAACCTTGAGGGGCGCAGCAACGTGCTGGCGCCGGTCGAGCTGACCCCGCGCCGCGACGGGATTCTGAGCATGGTGGGGGCCGAGAAGGTGGAAGGGGTGGTGGCGGGCGAGTGGAACGTGGCGGCGCTACGCAACCTGATCGACACCACCGACCTGCCGCTGCGCCGTATGGGCCGCTTCCCGTTACCGAAGATGGACGAAGCGCTCTCTCCCGCGCTCTTGGCCCCGCCGGACGACGCCGCGTCCCCGCGCGAGGCGCTGCCCCTGCCCGCGCCCAGTCGCCATGAAGCAACGGTGCCGGACGACGATCAGAGCCAATGGGAAGACGACGGGTTGACGTGGTCGGACGAGGAGGACGATGCGTCGGCGGTCACCGAACCACTCGTCGATCCCGCCACAGGCTACTACCTCGGTGAACGCACCGCCCCCGACGATGGGGGTAGCACCGAATCCGACGACGAAGCGGCCACGTGGGCCGATGTGCTCGACGATGCGGCGGAAGAGCTGGAAGAGGCAGGCGAGGAAGAAGCTTAGCAAGCGGTGGGGGTGCGACGACTGTGCCTCGAAGATGCGAAGGGCGCTGGCTCTTGGATCAGTCGGTGTATGCGAGAAGGATTCGGCTGCGCTGATTCGCCCCTTGCGATCCTGAAGCTCTCCTTTACACGGGCAGCGTCAAGCCGACACCAAAGCTGATCAGGTTCATCCACAGACTCAGACGCAACGCATCGTGCAGCCGCAAACGATTGGTGGGAACGAGAGCCAACAAGGCCCCCTCCGTCAGCCAAATCACTCCCTCGGCGATCAACAGGGTCAGCCAATAATGCTGCACGGCGATCAACAGCAGCAACGTCCATAGCGCCGTCTGGGTCAGAAGGTTCCCTGCCAAAGCCGTGAGTAGAATGCTTTGGATGGGCTTCCTGTTTTTTCGAGACCATATCAAGGCGACCAGCGTTTCTATCAAGACCGTTATCCCCAGCGAGACAACGATCATGCGGCGGCCTTGCGTCGAGTAATGAGTCGGACGATTGCGGCTATCCCCAGCAGCACCCCCGCACAGCAGCAGAGGCCTACCAGCAGCAGGACAAGAGTGGCCGGATTGGTGCGTGCTGTGACCGTCAGCTCATTCTCTTGGATGCTGACATCGTAGGAGGAGTTGAACGATTTGATCGTGAAGATGTTGCTTTGGCGGGTTTCGCCATCGGAGAAAGTGATTTCCAGCCTACCGTAATCCGTAAAATCGTAAGCCAGCCCAGAACAAGTCAACTCTTGGCAACTGAAATGTTGCGGCCCCATATTACCCGGCAAGGGGTGGGCATCGGCACAGTCGGCCTAGCTGCATTGCAGCAGCGTACCCGAGGTGATGGTGACCGGTGCGCCGGAAAATTCCTGCGAGAATGTAAATTCAACCGTCGGTTTCGGGCCGATATCGGCGTAAGCCTGGTTGTGGGGCAGGGCCAGTGCGATCAAAATCGCCAGCCATATCAGCAGTCGCCGCAAAAAAGTGAAGTGCATCATTCGCTCCTTTTCTGGCTAGCAGAAGCGGTTGTGATATATCAGTGGAATTTCGTCTCCTCCTAAATCTCTCTGCAACCCATCAGCCCACTGCAAGGAATCTGGCACTGACCGCATTGGTAAAAGATGCCGCTGCTGTGCTGATCGGAGCGATCTCCTCGTAATTTCTCTAACCGGTGGGGGAGAAGGTTAAGATCATCAGGCCGACTGGCGGCATCCAGAAGTTCGAGCTGCACTCGTGCGCGTCGTTGGATACCCGGGGGCAATTTCCGGGAGGACGCTTGCGCATTGATGCGTTGGTCTATTGTCTTCCCAGATACAGCTTATACCGGCCTGACTCAATTTCGTCAATATCTTCGACTTGGAATCGATATTTGAGCGTAATAGGAGCGGGTATTGCAAGATTCATATCAAAAGCAAATCTCGTCGCGATCCTCAGACGTAACTTTCGACATATTCGTCGACTTCTTTTGGCAGAAGACAGACGATTGCAATTTCTTCCATCGCTGGATAGTCAGAGATTCGCGCTTTGAAAAGGGATGTCCAACGTGCGGCGGTGAAGCGGCTGGGTTGTGCCCGCCGCTTTACCGCCCTGTTAGACGATGTTATGGCTTGCGTTTAAGCCCAAAGTCACGCTTTTTGATTTTGGCCATCCGCCCATCTGGGTGGTGGAAGACCAACCCTTCGATGTTGTGAGCCGGGAGCCACTCCCGCAAGGCCTCGAACGTTCGGGGGGCGTCCTCGTACTGCTCTGCATCGGCGTGGGCGATGAGACGGTGATCGTCATAGCCCTCCGGATTGCCCTGAACTTTAGGACCAACCAACTCGTACGTGCCATCGGGAAGCGAGCCATCGAACGCGGCCATGTGCCACTTGTTCTCTGGGGCCGAAGGTTCGACTTCGACCCAGCCCACCCGTTTGCCGGTGGTCTCATCGTGGTCGGCCTCGATGAAGCCGTACGGAACCGGCTTTCCCTTGCCAACTTCGCGGCGCTTGAAGTACTTGCCATTTTCGATCTTCACACAGGTGCCGTCGTACTTGCGTGTTGCGACACCCTCTCCGGCAAAGAGCCAGCCACAATCAGGATGGGCCTCATCGAGAATCTCTCGCATGTTTTCTGGATTGCGCCGGAACATAGTGGGAATCTTCTGCATGATTGTCTTCCAAGTGTCAAATAGGGTTTACGTCACAAATCCGCAATGTATCCTACCAAAGAGGGACGATAGCGCCCCTGTTGGCCGTCCGCTTCCGGCCATTCAGTAGGATGAGTGTCATGGGTATGCGCCCGCTATCGCTATCCCCCACCGTAGCGGGGGATGAGGGGTGCTGAATCGGTCGTACAAGCTGATGAGCGTGGCCTTCCAACGGTCAGTCTGAACCGTCGCGAGGCAGAGGGGGCCACGCTCACTGAGCGTCCCAAGCGCGGAGCTGTCACTGTCACGGTGGATCGTGCGTCGCCCGCTTCCGAACGTCGATCCGCAGCCACCTCCCTCGTTCAACTGGTGCTCCTGATCGGATAACGGCGGGGCGCAGCCGCACGTCACCAGCAAACGGCCCGTGCGCTCACCCATCTAGGCCCGCCCGCAGCTCCGCGATGAACTGCTCGGCCTCTGCGGCGGCGGTCGCCGCGTCGCCGATGCGTTTGATCAAGGCCGTGCCCACGATCACCCCGTCGGCCAAGGCCCCGGCCTCGGCGGCGGCCTGCGCCGAGCCGATGCCAAAGCCGATCGCCAATGGAATCTCGTCGCCGACCGCGGCGCGCACCCGCGCCACAAACGACGCTGCCTCATCGGCCAACGTGGTGCGCGCGCCGGTGATGCCCACCAGCGCCACCAGATAGATGAAGCCCCGCGCCCGTTCCGCCACCAGTCGCAGCCGACTCTCATCGCTGGTCGGGGCCAGCATATAGATGTAATCCAAACCGTGCTGGGCCAGCGCCTCGTCCAGCGCCACCGCCTCTTCTGGCGGCAGGTCGGGCACGATCACCCCGTCCGCGCCCGCCTCCGCCGCAGCGGCGGCAAAGGCCTCCACGCCCATCTGGTAGATCGGGTTGTAGTAGCCCATCAGCACCAACGGCAGCACCACGCCGCGTTCCCGCAGTCCTTTCGTTTGCGCCAGACATTCGCGCAAGGTGATCCCGTTCGCCAGCGCCCGTTGCGTCGATGCCTGTACCGTCGGGCCGTCGGCCAGCGGATCGCTGAAAGGCAGTCCCAACTCCAGCAGGTCGGCGCCGCCCGCGACCGCCGCATCGACCAAAGCGGCCAGCGACTCCCGCTCCGGATAGCCGATTGTCAGGTAGGGCATGAGAGCCGTGCAGTTGGAAGCGCGGAGCGTAGCGAAGGTGGCTTTTATGCGGGACATGGTCTTCTCGTGAGTTTGATGAGTTTTTTGAGTTCAGGCGTTGAGAATGGGTGGCTGAGCTTGTCGAAGCCGGAGTGCGGCGGTTATTTCCTTGCATTTCGTGGTAAAGCGAAGTAAATGCAAGGCAAATCTCTATCTCTATCTGCGCAGGTGGAAGAGCAAGAACGCCGTCAGAATCAGGGCGCTGGTCGTGGTGAGCCGCATCGCCGTGGCGTAGTTTTTCAGCGTCGTTTGAGCCTCGATCTGCCGCGCCCAGCGCAGCAGCCCCAGCGTCGGCGCGGCCAACAGCAGCGCCAAGCCCAGCGCCCAGCCGATGCCGAAGCGTGGCACGATCATGGCCAGCAGCAGGGCGCCCCCCGCGCCCAACAGCGCTACGGCGGCGTAGAGCGCGCGGCGTGGGCCAAGGATGACGGGCAAGGTTTGGTCGCCGCGGGCGCTGTCTTCCGCGGCTTGATAGCTCTGTGTCACGACGTAAAGGCCCGTGACCAAAAGCGCGGTGCTGGCCATGCCCCACAACGCATCCCGTTGCCAGAGCGAGGAAAGCGCCGGACGGCCCACCAACCAGCCCGCTGCAAAGCCGGTGGCCCCCTGCCCCAGCGCCACCGCCAGCAGCGCCAAGATCGGCTTCGCTTTCAGCCGCGTCAGCGGGTGGCTGTAGGCCGCCATCAGCAGCGCCAACAGCAGCCACGTGACCGTGAATCCCCAGCCGATCCACAACGCCAGCGGCAGGCCAATCGTCTGCCAGATGATCGAAAAGGCCAGCAATCCACGCTCCGTTGGCACCGGTTCCGCCATGCCGCCGATCGGCCCCTCGTCCTGATCGTACCAGGAGTTGAAGGCTGTGCCACCCCCGTATAAAAAGATGTGCAACGTAAGATAACCGACCCAAAAGTTCAACGACCGGATTGTCCCGCCGGCCAGCAGCACACCCCACAGATAGATCGGCGAAAGCAGCAGATTGAACGGGAGCCGCAAATGGCGGAGGTGGGAGATCACACCCGTTCCAGAGGGTGATGAGGTTCCGGTGGCAGTTCAACACGGATCGCATCGCCGGGACGCACCTCGCCACCCGCCAGAACGATGCCCATCACCCCTGCCTTACGGATGAGATTGCCCTGCGCATCGCGATCCAACACGGCTTTCAATAGACCCTGCTGGAAATGATCGAGCTGGGCGCAGGGATTGCGCAGCCCCGTCAGTGCGACCACCGCGGTTGCGCCAAGGTGGAGTCGGGATCCCACCGGCAGAGAGAGCAGGTCGACCCCGCGCGTGGTAATGTTCTCGCCCATGTCGCCTGCCGTCACAGTGAACCCCTTTTGACGAAGCTCATCGTGCAGCTCGGCGTGGATGAGGTGTACTTGCCGTAGGTTGGGTTGCGTCGGGTCCGCCTTCACCCTCGAGCGGTGCTTGACCGTATCGCCCATGTGGGCATCGCCCTCGACCCCCAACCCCGTCAGAAGCCGGATGCCATCACGACTTTGCTTGCTGAAGGTATGCGTCGAGGTCCGACTCACCGCCGTGATGGTACCGGCTAGCGTTTCCATATCTTCTTGACCATTTTCCATGGTGGCCTCTCAATAGGAGGTGATGGTTGCGCTGAGATATACGAACGCTCAGTGCAGCGTCACGCCGAGCGCATCGGCCACCGTGTTCATATCTTTGTCGCCGCGTCCCGAGACGTTGACGATGATGATCTCGTCGGGCGACAGGGCGGGTGCGCGTTTGACCAGTTCGGGGATGGCGTGGGCCGATTCGAGCGCGGGGATGATCCCTTCCATCTGCGAGAGCAGCTTCAGCCCTTCGAGCGCCTCGTCGTCGGTGGCGTAGGTGTATTCGGCCCGCTCCCGTTCCCGCAGCCAAGCGTGCTCCGGCCCGATGGCGGCGTAGTCCAAGCCGGCCGAGATCGAGTGGGTCAGCGCGATCTGCCCGTCGGCATCCTGCAAGACGTAGGTCTCTGTGCCTTGCAGCACGCCGAGCCGCCCCGTCCGCTCATCGCTGAAGCGAGCAGCGTGCTGGCCGCTCTCGATGCCGCTGCCGCCCGCTTCCACGCCTACCATCTCCACGCTCTCATCTTCGATGAAGGGGTGGAAGAGGCCGATCGCGTTGGATCCCCCACCGACGCAGGCGATCAACAGTGCGGGCAATTTGCCTTCGGCCTCTAGGATCTGGGCCTTCGCCTCGTGGCCGATCACGGACTGGAAGTCGCGCACCATCATCGGGAAGGGGTGGGGGCCGAGCGCCGAGCCGAGCAGGTAGTGGGTATCGCGCACGTTGGTCACCCAGTCGCGCATCGCCTCGTTGATCGCATCTTTCAGCGTGCGCGATCCGCTTTCCACCCCGCGCACTTCGGTGCCGAGCAGCCGCATCCGGAAGACGTTGAGCGCCTGGCGGCGCATATCTTCGGTGCCCATGTAGACCACACAGTCGAGGCCGAGCAGGGCGCAGGCGGTCGCGGTCGCCACGCCATGTTGGCCCGCACCCGTTTCGGCCACGATGCGCCGCTTTCCGAGTCGTTGGGCCAGCAGCGCTTGGCCCAGCGCATTGTTGATCTTGTGGGCCCCGGTGTGGGCCAAATCTTCCCGTTTCAGATAGACCTTCGCGCCGCCCAGATGCTCCGTCAGCCGCTTGGCATAGGTCAGTGGTGTCGGTCGGCCCACAAAGGTCTTGAAGAGATGGTCCAGCTCGGCCTGAAACGCCGTGTCCTCACGTGCTTCCACGTAGGCCCGCTCAATCTCACGGATGGCGGGCACGAGCGTCTCCGGCACGAAAGCGCCGCCGTAGCGACCAAAGCGGCCCCGTTCATCGGGGAATGAATAGCTTGTCATAAAATCAGCCCTTCTTGTTGCCAGCGGCCTCAATAATCCGTTGTGCGGTGGCCTGCAATTCGTCCCGCTCGGCGATGCGCGGCGGGCCGCCGTAGCGCAGCAGCCCGTCGTTTTTGTGGCGCGGGATCAGGTGCAGGTGAAGGTGGGGCACTTCTTGGCTGGCGAACGCGCCGTTGTTGACCGCGACATTGTAATGGTCGGTGCCAGCCACGTCGAGCATCGGCGCGGCCCAGTCAACGGAAAGGCGCGCCAGGTGGGCCGCCAGCTCACCGTCCAGCTCGTGCCACATCTCGACATGGTGGCGCGGCACGATCAGCAGGTGACCTTCGGCGGCCTGATTGATGTCGAGGAAGATCACGGCCCGCTCGTCCTGATGGACGAAGGTCCCCGGAATCTCGCCGTCGATGATTTTGCAGAAGAGGCAGGTGGGCATGGGGGCTGTTCCTTTCGAGGGCGATTGTTCTTGGGGTTGATTGTTTCCACGGGAAAATAGAGAATGGAGAATGGAGAATAGAGAATGGAAAAACCGTGGTTATTATATCGGATAGGTTGCTGTTGTTTCTTGGATGGTGCGATTGTGGTGTTTTTGCAGGTTGATGAGTTGACGGATGATCTGGGCGGTGAGCCTCATCCGATGCTCGGCAATTTCAGTCCCTAGAATCAAGCGAGATTTGAAGTACCAATCTCTGGCTTCACGGGCCGATCCCAACGCATAACTGTAAAAACGACTCCGGTCGGCGGCGGTGGGTCGTCCAAAGCCTTCGGCGATGTTCGCGCTCACGCTGCCTGCGGCACGGAGAAGTTAATCTGAGAGTGACCACCACTGACGTCGTTGGCTAATTGTTATCGCGTCCCGCTGTGCCACATCCCCCAGAAAGAGCGCCTGTCGATACACATTCAGTCGCCACAACTGATCTTGTCTGATCGACTCCGGCACTTCCTCAGCCCACTCCTCAAAATTCATAAATACCTCCGTTACTCCGTCCTAAAATTTCCACCACACACTCGATAAGTCGTTATGCGCTGCTATAAGAACGAAACTTACACAACAAATTCCCGCCTACCGACGCCTCTCCATTCTCCATTCTCTATTCTCCATGCACCGCCTCCACGAAGGCGCGCACCTTGCCATGATCCTTGACGCCCGGCGCTGCTTCCACACCGCTCGCCACGTCGACGCCCCACGGTTGGATCCGTTGGATGGCGTCGGCGACGGTGTCGGGCGTGAGGCCGCCAGCCAGCATGATGCGGAGGCGGCGGGCCAAGACGAGCGGGATCCTGACGTTCATCGGTTGACCGGTGCCGCCCATCTTCCACGGGTGGTAGCTGTCGAGCAAAAAGTCGGGCAGCCGCGGGTTATTGGGCAGTGCCTCGGCATAGGTTGCGGTCAGCGCTTCGGCATCGCCCCGATTCTGCGGTCGGAGCGCCTTGAAGGCGTTCGGCGCCAAGGCCCGTAGCTCCACCGGCGGTTCGGAACCATGCAACTGAGCCGCGTCCAGCGCGGCATCGGCCATGATCTGGCGCAGTGCGCGCAGCGGCTCATCGACGAAAACGCCGACCATCAGCGGCGCATCATCCGCGAATTCACCGCGCAGTTCGCGGATGATCGACGCCGCATTGGCAACGGTGATGGCACGCGGGCTGCGGTCGTAGAAGATGAAGCCGAGCATATCCGCGCCCGCCTCCGCCGCCACCCGCGCATCGTCGAGCGAGGTGTTCCCGCAAATCTTGATGATCATAGGCTCTTTCTATTAGCTGTTTGGTAGGCGACAAATCTATGTTTGTGCGGCGCTTTTCAGATGAATGGTGCATGGTGCATGGTGCATGGGCAGCATTGCAAAACAATGAAATTGCAAGGTATCCCGATTCGCGATCCCCTATTCACGACCTGCATAGGGCAAAAAAACGATCTCAACGGCAGAACGGTGAATCGCACGTCAACATCTCCCCATTCTCCATTCTCCATTCTCTCCAACCGTCAGCCGCAATCTAGCGCCAAAGATACTGTCACCCTCTCCCCATTCTCCATTCTCCATTCTCCATTCTCCATTCTCTCCAACCGTCAGCCGCAATCTAGCGCCAAAGATACTGTCACCCTCTCCCCGCACCCACTAACTCCCGCACCCGCGCCGTCACATCGCCCTTGCCTTTGACGAGCCGCTCGCCGACCAACATGCCATCGACGCCGCTCTCGGCGAGGCGTTGCACATCGGCGGTGGTGCGAATGCCACTTTCGGCGATGAGGAGTTTGTCGGCGGGGATCAGCGGGCGCAGCCGGGCTGTGGTCTCGAAATCGACCTCGAAGGTGCGCAGGTCGCGGTTGTTCACGCCGATGATCGAGGCACCGCTGTCGAGGGCGTGGGCCAGCTCCGCCTCGTCGTGGACTTCCACGAGGGCGACCATGCCCAGCGCTTCGGCCTCTTCGCGCAGCTCGCGCAGCCGGTTGCCGCTCAGCACGGCGGCGATCAGCAGTACCGCGTCGGCCCCCGCCGCCCGCGCCTCGACGAGCTGGTAGGGGTCGAAGATGAACTCTTTGCGGAGCACGGGGAGTGATACCGCTTGGCGGACGGCGGCCAGATGCTCGATCGTCCCCTGAAAATAGCGGCTATCGGTCAGTACCGAGATCGCGCGCGCCCCGCCCGCCTCGTAATTACGGGCCAGCGCCACCGGATCGTAGCCCGCCCGCAGCAGCCCTTTCGAGGGCGACGCTTTCTTGCACTCAGCGATCAGCGAAATGCCCGGCGCACGCATCGCCGCCGCAAAGTCGCGCGCTGGCGGCGCCAAGAAGAGCCGCACCCGCAGCTCCGCTTCTGGCAGGGCACGCTTGCGCTTGGGCAGCTCTTCCCGTTTCCAGCGCATGATCTCGTCTAGGATGGTGGTGGTAGCCATGGAGTTTTGTGAGTTTTGTGAGTTTTGTGAGTTTTGTGAGTTTAATGAGTTTAATGAGTTTGATGAGTTTGATGAGTTTGATGAGTTTTGTGAGTTGAGAGTTACGGAGTGCTGGAGTTCCTTCGTTGTCTGTTCGTTGCATTGCGTTGTGTAGCGAAGTGAATGCAAGGCAACTCTCTATCTCTATCTTCTGTTTCTCGATTCAACGCTTTTCTTTCTGCGTTAACTGTTGGCTGAGCGCGACGAGCCGCTCCAGCGTTTGGCGCGCGGCCCCGCCCGCGATGGACTGCTCGGCCTGGGCGATGCCGTCTCGCAGGGTGGGCGCGGCCCCCGCCGCGCAGAGCGCCGCCCCCGCGTTGAGGATCACGACGTCCCGCATGGGGCCTTGCAACGTGTTCGCCAAGATCGACCGTGTGATTTCGGCGTTGTGCGCGGCATCCCCGCCTCGCAGTTCGTCGACCGTGCAACGCGCGAAGCCGAGGTCGGCGGGGTCGAGCCTCGTTTCAACGATCTCGCCCGCTGGTGCCCCGTTGCAGCCGAAGTAGGCCACTCGGTTCGGCCCGCTGGTGGTCAGCTCGTCCAAGCCACCATCCCCATGGACCACGAAGGCGGCGCGACTGCCCAGTTGTTGTAGCACCCCCGCCAGCGGCGCGACAAGCGCTTCGTCGAAGACGCCCATCAACTGGGTGCGGGCCCCCGCTGGGTTGGTCAGGGGGCCGAGGATGTTGAAGACGGTGCGCACCGCCAGCTCGCGGCGCGGACCGATGGCGTGGCGCATGGCGGGATGCAGCGTCGGGGCAAAGAGAAAACCCAGCCCTACCTCGTCCACACAGTGCGCCACCTGCGTGGGGGTCAGCGTGATGGCGACGCCCAGCGCTTCGAGGACATCGGCGCTGCCGCTCTTCGACGAGACGGAGCGGTTGCCATGTTTCGCAACGGGCTGGCCCGCGCCTGCCACCACGAAGGCGGTCGTGGTCGAGATATTGAAGGTGTGCGCGCCGTCGCCGCCGGTGCCGCAGGTGTCGATCAGGTCGTCGTGCTGCGGCTCCACCGCGACCGCAGCGCGGCGCATCGCCCGAGCACAGCCGGTGATCTCGTCCACCGTTTCGCCCTTCAATCGCAGCGCCATCAAAATGCCGCCGATCTGTGCTTGGGTTGCATCGCCCGTCATGATCTGATCCATCACCGCTTCGGCCAGCGGCCCGCCCAAATCCTCGCCCCGCGCCAGCAAGCTGATCGCGCGGTAGATCGGATTGGCTGTTGCTTGTTCGCTCATCGGTTGCTCCGTCGGTTGGCTCTGATGTGACAGTTCTTTGTGCGGCTTGGAGGGTGTGAGGGAGTGGGGGAAGGTGGAAGGTGCAAGGTGCAAAATGGCTCTCATACGATCAGCCCATTGCACTTTGTACCTTGCACCTTTCTCCCTCCGCATACGCTTGGGTTCCGCTTCGTCCTGATTCCTACAAAGTGATCTACCTTCAGCTCGGTACTACAAGACCCATAATCTCCTTCATCTGCTGCGCCTTCGGCTCGGCGTAGGCGGCCGCCTGTTCGGCCCCCATCGCCAGCAGGCGGTCCAGCTCGCCCGGGTCGGTCATCAGTTTGGCATGGCGCTCACGGATGGGGGTGATCGCGTCGATGACGGTAGCGGCGACCCGCTTCTTCAGATCGCCATAGCCCCGCGCGTTGGCGAAATCGGCCAGCACCTCGGCCTGGGATTTGCCCGTGATGGCTTGGTAGATGCCGAGCAAGTTGTTCACGCCCGCCCGCTCTGGATCGTCGGAGAAGGCGATCTCGTTGTAGGAATCGGTGACGGCCCGCTTGAAGGAGCGTTCGATCTCCTTCGCATCCTCAAGGAGCGGCACGGCATGGCCGCGAATGTGGTCGCTGCTTTTCGACATCTTCTTCAACGGATCATCCAAGCCCATCACGCGGGCCGCCACGGTGGGAATCACCGGTTCGGGCATCACGAAGAATTCTTGTTCGTAGATTGTGTTGAAGCGCTGCGCGAGATCGCGGGTCAGCTCGACGTGCTGTTTCTGGTCATCGCCCACCGGCACTTCGTCCGCATCGTAGAGCAGGATGTCCATCGCCATCAAGACCGGATAATCGAGCAAGCCGGTGAGGACACTTTCCTGCTTGGCCGACTTGTCCTTGAACTGGGTCATCCGCTGCAGCCAGCCCAGCGGCGTGACCGTGTTCAGCAGCCACGTCGTTTCGGCATGGGCGCGGACATGGCTTTGGACAAAGAGGATCGACTGCGCCGGGTCGATGCCACAGGCAAAGAGCAGCGCCGCCATCGACCGCGTCTGTTGGCGCAGCAGGGCCGGGTCTCGGGGCACCGTCAGCGCATGGAGATCGACGATGCAAAAAAAGTTGATCTTCGTTGCTTGCCCCGCCACCCAGTTGCGGATCGCACCCAGATAGTTGCCGATATGAATGTTGCCCGTTGGCTGAATCCCGCTCAGGACACGGGGTCGGTGGTCGGTCATTTGAACTTCCTTTTTAGCGTGCGGACTTGCTTTTTAGAGAATAACTGTTGGGGAAAGCGGGCGCGGCGCATGGGAATAGAGATGCCATGCGCTACCGCGCATCATGGAAGATTAAAGATAGCCCATGACGATGTGCGGGTGTGGGGGTGTGGGGCATGGCCAAGCAGTGCCCTATCAACAGAACAATAAGGGTCCCATGCTCCATGCTCCATTCTCCACGCCGTGGCTGTGGCGATCAACCGTTAGCTGGCGCGACGACGCGCACGAACTGGTTGATTTTCAAGGCAGAATGGCAAGAGGGTGGGCATTGTCTCAGCGCCTTACTCTACTTTCCTTTCTCCCTTGCCTACTTTCGCTGCCTACTTCAACGTCCCCGTTTTGCGTTCTGCGTTACCTGCTCTGCGTTAAAACAAAAGCCCCCGTCCACAGCATCATGGTCAATGCTGGGACGAGGGAACTGGTTCTCTCGCGGTGCCACCCGAGCTTGGGCCGAAGAACGGCCCCACTCTGCGGATCGGTCGGCGTCGTCCGACGAATCCTGCGCCCGTTAACGAGGGCGATCCGGCCACGCCTACACAGTGGGTTCGGCGTGGCAACTCCCCGGCCCATTCCGCGGCCCCGTCTGCGAGCGACCTTTCAGCACCCCGTGGGGTGGTCGCCTCTCTGTCGCACGTGTGGCGGCGTACTCTTCCGGTTCAACGTTGTTGATATGAGATAGAGATGGGAGATAGCCAAACGGCGGTTGGCTTCTCAAGCATGCTCCCATTTCTTCGTGAGTGGGGAGAAGGATAACCAACTTTGCCCAGCACGTCAAGCCGCGTTTAAGCCGCTTGCTCAGGGTGGGGCGATCCGCACAACGGCCCGCAGGGTAGCGTCCGAGCGCGGAACACAAGCTGACGGACGAAACAATGATCGCCCTCTCCCCATTCGCCATTCCCATTCGCCGTTTCCCACCCGCCATTCGCACCCCCTGCCACGCCGTTCCTCACTCATCACCGCCCGAATCGATCCATGGCACCGTGGCGAAGAGGCCGGCATCGGCCAACCGCTTTGATTCCTACCAAATTCAGCGGGATGCGGCTTACATCGTCCGTGTGACGATTGCCCACTCAGCCGAAATCAGGTCGAGGCACGCCAATATCCGCTCGATTCGCTGATGGCCGTTACCCCGAGCTCTGTGGATTGCGTCTCCCCTCCCAGCCGTTCCTCGCGGTGGAAGCGGCCCGTCGCCCGCGCGTGACCCACAGCAGGATGAGCAGCGGCACGAGCGCGACGACCATCAATTGGCCGAAGCGGTCGCCAATCTGCGGGTAGAGCGTCGCCACCGCGCCGACGGGGAGAGTGACGCGCTGTTCACCCGACCAGTCGCCGCTCGTTGACGTGAAGCCATTGACGTGGCTGTAGCGTCGTCCGTAGCCGTCCACCGCCGACGAGACGCCATCCCCCGTCTGTCGGAAAAGCGAGCTGCCATTCTCGATGGCGCGGAAAGTCGCCATGCCGTCGTGCATCTCGGCCACCTCGCGCCAATCGTTCGACGGCACGAAGAGCAGATCAACATCTTGTTTGCCCGCTTGCGCCATCACCGTCGGGAAATCGGCGTCCCAGCAGATGACCGCGCTCAACCGTCCGTAACGGGTATCGACCGTGCGCAACTGCTCATCGCCCTTCGCTGTTCCTTCAAAGAGATTGCCCCCGTATTTCACATGGCGTAACACGCTTTCGCCCTGCGGATCAATGATCGTCACCCTGTTTTCGGCGGGGCGGCTGCCGAGATCGAACAGCGGCAGCACGATGTAGATGCCTTGCTCGCGGGCAATGGCGGCGGCGTTGGCCGTCAGCGCATCGACCTGATCGCTGAAGCCGAGACCTGCCCCCTCTTGCAAGACCACGATCTCGGCCCCGTCCCGCCCCAACCGTTCGATCTCGGCCAACAATTGTTCGTGCAGCCCGTCGGTCGCGCGGCGGAAGGTCGCTTCATCGTCGTTTCGCAACTGGCCCATCAGGGTGCTGATCGTGCCGTTCGGCAGCGAAAAGCCCGCCACCTCGACGCGCTCGGTCGGCGTTGGGGCCGTCGCCACGCGCAGTGCGCCCGCCGCAATGACGACAACGATGAGCGCAGCGAAGGCGAGGCCCAGGCGGCCCGGCTTAACCTTCTGCTCCCAGAAGTGGTTGACGAGTGCGGCCGTCCAGTTGATGAGGAAGGTGATCGCCCAGATGCCACCCACCGAGGCGATCTGCATCGTTGGCAGAAAGCCCTGTTGCGTGTAGCCCGCCGCGCCGAAGGTTCCGTAAGGGCTGTCACTCGACAGAATGTAGTCGAAGGCGGTGACCGCGATGGGGAAGACAAGGCTGAGCCACGCCGAATCGGCGAAACGGCGCTGGGCGGCGCGGTCGATCAGATAGGGGATCAGACCGATCGGCGTCACCAAAAAGAGGAAGAGCGGTTCGGCGACCGGGTGAATCTTCGAAAAGAAGGTGACCCCGTGCAGCCCGATGGCCGCCGGAATGGCCGAGGCGAGCCACAATCCCACCACCGCCCAGCGGGCCTTGGGGCTGTCGCGGAAGAAGCGCAGCGCGAAAATCGGCGCGATCCACGCGGCGAGCGGTTGGTTCCATTTGGTTCCGACAAAAAAGCCCAGCAGAGCAGCGATGGCGAGCCAAAGATAGCGGCGGTTGTTGTTCACAGTCGGGTCCTCACAGAGTCGGTCAGTCATTGCCCATACTCTATCAGATCCGCCGCCCCCATACATCGTCCCAACGATACCACGCTGCGGTACAACCGTACACTGTCCGAACGGACAATACCCACCCCGCCCCGCATCGGTTATAATGCCAGCGTTCGAGCGGAAATACCTCCGAAACTCCTCAACTCTCAACGCCAAAACTGCCCAAGCACTCCATAACTCATCAAACTCATCAAACTCATCAAACTCCCTTACATGACCCCAGAAACCCGCGCCAACTTCCGCTTCGTCCTGCCGATCTACGGCTTCATCACGTTGCTGCTCGGCTATTTGCTCTTTCTCTCAGTGATGGCGCTGCGCGGGATGGGGCAGGGGGGCGTGGCGGGGCTGCTGGCGCTGCTGGGTGGGCTGCACATCGCGCTCTACTGGCTTAACATCTGGCTCCCCGAGCGGCCCTGGCGTTGGTCGCTCTATTACGTGGCGCAGACGGCGCTCATCGTGGCGCTGGGGCTGATGGCGCGGCTGAACGGCGTGGGCGTGACGATCTTCGAATCGGCGGCGATCTGTCTGATCGGGGAGGCACTGGGCTGGTGGGGCAATTCGCGTCGCGCTCTGTGGATTGGTCTCTTCTATACGCTGCTGGTCATCCTGATGACCCTGCTACTCGGCGACCGTCAAGCGATGCTCTCGACCCTCTTCGCGATGCTGCTGCAAGCGGGTGGCATCATTATTATCATGCTGCTCTTCAACCAGCAGGCGGCGGCCCATGATCGGGCATTGGCGCTGACCGAGAAGTTGGAAGCGGCCAACGCCCAACTCGCCGCCTCTGCCTCGCAAATCGAGCGCTTGACACGGCAGACCGAGCGCCGCCGCATGGCGCGCGAGCTGCACGATACCTTAGCGCAGGGGGTAACGGGCTTGGTTTTGCAATTGGAAGCGGCGAAGGCGCACCTGAGCGCAGGGCGGTCGGAGCGGGCCGAGGCGATCATCGACCATGCTCTGAGCCGCGCGCGGGAGACGCTGGCCGATTCGCGGGCCGCGATTGACGATTTGCGGTCAGAGAGCGAAGAGTTCGAGCAGCAGCTCAAGCACACCCTCAAAACGCTGCTGGCCCACCACGCCATCAACAGCGCCGTCTCGCTGGATGTGCAACGGCTGACCCTGCCCGCCACCACGCTGGACCACGCCGAGGCCACGCTGCGCGAGGCGGTGAGCAATGCGCTGCGCCACGCCGAGGCCACGGAACTCCTCGTGAGCGTGGTGGGGCGTGGTGAACGCTTGGCCCTGACGGTGCAGGACAATGGCAGGGGCTTTGACCCCGACACGGTGACCGATGGCCATTACGGGCTGCTGGGAATGCGCGAACGGGCGCGGCTGATCGGTGCCGACCTGCAAATCAGAAGTGCGCCCCAGCAGGGAACGTTGGTCAAAATGACGATTGGAACGCCACCATGACGCCGATCCGTGTGCTGATTACCGACGATCACCTCATCGTGCGTGAGGGGCTGAAGCTGATTCTCGAAACGTCGGAGCGCATCGAAGTGGTGGGCGAGGCGGCGGATGGCGCAGCCTGCCTCGAGCGGGTCGATGTCGCCCGGCCCGACGTGATCCTGATGGATCTGCAGATGCCACGCATGGACGGGTTGACCGCGATCACCCATCTGCAACAAACGCATCCCCACATCGCGATCATCATCCTGACCACTTTCAACGAAGACGACCTGATGATTCGTGGCCTACGGGCCGGCGCACGGAGCTACCTGCTCAAAGATTCAACCCGCGAAACGCTGCTGGAGACGATCGATGCCGCCGCCAAGGGACGCACCACGCTCTCCCCCGAGATCATGGCGCGGGTGCTGGCTGCGCCTCGTGAGTCAGCGCCCACAAGCCACGACTCCCCACTGACCGCGCGCGAACACGAAGTCTTGGAAGCGGTGGCGCAGGGCCAACGCAACAAGGAGATCGCCCATCAACTCCGCATCAGCGAACGGACAGTGAAGGCCCATCTCACCAGCATCTACCAGAAGCTCAACGTTGATTCCCGCGCCGCCGCCGTCGCTGTCGCGGCGCAGGCGGGGTGGTTGGGGTGATTGGCAAATGGAGAATGGCGAATGGAGAATGGGGAGATGTTGGGAATTGTTTCACCGCTCTGCCCCATGTCCATCGCGCATCGCGAATCGGGGTGCCGTGTTCCTTCCATTGCTTCTCAACGACAATACAATGGTTTCCCTAGCTCCCCTAGCTCCCCTAGCTCCCCTAGCTCCCCTAGCTCCCATACACCCCATACACCCTAAATCCGCAACTGACTGCGATAGAGTGCCGCGAAAACGCCGTCCCTCGCCAGCAACTCCGCCTCCGTACCCTCCTCGGCGATGCCGCCCTCGTCCAGCACGATGATGCGCTGCGCGTTGCTCACCGTCGCCAGGCGGTGCGCGATCACAATCGTGGTACGGCCCGCCACCAACGCCTCCAGCGACTGCTGCACGATCCGCTCGCTGCGGTTGTCGAGCGCACTGGTCGCTTCATCCAGAATCAGGATCGGCGGGTCTTTGAGGAAGAGGCGGGCGATGCTCAGCCGCTGCCGTTGGCCGCCGGATAGCCGGACGCCCCGTTGCCCCACCTCGGTGTCGTAGCCGTGGGGCAGCGCCATGATGAAGTCGTGGGCGTTGGCCCGCGTTGCCGCGTCGATGATTTCGGCGCGGCTGGCGTGGGGGCGACCATAGCCGATGTTTTCCGCGACGGTTCCGGCGAACAGGTAAAGGTCTTGATGGACGATGCCAATATGGCGGCGCAACGCGGCCAGGCTCAGGGTGCGAACATCGTGGCCATCCACGCTGATCGCGCCGCCACAAACATCGTAGAAGCGCGGGATGAGGGCGCAGAGCGTGCTCTTGCCCGCGCCGGAGGCCCCGACCAGCGCCACGTATTCTCCCGCTTCGACCGTCAGCGAGAGTTCGTGGAAGACGACAGGGCTTTCCGCATGGTAGCGGAAGCGCACATTTCGGAACTCGATCCGACCCCGCACGTTATCCAGCATGATCGGCGCGGGAGGCGCTTGGATCGCGGGCGTCAGCTCCAAAATCTCCATAAAGCGCTCGAAGCCGGTGATCCCCTCTTGGTAGAGGCGGGTGAAGTTGCTGAAACGGCTGATCGGCTCCACCAAGAGGCCGACCGTCAGCAGGAAGGCGACCAAATCCGCCGCATCCATCTGGTTTTGCAGCATGTAGTGGGCGCCAAAAACGATCACCGCAATCGGCATGAGCTGCATCATGGTGGTCATGCCCTGAAAGAAATAGGCTTCGCTGCGGTATTCGAGCTGTCGACTCTGCAAGAAGCGCTCGTTCTCACGGGCGAACTTTTGCACTTCCATCCCTTCGTTGCCGAACGCCTTGACCACGCGAATGCCTGCCAGTGTATCTTCGACTTGGGCGTTCATCACACCGATCTGCTGCTTGCTGATGCGCATGGCGCGGCGCATCTTGCGGTTGAAATAGAGGGCATGGACGGCCATGATCGGCAGAAAGGCGAAGACGATAATCGCTAGTCGCGGATCAATGTGGATCAGGATCAGGAAGCCACCCACGAAATTGAGCAGCGAGATCACCACATCTTCGGGGCCGTGGTGGTAGAGTTCCGACATGGCGAAAGAGTCGTTGGTGATGCGGCTCATCAATTGGCCGATCTGCTCCTGATCGTAGAAGCCTAACGAAAGCCTCTGATAATGCTCGAACAGCTCGTTGCGCATATCTCGCTCCATCTTGGCCCCCATCATGTGGCCCTGGTAGTCGACGAAGGTGCTGGCCAGCGTATGCAGGAGCGTCAACCCCACCATCGCCAAGCCGGTCAGGGTGATTTGTTGAAGCGTGTCCGGCCCCATCCCCTCAAGGACCAGCTGGGTCACGTGGCGGGCACAGATCGGGATCAGCAGCAGCGTGGCCGAGACCAACATCGCGCAGATCAGGTCGGCCACCAGCAGGGCGCGGTAGGGGGTGTAGTACGAGAAGAATTTTCGGGTGCGTGTCATTTCATCCTCTGGATGGGTAAAGAAAAAGGCCACGGGAGCACCGGCCCGTGGCCAAATCCAGAGCATGAGGAACGTGCCACAGGCGAGAAAGTGCTCTCCCATGGCCCGATTTGGGGCAAACAAAAAGCCACAGGGCAAGCTGCCTGTGGCCGTGTGGAGCGTCTTGGTTCTGCTAGTAAGCCGAAACGGCTCGGAGCGATCGCGCGCGACGAACGGTCAACAGTGCCCTGCTGATGGGAGTGCTGCGACCTGCCGTCATGCGATTGTCTCCTTTCCAAGCGTGGTGAAGCGGGAACTCAATATCAACGGTCTCAAGAATAGAGCCATCTGCGCCGTTTGTCAAACGCCGACCGGATGGGCGGGTGTGCCACATGCGTCCCAACGTGTCGGGACGAACCGCCGTGGTCGTGCCCGCTGCGTTTTGCGTCGTTTTGACAAAGCGGCCCGCGGTCGGGCACGGCGGCCCGCGGTCGGGCACGGCGGCCCGCAGTAGCGGCCCGCGGTCGGGCACAGCGGCCTGCGGTCTCGGCACAGCGGCCTGCGGTCGGGCACGGCGGCCCGCGGTCGGGCACGGCGGCCCGCGGTCGGGCACAGCGGCCTGCGGTCGGGCACAGCGGCCCGACCCTACGGGTGGGGCGCGTTGATCTGAGGGTGAAGGCCGTTCCGTTCTGCGTTCGGAGCCTGCCCTGAGCGAAGCGATGGGTTCTGCGTTGTCTTTGACAAAGCGCCCGTTCTCCCTATAATCCTCTCTTGGTCACGCGCACGTGGCGGAATCGGTAGACGCGCTAGCTTGAGGGGCTAGTGATCGCAAGATCATGGGGGTTCGAGTCCCTCCGTGCGCATCGGCAGCCTCAATTGCCAAGAATATGAATAAAAAGCGCGAAGTTTCGGCTTCGCGCTTTTTTGTTGCGCAGCGCACCGACCTTGTCGACGCAATGGTTGGGCTATGCTGTCCCTTCAGCTCCCTAGCGCCCCCAGCGCCCTCCCCTTGTTCCCCCGCCCTTTCCTCGCTATCCTTGCCCCATCACTGAACGATGATGCAAGGACGGAAAATCCCATGCCAAAAGTGGAAAGCTTCACGCACGAGGGCTATCTCTCGCCGCTGACCTGGCGCTACGGCACCCCGCCGATGCGCCGCATTTGGGGCGAGGTACATAAGCGGCGACTGTGGCGGCGTATCTGGGTGGCGCTGGCCGACGCGCAGCAACAGGCGGGACTCGTCACGGCGGCCCAGCTCGCCGACCTGCGCGCCCATGCCGACCAGATCGATATCGCGCGGGCACACGCGATCGAGGCCGAGATCCACCACGACCTGATGGCCGAAGTGCATACCTATGCCGAACAGGCCAAGGTGGGGGGCGGGATCATTCACCTGGGGGCCACATCGATGGACATCGAGGACAACGCCGATGCCCTGCGCCTGCGCGATGCGCTCGACCTAGTGATCGGCCATGTCGCCACGATGTTGGGCGATGTCGCGCACCAAGTTGAACGATGGGCCGATACCCCCGCAATGGCCTTCACCCACATCCAACCCGCCGAGCCGACGACCGTCGGCTATCGGTTGGCCCAGTACGGCCAAGACCTGATCGTCGATTTGGCAGAGTTGCGTCGCGCCCGCGCCCAGATCAAGGGTAAGGGCTTCAAAGGGGCGGTCGGCACCAGTGCCTCCTACGAGCAGTTGTTGAGTGATCGCGCCATGACGGCCCGCGCGCTGGAACGTCAGATCATGGCAACCCTCGATCTGGAGCCGTGGCCCGTGGCGACGCAGACCTACCCACGCAAGATGGATTGGCTCGTGGTCAACGCGCTGGCGGGGTTGGCGGGCACGCTCTACAAATTCGCCTTCGACCTACGTCTGCTCCAATCGCCGCCGCTGGGCGAGTGGGCCGAACCGTTCGGCAGCAAGCAGATCGGCTCGTCGGCGATGCCCTTCAAGCGCAACCCGATCAACGCCGAAAAGATCGACAGCCTGGCCCGCTACGTGGCGACGTTGCCCAACGTGCTCTGGCACAACGCGGCGCACAGTCTGCTGGAACGGACGCTGGACGACAGCGCCAACCGCCGCTTGGTGCTGCCGCAAGCCTTCCTTGCGGTGGACGAGCTGCTGCGCGTCGGTGGTCGCCTGCTGCGCGACCTGACCGTTCACGAGGCCGCCATCGCCCGCAATCTGGCGACCTACGGCCCCTTCGCCGCCACCGAGCGGCTGATGATGGAGGCGGTCAAGGCCGGCGCGGATCGTCAGGCGTTCCACGAGTTGATCCGCCAACAGGCGATGTATGCGTGGCAAGCGGTGAGCGCGGGCCAGCCCAACCCCTTGATCGATCGCCTCGCCGCCGCGCCAGAGGTCTTGCGCTATCTGCCCGCCGATCGGGTACGCACGCTGCTCGACGCGAGCGACTACGTGGGCGACGCGCCCCAGCGCTCCCGCGAGCTGGCCCGTGCGGCGCAGCAGGCCCGCTGGAGCGACCGATTGTTGCACGAGGGCACGCTCTTTGTCTGCCGTGAAAACGGGCTAGAGGCGACCGACATCGCCAGCGATGAGCGGCGGGTGAGCGAATCGTTGCCGAGCACGCCCCGCACGATCATTCTGACGCCAGACGGTGAGGGCCTTGTGCTGTTGATGGGGCTGGATGAGGGGCAATGTGGCCTCTCCAACGTGATGCGGTTGACGCTGGCGGGGGCCGAGGAGTGGCGGGCCGAGCTGACCGAGCAGGCGCGGGCGCACGGCTACCAGCGGATCAGCAGTGACGGTAGCCACTTGCTGGCATGGGACGATGCGTCGGGCGAGTCGGTCGTGCTGTCGTGGCAGACCGGGCTGATCAATGGCGACTGACCATCGGCACGCGCTCTCCCACTTTTTGCGCACCGACCGCCATCGCATCGAAGCCGCGCTGGACGGCGTGGTGTGGGACAGCGAAATCGCGCGGCGGCTCGGCGATCATCTGCGCTTCATAGCGCAGGTGCAGGCGGTCTACGTCGAGGGGTGCCACCCTCAGGACGAGTCGCTGCAACGACGGCTCGCCGCCCTTGCGCCGCAAAACCGCGCCGAAGCGCAGATTCACTTGGCCGAGCGCCACGAGGCGCTACACCGTGCGCTCGCGGCCATGCGCGACGAGCGCTTCGATGCGCCCGTCATCGAGCCGCTCGACCGTGGGTTGACCGTGCTGGGTCACCTCTACGACCTGACGCGCAGCAGCGCCGCGTTGGTGGCTTGGCTTCAGGCGCAAGATACGGAAACGGATGAGGGTTCCTTGGCGGGCTGGTTCGGGTAACGGGGCCAAACGCGGGCGCGGCCAGGCGCGGCCACGCGGTCTGAGAAGGTCTGCGATTCGCAGGGCATTTGACAAGCGATACGTCCTGTGTATAATCCTCTCATTGTCGATTTGGGGGCGTGGTGTAGCGGTTAACATACTGGCCTGTCAAGCCAGAGATCGCGGGTTCGAATCCCGTCGCTCCCGTCTTGGAAAAAAATAAGGGTCAATCTCAACTGAGGTTGGCTCTTTTGTGTTGTGTCCAAGTACCAAATGGTAGTTGGGCTTGAGGGTAAGCGCGGCTACTGCTTTATCTTCGACGTAGACTCGCTCGACGATTGCCCCAATTAGCTTATTCTTCGCCTCGTCATCTCCTGATCGCTCCTGCCAAGTATCTGAGAAATTAGTCAGGATGTGGGCCGCGTTCTCCAATTCATCCATCGGCACAGGTTGGTATTGTTCCAATTCGTGCTGAAGATTCAAGCGACTTGTGACGAACTCGTGTTCATCGGTGATAAAGCCATTGTCCCAGCGCACATCCATGCGGCGGATTT
>JACKAZ010000001.1 GCA_020634795.1 Ardenticatenales bacterium | reverse complement strand
GAAGCGGATCGACGGGGCGCTCGTTCACCTGCTGGCAGGGGAGATGCGCCCGCTTGAGGGCAGCGCCGTTGTCGGGACGCTGGATTGGGCGCGCCGTTATAAGCTGATGCGTACCCATACCGCCATGCACATTCTCTGCGGCGTGGTATGGCGCGATTACGGGGCGCAGGTGACCGGCGGTAACATGGAGCCGGGCCACGGACGAATGGATTTTGAGTTTGAGCGGATGCAGCAGTCGCTGGTCGCAGAGATCGAAGCGCGGATCAATGCGGAAGTCGCCGCCTCACGCGAGGTACGCGTCCAACAGTTGCCACGGGAAGAGGCCTTCCAGATTCCCGACCTGATCCGCACCAAGATCAACCTGCTGCCGCCGCAGATCCGCGAGGTGCGGACAGTGGAGTTGGTCGGTTTGGATTTGCAGGCCGATGGCGGCACCCACGTCGCCAACACGTCGGAAGTGGGGCCACTGCGCGTCACCGATTACAAGTCGAAAGGGGCGATCAACAAACGGATCTACCTCGCCTTGGCGGAGGAGGCGTAGCATGAACCTTGCCGATTACCAACGGTTGGCCGCGCTGACGGCACGGCAGGACGGCAGCGTCTCCCAACGACGGCTGGTCGCGGCGCTTGGCCTGAACGGCGAGGCGGGCGAACTTGGCGAGCTGATCAAGAAAGAGATCGGTCACGGTCACGCCATCCCGCGCGAGGCCATCGCCAAAGAGCTGGGCGACACCTTGTGGTACGTCGCCGCCGTCGCAACGCTCTACGACCTTGACCTCGCGCAGATCGCTGAAGCGAACATCGAGAAGCTGCGCCAACGCTATCCCGACGGCTTCAGCCGCGCCGACAGCATCGCCCGACGCGACGTTTGAGCGTTCAAGTGCAAGAGAGAGCCTTGCGTGAAGATGGCAATGGAGAATGGTCAGATCGTTATGGTCGCTGCGCTTCGTTGCCACCCATGCACCATGCACCATTCACCGAACGATCCGGCAGACGATACGCCACCACCCGACCTTGCCATGCCACGCTGTAACACGTAACGCTTAACTCAATGCGTCACCTGATACTCCCCACGGCCACCGAAGCGTTGATCGTACGCGGACAATTCGACTTCCGCTACAGCGATGGGGCGTTGTGGGCGACCGAAGCGTGGGAACGCTATCGCAACGTGGGGAGCGATGTGGAGACGGTGCGCACGGAGCGCAGGAGCGAGGCAGGGACGTTGCGCGGCCATGCGCTGCTTTCACCGACCGGCATCGAGCGGCTGCGGTTGCAGTGGGAATCGGCGGATGGAAGACGGAGCAACATCTCGCTGACGGCATTGGATGGTAGTTGGTTGCTCAACGAGAATGGCACGCATCGCGAGTGGCCCACCGCGCCGCAAGGCGGCCTGCTGCTACCGGTGACGGCCTTGGTGCAGGTCGCGCTGCCCTTCCCGCTCGCACGCGAAGGGGCGCAACTGGCGGAGCTGCTGGTGATCTCACGACCTAGCCCCGACGCGCCATGGCAACTTGCAACGACCAGGGCACGGTTTGAACCCTTGCCTCTTCGCCACGTCGATTGGCGCGGCACCGCATTGCGGCTCAAGGGTTGGCAATGGGGCGCATGGGGTCACCCCACGCAGAGTGCATGGTTCGACCGCAACGGCAATTGCCTTGCCTTCCAATGTCATACCGCGCAACGACCGTGGCGGGCCATGCTCACGTCGCGGATGAGCTTTGCGTAGCCAGCGCTTCAATTCTCGATTCTCGATGAACTTCACCGTCAACCGACGCGAGGGAACAACCATGAGTCAGACGATCACGCCGATGAGCGCCGAGGCGCTGTTGGAAGAGTTGATGCTCCTGCCGATCGAAGAGCAGGAGCGCTTCTTCACCTTGGTTCGCAAGCGGGCCATTCTGCGACAACGGATGGCGGGTACCAGCACGAGCAGTGCCGAAGCGGCACGCGAGCCACGTGCACCTTCCGGCGAGGCCGACTACCGAATCATCTGGGACGGCGGTTCAAAAGGCAACCCGGGTCAGGGCTACGGCTCCTATCAATTGACCGCCGTGCGCAGCGGCAAAAGTCGTACCGAATCGCTCGAATTTCCGGGACGGATGACCAACAACGAGGCTGAATACGAAACGTTGATCAGCGCCCTCGACACACTCGCCAGTAAGATACGCCAACACGGGCGCAACCCACGGGACTACACGCTCGATCTGCGCGGCGATTCCAAGCTCGTCATCAGTCAGGTCAAGGGCGAATGGAAGGCCAAAGATGATCGGATGGCCAAATATCGTGACAACGTGCGCACCCTGCTCGCCCAATTCGGCCACTACACCCTGACCCACCACGACCGCTCCAAAAGCGTTGAAGTACTCGGACATTGAAGCGTTGGAGCGTTCGAGCGTTGGAACAACTGGGGCTCAACATATTGTTGCAAGAAAGATGAGCAGCGCGTCGCTAAGACGGTCCAAGGTCTTTCCATTCTCCATTCTCCATTTGCCGTATTCAACTCGCCATCACATAGGGAAACAGTACGATGACTGAGAAGCTACGAACCACACCCCCCTTCACCCCCGTCTCGCCCCAAGTGGATTTCTTGGCGAACGAGCGCGAAGTGCTGCGCTTCTGGAAGGCGCGAAAGATCTTCGAGCGGTCGATGCAGGAGCGCGAGGGGGGCGAACCGTTCGTCTTCTATGAAGGGCCGCCGACGGCCAACGGCAAGCCCCACGTTGGCCACGTCATCACGCGGGTCTACAAGGACATCTTTCCGCGCTACCACACGATGAAGGGCCGCTTCGTGCTGCGCAAGGCAGGCTGGGATACGCACGGCCTGCCGGTCGAGATCGAGGTCGAGAAACAGTTGGGGTTGACCGGCAAGGAGCAAGTCGAAGCCTTTGGCATCGCCAAATTCAACGAACTGTGCCGCGCCTCCGTCTGGAAGAACGTCGATATCTGGGCCGATCAGACCGAACGGCTGGCCTACTGGGTCAACTTGGACGACGCCTATGTGACGATGACCAACGATTACATCGAATCAGTCTGGAATATCCTGAAGCGTTTTTGGGACGACGGCCTGCTCTACGAGGGGTATAAGGTCGTGCCCTACTGCCCGCGCTGCGGCACGCCGCTCTCCAGCCACGAGGTGTCGCAGGGGTACAAAGAGGTCGAAGATCCGTCACTCTACATCAAGATGCCGTTGGTCGACGAGCCGAACCGCTACTTCTTGGTTTGGACGACCACGCCCTGGACGCTGCCCAGCAACGCCGCGCTCGCCGTGGGCGAAGCGGTGGATTACGTCCTGGTCGATACCGGCGAGGAGCAACTTTGGGTGGCCAAAGCGTTGGCCGACAGCGTACTGCCCAAGGGCGGGGTCAAGGAATGGGCCGTGGTGCGCGAGGCGAAGGGCAAGGCGTTGCTCGGCCAGCGGTACCACCCGCTCTTCCGCTTCCTGCCGTTCGGGGAAGAGGCCCACTATGTGCTGCCTGCCGATTTCGTCTCGACCAGTGACGGGACGGGCATCGTCCACATCGCGCCCCCCTTCGGGCAGGATGACATGACGGTCGGTCGTCAGAACAATCTGCCCGTCCTGCTCACGGTCGCGGCGGATGGCACGTTCGTGAAAGAGGCCGCGCCCTATGCGGGCATGTTCGTCAAAGAGGCCGATCCGCAGATCGTCGCGGATCTGCATGAGCGCGGCTTGGTCCACCACGCGGGCCGCTACGAACACTCCTACCCCTTCTGCTGGCGCTGTCACACGCCCCTGCTCTACTACGCCCGTGAGACGTGGTATATCGAAACGACCCGTTACAAGGATCGACTGCTGGCGAACAACAACAAGATCAACTGGATGCCAGACACGATCCGCACCGGACGCTTTGGCAACTGGCTGGAAAACAATGTCGATTGGGCGCTGGGCCGCGAGCGCTTCTGGGCCACGCCGCTCCCCGTTTGGCGCTGTGACAGCGAGGCGTGCGGCCATACCCTCACGATCGGCTCGGTGGCCGAACTGAGCGACAATGCGGGGCGTGATCTCTCTGAGCTGGACCTTCATCGCCCCTTCATCGACGAAATCACGTGGTCCTGCCGCGACTGTGGCACCGGGACGATGCGGCGCGTGCCGGAGGTGATCGACGTCTGGTTCGATTCCGGCTCGATGCCTTACGCGCAGTGGCACTACCCTTTCGAGAATGAGGAGATTTTCGAGCAGCAGTACCCCGCCGACTACATCTGCGAGGCCATCGACCAGACGCGCGGCTGGTTCTACTCGCTGCACGCCATCTCGACCCTGCTCTACGATCAGCCCGCCTTCAAGAATGTGATCGTGTTGGGCCACGTGGTGGACGCCGAGGGCAAGAAGATGTCGAAATCGATCGGCAACGTGGTCGACCCCTACGAGGTGTTGAACGCGCACGGCGCCGATGCGACCCGCTGGTATTTCTTCAGCGCCAATCCGCCCTGGAACACGACGCGCTTCAGCGCCGACTTGGTCGGTGATGTGGTTCGCAAATTCATGCTGACGCTCTGGAACAGCTACAGCTTCTTCGTCAGCTATGCCAACATCGAGGGGTGGAAGCCGACGACCGACGCCCCCACGAGCGAGCATCGGATGGATCGCTGGCTGTTGAGCGAGCTGAACCGACTCGTAGTCGAGGTCGACGCGGGGTTAGCGGCTTACGATGCCTACGGCACCAGCCGCGCCATCGCCGCCTTCGTCGATTCGCTCTCGAATTGGTATGTACGCCGCAGCCGCAGCCGCTTCTGGGCGGGCGACGGCGACGCGCTGCACACGCTCTACCACAGCTTGAAAACCGTTGCGTTGCTGATCGCGCCCTACGTCCCCTTCTTGGCAGAAACGCTCTGGCAAAACCTCCGCACCGAGGCGGATGCGGATTCGGCCCACCTCGCCCACTTCCCCCCCGTGGACGAAGCGCGGATCGACGAGCCGCTCTCGCGGGCGATGGCGACGGTGCAACAGGTCGCCTCGTTGGGCCACGCCGCCCGCAACCAAGCGGGGCTGAAGGTGCGTCAGCCGTTGCAAGCGGTGGTGGCAGCGCTGCCCGGTCGTGAGTCAGAGGGGCTGCGCCAACTGGAGCAGGAGCTGTTGGACGAGCTGAACGTAAAAGCGCTGATGCTGGTGGAGGGGGCCGAGTTGGCGACCTATCGCATCGGGCCGGACCCGGCGGTCTATGGCAAACAGCTCGGCCGCAACTTCCCGAAACTTCGCCAAACGCTCAACGAGATGGACGCAACGCCCCTGGCGCTGAAGCTGTTGGATGGGGAAAGCGTGACGGTGGCGGTCGAGGGCGTCGACGAACCGGTAACGCTGACCCCCGACACGGTGCTGGTGGTGCCCGAGCCGCGCGAAGGCTACGCGGTGGTGCAGGACGGCGCTTACACCGTCGGCGTGACGACGGAGTTGAGCGAGGCGCTGATCGCCGAAGGGTATGCCCGCGAGCTGAGCCGCGCCGTCAACCAGCTCCGCAAGGACGCTGGCTTGGCGCTGACCGACCGCATTGAATTGTGGATCGACGGCGCACCCGATGGCCTGCTCGACGAATGGGGTGACTTCCTGCAAGCCGAGACGCTCGCCACCGCGCTCCACCGCGCCCCCGCCCCGCAAGACACGGCCACCGCCACACTCACGCTCGGCGACGCAGCGGTGAACGTCGGCTTGCGGCGGTAGCTTCCACCCTGACCGCACGCCTCTGCCCCGCTCTCGGCATTGAGAGCGGGGCTTTCCATTATAGAAACAGGGACATCACTGATCGCGGGTCTCGGTGCCATCCGATTGGCCGTCACGCTGTTTCACAGAACGCCCCAACGCTTGAACGCTCCCCCGATTCGCCTTGATGGGCCGTTGCGCTTACAATGAGCGGCTATGTCACTCATCGTAGACCCGAGGTAGCTCTGTGGATACCGGTGCCTTCGCCCTGCTTTCGCTCACCATCTTGGCGTTCAGCCTCGTTTCGAAGCGCTTAGAAATGAGTCTGGTGACGCCGCCGATGGTCTTCACGTTGGTGGGTATCGCGTTAGGGGTGCTCGGTGCCGTCCATACCGAAACCGAAAGTGAATTGATCAAGCTCCTCGCCGAATTCACCCTGATCCTCGTCCTCTTCACCGATGCGATGCGGCTTGATTTCTCCGCCTTTCGTGCCGAATACAACCTCGCCGCGCGGCTGCTGGGCATCGGTTTACCGCTGACCATCGCGCTGGGGGCCATCGTTGCCTTCTACATGTTCCCCGAACTGGGCCTGCTTGAAGCCGCGCTGCTCGCCTCCGTGTTGGCCCCTACCGATGCCGCACTGGGCCTCGCGGTAGTTAGCAATCCGCGGGTCCCGGTCCGCATCCGTCAGACGCTCAACGTGGAAAGCGGCCTCAACGATGGGATCGCGCTCACGGTCGTCCTCTTCTTCATCGCGGCGGTGGCGGCAGAGGGGGCGGGTCGCGGTTCGGCGGAGTGGGTGAACATCGTGACGCTCCAACTGGTGCTCGGCCCGCTGATCGGCGGTGCGGTCGGCTTTGCGGGCGCATCCGTCATCGACAACGCGGACGAGAAAGGGTGGATCAGCCCCGTCTTCTCACGCATTTCGACCCTCGCCCTTGCGCTGCTCGCCTATTCGCTGGCCGAGATGGCGGGCAGCAACGGTTTCATTTCCGTCTTTGTGGCGGGCATTCTGATCGGCTACAGCAGCAAGGGGCGCGTCTGCCGCTCTCTTTTCGTCTTTGTCGAGGCGGAGGGCCAGCTACTGACCCTGCTCGTCTTCATCGCCTTTGGGGCCACGATGGTCGTCCCCTTCTGGGACGCTTTCACCTGGCGTACGCTCGCTTACGCGCTGCTCAGCCTGACCCTGATCCGCATGTTACCAGCCTCGCTCAGCCTTTTCGGCACGGGGCTACGCTGGCAGACCGTCCATTTCCTCAGTTGGTTCGGCCCGCGCGGCATCGCCTCCATCATCTACGGCTTGCTGCTCTACGACGAGGGCTTGCCCCAGAGCGATACGCTCTTCCCGACCATCGTTCTGACCGTCCTGCTCAGCACCTTTTTGCACGGCATGAGCGCCGCGCCGTTGGCCGATCTCTACGGCAAGGCCATCGAGCGGATCCGCGAGCACGAAGAGCATCCCGAGCTACAGGTCGTCCCCGAACTGCCGCTACGCCATTAAGCACTGAAACGAGATAGAGCGCGATCGAGCGCAAAGCGTTATTTCCAGTACACCATCGTCGACACGCCCCACCCGCCGCAACTCACTAACTCACAAAACTCACAAGGCTCATAAAACTCACAAAACTCACCATGCGTCGCCTCACTCCGCTACTGCTCTTCGTAGCTTTCGCGCTGCTTTACGGTGCGACGGCTGCGCCGGACGTGGGCTGGGGGGACAATGCGGAATGGCAGTTCGCGGCGTGGAATGCGGGGTTGAGTCATCCGACCGGCTACCCGCTCTTTCTGATCGTGGGCTGGCTGTGGAGCCACGCCCTTGCCCTGTTTGGCATCGCCCCGGCCCGCGCCATGACGCTGCTCAGTGCGCTGTTCGGCGCGGCATCAACCGCGCTCTTTGCCACGGCCAGCGATGCACTGCTTCGTCGGGCAAGGTTCTCAATCGCGGCAGGGCCGCGTTGGGCCGTTGCCACGGTCAGCGCCATCGCCTTTGGGCTCAGCCCCATGCACTGGGCACAGGCGCAGGTGGCCGAGGTCTACAGCCTCAACAGCGCTTTGCTGCTCCTGCTGCTGAACCTGCTCTGGCGCGGCGCGCGACCGTGGTTGATCGCGCTGACCCTCGGACTGCTGCTCGGCCATCATCGCATCAGTTGGCTCTGGCTGCCGCCGTTGGCACTCTGGTGGGCGCTGCGCCGCCGCGCGGATACGTCACCGCTTCTCTCGCGGCGTAGCGTTGGCTTCGCGGCGCTGGTCGCGCTGCCGCAGTTGCTTTACCTGTACCTCCCGTGGCGCGGCCCGCGCACGGCCTATCTGCATCAACGGCTAACGGACGCGACCCAACTCACCCTCTACGACGGCTCCTTCGCGGCTTTCATGGCGCAGATCAGCGGCAGCCAATTCGCGGGCGATCTCTTCAACGCGCCGATCAGCCAGCAAGCGGCGATCTTGGGGCAGCAGGCGTGGCTCAACGTCGGCATCCTCGCGCTGACGCTGGCGCTGGTGGCGCTGATCGAGCCACAGGGTCTCCGTTCATCCGATCGGCTGCTGCTGGCGGGCGGGCTGCTGCTGACCCTGCTGTTCGGACTCTCGGTCAGCTTTGGCGATGTGGCGACGATGCTGATTCCGGCCTGGATTGCGCTCTGGCTGTTGGCGGCGCTGGCTTTGGCGTGGTTCATGGTGCAGATGCGCGGCCACTCCCGTCGCGCCTTCTTCCTGATCGCAGCCCTACTGCTCATCACGCAGCGCCTCGTGTCGATCCCACCGTCGCAGGGCGATCAGGCTGCGCCGCGCGCGTTGGTCGAGCGGCTGATAGCGGCCAATCCGCCGGAAAAGGCGATCATCCTGTCGAACGACCGCGACGAAATGATGCCGCTCTGGTACGCTCAGTTCGTCGAAGGGCAGCGCCGCGATCTGCTCTTCGCTTTTCCGTTGCTCCTACCCGAGCTGACCGACATCCATGAGACGGTGACGTGGGCGATGGAACAGCAGCGGCCCGTGCTGCTCAGCAAAGAGATGCGCGGCCTGACCACGCTGTGGAACATCGAGGAATACGACGGAGGGCTGTGGCGCGTTCGTGGCCCGGCCGCGCTGCCCACCGAAGAACCGATGCAGAAGTCGCTCGGTGGCGGTATTACCGTGCTGGCATGGACGCCGAGTATGGAAGTTGGCGCCGGCGAAGTCACTATCGACGTGCTGATTCAGACCACCGATCCACTACCCGAAACCTTATCCTTCTCACTTCAATTCTTTGAAAATCCTCGTGATGCATCCGGTCTTGAAAGGCAACCTCTTGGCACCAAGCGGGCACAAGATGATATTGCGCCCGATCCGATCTTTCCGCCTTCCCACTGGCCTCTGAATCAACCCCTCTTATTGAAATTTAGGGTGGAACAGCCGCCCATGGAAAATGCGATTATTTACGTGTGGCGGCTAACAAGCTATATCAACAATGAGGGTGAGATCATTCCGGTTGGAGAGAACATTGTTCTTGGTTTTGACGGTCGGATCGAATAGTAAGGCCAACGAGCCAAGAGCGTTAAGAAAAGAGCCAACCATTCAGGCTGGCTCTTTTCCTTGCTGCTTGACATCCGAATTCTAGGCTTGCGCTCGTGGCATTACTCCACCACACCGGGCAACGGGAAGCGCTGACAGAAGCCGATCACCTGCTCGCGCATTTCCGCCAGTCGATCTTCATCCTCATGATTGAAGAGGGCCTCCGCCACCCAGTCGGCGATCTGATCCATCTCGGCTTCCTTCATGCCCCGGCTCGTCACAGCGGGTGTGCCGAAACGGACACCGCTAGTCACGAAAGGACTTTCGGGGTCGAAGGGGATCATGTTTTTGTTGGCGGTGATGTGCACACTTTCCAACACCTTCTCGGCCACCTTGCCCGTCACTGCCGCGCTCCGCACATCGACCATCATCAGGTGGTTGTCGGTGCCGCCGCTGACGATCCGCAGACCGTTCGACTGCAACCCTTCCGCCAGCCGCTGGGCATTGGTCACCACCTGTTGCTGATAACGCGCGAATTCGGGTTCGAGCGCCTCGCCAAAGGCCACCGCTTTCCCCGCGATCTGATGCATCAGCGGACCGCCCTGCGTACCGGGGAAGATTGACTTGTCGATCTGCTTGGCATAGTCCGCCTTGCACAGGATCATGCCGCCCCGCGCGCCACGCAACGTTTTGTGCGTGGTGGTGGTGACGACGTGCATATGTGGCACGGGCGACGGATGGAGGCCGACCGCCACGAGGCCCGCGATGTGGGCGATGTCGGCCACCGCCATCGCGCCGACCTCGTCCGCGATGGCGCGGATCCGCTCGAAGTCGATGGTGCGCGGGTAGGCCGACGCCCCACACATAATCAGCTTGGGTCGATGCTCGTGGGCCAGCCGTGCGATCTCGTCGTAGTCGAGTCGCTCCGTCTCCTTGTCCAAGCCGTAAGAGACGACGTTGTAGAGCTGGCCGCTAAAGTTGACCGGGCTGCCGTGTGTTAGGTGGCCGCCCTGGTCGAGCCGCATTCCCAAAATGGTGTCGCCCGCATTCAAGAAGGCTTGGTAGACCGCCGCGTTGGCCTGCGACCCGCTGTGCGGTTGGACGTTGACATGTTCGGCCCCGAAAAGCTGCTTGGCCCGCTCAATCGCCAGCCGCTCCACGCGGTCGACGATCTCGCAGCCACCGTAATAGCGACGGCCGGGGTAGCCCTCGGCATACTTGTTGGTCAGGATCGTCCCCGTCGCCTCCAACACGGCGCGGCTCACGTAATTCTCGCTGGCGATCAGCTCGATGCCATCCCGCTGCCGCGCCCGCTCTGCCTCGATCACCGCCCACACCTCGGGATCGGCCTCGTTGAGCGGCGCAAAGGACGGCACTTCAATCGCATTTTCTTGCACTAGGGTCATGCAGATTACTCCTCAGATCGGTGAATGGCGAAACAGTATACTTTCCGCGTCGTATTGGGCAAAGGTGTGGGGACGGGGCTGCCTTCCAGGGCTGTGCGGAATCCTAAGGACCCTGGATTCCACCACAGAAGGGGCGAAGGGCGCGGGAGATCATCAGACTCCAGCACTCATCAACCCCTTGAACTCCTGAACGCCTAAACTCCAGCACCATTAAACTCTCCAAACTCCCCTCACTTTGACCGCCCTCGATTGTCGGTATACTCATCGGGCCACTCGACATCAAGCAAAACATTCAACGCATGACGAACGACGCGATCTACTTTCCTCAACTCGGTGACCGAATCCAGCTTCGCAAGCCGCACCCGTGCGGGGGCGATTTGTGGATCGTGGTGCGCGTGGGCATTGACATTGCGTTGCGCTGCGAGCGCTGCGAGCGCCGCGTGCAACTCGAGCGGCCGGTGCTGCGCAAGCGGATGAAACGGCTCCTATCGACCGAGCGCGCCGCAGAATGAGGCGCGATTTCTGCCCCCCGTTTCACACGGAAGGGGCCGCACGCAGCCGCCTATCATGACCACATCCCGCCCTCAGTCGCCCGACGACGCTTCCCACTCCTTTGGGGCGCTCCTCAAGATTGGCCCCTTTCGCAATCTCTGGATCGCGCAACTCCTGTCCCAAACCTCGCATAACGGCATTCATTATGTCGAGCTGCTGATGATCGCCCAGCTCACCGAATCGACGGGCCATGTGGGGTTGATGATCCTTGCCTTCACGCTGCCCGCCGTCCTCTTTAGCGCGGTGGCGGGGGTGGTGGTGGATCGCTTTCCAAAACGGCGCGTCTTGGTGGCGTCCAACGCGCTGCGCGTGCTGCTGGCGCTCAGCTACATCGTCGCGCTCAAGCTCTTCAGTGGCGCACCGCTCATCGTCTGGGTCTACACCGCCACCTTTCTGACCAGCGCGATCGCCCAATTCTTTGCCCCCGCCGAAGGGGCCACGATCCCGCTTCTGGTGGGGCGCAAGCGGCTCATCACCGCCAACTCGCTCTTCAATCTGACGATCACCGGCACCCAGGTCTTGGGGCTGTTGGTGCTCTTCCCGCTGATCATCAAGCTGGGCAACCGCTGGTTTGGCACGGGCAACGGCATCGAGTTCTCGTTCGCCCTGGTGGCGTTGATGTACAGCATCGCGGTACTGTTACTTCGTACGCTGCCCCCCGATCCGGTACTCGCCCGCGTGACGCGAACGGGCGATGCGACCGAGAGCGCGCTGCAACGCGGCTGGCAAGAGATGCGCGAGGGGCTGTCCTTCGTCAAACGGACGCCCACGCTTTGGGTGGCGATGATCAACCTCTCGCTGACCGCGACCATCGCCTACATCTTGGCGATGGTCGCCCCCAACTATGCCTCCAACATCCTGCGCGTCAGCCAAGAGGATGCGATCTACATCTTCGCGCCCGCGGGCATCGGGATGTTGCTCGGCACCTTCGTCATTCCGCGCATCGGTCACGCCATCCGCCGCGAGACGATTTCTAGCAGCGGCTTGGCGCTGCAAGGTGGCATGTTGACGCTGATGGCGCTGGTGGCGACGCGGTTGACCGACCAGACGACCCTGTTGACCTGGGCGACGATGGCGCTGGCCTTTTCCATCGGTCTGGGCTTTGCGATGATCGGCATTCCGGCCCAGACGATGCTGCAGGAACGGACGCCGCACACGGTGCGCGGCCGGGTCTTTGCCGCCCAATATCTGCTTGCCAATTCGCTCGCCATCGTTCCGATGTTGGTGGCGGGCACGATTGCCGACCGCGTCGGCATTCCGCCGGTCGTGCTAACCACAGGGCTGATCATTATGATCGTGGCCTTCTGGTCCTTCTTCTGGGCCACGCGCCACCGGCACGAGGCCCATTCATCCCTAATATAAAAAAGAGGAGCGTTCGAGCGCGGAGCGTTGAGACCCTCGTCAAAATCGTTCCATTTTCCAGGCTGCCCTGAAAGTCAACCGGTTCGTGCGCGTCGTCGCGCCGTCTAACGGTCGCTCGCCACAACCACGGCTTGGCGAATGGAGAATAGCGCATGGGAACCTGGTTGCCACGTTGATAGGACACTGCTTTGCCAGGCCCCACACCCCTACACCCGCCCATCGTCATGCGTTACTTTCATCCTCCGTGGTGCGCGTCAGCGCATGATCTCTCTATTTTTCCACAGGGGGACAGTCGGAACGATTGAACCGGCATACCGACCAACACCCCCTTAAACGAATCCAACCACGCCATGCCACGCATTCTGATCTTGATGAGCGACACGGGCGGCGGACACCGTGCCGCCGCCAACGCGCTCAGCCAAGCGATCCAACGACTCGATCATGAGCATCGGTTCACGGTCGATACGGTTGACTTCATCACCGAAACCGCCTTTCCTCCGTTTCACCATTTTGGCAAGCTCTACCGCCCCAGCATCGACCATGCCGCCTGGTTCTACGGCCTCGCCTTCAAAGTAACCTCGCCCCTCCCCGTCAAATCGGCCCTCAATGCCGTCGTGGCCTCGATTGCAGGGCCTAAAATGTTGCAAATGCTGCGTCGCCACCCCTTCGACCTGATCGTGAGCGTTCACCCGCTGGCGACCAGCGTGCCGGGCCGCTTGCTGCGCCAGCTTCGCCCCAATCTTCCCTTCGTCACCGTCGTTACTGATCTGGCAACGGCGCACCCCTTCTGGTTTTGGCGGGGTGCCACGCGCACCTTCGTCGCCAGCGACGAAGCGCAGCGTCGGGCGGTGGCGGCGGGCGTGCCCGCAGAGCGTGTGGAGCGGAGTGGTCTGCCGATCGATCTGCGTTTCCTCTCGCTGCCAACCGACAAGGCGCAGATGAAGCGGGAATACGGGCTGCCCATCGACCGTCCGATGGTGCTGCTGGTGGGCGGCGGTGAGGGGATGGGCGGGCTGGACAAGCTGGCGGGGGCCATTGCCGATAGCGGGTTGCCCTTGTCGCAGATGGTCATCGCGGGGCGCAACGAACGGCTGCGGCGCAAGCTGACCGAACGTCAGTGGAAGATTCCGACGGTCGTCACCGGCTTCGTGCGCGATATGCCGCGCCGTATGGCGGCGGCAGATTTGCTAATCACCAAAGCTGGGCCGGGCACGCTGGCCGAGGGGCTGGCGACCCGGCTACCGATCTTCATCACCAGCTTCATTCCGGGGCAAGAAGAGGGCAACGTTCGCTGGATCACCGAGAGCGGCGTGGGGCGGCTGACCCCATCGCCCGACGAGGTCTCGATCGCACTGCGTGGCCTCTTCAACGAGCACGGGCCAACGATCTTGCATCAACGGGCCTGCGATGCCGCCGCCACGCTTGCCGCACCGCGTGCTGCCCTCGATATCGCAGCGCGGTTGATTGAAATGGCGGATCTGCCACCTGCTACCACGAATTTTGACAGTTCACGTGAAAAAAGGGGCCGTTGGCGCGTTTGGGGAAATAGGAGAAAGCAAATCGATCGCCCCCCTTGATCGAACCGAGGCCACCCCAGCGAGCATGTCTCTTGTGGATTGGGCAACGCGGGACTAGAAAGGCAGTTGTGATGAACAAGAAATTCGTCTCTCCCACGCAGATGCCGCAGCCAACATGGTCCGACGATGAGCCAACCCTTACCATACCGCTCCGCTCACCCGCGTATGAGCCAGTCGATGATCGGACACTCCAACAGCTCCGCCGCGCCGCCGCCCTCCACCATTGGGCACCCGCTCTCAAAGCGCCCTTTAGCATTATTGATGCCCACTCGCCGCCGATGAATTGAGCGCTGCCAAAAGAGGGTGGGTCAGCAGAAGGTCGAAGCGCGTGGCAGAAACTTTGGTAAGGGTCTCGACGTTTGTACAATCTCGACTCAAGATCAACCGATGCAAGTAGGGGATCCTTCCATGAACCGCTTGATGATTGTACTGTGCGCGCTCTTCCTTCTGACGGGCTGTGCGACGAGCGACCCGTCCACGCCCGCCGCCGACCCCACCCGCGACCCGCTCGTGCTGCCCACCCTGACGCCAACCGACGAGGGGAGCACCCCCGACGATGCGTCGGACGACGTGGCCAGCGGCGGCGCGTCGTGGAATCCGGTCGCCGAAGCCGTCATCCTTCAGTACGACGAAGGCGGCGGCTTCCGCATGGCCCCCAGCGGGACGCAACTGCCGCTTTTCACCTTGTACGGGGATGGCACGGTGGTGTGGAGCCAAGAGAGTGAGAAGCCTTCTGCGGGCTTTGAACGAGAAGTCTTTGTGGGAAAACTCACGCCCGAAGAGATGTCGGCGCTGCTTGACTTCGTGGAGGCGTCGGGGATCTGGGAGATTGAAAGCGTCCGCGATGAAATGATCGCCGATGCCCCTACGAGTTACCTCATCGCCAGTTTCAATGACAAACAGCGTGAAATCAGTGTCTATCCGGCGGGTAGCCCCGAGGCGCCCGCGCCTTTCGCCACGGTCCGGGACCGTTTGCTGTCGGAGCGCCCCACCAATTCGGCACGCTACGATGCCGATTCCTTCCTCTTTCAGGCGCAGCAGATCAACAACTTGGGCGAATTGACTGAAGATCAGGCGGTGTTGTATGAGTGGTGGCCCTTCGAGTCGCTGCCTCTTGAACAGTACACCTCAACCCAAGTCGAGTTCACGGGCGAGCAGGCGACCGCGATTGCCGACTTTGTCCGTGACAACGGAAAGATCGTGAAATATCAGACGCAGCTCTATCAGATCAGTCTCTTCGGGGAGGCGCCACGGCCGGTGCAGTAAGGCATCGCAAGCAAAGAAAAAGCCACGAGATGACTCGTGGCTTTCTTGCTTGAGATGAGGGACGTGCTTAAGCCAACTCTTCGTCCTCAACGGCGACCGAAAGGTCGTCGGCATTCTCTTCTTCCATCTCGTCCAGCAAGTCAGCGGTCAGACTGTCAACATCATCGTCCGTATCAAAGGTCGACGACCCGCCGACCTCGTCAATCGTGAAGGGATCATTCAATCTGCTGCTGCCCAAGCTGTCATCCGTTGATGTAAAGCTGTCAAAGCTGCCGCCGCTCCCTTGTGCCATACGGAATTCCCCTTCGAAGAAAGCACCCTCTTCGACCATAATGCTGGCTGCGGTGACCTTTCCCGTGATTCGTCCCGTTGGTTTGAGGATGAACTGCTCGATGCAGGTAATTTGCCCTTCCGCCGTTCCCGCGATCACCACAGTACGGGCCGAAATCGTTGCCTCAACGCTCGCGCCTTCGGCCACAGTCACGGTCCCTTCACATTGTATTTCCCCGTTGGCACGCCCCTCGACCATCAAGTCAGCGGTCGTCTTGTAGAGGCCGTCAAAATGGGAATTGCGATCAACGATGCTACTGTTGGTGGTATCCGTCCGACTCAGGGCCAAACTGCTGCTGCGAAAACTATCCATGGGTTTAGTACCCCCCTCTTGAACTCATAGCGAATTGGCAGTTGATGTGCGCCCCTTCCTCAATCACGAGTATAGCGCTTTCCACATCCCCTTCAACGTGAGCCGTAGGCTTTGCCAAAAAGCGCTCACCGGCGTGAATCTCGCCATCCATTTTACCCGCGATCAGCACATCACGTGCCTTGACTTGGCCGCTCACCTTGGCACCTTCCGCGATTACAATGGTGTCGTTGGCCTCTAACTCACCCTCGAAAGAGCCTTCAATGAAGAGGTTGCCTTCAGTTTTCAGCGCACCCTGAAAGCTGGTGTCGCGTGCTACGGTCGTTGCCCCGTCCCGATAGCGTTCCAGCGACAGGTTGTCGCGACGGGGGGTGGACATCGCGACGGCCTCACGGGAATAGGCCGGTACACGGGGCGTTGACGGAGCCGCCACTTCGGGGCTGCTGTCGAAGCTGACAGAACTGCTACTGTCTTGGACACGGGCTGGCTCGGGGTTGATGCGCTGCGCAAGAGGCGGACGATTTTGTTTATAGGACTCGACGCTTTCTTCGTCGTCCCGGTTACGTCGGAAGAAACTCATAGTGAACTCTCCTTGGATGGTCATCACATTTTTCTGCAAACGTGGATGGGATAGTAGCTAAAAAGTAAAGAATACTATAGTGAATAACGTCATTCGCTGTTTGACAATTCACCCACAGTTTCCCTACTCTTTACCTACGCAAATAGAGGGTCAAGCGCTCTGGATAACGTGGCAACGACTGTAGCGCAATTGGTCGTTCATGGCAAAAGTTAACGTCCAACGGAACGCAGCATGCAGAACGGAACGGCCACGCCGAACAACGGAAGGCCCTGCAGCGCAGCGCAGAGCAACGTCTACTAATCACTAAATACTCAATGCTACAGGCTACCTCCTTGACCGCCCGCTACCCCGAATCTGAAACGGTGAGCCTGACGCTCCCCGGATTCCAGCTTAAGGCGGGCGCATGGCAGCTATTATGCGGCGGCAACGGCAGTGGGAAAAGTACGCTGCTTCTGGCGCTGGCCGGTGCTTTCACCCGCCATTTGGGCGGCACGCTGACGGGGGAGCTGTCGGTGGAGGGCCTCTCGTTGCAAGGGACAGCGTGGGACCGTTGGCTGACACAGATCACACTTCTTCCTCAAGAAAATCGCCACCATCTGAGTGGGGCACGCGAGACGGTGGCAGAGGAGTTGGCTTTCCCGCTGGAAAATCGTGGCTGGCCCCGTGCCGCGATGCAACGCCGCATCGCGGATCTACTCGACGATTTCGCACTGCACCGCTTGGCCCATCGCGACCCCACCACACTTTCGGGCGGCGAACAGCAGCGTGTGGCGCTGGCCGCCACCCTTGCGCTGCGTCCACGTTACCTGCTGCTCGACGAGCCGCTGGCCTCGCTCGACCCCGCGAGCCAGCGCAGCGTCTTGGCACTGCTTGAGGCGTTGCATCGCGACGGGACGACCTTGCTCACCGCCACGGTGGATGTCGCGGATTTTGCCACGCGTTGCGCGGCCAGCACGTGGCTGCACCACGGCGCCTTGCAGCGCCATGGACCGAGTCGTGACATGGTGAGCGACCCACGCCTTGCCGCGTTGGGCGTGGTCCCCCCGCGCATGACGTGGCTGGCGCAACGGGCGGCATTGCCTGCCCCGTGGCCCCTCACGCTGGACGAAGCGGTCGTCGCCTTCCGCAAGCCCACGGGCACGGCGGCGTCGCCCCACGACGCACCCGCGCTCGCCCTCCCCCCCGCGCTCGCCAGTCCCACGCCGACCGAGGTCAGGTTGGCCAGCGTCACCTTCGCCTACAACGACGGCCCGCCCGTGCTGCGCGATCTGACCGCCACCCTAGCAGCGGGCCGCATCACCGCCCTGATTGGGGCCAACGGTGCGGGCAAAAGCACCTTGGCCCGCACGCTCAACGGGCTGCTGCGACCACAGCGCGGCACGGTCGCCCTCAACGGACGACCCATCGCCCACCGCCCCACGCACCAACTGGCCGCGCAGGTCGGCATCCTCTTTCAAGCGCCGCTCGACCAACTCTTCAACCCCACCGTCGAAGCCGAAGTTGCCTTCGCGCCCCGCCAACTCGGCTTCAGTGCGGCCCAACGCCACGAGCGCATGGTGGCCGCGCTGGCGGTCACGGGCTTGGCGGCGCAGGCCCACGTCCATCCCTACGATCTGTCGGCGGTTGAGCAGCGCTGGGTGGCGCTGGCCTCGATCCTTGCGCAGGGGGCCAGCGTGCTGGTGCTGGACGAACCGGCGCGGGGCATGGATTTCCTCCACCGTCAGCGGCTCGTCGCGCTGCTACGGGCGTTGCGCGACGCAGGCCACACCCTCTTGCTCATCAGTCACGACATGTCGTTCGTTGGCGAGCTGGCGGATCGTGTGTTGCACTTGGTCGATGGACAACTGGAATTCGATGGCCCCGCCGAGGACTTCTTTCCGCATGCCCCGCCCGATCTGCAACCGCCGGTCACTCAACTCGCAAAGCGCCTTGGCTTTCCCCCCTTCGTGCGGGAACGTGAGTTTCTGCACCACTTAACGCCCGACCCGTCGGACGCATGACCAGATCAGCGTGTGGCGGTATAATCAGAGGGTCAGTGGCCATACCCGTGGCGGAGCTTTGTCGGAAGCGGGGATGATTCGTGATGTGGTTGATACAATCGCGGCTACGCTCTCGCTCTCGCACCCCCACGCTTGTGATGTGTGGGCCGCTGGCGATCATGTTGTTGCAACGATCGCCGAGCCAATTCAATCCGTGAAGTGAGCAATCCATTTCGTCGCTTCCCATACCGTTGACTATCGCGTTGAGATCACGGAACTCCCCCGCGAGTGACCACCACCGACGCACGTCCAGTCAAGCACAACCCTTCACCCTTACAGGTCACCCCTTTACCGATGCCCAAACACAAAACCCTGACCGTTCAGCCCGCCACCCAGCCGCTCCGCGGCTCTGCCCTCGTCGCGGGCGACAAGTCGCTTTCGCACCGCGTGGCGCTGCTCGGCGCCTTGGCCGAAGGCACCACCCATGCCGAAGGCTGGCTGGCGGCGGAAGACACCTTGGCCACGCTCCGCGTGCTGCGGGCGCTCGGCGTGCCGATCGCGCAGGACGGCGACCGTATCACCGTAACCGGCGTGGGCTTGCAGGGCTTTTCCGCCCCCGCCGACGCACTGGACTGCGGCGGCAGTGGCACCACCATGCGACTGCTCAGCGGTATCCTGGCAGGACAACCCTTTGCCACCACGCTGACGGGCAACGACGCGCTGCGCCGCCGCCCCATGGGACGCATCGCCACCCCCTTGCGCCGCATGGGGGCCACCATCGAAAGTCACGTTGTCGGTCAGCGCGAACTGCCGCCGTTGACCATCACGGGAGGCCCGTTGCGGGCCATCGATTACACGTTGCCCATCGCCAGCGCCCAAGTGAAGAGCGCCGTGCTGCTCGCCGCGCTCTTCGCCGACGGCCCGAGCACCGTGATCGAAGCCGGCCCGGCGCGGGATCACACCGAGCGCATGTTGAGCGCGATGGGCGCGGGGCTGACCGTTGACGGCCCTACGATCCGCGTCGTGCCGCCCACAGCGCCGCTGCGCCCGCTGGGGGATGGCGCGGGCGGCCCGTTCCGCATCCCCGCCGACCCCTCGTCGGCCGCCTTCTTGGTCGTGGCCGCCACGTTGGTGCGGGGTAGCCACATCCGCCTGCCCGATGTCGGCCTGAACCCCACCCGCACCGGCCTCTTCGAGCTGCTGCAGCAAATGGGGGCAAAGATCAGCCCAGAAAACGCGCTGACGCAGGGCGGCGAGCCACGGGGCGACTTGCAGGTCGCGGGGAGCGAGCTGAACGGGCTTCCCATCGGCGGCGAGATCGTAGTGCGGGCCATCGACGAGTTCCCGATCCTTGCCGTCGCGGCGACACAGGCATCGGGGCGGACCGAGGTACGAGATGCCGCCGAGCTGCGCGTGAAAGAGAGCGACCGGATCGCTGCCGTGGTGGCGGGGTTGACGGCGCTGGGGGCGAAAATCGAGGAGCGAGCCGATGGCTTCGCCTTGAACGGCCCCCAACGGCTACGGGGCGGTACGGTCGATAGCGCGATGGACCATCGGCTGGCGATGGCGCTGGCAGTGGCGGCGCTGGTGGCGGAGGGGCCGGTGCGTATCGAACGGGCCGAAGTGATCGACGACAGCTTTCCGACCTTCGTGCCGCTGATGCGTGCGCTGGGGGCGGAGATGGCGTGGGAGTGTGAGGGGAGATAGAGATAGAGAGGCGTGTTGCTTCAGCCTTGTTTTGGCAAGGCGCAACACGCAACACGCGACGCATCTGGCGGGAGCGATCCGGAGCCAAGGGGGGTGTCATGAGTAGATTGGCGGTGCCGACGCGGGTTGGGCTGTTGGGCTGGCCGGTGGCGCACAGCCGCTCGCCCGCGATGCAGAACGCAGCGTTCGCCGCTTGCGGCTTGGCGTGGGCGTACCTGCTGCTGCCCACACCGCCCGAACGGCTGGCGGACGCGGTACGCGGATTGCGTGGTTTCGGCTTGGCGGGGGCCAACGTGACGATTCCGCACAAGGCGGCAATCATGCCGCTGCTGGACGAAGTGACGCTAGAAGCACGCGCCATCGGTGCGGTCAACACCATCGTGCGGCAGGGCGAGCGGATGATCGGCCACAACACGGACGCGCTCGGCTTCCTGCGGGCGCTGCGCGAGGGGGGCTTCGAGCCACGCGGCTGCCGCGCCGTGCTTTTGGGCGCGGGCGGCGCAGCGCGGGCCGTGCTGTATGCGCTGCTGGCGGCACGGGCCGAAGTCGTCGTGGTCAATCGCACGGTGGCGACAGCGAATCGGCTTGCGAGCGCAATGTCGGTGCTTTCAACCGCGCCGATCAGTACGCTTTCGCTCCACGACGAGGCGTTGCTGCAAGTCGCGCTGAACGAGGCGAACGTGCTCATCAACGCCACCTCGGTGGGGATGGAGCCGCACATCGATCACAGCCCGCTCCCTGAATCCATATCGCTACACGAAGGGCTGGCGGTCTATGATTTGGTCTACAGCCCCCGTCGGACGCGCTTACTCGAACAGGCAGAAGGCGCCGGGGCGCGACCTATTGACGGTCTTGGCATGTTGATCCATCAGGGTGCGGTGGCTTTCGAGTTGTGGACGGGGCAGCGCGCCCCCCTTGATGAAATGCGACGGGCGGCAGCGAAGGCGCCATGACCCCCCAACGACTCCTCATCGACACCGATCCGGGCATCGACGACGCGATGGCGCTGCTTCTGGCACTGGATGCGCCCGAGCTGGCGGTCGTCGCCCTCACCACCGTCTTTGGCAATGCGCCCACCGCGACCACCACGCAAAATGCGTTGGCCCTCGTGGAGATGGCCATGCGCCGCGATGTGGTGGTGGCACGCGGGGCCGAGGGGCCGCTGGTGCGGCCCGCCCTGGAAAGTGCATGGCAATTCCACGGTCGCAACGGGCTGGGCGAGGTCGATCTCGGGCCGCCACGCGGCGAAGCCATTGCCCAACGGGCGGCGCCTTTCCTCGTGGAACGGATCATGGCCGAAGCGGCGGGCCGCTTGGTGCTGCTGGCGCTTGGCCCGCTGACCAACCTAGCGCTGGCCTTGCGCATCGAGCCACGGATCGCGGAACGGGTGGCGCGGGTGGTGGTGATGGGCGGCGCGGTCAATCGGGCGGGTAACGCATCAGCCGCCGCAGAAGCCAACACACGCAACGATCCGGAGGCCGCTCAAATCGTCTTTGACGCCCCGTGGCCCGTCACCTTGGTGGGACTGGATGTGACCCAGCAAACCCTATTCACGGACGAACAGATGGCATGGCTGGCCGCGCTGGGCGGTGCACAGAGCACCTTCCTCCATGCCGCCCACCGCTATTATCTTGACGCCTATCGACGCAACAAAGCGCTCGACGGCTTTCACATCCACGACGCCTCCGCACTCCTCTATCTGCTCGATCCCGACCTCTTTGTCACCCGTCCGCTTCACGTTGAAGTCGAGCGCCACAGCCCCATCCATTTCGGCATGACCGTCGCCGACTGGCGCTATTCGCCCGCGCAGCCGCCCAACGTCGAGGTGTGCGTGGACGTGCAGGCCGAGCCGTTGATGCGGGCACTGAAAAAGCGGTTGGCGCGGCTGAAATAGCCTACACGAGTAGATTGGCCCAAGCGTAATGGCAAGAAGATTCTTCCGCAGTGGGGATGCCATGAGGTCGCTTGCTAAAGTTGAGCAACTTACTAAAGAATAGGGCGTTCACATTGACAAAAGTGGTCGCCAATGTTAGAATGCCCCATGATTTCGCGTCCACCCCTGACCACCTTGCCCGTGCGCCGACGCGCCCTTGTTGACCGATGGGGGCGGCGCATCGACTATCTCCGTATTTCGCTGATCGACCATTGCAACCTGCGCTGCGTCTACTGCATGCCGCTCAAGGGGTTGCGCTTTCTGCCGCGCACCGAGCTGATGACGGCGAGTGAGATCGAGCAGATCGCACGGGCGGCGGTGGGGGTAGGATTCAGCAAGATTCGGCTGACGGGCGGAGAGCCGACCCTGCGACCAGACTTGCTGGAAATTGTGGAACGGTTGGCGCGGATCGACGGCCTTGAGACGCTGGCGATGACGACCAACGGCCTGATGTTGGACGAGTTGGCCGCACCGCTGAAAGCGGCGGGGTTGACGCGGCTGAACATCCACCTCGATACGGTCAACCGTGGGTCGCTCGAAGCGTTGATGCTTTGGAACGACCGCGATGCGGTGATGCGCGGCATTCACGCGGCAGAGGCGGCGGGACTCACGCCGATCAAACTCAATGCGGTGGTGCTGCGCGGCTACAACGATGAAGAGGTCGCCGATCTGGCCGCGTTGAGCATTGAGAATGCGTGGCATGTGCGGTTCATAGAAGCGATGCCACTCGGCAGCCAGGCCAACATCGCCATCCGCCATTATGTGCCAAACCGCGAAAGTCAGACACGGATCGAAGCGCGCTTTGGACCGCTGGAAGCGCTGCATGACGGTGAGTTGGTCGGCGAGGCGCGGATGTTTCGGATCGCGGGCGCGGTCGGGCAGATCGGCTTCATCAATCCGGTGAGCGAACCCTATTGCGATGATTGCAATCGGTTGCGGATGACCGCAGATGGCAAAATCCGGCTCTGCTTGCTGACCGATCATGAGATGGATTTTCGCAAAGCGTTGCAAGAGGGCGGGCCGGAGGCGCTTCATGCCCTGTTCGAACGCGCGGTGGCCGACAAACCGGTCGGTCATCAGTTGCGGGCCGGCATCTACCCCGAAGTGCGGGGTATGAGCCAGATTGGCGGATAGCGGCGGCCTTCGGGCCGGATGGCTTAGGTAGCTTTCGGATGAATGCGCCTACCTTCAAATGGGATGAAGGTGCAAGGTGCAAGGTGCAATTTGAAGAGAGTCGAGCTGTGACATTTTGAACCTTCGACCTGTTCCCTTCTATAGTGACGTTTTTTTTCTTCCCGATAGATAGACTCTGATTTCGCTGATGTTGGCTAAGGCAAACAGAAATCGACGGGCGCGGCGACTCGGCCCTGTAACAGCCGAGAAGGCTCTACCGCCATTTTAGCCCCAATATTGTTTAATGGGGGTCGAAAATGAGCGGACCGAGAGCATAGAAACCTATTTGCAAGCAAAGGCACGACCCGCTACTCAACGTGGCCTTTGAGTGACGAACACTAGTGATGAGTAGCATCTTGCGAAGGAGAGAGTATGGACATTCCAGTGTTGGATAGGGAGACGACCACCATCGACGCACCGGTCGCGATGACCGAAACGGCGGCTCGGGTCGTGCGCAATTTGTTGGAAGAAAAGAATATCCCCGATTATCACCTGCGAGTCTTCGTGCAGGGGGGTGGCTGTTCGGGAATGCAGTACGGGATGGCCTTTGAAGCGGCGCCGCGCGTCGGCGACACGGTACTGGAAGTCGAGGGCGTGAAGCTTTTGGTCGATCCGCAGAGCATGAGCTACATCCGCGGGGCGCAGATCGACTATGTCGAGAGCCTGATGGGGGGCGGCTTCCGCGTGGACAATCCAAACGCGGTGACCTCTTGCGGTTGTGGACACTCGTTCCGCACAGCGGGCGCGTCAAGCGCCGCGTCCAGCGGTGGCGGCTGCGGCAGCGGCGGCTGCGGCTGCTAAGGGCAACAGCGACAGCGCAGCGCTCTTTCGCAAGGCGGAGGGCGCTGCTTTGTTGTACAAGGCGCAGCGTTCTTTGGCCTAACCTTGACTTACGCGGTGAAACTCATAGGATAGTGCATCGTTGCAACGCATGTTGCACACAGCGAACTCTCGACCAACGACCTGCGGTAACCGTGCCGCGATAGCGATCAAAACGGCGGTTAGCGAGGCGGCTAACCGCATGGAGGCACTCTTGCGAGTACTACTCATCAATCCGAAATTCCGACTTCCCATCGACACCCGTACCACCCCCCATCTGGGCCTTGCCTACTTGGGCGCGGTGACGCTGGAACGGGGCGACGATTGCAAAATTTACGACGCGGATATTGAAACGGAGCCGCTGGAGGATCTCTTGCTGGCGTGGCGCCCGGATATCGTCGGCATCACGGCCAACACGCCCCAAGTAAAGGAGGCGTGGCGCACCGCGCAACGCATCAAGAAAACCGTGCCCGGCACGCCGATTGTGATTGGGGGCCCGCACCCCAGCGTTCTCTCGGAAGAGAGTGCCATTCGCCCCGAAATCGACATTGTGGTGCGCGGCGAGGGTGAAGCGGCGTGGGTGGAGCTGTTGGAACAGCTCGAAGAGATGAAAGCGCAGCACGGCAGCTATAGCGACAAGGATTGGATGGCCGCCGAGACGCCGCTGCACGGCCTCTTCGGCATCACGTTCCGTACGGTCGATGGCAAGATGCACTTGCGTCCCGATCATCCGCCGATCAACAACTTGGACGATCTGCCGTGGCCGGCCTACAGCCTCTTCAAGATGGAGCATTACACCAACCTCCAGCCCGCGACCGACCACGTCGATGGGGCGCGTTCCTTCTCGGTGATGACGAGCCGTGGTTGTCCCTATCGCTGCACCTTCTGCTCGCAGAGCATCATGCCGCAGAAGTGGCGTGCCCGCTCGGCCAAGAGCGTGGCCGACGAATGGGAGCATTTGGTCAAGGTACTGGGTGCGGAAGAGATCGGCGTCCTGGACGATTCGGCCAACATCCGCGTCGACCGCTTGCACGAATTGGCGGACGAGTTAATCAAGCGTGAGATCAACCATGTGCCGTGGATCTTCGTGAATGGGATTCGCGCCAACCTGGCGACGGTGGAACTGCTCGGCCACTTGAAAGAGGCCGGTCTGAAACGAACCGCCTTCGGCGTCGAGACGGGCGACCCGGACGTGCTGATGTCGATCGACAAACGGATCGACCACGATACGATCCGCCAAGCCTTCAAGAATGCGAAGCAGGTTGGGCTGGAGACGATCGGTTTCTTCATCATCGGGCTGCCGGGCGACACGGCGGAAACGATGGAGAAGACGATCCAGTTCGCGATCGAGGTCGATCCGATGATCGCCAACTTCTCGATGATGACGCCCTATCCCGGCACCAAAGTCTACGAGATCGTGAAGCGCAAGGGTCGGATGCTGGTCCACGACTGGGACGACTACGTCTTCTTCGATGGCAAGGCCCGTTACGAGATGGGCGAGCTGACGGCGGAGCTGGTCGAAGCCAAGTGGAAAGAGGCCTATCGCCGCTTCTACCTGCGCCCCAGCCGTGTGGCGAAGACGTTGGGACGCAAGGATTTCTGGCTGAACTTCGGCCGCACCAGCAAGGTCGCCTTCCGCACCATCTTCCCCAAGAAGGTGAAGAAAGAGTTGGCGGCAGAGCTGGGTAAAGAACGAGCGATGGTTTAGCGCCCTGCGCCGCACAACTTCCGACCGCAGAGCAGGCTAACCACGCCAAACTCTGCGGTCTTCTATTAAGCACGGTGAGTGATCGGTATGTCCAAAGAGTGGCACAGTTCCAGCTCAGAGGCGATCGAGGGGCGCTGGAGCAAGGTGGCTGAATGTCTGTCCAAAGCGAAAAATGTGCGCTTTGCCACTGCGGGGATCGAGCAACGAGCCATTCTGCGATGGGACGCATAAGCAGATCGAATGTTGAAACGAGAAGCAAGAAACGGGGGCGGAGCAGCGGTACAAGTCTCTTCACCACCCGATTCGCCCTTCGCGATTCGCCACTCGACTTAGAAACGTTCTAGAGCAGGTTGATGTCACTACCTCAAATACCGCTACCCCGTCTACTCCTCGCCCTATTGCTTGGCTTGGCGTTGGCGGGCTGCAATGACGATCCCGTTGTTCTCGTCGAGGGGCCAACCGCGACCGTGCCGCGCCAAGCCACGGCCAGCAGCGACATGACAGCGACGCCAGAGGCCACGCCACGCGACGCCAGCGCGACGCCAGAGGACGCTGAACTGCGTGGTCATCCGCAGGATGTCGCGGAGATTAGCCAGCGGTTAGGCGCGGCGCAGGCGTTGTGGAACGAGGCAAAGCCGCGCTACTACCGGATTGTCGTTGACTCGGTCGGCTCGTGGTCGCCGCCCACGACGATCACCACCACGGTGGAGGATCAGCGCACAACGGTCGCTTGCAGAAGCGACTATCCCGAAGGTTGTGACTCTATCCTTGAATCGGACCAGCGCTTCACCGTGCAAGGCTTGTTCGATTACATCGCCAACCAGTTGCCGCGCGAGCTGCGCCCCTATCCCGATCGCGGACCGGATAGCGGTTCGACCGATCTCTGTATGTCAGCCGAATTCGAGATGGGGCGCTACGGCTACCCCACCCGAATCTATCTCCACTGTGAGGGCACGCTCGATGATGAAATTTTGCTTGAGGTGGTTGAGTTTGAGGCGTTGGAGCCGTGAAGGTGAGACAAGCTACGGGTCGACTCCTTCCGCCACCCAAGTTCCGTCAGATCGTCTCGGTGTGATTGGGTCTCGCTCTGACCGTCGATTCGCTCTTTGATGTCTTGTCGTGGTACTTGGGGGATGAGCGCAAGGTGCTCACGACGGAAGAGGGGGGCAATGTTTTGCCCGAGGTCTGTCTGTGGGCGGAATTTGAACCGGGCGACTATGGTTATCCACGCCTCATTGTGGATAGCCCGTGTGAGTCGTTCAAACAAGAGTCGAGTTCCTACGAGGTACTTGATTTCCAACCGATGCCTTGATGGCCCACATTGTCACGAACATCTACAACGCTTGAACTGCCGCGAATCGTCATACGACAGCAGAAGGTGAAACCATGCGAGTCTTACTAGCCAATCCAGAATCGAAAGTGTGGTCGTCCCGCAAGCAGATCCCGCTGGGTCTGGGTTACTTGGCCGCGGTGCTGCGCGACAACGGTCACGACATCACGATTTTTGACGCGGCGGTGGAGGATGAGCCATTCGGCCAGTTCCTTGATCGCCACGATTTTCAGATGGTCGGCGTGACGGCCACCACCCCGCTGATCTATGAAGCGTGGAAGATGGCCGAAGCGGCCAAGCAACGGGGCGCGATCACCATTCTGGGCGGGGCGCACCTAACGATTATGCCGATGGAAAGTATGGAAAAGCCCTTCGTCGATTTTGTGGCGGTGGGTGAAGCCGAAGATACACTGCTGGAGCTGGTCACCGACATCGAAACGACCGGCGGCACGAACTACGGCGCGATCGCGGGGCTGGTCTGGCGCGACGGCAGCGGCACGGCGATCATGAACCGACCGCGCGTCTTGGACAACAAGATCGACCGCTTCCCCTACCCAGCCCACGATCTCTTTAAGATCGACCGCTACACCAACCTGCAGCCGCTGACCGACGGCCTGGACCCCCACGCCCGCTCTTTTATCATCATGACGAGCCGCGGTTGCCCCTACAAGTGCAACTTCTGCTCCAAGCCGGTGACGGGCGACACCTGGCGCATGCGCTCGGTCGACGATGTGATCGGCGAGTGGCGCTGGCTGGTCCATGATCTGAAAGCGACGGAGATCGGCGTGACCGACGACATTTGGAACATGGACCTGACGCGAGCCAAGGAACTCTGTCGCCGGCTGATCGAAGAGGGGTTGAACACGGTTCCGTGGGTGACGGTCCATGGCATGAAAGTCAACCATACCGATCTGGAGCTGTTCCAGTTGATGAAAGCGGCAGGGTGCAAGCGCGTTGGCTTTGGCGTGGAGAGCGGCGACGAGTACATCCTGAAGAAAGTGATCCGCAAATCGCAGACGCTGGACATGGTGCGCGAAGCGTTCAAGAATGCGCGCGCCGCAGGACTGCAAACGATGGGCTTCTTCATCTTCGGGATGCCGGAAGAGACCGCCGAAACGATGGACAAGACCATCGAATTTGCCTTGGAGTTGGATCCCGAACTGGCCAACTTCATGATCGCCGCCCCCTTCCCCGGCACTCGCATGTACGATCTGCTGGAAAAACATGGCAACATCTTTAGCCACGATTGGCAGGATTTCGCCATTCACGACCAGAAGGCCCGCTTCCAGATCGGCGATCTGGATCCGCAACTGGTCGAACAGAAGTGGCACGAGGCCTACCGCCGCTTCTATCTGCGTCCCAACCGCTTGGCGCAACGGCTGATGTCGAAAGACACGTGGATCAACGCACCGGAACGGCTCAACGATGCGCGACGGATGTTCTTTAGCAAGAAGAAGGCCCACGGCGTCCCGGCCCTCGGGGCGAAAGAAGGGGCGTATCAGTAGACAAGGTGCAAAGGGCAACGGGCGTGGTATCTGCCTCCGATGGCAATGTCGCCCCTTGCCCCTTGCACTTTCCAGCCACAGCCTCTGCGGGAATTGGGACAACGCATGAGCGACCAGACGGCGGCTGTAGCTCCCACCTCGGCCCTGTTCGATGCCTACTACTTCGCGACGGGCTGCGGTCGCCCCTATCAGCACGATGACGAATGGATGGCCTTCTTCGGCGGGGTCGCCGCGCGCATCCAAGCGGACATTCAGCCGCAAACGGTGTTGGACGCGGGCTGCGCAATGGGGCTGCTGGTCGAATCGCTGCGCGATCTCGGCGTGGAGGCGTACGGCGTGGATCTATCGGACCATGCGATTTCGCAGGTGAGCGCACCGATCGCGCCCTATTGTAGGGTCGCGGACCTGAGCACACCGCTCGACCGGCGCTACGACTTGATCGTCTCGATTGAGGTGCTGGAGCACATGCCCCCGGCCGAGGCGGATCGCGCCATCGCGAACCTCTGCGCCAGCAGCGACGACATCCTCTTCTCCTCGACGCCCTTCGATTACAAAGAGGCGACCCACCTGAACGTGCGGATGCCCGAAGCGTGGGCCGAAGCCTTTGCCCGCCACGGCTTCTTTCGCGATGTCGACTATGATGCGTCGTACATCACGCCGTGGGCCGTGCGCTTCCGCCGCACGCAGGCCCCGCTTCCCCGACGGGTGCGGGAGTACGAACGCCGCTTCTGGCAACTGTGGAAAGAAAACGTCGATCTGCGCCAGTTGGCCTTGGAGCAACGCCACGCCCTATCGCAGCAGCACGCGGCCCACACGTCGCAGCCCAGCGGCGGGGCCGCGCCGGACACGGAAGCCCTGCAAGGCCGCACCGACGCCCTACAACGTGAACTCGACGATCTGACCGTGCAACACGCGGATTTACAGCGCCGCCACGACGCCCTTCAGCGCCATCTGCACGAGGTATCGCAGGGGCGGGTGCTGCGCACCCTCAATGCGCTACAACGGCTGCTCCAACGCTAAACGCAGAACGGCAACCCTTCGACAAACACCGGTACGCCGCATTAACTATTATCATGCTTGAACTACTCCCCAAACTGCCGCTCTATTGGAGCTTCTACAAGTTCGGTACCCCGAAAATGCTGCCTTTTAGCATCGTGGTCTCCGTCTCCTTCCGCTGCAACTCCAAATGCAAGACCTGTGATGTCTGGCGGCGGCCCAACGATGACATGAGCGCCGAGGAATGGCGCAAGGTCTTCCACAAACTGGGCCGCACCCCCTTTTACATCACCTTCACCGGCGGCGAGCCCTTTTTGCGGAAGGATCTGGACGAGTTGGTGATCGCCGCCTACGAAGAGTGTCGCCCCGAAGTCGTTACGATCCCCACCAACGGCATCCTGACGGAACGAATCCTTGAGAAGACCGACCGCATGTGCCGCGCCGCGCAAGGGACGAATATCGGCATCAACCTGTCGTTGGACGAAGTGGGCGAGCGGCACGACCGGCTGCGCGTGGTGCCGGGCAACTGGGAAAAAGCCATGGAAACGTGGCGCGGGCTGAAGGCGCTGCAAAAAACGCACAGCAACTTGGTGCTGACGGTCCACAGCGTGATTTCGCAGTTCAACATCGAGCGCTTCTACGACATCTACCACGGCCTCGCGCCGCTGGCGCCGGATAGCTACATCACGGAAGTGGCCGAGGAGCGGGCCGAGCTGGCGACGCTGGGCTGGGAGATCACCCCCCTGGCCGAGCAGTACGCGCCCATCGCCGATTTCCTCAGTGCACAGGCGCGCTCACAACCGGTGGACGGCTTGGCGCGGGTGACGCAGGCGTTCCGCGCCCAATACTACCAGTTGGCGAAGAAAGTGCTTTTCTCGCACGAGCAGGAAATCCCCTGTCATGCGGGCTGGGCCAGTGGCCATATCGCGCCCAACGGCGATGTCTGGACGTGCTGCATCCGCGCTGAAAGTGTCGGTAACCTGCGCGAGACCGATTACGATCTGCGTCCCATCTGGTTCGAGCACACCGGCAAGCTGCGCGAACTGCGCCGCTCGATCGCGGCGGGCGAATGCGCCTGCCCGATGGCGAACGCCAACTACGCCAACATGCTGCTCCACCCCCCCACGCTGGCCAAGGTCGGCACGCAGGTCGGACGCGGCCTCATCCTGCCAGAGCGGATCGCCGTGCATCGGGAGCGGGTTTAGCGCTTGAGCGTTGGAGAGTTGGAGCGTGGGAGCGATCCGGATACTGGCAGGTTGTGTTAGCGCAGCCGCAGTCCACCAGCGTCGCTTTTTGCATCGCCATCACACCGTTCCCCACGATGCAAAAAGCAGTGGTTGTAGGGGCGACCCTTGTGGTCGCCCACCCACAACGACAACGCGGCACGGTATTGCAGAATGATCGCACTTCCCGTTTCCCCCTCCGGTTTGGTGCGGCGGGCAGTCGCAAGGCCTGACCCTACAGTCGCTCCGGTGCGCCCAGAGTTGCCAACAGCCGATCTCCCCACATTTGCCGCCTCACGCAACAGGCCTAAACTCGTGCTGAGGACAATGATTGATAAATCGACAACGCTTGACAGGGTTCCCATTCTACCCTGAAAATAAGCCAGCTGCTGACAGTCGTCGCGCCCCCTTTGCGATACTTACCATGAGCGAATCGTGAATCGCGAATCGGGTTGCCGTGTTATCAAACGTCCTCGCAATGATTCCTAGGCTTATGCGCTATTTTCATCCCCCGTGGTGTGCCACAGCGCATGACGACTCGGCGAAAGCTGCTGATCCTTGAGACGCCAACCTATCGCCATGTGGTGGCGCCGCATGGCAAAAATTATCCTTGAAAGTACCTTTGATTAGGGGCATATGTTTAGGATACAAGCTATCCAATCTTTCTTTTCATCGGCCGAGATCGGGCTGCACACGAGTCGTACACCGTTGTGCCATGGGCCGAGCGTCTGCAGGAAACGACATTGACGGCGGGAAGTCAAGCCTATGATTTGGTGGTTGATGACGCACTTTATCGTTACAGTAGAGTTGTCGATGTGAGTAACTCTGTGATCACAGTTTTCATGCGTCCGGATCCAGATCTCCTTGCGGATATGCACGCTAAACTCAGTGCTGTCGCGGCAAAATACGGTCTTATACCCATTCTCATAGACAAATGTGGATGTGGAATGGACGGTGTAACCGTGGGGCGGGGATTAAAATCCCCGCTGGAGGGCCTGTCGGCCGAGGGGCCTGCGCAGGCAGGCCCCTTCTTTGCTGTTACCATTGATCTTCGTTGCACAATCAACCCTCCGATTTGATATTATGCTGCCCGATGATGAGTTTCCGTCTTGAAGTCCTCTGCTTGAAAACAAAAATCTGAAGGAGATGATAATGACTACGCGTGCCAATCGCGGTTCGGAAGAACAAATCCAACGCCAAGAGATCGCGGAAGCCGCCTTCGCCGAGGCTCCATGCTCTATGCGAACGGCTTCATCAAGGGACTGGGATTGACGGACAGCTACGTGGTCTGGCAGGTCAATGGACGCTCCGTCGCCTTGGTCAGCATGTCGCTCTCTGTTGCGAAGGGCCTCGGGCAGAATCACGTCAGCATGATCGAGCCATATGAAGCCGCTTCCGGACAAGCGGTTCCCACGTTGGAAGCGATAGAATCGCGACGTCGCAGGCCGAGCATAAGTCGTGGCGCACACAGCGAGGGTTGACAGGCTGAGCGCATGGCGGCCCACACGGTGGGGTACGGCACCCCGCGCGGTTGGGCCGCTGTGCCCGACCCTACATAGTCAGGTCGCTACATGCCCCAAGCGTGCAGGGACAATCCGCCACACCCCATCAAAGCCAAACAGCCATTAAAGCCGACCCCCATTTCCCATTCTCCCCCCTTTTGGTCATCATCTACCGCTAAAGACCCATCGTCGATCATCGCTGACCACTCCGCGAGACAGCCCCATGAACGCCACCGCCCGCGCCGGATCGAACATCGCCTTCATCAAATACTGGGGCGTGGCCGATGCCGCGCTCAACCTGCCGCTGACGAACAGCATTTCGATGACGCTGGACCGTCTCTACACCGTCACCACCGTGAATTTCGACGACGCGCTCGACGCGGATGTCATTGTGATCGACGGCGCGGAACGGCGAGGGGATGCCCGGCGACGGGCGGTGCAGCAGCTCGATCGGTTGCGACAGCTCGCCAAAATAGAGACGAAGGCCGAAGTCCAGTCGCGCAACAATTTCCCGATGGGCGCGGGCATCGCCAGCAGCGCCAGCGCCTTTGCCGCACTCACCCTTGCGGCCAGCGAAGCCCTCGGCCTCGGACTCGACCATCGCGCCCTCAGCCGCGTGGCGCGCCGCGCCTCCGGCAGTGCCAGCCGCTCACTCTTCGGCGGCTTCGTGGAATGGCAGGCGGGCCACGACGACGAAAGTAGCTATGCGGAACCGCTCTTCGACAGCCATCACTGGCACGAGCTACGGGACGTGGTGGCCGTGGTGGCGCATGAAGAGAAAAAGGTGTCGAGCGCCGACGGCCACGGCCTCGCGCGCAGCAGTCCGTTTCTGCACGCCAGAGTCGACCAAGCCGAGCGGCTCTTGCCGACCGTGCGCAAGGCGATCCGCGCCCGCGACCTGATGGAACTCGGCCCGGCCATTGAAGCGGACGCGCTGGCGATGCACTTCGTGATGATGTCCAGCCAGCCGCCCCTCTTTTACTGGTCGCCGCAAACGCTTCACCTTCTGAAGAAAGTGCAACTCTGGCGCGAACAGGGGTTGCAGGCCTATTTCACCATCGACGCCGGTCCGAACATCCACTTCATCTGCGAAGATTATCAAGAGGGCGAACTGATCGCTCTGCTGCAACGGCTCGACAGCGTCAAAGAAATCTTCAGCGCGTCCCCCGGCCCGGCCGCGATGATCGAGTGAGGGGTGTGCGGGTGTGACGGTGAGGCGCTCAGGAGTTAAGCATGGCATGGCCTGCTTCTACAATGATCCTGCCACCTGTCCATTCGCCATTCGCCATTCCGCACCTCCCCGAAACCCGCTGGCCCGCGCTGCCTTCACCGCCAACAAGGGATGATCTCATGAGTGATGACGGAGACAAGCTCTTCTATCTGACCGAGCACGACTTCTTCCGCGATTTCAATCGGTTAGAGATGTGGGCGCTCGATCGGCGCACCACGATGATCAGTTGCGAGGCGAGCCGCATCTTTTTCGAGGCCGGGGAGCCGAATGAAGTCCTATTCATCCTGAAGAAGGGGCGCGTGAACCTCTTCCGTCTCACGCCAGAGGGGCGCAAGCTGGTCGTGGCGACGCTGACGGACGGTTCGGTCTTTGGGGAGATGGGGTTGATCGGGCAGCGGATGCACGAGACCTTTGCGGAAGCGATGACGCCGGTGACGCTCTGTGTGATGCGCCGCGCCGATGTGGAGGAGATGCTGCTGAAGAAGCCGCAGATGGCACTGCGCCTGCTGACCCTGATGAGCGAGCGACTGCAGCAAGCCGAGCGACGGCTGGAGCAGATGGCCTTCACCCCCGTCGCGGCGCGGCTGGCCGCCGAATTGCTCACGCTGGCGAAGGATGACGCGGTGTCGGGCTACACCCACCAAGAATTGGCCGATCGCGTCGGCAGCCATCGTGAAACGATCACCCTGACACTCAACGAATTCAAAGCGGACGGCCTGATCGAGACGGGGCGCAAGCGGATTCAGATCAGCGACCCAGCAGGGCTGCTGGCCCTGGCCGAGGGCGAGGGATAAACCATGCAGAAACGGAGCGCCCCCCTCGCGTGACGCCCCGTTCCTATCGCTGTACTTCAGCGTGCTGATCGGTGTGGTGATCAGCGGAGCCGCGCGTAGACCAACGCAGTGACCAGCCCGAAGATGAGATGACCGATCAAGCTCGGCACACTCTCGCTCATTGCCGTGGCGTTGAGCTGCGGCCCCATGCCCATCATCATCGGCATCAGCAGCAGCGGCCCCAGAACCCACCAGAGCAAGCCGTAGAGCGCCCCCACCCCGACCGCACGCCCCGTGCCCGCGACGAATGGCCCCGCGACGACCCCGAAGATCGCGCCGATGATGGCGCTGATCAGCAGGTGGACCACCAAGCCCACCCCCGCCGATGACGAGCCGACCAACCCCGCGACCATCGGCAGCATCCCCATCATGCCCATCATCAGTCCAAAGATCACGCCCCCCGCCAAGCCGCCGATCACGCCGTGGCGGATCCGCTCGTTCATGGTCATCGTCGCTCTCATTGTGGTGGCTGCCATTTCAAACCCCTTTCGTTACAGTCGGTTGATTCCGTCGTTTGACCTGTGACAACCCTATCACACCCCGCCCCCACAGTCAGTGAGCTTGCTTACAGTCGGTTCCCCCGCTTTCCCCCGCTCCATGCACACCCCTCAAATAGCTGCTACGGCCCTTAAGTCGTGCCCCAAGAAAAACGAATTACTTGCTATTTGCAGAAAAAGTCAGTATAATGGCTATCAGAAAGTTAAACGTTTAACTTAACGGTTAACGAGACGGTTAACGTCCACGGAACTACGGGAGTTCGGGGGTCGAAGCGTGGCCAAAGTGGGCATTCGCGACGTTGCCAAAGAGGCGGGCGTCTCTATCGCAACGGTCTCCTATGTGCTGAACAATTCGCGCAACGTGCGGCCTCAGACGCGGGAGCGTGTGATTGAGGCTGCCACGCGATTGGGCTACCACGCGGACGTCAACGCACGCAGCCTCCAGAGCCGTCGCTCTTATCTTCTGGGCTACAGTTGGCGTCCGTTGCCGGTCAACGTCTCCAGCCCCATTCTGGACCAATTCATTCACTGCATGGGCATGGCGGCCTACCAACGGGGCTATCACCTGCTCGCCTTCCCCACCCCGTCCGACAAAGATGAGATTCAAGTCTACCAAGAGTTGGTGAGCAGCCGACGGGTTGACGGCATTGTGCTCGGGGCCACCAACACCATCGATCCCCGCATCACCTATCTCTCGACCATCGACATTCCTTTCGTTGCCTTTGGGCAGACCAGCCCCGAAGAGGATTTCCCGTGGGTGGATGTGGATGGTCGCAAAGGTGTGCGCCAAGCGGTCGAGCATCTGGCCTCGCAGGGCTTCGACCGCATCGGCATTCTGGCCTGGCCGGAGGGGTCGCGCTCGGGCCAAGAACGGCTGCAGGGTTACCTCGATGGCATCTACGAGATGGGCCAACCCGTTCGTGAAGAATGGATCGTGCGGGTCAATCACAATGCGGAAGAAGGCTTTCAGGGCGCGATGCGCATCATGAGTCTGCCTGCCGACATTCGCCCCACCGCCTTGGTCTGCGTCAGCGATCTGATCGCGGTGGGGGCGATGAACGCCCTCTACCATTTGGGACTGCGACCGGGCCAAGATGTGGGCGTTGTGGGCTTTGACGATATGCCATTAGCGGACCTCTTGGTGCCGCCCCTCACCACCCTGCGCCAGCCCATCGACCAAGTCGCCACCTTGATCGTCGACCAACTGATGACCCTGATCGAAGGCGAGGAGATTCCCGCCGAAAAGCGACAGATTTCCCTTGAACCTACGCTTGTGGTGCGAGCGTCCAGCCTGAAACAGCCCCTGCAGTTTCCCATTTCCTCGACTCAGAAGGAGACAGCGCCATGACCTTGAAAGGGGTAATATTCGATCTGGATGGGGTGCTGACCGACACCGCCGAATTCCACTACTTGGCGTGGAAACGCTGGGCGGATGAGGAGGGATTTCCCTTTTCCCGCGAGATCAACGAGAAGCTGCGCGGTGTCTCGCGCCGCGCCTCGTTAGAAATCATTTTGGATGGCCGCGCCGCAAGCGCGGCCCAGATCGCCCAGTGGATGGCGCGCAAGAACCATTATTATCAGGAACTGCTGAGCGCCCTTTCTCCCGCCGATCTGTTGCCCGGCATCCCCGAATTGCTCGACGCTCTGGATCGCGCCGCAATCCGCTACGCGGTCGGCTCCGCCTCCAAGAACGCACGCACCGTTCTGGAGGCGTTGCATATCGCGGACCGCTTGACCGTCATTGCCGATGGCCACAGCGTGCGGCACGGCAAACCCGCGCCGGACCTCTTCCTATTTGCGGCGCGGCAGATGGCCCTTGCCAGCGACAAGGTGGTGGTCGTGGAGGACGCGGAAAGTGGCATCGATGCTGCATTGACCGGCGGCTTTGCCACGCTGGGCATTGGCCCGGCATCTCGCGTTGGGTTGGCCCATGTCACCACCGCGACGACCCACGATCTCACCCTCGATCTGCTCCGCGAAGCCCAGCGGGTGGCACAAGGCTGGCGCGTGGTCGAATCGCGTTGGCAGCCGGAACGACAGCATCACAAAGAAACGATCTTCACCACCGGCAACGGCTGGGTCGCGGCACGCGGCAGCTTCGAAGAGGGCTACCCCAACGAGCGTCGCGCCAGCTTCGTTCATGGCCTTTTCGATGACGCACCGATCGTCTTCACCGAAATCGCCAATATCCCCGACTGGATGTCGCTGGAGCTTAGCCTGAATGGCCAGCCGTTCTCGCTCGCGGCGGGAACGATTTTGGGTTACCAGCGCCAACTCAACTTGCAAGACGGGCTGCTGATCCGCAATCTGCGCTGGCAGGCGCCCAATGGGCAGATCAGCCTGTTGCGGTTCGAGCGGCTGATCGGGCGCGCCCCCCGCGAGCAACTGGCGATCCGGCTCCAACTGATCCCCGAAAATTGGTCGGGCCAGGTCGAGATCCGTGGCGGCCTTTCGGTTTTCAGCAGCAACGAGGGGCTGCTCCACTGGCAAGCCGAGCAGCAGGGGGCCGACAGCGAGCGCGCGTTCCTCTGCAGCAAGACGCTGCGCTCCGGTCACACGCTGGCGCTGATCAGCCAGCTCGCCCGCACGGACGGCAGCGCCTCGGTCGAAGGGTGGCCGGTTCGGGGACAGCCCACCCAGTCTCTGAGCGCTTTCGCCGAAGAGGGACAGCCCTTCACCATCACCAAGCGCATCACACTGGCCGACAGTCGCCATAGCCTCAATCCGCTCGCTGATAGCGAGGCACGCCGCCGAGAGCCGTTCGACTTCGACCGCCTCGTCGCCGACAATCGACGGGCGTGGGCGGCGATTTGGGACGCTGCGGACGTGGAACTGTGGGGCGATGAGGAAGCTCAACTGGCGCTCCGCTTCAACATGTACCAACTGTTTGCCGTCATGCCGGAGCCAAGCGACGATGTCAGTATCGGCGCCAAAACATTGAGTGGCTTTGGCTATCGGGGCCATGTCTTCTGGGATACGGAGCTGTTCATGCTGCCGCTCTTCACCTTCACCCAGCCGACTCAAGCCCGCGAACTGCTGATGTACCGCTATCGACGGCTGCGCGGCGCGCGTGACAAAGCGCGCGCCAACGGCTTCGAGGGTGCCCAGTTTCCGTGGGAAAGCGCGGGTAAAGGGGATGAAGTGACCCCGACCTGGGTTCCTCACTTCGAGGATCGGACGCGCTTGGTCCGCATCTGGACGGGGGACATCGAAATACATATTACCGCCGATATCGCCTACGCCGTGCTGCAATATTGGCGGGCGACGGGCGATGATCAGTTCATGATCGACTACGGCGCAGAGATGCTCCTTGATGGGGCCAAATTCTGGGCAAGCCGCGCCGAATGGAACGAAGAGGAGGCTGTTTATGAGTACACCGACGTGATCGGCCCCGATGAATACCACGATCATGTCGACAACAACGCCTTTACCAACCACATGGCGCGCTGGCAGCTTCAACAGGGGCTGGCACTCGTTAGGTGGTTGAAAGAGAGCGACCCGTCCAAAGCCGACAGCTTGACAGCGCAACTCGATCTGTCGCCGGAACGGCTGGCACAGTGGCAGCAGATCGCGCGGGCGATCCGGCTGACTGAGCTGGAAGGCGGTCTGATCGAGCAGTTCGACGGCTATTTTGCGCTGAACGACCCCGATTTGGCCGATTTCGAGCCGCGTCACCGTTCGATGCACGAAATCCTCGGCATCGAGGGGGCAAATGCGGCCCAAGTGATCAAACAGCCGGATGTCCTGATGCTGCTTTTCCTGATGCGCGATCATGTACCGCACACCACGTTGCAAGCCAACTGGGCCTACTACGATCCGCGCACCGATCACAGCTACGGCTCAAGTCTGGGGCCGTCGATCAGCGCCATCATGGCCTGTGAAATGGGCCAACCCAACCTCGCCTACGCACATTTCATGCGGGCGGCCCGCGCCGACCTGACGGATGTGCGGGGCAACGCCGCCGACGGCATTCATGCCGCGTCGGCGGGGGGGCTGTGGCAGGCGGCGGTGATGGGCTTTGGCGGACTGACCTTATCCGAAGCGGACTGGCGTGTCGAGCCACGTCTGCCCGATCATTGGCGGCGGCTGCGTTTCCGCTTCTTGCATCGCGGCGAGTTGCACATCATCTCGCTCGACGGGAAGAAGGACGCCCCGCCCCTGCTGACTACTGAGGCCCTGTCGCAAGATGGTGCCACCACACCTTAACACATCCATCAACACGGAGGAGAATCCAAAATGAAACGTCTATTGCTTGTAACCATGCTGATGCTGACGATGCTCTTGGCCGCATGTGGCGGCGCGTCGGATGGTGATAACACCGGCGACGCCACCGACATGGCCGCCGAGGGTGGCGATACCTGCATGGGCATCGCGGTCGAACCCGATGCCACCGTCGTCTTTTCGGGCTGGGGTGACGAGACCGAGCAGCAAGTCTACCGCGATTCGATCACCCGCTTCAACGAGGCCTGTCCGAGCGTGACGATCGACTACCAACCGGTTCCCGCCGACTTCCAGACCCAGATCAAGGCCGCCTTTGCGGGCGGTGATGCGCCGGACGTGATCTACGTCGACGACAGCTTGATGACGGCGCTGGGACGCACGGGCCAACTGCTGGCGCTGGACGACTTCATGGCGAGTGCCGATATCACCCGCGAAGAATTCGTGCCGGCGTTGCTCGACATCTTTACGGTGGACGGCAAGACCTATGCCTTACCAAAGGACTGGGGAACGTTGGGCCTCGTTTACCTGCCCGAAGCCTTTGCGGAAGCGGGCATTGACGAGCCGACCGCCGACTGGACCTGGGAAGATCTGCGCACGGCCGCCCAAGCGCTCGCGGAGAATACCGAGTATGGTGGCTTCTGCCAAGGGGCCGACTGGGCACGCTTTGCACCGTGGGCCTTTAGCTACGGCGCCACGTTCACCAACGATGACTGGACGTCCGCCACGCTGGATAACGAAGGGATCGAGACCGCCGCGCAAATCGTTGCCGACATGAAGCAGGAAGGGTCGCTGGTGACCGCCGCCGATGTCGGTGCGGGTTGGTGTGGGGAAGCGATCGGTAAGAAGCTGGTGGCGACGACGCTCGAAGGCGGCTGGATGGTCAACTTCATGCGTAACGACTTCGCCGATGTGGAGTGGAAGGCCGTGCCCGTACCCAGTGGGCCGGAAGGCAAGGCCGACATCATCTTCACCAACGGCATCGGGGTGAACGCACAGAGCGACAATCCCAACGCGGCCGCGGCCTTCGCACTCTTCGTCACGGGGCGCGACAACCAAGCCGCCATCGCCGAGACAGGCTTTGCCTATCCGGCACGCTCCGATCAGCTCGACCTGATCAAGGACGAAAACGACAAGGCGATCTCCGAAGGGGGAACCTACGAGTTGACCCGTGTCGCCAACTGGGGACCCAACACCGGTCGTGTCAACGACGCGGTCGGCAAGGCGCTCGAGCGTATCTACTTGGGTGAGCAGACGGTGAGCGAAGCCTTCACACAGGCACAGGGCGAAGCCCAGCAGGCGTTGGACGACGCGCAATAAGCGTGATTCATCACCACGGTGCGGGGCGATAAGGCCCCGCACCGTGATACCCCAAGACCCTTTCGACCACGACCTAAGGAAGGTGGACTATGGCAGCGTCAGCTAAAAGTCCGGTCGCTCGCAAACGCGGCTTGACGGCGCGTGAGCGGGACGAAGCGATCACCGGCTATCTCTTCCTCTCTCCCTATCTGCTGGTAACGGCGATTTTCACCGTGGGCATCATCGCCTTTGCCTTGTATATCAGCTTCACATCCTACAACCTCTTTCAAGCCCCACAATTCAACGGTCTCGAGAACTATCAGAAGGCGCTGACCGACACGAACGGCTTCATTCGGTCGCTCGTCAACATCTTCTGGTATGTCATCACGGTGGTGCCCTTTCAGACCGCCGCCGCGCTGATGCTGGCGCTGATTCTGAATCGCAAGATACGGGGCCAACAGTTTTTCCGAACGATCTTTTACGGCCCCAGCGTCACCTCCTCCATCGTGATCTCAGCGATTTTCCTCTGGCTCTACCTCAAGACGGGTTATGTCAACTTCATGTTTGATCGCATCTTCGGTCTGTTCGGGGCCGATTGGAGCGCGATCGAATGGCTGAACGACCCGCGCGGCCTCTTTCAACTGATCGCCAACGCCTTTGGCGGGGACATTCCTTCCAATCTCTGGTACTTGCGTGGGCCAAGTATCACCTGGATGGCGATCATGTTCATGAACATCTTCACCACGGCGCCCACCTTTATGATCATGTACTTGGCCGCCCTGCAAGATGTGCCGCCCACGCTCTACGAAGCGGCCTCGATCGACGGGGCCGACGGTCGGCAAGCGTTCTGGAACGTCACGTTGCCGATGCTGCGTCCCGTCACGTTGCTGATCGTGGTGCTCGGCACGATCGGGGCCTTCCAAGTTTTCGACCAAGTCCAGTTCCTCACGGCTGGCGGTCCGTTGAACACGACGCTCACGCCGGTCTACCTGATCTATGGAGAGGCGCTGGGTCGCATCGGCGGGGGGAGCATCATTCGGATGGGGTATGCTTCCGCCATGGCCTTCCTCTTGGCCATCATCATCTTCATCTTCACCCTGATTCAGCGTCGCTACATCGAATCAGGCACCGAGCAATATTAGGAAGGAGATCTCATGGCATCCGTAACTCAGAGCTCCTCATCCGTACAAACCAAGCCGAGCGGCGTCGATCTGCAAGATACGCTGTCGGTTGTGGTGCGCTATGCCCTCATGATCCTGTTGGGGCTGGTGCTTTTCGCCCCCTTCATCCTCTCGTTCCTCGGTAGCTTCAAAACCAACTCCGAGATCATCGCCTATCCACCGACCCTCTTCCCGAAGGAATGGCAATGGGAAAACTGGCCCCGTTTCTTCGCGGCCGATGTTGGCGGCGAAGCGCGCTTGGACGGCGCGGCCTCGCTCGGCCTGATGGCGGGCCTTTTCACCGCCTTCCTCACTTTCCTGCTCACCGGTCTGACCAATGTGATCAAGGATCGTGGCATGGCCCGTTCGTTGGGGCTTCCCCTCAGCATTCTGGTCTCTCTGCTGGGGGGCGCGGCGGCAGCCTGGTATCTGGATGCTCGCATCGGCGCGGGCCGCATGGAAACCCTCGCGGTCGGTGCCTCTATCGCGATCATCATGCTGATCGGGGTCCTGTTGATGGGCATGTCCAATCCCGATTGGCGGCGGGTGGTGCTGGCGCTGCTCTGGAGTCTGGCGGCGGGCGCCGTCGTTACGATCCTCTTCGAGCAGATCGCCATGTTCGCGGGCGGGGGCCGGTTCTGGCGCTGGCTCTTCAACACGGCCGTACTTTCGGTGATGATGGCCAGCTTCCAACTGCTCTTCTGCGCCATGACCGCCTACGCCTTCGCGCGGCTCAAATTCCCCGGGAGAGATATCATCTTTTCCTTCATGCTGGCGACGATGATGATCCCTGGGGCTGTCACGTTGGTTCCCGCCTATGTGCTGATGTCGAAACTGGAGTGGATCAACCGCGCCTATAGCTTGGTCATCCCGGGCCTGGTCTCTGCGGGGAGCATCTTCCTGCTGACCCAGTTCCTCAAAGCGGTGCCACGCGATCTGGAGGAGGCGGCCTACATCGACGGGGCCTCTTACTTCCAAACGTTTAAGGATGTGATCCTGCCGCTGGCCCGCCCGGCCCTGCTGACGGTCTTCATCCTCCAATTCCAGGGGATGTGGAACGCCTACCTCGGCCCGCTGCTCTACCTACAACGGCGTGACATGTGGGTGATGAACGTGGCGCTCCAGATCTTCCAGGGGCAGTACCGCGCCGAATTGAACCTGCTGCTGGTGGCGGCGATCTTGAACGCGCTGCCCGTGCTGGTCCTCTTCTTCATGTTCAGCCGGTACTACATCGAAGGGGTGTCGTACGCAGGTGTGAAGGGCTAACAACGACATGATGGAAGCGCAATCGGTGCGCCCCCTGCGCCTGCCGGACGGGGTGCGGGGGGCGCTGCAAGCGGCGGTCGAAGGGTGGTGGCGCGAGATCTTCGTGCTGACCGCGCTCAACATCGTCTGGGCGATCACGCTTTTCACCGTCGTCTTGGCGCCGATCAGCACCGCTGCACTCATCTTCGTGGCACGCCGCGTTTTGCAGCGGGATCCCTTCGTGGGGTGGGCCATGTTCCTCGCGGCGGCGCGACGAAATGCGTGGCCCGCCTTGCGCTGGGGCATCGTGGTGATGCTCATTGGGGGCGTCACTGCGGCCAATCTTTGGCTCTACCGCGAGGCAGCGGGGCCGAGCTGGGCTATTCTGCGCTGGATTTGGACCACGATTGGCGTCGTTTGGGCCGCGCTCAACCTCTTCTTCTGGCCCTTCTGGTTCGCGCAAGAGGAAGGGTTCCGCAGCTTACGCACGACGTGGCGGAACTGCTTCGCCTTTCTGCTGCAAAATCCCGCCGCCGCCTTTCTTACCATGCTCCTGATTCTGGCGTTGGGGATTGGCAGCGTCTTGACCGGTGTCCTACTCGGCGTCCTCTTCATGGCGGCCACGGCGTTGATCACCACCGCCATGGTCGCGGCCCATCTGCCCCCCGCAGAAGAGTGATGACACCCCCGGTTTACCGCCAGCAAATCGCACTCCACGCCGACCCGTCCCGCGTCGCCGCACGCCCCTTTCTTCCCAGCGACACGGCCCGCATCGAACGAATCGCGCAGCGCATCCTCGCCCTGCCTCCCGCACAGATAGCGGCGCTGGCCGCGGATATCCGCGCGCGGTACCAGGGGCGCCACCGAGATTTCGACACGATTTTGGCCCGTCATGCCGCGCTCGTGATGCCCTTTGTGCCATCCGCCCTGGCGCTGAGCGAGGCGCAGCGGTTCGTCATCGGCGCTACCTTCACGCTCGAGTATAGTATTGAAGCCGCCGCGCTTTTCAATCCGTCCATCGTCCCCCATCCCGATCAGTCGGGGATCGACGCGGATGCGCGACGGGTCATCCTCTCCTTCCGCGCCACGGGCGAAGGACACATCTCTTCGCTCACCTTCCGCGCGGGCATCGTGAGCGCAGAGGGCCTTCTCCAGCTCGATCCCCCTGAACCCTGGGCCACACTGCCCACCCTCGTCGACCATCGTCACCTCTTCCCCCCTGAGGTGCCGTTGGGCGAACGAACGCTCTTCCCCGTCATGGCCGACGAGCGGATGGGCATCGAAGATGTGCGCTGGGTCCGTTTCGACGAGGCGTCGGATGGGCCAACATGGTACGGCCCTTACACGGCCTACGACGGGCAACGCATCTGTCCCAAGCTGTTGGCGACGCAGGACTTCGCCACCTTCGAGGTGATTCCGTTGCAGGGGGCGGCGGTTCTGAACAAGGGCGTCGCGCTCTTCCCGCGACGGATCGGCGGGGAATACGTGATGTTGGGTCGCCAAGACAACGAGCAGAACTACCTCATGCGTTCGGCACGCATCGACCGGTGGGAGGAGGCTACTTTCTTACGTGGGCCGCAGAGTGGGCGCGAGCTGGTGCAGATCGGCAACAACGGCTCCCCCATCGAAACGGAGGCCGGTTGGCTACTGCTGACGCACGGGGTGGGGCCGATGCGGGAGTATACGTTGAGCGTAGACTTGCTCGACCTCGACGATCCCAGTCGCGTGATCGCCACCCTGCCCCACGCGTTGCTCGCCCCGCTCCCCGAAGAGCGAGAGGGCTACGTCCCGAACGTTGTCTACAGTTGCGGAGCAATGCAGCACAATGGTTGGCTAGTCATCCCTTACGCCTATTCCGACGCCGCCTGCAATGTGGCCCGTGTCCGCGTCGACGAGCTGCTGGATGCGCTGCGCTGAGTGCGCCCACCACTTTTGTAAGGGGCGGGGCTTGTCTATTTTGTCCCCCTGTGTCATTCTAATAAAGTGGTGAGTCTTACAGCGCCTGATTGTAAAAAGGTGGGGCATCCCGATGAAAACGTTGCAACCTCAACTTTTAGACGAAATTGTAGAGCGGCTAATTAGGCATCTTCAGCCCAGCACGATTTATCTTTATGGTTCACACGCCTATGGAGAGCCGCACACGGATAGCGACATCGATCTGTATGTGGTGGTCCCAGAATCTACAGCACCCCCACACAGGCGAGCGTCGAGTGTATATGTCGCACTCTATGGGCTCGGGGTGCCTGTCGAGGTAAAAGTTGCCACTAAGGAGGAGTTCGAACGGCGGGGAAGCTGGCTAAACTCGGTTGAACGAACGATTCAAGAGCGGGGTAAAGTGCTCTATGCCGCCACTGGATGAAACCCGCGCATGGCTTCATAAAGCCCGTAACGACCTTCGATCTGCGCAGATTCTGGTTAGCCACGACGAACCTGTTTTCGACACGGCCGCATTTCATTGCCAGCAGGCTGCTGAGAAAGCGTTGAAGGCATTTCTTACGTCAGAATCAATCCATTTCGAGAAGGTACACAGTCTCACCTATCTACTGGAGCTATGTGAAGCCCTAGAAGCAGAGTTTGGAACATTACGCAACGCCGCAGCCGAGTTAGCCCCCTTCGCGGTGGAGATTCGTTACCCAGGTGACCTCACCGAACTTTCCGCAGAAGAGGCGCAGGGCGCACTTTCTGGGGCAGAAGCTATCTATGAAAAGGTGCTCTTTTTTCTGCAGACGGAGTTATAGGAAACACCCCCTCCCGTTAAGAATTTCGCCCGTTCGCGTCTACCCCGCCCTCAATCAACCGCCACTTCGCCGTGCGCCGCAGCTTTTTCAGCGCAGCCTCGCGCTGCATGGCCGCGCGGCGCGTGGGGTGGGCTTCGCACCAGCGCAGCCTGACCGGTGTGCGACCGCGTGTGTAGCGCGCCCCCTGCCCCGCGTTATGCGCCGCGACGCGCTGCGCGACATCGTAGCTCCAGCCCGTGTACAGCGTTCCGTCCGCGCATTCCACGATGTAGACCCAGGCCTGCCGCGGCACGGACGTCGCCTCCACGATGCTTAGCCTCGCCGCAGCCGTTGCCGGAGAGCCGCGCTGAGCAGCGGCTCATCGTCGAGCAGGCGGCGCAGAAAAGCGTCGCTTTCCTCGCGCGGCAGGGCGCGGATAAGCGCATCGTAGTCGTACGACGCATCGACCGCTGCCTCGGCGCGGTGAGCGCGTGCCCGTGCAATGATTGCCTCGTCGATGTCCAGCCAGTCGACCAGCGCTTGCTGGGCCATGCTCAAGCGCCCGAGGCCAGACGGCGCGGGGGGCAGGGGCGACATCGGCCCATCTTCCTCTTCATCCCACCAAGCGGCCAACTGTTCGTCGGCCCAGCAGCGGAAGAGGTAGAGCGAACGGTAGTCTCCCTTTAGAATCTCGGCCCGCAACGGCAGCAGCCGTGACAGCCACCCCTCGCCCTCGATCCAGCCTCGCGCCAGCTCTGACTCACTCGTGTTCAGCTCGACGATGATCGAGTAAATCGTGTGGTGGACCACGATGAAGTCCCCGTTCTCATACGCCGCGATGGCTCGCTCGTCGATGGTTCCTTCCGGAAATCGAAAGGCCAAACGGTGGTGGCCCCAGTTCGCCATGTAGAGAAAGGCGTCGAAGTAATCGCCCAAGACCGTGATCGGATCATACTTGAAGTCGCCCCAACTGTAATCCACCTGAGCACGATGCGGAGTCACGCTGATGTGGCTCGATAACCCGCCCACCGCCTCCTGTTGGATCGGCGTCAGTGGCCTGTCCACCACCTGCCATTCGTAATATTGGAATTCGCTCATGGGGTGTCTCGCGATGGGTGAGTTTAATGAGTTTTGTGAGTTTAATGAGTTTTGTGAGTTTTATGAGTTTTGTGAGTTTTGTGAGTTTAATGAGTTTTGTGAGCTGGGAATTGACGGGTTTACTGGGTTGGGTGGGTTGGAGTGAACAGCAACGACAGAGCGGCGAAACGATTCTCGACATCCTAGATCGGGTGGCGGTTCGCCCCGCGCCGCGTAGTGCAGCAACGGCAGAGCGGCGAAACGATTCTCGACCTCTGCCCATGCACCATGCACCATTCACCATTCACCATGCACCATTCGCCATTCGCCAAAATCCGTTCTGTGTTCGGAGCTTGCCCTGAGCGAAGAGAAGGGTTCTTCGTTTACCCACGCCTTCAGAACAAGCAACAACCCCTTCGACGATTCTTCCCAGAGGCAAACCAACCGCTTCTGCTTCTGCGTTGCCGTCTCACCGCCGCAGCATCGCGGGCAGGCGGCGCGTTTCGTCGATGCCGAGTAGCCAAGCGATGGCCATGTAGGTTGCGCCGCCGATGGCGATGAGGAGCGGTGTGGAGACAAGGCGGGGGAGCGCTGTCAGCGGCGCGAGTTGCAACGCGCCCCACAGGGCCAGCGCCATGCCCAGCGCGGCCAGCGCCATGCGCCCCACGCCGCCCCGCAGCGCCCCGCCCACGCCGCCCAGCCGCCTGCGGATCAGCCAGAGCAGCAGTGCCATTTCCACGGTCGAGGCGAGGCTGTTCGCCAACGCTAAGCCGCCCTGTGGCCCATCGACCAGCGCGGTCGGATCGCCGATCAGCCGCACCAGCAGCAGACTCAGCCCGATGTTGCCCACCATCGCACCGACCCCGACCAAGACCGGTGTCCAGGTATCTTTCAACGCGAAAAAGGCGCGAGTGATGATTTCGACCAGCGAGTGGGCGATCAGGCCCGGGGCGTAGAACATCAAGGCCCATGCCACTGCCCGCGTTGTCTCATGGGTAAACGCCCCCCGCTCGAAGAGAAGCTGGATGATCGGCACGCGCAGCATGAATAGCCCCACGGCGGCGGGCAGCACCACGAAGAGCACCGCCCGCAAGGTCTGGCCAAAGGCGCGTTGCATGCCCGCTTGGTCGCCGACAGCGGCCATCTTGCTAAAGGTGGGGAAGACCGCCGTCGCCACCGACGAGGCGAAGATGCCGTGCGGCAGCAGCATCACGATCCACGCATAGTTGAGCGCGGCCAGCACCGAAGGGTTGTAGAAGGAGGCGATGATCGTGTTGGCGATGAACATCAATTGCACCACGCCCGCCCCCAAGACGCGCGGCGTCATCAGCCGCGCCACCTCGCGCACGCTCTGCCAGAGCGCGGGATCGCGCCGGCCCAGCAGCGGTTGGTAGCGCACCCCATAGCGGCCCAGCATCGGCAGTTGGACGATTAGGTGGGCCGCTGCGCCCAGCACCACCCCCATCGCCAAGCCGAAGATGCCGAAACGACCGGTGAGTGCCAATGCCCCAAAGATGATGCCAACGTTGTAGAGCACGGGCGCGATGGCGGGCAAGGTGAAATGTTCGTAAGCGTTGAGGACGCTCATCACCAGCCCGCTCAGGCTGAAGATCACGGTCGAGATCAGCATCAGTCGCATCAGGTTGGCGGTCAGCGCCGTTAGCGCGGGGTCGGTGAAGCCCGGCGCGATGACATGGGCCACCAGCCACGGCGCGAAAAGCGCACTCAGCGCCGCCACCAGGCCTAGGATCAGCATCAGCCACGTCGCCACCGCACTCGCCAGTCGATGGGCGCCGTGGTAATCTTCGCGGATGAGGTACGTGGCGAAGGTGGGCAGGAAGGCGCTGGCCAGCGCCCCGCCCGCGATCAGGTTGAAGAGCAGATCGGGCAGCCGGAAGGCGGCGATATAGGCGCCGTATTCCGGCGCGGAGCCGAACTGCGCCCCGATCACCGCTTCGCGCACCAAGCCCAGCACGCGGCTCGCCACGAAGGCCAGCATGATGATCGTGGCGGCGCGGAAGAGGCGGGAGGTGGTGGGTTGGTTCATTGTTTGTGGTGGAAGGCGCGGACGGGATGGCTATTTATGTGAGGTTGGGAGGGTGGCGAATGGCGAATGGCGAATGGGCACGTTGCTAATTTCGTTGTCATGCGTTGAGCATCTTTGCCCCTTGCAACTTGGGAGCGAATGGCGCATGGGTACGCGGCAAGTTTCACTGCGTTGCAATGCTTTTCGGTGCCATCCATGCACCATGCACCATGCACCAAACGCCATGATAATAGATGATTTAAGATCCCGACCTCGTCTTCAACGCCCACCCTGCCCAACAAAAAGACCGCCAGCAGCGGCGGTCGATTTGTGGACAGCAATCAACGTCAGTCGAAGAATTCGGCATTCTTTTCCGTGTAGGATTCCCATTGTGTCGGCACTTCGACATCTTCGAAGATCGCTTCCACTGGGCATTCCGGCACGCAGGCCCCACAGTCGATGCACTCGTCCGGGTGGATATAGAATTGGTCTGGCCCTTCGTAGATACAATCGACGGGACAAACTTCAACGCAGGCGGAATCTTTGGTGTCAATACATGGTTCCGTAATGACGTAGGTCATAGCACGAACTCCCTCTCGCTCCTTCTTGTACAGGGTAGATCTCGGTGTATGCCTAAGGGTATCACACAGTCTAAAAGTTGTCCAAGCGGTGCAGGCGCATCGGCTATCCCATTGCGCCGTCCTTTTTGAGAAGGGCGTGGCCGAGCGCGACACCGACCACACCTCCAGCACATACGACCCCACCCCGAACCGCCCGGCTAGTCTGATCCGTTGTCCCCACAGCGCAATCTCAGGACGCCACCGCAGGATTCGATCCTATGCTATCATCAACGCCATCGTCAATGACAATAGAGCATCGAGCGTAAAAGCCAACGCCATTCCTTGAACTAACCACGGCGCAACACGGTTACCGGTCTCCATTCTCCACGGCGTGGTCGTTGCGACAGTTACAGAGACGACGCGACGACTCTCACTCAGAACCCTATTTTCAAGGGGGAAAAGTTTTCGTTCCGATACAATTAGTCGAAGGTTCCACCTTTTTCACTTCTATGTTACAATCGCCAAACACTGGACACAGAAACCAATCGAGGAACGTCGTGACCCGTTCAACCCCTATTGACCACCAACTGGCCCAACTGATGCTGGGCACCGAGTTCGGCGACCAGACGCTACGCGAAAGCATGGCCGCAGCGTTGAAGGCCAAATTGCTCGAGGGGCGACCGCTGGAGGTCTACCTCGGGATCGACCCCACCGCGCCGGACATCCATCTGGGCCACACGGTGCCACTCCGCAAGCTGAAGCATTTTCAAGAGGCGGGCCACAATGTCACCTTCTTGATCGGCGATTTCACGGCGCGCATTGGCGACCCCTCCGACAAGGATAAGACGCGGCCCCAACTCACCACGGAAGAGATCGCGGCCAACGTGCAGACTTACGTTCAACAAGCTTTCAAGCTGCTCGACCCTGTGCGCACCAAGATACGCTACAACTCGGAATGGCTGAGCGAAATGGATTTTGCGGATGTGATCCGCCTCGCCTCCAATTTCACGGTGCAGCAGTTCATGCAGCGGGACAACTTCGCCAAGCGGCTCGATGCGGGGCTGCCGATCTACCTGCACGAGTTCTTCTATGCCCTGATGCAGGGGCAGGATGCCGTGGTGCAGCAGACCGACGTGCAGGTCGGGGGTACCGATCAGACCTTCAACATGTTGGCGGGTCGCACGTTGCAGGAGCGGGACGGCCAAGTGCCGCACGTGGTGCTCACCAACCCGATGCTGCCCGGTACCGACGGCACCGTGAAGATGTCGAAGAGCCTCGGCAACGCGATCGAGATCGATACGACGCCCCAAGATATGTACGGCAAGCTGATGTCGATCCCCGACGAAGCGATGGCGGTCTACTACCGACTGCTGAGCAGCTATGATGTGGACGAGATCGAGCAACGGATCGCGGACATTGCATCGGGCGCAATCCACCCGCGCGACGCGAAGATGGCGCTGGCCCGCCACCTGACCGCGATCTTCCACGGCGACGAGGGGGCGGCGCAGGGCGAGGCGCATTTCACCCAGATCTTTCAGAAGCAGGAGAACCCCGACGAGATGCCGGAGCGGGTCGTCGCCGAGCCGATCGGCCTGCTTCACCTGATCGCCGACGCCGACTTTGCACGTGGCACGGGCGCGGCCCGCCGCTTGGTGCAGCAGGGCGCGGTCCGCCTGGACGACGTGCGCATCGACGATGCCACGCTCACCATCGAACCGAGCGACGAAGCGCGGGTGCTCCGTGTCGGCAAGCGCAACTTTCTGCGGTTGATGCCGGTGGGTGGCGGATAGCGAATGGGGAGGCGGTGAAATGCGTTTGAACGCTGTGCCGTTGAGCAACGATAGGACGACCAGCCGCTTGGGATCGAGAATCGTACCACAGCGCATCACCCTGGCTTTGCAATGCCTGTTTGCACCTTGCACCTTGCACCTTCCTCATAAATCGTGAATCGGGATGCTTTGCTGATTCCATTGCACCATGCACCATGCACCACACATCACCCACCCGCTTCAGTACCCTCCCGACCTCGTCGTTAAACGCCTAAACACGGAACATGCAACACGGGACACCCACCATGAACATCGACAACGCTGTCGCTCCCGACCCCTCCTTCGGCTTCATCATCGACAACCGGAAGTGCATCGGCTGCCACGCCTGCTCGACGGCTTGCAAATCCGAGAACGAGGTGCCGCTCGGCGTCAATCGGACGTGGGTGAAATATGTGGAGAGTGGCCGTTACCCCGATGTGCGCCGCCACTTCCAGGTGACGCGCTGCAACCATTGTGCCAACCCGCCCTGCGTCCGCATCTGCCCCACCGAGGCGATGTACCAGCGAGCCGACGGCATCGTCGAGTTCGATAAGAGCGTCTGCATCGGCTGCAAGGGTTGTTTGCAGGCCTGCCCCTACGATGCGATCTACATCGATCCCGAGAGCGGCACTGCGGCCAAATGCCACTACTGCGCCCACCGCACCGATTTGGGGCTTGAACCGGCCTGTGTCGTCGTCTGCCCCGAACATGCGATTATCGCGGGCGATATGAATGATCCCAGCTCCGAGATCAGCCGTCTGCTGGCCAAAGAATCGGTGACGGTCCGCAAACCGGAACAGGGGACCGCACCCAAGCTCTTCTACATCAACGGGGCCGACATCGCGCTGACACCGACCGAACGCACCCCACAGACCTTCATCTGGGCCGATGTGATGGCGCTGCATGACGGCACTGTCCATGGCAATGGCACGAATCATGGTACCTCGCCGCAGGGCGCGGCAACTCGGCCACGCAATGCGCCGTCGGGCGCGGTCGCCACGTCGCTCCGCGCACCGCAGCCACAGGCCGCGCCGGTCGGCGGTCCCATCCAGATCGGCGGACGGGCCGCCGAGCAGATGGTACAGGTCGCCTACAACGCGCAGCACAAGATTCCGTGGCACTGGCCCGTCCCCGCCTACCTCGTCACTAAGAGCATCGGGGCGGGCCTCTTCATGATTCTGGCCGCACTTTGGGGACTCAACTTGGTGCCGTTCAGCCGACCGCTGGCGCTGGTGGGCGGTTTCGTCGCGCTGCTCTTCATCGCGCTGACGACCGTGCTGCTGGTGATCGACCTTGAAAAGCCGGAACGTTTTCTCTACATTTTGCTGCGGCCCCAATGGCGCAGTTGGCTGGCGCGGGGCGCGGTGGTGCTGATCGGCTTCTCGACGATTGCGGGGCTGTGGTGGCTGCTGGAACTGATCGGCGGCAGTGGCACGTGGGCCGACTGGGCCGTGCGTCTGCGCCCCTTCTTCTTGTGGATCGGCCTGCCTTTCGCGCTGATGAGCGCGATTTACACCGCCTTCCTTTTCGCGCAGGCGGAGGGACGCGACCTCTGGCAAAGCCCGCTGCTGCCCTTCCATCTCTTCGTGCAAGCGCTGATGGCGGGGAGTGGTGTGCTGCTGCTGTTGAGCGCCTTCTTACCTGCCGTGGCGGGGCTGAGCGGCTGGCTCTGGCCGATCTTCGTCGGCGCGCTGCTGGTCGATCTCTTTGTGGCGCTGGTCGGCGAATTCGGGATGCCGCACGCCAGCGAATTCGCGGCGCGGGCTGCCCACGAGATCAGCCACGGCCATTACCGCGATCTGTTCTGGTATGGGAGCATCGCCGTGGGCCATGTGGTGCCGCTGCTCTTGGCCGCGTTGGCCATCGTGGTCTGGCCCGCGTGGGCGCCGTGGTTGGGCGCGGCGGCGGCGTTGTTGGCCATCGGCGGCCTCTACGCCTACGAACACGCCTTCGTCATGGCCCCGCAAGAGGTGCCGAACAGTTAAGCGTTCGAGCGTTCGAGCGTTCGAGCGTTCGAGCGCTGGAAGTTGGAGCGTTGGAGATACCGTGTTAAAAGTCAAGCCCCAAAATCCAGACGAGAAGAAATGGATAGCAGGCTAAAAGCGCATGGAAATATGGACAACTGCTAACAACGCAGTTGCCCACATTCCCACACGCCGCCGACGGTTTCTGATAGGGGGGGCAGAATCGGGGATGTGGATAACTGCCAACGCCGCAGTTACCCACATCCGCTTAGCCAGAGTTCCTCATTAGCACGGTAAGTAGTTCGGGTCAAAAGGCTGTTGATGTTTGAGTACACCATACACATAATGCAACAGCTTGCGCATCACCGCTGCGACAATCTGTTGCGGTGCCAAGCCGCGCTCTGTAAGGCGCTCCGCAAACGCTTTGAGCGGCGGATTGTGGCGCATGGCAGTCATGGCTGGAAAATAGAGTGCCTTGCGGATGGCCGCATTACCCGCCTTTGATAGGCGCGTGTAAGGGCGACCCTTGCCCGATTCTTCACGGCGCGGATTAAGCCCGGCAAAGGCCGCTAAGGAGCGGGCGGAAGCCAGCGCTGCTAGCGGCGGCATCTCTGCCAACAAGGTACGAGCGGTCTGTTGGCCAATCCCTTGAATGGGGGTCAGCAATTGTTGTTGCGCACTCAAGTCGCCATGTTCATCTATGAGACGTTGCCCTTGCTGGTCCAGCTCAGCGATCATGGTTTCAATAAAAGCAAGGTGCGCTTTGATGGCGGTTTGCACCGTATCAGGCAGTTTGCCCGCCTGTAAACGGTTGTTTTCTTGGTTACGCATGCCCACCAGCGCTGCGCGTTGGCGACTGATAGCACGCAGCGCTTGGCGCACTTCGTCTAACGGCTGCCAAGCCATGAGGTCATTGTGCAAGCAAAAGTGTGCGATTAGGAACGCATCACCGCGGTCACTCTTGTGGCGCGCACCACTGCTGCTGGCATAATACTTGACCCGCGCCGGATTGACGATGCTCACCCGGTGACCATGCTCGTGGAGCCAATGGGCCAGCTCATCCCCATAGCGGCCGGTCGCTTCAAGACAGGCCTGTAGCGCTGTCGCCGCGCCCGTTAGCTGCGGTTCAAGCCAGTCACCCAAGGCCGCAAAGCCACGTTGATCGTTGTCAAACTGTGCGAAGCGTGCGCTTGTAGGGGTGAGCAGACAGACATCGAACCACCCTTTGGAAATGTCAATGCCTAGGATAATGAAGTCGGCCATCAGTTACCTCCCGCTTGGAATGAAATGAATGGGGGCCAAACGATGATCGCTCCGTATCAGCCTTGTATATGCAAGCTCATCCCGCTAGGGAGGCCTAGGATACCGTCCGCACTATGTGGCGATCATCTCGATAGGGGAGCGTTATCTCCATCACAGGCTTGATGCCTCAGCGTTAAACCAGCTTCATCCCTATCGTTTGCAGTGGCTCAGAATCGTAACTTTAGTCGATTCCCCACTGCTTCCCTATCATACAAGCGTTGGATCCTAGTGTCTCGTCAAGGCTAAAATGATCGAAATAATTTGGGTGTGTATCAAATGAGTTGCGCCGCGCGGAGATGAACCGGATCGTCAGCAACGCCTAGTGATTGAGGCGGGCACCCACAAGGGGTGCCCCTACCGCTTCGCGCTACTTTCGTTGGGTTGGCCTTGTTTTACAAGGCCCATGTAGGGGCGGGCCTTGTGCCCGCCCGCCTCAGCTATCAGTAGAGGCTAGCCGCGTTGCCCTGTCCACGTACCATGGCCGGCGCCATCGGACGCCATGTCACGCCCTGCGCGCCAACATCCGTAGCCGTCGGTTCACGCTTTTCACATCCCTTCAACAAATTTCAGAACCCACTGAAATGAAACAATCCCAAGTGACATTCCTGCTAACTGAAGTACTTACTCGATGAGCAGCACCCGCACGCTGAGACGATCCGCATCGTACAGGACAACCTCAATACCCATACCGCCGCGGCGCTCTAGGAAGCCTTTCCCGCCCCCGAAGCGCACCGCCTCTTGCAGCGCTTGGAGTTTCATTACACACCCAAGCACGGCAGTTGGCTCAACATGGCCGAGATTGAGCTGAATCTACTCAACAGTCACTGTCTCGACCGCCGCATTGCCTCCAAGGAACTTCTTGAATCTGAGGTCGCGGCTTGGAACGTCGACCGCAACCAGCAGGCTGCGACCATCAACTGGCAGTTCACTACCCCTCAGGCCCGTATCAAACTGCACCGTCTTTATCCATCATTTCAGCCTTGACAAGACACTAGTACAGCTTGGCGGAAGTTCGTATAAGGGTACGAGTTCGTTGCGCGGTCTCAGCTGGGGAATGAATTCCCCGCTGGGGCCACGCGTCCGCGCAGGCGGACGCCTCGCTTGTAATAGCAGTCCCGCAGTGGTTACCCTAGATGTATTTGCGCCAGCCTGTACTAGTACTCTGTCAACCATGATATGATAGATAACGAGAGGATTCAAGCCGTGTAGATGACAGACGACAGATGTCAGACCACCGCGATTTTACAGGGCCTTGCCGTCGTCTGACCTCTGATGTCTGATCTCTGATATCTCTCTACAGACAATCGCCCATACAGCATTCGACCCTTGACAGAACACTAGGTTCGTAGTTCCGACGTTAGTCGGAGGCGCGAACAGCGCATCGTCATTGCCGTGCCTTGCGCGATACCATGGCAGCAAATTGCCCCGCATTGGCCCGCCGCGTTAAGCGCAAGGGCGTGCAATGCTTCGCGCTGCTAGAAGCGGCGCGAGCCTGCTCCTGAGCCTGTCGACGGGTCGAATCTGCCAGTGGGAGTCAGGGCCCACAAGTAGGGTAAGATCCAACGTGATTTGAGCGCTTGCCCATGCCCTGTCCTTCATACTTTCTTCACACTTTCACGAAATCGTCATACTTTCTTCATAATTGGCCGAATTTGGGCCGGAAATTGCCCAAAATCTTCACGAAATCGCCAAGATTTCGGCGCGAAAATCTGCTATCATGATGTAAGGGCTTGCTATCCCTCATCCCACCTTCTTTGGAGGCCTTTATGTCAGATCGCATTTTCCAAGCCAACTATGACACCTTAGAAGCGATGTCCGCACGCTTTTTAGAAGCCGCCCATGCCGTTTCCTCAACCCGCCGTTCGCTCACACATAGCGCCGAAAACTTACGTGGTGCGTGGGTGGGCGAAGGCGCCGATGCCTTCTTCCTTCCAGACCTTTGAAGTCTTAAGCCTACAGAGGGTAATAGCGATGCGTGGAGCAACTCTTTTTGTAACAACTATGCTATTAACCCTCTCGCTCGTTGGCTGTCGATTCAGTCAACTGCTCAATCTGGGAGACGAACCTATGACCCTTGCGCCCGACGCTGAACTCATTAAGGTCCGACCGCTCAACCCCGACAGTGATCCTAATCTAACCTCTATGACTGTACGGGCCAATATGCTTCTCGACGGGAGTCAGGAGGAGCCCCCGTTTACACCCGCGCCCGTAGGGATTGATGCGCTCTGGCATGACACGGTACACTTCGACAAGCATACCGGTATCCAACGCTATACCGATACTGGTTTCAGCCAACTCACGATGAATGGCTCCTACGGTTATACGACGGTGCTGCTCCCCCATCCCTACGGCGACCGCACCTACCGCACTTACCTCAACTATCGAGGCGAGGCGGAACCGTTCTGCAACGTCGAAAGTTGGACTGACAAAACTACGCCCTTCCGCAGCCTCTTCTACGGCGACGATATGCTCGACGACCTCGGTCTCTACAGAGTCTACGCCATGATCAATTCTAAGCGCGAAATGGCGCTTATCCGTCAGGACGAAGTCACCGTCAATGGCATCCCCGCCATCTATTACCGCATCGATCCCTCGCTGACCGTGCAACTCATGCAAAAGGAGTACGACGACTTTCAAGGTACGGTCGACGGCGATATCTACCTGACCCCAGACAGCCATGCCATCGTCAAAACCGATATCACCACCGCAGGCAGTGCGCTCCCTATCCTCGGCGTTCCTTTCTACGAGGGGATGATGGAAGGCTCCATCTCCTTCATCATCGAGTTCGACGACTACAATAGCGCACCTGCTGTACCAATTCAGCCCGAATGCGCAGACGACGCGAAGGAGCTGTTGGACGATGGTGCCTTTGTGCTTCCCCCTCAGCAGGCGGTAGAGGGCTAACTGTGGCACTCCCAGCTCCTAGGCGGCATCGGGTGAGGCTCCTGCTCGTATCGCTGACCCTTCTCTCCCTCTCGCTCGTCGCCTGTCGATTCAGTCAACTGCTCAATCTGGGAGACGAACCGATGACCCTTGCGCCCGACGCTGAACTCATTAAGGTCCGACCGCTCAACCCCGACAGTGATCCTAATCTAACCTCTATGACTGTACGGGCCAATATGCTTCTCGACGGGAGTCAGGAGGAGCCCCCGTTTACACCCGCGCCCGTAGGGATTGATGCGCTCTGGCATGACACGGTACACTTCGACAAGCATACCGGTATCCAACGCTATACCGATACTGGTTTCAGCCAACTCACGATGAATGGCTCCTACGGTTATACGACGGTGCTGCTCCCCCATCCCTACGGCGACCGCACCTACCGCACTTACCTCAACTATCGAGGCGAGGCGGAACCGTTCTGCAACGTCGAAAGTTGGACTGACAAAACTACGCCCTTCCGCAGCCTCTTCTACGGCGACGATATGCTCGACGACCTCGGTCTCTACAGAGTCTACGCCATGATCAATTCTAAGCGCGAAATGGCGCTTATCCGTCAGGACGAAGTCACCGTCAATGGCATCCCCGCCATCTATTACCGCATCGATCCCTCGCTGACCGTGCAACTCATGCAAAAGGAGTACGACGACTTTCAAGGTACGGTCGACGGCGATATCTACCTGACCCCAGACAGCCATGCCATCGTCAAAACCGATATCACCACCGCAGGCAGTGCGCTCCCTATCCTCGGCGTTCCTTTCTACGAGGGGATGATGGAAGGCTCCATCTCCTTCATCATCGAGTTCGACGACTACAATAGCGCACCTGCTGTACCAATTCAGCCCGAATGCGCAGACGACGCGAAGGAGCTGTTGGACGATGGTGCCTTTGTGCTTCCCCCTCAGCAGGCGGTAGAGGGCTAACTGTGGCACTCCCAGCTCCTAGGCGGCATCGGGTGAGGCTCCTGCTCGTATCGCTGACCCTTCTCTCCCTCTCGCTCGTCGCCTGTCGATTCAGTCAACTGCTCAATCTGGGAGACGAACCGATGACCCTTGCGCCCGACGCTGAACTCATTAAGGTCCGACCGCTCAACCCCGACAGTGATCCTAATCTAACCTCTATGACTGTACGGGCCAATATGCTTCTCGACGGGAGTCAGGAGGAGCCCCCGTTTACACCCGCGCCCGTAGGGATTGATGCGCTCTGGCATGACACGGTACACTTCGACAAGCATACCGGTATCCAACGCTATACCGATACTGGTTTCAGCCAACTCACGATGAATGGCTCCTACGGTTATCCCACGGTGCTGCTCCCCCATCCCGAGGGCGACCGCACCTACCGCACTTACCTCAACTATCGGGGCGAGGCGGAACCGTTCTGCAACGTCGAAAGCTGGACTGACAAAACCACGCCCTTCCGTAGCCTCTTCTATAACGAATCGCTGCTAGAGACGTTCTACAACCATCGCCTCACCAATGCTGAACACGAAATGGCGCTTATCCGCCAAGGTGAAGTCGCCGTCAATGGCATCCCCACTATCCACTACCGCCTCGATCCTCTGTTTACCGAACAGCTCATGAAACAGGACTACGCGGACTTCCAAGGTACGGTCGACGGCGATATCTACCTGACCCCTGACAGCCATGCCATCGTCAAAACCGATATCACCACTGCAGGCAGTGCGCTCCCTATCCTCGGCGTTCCTTTCTACGAGGGGATGATGGAAGGTTCCATCTCCTTCATCATCGAGTTCGACGACTACAATAGCGCACCTGCTGTGCCAATTCAGCCCGAATGCGCAGACGAGGCGAAGGAGCTGTTGGACGAAGGTGCGTTTGAGGGTCCGATTCGCGATGGCATGAAAGGCTGACCTGGTATTCTCTTCGTTCTCCGGCGCAAAGAGTCTAAAGCTTCCCAACTTGGCCTTATCTAGCTTGCCAAGCAGGGACGGATCGCTTCGTTCTCCGGCGCAAAGAGTCTAAAGCTTCCCAACCCCTAACTTGGACCCTAGACTGATGGAGGCAGAATGATCAATTGCCACGGCGCGACTATCTGCCTTTGTAGTGCGTGAAGCCCATTTTTTTCTTCCCTGAATATTTCTATACTTTGGTCAAAGTCGTTATGACTTGGTCGCCTTCCTATCGTCTTATTTTTCTAATACCCATTCTCATAGACAATTGTGGCTGTGGAATTGACGGTGTAACCGTGGGGCGGGGATTAAAATCCCCGCTGGAGGGCCTGTCGGCCCATGGGCCTGCCTGCGCAGGCCCCTTCTTGGCTGTTATACCAAATCGAAGTGACGAGGTTGCATTAGATAGGGAGAGAACCACGCCTAGAATGCAACTCTACAAACTCTAATTGGTATTACCATTGATCTACTACCCATTCTCATAGACAATTGTGGCTGTGGAATTGACGGTGTAACCGTGGGGCGGGGATTAAAATCCCCGCTGGAGGGCCTGTCGGCCATGGGCCTGCCTGCGCAGGCCCCTTCTTGGCTGTTACCATTGATCTTCGTTGCACAATCAACCTTCCGATTTGGTATAAGAGGGCCTTCTATAGCACGCTATCTGCGAAATCTGCGACCCTCTACTCAGCGATTGCAATGCCTGACCAAGGATCTCTTTCATCATTCGCCATTCGCATGACCGACTCTAAAATCACTTTGCATCGCCCATCCGTGCATAACCCTCTTTACATTGCCAGAGACCCATACACCCCCACACCCATACACCGTGACAAACCATTTTCATCCGTGGTGTGTGGAAGCGCCGATAAACTCCATTCTCCAGGACAAATACCATGGCCGATAACCGCTCCATCTTCGACTTCCTCCAGACGATGCTCAAGGTCGGCGCGCCCCATCCGACGCCGCGCGTCACGGGGCAGACCAACGTCGCGGGCGAGGCGCTGCCCCGCTTCGATGCCAGTGACCGCACGCCGCAAGCCGTCCAGATGACGACGGTGCAGCAGGCGGATGGCCGTATGAGCCAATATCCGCCGGTTGCGCATTGGGATGATTGGGTGGAGTGGGACGGCAAACTCTGGCCGCAGCGCGTCGCCCGCAACTACATGCTGGTGCCCACCGTCTGCTTCAACTGTGAAAGCGCCTGCGGGCTGCTGGCCTATGTGGACAAAGAGACGCTGGAAATCCGCAAGTTCGAGGGCAACCCCGTCCACCCAGGCAGCCGGGGCCGCAACTGCGCCAAAGGCCCCGCCACTCACAACCAGATCTACGACCCCGAACGGATCCTCTATCCGCTGAAGCGGGTTGGCAAACGGGGCGAGGGCAAGTGGAAGCGCATCTCGTGGGAAGAGGCGCTGGACGAGATTTCGGCGAAGATGCGGGAGAGCCGCCAGCGGCGCAAGGATGGCATCGTCTACCATGTGGGTCGACCGGGTGAAGATGGCTACACGAATCGCGTGATTCAGGGTTGGGGGGTCGATGGCCACAACTCTCACACCAACATCTGCTCCAGCGGGGCGCGGGCGGGCTACATGTTCTGGGCGGGCTTCGACCGTCCCTCGCCCGACCACGCCCATGCCCGCACCATCCTGCTGATCAGCAGCCATCTGGAAACCGGCCACTACTTCAACCCGCACGCCCAGCGCATCATCGAGGGCAAGATGGCGGGCGCGAAACTGATCACCTTCGACCCGCGCCTTTCCAACACTGCGTCGATGAGCGATGTCTGGCTGCCCACGTGGCCCGGCTCCGAAAGCGCGGTGCTGCTCGCGATTGCCAACCACCTGATTCAAACGGGCCGATACGACCGCGATTTCGTCCGCCGCTGGGTCAACTGGAAACAGACACTCCAAGCGATCCGCGACGGCAAGCTGACGCTGGACGACGAGGCGCTGAGCGCCGAAGTAAGCAGCGCTGACCCATCGTTCGATCTCTTCGAGCGCGTCCTGAAATCGCTCTACAGTCAATTCACCTTCGACTACGCCGCCGCCGAAGCGCAGGTGCCGGTCGAGCGCATCGCCGAAGCGGCGCAGTACGTCGCCGACTGCGACGGCCGGCTGGCGACGCACAGTTGGCGCAGCGCCACGATCGGCAACCTCGGCGGCTGGCAGGTGGCGCGCTGCCTCTTCTTCCTGAACGTGCTGACCGGCTCCATCGGGACGCGGGGTGGCACTTCGGCCAACAGTTGGAACAAGTTCGTGCCAAAGCCGTTCGACGTGCCGCCTGCGGGCGATGCGTGGAACGAGCTGCATCTGCCGGTCGAGTGGCCGCTGGCCCATTACGAGATGAGCTTCCTGCTGCCCCACTTCCTCGAAGAGGGACGGGGCGATATGGATGTCTACTTCACCCGCGTCTACAACCCGATGTGGATCAACCCCGACGGTTTCATGTGGCTGAAACATCTGGTCAACGAAGAGACGATCAAATGCCACGTGGCGCTCACACCGACGTGGAACGAGTCGGCCTGGTTCGCCGATTACGTGCTGCCGATGGGTCACGCGGGCGAACGGCACGACCTGATGAGCCAAGAGACCCACGCGGGGCAGTGGATCGCCTTCCGCCAACCGGTGCGCCGCGTGGCGATGGAGCGGATGGGCCAGCCGGTGCGCTTCACCTACGAGGCCAATCCGGGCGAGGTCTGGGAGGAGAACGAGTTCTGGATCGAGCTATCGGCGCGCATGGACCCCGACGGGGCGCTCGGCGTGCGCCAACATTTTGAAAGCCCCTATCGACCCGGCGAGATCATCACGGTCGACGAATATTACCGCTGGATCTTCGAGAACAGCGTGCCCGGCCTGCCCGAAGCCGCCGCCGCCGAGGGGCTGTCGCCGCTGGCCTACATGCGAAAGTATGGCGCTTTCGAGGTGACGCGCGACAACTTCACCCCCTACGAGAAAGCGCCCGCCGCCACCGAGACCGAATTGGACGCAGAGGGGCTGCTGCTGGCCGATGGGACGCCGGTCGGTGTCGCGATCGACGATGTGGCGAAGGTCGGCTTTGGCACACCGAGCCGCCGTCTGGAATTCTTCAGTCCTACCCTGCATGAATGGGGCTGGACGGAGCGGGAGTTCACGATTCCGTGGCCGATCGAGAGCCATGTCTCGCCCCAGCAGATCGACCGCAGCAAAGGCGAGATGCTGTTGCTGCCCAACTTCCGGCTGCCGACGCTGATCCACACCCGCAGCGCCAATGCCAAATGGCTATACGAAATCTCCCACAAGAACCCGATCTGGATGCACCCCAGTGACGGCCAACGGCTCGGCGTGACGAGCGGCGATCTGGTGCGGGTCGAGACCGAGATCGGCTATTTCGTCGACCGCGTCTGGATCACCGAGGGGATCAAGCCGGGCGTGATCGCGATGAGCCACCACCTCGGACGCTGGCGCTTGCAAGATGGGGTCGGCATCGGCCCGGGCATGTCCAATCTTGTGAGCTTGGAAGCCGATGGCGCGGGCGGTCACACGTTGAATATCCTCGAAGAGGGCCGTGCGTGGGAAAGCTTCGACCCCGACACCAGCCGCATTTGGTGGAAGGATGTGGGCGTGCACCAGAATCTGACCCACGCCGTTCACCCCGATCCGGTCAGTGGGGCGCACTGCTGGCTGCAGAAGGCGATCAATGTTCGCAAGGCGGCCGCCAACGAGAAATATGGCGACGTCTGGGTCGATACCGAGCGCTCAATGGCGGTCTACCGCGACTGGGTCGCGATGACGCGCAGCGCGGAAGAGGTCTCGCCGGACGGCACACGCCGCCCGCTCTGGCTGAAGCGGCCGCTGAAGCCGGTGCGCGCCGCCTACGATCTGCCCAGCAAGCGCCGCGCCGAATGAGTGGGGCGCCGAGCGCCTACGCTGCCGCCTGGTCGTTGTTGGGCGAACTGTTGCTCCATGGGCTGACTGAACAGACGCTCCCAACCGTGCGGGCACTGCCGGAGCTGGCGGGCCATCTGTCGGATTCGTTCGAGGCGGATGAGGCAGCCGCCGCCCATTATCGGCTACTGGTGCTGAACCTCTTTCCCTATGCCAGCAGCTTCTTGAGCGATGAGGGACTGTTGGGCGGCGCAATCAGCGATCAGCTTCTGACGCTTTACCGCCGCTACGACTTCGACGTCAGCCGCGAGGATGTCGCCGCCGATCACCTCGGCCTGATCGCGCTGTTTTTGGCACAGTTGGCCACGTGGCAGCACGCGGCAAGACACGGTGACGAACAATGGTTGGCGTTGCAACGCGAGGTAGTAACGACGCAGCTCTTGCCGTGGCTGCCCGCGTTCTGCCACGCGGTGCAGCGCCAAGCCGCGCCCTTCTACGCCGCCCTCGTTGATCTGACGCTGCAACTGGCGCTGAGTCTGCTCCCCGCAGAGGCCGTCGTGCCTGCCCCCGATTTGCCCCTGCCGGTCGACCCGCTGGCCCATGAACGGAGCGGCCTGCGCGAGATCGCCGCCTTCCTCACTCATGCCGCGCAGAGCGGCCTCTTCCTCAGCCGCGACGACATTGGCCGCGTGGCCCACGACCTCGATCTGCCACGCGGCTTCGGCAGCCGCGCCGACACGTTGGAAAACACCATGCGTTCTGCCGCGCAGTACAACGCTCTACCCGCGTTGGTCGCGGCGTGGCAGCGCCTCTGGCAAGGCGAGGCCGCGCAGCACGCTGCCCTTGCCGCCGCCCACCCCGCGCTCGGCGCGGTGAGCGCGACGTGGCGGGCGCGGCTGGCCCATGGCGAAGCCATGCTGGCACGCATTGCGGAGGCGGCGGAGGGGCGGGGGGAGAATGCAGAGTAGAGGATGGGGTGAGGGTGGCAACTGTTTCACCGCCTTGCCATCGTGAATCGGGAATCGCGAATCGGCTGACCCTGTTACCTCCTTGATTTGCAATGCCATAGCCCTGAGTGATGGTGCATGGTGCATGGTGCATGGTGCATGGGCCACGTTGTTTTTCCAATGTCCTTGCGATGTTTCTCTATGGCATATTACCAAGATGGTTCTGCGGGATAAGCGTCATACGCGATACGGAGTTTGTCTTGATCGAAGAGTCTCAGCCATGGTTTGCTATCGTTTAACCTCTTTGACAAAATACGAGGCATCGCAACAAAATTGCCCTGCAGACCACGCGCTGATAGTGACCTAGTTGAGCATGCGAATAGATGCGCCGCTTGCGGTTTATGCCGCAGGTCGCGCGGCAGTTGCAATCCGATTAGGGAGTTATGCTGCCAAGATGGCGGCCTATACTGAAATTGAGGGACTTATGCCACATGTCAGTCAGCATAAGATAGGTTCGATGGCGTAGATAGATGAGGATGCCATCGAACTCCAGGCCGTTAGGGCGCCAAACGAAGCTAAAAGTCGAAGCGGGAGGTCAGTAATGGACAGAATTACAGTAAATCCGAAAATCCTTGGTGGGAAGCCGATTGTCAGAGGCACAAGAATTTCGGTGGAGTTCATTCTGGAATTGCTTGCATCCGGTGTCGGTGAGGATGAGATAGTCGTGGATTATCCTCATCTCACGCAAGAAGATATATATGCCTGCCTCAGATATGCCGTCGATTCTATGAGAAACGAAATAAATATTACACTGGAAGCCGCATTATGAAATTCCGCTCCCCGAAACTCTTAAGAGTCGGCAATAGCGCCTCTGGCAGGCCATCCCTATCCTTGCGCCTCAAATCGTGATCTACTGTATATGGCGTCTGATACCCATTCTCATAGACAATTGTGGATGTGGAATTGACGGTGTAACCGTGGGGCGGGGATTAAAATCCCCGCTGGAGGGCCTGTCGGCCAAGGGGCCTGCCTGCGCAGGCCCCTGCTTTGCTGTTACCATTGATCGACGTTGCACACTCAACCTTCCGATTTGGTATTACCATTGATCTTCGTGGCACAATCAACCTTCCGATTGGGTATTATACGGCATAGCATGAGGCATACTGTAAGGCCGCCATGGTGAGCGATGCAGACCATCACCATGTGCAGGCAACAAAGGATGAAACGGGCATACCCCAGCGCTCATGCGACCAAGACGCGACCTCGTCGATAGCTTCCCTGAACGGACCACAATAGGTAGAAAAGAATATGACAAGTACTCAACAACGTGCCGACTTGCAACGACAAATCTGGCAGATTGCCAATGACGTAAGAGGCGCTGTAGACGGCTGGGATTTCAAGCAATACGTGCTTGGTACGCTTTTTTATCGCTTCATTAGCGAGAACTTCGCCAGATATATGGAGGGTGGAGATGAGGGCATCAACTACGCCGAGCTCGATGATGGGGTCATTACGCCGGAGATAAAAGATGATGCTATTAAAACCAAAGGTTACTTTATTTACCCCAGCCAGTTGTTTGTCACTATCGCCGAAGGTGCCAACAGCAATGAAAGCTTAAATACCGATCTTGCTGCCATCTTCAGCGACATTGAAAGTTCTGCCAGTGGCTACGCCTCCGAGCCGGATATCAAAGGGCTGTTTGCCGATTTTGATACGACCAGCAGCCGCCTCGGCACGACCGTCAAGGAGAAGAACCAGCGTTTGGCCGCCGTAGTACATGGGGTCGCCGCGCTGGATTTCGGCGATTTTGAAGAGAGCCACATTGACCTGTTCGGGGATGCTTACGAGTATCTGATCTCGAACTATGCCGCCAATGCGGGCAAATCCGGCGGCGAGTTTTTCACCCCGCAGCATGTCTCTCGGTTGATCGCCCGCCTTGCCCTACACAAGCAGACGAGCGTCAACAAAATCTATGATCCTGCCGCCGGTTCCGGCTCGCTGCTGCTGCAAGCCAAAAAGCACTTCGACGACCACATCATCGAAGAGGGCTTTTGGGGGCAGGAGATCAACCATACCACCTACAACCTTGCTCGTATGAACATGTTTTTGCACAACATCAACTACGACAAGTTTAACATCCAGTTGGGCAATACGCTGACCGACCCCTATTTTCTTGAAGACAAGCCCTTCGATGCCATCGTTTCCAATCCGCCCTACTCGGTGCGGTGGATCGGTTCGGGTGACCCGACGCTGATCAACGATGACCGTTTTGCGCCTGCGGGAGTCTTAGCGCCCAAGTCCAAAGCCGACTTTGCCTTTGTGTTGCACGCGCTCAGCTATCTTTCCAGCAAAGGACGCGCCGCGATTGTCTGCTTCCCCGGCATCTTTTACCGGGGCGGGGCCGAGCGGAAAATCCGCCAGTACTTGATTGATAACAACTTTGTGGAAACCGTGATTGCCCTTGCGCCCAACCTCTTTTATGGCACCACTATTGCGGTGACCATTCTGGTGCTGTCCAAACACAAAAGCGACACCACCACCCAATTTATAGATGCCAGCGAGTTATATCAAAAGGAAACCAACACCAACACCCTCACCGATGAGCACATCAGCCAGATCATGGAGGTCTTCGATAGCAAGGAGGATGTGGCGCACTTTGCCCACTCGGTGACCCTATGACGCCATCGCCGCCAACGACTACAACCTGTCGGTCAGTCAGCTATGTGGAGCCGAAGATACCCGCGAAGTGGTGGACATCGTCAAGCTCAACGCCACGCTGAAAACCACGGTGGCTAGGATTGACCAGTTGCGTGCTGAGATTGACGCGATTGTGGCCGAGCTTGAGGGCGACGAGGTGGAGGCATGAGCACCATGAGCTACCTTGGAAAAGCTGCTGGATGGCGTGGCGGTGGAGTGGAAGGCGTTGGGAACTATTTCGACAAAGGAACAGGCCAAACCGCTAAAGATGAAAATGATTGCAGACAAGATGGCGCGCCTTTAAAATTTTTTGCTGGTGGTAGAACCGCTTGGATTTGTCATTTTATGGATATACCAGTGAAAGACCCATAGAGAGCGTAACAACATCGAGGAGCAGGGGTCGGATCAATTACATGAGTTTGACGGCAAAGCCGTTTACCCGTAAGAACTTGAATTGGTCAGTATCACTCAAGCAAAAACAAAAGGTATCACCAACAAATATCTGTACCATTTTCTGCTTAACATGCAGCCAGACTTTATAAAGTGTTGGTAGCACATATGATGGTATTCCAGCATTGAATACTGGTAATACTAAATAACTCCAAATCCCCATTCCCTGCCCTGACAACCCAGCGAAATCGTTGGCCATCAAGCCGACATCGTCCGCATCCTGGACACCTTCACCGAGCTGACCGCCGAGCTGACCGCCGAGCTGACCGCCGAGCTGACCGCCCGCCAAACGCAGTATGCGTACTACCGCGACCAGTTGCTGCATTTTGAGGAGGGCGAGGTGGAGTGGAAGAGGTTGGGGGAGGTGGCCATCTTACGGCGTATGTGCAAGTAATATCACCAAAAGATGCATCTTGTTGATAATGCAACTGACTCGAAATACATTGATATTTCAAAAGAAAATGAAAGATTTATATTGAAGAAAAATGACTTACTGATGGCCCGTACTGGAGCGACTTATGGAAAGACAATGATTTTTGAAGAGGATTACAATGCGATCTATGCGGGATTCCTAATAAAGCTAAACCTTGATGAGCTAATTATCAATCCTAAATTCTACTGGCACTTTGCACAAAGCAATTTGTTTTGGAACCAAACCAACGCCTTAGTATCAGGTGGAGGGCAACCACAATTTAATGCAAACGCACTAAAATTCGTGAGAATGCCCATTCCCTCCCTCGCCGAGCAAGCCCGCATCGTCGCCATCCTCGACAGATTCGACGCCCTGACGAACTCGATCAGCGAGGGCCTGCCGCGCGAGATCGCCTTGCGCCAGCAGCAATACGAGTACTACCGCGACCTTCTGTTCAGCTTCCCCAAGCCAGACGAGGCATAACATGGGCACAGGTATCACTTACTTTTCTGCGGAATATGTTGAGCGATTTGTTCGCCTATATGAATGAGACCTATCACTTCAAGAAGGCAAGTTAAATGACAGACTACAAAACTATCACCGAAACGAACAACTTCATCGTCCTTGACCACTATAGCAAGATCAAGAAGATCGCGGAAAGTTACCAAAGCGAAGATGCGTTGGAGCGGGAGCTTATTAGGGACTTGAAAGCTCAGGGCTATGAGTACCTCCCTGATCTCAACAGCCCGCAAGCCATGCGGGACAATGTGCGCACGCAGTTGCAAGCGCTGAATAGCGTCGAGTTTACCGATGGCGAATGGCTGCGCTTTGTGGAAAGCTATTTGGATAAGCCCAGCGACGGGATTGTCGAGAAAAGCCGCAAGATTCACGACGATTACATTCACGATTTCGTCTTTGACGATGGTCATATTCAGAACATCTACCTGCTCGACAAACAGTTCGTTGCCAACAACAAAGTGCAGGTGATCAAGCAGTTCGAGCAAACCGGTAGCCACGCCAATCGTTACGATGTGACGATTTTGGTGAACGGGTTGCCCTTGGTGCAAATCGAGCTGAAAAAGCGTGGCGAGGCGATTCGCGAGGCCTTCAATCAAGTCCACCGCTACAGCAAGGAAAGCTTCAATTCTGAAAATTCCTTGTTCAAGTACCTGCAACTCTTCGTGATTTCCAACGGCACCGACACCCGCTACTTCGCCAACACGGTGACGCGCAACAAAAACAGCTTTGATTTCACCATCAACTGGGCCAGAGCCGATAACAGCCCGATCAAGGATCTGAAAGATTTTACCGCCACCTTCTTGCAGAAAGATACCCTGCTGAAGGTGCTGTTGCACTATTCGGTATTTGACGCGAGCGATACCCTCTTGGTCATGCGTCCCTATCAGATCGCGGCCACCGAGCGGATTCTGCGAAAAATCGACAGCGCCTACCAGGCCAAAAACTGGAGCACCACCGAAAGCGGCGGCTTTATCTGGCACACCACCGGCTCCGGTAAAACCCTCACCAGCTTCAAAGCCGCGCGGCTGGCGACGGAACTTGCCTTCATCGACAAGGTATTTTTTGTGGTCGATCGCAAAGACCTCGACTACCAAACCATGAAGGAGTACCAGCGCTTTTCCCCCGATAGCGTCAACGGCTCTGACAGCACCGCCGGCCTCAAGCGCAATCTGGACAAAGAGGACAACAAAATCATTGTCACCACCATCCAGAAGCTCAACAACCTGATGAAGGCCGAAAGCGACCTGCCGATCTATGACAAGCAGGTGGTCTTTATTTTTGATGAATGTCACCGCAGCCAGTTTGGCGAAGCGCAAAAAAACCTGAAGAAGAAATTCAAAAGATACTACCAATTTGGCTTTACCGGCACGCCGATCTTCCCGCAAAATGCCCTCGGTGCCGACACCACCGCCAGCGTTTTTGGCCGCGAATTGCATGCCTATGTCATTACCGATGCCATTCGCGATGAAAAGGTGCTGAAATTCAAGGTAGATTACAACGACGTGCGTCCGCGATTCAAGGCGTTTGAAAGCGAAACGGACGAGAAAAAACTAACTGCTGCCGAGAACAGACAAGCCCTGCTGCATCCTGAGCGTATCGAAGAAATTTCGCACTATATTCTGACCACCTTTCGGCAAAAGACCCACCGCCTGCGAGCGGGGGGCAAAGGCTTCAACGCCATGTTCGCCGTCAGCAGCATTGATGCAGCCAAAGCCTATTACGAGGCGCTGAAGAGAGTCCAGCAGGATCCAGCGTACCCCCAAAAGCATGCGCCGCTGAAAATCGCGACCATCTTTTCATTCGCCGCCAATGAAGAGCAGGATGCCGTGGGGGAAATTCCTGACGAAACGTTTGAAGTCACGGCGATGAACAGCAGCGCCAAAGAGTTTCTAAGCGCCGCCATTGCCGAGTATAACGAACTCTTTAAGACAAATTTCAGTGTGGATAGCAGCGGCTTCCAAAACTACTACCGCGACCTCGCCAAGCGTGTGATCGCCAAAGAAATCGATCTTCTGATCGTCGTAGGGATGTTTTTGACGGGCTTTGATGCCCCGACGCTCAACACCCTATTTGTGGACAAAAACCTGCGCTACCACGGCTTGATCCAAGCGTATTCGCGCACCAACCGCATCTACGATGCCACCAAAGCCTTTGGTAATATCGTCACTTTCCGCGATCTGGAGCAAGCGACGATTGATGCCATCACCCTGTTTGGTGATAAAAATACCAAAAACGTCGTGCTTGAAAAGAGCTATAAGGAATACATGAAAGGCTTCACCGATGTCGTGACCGGTGAAGCACGGCGCGGTTTTGTGGAGGTAGTGACGGAGTTAGAAAAGCGCTTTCCGCACCCTGATGAGATTTTTCTGGAAAAAGATAAGAAGGAGTTCGTCAAGTTATTTGGTGAGTATTTGCGTGTCGAGAACGTGCTGCAAAACTACGATGAGTTTGCCAGCCTGAAAGCGTTGCAAGCCATCGATACCAGCGACCCGCAAGCGGTCGAGGCGTTCAAGGCCGAACGACATTTGAGTGATGACGATTTGGCTGCTCTCCAAGCGATCCCCATCCCCAGCGAACGGACGATCCAGGATTACCGATCCACCTATAACGATATTCGTGATTGGCTGCGCTGCGAGAAATCCGCAGAAGAGCAGGCACAGTCAACCGTCGATTGGAACGATGTGGTCTTTGAGATAGAGCTGCTTAAATCGCAGGAGATTACCCTTGATTACATCCTTGAGCTGATTTTCGAGCAAAACAAGAAGAACAAAAGTAAAGCCGAATTGATTGAAGAAGTGCGTCGGTTGATTCGTGCGAGCCTTGGGAACCGTGCGAAAGAAAGCCTGATTGTGGACTTTATCAACCAGACCAATCTCGACGCGATTGGTGATAAAGCCACGGTTATCGCCGAGTTTTTTACATTCGCTCAAGCGGAGCAGGCCCGTGAAGCCGAAGAGTTGATCCGGTCGGAAGGCTTGAATGAAGAGGCGGCGAAGCGCTACATCGTCGCCTCGCTGAAACGAGAATACGCCAGTGAGAATGGTACGGCGCTCAACGAGACCCTGCCAAAAATGAGCCCGCTCAATCCCCATTACATAACCAAGAAGCAGAGCGTCTTTCGCCAAATCTCTGACTTTGTTGAGAAGTTCAAAGGTGTGGGCGGGGATATTTAGGCACTCTTGCGTTCAAGCTGGCGCTGGGCACTTTGTAATTCCAATGTCCTTGCAAGGGTTTCGCGATGCTCCCTGCGTTCTATCCTAGTTCAGAATTGTTCTGCGGGGGTGAGCGTTAGCGCTCATGCGAATTTTGTCGTGATCGGCCGCTCTGGGTGACTGAGCCGTGGTTTGCTCGGCATGGGCGTCTATCGCAAAATCCGACGTATCGCGGTGCTATCACGCTGTCGAACTACATCGTGATAGCGAAGTGGGTGGAGGGGCAGCATAAATACCCGTCTTTCGGTTTAGGCCGCACATGGGTCGGCATTTGCACTCCGTTTAGGGAGCGTATGCCGAATAAACGTCGGCAACTACTGAAATTGAGCGGCTTATGCCGCATGGGAATCGGCATAAGAGATGTTCGGTTGCATAAGCAATGCGCAACGTGACAGAGTGTGAGGAGCTTTTGGATCAGCTTTGCTTCCGACGCAACTCGGAAGATTTCTGTTTCGAGCAACAGCTCAACAGGCAGATATAAAATGCAGCACGACGAAAATCCATCTGAAGAACTCTTCGCCCGCCTATGCACCAGTAAGTATTTCGGCGGCTTCGTGTATCAAAACCCGAAGTTTACCCAGGGATCTGAGGCTGAGGCTGGTGACGTAGTCGTCTGGGTGCGTGACTGGCTGGTCATTTTTGAGGTGATTTGGAGGAGCCCGACTGCTGGCCCGAAAACGAAGAGGTTTGTCAAGCGAATTGGAGAGAAACGCGACCAGCTACTGACTGACTTCAACATTTACGCGAACTCGGAGATGGCGATTTCGATGACGAACGAGCAAGGGGAGGCGACGGAGTATGACCATGACCAGTTTAACGAAAGGACAACAAGGGGTGTAGTGCTGGTTGATGCTCCGGGTATAGTAGACCGACTTCACTATGATACGGTTCGACTAACCGTTGAAGCCCCCCACCCTATCGCCGTCATGACGCGCAGTGACTTCGAGACCCTACTTTCCGAAGCCGATACTGTCGCAGATCTCGGCCTGTACCTGGGCGATCGCCACAGGTTTCTGCAGGAAATGTTGTATGAGGATCCGGGACCCTTCCTGCAGCTAGGCGATCAGTTCGAGCAAGAGCTTGTTGGTCATTATAAGCTTTTCGACAACACCTTCAACATGGCATCATGGCGAGAATCGGCAAATAAGGGATTCTGGTATCGGTACCAGGTCGAGCGGAGTGCTGACATCGCCCGCAGAGACCGAGAAAACAAGGGCTCTGAACTCCTCGACGGCCTCATCTCTGCGATTCGGACACATAACAGACCTGACTCGCTGACCATCCAGCCCGCATGGGAACTCGCCTTGTTTACGCGTAGAGAGCGGGCTGCTTTGAACGCTACCATTCAAAATAAGTATGATAGGTTGATGGCGACAGGGAGAGAACAGCAATTTGCAATCATGAACTTCCATACAAGATGCTGGGACGTATTCTACTTGTATCAGGGCGTCGATCGAGAATTCTTCCGCGCAGAAGCTCAAAGAATGGCAGATCGAAAAATGTGGATTGAGTGTGCGTTGAACGATTTCCAGCTGTCGGTGTTTTGTTTCGCAATCAGGTATTCTTCCCTAGGACTCGGCGATATTGATGAAGTTGTGATGACGGTGAGTGATGCGCACAAATGGCCAACGATAACTTGTGAGCAGTTGGAAGAAGCTCAGCAATATTTTGCCGGCATGACGTCCAAGAAACCGATAGTCGAGTTTCCCTAGCGGAGCCCCATCCGTTACGTCCGCATGGTTTCCATAGGGGGCTGGTTCTCGAGCGATGCAACCCAACAAACCGCTGCAGCCGACGCCTTACAGCTTACGCTTCGCTTCAGCTTCCAAGCGCGTCTGAGCGCTAGCGTTAGGACGGGCAGAAATAACTGATATGAATAAGATCGATATCGATTTTGATTTTCGGAAAGACAGCGAATGCGGGGACCCCGATGTGGATAGCCAAAAATTGTATGAAGCCCATAAACTGTTATGGAATAAAGCGTTGCCGTGCGGAAAAATCCTTGATTTGGAAATCTTAGCGTCTAACGGCAAGTACGGCAGATTACTTATTCAAAATAACCTATATGCCAATTTCTCTAGTGACAGAATGTGTCCGCATTTTGATGGAAAATACAATGGGAAATTTGATGGTTGGCTATCTCAACCTGATATAGAGGAGTTAAAACATAAAGTTCGCACAATTGGCGGGCACATAATTTTTCCCGCTCACAAAAAGAATGATTTTACAATAAATCAAGCCAGAGGTATAAATAGAACAATCTGTGACAGGTTTGATTTGACCCTAGAGTGCATTCGGCGTTTTTATGTGCAGGAGTACAGCCCCCTTTATAACACACTTACAAGATATAATGATTTTTTTGATCTGTTTATTGATTTCAGTGGCTATGTTGACTTCTTTATGTTGCAGGATTTTGTAAATAGAAAAGGACAAATAAAATTTTCTTTGCTATTTGATAATTTTAACCGCACACCATTGCCACAAACAGTTGATGAATATAATCAATACAGAACTCATACAGTAGAACTGATAGACAGCAGAAACAAGAGAATTTTTGACAGTCAACAAAGTTACATGGTCTGATTTGAAGATAAGATGGAAGAATCATTGTCAACATTTTGGAGCTTCAATAGATTTCGAGATGCTTCTTTGATTAAAACGGAGGGTATGACCATAGGGCAGGGATACGTTCATGTGCATCATGTCGTGCCAATAGCCGACATGGGGGAATTGTACACGGTTGACCCTATCACGGATTTACGCCCCGTATGTACTAACTGTCACGGGATCATTCATCGGCAGAAACCGCCATTGACCATTGACGAAATGCAGGCATTAGTGGACGGAACCAAGTAAAATGTGGACGGTTGCACCCAACAGGTGCATGCACGCGACCCCGCTGCTGGCGCATCGTACGATCACGCGGCAACTTCCGCTGTGGTTCGTCTGCGACACCTTTTGGTGACGCATGCGGAGCAAGTAAGGTGAGGGCGCTGGCCCTCAGACATGGGAGGAATTCATGATAGGCTAGGTCGCTGCGGACTACAAGGAGTATGTGCTCTGCGCGCACGAGCAGGAATGGCTCATATCCTGGCACCCTCCAAGCCCAACGCCAGATGGGCAAGCACACGGAGCCGCAGGCATCTGCTTGACCGAGACAGGGGATGTTCCCCTGATCAGCTCTGATGGCATTCGCTGGGACTTTCCTGCTGGTCGGCCAGAGGCGAACGAGACCTGGGAGCAGACCCTGCGTCGAGAGATGCTGGAGGAGGCATGTGCGGTAGTTGGCAACGCCAGACTGCTCGGGTTCTCTCGTGTCCGGTGCATTTATGGACATGAAGCTGGGTTGACGCTAGTCCGCTCGTTCTGGCGCGCCGAGGTCAGTCTGAATCCATGGGAACCCCTATTCGAGGTTTCGCACCGCAATCTGGAACCAGCTCATGAGGTGCTTGATCATCTGACGCTGGACGCTGGGTATCTACCCATCCTGCTCAAAGCGGTCACCGACGCAGGAATAGGATAGCGACCACCGAGAGCCTGGCATACGAGAAGCATGAAGGGCTAACAACCGGTTGGAGCTTGCGTTCGCTTCGCTCACGCGCCTGAACCGGAGCGTTGGGTCATCCTATCGAACATTCGTGCTAGACAACCGCATCTTTTCATGGTATATTCTCCATGTACCATACTTCATAGGAGCACTGACGATGACCGAGTCCGAGCGAACTATAGTTCCACATACCCTACCCTCCGGCTTGGGCAAGCCAGCAACGCGGGCACTTGCCGCCGCTGGGTATACCCATCTAGAGGAGTTAACGCATGTGACTGAAGCGAATCTCCTGAAATTACATGGCGTTGGGCCAAAAGTGATCGTTCTACTGCGTAATGCTCTCGATGCGCAAGGACTGGCCTTCGCCGATAGCGACGAAAATACGGCATGAGGCCGTCCCCAGAACAGGGTGTTGATAGCTCAATCACATGGGTAAACCGTCATAATTAGGACTATATCAACAGTGCGGCGCACATGGGCATCGGTGGCGTAGCCTTCCGACACTGCTGCTTACGATGCGTGGACGAAATTCGGGGATGCGGCGCCGAACGGCACCCATTTATGGTCGTGACGAAAACAACAACTACCTGCTAGTAGCATCGAATGGTGACGCACCACATCATCCACTGTGGTATCTCAATCTCGTGGCACATCCTGAGGTTGCGACCCAAGTCGGTGCAGAAATAGTGTCCGCCTTTACCCGCATCGCGACTACGGAAGACGCACGGCGGCTGATGCCACCGTTGGGCAACATGAACAATCACTCTGAAATGGTAAAGATCTTGTTTCGTGTCCCGGAAGAAGATGGCAGCGCGATAGTCGAAACGTTGTGGGCTACTCCTCTCGGCGGGGACCACTATCAGTTGGATAATTCCCCCTTCTATGCTTATTCGGGTTCGTGGAAGGACGTGGTCTATGCGTCATTTAGCCCAGAAGAACAGCGGCCAACATTTAGGCATGTTCTAGAGAAGTCTGGACACAAGACCATCCGAGTGATCTTTGAGCAATCATCGGTTGAGAGCGGCGATTCAACGGTGGTGCTAAAACAGCTTCTTGAGGTCGGCTGCTCATACGAGGGCGCTAATCCCAACTACGTCTGCATCGATATTCCCCCAGAGCTAGACCTGCAAGCTATTCGGGACCTCATGATCAAGCACTCGCTTCAGTTCGAGCACGCTGATCTGTCATACGCGGAGCTGTATACAGATGAAGCGCAATAGAAGATATATATGCCTGCCTCAGATATGCCGTCAATTCTATGAGGAATGAATCAATAGCTAGCCCGTCGCTCGACAAGGTGCAAGCTCTATAGACACCTGAACAAAGTTATGCAGAACCACCGCCTATACTGGTGAACTTCGTCGTCATTCTCCGCCCGTCATTCCCCACCGTGCTTGGATCGTAAGCAACTATCACCCCCAAAGTCGCTCTCCTTGCCTCGCATTACCCCATCCCCTACGCATGCTGCACAGGGCATACTGTGATGGCATTGCGTTTCGATTTGCCCGCCCTACACCCTCACACCCCTACACCCCCACACCGCATCCCACCTCCCTTCTACGCCAAAGACCGCCTCGCCCCCCCAGCTCCTTCAGCTCCCCCAGCTCCCCCAGCTCCCGCAGCTCCCCCAGCTCCCGCAGCTCCTTCAGCTCCCCCTTGACAAAGATAGTTTGACAGCTTACAATAAGCCGTCTAATTCTTAGTACCCATAATAGAACGAGAGCCGATGAAACGACATGCGTGGCTGAACGACACGGAGCACCGGGCTGCTTGGATCGCCTTTATCCAGCGGCTACATCCCACGGTGCCGGCCCAGTCCGTCCGCCTGATGGACGAGATCGCCTTCCTAGGGCGTGCGCTGACCCTGTTGGGAGAACAGAGCCTGATCGAAAGCGGCATGTCGTTCGCTCAATACCGGGTGCTGCTGCACCTCTTCTTTGCCGAGCAGATGCATGCCACCCCGCAGATGAACCCCTCACAAATCAGCGAGATGCAAGGGGTGACGCGCGGCACGATGAGCAGCCTCATCCGCAACCTTGAAGAAGAGGGGTTGGTACAGCGCCGCCTTGACCCCGACGACCGTCGCCGTTTCGGCATCAGCTTGACCGATGAGGGGCGACGGATGGTCACTCATCATATCAGCGATCATCTGGCAATGATCGAGCGCGCCTTCGACACCCTCAGCGGCGATGAACAACAGACCTTGGTGGTGCTGCTGGGCAAGTTGAGCCAGCACCTGATGGGCGTGAAGCAGGCCGAGGCAACGGCGTAGGGCAGAGATAGAGATAGAGAGGCCCATGGCTTCTACATTGCTTCGCCATGCATCCCTTGCACCGTGCACCGTGCCCCCCATAAAATCGGGCACCATTATCATTTCATGGCTTCGACATACAACCCTTGCACCTTGCACCTTGCACCGTGCCCCACATAAAAGACAAACAGAGAATCCCCATGCTAAGACTGCGATCTTACCTAAACCCCTACATGACCATCTTCATCGCCTCGGTCGTGCTGCTCTTTGCACAGGCCAACTTCGATTTGGCGCTGCCCGACTACCTCTCGCAGATCGTGAATGTGGGCATCCAGCAGGGCGGGGTCGAAAGTACGGTGCCGGAGGCGATGCGCACCAGCAGCTATGATCATCTGCGCCTCTTCCTCAGCGAGGCGGATCAGCAGCGGCTGAGTGAAAGCTACCGCTTGGCGCAGCCGGGCGACAGCCTCTGGGCTGAACAAGCGGTCGACTATCCGCTGTTGGAGGAGGGTGAATCGCTCTATGTGCTGAACGATCTGAGCGACAGCGAGAGAGAAGCCCTCAGCACGCCGCTGGCCAAAGCGTGGCTCTCGGTGGCGGGGGTTGAACAGTTCATGGCCAACCCCGAGGCGGCCCAAGAGATGGGCGGTGCAGCGATGGGCGGCTTCGATCCGTCGACGTTGCCCCCCGGCACCGATCTCTTCCAACTACTGGCGCGAACACCCGCAGCGCAACGGGAGGCAATGGCTGCCGCGATGGACGCCCGCGTTGAGGTCATGGGCGAGTCGATGGTGCGCCAAGCGGCGATTGCCCGTGTGCGCGCTGAATATGACATCTTGGAAGCGGGAAGCCACGGCCGACAGAACCGCTATATCATCCGTGTCGGCAGCATCATGCTGTTGATGACCTTGCTGTCCGCGCTGGCCGCGGTCAGCGTGAGTTATCTCTCATCCCGAATTGCGGCGGGCATTGGCCGCGATCTGCGCCACGATCTCTTTCGCAAAGTCGAAAGCTTCTCCGGCGTCGAGTTCGACAAGTTCCCGACCGCCTCCCTCATCACCCGCTCCACGAACGATGTCACCCAACTGCAAACCGTGACGATGATGATGGTACGGCTGGCTTTCTACGCCCCAATCATGGGTATCGGCGGCACGATTCGGGCCATCAACAAGGGGCCGTCGATGTGGTGGACGATCGCGGTGGCGGTCATCGTGCTGATCGGTCTCGTCATCCTGATCGTCTCGATCGCTATGCCGAAATTTCGTATCATGCAGCAGTTGATCGACCGGCTGAACGCGGTCGCGCGGGAGCAACTTTCGGGGCTGCTGGTCATCCGCGCCTTCAACAAACAAGGGTTCGAGGAAGAACGCTTCGACACGGCCAACCGCGACTTGGCCGATAACACGCTCTTCATCGCCCGCGTCACGGCGGTGATGATGCCGCTGATGATGCTGATCCTCAACGTGCTTTCGGTCGTCATCCTGTGGGTCGGGGCCAACCAAGTGGCGCAGGCCAACATGCAGGTCGGCGACATGATGGCCTTCCTGCAATATGCGATGCAGATCGTCTTCGCCTTCCTGATGGTCTCCATGCTCTTCATCATCCTGCCCCGCGCCAGCGTTTCGGCGGAGCGGATCGCCGATGTGCTGGAAACCGATCTGATCATCAAGGATCCGGTCAACCCGCTGCCGCTCAACGGCGCGTTCAAAGGCACGGTCGAGTTCCGTGATGTCACCTTCCGCTATCCCGACGCCGAGGGCGATGTGCTGCACGATATCAGCTTCGTGGCCAAGCCCGGCGAAACGACCGCCTTCATCGGCTCGACGGGCAGTGGCAAGTCGACGGTCGTCAATCTGATTCCGCGCTTCTACGACGTCTCGTCGGGGCAGATCCTGATCGATGGGGTGGATGTGCGGGATGTGACCCAGCACGATCTGCGCGAAAAGATCGGCTATGTGCCACAGCGGGCCGTGCTCTTCTCCGGGACCATCGCCAGCAACTTGCGCTTCGGCGATCAGCAGGCGACCGAGGAAGCGTTGGCGGAAGCGATCGACATCGCGCAGGCGGCGGAGTTCGTCTACGACAAAGAGGGCGGCTTGGCCGCCGAGATCGCCCAAGGGGGCAGTAACGTGTCGGGCGGCCAGCGGCAACGGCTCTCCATCGCGCGTGCCCTCGTCAAAGATGCGCCGATCTACATCTTTGACGACACCTTTTCCGCGCTCGACTACCGGACCGACGCGGCCCTGCGCCGCGCCTTGCGGGAACGGCTAGGCCCGCGCACCCTGCTGGTGGTGACCCAACGGATTTCGACGATCCGCGAGGCCGATCAGATCATCGTGTTGGATCAGGGTCGGGCAGTGGGGCGTGGCACCCATGACGAATTGATGGCATCCTGCGAGACCTATCAGGAGATCGCACGATCGCAATTGACGCGAGAGGAGCTTGCGGCATGACAGCACAACGACGCGGCGGCTTTGGTGGCCCGGGCCATGGCATGGGCAGCATGGGGGGCGGCGAGAAAGCGCAGAACTTCCGCGCCACGATGCGAACCCTGCTCGGCTACCTGAGCGCTTACAAGGGTCGCTTACTGATCGTTACGCTCTTTGCGATTGGCTCGACCATCTTCAATATCGTGGGGCCCAAAGTGCTGGGCAATGCGACCACCGCCCTTTTCGAAGGGGTGATGGCGCAGATCGCGGGCACGGGCGGAATCGACTTCGCCTATATCCGACGCATTCTGGCGATCATGATGCTGCTCTACTTGACCGCGGCCGCCTTTTCCTATGCGATGGGTTGGATCATGGCGCGGATCTCCACCGACATCACCTACCGCTTCCGTCGTGAGATCGCGCTGAAGATCAACCGGCTGCCCTTGCGCTACTTCGATAACACCACGCAGGGCGAGGTGCTCTCGCGGCTCACCAACGATGTCGATACGGTGAACCAGACCCTGAGTCAGAATTTGATGCAACTGATCACCGCCCTCATCACCGTGTTGGGGGTGCTGGGGATGATGCTGTCGATCAGTTGGCAGATGACCTTGGTCGCGCTGCTGGTCATCCCGATCTCGCTCGTTTTCGTCTCGACCGTGATCAAGCGCTCCCAGGTCTACTTCCGTGAGCAGCAGGATTATCTGGGCCATGTCAACGGCCATGTGGAAGAGATGTTCGGCGGCCACCGCGTGGTGAAAGCCTTCAACGGGGAAGAACAGAGCATCGCCACCTTCGACGGCTACAACGGAACGCTCTACGATGTGGCGTGGAAGTCGCAGTTTTTGTCGGGCCTGATGATGCCGATCATGGGCTTCATCGGCAACCTCGGCTATGTGGCGGTGGTGGTGGTGGGCGGCTGGCTGACGGTGCGCAACGCGATCACGGTGGGCGACATCCAAGCCTTCATCCAGTACGTCCGCTCCTTCAATCATCCGCTGGCCCAGCTCGCCAACCTTTCGAACATCCTGCAACAGACCGCCGCCGCCGCCGAGCGGGTTTTCGAGTTCTTGGCGGAGCCGGAAGAGGTGGACGAGGTTGCGAACCCGGTCCGTTTGCCGTCAGTGGCGGGCGCGGTCGAGTTCCGCCATGTGCGCTTCGGTTACAACCCCGATGAGATCATCATCCACGATCTCTCGCTGCAGGTACCGCCCGGCCAAAAGGTGGCGATTGTGGGACCCACCGGCGCGGGCAAGACCACGCTCGTCAAACTGCTGCTGCGCTACTATGACGTGAACGACGGCGCAATCCTGATCGATGGGACCGATATTCGTGAGATGACCCGCCACGACCTGCGGCAGAACTTCGGCATGGTCTTACAGGACACGTGGCTTTATAACGACACGATCATGGAGAACATCCGCTACGGGCGGCGCGACGCGACCGACGAAGAAGTGATCGAAGCGGCCCAAGCGGCCCATGTGGATCATTTCATCCACACCCTGCCCGGCGGCTACGAGATGAGGATCAACGAGGAAGTGAGCAACATCTCGCAGGGGCAGATGCAGCTTCTGACCATCGCGCGGGCGGTGCTGGCCGATCCGAAGATCCTGATTTTGGATGAAGCGACCAGCTCGGTCGATACCCGCACCGAGGTGCTGATTCAACGGGCGATGGATCGACTGATGGCGGGCCGCACCAGCTTCGTGATCGCCCACCGCCTCTCGACGATTCGGGATGCGGATGTGATTTTGGTGATGCAGGACGGCGACATCGTGGAACAGGGCCAGCACAAAACGTTGCTGGCCAAGGGCGGCCTCTACGCCGACCTGTACAACAGCCAGTTTGCCCCGCCGATGGAAGAACTGCTGGCGCTGCACGATAAGGAAATGATCGCGGCCGATTGATCGAGAATCGGCCGTTGGTGCGTAGGGTGCGACCAGATTTAGCGAGGAAGCGCAGGATTCCCACGCCGAGGCGGGGTGGCTTTCGCCTCAGGCGCGCCGTGGAAAATGAGACAATCCACACGTTGCATATTGACCGCTAGCTTGCGAGGCCCAGCGGCAACGCTCTACGAAGGTTTATCGTTGATACGCATTACTGGGTTGGCCATGCCAAGGCTTGTTCCATCATGGCTCAGAGGGGCCGGATGGCGCTTCTAACGCTCTCGCTTAGCGACGTTATAAGCTACGAGGAGCGTGGAATGATCAAGCCACTCAGAAAAGTCGGAAACAGTAATGCGCTAATTTTGGACAAGCCCATCATGGAGCTTTTGGGCCTTGAGGAAGATGGCCAAGTCCAACTCATACCCATTCTCATAGACAATTGTGGATGTGGAATTGACGGTGTAACCGTGGGGCGGGGATTAAAATCCCCGCTGGAGGGCCTGTCGGCCATGGGGCCTGCCTGCGCAGGCCCCTTCTTGGCTGTTACCATTGATCGACGTTGCACAATCAACCTTCCGATGGGCCTTGAGGAAGATAGCCAAGTCCAACTCATACCCATTCTCATAGACAATTGTGGATGTGGAATTGACGGTGTAACCGTGGGGCGGGGGATTGAAATCCCCGCTGGAGGGCCTGTCGGCCATGGGGCCTGCCTGCGCAGGCCCCTTCTTGGCTGTTACCATTGATCGACGTTGCACAATCAACCTTCCGGTGGGCCTTGAGGAAGATGGCCAAGTCCAACTCATACCCATTCTCATAGACAATTGTGGATGTGGAATGGACGGTGTAACCGGGGGGCGGGGATTAAAATCCCCGCTGGAGGGCCTGTCGGCCAATGGGCCTGCCTGCGCAGGCCCCTTCTTGGCTGTTACCATTGATCTTCGTTGCACAATCAACCTTCCGATTTGGTATTACACCGAAACTACAGCCTGGGTTAATTGGCACCGCGCAAAGCATCACTTCGTTCAGCAACTCTCGCAGTGGGTAACTGACGGATACGAAGGTGGCTTCAGCGGTTCAAACCCAATCACGGGTGATACCAGTGGAAAATTCTTCTGGGCTTGGGGTGGAGGTTTAGGATTCAAGTACACCTTGGACTGGACGCTGACCGTGACTGGCAACTGCACCACATATCAATCCTTCAGCACATATTAGAAGAAGTTGTAGCTTCACAGTTTTCCAAAAAGAGGTACTCTGTAAGGGTGCCTCTTTTTGTCTCATCATTGTGCACTGCACCTGCTGTCACTAGATAAAACAAACTGACGCAGTGGCTTTTGGTTCTCATCAAAAGCCACTAATTCACATGGAATGCTCGCCTCCTGTGTGCTAACTATGAAAAATCTGTCTACGGGTGTGACATCGATAACAAGCGAGGTGTCGAATCTCACTTCTATAGATTTGATGTCCTCCGAAATAATCTGGCCGTATACAAAAGCAATATGGTGTCTTATGTTGCCAGCCATAGTTCGCCTCTTTGAGGGCCACCGAACATGGCATCCAGTCTACCGTTAGGCGTGAGGGAAAGCAAAATGGGTTACTACGTGAGGTTTCTGGCCACAACTGATAAAAATGTTCCACTGATTCAAATTGAGAAATATCTTAAAGTAAATAGGATTGGCGTATATCTTGAGATTGAAGATGGTGACGAAAATGACTGGTATCAAGCTGCGGTAAAGAATAAAAAGAAAGAGGTCATTGCAATAATGGAGAAGAACCCAGTGAAGGAAGGTTTGCTGGGAGAAGAAGAGATTGAAGAATTCCTCGAAGATGTTGAAGAATATAAACCGGAGTCAGCTGTCAATTGGCTAAAAGAATACTTGCCAACGGTAAAGGTAATTTATGCATTTCAAATTTTAAACCCAATACATGATGGTGATGGTTGGCAAATCGTTGATACCATCAAGGAAAAACTATGGAATGAATTAGGCGGTATTTTTCAAGCGGATATGGAAGGGTTTTCTAACACTGATGGATATCACATTTTATGGCAATTCTCTGACAATGTTGATGGTGAATGGTGTATGGCTATTCTAGATGGAAATGAATGGATTAAGTTTACAATGGATTTAGGTAATGCTCAGCACAAAATAGCATTTCAAGAAGGACGCATACCAGAAGATGTTGAAATAATGAAATAAATGCCCAACAATGCCATGCGCCGGATTGCTATTCCGCTGTCGCTCCTCGCGGCGGCTGATGGCGAGCGATAGCCCGACGAACGCGCACGGCCCCCACACCGCCCCCACCACGCAAAGCGCCGCCCATCATTGCGATGAGCGGCGCTTTGCTTTGCGTCACCGTGGGCGCCCCACCGCGCTTTGCGTTGCTTTTGCGTGGGGTGGCCCCGGCGTGTTGCGTGGTGATTGGCGCGGGGTCAGGGCGTGGCGGGCTGTTGGCGGCCGCGGGCGCGGTGCAGCAGGCTCGACATGACCGGTACGACGTCCCGCGTCAGCACGGTGCCGTGATTGAGGATCCCGATTGTCGATTCGCTATCCCCTCAACGCCGCTTCCAACCGCTGCCGAATCACGGGCTCGGGCTGCGCACCGACCAGTTGGTCGACGACTTGGCCGTTCTTGAAGATCAGGAGCATCGGGATCGAGCGAACGTTGAACTGTTGGGCGGTGCGCGGATTCTCGTCCACGTTCAGCTTGGCGATAGTCGCCCGATCACCCATCTGGTCGGCCAGCCGCTCGATCACGGGGGCGATCATGCGGCAGGGGCCGCACCACGCCGCCCAAAAATCGACAAGCGTCGGCGTCTCGGATCGAATCGCCGCCGCGAAACTGGCGTCGGTCAAGATCAGCGGCCCCTTGCTCGGCGTTGATTCGATCTTGGGGTCGCGCCCCGCGATCAGCGCCTCGGCCCGTTCGCGCAGCTCGGCCTCACTCAACAGCCCTTCGGCGCGTTGCTGCGCCTTCCCGTTGCGGAACCAAAGCGTGGTAGGCAGTGCCGTGACCTTGAAGTGCCGCGCCCAGCGACGATTATCGTCGACGGTGAGCAGCGCCACCCGCAGCCTGTCGCCGAATTGCTGTGCCAAGCCATCCCAACGGGGGCGCATCGTTTGGCAGTTGGCGAATTTGGGCGTGCAAAAGAGGACGGCCACCGGCAGCTCGCTCTGCAGCACCCAACGCTCGAAGCTTTCGTCGTTCACGGTCAGCGGAATGGGGGTTGGGGGCATGGGCTTACCTCGGAGTGAGTGAGTTTGGTGAGTTTGATGAGTTTGATGAGTTTGGTGAGTTGGGAGTTTACGGGTTTAATGGGTCCGGTGGTTTGGCGTGAGCAGCAACGGCAGAGCGGCGAAACGTTTCCCCAACCTCTGCCCATGCACCATGCACCATGCACCATGCACCATTCACCTTGCACCTTGCCCCTTGCACCAAAATCCCTTCTGCGTTTCCGCTCAAAAGGGCCAAAGGAGGGGGATCATAATCACGGAGACGAGCCACAAAATCAGGCTAAGGGGCAGACCGACCCGCGTGTAGTCGGAGAAGCGGTAGCCCCCCGGCCCATAGACCATCAGGTTGGTCTGATAGCCGACCGGCGTGGCGAGGCTGGCGGCGGCGGCAAAGGCGACGGCCATCAACAGCGGCACGGGGCTGATGCCGAAGCTGTTGGCAATCGAAATCGCGATTGGGGTCAGCAGCGCGGCGGCGGCGTTGTTGGACATGATGTTGGTCAACGCGGTCGTGATGGCAAAGGTCGTGGCCACCAGCGCATGGGGGCCGTACGGCCCCGCGAAGCGCACTGCTTCATCAGCGAGTAGTTTCGCGGTGCCGCTCTTGTCCATCGCCACCCCCAAGGAGAGGATCGCGGCCAGCATGATCAGCACGGGCGCATCGAGCGACTGATAGCCTTCCTCCGCAGAAATCACGCCCCCCAGCACCAGCACCACCGCACCCATGATGGCGCCGATCACGATGTTGACGATGTTGAAGGCGGCCAGAAAGACCACCAGCGCGATGACGAGCAGGGTGAAGGGCGCTTTGCGGCTGCGCACCGATGGCACGTTGACATCCCGCGTGATGAGGAGATCTGGCTCGTCCACCAACGCCCGCAGATCGTCCCGCGCACCGTAGAGCAGCAGCAGATCGCCGACCTCCATCGGCACATCGGCCAACTGCTCGCCGATCAGCCGCCCGTGATGCTGCATCCCCACCACCATCGCGCCGTAGCGCCGGCGAAAGCCGCTGGTGCGCAGGGTCTGCCCCACCAGCCGCGAGCCGGGTGCCACGATCACCTCGGTGAGCGCGTTCTGCTCCTCGTCCAGCAAAATGTCGCCCAACGCCGCCTCTGGCAGCAGCTTCCACCCCTGCTGCGCCCGTGAGCGCAGAATGGTGTGGGCGTTGCCACTGATGATCAGTTCATCCCCTTCTTGCAAAAATTCGTGGCGGCCAGGAATCTGCTGACCAAAGCCCTGCTGCTTGCGACTGACGATGCGCAGATTGGCTTCCGTCAGATCATCGACCTCATCCAGCCGCCGCCCCACCAGCGGCGAACCGGGCAGCAAGACGACCTCCGTCAGGAATTCGCGCAGGCCGTAGCGTTCGACGAGGGGCTGGTTGGCGGTGCGGTCGGGCAGCAGCCGACCGCCGATCAGCAACATGTAGAGGATACCGATCCCGACATAGATCAGACCGAGTGGCGCGAACTCGAACATGCCAAAGCCGTCGAGACCCCGCTCGACGGCCATCGAGCTGACCAGGATGTTGGTCGAGGTGCCGATCAGCGTACAGCGCCCCCCGAAGATCGCAGCAAAGGCCAACGGCATCAGCAGCCGGGAGGGACTGATTTTAATGCGCTCGGCCATACGGATGGTGATCGGCAGAAAGACGGCGACTGCGGCGGTGTTGTTGATGAAGGCGGAAAGAAAGGCGACAACGGCCATCAGCGTCACCAACAGACGATTCTCGCTCTCACCCGCCACCGCCATCATCTTCTGCGCCATCCGGTTCAACGCCCCAGTACGCTGCAACGCCGCACTGAGCACGAACATGGCCGCGACCGTGAGCGTGGCGGGGTTGGCAAAACCCGCGACCGCTTCCATCGGCGTCAGGATGCCGACGACCACCAGCACACCCATCACCAAGAGCGACAGCAGGTCGACGCGGATGGTCTCCCGAATGAGCAGCACGGTCGTCACGGCGAGGATCGCGAGGACGATTAAAATGTCGGTGCTCATGATCGGAGATCCTTTTCAGAAGATTACTGGCGTGCATTCTAGCATACGACAGCTATCGCCATACAGCAAGCAGGGAGGCGGGCCGTGAATAGGATCGACCATCGTGCGCCTGTGCCTGTCGCCTGCTGCGGGTGGCCTCTGTTCTGAACGAACTAGCCCCTAGCGTAGGGCGTGATTGGCCTTTCCTCCTTTCGTACAACGCTGGCATAGAGCCAATTTCTCAGGGTGCACTCAAGCGTTGTGCACTGTTCAAAGACTCTCCGTGTTTTTGCGTAGCCGTGTAGGGGCGGGCCTTGTGCCCGCCCGCCTCGCCTCACGTTAGGGGGTTACGTCCGTCACCTCGTCAACCAAAACGGCCTCCCCTTAAGCCGCAGGATCGTCCGCTCTGTGCTACCCTTGCGATTGGAATGCCGACCGAACGCCTACGCCCCCATCTCGCGTTAGGCTGTCAAGATGGGCGAACGGCGAGTAAAGAAGCTCGGTTTCACAAACAGAGGAGCTTGGGGCGCTGGGAGAACAACCATGAAGCTTGCCCCCGCTGCGTAATTTCTATCGGTTATCCTTGGCCCGCCCTGGTCGGACAGCTCACACCCTTCAACGTTGCTTTGGGCAGGCTCCCCACGTCACGGGCCGATAACAGGCCGCACACGGTTGGGTAGCACCACTCGTGCCTACCCCCAATTTCTCAAAAGGGGTTGACTTGCTAAATTTGACTATGATATACTGCGTTGAGCATTTGTAGAGCGACGCTGGCATACCATGGCTAACGGGCTGCTTTCCCTATTACATCCCGCTCGCCCGTACGCTAACCGAATTGCCTCTTCCCTACTCACACCTCCCATTGCAACCCATGTGGACCCATGGGGGTGAACCTTTGGAGTCAATTAATGACCAGTAACGGTGCTGCCCCCCAACCCACCTCCATTGACGATCTCTTGGCCCACGCACAAGCGACGGGTTTCTTCATCGAGAGCGAAATTCTTCGCCTTTTCCCCGACCTCGAAAGCCACCTTGACGAGGTTGATGATCTCTACCAGCGACTCGACGAGCACAACATCCCGTTTTACCCCACCCAGGAAGCCGCGGAACAAGCGCAACTCAAAGCTGCGGCGAACGGCCACCCGAGCGAAGAGGTGTTGGAAGATTTCAAGCTGGTGGACCGTACGCCGGAAACGCCGATCTTCGATCTGACCGGCATCGACAGCGATGATGCGGTCAGCCTCTACCTGCGCGAAGTGGGAAGCGTGCCGCTGTTGACGGGCGAGCAGGAAGTAGAGCTGGCACGCCAATTCGACGAGGGACGTAAAGCGCAGGAGAAGATCGACGCGGGCGATTATGAAAGCGACGATCAGCTCGATCTGTTGCGCCGCCAAGTGCGGCTGGGCGAATTGGCCCGCGATCATCTGACCAAAGCCAATTCGCGTCTGGTCGTCAGCATCGCCAAGAAATATATGGGGCAGGGCGTTCCTTTTCTCGATCTGATCCAAGAGGGCAACCTGGGGCTGATGAAGGCGGTCGACAAATTCGATTACACGCGCGGCTTCAAGTTCAGCACCTACGCCACCTGGTGGATTCGGCAGGCCGTCACCCGCGCCATCGCCGATCAAGGGCGCACCATCCGCGTGCCGGTCCACATGAGTGACCGCATCCGCAAGCTCTACCGCATCAGCCGCGAGATGGAACAGAGCTTGGGGCGGGAACCTAGCCCCAACGAGTTGGCCTCCGCGATGGAGTTGTCACCCCAGAAAATCCGCTGGATGTTGCGCATCAGCCGCCGCCCGCTTTCGTTGGAAAAGCCCGTGGGTGAGGATGGAGACAGCGAGCTTGGCTCCTTCTTGGAGGATGACGACACCCCTTCCCCCCCCCAATCGGCGACCCATGATTTGCTGCGCCAAGAATTGGAAAGTGCCTTGGATTCGATCAGCCCGCGCGAGGCCCGCATTCTGCGGCTGCGCTTCGGCCTGATCGATGGCCGCGCCCACACGCTGGAGGAGTTGGGGCAGAAATTCGGCCTGACGCGGGAGCGGATCCGCCAGATTGAGGGGGAAGCACTGCGCCGCCTCCGTCACCCCAGCCGTGCCCGCCGCTTGCGCGATTATTTGACGCCCTGACACCGATTGACCCAAGAGGCAGGATGGGAGTGGGGTCGAATCGTGAATCGTGCATCGCGGACATGCCATCCTCATCGCTTTCACAACGCGCTCCCCTCGCTCCCGCCGCGCCTTTTGCGCTCGTATCCCGGTACCCTCACCTACCAACGGTCATCAAAAACTGATGCGGTGGCACGTTTCTCTGCGTAGTGCGGGCCGCGCTTCTCGCTGCGACCCCAACGCACCTTGCAACGTAGAGCACGCGGGAAAACCACGAAAGACCATGGGGCTGGCGCGGTTGAGCGATGGCTTGGCAGGGGGTTGACAATGCCCTATCATTGCCCGGCGACGTGGCCGCCCCTGGCCCCGCGTGGCAGGGCCGCGCGGCCCTCGCCGTCACTGGCTTTGCCCCAAACCCTAATCGATTCAACGAGGTAGCACTACGCTATGCCCCGCCATGCGCCCCGTCGCAACGTCCCAACTCTTCTGCTCTTTGCGGCCATCGCCGCCCTGCTGCTGCTTGCTCCCCGCTCGGTCGCCCATGCGCAGGATCAGTCACTCCACTGGGAACGGTTCGATGTAACGATCAACGTCCTTGAAAGTGGCCATGTCGAGATCACCGAGCACAACGAAGTCAACTTCACCTCCGGCCTGTTCAACTTCGGCTATCGCGATATTCAGATTGGACGAACCACCGGCATCGGCGATATCAGGGTGGTGGCCGATGGGGTGACCCTCGACGAAGTGGCCTATGACACGGGTGAGCACGGCACCTTTTATACCGAGATCAACGACGATACGGCCTACATCAAATACTATTTCCCCGAGGCCGATGTTTCGGGCCGCCACAGCGTGGATCTGAGTTATACCGTCGAAGGGGCGCTCCGCTACTACGAGGACGGCGACCAACTGTGGTGGAAGGCCGTCTACGACGACCGGCCCGCAGAAGTTTACGAAAGCGTGGTCACGGTCAACCTGCCGCCCAACGCCCCCGCCGAACGGGTGGAGAGTTACGGCGCCGACGCGATCTCTGAAATCAGCAATGAGGGGCGCACGGTCACCTTCACCTCAACCGGGGTCATTCCGACTCGGCGAGAACTTGAGGTGCGGGTACAGTTCCCCCACGGGGTGGTGGCGGGCAGCCCCGCGCCCTGGCAGGCCGACGCAGACCGTGAGGTGGCACAGCAGGAACGGGTCAGCGGCCTCAACACCCTCCTCAACTACCTCTTTCCTTTTGGCAGCTTGGTGGCACTGGTCGGCGGCCTGGTCGCCCTCTATCTCAACTGGCGTGCACGGGGCCGCGACCCCGAAGTGGCGCTGGTCGCCAACTATTTGAGCGAGCCGCCGGATGGCACACCGCCGGGGGTGGTTGGGACCTTGCTCAACGAGAAAGCCGACATGCGCGATGTCATGGCGACGTTGGTTGGCTTGGCGCAGCGAGGCGCGATTCGCATCACGGAGTTGGAGCCGGAGAAAAGCTTCTTCGGCAGCGAGTCGCACGACTACCGCTACGAGCTGCTCGATAAGTCGATCGCGAAAGGCAAAGCCGAAACGCTCATCATCAATCGTCTCTTTTCGGGCGGCCAGCGCGAGGTGGAGGTGAGCGAGTTGAGGAATAAGTTCTATTCCACCGTGCCCAAAGTGAAAAACGCGCTCTACGACGAGGTCGTGTCGAAGGCGTGGTTCGCCAGCAACCCTGCGAAGGTCCGCAGCCGCTACATCGGGCTGGGGATCACGGTCGCGCTGCTGATGATCTGCGGCGGCTTCATGTTGACAAGCATCTTACAGGGCGAGTTCAACCTCACCCCCGCGATCGCCTGCCTGCCCTTCAGCCTCGCCCTCTTGGGGATCGCCGCTGCGATCATCGGCCCGCGTATGCCCGCCAAAACCCAATTGGGCAGCGAAGCCGCCAGCAAATGGCGTGCCTTCAAACGGTATTTGGACGAGATCGAACGCTACCCCGATGAGATCGAGAAGAAACGGGAACTATGGGATGCCTATCTGCCCTATGCCATCGCCTTCGGGATGGAAGATCGATACATGAAGATGTTCGAGCAGGTGGGCGCGCAGGTGCCAACATGGTACAATCCTTACGGTTACAGTCGCGGCACTTACTACGGCTCCGACCCCGCCAGCGGCAACGATGATTCCTCCGTTTTCACCTCGTCGAGCGGAGGTCGCAGCGGCGGCCTGCAGGGCGCCAGCGACAGCATGGCGTTGGGCTTGCAGGGCATGAGCAATGGCTTGGCTTCGATGCTGTCGACAACCGCTTCGACGTTGACTTCGTCGCCCAGCAGCAGTGGCAGCAGTGGCGGCGGCGGTTTCAGCGGTGGGGGCGGTGGGGGCGGCGGCTTTGGATGAGAGGGGTGAGACCTGAGTACACATTGCTCATCCGCTGCTGTGGCCTTGGCATCACGTTAGGATCAGGCGTTGATGATACGCCGTAAATGCCGCAACAGGATTCGCGACAGACGGAAACAACAAGGACAGACAACGTAACGCCATGGGAAATAGCAAAGTAGTCGCATGGACTTTCATCGTCGTGGGAGCGCTGATCGGCACGCTGGGGACGTTGTGGGGCATCGCAAACATCAACGAAGGCAACTTTGAGATGACCGGATTCCTGCTGCTGCAGGTACCGCTCGCCGCCATCGTCGCCCTCATGGTCGGCGGCGGTCTTTACACGCTGCAGAATGCGAAGCGAGAATCGGTGGCCATGGCCGCCGTCGAAAAGCAGCGTGCCCTGCTGAATATGCTGCAAACACGGGGCGAGCTGTCGATCCGCGAGGCGGCACTGGAACTCAATACGTCAGTTGACTCGGTCAAAAACGATATCTATGACTTGGTGGGCAAAGGGCTGTTCAGCGGTTACGTCAATTGGGACGAGGGCGTGCTCTATTCACGCGAAGCCCGTACCATGCGGCAGAGTGGCCAATGCCCCAACTGTGGGGGCGAGCTAAAGCTGGTCGGCAAAGGTGTCATTCAATGTCCGTGGTGCGGTAGTGAAATTTTCTTGTAAGGGGTGGCGTTGGGGGTGAAGGCGCGCCGTTCACAAGGGGCAAGGTGCAAGGCTTACCTCGCCAATCCTTGAAGATGCCATGCTTCCCGATTCTCGATGCTTGATGGACGACGACATTGAGAATGATACAGCGGGTATCAACGCCTCGCCTGCCACCAACTTCCCATTCGCCGAAACGCTGAAAAGCACCAACCACAGAGCCAACGAATACCATCTCAAAGCGACCCACCACACTGAAAGGAAGATCGATGAGTACGATTGCGGAAAAATTGAAGGGGCTTGCGGACAAGATTCCGGGCTACAAGGGCTACGCCGATAAAGAGAGTCGCCGGGCGGCGGACAAGGAGTTGCGCGACGCGACATCCGCGGCCTTCAGCAGCCAAGTCACGCGGATCACACGTGTGCAGGAGCAGTTGATCAACAATGGAGATTTCAGCACGGTCGAGCAGTTGGATCGGGTGATCGGCCGCTTGCAACATCTGGCCGATCGCATTCGGACCGCCAGCTACGGCTTCACCGGCTTCTTTGACGATGATGTGGTGGACGAGGTCGTGCTGGATCGACTCTACGCCTTCGATCTGGAGATGGCAAACGGGGTGGAGAAGGTCGGCGACCTGATCGCCAAAATGGGCCATAGCAGCTCGGGCGATTCGGTAGCGGCGTTGAGCGAGCTGCTCGACAGGTTGCACAGCAGCTTTGATCAACGCGCCCATCTGATCAATACCTTCAACGAGCCGTCGGCGAGCGACGACGAGGGCGTGTCGGCCTACGTCGAAACGCCGGTCGGCGAGGGCGACACCTCGTGGTCTTCGTCGCTCGACGCGGTGAACGAGGCCGCGCCCCCCGACCAAGCCAACCCCGCGCCCGATGGCGGTGACAAGTTCGCGGCGCTGAACCGCGATTTCACGACGCCCGTCGACCCCGACGCAGACGCCTCGGACGGCGGCGACACCTCGTGGACGATCTCCACCGACCCAGACAGCGAGCGCTAACCACGCCGTGCCGCCGAAGGCACGCGCTACACAACGAACAAAGCTTTCAATATACAAGGAGATACGATGCCAATACTCGACGTTGTGGAATGGACCGACCAAAGTCCGAATCAGATCGTTCAACGGGTCCCGGAGCGGGGATCGGGAGAATTTCGCCTGGGTTCCCAACTGATCGTCCGCGAAAATCAAGCGGCTGTCTTCTATCGGGATGGCCGCGCGCTCGACACCTTCGGGCCGGGTCGCCACACGCTCAGCACCCAGAACCTTCCGCTGATCGACCGGCTCTTCAAGCTACCCTTTGGGGAAAGTCCCTTCAAATCTGAAGTCTATTTCGTCAATACGCGCACCTTTACCGATATGAAATGGGGGACATCCCAGCCCGTCACCTTGCGCGATGCCGATCTGGGCATGGTGCGGTTGCGTGCCTTCGGCACCTACAGCATGATCATCAACGATCCTTCGCTCTTCGTCAACACCATCGTGGGGAATCAGGGCATCTACGAAACGCGCGAGATCGAAAATTACCTGCGCTCGATGATCGTCTCTAAATTGACCGACATCCTCGGCTCGCTCAACGTGCCGTTCCTCGATCTGCCGAGCCGCTTCGACGAAGTGAGCGCGGCGGCGAAGGTGAAACTGCGCGATCTCTTCGCCCAACTGGGGATCGAGATTCGGGGTTTCTTCGTGGAGAGCGTGTCGCCGACCGAAGAGACCCAGAAAGCGATCGACGAGCGGGCCTCGATGGGGGCGATCGGCGATATGCAGGCCTACATGCAGTACAAAGCAGCCCGCGCCATGGGCGACGCCGCGCAGAATCAGGGCGACGCCGGGTCGATGACCGGGATGGGCGTGGGCATGGGCGCGGGCGTGGGCATGGGCGCCGTCATGGCCCAAGTCTTGGGGCAATCGATGCAACAGCCGCGCCAAGCGCCGCCCGCCGAGCAAGCGGCGACCAGCGCGGCAGCCGCCACAGCGGGGGCCACGGGAAGCAGCGCTCCGGCCACAGTGGAACATGCCTTCACAGCGATCGAGCTGTTGGTCAGCCGCCAGTTGGCCGTTCCGGTCGAGGAACGGAATATGATTCTGCAAAAATTGGCGACGATGGAAGTGGAATTGGCCAAAGCGGATACCGATCTGACCGTCATCAAGCAGCAGCGGGGCGAGCTGAACGAAAGGTGGCCCTGGTTGAGCGAAGAGTTGGAGGTGCTTTTCCGCCAGCCCGCTGTCGAGCAAGAGATGGCCGCTGCCGCCCGACGTTTCATGGAACAGTAAGCAAACTCCCTCTCAACTCGCAAAACAGCGCCCCAAGGGGCGCTGTTTTGCGTTGCAAATCGTTCAGCACCTATCCTGCGCCCAGCGCCACAATCGGACAGGGGCAACGGCGTGCTCACCTCTGTCAAGATTGTCACAATGTCTGTTTTGCGATATGCTCAGTCCCCCTACCTGCCAATCTACTTCGGAGCTGGCTCTATGAGCAACAGCCTCAATCAAGATCTGCTGCGCGACGCGCTCAAGAATTATCAGAGCTTTACCTACCACAACCCAACACTGACACGTGGCCTGCTTTGGCAAAAAGTGGTGGGAAATGGCGCGGTCGGCCAATCGCCCCATCGCCTACTGATCGACACGCTGCTTGATCGGTTGGCAGCGGTAGATGCGGAAGCAGCGACTTTGTTGCGTCAGCGCTACCTCGAACTGATCCCTATCGAGCAACTGGCCAAGCAGCGGGGTGTAGCGAAGCCCACCTTTTATGTTTACCATCGACAGGCCTTGAGCTTGCTTACGATGGTGGCCCAGCAAGCGGAAAGTGAACTTCAAGCAGAATTGGCCAAGCGCTTTGACGATCGATTGCCCCCCCCAGCTTACGTCGAACCGATCGGGATTGACGAGAGTCTTGACGCGCTGGTGGCCCTGCTGGAAATGCCGGAGGATGCAGCGGTCGTCGCCATTGACGGCATGGGCGGCATCGGGAAAACCACCTTGGCCGATAGCCTCGTGCGCCGGCTGATGGCGATGGGTCAATTCACCGAATTTGCTTGGGTGAGTGCCCAACATCAGTTCTTGGGCTACGACGGAACGATCCAGCCGCAACTCCACCGCCCCGCCCTCACCGTGAGCCAACTGATCGATGCGCTTTCCGACCAACTGTTGACCGATGCGGCCAATCTGCCGTTGATGACGCCCCAACAAAAAGAGGCCGCCTTGGGCGAACGGCTCAAAGAACGGCCCCACCTGATCGTCATCGACAACCTTGAAACCTTCGAGGATGTGGAACGATTGCTGCCCTCGCTCCGCCGCTGGGCGGGCCGTTCGCGCTTCGTGCTAACCTCCCGCCGCCAGTTGGCCGCGCAACCAGCGTTCAAACGCTTCCCCGTCCGACCGCTAACGGAGCCCGACACGCTGACGTTGGTGCGACGGCTGGCCCATAACGCCCAACTGCCGGACGTGGCCGAAGCCGACATCGAGCTCCTGCGCCCGATCTACGATCTGGTTGGCGGGAATCCCCTAGCGCTGCGTTTGGTGGTCGGGCGCTGTGTTGACCAGGGTCTGGAATCGGTGATCGAAGGGTTACGGCGGGGCGGGGGCCACAAGATCGACGAGCTTTATCGCTACATCTATCGGCAGGCGTGGGACGCGCTGCCCGAACATGCACGGATCGTTTGGCTGGCGATGCCGCTGATCCATCAACAAGGGGCGCCGCTGTCGCTGATTGAAGCCACGAGTGACATCCAAGGGGCCGAGCTGCACGATGCGATGGAACGTCTAGTACGGCTCAATCTGGTCGATGTGCGGGGCGGGCTGACGACGCGCTACTCGATCCACAACCTCACACGCACCTTCCTGCTCACCGACATCGCCAACTGGCGGGGACAATAAAAAGGGCCACGGAAGTGGCCCTACGGGGTGGGGCAAAGCAAGCTAGACCAGTTCAGGAATGATCAGTCCGTAATCGCCATCCTTGCGTTGATAGAGGACGTTGATTTTGCCCTCGTTGGCGTTGTAAAAAACGAAGAAGCTGTGGCCGAGCAACGTCATCTGCTCGATCGCTTCCGCTTGGTCCATGGGGGACATCGCAAAGCGCTTTACACGGACCACGGCCCCATCCTCCGACTCCTCCTCGTCCGCGCCAAAGGCTTCGTACAATTCCTCGTGGGAGGGAGCACGTTGGTAGCGATCTCGACGCTTACCCTTGAAACGCTTGATCTGCCGATGTAACTTGTCGACGGCCAAATCGACGCCCACGTGGATCTCGCTGCTCTGCTCTTCCGCTCGCAGAATCGTGCCATGCGTGTCGTAGAGCGTAATCTGAGTGATGAAGTGCTCGTTGCTCCCGTGGCCGCCTTCCGACCGAATGTCCACATGCGTTTCCCCGAGCGTGGGCAGATATCGTTCGAGTTTGCCCACGCGCTTCTCGACATATTCCTCAATGCCCGTGGTGATATTCACGTTGTGCCCTTGGATCGACAGGTCCATCGTTGACCTCCCTTGGTTCCCTATTGGATGATCACTTCCCGTGCGGCGCCATTGCCGCAGGACGGTTGCGACAATCCTACCAATGCTCGTCCATACCGTCAATTTGAGGAGAACGCGGCGCTTGTGGCAAGCAGCGTGGTAGGCGTGCGGCGAAGGGGGAGGCACCCCCTTATAGGTGGGGGGCACGCAAGCGTTGTGCACTGTTCAAAAGAAGCTCGGTTCCACAAAAGGAGGCGCTGAGGGAGCTGGGGAGATCCTACTTTCATCTTGCCCCAACTGCGCAACTTCTATCTCTTGCCCTTGCACAGCCCTGTCGGACACGCGACACGCGACACGCGACAGGCAACGGGCCGATAACGGGCGGCCAACGCTTGGGTCGCACCACCCACGCCTACACCCCCCGTAGGCGCAAGGGTTGGATAAACGCGCGCCGAGCGATCATAATCGGGAGGTGACAATCCGCGTGAGGGAAGATGACAGGCTATCATTGCTTGGCAGGCAGAGTTCCACTACCCTTTTCGGGTTGTCGCATACCCCTAAAGAACTGATAGAAAAAAGGTCGACGATGATGCGTTCACTTACCCTACTCGCTCTGCTTCTCATGTCGCTGTTCCTCGCGGCTTGCAACACGGGCGCAGCCCCATCCTCCACGTCCGTCTCCCCGATCACCATCGAAAAGCCATGGGCGCGTCCCGTGATGGTCGAAGCAACCATGACCGACGGCGAAGGTGAAATGACCGAAGGCGAGGGTGAAACGGCGATGGGGATGGGCAGTAACAGTGCGGCCTACATGCAGATCATCAATACCGGAAACGAAGATGACCGCTTGGTTTCGGGATCGGTCGACTTCGCCACGGTGGAATTGCACCAAACATCGATTGAAGACGGTGTCGCCAAGATGCAACAGATGACGGAAGGAGTGGCCATCGCGGCGGGTGAGACGCTGACATTGGAGCCGGGCGGCTACCATGTCATGCTGATCGGCGTAAAAGATAGCCTTGAAGTCGGTGACGAATTCGACCTGACGTTGGTGTTCGAGAAAGCGGGCACTATGACCGTCTCGGTTGACGTGCGTCAGCCGTAGGCCACGGAGAAAGCATCATGTCGCGCAAAGCGCTCATCAACCTGCTCATCGTTGCTGCTGTGGTGGCCACGGCGGTGGTGCTCTTGCTGCCCACCTTCCTCAAGCCTACGACCTATGCGTCGGCAACGATCATCGACGACACCTCCCCCTTGCCCCGCTATGCGCTGACGGATTACGAGGGCAACCCCTTCACCTTTGGGCAAAGTGGGCAGTACCAACTGGTCTTCTTCGGCTATACCAACTGCCCCGATGTCTGTCCCCTCACGCTGGCGCGGCTCAACCGCGCCTTGGAGCTGATGGGCAACAAGGCCAACGAGGTGCAGGTCGTCTTTGTTTCGGTCGACCCGGATCGAGACACGTTGGACAAGCTCAAGGCGCACACGCTCCTCTTCAATCCCCTCTTCTTAGGGGTGACGGGCAGCAAGACACAGATCGACCTCGCCGCGAAAGATTTTGGGGTCTATTACGAGAAGGTGGATAGCGAATCCGCCTCCGGCTACCTCGTCAATCATAGCTCGCACGTCACGGTGGTCGACCCTTCCGGTAAAATCCGTGCGATCTTCCCGTTCGAGGCGCAGCCCCAAGCCATCGCCGACGACATGAAAAAGATGGTCAATTAGGCGGATCTTCAAGCCAGATCGAAAAAGAAAACGGGGCATGGAATTTCGGCTGCCATGCCCCGTTTTGACCCCGATTTCGTGGGTGCCCTTAGACATCTGCCAACGGCACCAGCAGGTGCAATTCATTGTCGCGGTAGTAGTATTCGAGGGTCGCCCCGCCTGGCCTCATCTCAAAATTGCTGATCAGGTGGTCGAAAATCGGCCCGATCTGGTCGGTATGGTCGGGCCAATTCTCCAACTTCACCCGCACATAGCGCCCCCCGTCCAGCCGGAGCGTAGACCGTCCCAACCCTTCGGCTTCCGCTTCATCCGCCACTTCGGTCCCCGCGTAATAGACCAACGAACCCGCTTCGGGAATCGTCACGCCATACATCTTGCGGCCCTTTAACGAGGCGAGGCCGCCTTCCAACGTTTCCCACGCCGCGCCAATCCCTTGGGGGAACGAGGCGGCGCGCACGACCGCCAACAGCACGGGCTGTCGTTCGACAAAGCTACTTGTGATCTCGGGTTCCATGCGGTTCTCCTTTCAGTCGGCGTCCGCTCGTCTCGTCAAATAGGAAGCCACGGGCCACGTGAGAACAGAGTGCGTCCCACTGTGCCGTCCGTGTTCTGGCAGCGTTGCACCGCCGCCCACCTCGCACTACTTAATCCGGAAGCCGTACTTGTACTGACCGTCCGCGCCCCGTTCATTGTTGAAAATCCACGCCACGACAGCGCCCGGCGCGATGTGACTTTCAAGGTAGGTCTCGCGGGTCAGCGATGCCGACCCACGGCCCCGTCGGCGCTGCTGTTCGTGGCAAATCGTGCGGAACCGACTCTGCCATTCGGCCATGTTCTGCGGTCGCAGATCGACCCATCCCTTCGCCGCCCACTGTTCTATCCCCGCCCTCGTTACTTCGAACTCGTTGACGCCCGGCGCTTCGGGTATGCGGATGAACGGTCCGCGAATCAAGGCATCGCCCGCTGGCGTCAGGATGGGCAGGCCGGTCGCGGTGATTGTCATGCGAAGTTCCGCGTCGTCATCCACCAAATCCATCAACTGGGCCGCCAACTGTTCGGCGGTCGGGACCAGCACCGCTTCTAATGTATCACAGATCAGCGACAGCAGATGCGCTTCCCAGAGCAATTTCCCCAACTCCGGTGGGCCGAGTTGGCCTATCGCCACCGAGGGCGTTTTCATCTGGGACTCCAACTGGGCCAATTCTTCCAGCGCCACATGGCGTAGGGTGCCGGCGCGGTAGGTCGGGTTCATCACCGAGCTGTCGATCGCGGCAATCACGTCGTAGCCAGTGTTCCAGCCGCCGATCTCCAACCGAACTTGGCGTGCGATATCTTCGGGGGTCATGAACTCCATCTGCCGCAGATGGGTAATCGCCTCGAATTCGCCCCGCGCAAAGACGCCATTCTCCCCCGTGTCCGCCACGACCAACTGCAATTCACCCTGCCGCGCGTAGCCCGCCTCCGCCTGCCGCCGCACGAGCGTGCCCGACAACGGCTGTTGGTGGGTTTCGTGGCGATGTACCACCCGGTCATAGCCCCCGTGGCCGCCGCGATCGCGGATCGCGGTTGTGGCAATATCGGCGTAGCCCACCATTGCGCCGGGCTTCAGTTCTTTGACCACCGGGCCACCCTGGGTCCGCGCCATCAGGAACATCAAGCCTGTATGGGCAAAGGCGACCGCATTCTTCGTCATCAGCGTTGCCGAGGGGCGATCTTCGGAATGGGTGTAGGGAATATTCAGCCCCATGCCGCCGGTGCCGGTCGTGCCGATTTTCAGATAGAGCCGGGCCCCCACATCGGTTAGGGCGCGCTGCACGAAGAAGATGTGGCGGATCAACTGGGGGACCGATTGGGAAAGAAGCAACAGATCAAGCGCCCGCTGCGTGGCCTCCATGTCGGCTCGGGTTTGGCTCGGGTCGGCCCCCTGCTCGATGTCACGCCGCAAGGCGCTGAAATGTTGTGTCACTTGCGCCGACGAGGTATAGACATCCTGATAGCTGATCGCGGTGGCGGTGTTGATCCCATCCACCACCACGTCGGGCTGATAGTCGAGGATCAACTGCACCAACTGCGACCGTTCGTAGGCCTTGTAAATATCGCCAAAGAGATCATCGTAGAGCGCGGCGCGGCTGGCGGCATCGTCCAACAACTGATGGCGGGCCAAGCGGTTATCGTCGCGGTTCCATTTGGTGCGGGTGAAGACATCGCCCCAAAAGGGGATGTATTCGACCTCGGGGAACTCTTCTTCCAGCTCGAGGATCGCCTCTTGGACCTCCGCTTCGAAGAGTGAGGCGACGATCACGCGGCGGGGGGCGAGATACTTGGAGATCTGGCGCACGACCTGTTTGCCGATCATGCCGCCCCCCCCCAAGACCAGATAAGTTTCGTCTCTGACCACCTCAACCTCCTTGTTGAGTTGTAGATGTGTTATGTCGAGTCCGCTCTCAGTCAAACTGACGGCACGGACCGGGTGTTAGGAAAGGTGCCACGTGCAAAGCATCACTGCGGATAGGGTCGGATGTGGTGGGCAGGCGGGGTTGCAGAAACGAACGGATGGTTTAGCACACGTTCTATCTTGGGATTCGGTTCCCCCGTTGACCTCGCTCCGGGCAGGCCGATTCGGGATGCGCGATCTGAGCGTGGCGAGCGTCAGCCACGCGACCGAACGACTCACCAACCGCGCTGCCGTGCGCTCTCTGACCGCTGCGGCGGCACAGAGAGAGCGGCCACCGCTGCGGTAACCGCTCTCCACCGCTGCCCGTCCGAGCTACTCAGTGCTTTCTTCGCTCGATTCGGGCGCCACCGCTTCGGCGGGGGATGCCACTTCTAGCGCAGGGAGGTTCGCCAGAATCAGGCTGTCGAGCGAGCGCCAGATGCTTTCCAATTGGGGCTGGGCGGCAAACGGGTCGGCCTCAAGCTGCCCTTCCAACTCCGTAAGCTGGTCTACCACGCCTTGAATCGACGCGGTGCTGCCATCCGCCATCATTGGCACGGCCAACGCCAGCGTATCACGGGCACGGGTGGCATAGTCGCGGGCCGTGCCGCCGTTCTGATCTTGCAGCGCGGCGATGGCGTTGAGCAGATTGCCCTGTGCACTGACCATCAACGCCGTACGCTGTAGGCCGACGACCTGCTGCTGGGCGGTGGCGATGTTGTCTTCCGCGTTGAACAGCGCCAAATCAATGCCATCCAAGCTTTGGGACAACGCTTGTCCGTCGCTCTGCAGCGTCCCCACCGAGCCTTGTAGCTCGGTCACTGCATCGCCCGCCGCAGCGGCTTGCTGCGTCAACGACTCGACCTGCGTGGTCAGATCACCGACGGCAGGCTCTAGCTGGGCGATGCGCTGTTGCTGGCCGATCATCTCCCCTTCGAGCGTGGCGAAGCGCAAGTCGCGTTGTGCAAATTGGTTGGTCACCGCCTCTTGCTCGGCCGCCACGCTCTGTTCCAGCGAGTCAATGCGGGCCATCGTCTCGTTGACGGTCACGTACAACGCTTGCCCGCCCCAATAGATGCCGATCCCCAATGCAATGCCCAGAACAATCACGATCAGCCAGCGCAGCAAGGCGCCAATAAAGCCAATCACTCGTCCCCCCATCGATCGCTGTTGTGTTTGCGTGGCCATCTTTCTCTCCTTTGTTACGTGCAATTGCCGGACAAGGCTGAAGCTGCGAAGCTACGGGGTGCTGGTGGCCACGGGCGACGCGGTGGCACGCGGCGTGGCACTGGCCCGCACCGTGGCGGTCACCGCCGCGCTCGCCGTGGCCCGCGCGGTGGGGCTGGCCGCGCCCGTCGGTGTGGCGGTCGGCGCGCTGGTGGCCGTGGCGCTCGGCGAGGCGGTGGGCGTGCGCGTGGGGGTGGAAGTCGGCGTCGCGGTGGGCAGTGGGCGGACCTCCAACAGCAGGTCGCGCAGCCCCACCATCACCCCATCAAAATCGGCCAAGTCGCTGGAGACGGTTGCAAGTTCTTCCTGTGAGCTTTCCATCGCGTCGCTCAATGCCTCGACGTCGCTCTGGGTGATCACCAATGCCTCTTGCACGCCACTGACCGCTTCCACCTGGCTTTGGTCGTTCTGCTGCACCGCTTCGATTTGGCTGCGCAATTCGCTATTTTCGCGTTGCAGATCGGCCAGTTGGCTCGACAGGGGCGAAAGCGTCCCCCGCCGTTCGAAGGTCAGCCCACCGTTGAGGGCAAAGAGCAGCCCCAACGTGATCAGAACGCCGAGCAGAATGTTCAGCAGCGAGGTGAGGCAACCGCGCAGCAGTGCATCGCTGCCGCCGCCGCCGCTTCCGCGCCCATTGCCGCCGCTGCTGGGTGGCTCCGACGGCGACTTGTCTGCGCTGCGCGACGCGCTCTCGTCCTCCCAGCGAATCGGTTCGTTCGTCACGCTCTGCGGCTGCGACGCATCGGTGTCGTCGTTCGCATCCGCCAACCATGCGGGCAGCAGCCCTTCCTCCTCTGCGCCAACCGGGCTGCTATTCTTCGTGGTCTGATCGCTCATAAGAACTTATGGCCTTCCTTGGATGAATAGAGATAGAGCATTACGTTGTCACGGCCTTGTTTTGCATGGTAAGGCAAAGCAACAGCCATGGGATAACTCCCGCACGCCAGTTCGTGCGGGCGGAAAAGTTTCCGCCCCGCCTGAACTAAAAAGTCACTAACTCAGCTCATTCCCCTTACCGACAAATCATGAGTGGGACGAGCGACTGTTGCAACAATCCGTCCACCGCGCTGCCCCGCACCACCTCTCGCACCGCGCCAAAGCCGTAGCCGCCCACAATGATCATGTCGATGGCGTTGCGCTCCGCTTCGTCCAGCAGGGCGGGCGCGATCGGCTTTTCGCGGGTGGCATAGCTGGCGGCAATGTCGTATTGTTCAAGGTATTCCCTTGCCTCATCGCTGCGTGAGGCGGAGGTATACGCCGTTTCCACCGTGACCACGTGCAGCGGAAGCTGCCAGCGCATGGCAAGGTAGGTGGCGATGTAAAGCGCTTCGCGTGCCTTGGGGCTGCCATCGTAGCCCAGCATCAGCCGGCGCGGTGGGGTGGTGAGCGAGGGCACCGCCAAGATGGGGCTGGGGCTGCGACGAATCAGGGTCCGAAAGCCGGAACGAATCCGCGTGAACGGGGCGCTGGGCGGCGGATATTTGAGGGGCACGATCAGCAGATCGGCCCACCGAGCGCGCCCTAAAATCACTGGCGCGACCTCCCCGACATCGACCACGAACTCGCCCGTCACATTCGCCGCCCGCGAGCGGCGCAGAAACTCGCTCTGCGCCACCTGGCTGTGGATATTGCCCAGCCGCTCAGTGCTGCTTTCGACATGTAACCCCAGCAACCGTCCCCGTTCTTTCTGAGCGAAGTAAAGCGCCAGATCGAGCGCGGGCCACCCTTCCGGCTCGCCACTGACCGCTACCAGAATGCGATCAAAGAGGGCGGCATCGGCACTCTTCTCCCGTTTGGCCCGCCACGAGCCAGGCTCAGGGCCATCCTCAAACTCTTCGGGAATCAACGTCTCCCGCAGCCAATCTCCCACCAGCGCGACCGGCTTGCGCGCCTCTTGCCGCTTCACCAGATCCGACGTCGCGCCCTCCGCGCTGACCGTCCATCCCAATTGGCGGCTCAGCTCGTCGCGGTGATGTTCCACCCACAGGTACAGGTCGGTTTCGGTACGGTGGGGGAACTCCTCCAACAGATGGTGCTGTTGCATCAGTTGCACCATCGGCCGATAGATGTTGTCATACCAGTCGGCCGCCGCCTCTGACAGCGTGGCCGCTGCTCCCCTGGCGTCGGCCATCTGTTGGCGGTGCTGATCGATCTGGTGAAGCAGCCGCGGATAGCGGCCCGGCAGCGTTGCCAGCAGCTTCGCGTCGGGCCGGGTGCGATCCAACGCGGTCATGTCGAGGAAATCGGCGTATTCCGCCATGCGGATCACTTCGTCGATCTGCGCGGTCGAAGAGAGGGGGACGGCTGTTTTGACCTCGGTCACGTAGGCCCAAATCGTCTTTTCTTTCCCCTGCCGGGCAATCGAGACGCGGTGATTGCCGTCCAGCACGAAATAGGCATCGCCGATTTTGTAGAGATCGATCGGCGGGAAGCCCTTCCCCTCCGACAGCCTCTTGATCCGCGTCCAACGTTCCGCGCCACTGTCACGGCGGGGCAGGAAGGAGCGCGAAAAATCCTTGTAGCGGCCCACACTACCCACAATCGCATCGAGCGGCACCTCCTGCAAGCCGAGCGCCTTCATATCTTTGCCGTGCAGCGCCTGCTTGACTTTGTCGAAAGGGAGCAGATCGGCGGAGCGACCCATCACCGAGGCGAGCAGTTGCTCCATTGCCGCTTGACGACGGGCATGGCGAAAATCCTCCCGTGCACGCGCATGGGTCAAATTTCCATCTTGATGGCTCATTCCATTTCCTATCGAGCTACCACCATCGTCCGGCAAATGTTGTGACTGTCATCGTCAAGGCGAATGGGGCGAGCTGTTAAGACGAATCATCCCCCCGGCACGAATCGCGAACGCCTCTAGTCATGGTCCCGGCTTGCACCAATACGACGCAAAACGGCGCTACGCTGAGCCAGTAGGACGCTACGCTTGGGTAGTGGTCATAGGGTATCAGAGATTGGCAAAAGCCCCAAGCGACGTGCGATCTGCGCGCCATCGGCTATGTCAGCACCAACGGACATCACGGCATCCCTTGCGGGTTCGAGCATCCGAAATGGTCGAACCGAGAGCACCGAGGGAACGCCCCACCGTTGGGTTGCCCTTCCCAAGCGGAACTCTTTGTGGCGTTAGCCGTGGGGGAAGGTGGCCCCGACGGGGAATGAATGCCCCAAGAGCGCCTTGTCACGCTCCCCTTGTTTGACGACTCTCGCCCTGTTTTGCTATGATTGACCCTCGTTAGCACTCGCTTGTATCGAGTGCCAATCCTATTGAACGGTGCCGTTTGGGACGGGAAATTGATGGATCACGACCTCACAGAACGCCAAGAGCGGGTGCTCGCCTTTGTGGTAAGGGAATACATTCGGACCGCCCTGCCTGTCAGCTCCAATACGGTGATGCAGGGGGGGCAGCTCGACGTGAGTTCTGCCACGATCCGCAACGAGATGTCCTATCTGGAAGAAGTCGGGCTGATGACCCACCCCCACACTTCGGCGGGCCGCTTACCCACCGAAGCGGGCTATCGCTACTTTGTGGAACGGCTGATGGAGCAGGCCGCCCTGCCCGACGCGGAGCAGCGGCTCATTCGCCACCAGTTCCATCAAGCGCGGATGGACGTGGAGCAGTGGATGCGGCTTTCGGCCGCTGTGCTGGCGCACACCACCAACGCCGCCAGTATCGTCACCCTGCCCCAAGCCACCCGTTGCCGCGTGAAGCACATCGAGCTGATCGGCTTGAGCGAAGGGATGGTCTTGGTGGTGCTGGTTTTGCAAGAAGGGTTGGTCAAACAGCAGCTCATCCGCACCAGCAATTCGACCCACAGCCAAGAACAGCTCAATCAGAAGGCCCAGAAACTCAACGCGCTCTTCCGTGAGATGGACGGTACGATGATCAGCAATCGGCCCGCCGATCTGACGATGTTCGAGGCACGGGTGCGCGAGACGATTGTGGCCATGATGGAGCGGGTCGATCGTCGCGGCTCCAGCGATCTCTATCGCGACGGTTTGCTCCACATCCTGCGGCAGCCAGAGTTCGCGAGCGCCGAAGCGATCCGCCAGATCGTCGAGATTCTGGAGGAACGTGCCCTGATCGAGCAGATTGCCGCCGAGCTGCGTAGCACCAGCGGCGTACAGGTCATTATCGGCGGCGAGGGCCGTTGGCAGGAGATTTCCGACGTCAGCCTCGTGATCGCCCCCTACGGCGTGGAGGGCCATGCGGCGGGCATCATGGGCGTGGTGGGGCCGATGCGCATGCCCTACGGACGGGCCATCAGCGCGGTCCGCTTCATGACCGGATTGATGAGCCACCTGCTCTCCGACCTCTACCTGCCCGACCCACGGCCCCGTGAGTAAGCAGCCATCCCGCGAAGTACAGCGCATCTGGGGCAAAATCAGTGCCATCCTTGCGCGTTTTCTGCCCCCATTGTTTCGTCCAGCTAACAAGGAGAGAGCTATGAAAGAAGATCAGCATCCCAGTCCGGCCAGCGTCGACGGCGAGCCGAGCCAAGAAGAGTTCGTCGCCTACGAGAAAGAGGTCGCCGCCGACGAAGGGATGGTTGAGCCAGCGGTTGCCATGGAACAGCAGGTCCAAGAGGCAACGACGCTTGACGAGCAGACGGGGCAGGCCAGTGACGAATTGGAACACCTGAAACGGGAACGGGATGAGTATCTGGATCAGTGGCGACGGAGCACCGCCGAGTTTCAGAATTTCAAGAAACGTGAAGAGCGACTGCGCGTCGAGCGGGAACGGGCCGCCAACGCCCGACTCCTGAAGAAGCTGCTGCCCGTGCTGGACGATCTGCAACGTGGCTCTCAGCATGTCCCCGAAGATCTGTCGAGCAACGATTGGGTGAATGGGATGTTGGCGATTGAGCGCAAGCTGTGGGCCGTGATGGAGCAAGAAAGTGTGACCGCCATCGAAGCAAAGGCGGGCGACGATTTCGATCCGCTGATCCATGAAGCGTTGCTGACGCAACCGAGCGACGGGTTCGAGAGTAATCAGATTCTGCAAACGTTGGAAGCGGGTTACAAGCAGGGTGACCAAGTGCTTCGCCCGGCCCGTGTCATCGTCGCGGAGTAGTGGACGCACAGCTGAACAGCTGAGCGGTAGATTCAAGACAAAGATAGCTGCCGATTCGCGGTTTACCTTGCATCTAAACATCTGGCTATCCAAACAGAACAGCCAGTAAACCCCGTCCCAAATACGAAAGAAGTCCCATGTCGAAAACACTCGGTATCGACCTCGGCACCACCAATTCGGTGATGGCCGTGATGGAAAGCGGCGAGCCGACGGTGATCCCCAACGCCGAGGGGTCGCGGTTGACCCCCTCGATCGTTGCGATCAACAGCAAAACGGGCGAACGGCTCGTGGGCGAGGTGGCGAAACGGCAGGCGGTGACCAACCCCGCCAACACCGTTTCCAGCATCAAGCGCTTCATGGGTCGCCCCTTCAACGATCCCGCCGTCCAAGCGGAAAAGGAGCGCATCGCCTACAAGTTGCAGGCGGGTCCGTCCGGCGACGTGCGGGTGTTGATGGGCGGCAAGGAATACGCACCGCCCGAACTCTCAGCGATCATCCTTCAGAAGTTGAAGCGGGACGCCGAAGCCTACCTCGGCACCAGCGTTGAACAAGCGGTGATCACCGTCCCCGCCTATTTCAACGATGCCCAACGACAGGCCACGAAGCAGGCCGGGCAGATCGCAGGGCTAGAAGTGCTCCGCATCGTCAACGAACCGACGGCGAGTGCGTTGGCCTACGGCGTGGGCGAAAAGCGCGATGCCAAGATCGCGGTCTACGACTTGGGCGGGGGCACCTTCGACATCTCGATCCTCGATCTGGGCGAAGGGGTCTTCGAAGTGCTCAGCACGGCGGGCGATACCCATCTGGGCGGCGACGACTTCGACCAGACGGTCATCGATTGGGTCGCTGAGCAGTTCAAGGCCGAACATGGCATCGACCTGCGCCAAGATCCGATGGCGCTGCAACGGCTCTCCGAGGCGGCGGAGCGGGCCAAGATCGAGCTGTCGACCGTACTCCAGTCGGAGATCAACCTGCCCTTCATCACGGCGACGGCGGAAGGGCCGAAGCATCTGAACCTCATGCTCAGCCGCGCCACGCTGGAAAAGCTGACGCACGAGTTGGTGCAGCGCACGCTCGGCCCGGTGGAAGAGGCGCTGCGCGACGCGGAGCTAGAAGTCGGCGACATCAATGAAGTGATCTTGGTCGGTGGTCAGACGCGGATGCCCGCCGTGCAGCGTGCCGTGCGCGACTTTTTCGGACGGGAGCCGTACAAGGGCGTCAACCCCGACGAGGTAGTGGCGGTGGGTGCGGCGGTGCAAGCGGGCGTGCTGGGGGGCGAAGTCAAAGATGTTTTGCTCTTGGACGTGACGCCGCTGACGCTGAGCATCGAGACAGCGGGCGGCATCGCCTCGCCGATCATCTCGCGCAACACCACGATCCCAACCCGCGAATCGAAGACCGTTTCGACCGTGGCCGACAACCAGAGCGAGGTTCGGATTCATATCGTGCAAGGGGAACGGCCCTTGGCATCGGACAACCGATCACTCGGCAAATTCGAGCTGTCGGGCATTCGTGCCGCACCCCGTGGTACGCCGCAGATCGACGTGACGTTCGACATCGATGCCGATGGCATTCTGAAGGTGTCCGCCCGCGACCAAGATACGGGGCAGGCCCAAGAGATCACGATCACGGCCAGCACCGGGCTCCGCGACGAAGAGGTTTCGGAGATGGTGAAGGCCGCCTCGGACGCGGCCGAGGCCGATCAGAGCAAGCTCGATGCCATCACCGCACGCAACAAGGCCGAAACCGCGCTGCATCGGGCCGCGCGCACCATGGTGGCCTTCGGCGCCCAACTCAGCGACGAGCAACGGGATGCGTTGAGCCAAGCACAGGGTGAGCTTCGCGCCGCCATGAATGGCGCGGAATCCAACACCGATGAACTCCAAGCCTTGACCGCGGAGTTGGCGGCGATGATCAGCGAACTCGGCCAAACGCAGCCCGAAGCCGCGCCACCCCCCACGGAAGAGCGCGAGGCCGAGGAGGCAGATGCGGGCGCGGCAGACGACGAATCGATCGATGATGAGCGGCGGTCAGACGCCGAGGATGAGGCGGGCGCGGATAGCTCTGTTGACGAATAGCGAATGGCGCACCACGCAGAATTAAAGTGGCGCGTGACGCTATGGGGGTGTACGGGTGTGAGGGTGAACGGTTTAGAAAGCATCGGATTATCAAGGGAGACGCCAGGTTCCTATTCCCATTCTCCATGCTCCACCCGCCGTGGTGGTGGCGATCGACCGCTAGACAGCGCGACGACGCTCACGACCTCCTTTATTTTCAGGGCAGAATGGAAAGTTGAATGAGATCGTTTGACCGTTCTACATTTGTCCATTGGCAATCGAGAATCGGGATTCCTTGCGGATTCCTTTGCCCCTTGCACCTTGCACCAAACGTCATGAAAACAAGTGCATGAAGCACATGGCCTTTTCCCCTCCCCAACCCAACACGCAACACGCAACACGCGACACAAGGACCGATATCTAGATGGCGACCACAAAACGCGATTATTACGAGGTACTGGGCATCAGCCGCGAAGCCTCCCAGCAGGAGATTCGGAGCGCCTATCGGCGGCTGGCACGGCAGTACCACCCCGACTTGAACAAGAATGCCGATGCCGAAGAGCGCTTCAAAGAGCTGAACGAATGTTACGAAGTGCTCTCGGACCCGCAACGGCGCAGCATGTACGATCGTTTTGGTCATGCGGGCGTCAACGGCCAACCGGGCTTTGGCGGCTTCGAGGGGGGCATCGGGGAGATCTTCGAGCAGTTCTTTGGCGGCTTCGCCCGCGCTGGCTCGTCGCGTCGCACGGGGCCGCAGCCGGGGAATGACATTCGCACCCATCTGTCGATCAGCCTGGAAGAGGCGCTGACCGGCGTGGCGTCCCCCGTGAAGATTCAGCGGTTCGAGCGCTGCGAAAGCTGCAATGGCAGCGGCGCGGCCCCCGGCACCACGCCGATTCGCTGTGTCCAATGCGCGGGCGCGGGCGAGGTCCGGCAAGCGCGGCAGAGCATCTTCGGTCAGGTGGTGGTGACAGACACTTGTCCGCGCTGCCGTGGCACGGGCGAGGTCATCGCCGAACCCTGCGCGGGCTGCAACGGTCAGCGCCGCAAGCGAGTCACCCACGATCTGGAGGTCGAAATCCCCGCCGGGATCGACAATGGGATGCGCGTACGCATTGCGGGCGAGGGCGACGACGGTTTGCAAGGCGGACCTTCGGGCAACCTCTACGTCGAGGTCTCCGTGAAGCCCCACGACTATTTCCGACGGGACGGGCAGAACATCACGCTCGATCTGGAAGTGAACGTCGCCCAAGCCGCGCTCGGCGCGGAAGTGGAGGTGCCGACGGTGATCGACGGCCTTCAGACGCTGTCGATTCCGCCCGGCTCACAAACCGGCGCCACCTTCCGACTGCGGAACATGGGCGCACCCCACGTCCGCAACCGTGATCTGCGGGGCGACCAGATCGTGACGCTCTTCGTGAAAGTGCCGACGCAACTGGATGCGGAACAGCGCGCGCTCTTCACCCAACTGGCTGGCACGCTGGGCAGCGACAAGGTGGGTACCGCGCACCGTGGCGGCTTCTTCGACCGCCTCCGCGATGCGTTGAAGTAGGCGAGGTGGGGGTGGCTTTGAGGCACGCTTCCGGGGGAAGGCTGACTCTTTGGTGTGGAGCATGGCGAATAGAGAAGGGAAACCTTGTTGCCCCATTGATAGGGCACGGCTTTGCCATGCCCCACACCCTCACATCGCCATATGTCACTTTCATCATCCGTGGTGCGCCGCCGCGCATGATGACTCTCTCTTCTCCCTTCTCCCTCTACACCGCACGCCAGACGCTGCGATCTCCCTCCGCACTTTAAGCTCGACCGGGTATTAGTTCCCGGCCAAAATCCCGATCTCGTCCAGGTAGCGTTGCCGCTCTACGGCCCGCCGTTGGTCGTTCCAACCCATCACGTTGCCCATACGATGCACCAATTCGTCCAGCACCTCTTGGCCGCGATGGGGCGCATCGTAGATCAGCCAAGTACGGCGCGCGAGGAAATCGGAGGGCGTAAGCGCCATTTCATAGATGATTGCATGTTCCAGCTCGCTCCAGATGTAGGGCAAGTTGGGGACGATCCGCTCGGCCAACGGGGGCGATTCTTCGGCGCGGCGGGCAATATCTTTGGCGTAAACGCCGTAGTCTTGGACAAGGTGCTTCCACACATCGTTCGGCAACGTGCTGCTATTCGTGGCTGGCAAGGGGTATTCCGCCCCGGGCAGCGGCATGTGCTCGGTATCTGCGGCCTTGCGTTCCGGGATGCCGAAGCGCTCCTGCAATTTGCTGATCGCCACATCGACCACCTGCTCTGCCATGACACGATAGGTGGTCAGCTTGCCACCGGCAATCGTCACGAGGCCAACCGGCTGTTCCCAGATCGAATGTTCGCGGCTGGTCGAGCCTTCGTCGGTTGCCCCACTGTCCTTCACCAACGGGCGCACCCCCGCCCACGACGACTGCACATCCGCTTCGGTCAGGTGGGCGTCGGGGAAGATGTGGTTGGCGATCTCCAGCAGATAGCTCACATCCTCATCGGTCACGGGCACATGATCCAGATCGCCGTCGTAGAAGGTGTCGGTCGTCCCGATGATCGTCACGTAGTCCCATGGAATCAGGAAAACGGGCCGTCCATCTTGTGGCGCTTCGACATAGAGTGCATCCTTCCCGTTCAGCGGTAGCCGCTGCTTGGGGATAACGATATGCACCCCCTTGGACGGGCTCATGCGTGGTTCGTGGCTTGGGTCGGCCATTGCAATGATCTGGTCGGCCCACGGTCCCGTCGCGTTGATGACGATCCGTGCGTGGATGTCGAACTCGTCGCCGCTCAATTCATCCCGCACATGCGCCCCACTGACCCGACCTTGCTCATCCTTGTTTAAGCCCAGCACTGAGACATAGGGGAATTGCGCGGCTTGGGCGTCGCGGGCCTGCTGGGCATTGGCCAAGGTCAGCCGCGCATCGTGGGTGTTGGCATCGTAATAGTTTGCGGCCCCCACCAATCCCTCGTTACGCAGGCCGGGCATGGCGGCTTCCACCTTGTCCGCGCCACGGAACATCTTGTGCCGCTTCACGTTGCGGAAAAGGCTCAGCACATCATAGGCCCACATCCCGGCAATCATCTTCGGGAAGGTGTATTTGCCCCCCTTGTAGACGGGGAAGAAAAGCGGCTGTGGACGCACCAAGTGAGAGGCATAATCCAGCAGAACGCGCCGCTCTTTCTGCGCCTCGAAAACGAGGCTGAACTCGTAATGCTCCAAATAGCGCAGGCCGCCGTGGACCAGTTTCGTACTTTTAGAGGAGGTCCCACTGGCAAAGTCCCCCTTGTCCACCAGCGCAACCCGGTAACCGCGCAGCGCCGCATCGCGCGCCGCGCCGACCCCCGTAATCCCACCCCCGATGATGAGAATGTCGAAGGGATCGTCAGAACTCAACGCGGCCAAATCCGCCGCACGGGTGGTGTGCGAAAACTCTCTTAGCATCGTCTGCTCCTTCGCAGTGATTCGTTGAAGCGCCCGCGCTCTACCCTCGCTTCGGCACAGCGTGGCACACCTTGTAATCATACCAACAACGGTCATTTTGGGACAACTGCCGACTTGCCCACGTTGCAAAATGAAACATAATGGGGGGCGCGTGGGGCGGAGGGGGATCAGTGTATCAAGTCGCGCCTCTGTCCTGTTCCGGTTGCGTGTTCAGCGTTGAACGACGAGGTCGGGAGGGTACCGAAGCGGGTCAGTGATGCATGGGGCATGGTGCATCGTGCAATAGGATCAGCAAGGCATCCCGATTCTCGATTGACAGTCCCAGAGCGGCTATCCGCCTAGCCCACCGCAACAGCAAAGCGTGCATCCAATTTCCATCACCACTCCCTTCACCATTTACTATTCGCCACATCCGAAATGTCTCACTCCTTACTCTCCTCCAACTCCGCGATCTTGAACCGCTCGTGGGAGCGCTGCGAATTGCGCCTGAGCCGTCGCATGAAGCCCCGAACCGCAGCGCTGCCCAGCGCCACCTTGCGGCAGCGGCAGCGGCATGTGCGCCGTCTGCTCGAGGTGGCACGCCCGGTGATGGAGGATATCTACCAGTGGATCCAAGGCTCAAATAGCCTGTTGATCCTCGCGGATCGCAGCGGCTGCATCCTCGACCTGCTCGGCGATCCGACGATGATCGGCCATGCCGCCACCGTGGGATGGCACGGCGGTGCCCAATGGAGCGAGGGCAACGCCGGCACCAATGCCATCGCGTTGTCCCTGCGCGAGGCCTCGCCCGTGCAGGTCACGGGCGAGGAACATTTCCTCGACGCGCTCCACGGCTTCAGCGAGGCGGCCGCACCGATCTTCACCCCCTACGGCGACCTGCTAGGCTGTATCGCCCTCGTCACCCACCGTCACCAGGCCCATCCCTACGCCCTCTCCACCATGTCGGGCGGCGCCCAAGCGGTGATGAACCAGTTGAGCGCCGACCTTTATCTGAGCGAATCGAACGCCCGCCTAACCGAGCTTAACACCCTCTTCACCTCGATCACGGAAGGGGTGGTGGCGTGGAACGAAGGGGGCTTCGTCACCCACATCAACCAGCGGGCCGGGCGATGGCTGTCGGTTCAGCCCGCCACCGCCGCCGGGCGGCCACTCAGCGAAATCCTCGCTTTGCCCCAAGACATCCAGCAGAAGCTGGATGACCAGCGCCCCGTCACCGATTACGAATTCACGATCAGCCAAAACGGGCAGGGGCAACGATTCGTGCTGACGATTCATCCCATCAGCGCCCCCCTTTCCCAAGGCAGTGGCCACATCGCCACGCTACAGCCCGTCGAGGTGGCCCGCCGCTTTGTCCATCATCAGGTGGGTGCGGCCGTGACGCACACCCTAGAGGATATTCATGGTCGCTCGCACGCGATTGAACGTGTCAAACGCTCCGCGATTGTCGCGGCGCGTGGCACGGGCCCCCTCTTGCTGCGCGGAGAGCGGGGGGTCCACCTCGATCGTATCGCACAGGCGGTCCATCACCTTCAACATGGGCCACAGGCGCCGTTCGTTGCGCTGCACTGTGCGGCGCTGATGCCCGAGATGCAGGCGGTTGAGCTTCTGGGCTATGAGCGGAACAGCTTCGCCGACTCCCCCGACAGCCGACCGAGCAAATTCGAGTTGGCGGATGGCGGCACGCTCTTCCTGAGCGAAGTGGAGCAGTTGGGAGCCACGGCCCGCGCCGCGTTACTCCAGATCCTGCACACGGGCACGGTCTGCCGGTTGGGTAGCCACCGCCCGATGACGGTCGAGGTGCGGGTGATCGCAACCACCCATCAGGAGCTGGACAAACTGCTCATCTCGGGCGACTTCCCGCGTGACCTCTATCACGCGCTCAATACCTTCGCGATCCACCTGCCCCCGCTCCGCGAGCGGGCCGATGATCTGCCAGCGATCATTGAGGATATCTTGGCGTCGCTGTCCGATCGCCTTAAAGGTGCGCGTTTCACTCTGCAGGCGGAGGCTATTGACGCGCTTTGCCGCTATCCGTGGCCGGGCAACGAACAGGAGTTGGCAAGCCTGTTGGAGCGGGCGGCCACCCGTGCCGTGGCAGGTCAGATCACGCTTGAAATGCTGCCGCAACCGGTGCGTGAACGGTGGGTCCTCTCGCCCCACAACGGTCACCCTCACCCGATCCGCTCAATGGAAGAGGCCGAGCGTCACGCCATCGAGCAGGCGGGCTGGGGCTGCGACTGGCAGATCAGCCAGATGGCGGAGCGTCTGGGCATCAGCCGCACCACCCTGTGGCGCAAGATGAAGCAATTCCGGATCGACCGCGAAAAATCGGCGTCACCGCGCCATGTTTCAAAATGAAACGTTTTCGCGTGGCGCATTGGCAAGCGATAGCGCTTCAATTTATACTATCGGCAAAAGTTTAGGTGCTTGGGGCGGTTTTCGTCTTCAAGCAGAAAGGAGCGCCCCACCACGACCAAGCTCACACGACCCGCTGTCGCGACATCCTCCCCGCGCCGTTAACTCCTACCCTACTCAACGAAGAGCAACCCAAGGAGGCTCTAGATGGATAATTTCATCGGCGAACTGCTCGGAACGATGTTTCTGATTATCCTCGGTGATGGTGTTGTTGCCAACGTCCTGCTGGCCAAATCCAAAGGGGAGAACTCTGGCTGGATCGTCATCACCACCGGCTGGGCCATGGCGGTGATGGTCGGCGTTTTTGTTGCCATCTCCGCGGGCGCTCCCCAAGCCGACATCAACCCCGCCGTTACCCTCGCCAAGACGGTCATGAAAACCTACACCATCTCACAAATGGTGAGCACCATGCTGGCCCAGTTGATCGGCGCCTTCTTGGGTGCGGTCGTCGTCTGGATCACCTACCTCGGCCACTGGCGCGAAACCGACGATGCGGGGCTGAAGTTGGGTGTCTTCTCCACCGCACCGGCCATTCGTAACCGCACCACCAACATGATCACTGAGATCATTGGCACCATCGTGCTGGTGATGGGTGTGGGCGCGATCTTCAGCGGCGCCACCGCACCGAACGGCCCCAGCGTGGGGCTTGGCCCCTACTTGGTCGGCGCGTTGGTCTGGGGCATCGGTCTCTCGCTCGGCGGGCCGACGGGCTACGCCATCAACCCCGCGCGTGACCTCGGCCCTCGTATTGCTCACCAACTGCTTCCCATCGCGGGCAAGGGCAGTTCGGACTGGGAGTACGGCTGGATTCCGGTCGTGGCCCCGCTGATCGGCGGCGTGATCGGTGCCGTGCTGTGGCAAGCATTCTTCTAGAAGAGAGATGCCGATTGCAGGGGGTGCGGGATGTGGCTCCGCCCCCCATTGTTGCCAAACCCGACTACTCAAAGAGAGGGATGCAGAGACGATGAAAAAGCTGATCAATAGCCCCGATGATGTCGTTCGGGAGAGTATCGAAGGTATGATTCTGGCCCACGGCGACCTGCTGAAGGCCCACTACGAGCCTAACGTGATCTACCGCGCGGACGCCCCGCTCAACGGGCAGGTGGCGCTGGTTTCGGGCGGTGGCAGCGGCCACGAGCCGATGCACGGGGGCTTTGTGGGCCTCGGCATGTTGACCGCCGCCGCTCCGGGCGAGGTCTTCACCTCCCCCACCCCCGACCAGATGCTGGAAGCGGCCAAGTTGGTCGATGGCGGCGCGGGGGTGCTGAACATCGTCAAGAACTACACCGGCGATGTGATGAACTTTGAGATGGCCGCCGAGTTGGCGAACAGTGAAGGGATCGCCGTTCGCAACATTCTGATCGACGATGATGTGGCCGTGAAAGATAGCCTGTACACCGCAGGCCGACGTGGCGTGGGCACCACGGTGCTGGCCGAGCGGATCTGCGGCGCCGCCGCCGAACGGGGCTACGACCTTGATCGGATCGCCGACCTCTGCCGCCAGGTCAACATCAATGGCCGCAGCATGGGCATGGCGTTGACCTCTTGCACCGTGCCCGCCAAGGGCAGCCCCACCTTCGAGCTGGGCGAGCGCGAGATGGAAATCGGTATCGGCATCCATGGCGAGCCGGGTCAGGCCCGCATGGACATGAAGAGCGCCGACGAGATCACCGAAATGATGGCGCTGGAAATCATCAACGATGGAGCGTACAGCCGCACGGTGCGCGAATGGGACAGCGAGGCCGAGGATTGGAAAGAGGTCGAGATCACCGACCCGCCCTTCGCCTCGGGCGACCGTCTGATCGCCTTTGTGAACAGCATGGGTGGCACGCCCGTCTCGGAACTGTACATCGTCTACCGCAAGTTGGCGCAAATCTGCGACCAGCATGGGCTAACGATCGTCCGCAATCTGGTCGGGCCGTACATCACCTCGTTGGAAATGCAGGGCGCGTCGATCACCCTGCTGAAAGTCGATGACGAAATGTTGGCGCTGTGGGATAGCCCCCTTAACACACCGGCATTGCGCTGGGGGATGTGAGATGGTGACTCAGTCACAGGTTCTGGCTTGGCTGGATCGGTACGCCGATCTGATCGCGGAACAGCGCGAGTACCTGACGGAGCTTGACGCGGCCATCGGCGACGCCGATCATGGCATCAACATGAATCGCGGCTTCCAGAAGGTGAAGAGCCAGCTTCCGACGATGGCGGACAAAGATATCGGAAGCATCCTGAAAAACACCGGCATGGCGTTGCTCTCGTCGGTCGGTGGGGCCAGCGGCCCCCTCTACGGCACGCTCTTTATGCGGGCCGGTATGAAGGTCGACAAGAAGCAAGCGCTGACCGCCGACGATCTGTTGGCGTTGTTGCAAGGCGGCTTGGAAGGCGTCATCCAACGGGGCAAAAGCCAAGTGGGTGACAAAACGATGATCGATGCGTTTCAACCCGCCGTGGAAGGGTACGAGGCAGCGACCCACGCGGGGAAATCGGTGGTGGAAGCCTTGACCGAGGCGGCGGATGCCGCAGAAGCGGGCCGCGACGCCACGCTGCCGCTCATTGCCCGCAAAGGCCGTGCCAGCTACCTGGGTGAACGGAGCAAGGATCACCTCGATCCGGGCGCTACGTCGCTTGCCATGCTCATTCGGACACTGGCGGAGAGCGCCGCGGAAGGCTAGAATCAAGAAAGGCGGTTCATCTGGCAGGGGTTGCAAGACACCGTGATGAAATGAGTGGGCATATCCATTCTCCATTCTCTATTCTCTATATCCCACCCACGATGCTGTGAACCCGCCTCAATTTCAACCGACCCCACATTGCAAAGGAGCAATCACATTATGGCAAAGTATGTAGGCGCAATCGATCAGGGCACCACCAGTTCCCGCTTCATGATCTTCGATCATGGGGGCAACGAAGTGGCGAAGCACCAGATCGAGCACGAACAGATCATGCCGCAAGCGGGCTGGGTGGAGCACAACCCCGAAGAAGTCTGGCAGGCGGTGCGCACCTCGGTCCGCAGCGCGATGAACAACGCGGGGATCAACGCCGCAGACTTGGCCGCCATCGGCGTGACCAACCAGCGCGAAACCACGGTGGTGTGGGACCCCCGCACGGGTCGTCCTTATTACAACGCCATCGTTTGGCAAGATACGCGCACCGACAAAATCGCCACCGCGCTGGAGCGCGAAGGCAAGGGCGATGTCATCCGCCGCAAAGCCGGTTTGCCCCCCGCCACCTACTTCTCCGGCGGGAAGATTCAGTGGATTCTGGAGAACGTGGAGGGTGTTCGCCAAGCTGCCGAACGGGGCGAAGCGCTCTTCGGCAACATGGACACATGGGTGATCTGGCGCTTGACGGGCGGCCCCGACGGCGGCTCGCACGTGACCGATGTGACCAACGCCAGCCGCACCATGTTGATGAATCTGGAAACGCTGGACTGGGACGACGAACTGCTTTCCTTCTTCAACATTCCACGCGCCATGCTGCCGGAAATCCGCCCGTCGAGCGATCCGCAGGGCTACGGTACCACGCGGGGAAGTGGCCCCGTGCTGGGCGAAGTCCTTGTTTCGGGCGATTTGGGCGACCAGCAGGCCGCTACCGTCGGGCAAGTCTGCTTCAGCCCGGGGGAAGCGAAGAATACCTACGGCACGGGCAACTTCATGCTGCTGAACACGGGCGAAGAGATCGTGCCGTCGAATGCGGGCCTGCTGACCACCCCCTGCTACAAGATGGGCGACAACCCCGCCATCTATGCGCTCGAAGGCTCGATCGCGGTGACGGGTTCGGCGGTGCAGTGGCTGCGCGATCAGCTCGGTATCATTCGCAGCGCCCCCGAAATCGAGCGACTGGCGAACGAAGTGGAAGATAGCGGCGGGATGTACTTTGTGCCCGCCTTCTCCGGCCTTTTCGCACCCTACTGGCGGTCGGACGCCCGTGGGGTCGTGGTGGGTATGTCCCGCTACAACACCAAGTCGCACCTCGCCCGCGCCACGCTGGAAGCGATCTGCTACCAGACCAAAGATGTGTTAAACGCGATGGTCGAGGATTCTGGCGTCGAGCTGACGGAGCTGAAGGTCGATGGCGGTGCCACGGCCAACAACACCCTGATGCAGATGCAGGCCGACATCTTGGGCGTGCCGGTCGTGCGCCCGGTGGTGGCGGAAACCACCAGCCTCGGCGCGGCCTATGCCGCGGGCCTTGCGGTCGGCTTCTGGGACGATCTGGAATCGCTCCGCGACAACTGGAACGTCGATCAGCGCTGGGAACCGCAATGGGACGACGAGCAACGTGAGGCGGGCTACGGCCAGTGGAAGAAGGCCGTCGAACGCACCCTCGACTGGGTCGACGTTGAATAAGTCGTTATCCGCATGAATCGATGGGGGTCGGGAGAGAAAGCAACGCTCTTCCGGCCCCTTTTGCGTCCGATCCATCCTCCCCCATCATGAGTATTGGCCCAAACAGCCCATGATCGCTCTACTCCTCATCTCTCACAGCGCTACCCTTGCCCAAGGCGTGCGTGATCTGGCGCAGCAGATGGCGCCTGAACTGCCCATCTTGGCGGCAGGCGGGACCGACGAGGGAGAGATTGGCACCAGTTTCGAGAAAATCTATCAGGGCATGACCGAAGGGCTGGCCCATGACGGGCTGTTGGTGCTGATGGACCTCGGCTCGGCCGTGATGACCGCCGAGAGCGCGCTCGACATGCTCGACGAGGCGCAGCGGGCGCGTGTACGGCTCAGTAACGGCCCGCTGGTCGAAGGGGCGCTTGCCGCCGCCACCACAGCGGCGGGCGGCGCGTCGCTGGACGAGGTGGCCGCCGCAGCCCACGAGGCAGCTTCGATGCAGAAGGGGGTCGCGGGAACGACCCCGCCGGAAGGCGCTCTGTCCCCCAAGGACGCGGGCGACTGGCGAGAGCGACACGTGACAGTGCCCAACGCGGCGGGTCTCCACGCCCGCCCCGCCGCCCAGATTGTGCGGCTGCTCGCCCCCCTCGATGCGGAGGTGCATCTGTGCAACGCATCAACCCCTACCGGCCCGGCCAAAGCACGTAGCATGATCGCGCTGCTGTCGCTGGCGGCGCGGCAGGGGGATCTGCTGACGATTCGCGCGCGGGGTCGGGAGGCGGAAGCCGCGCTCGATGCCGTCGCCCAATTGATAGGCGATGGCTTCGGCGAACGGGACGACTCGCTCACCGTCGGCCTCTCTCCCCCCGATGCGACACAGCGCCCGTCCGCGACGGGAGACGAAATAACGGGCTATGCGGCCTCGGGCGGGATCGCCATCGGGACGATCTGGTGGCTGGAAGGGGGCGAAGTTGAAGGGCCTGCCCGCGCGGAAGGAACCGTCGCCGAAGAGAGCGCACGGTTGGAACAGGCGCTCACGGAGGCGTGCCACGCGCTGGACCGTCTGGCCGCCGCACGCGGCGCAGAGGCGGCGATATTCGCGGCCCAAGCGACGTTGCTCCAAGACGAAACGTTGCGCGACGCGGCGTTGCAACGGATTCGCAACGCCCATTGCCATGCCGCGACCGCGTGGCTCGCCGTCACCCGCGAAGAAGCGGCGCGGCTCCGTGGCAGCGCCAACGCGCTGATCGCCGAGCGGGCCGACGATCTGATCGATGTGGGCCAACGGGTCGCCCGCGCCATGCTGGGCGAGCCACCGCTGGGCAGGGTTCCAGACGGCGCCGTTGTCGTTGCCGAAACGTTGACGCCCTCCTTGCTTCCCCCCTTGGCCAGCGCGGGGGCGGTCGCGTTGGTGAGCCAACGCGGGGGGCCGACCTCGCATGTCGCGATCTTAGCGCGTGGGCTGGGGCTACCCGCAATTTTGGGGGTGGGTCCTGCGGTGGCCTCACTCGTCAACGATCAGAGGGTGATCGTCGATGGTGACCGCGGACGGCTGCTGATCGACCCCGATGAGCCAACCCGAACCAAGTACCAGCAGCGTGCAGTGGCCGCGCAGCGCCAACTCGACGAGGCGCGTCAGGCCGCGCAAGCGGCTGCACGCACCCAAGCGGGGCGGCGGGTGGTGGTGGCGGCGAATGTGGCGAGCGTGGCAGAAGCCGAGGCGGCGGTCGTCAATGGGGCGGACGGCGTGGGGTTGCTGCGAACCGAATTTCTCTTCCTCGATCGCGCCGATCTGCCGAGCGAGCAGGCGCAGCGCGACGCCCTGCGTGCGATCTTTGCCCCGTTGGGGGAGCGGCCCATCATCGTGCGCACGTTGGATATCGGCGGCGACAAGGAGGCCCCCGCTTTGAAGCTGACCCCCGAGCGGAACGGCTTTCTGGGCGAGCGCGGTTTGCGTCACAGTTTGCGTCACCCCGACCTCTTTCGCCGTCAGCTCCGTGCCATTCTGCGGGCAGCGCACGGCCATCGCGTCAGCCTGATGTTCCCGATGGTGACGACGGTTGACGAAGTGGTGCAGGCGCGAACGCTGCTGGACGAGGTGCAACAGAGGCTGGCCGCGGCGGGGGCGGAGTGGGCCGCGCCGGAAGAGGTGGGTATCATGGTGGAAGTGCCTGCCGCCGCACTCGCGGCGGCGGACTTTGCGCCCCACGTCGATTTCTTCAGCGTGGGCAGCAACGATCTGATCCAGTATACCATGGCGGCGGAACGAACCAACGAAGCGGTCGCCTCGCTGTACCAGCCCGACCACCCTGCGCTCTGGACCTTGTTGGGCCATCTCATCCGCGCCGCACACGCGGCGGAGCGCTGGGTGGGGCTTTGTGGCGAGCTAGGGGGCAATCCCGCGTATACCGCGCGGCTGGTGGCGCTGGGCTTCGATGAGCTGAGCATGGCCCCCGCCGCGATCCCCGCCGTGAAAGCGGCGGTGCGGGCCGGGTGATGCGTGTAGGGGGGCCAATCAACGCAGATGCAAGCCATTTTGTTTCTCGCTTCTCGTTGCTCGTATAGCGCCCCCCCTTCTCCGTTCCCCCAGTGGGCGAACAGGGCGGTCCGACTCAAGCCGCCTTCTCGCCAATCCGTCGCTCCGTGCCTGCGCGAAGGCGCTGGATGTTGGGCCGATGGGTCTCCCAACTCATCAGGAAGAAGGGGAGGAAGAAGATGAGGTATTGCCACGGCAGGTAGTTTTGCCAAACGAGCAGGGTGGCGACGAGTAGCCCCACCGAGGATAGCAGCAACGAGGCCACGCTCGACATCTTCGTGACCCATAAGAAGGTCACGGGGAGGATCGCCGTGAAGAGTAGGACCATCGGGTCGAGCGCCCCCATCACGCCCGCGCCGGTCATGGTGCCCGCGCCCCCCTTGAATTTCAGGAAGATCGAGTGGTTGTGGCCGATCGCCACGAAGATGGCGGCCAGTGCGGTTGCCATCGGATCGGCCCAGAGCATCTTGGCCAACAGGACGGCGACGACCCCCTTCAGCAGATCCCCGACCACCGTGACGATCGCTGCATTCTTCCCCGCCGAGCGCAGCACGTTGGTGCCACCCGTGCGCCCGCTGCCGATCGTGCGTACATCCACGCCCGCCATCTGGCGTGCGGCCACGAAGCCGGTCGGGATGGAGCCAAGCAAATAGCCGAGCAACACGGCGAAGAGATAGATCATGGGGCGCTCCTCGGTGATCAGACATCGTTGTCGTTGTTGCCATTATAACGACTTTGTGAAAAGTCGCTACCTCGCAGGCTCCGTCACGGTCACCTCCGCCAGCAGAATCGTATCGCCCGCTGGCCCCGCCAGCCGGGGTGCGCCCTCGGCATCCGCCTGGTAAAGGCCCGCGATCAGCCGATAACGGCCCGCTGGCAGATCGAGGGGCAGGGCGACACTGTCGCGGATCTGGTCACCCGCCGCCAAGGACGAAGTGGCAAACTGTCCGTTGCGCGGCCAGCCATCGTGCTGCGCCACCACCTTGCCCCCCTCGTCAAGAAGCTGGACAAAGACGGTGTAATTGGCGCTGATCGTGGCGTCGGCACGCCAAACCATGCCGATCTGCAACGTTTGGCCCGCGCGGGCCTGCACCGCCCCATCATCGAGCGCTTCCAGCGGAGTCGCATCGACCGGCCCCGCGCGGGGGGGCGTTGTGTCGTCCCGTTGCAACCGGAGCAATGCGCCATCCAGCGCCATCGGCCCGAGCGATTGACCGGCATGTTGCTCCACCGCGCCGCCCGCCGCCGAGAAGCGCAACAGCCGGCTCCACCCTTCCACTGTTTGCTCCACTAGCAGGTAAGCTTCCCCCATCAACTGCTCTTCCAGCGTGGCGCGCCCCGCCTCCGCCATGTCCGCCGCGCGGCTGCGATCGCTCAACAGATAAAGGGTGGGGTAGCGCTCGGCAAGCTGCGTGAGCGCGGCGACATCTTCGTCTGCGGGGGGCAAGCTGAAAGCGTACCAGGGCAGCGGGCTGTCGAGATGGGTCAGCAGGTAGTCGGTGAGCAGCGGATCGGGGACGACCAGCGCGGCGTCGCAGCGTGCGGGTTGCGCGAAGGTGGCCCGCTGGCAATCGACATCCGCCAGCTCGGCCAGCAGCGGCTCCAGCAAAGGGCCGACTTGGTAGGGATCGAAGCGGCCATCGCCGCTGCGAATCTGTTGTAGGTAGAGCGTACTGGTCAGGATGGCGCTGATCGCCATCAGCGGCAGCAGCCAGCGCCCGCGCGCGGCGCGTCGCCAGAGCAGCCAGAAGCCGCCCCCCGCGACGATCAGGTTGGCGATCAACAGCAAAAGGGCTTGGGGAAGAATCGCCCAGCTTCCCTCGGCACGCAGTGGCATCCACGCCACGTCGAGCGGGCGATAGCCCTCCAGCAAGAGGCTTAGATGACCGAAAACGGGCGAGTAGCGCGGGTTGAGGTACGTGGCGTCAATCGCCTCGCCGATGCCACCGTAAGTCGGCGCAAGCGCCATGAGCGTCTCCAATTCGTAGCGGCGAAAATCGAGGGCGACACCCAAACATTGGATCGAAACACTCAGTGCGATCAGCGCCAGCACGATGGCTCGCTGCCAGCGGGGCCCTTCACGGTTTGAAACGCGCTCGAAGATCGGTGTCGCCAGTAACACAAGGAAAGGGGCCGTGACGAGCATGTAGCGGGATCCCCAGGCCGCGCCGCCCGCCCAGAAAAGCGACCGACTGTAGCCCGCGAGGTGGACGAGGACGATCAGCCACAGCACCACACTTTCGGCGGGCCAGCGTCGCCAGAGTGTGCGCGTCCCGAAGAAGGCCAACAGCAGCACGGGCGAATACCAGAAGATGCCGCGAAAGGGGCTGATCGTCAGCGCGGACGCGCCGCGCAAGACGCGCCACCATTCGGAGGAGGAGAGCTGCGGGTTGGTGCTGAAATCGACCAGATTGCGCCGAAAAAGCTCGACCCCGCTGAGTGTGCTTTGCTCATACCCTTGAATTAGCAGAACCGCCACCCCAAGGGCGAGAAGCACCAGCGTTAGGGAAAGGAGCCGATCCCAGCCGGTCGTCAGGCTGCGTTGCCGCCAGAGGTAGTAGACAAAAAGGAGGAGCAGCAACCCCACAAGCGCCCACGCCACTTGCTTAACGCTGATCGCCAAACCGAGCGCGATGCCGAAGAGCAGCGCGTAGCGCCATGAGGCGCGACCTTGCCCTGAAGAGTGAAGGAGCGCCCAAAAAGAGAGGATGTAGGCCAAAGTGGCGAAGCTATCGCGGTAAAACGTTTTGCTGTAGGGCCAAGCCATCGTCCCGAAAGCGAAGACGAGGGCGGCGAGCAGAGAGGCCCGTCGATCAAAAGCGAGGCGCTGGGCCGTCAGAAAGAGCAGCGCCGCCGCTGCCGCCGAGACAGCCAGGGGGAAGAGCATGGCCCCTTGCACGGCGGCATCGAAAAGTCGGCCCCACAAATAGAAAGGGATGGCAAAGATCATCTGGCCGGGTTCATAGTTGGGCACCATCTCACCCGCCCGTGTGAGCATCCCCACGTTGGTGTAATCCCAGAAGATGGGGTTGGTGGTGAACTCGCCCCGCTTGACGAAGCTATCCATGCCTGCGAACATGGCCCGCTCGTCGTTCACCTTGAAGGCGCCCACGTAGCTAAAGAGATAGAGCGCGAAGACAATGAGGCCAATTCCCGCCGCGAGTCGCCGCGAGCCCGCCGCGCCGTTCATTCGTTGGCCTCCAGCGCGACCGTACCCAGCGTGACATATGTGGCCCCGTCCGGGCTTTGCAATCGTTCCCCCGACGTCGGATCGACCAGCCCCGCAATAATCGTCAGCTTGCCCGCAGCGGTGGCGGTGGGAGTGAGGAGGAGGCGCTCCGTAAAGGGCACGCCCACCTGCCAGCGCTCCGTGGGCCTCGTTCCCGCACCAGGGATCGCGTCCCATCCCGCCACAAGCTCTCCCGATTCGTCGAGCAACTGGACGAAGGTGTGCAGCGGCGCGACGGTGGGGGCCACGGGTTCCCAAGTCAAGGAGATCTGTGTGGAGCGCGGGGTATGGCCCTCGGCGATGGCCCACGCCGTTAAACGCACCAGATCACCGAGCAGCACAGGGCGGGTTGGGGTGGTGGTGGGCGGCTGCACCGCCTCGAACAGCGTGAGACGTTCGCTGTCGCTCAGCCACTCCGTCGGCCCCGCCACGGCCCCTGCGGTCAGCGCGCTTTCCGCGCTACTCTGCGGGTCGCCCCGCGCCACCCCGTCGGTGTAGAGCCAAAGGCGATCGTGCTGCTGCAACAGATAGGCCCATTCGGCGGATTGACGATCGGGCGCTTCGGGCGGTAGTCGGTAAATGCCATAGAGCGCCACATCGGCCTCGGGGCGGTTGAGGTAGCCGAACAAGAGGGCAATCGGGGCCTGATAGGGGGCCGGATTGAGCACGAGGGCATCCCCCGTTTGTCCTTCGTTCGCCAGCTTGGCTTGCACCGCAGCGTCGACATCGCGCCATTGGAAGCCGAGCGAGATTTGGCCCAGCCACGAGAGCAGCAGCACGCTGCCCAGCGCTGACACCCCCAGGGCGGGGCCGAGCCAGCGGCGGGGCCGATAGATCGCGATGACGGCAGCGACCAGCAGCGCCAACGCAAGGAGCGCACCGCTGGGGCGATGCTGCCACGCCACGTCGAGCCATGCCGCACGGGGTGGGAGTAGCCAGAGGGGGTAGCGCTGCCCGAATTCCTGCGTCATCGGCAGCGAATTCCACAGCACGCCCAGCAGTTGGATCGCGATGCCAGCGAGCGCAAGGAGCCAGAGCGCCAGACGCTGCCCGCCCGCGCTGGCAAGCGCGATTTCGACCGCCGGGGCCAGCATCAGGATCAGACAAGGCAAGATCGGCAACAGGTAACGTGGCCCCCAGACCGGACCGCCCCAAAAAACGGGCCACAGGCTGTAAAGCAGCAAGGTGGCAAGGGCAAGAGCAGTCAGCACCATCCCCCAAAGCCGGTGACGAGCGACAAATCGGGGGAGGGAGCCGATCAGCAGGAGCAGGGGCGGCGCGAAGAGAAAAATGGAGCGATCCAAACTGAACAGAAAGCCGATGATCCCCGCCGCGAGCGAGCCGTCGAACCGTTCCGAATAGCCGAACTGGAGCGGGTCTGCGAATCGCCAGAGATTGAAGCCGACGAGGGCCAGGGCCGCGAGGATCAGGGGCAGAGCAAAAGCGCTCAAAAGGGGCCAACGGCGTGGCTTTGCCGTGCCGAACCAGAGCGCCAGCCCAAAGAAAGGCACCGCCAAGAGCGAGGTGGGGCGCACGGTCATCGCCACGGCCAGCAAGGCGCCAGCCAAGAGGGCGTTTCGCCGCTTTTGCGCTTCCCACAGCAAGGCAAAGGCCGCGAGGGTCAAAAAGCCGACGATCGGTTCCCCGAAGGTGGTGTCGGCATAGACCCACGCAAAGGTAGAGAGGCCAAAAAGAAGGCCAAGGGCGATCCCGACGGGGCTGCGATAGCCCAGCCGCTGACTCGTGCTGACGAGCAAGGCGCCGGTGGCGGCAGTGGCGACCATGTTCAGCAGTGGGGTGGCCGTTCCTAAGGTTGCGCCGGGGATCAGCCGCCCCAAAAGGATCGGAAGGGTAAGTAAGAGCGAATGGCCAATGCCGTATTTGGAATAGAGCGCACCCTCTCGGCCAAAGAGGGCCTGATGGACGTACGGCTCATCCCAGAAGAGAACACTTTGATCCACACGGCCATGATAAACGATGTTGCGTGCAACCGCGAAAACGGCATGTTCGTCGATCGAGTGGAAGGCCCCACTGATGGTCAGCCAATAGATCGCGAAGAGGGCCAGCCCCAGCGTAATGGCTGTACTTGAGGGGCGTGGGGGCACGCGATTTGCTCCGCTCTCTTGCTTCATACCCGTTCGTAGACCGCTGCTTCCTGTCCGTTGCAAGCCTCGATTGTAACACGAGCCACGAGCAATCGCACAACGGATCGCCGTGCATCTTCTCTTTTGTGGTATAATCGCAAACTTTGCCAATCCCAACCGCCGCTGAGGAAGATGGATGATCGTTGTCGCACTGCTTTATTTCGTGGTGGCACTCTGGCTCTCTTGCTATAGCCTGAACGCGCTGCTGCTTGCGCTGCTCGCTTGGCGGGTGGGCCACCGCCCCCCCTCGCCGCGCCCCCCCACGCCAGAGCGCTGGCCCGCTGTGCTGGTGCAACTGCCGATCTACAATGAGAAGTATGTGGCCACGCGGCTGATCGACGCGATCTGCGCCCTGGACTATCCCGCCGAGCGACTGTCGATCCAACTGCTGGACGATTCGACCGACGAAACCGTGCGGCTGGTGGCGTGCCGCGTCCAGCGCTGGCGCAAACGTGGCTTCGACATCGTCCATCTGCGCCGTCCCGACCGCCGCGATTTCAAGGCGGGGGCGCTGCAATTCGGCCTTGGCCAAAGCGATGCCCCTTTCGTTGCCATCTTCGATGCCGACTTCGTGCCGCCGACCGATTGGCTCAAACGGACGATGCGCCACCTGCTGGCCGACGAAGCGGCGGAGATCGGCATGATGCAAACGCGCTGGGGCCACCTCAACCGTGATTATTCGCCGCTGACCGCCGCCCAGGCGCTGGCGCTCGACGGCCACTTCGGGGTGGAGCAACGGGCACGGGCCGCTGGGGGGTTACTGCTCAACTTCAATGGGACGGCGGGCATTTGGCGGCGTGCCTGTATCGAGCAGGCGGGCGGCTGGAGGGGCGATAGCTTGTGCGAAGATTTGGACCTTTCCTACCGTGCCCAGTTGCGCGGCTGGCGGATGGGCTACGACCCGGCAATCGTCGCACCCGCCGAGATTCCGGTGCAACTGACCGCCTTCAAGCGGCAACAGTACCGCTGGGCCAAGGGGTCGATGCAGGTCGCGCGGTTGCGGCTGGCGGCGCTCTGGCGTTCGCCCCTCGCGTGGTGGCAAAAGGCGCAGGCCACGCTCCACCTGACGGCCTACATGGTCCATCCGCTGATGGTGCTGCTGTTGCTGCTGACGCCGCTCTTGCTCTGGCAGGGCTGGCCCGCGCCCCTCGCCGATCAGGCCGCGCTGCTCGGTGGCACGAGCTTGGCGGGGCTGAGCGCGCCGCTGCTCTATGCCTTGGCCCAACTGCGTTTGCACGGCGCACGGCGCGGCCTACGCCATTATCGCGCCATGCCGTGGCTGGTCATGCTGGGCGCGGGGATCGCGCTCAACAACAGCCGCGCCGTGATCGAAGGGCTGTTTGGCAAGCGGGGCGGAGAGTTTCGACGCACGCCCAAGTTTCGGGTGGAAGGGGAGCGCAGCACGTGGCAACAGCGGGATTACACTTTGCCCGTCACATGGGACACCATCGGCGAATTGCTGCTCGCCGCGTATGCACTGGGGGCCTGCGTCATCGCCATCGTTCAACGCCAATGGTTCGCACTGCCCTACATGGCACTCTACCTTGCCGCCTTCGGCGGGGTGGCGGGGGTTGCGCTTTGGCAGCGGCGCGCCATCGCCCAGCGTTCGAGCGGCAGAACGTGGGGACGATTTGAGCGTTCGAACGAGAAACAGAGTGAGATAGAGAATTACCCAGTTTCTACCTTGATTTACAAAGTAGGAGCCAAGGAAACGGCAAAGAAGTAACTCACAAAACTCATTAAACTCATTAAACTCACAAAACTCTTTGAACTCACAAAACTTCCCGTATTTGACAGCACCCTCAACCCAAGTATAATCTTCGTTCGTTGTTGCCATCCACAGTAGCTCAATGGCAGAGCAACCGGCTGTTAACCGGTAGGTTGCTGGTTCGAGTCCAGCCTGTGGAGCTTGAAGGGCCGAAAGGCCCTTTTTTTTTGTTGGCGAAATGCCCGATTGCACCTTGCACTTTGCACTTTAACCCACCACCTTTTGCGCTCCCCGCGACCTAAGTACACTCTGAATCCATGACAGATGATCGTATGGCCCATTCAGATACAGCAATAGCGGCAGCCGAACCCTTTGAGCGACGGACGTGGCTGCTGCCAGCACTCCTCCTGCTTCTCGTGCTGGCCCCCCTGCTGCGCAGCGGGCTGCCCGCCAACGAGGTGGGGGCACTCGCGCTTTCGCCCACGCTCGCAACGCAACTGCCGCTGCCTACGCTCTACGTCTGGCTTTTAGGGGGCAGCGAGATCGTTTACAAGCTGCTCCTGATGCTGGCGCTGCTGCTGACGGGTGGCGCGGTGGCGTGGGCTGCGGGACGCTGGTGGGGCGACGAAAGCGCATGGTGGCTGACGGCGCTCTGGTTGACCAGCCCCCTCTCGGCGACAGTGCTCTACCTTCAAGGCTGGCCCCACCAGATGCTCGGGCTTGCCTTTCTGGCGATGGCCCTTGGGCTGATTGCGCCCTTCGGGGCAAGAACCCGCTTCCTCGCCGCGCTGCCACCGCTGGTGGCGGGGTTGCTGCTGCTCACCGATGGCAACCTCGTTTCCGCACCGGCGTGGCTGCTGCGACTTCCGGCGACTGAGGCACCGGTCGCCGCGCTGCCCATCGTCCCGTTGGTGCTAGCAGCCGCAGCGCTGCTGATCGCGCCGCGCCCTCCGCGCCTTTTCTCCAAAGTTCGAACCTTGCTCTTGCTCGCGGCAGTGGGCGCGGGGGTCGCGCTCTGGTTCAGCGCGGGCGGCGGCATGGCGCTGGCGACGCTGAGCCTTGTGTTGGGCGCTGGTGCGTTGCCGCGCCTCGACCCGCGTTTTGGGGCGTCGCCGGTCGTCGTCGCCTTCGTCGCCCTTGCCGCACTGACGCTTTACCCCGCGCTGCAACCAAAATGGTGGGATGCGCCGCCCGTCGCTCACGCTGGGACGAGCGCTCTCTTCGGCGAGGCGCAGGTCGCGCTGTTGGATGTCCAGCGCATCGACCAGGGCACGGCGGTCGAGACGACGTGGCAGCTCGTGCGGCCGATTGCCACCGATCAAACGGTTTTTGTCCATCTGCTTGATGAGGCGGGCGAAATTGTGGCGCAGCAAGATCAGCCGTTGGTCGACGGGTTGGCGCTCCCCCTTTCTGGCTGGCGTGTCGGCCAGATCGTGACGCAGCGCTTCGACATCGAGCCGGTCGAGGGCGCTACGGCGTTGCGCATCGGCCTCTACGACCCCACGACGCTCGAGCGGATGCCGCTCGTGGCGGGTGGCGACAACCTGACGATCGAGTTGCCATGAGCGATCGTCACACCGATGACGGTTGGCCGCTGGGCTGGATCGTGGCGTTGATCGGGCTGCTGCTGGTGGCGCCGATGGCCGCGCCGGGCTACTGGTGGGGGGCGCACGACGCCCGCCACGCCGTCTACTTCCTCTTCGAGTTCTCCAAATCAATCGCCGATGGGATCTGGTGGCCGCGCTGGTCCCCGGATTTCGCCTTCGGTTACGGTTATCCTTTCTTCAATGTCTACGGCCCACTGTCGGCCTTCGTCGGCCAAGCGTGGCATTCGCTCGGCTTTGACCTTGTCTCGGCCACGAAAGCCAGCTTTGCGCTGACGATGCCGCTCAGCGGCTTGGCCATGTACGGCTTTGTGAAACGCCTTGCGGGGCGTGGCGCGGGCCTTGTGGCGGCCGTGGTTTACATGGCGTTGCCCTATCACTTGGCCGTGCTCTACGTGCGAGCGGCGATGGCCGAAGCGTGGGCCTTCGTCTTTTTCCCATTGGTGCTCTGGGGCTTCTACGCCGTCGCTACCGCGCCTCGTCCCCGCACGATCGCGCTGACCGCGCTGGCCTACGGCGGCTTCTTCTTGGCCCACCCGGGCCTTGCCATGCAAGCCACGCTGCTTCTCATCCCGTGGACGTTGCTCTGGCTGCTACGCGCGCTCGGCGAGTGGCGGTCGCTGCTGACGCGCACCCTCGCTGCGGCGGCGACCGCTTTGCTCGGCGTGGTGGCCGCCGCCATCTTCGTGCTGCCCTGGTTGGCGGAGAGTGGTTATGTCAACCAAGAGCAGTGGTTTGCGGGCTATTTCAACTACAGTCAGCATTTCATCGCGCCGTGGCAACTGCTGTCGCCCCTGTGGGATTTCGGCACGAGCGAAGCAGGCGTGGTCAATGATCGATTCCCATTCCAACTGGGGATCGTTCCCCTGCTGCTGGCGACGGTCGGCTGGATGCGACTGATCAGAGAGCCGAGAGTGCGCCATGGCCGCATCTTCTTCACAGCCCTACTGGCCGTGGCGCTCTTCCTGATGGTTCCGGCCAGCCGCTGGCTCTGGGATTCGCCCTTCGGCCAACTGATCCTGAAGCCGATGCAGTTTCCGTGGCGCTTCCTGATTCTCTCCTCGGTCGCCCTTGCGCCGTTGGCGGGGCTGAGCGCATGGCGGCTCCGCCCCCGCTGGGCGCTGCTTTTCGCGGCGCTGATGCTGATCGGCTCGTGGGGCTACCTGCGGGTCGAACGAATCGCGCCCGCCGAGGGACCGGTCGGCATCGCGGGGCTGATGCGCTTTCAGCAGAGTGCGGGCGAGCTGACGGGGCAGAGCGCCTGTGTGGCGCTGGCCGATATCCCCACGTGGTCGCCGCTGGCGGAGCTGTGGGTGCAGGGCGAGGACGTCACCTCACGTTTCGACTACGGCTTGCTGGCGGAGGGGGCGTGGGCGGGCAACGCGCAGCAGCGGACCACACAGGAGATTACCGAGGTGCAACTGCCCGATGCCCAACGGGTCGGCTGGCTGATCACCGATTTCCCAGGCTGGCATGTCTATCAGCTCGCGCTCGACAGCGATGCGATCATCGAGGAGCTACCGATTATCCAAGCGGAACGAAGCTGCCATATTCAGGTCGAGGCCCCTGCGGGCCACTACCGGCTGCTGGTGCGCTTCGAAAATACGCCGGTGCGCGTGGTGGGGCAATGGCTGTCGGCATTGGGTTTGCTCGGCGTCGCCTTGCTACTGATCATCGACAAGGCCACGGCGAGCGGCGCGTTACGACGACGGGTCATCGCCGAGCGCGGGGTGAAACAGGGCCACAGCGTAGGGGAATAGCTCGGCCCGCATCACCCGTTGCTGCACCGACGGATCTCCATCGACCAGCGCCTGCGCCGCCTCATCGTCCGGGGCATCGAAGATCACGATCCCGAAGCTGCTCGGATCGATGTTCAGCGTCCGACCCGCCAGCAAGACCACCCCCTGCTCGGTCAGGCTCGACAAGTAGTGGAAATGGGCCGTCACCGCCTCGGCTTCGGCAGCGGTCGGCCCTTCCGTCAACATCGCGGGCCGAACGGGTTGGAGTCTGGTCAGATAGCGGGGCATGGAGTTTGAGGAGTTTTGTGAGTTTTGAGAGTTTAATGAGTTGAATGAGTTTGATGAGTTTGATGAGTTTGATGAGTTTTGGAGTATTGGAGTGCTGGAGTGTTGGAGTTCGGTTTAGTACAGGGGTCTTGGGGCACAAGGAGGAAGTATCACGCGGTCACAGCGGCAGAGCGGTGAAACGCGACTAGCCATCTCTCCATCTCTCCATTCTCCATTCTCCATTCTCCATTCGTTCTGCGTTCTGCGTTAACTGCTCTGCGTTGCCGTTCCGTTCTGCGTTCTGCGTTCTGCGTTTTGCGTTGCCGTTCTGCGTTCTGCGTTCTGCGTTTTGCGTTGCCGTTCCGTTCTGCGTTATCCACTCAACAGCCGCGACGTTTCGCTCTCTGTCAGGAAAGCCATCTCGTCCATCGCGTCGATGCGGGTCTGGAGCAGAGTGGCTTGCTCGGTGGCGAGCTGGAGCGCACTGCTCGGCCCACCGTCGAAGAGCGCCGCGTCCTGTGCTTCCAACATCAGCGTTTGTAGGCTGATCTGCTGCATGGCCGCGACCGCATCGACCACCTGCTGACGGGCGCTGTCGATATTCTTTTGCAGGTTGAAGAGGGTCCGCTCGTAGAGCGCCTGCGCCTCGGCATTGGCCAGCCGCCCGCCGGGCAACTGCTTCGATTGGCGCTGGATGCTGGCGAAAAGTGTCTCGGTCGCCGCGACCCGTTCGCTCATCTGGTTGATCTTTTGCAGCAGCAGGCCGACCGTGTCGACCACCTCTTGCAACGAGCGGTAGATCGGTTCGCCGCGCCGCTGCTCGGCACGGGTGATGATTTCGACGGCGGAACTGGCCGCTTGGTCCACGTAGGGACGCAGTTCGGGCGACACGGCGTTCGGAAGGTAGGCGCGGCCCACCGTCTGAGCGACGAGCCGCGCCACCTCATCGTTATTGCGCAGCGAGCGCCGCGCCCCTGCAAGGCTCAGCCCCGCGCCGCTGGCCACCGCCCCACCCAGCCAGAGCGGTGCCAGCCACGGGGCCGTCAACGCGGTGAGGGCAGCGGCCCCCCCCACGAGCAGGGCGCTGACCCAGACGCCGTGGCGCTCAATCTGGTTGCGGGTGGCATTCTTGAAGAGGTCACGGCGCAGATCACTCATCGGTCGTTGCCCCTTCGTCCAATGAAACGAGTTGGAAGATCAGCATTCCCGCGCCCTGGCCCATCAAGATGCGGTCGCCCACCACCAAGGCGCGACTCCCGTCGTCGGCTTGGGCGCGCTCGTCGGACAAGCTGGGAATCGTCTGAAACTGGTTGGTTCCCACCGGCGCGACCAGCGTGTCCCCTTCGTAGCCCTCGGCATCGATAATCCACAGCCGCGCCTCGTCGTCGCGCCGGATCAGACATTGTTTGCGGTGAATGGTGTAAAGATCGCCCTGCGAGGTCGGCACCCGTTGCGCCCACATCGTCACATCCACATCGGGAAAGATGCCGCTGGTCGGATCGGTACGGCCCACCAAGAGCGTAGCGCCGACTGGCACATCGAAGGCATGCTCGGCCTTGAACGTTCCGTTCAGCAAACGGACGAAGCGGAGCCGCGCATGGCCCGCCTCAGCGCTGGGCGCGGGATCTTGCGATGCGGGCTCGTTGCTGACCGCACCGTCGGGCGGCGTGTTGCCATCGGATATCGTCGCCGTCACCGCGTCGGGCGCTGCCTCCACCTTGCTGCCACATTGGTCGCAGAACTTCCCGACGCGCTGATTTGCCGCGCCACAGGTGGGACAGTGGGTCGTCACGTCGCCATCGGTCGTCATTGTTGGCCCCCCATCGGCTTTGCTGTATCCTTACGGTGTTGCGTGTTTGGGCGTTGGTTGGCGAGGTTGGGATGTTGTATGATCTATCGCCATGTCGTTTGGTGCATGGTGCGTGTTTGGGCGTTGGTTGGCGAGGTTGGGATGTTGTATGATCTATCGCCATGTCGTTTGGTGCATGGTGCATGGTGCATGGGCTGTAGATGTGGTCGGGAATCGTGATACGTCTCACTTCCAGCCGTTTTCAAGCGGAACCGATCGCTACGATCAGTCATGCAACGGGTTCTCCTGTGAGCATAATCGGGATTGCGAAAGCGTCAATTTGAACGACAACGCAGAGCAGCTAACGCGCGTTCTTCGCACCACTGCGCGGACGGCTCTGCTCACTTGGACTTCGCTGAGGGCAAGCAAGAAAGGCTGCGAACGTAGAAGCGCTAAAACAATGCGCCCATGCACCATGCACCATGCACCATGCACCATGCACCATGCACAAGATAACTCCAACACTGAACAATCCACCAACTCCTGAACTCCTGAACTCATAAAACTCATAAAACTCACCAAACTCGCCCCCGAAAGCATTTCCCTTGAACTGGACGACCCACTGGCACGCGACCGCGCCCAGCCCCACCCACCCCGACCGCAATGAAGATAGCTGGTGGATCGCAGCCAGCGGTCAAGCCGCTGCGGTGATCGACGGCATGGGGGGCTACCGTCGGCAGAGTGCGGATGGCGAGGTCGGGGGGGAGCACGCAGCCCAACTGGCCACCACCGTGCTGCGCGAGATGCTGGACGAGTGGCGCAACGATGCGACGTTGGAGGCGGCGAAGCAACAGCTCCGCATGGTGATCGAGGCGGTCAATCGGCGCATTTGGGAGACGTTGAATTGGAGCGGCGTGATTCCCGTGGCGGAGAACCGTGGCAATCAAGCGGCGAGCGAGATCAGCGTGGGCGTGGCGATGACCGTGGCGGTGGCGGTGGAAGGCGGCGCACGGGCATTGATGGCCCAACACGGCGATACCCACGGTTACGTGTATAAAGCTGAGCTGGGGCTGCTGCAAGTGACCGAAGATCAGGATCGGCTGATGTGGGATCGGCTGAACGGGGTGCTGCGACCCGACGAGGCCCACGCCATCAGCGAGGCGATCGACCATTTCGATGGCGTCAACCTGACCACCGTCCGCGACCAACGGGTGATGCGCTACTTCTTCGATAAGAATATCTTCGGGGCGCTGGGCGTGGCCCCAGAGGCCAGCGAGACCGGCTGGTCGCCGATCAAGCTCGCCGCGGGCGACCGCATCGCCCTGTTGAGCGATGGGGCGTACGCCAACCTAAGCGTTACTGAGATCCAAAACCTCGTCTCCCAACCGGACCGCCCCGCTGAAACCGTGCTGGCGCTGGCCAAGCAGCGGAGCCAACTGGCCCGCTTCCCCGACCCCAACAACCCCTTCGCGCCTTTCAACATGCGCGCCACCCAAGATGACATGACGGTGGTGGTGGTCGAGGTGGGGGATGTCTCTGAGTAAGGGCCGTCGGTAAGGGCGGCCTGCGTCGGGGCCATGGAGAATGGATAATGCGGGGGTGTGGGGCACGTTGCGCTTGGGGATGTTTGCTGATGCCGTCGCTCTGGCTCCGAGAAGCGTGAATCGTGAATTGGATTTCATCGCCGCTTTATTGCAAGATGTTGGCCTATGCCCGATGGTCAAATCGTATGACAACAAGCGGATGATAGAAAGAACCCCCTCCACTGACCAAGCAAAACACGCAACACACCCCACGGCCCGACTGATCCCCCACTCCGATCCCAACAACTATCAGGTAACAAGCCGCCATGGAACTCCTCGAAAGCCAACTGAATCCACGAGACGAGCGCTACCAAGCCAACGTGGCGCATAACCAAGCGCTGGCCGCTGAACTGGCGACGCGGGTGGCCACGGCCCAGCAGGGCGGCGAGGCGAAGTACCATCAGCGTCAAGCCGAACAGGGTAAGATGACGGTGCGCCCACGGATCGACCGCCTGCTCGACCCCAGTTCGCCCTTCTTGGAGCTTTCGCCACTGGCCGCCCACGAGCTCTACGAGGACGACGTGCCGGCGGCGGGCATCGTGACGGGCATCGGCTCGGTGGCGGGTCAGGAGTGCCTGATCGTGGCCAACGATGCGACGGTGAAAGGCGGCTCCTACTACCCGCTGACCGTGAAGAAGCACCTCCGGGCGCAGCAAATCGCGCAGGAGAACCATTTGCCCTGCATCTACTTGGTCGATTCGGGCGGCGCTTTTCTGCCGATGCAGGACGAGGTCTTCCCCGATGCCGACGACTTTGGCCGCATCTTCTACAACCAGGCACGCATGAGCGCGATGGGCATCCCACAAATCTCGGCGGTAATGGGCAGCTCGACCGCAGGTGGGGCCTATGTACCCGCGATGAGCGACGAAACGGTCATCGTGAAGGAGACGGGCCACATATTTTTGGGCGGTCCGCCGCTGGTGAAGGCGGCGACGGGCGAAGAGGTGTCGGCGCAGGATCTGGGCGGGGCCGAGGTCCATACGCGGACCTCGGGCGTCGCGGATTACTACGCCATGAACGATGAACATGCGCTGGAGATCGTCCGCGACATCGTCAGCGGCCTCAATCGGCGCAAACCGATCGAGCAGCGGCTGGCCCCGCCCGAAGAGCCACTGTACCCCACCGAGTCGCTTTACGGCGTGATCCCGACGACCTTCAAGCAGAGCTACGATGTCCGCGAGATCATCGCACGGCTGGTCGATGGCTCCCGCTTCCACGAATTCAAGCGCAACTACGGCACAACCCTCGTCACGGGTTGGGCGCGGCTCTACGGCTACCCCGTCGGCATCATCGCCAACAACGGCATCCTTTTTAGCGAGTCGGCGCTGAAGGGGACGCATTTCATCGAACTGTGCAGCAAACGAAAGATCCCGCTCCTCTTCCTACAGAATATCACCGGCTTTATGGTGGGGCGGGAATACGAGGCGGGCGGCATCGCCAAAGATGGTGCCAAGCTGGTCAGCGCTGTCGCCAACACGCAGGTGCCGAAGCTGACGCTTATCATCGGCGGTTCGTTCGGCGCGGGCAACTATGGCATGGCCGGGCGGGGTTACGGGCCGCGCTTCTTGTGGATGTGGCCCAACGCCCGCATCTCGGTGATGGGGGGCGAGCAAGCGGCCAACGTGCTGCTGACCGTGAAGCAGGATCAACGGGCGCGGCGGGGACAGCCCTTGATGACGGCGGAAGAGCAGGATGCGTTCAAGGCGCCGATCTTGGCTAAGTATGAAGCCGAGGGCAGCCCGTACTATTCGACGGCGCGCCTCTGGGATGATGGGATCTTGGACCCCGCAGAGACCCGCCGCGTGCTGGGCTTGGCGCTGAGTGCCACCTTCAACGCGCCGATCCCTGACACGGAATGGGGTATCTTCCGCATGTAAGACCAATTCTCCTAGACAATTGTGGATGTGGAATTGACGGTGTAACCGTGGGGCGGGGGATTAAAATCCCCGCTGGAGGGCCTGTCGGCCAAGGGGCCTGCCTGCGTAGGCCCCTTCTTGGCTGTTACCATTGATCGACGTTGCACAATCAACCATCCGATTTGGTATAAGACGCGACGGCACAGGCGGCGACACACGGCCAATCCGCGTCCCTCCCGCGCCCGGGCGCGGCCCCAACGCGGCCAGGGCAGGGCCTTCGCGCGGCCTTGCCGTGTGGATGCCCTGTTGGTTGCCGGGAAAAGAGCGGGGCAAAGTTGTGGCGGTGCTGGCGCTTGGGTATACTGTTGTCAGAACAAATGTTTCAAATGAGCGAACCACGCATGGCGACCCCCAACGAGCGAATCCAGCAACAACTCGATCAACTGCCCACCGTGCCGGGCGTCTACATGATGCGCAACGCCAGCGGGGAGATCATCTATATCGGCAAGGCGAAGGTGCTGCGACACCGCGTCCGCAGCTATTGGCACAGCTCGGCGCAACACAACTACAAGACGCGGCGCATGGTCGCGCAGGTCGACCAGCTCGATTGGATCACCACCAATTCGGAGCTGGAAGCGCTACTGCTGGAAAACGAGCTGATCAAGCGCCATCGCCCCCACTACAACATCCGGCTGAAAGACGACAAGAAGTACCCGTACATCAAGGTGACATGGCAAGAAGATTTCCCCAAAGTCTTCTTCACCCGTCGACTGCAGCGGGATGGCAGCAAATATTTCGGCCCCTTCGCCAGCGCCTGGGCCGTGCGCGAAACACTGGAAGTCCTCCGCAAACGGTTCCCCTACCTCACCTGCAACCGCACCATCGACGGACAGGACGAACGGGCCTGTCTCTACTACCACATCAAACTCTGTGGCGGCCCCTGCATCGGGGCGCAAAACCGCGAAGAATACCGCGCGTCGATCCAGACCTTGATGGACTTCTTGGACGGGAAGGCAACGGCCGAGACGTTGGATCAGATCCGTACGGAAATGGACGAAGCCGCCGAATCGCTCCAGTTCGAGCGGGCCGCGACCTTGCGCGACCAGTTGGGCGCGCTGGAGCGGGTCGCGGAAAAGCAGAACATCATGACGACGACCGGCGGCGATCAGGATGTCGTCGCCTTCGCCCGCGAAAACGGCGATGCCTGCGTGCAAATCTTCTACATCCGGGGCGGCAAGCTGATCGGACGGGAATATGTGGTGCTGGAAAACACCGCCGAAGAAGAAGATCCGGCCATCATGCAGCAATTTCTGCAGCAGTTCTACGATGACGCCGTCAACGTGCCGCCCGAAATCCTGATGGAAAGCACGGTCGACGAGCAACGGATCATCGAACAGTGGCTCCGTTCCAAACGGGGAGCCGATGTGGTGCTGAAAGTGCCGAAGCGGGGTAGCAAGAAGCAGTTGGTGGAGTTGGCGCGGAGCAACGCCGTGGAAACGCTCTCGGCGCTGCGGCTGCAATGGCAGGGCGAAAGCCACCGCCAGAGCGATGCCCTTTCTGAGCTGCAAGAAGCGCTCAGCTTGGCAAAGGCGCCGATGCGGCTGGAGTGCTACGACATCTCGCACGTGCAAGGGACGGACGTTGTTGGCTCCATGGTCGTCTTTGAGAAGGGTGTGCCGGTGAAGAGCGACTATCGCCGCTTCAAGATTAAGGAAGACAAGAACGACGACGTCGGCAATATGAAAGAGGTCATCGAGCGGCGGCTGCTCAACTGGCAGGATCACCAGCACGAGCCGGGCAATAAGTGGGGCCGTCTGCCCGACCTGATGGTGATCGACGGCGGCAAGGGGCAGCTCAATGGCGCGTGGGAGGTGATTCAGCAGATGGGGCTGGAAGATGTGCTGCCCGTCATCGGCTTGGCCAAGCGGGAAGAAGAGATTTTCCAGCCCGGCGTCAGGAACCCCATCCTGTTGGAACGGGGCAGTCCGGGCCTCTCGTTGTTGCAACGCGCCCGTGACGAAGCGCACCGCTTCGCCGTCAGCTACCATCGCAAGTTGCGCAGCAAACGCGGCCTTTCCAGCAGCTTAGACGAGATTCCGGGGGTTGGCCCGGCCCGCCGGACGCGGCTGCTGAAGGTCTTTGGGTCACTCGACCGCATCCGCCACGCCTCCGTTGAAGAGCTGGCCGCTGTGCCGGGGATGACGCGCACCGTTGCCGAACGGATAAAAGAGATGTTGTAGGCGTTGATTTCAACGGCCCCACCTCTCGTGGATCGGGCCACTATACATTTCTAGCTCCCCCGCTCCCCCCGCTCCCCCGCTCCCTCCGCCCCCCGCACCGTTTCCCATTCTCCAACATTCGTGCTATGGTTGATAACAGGGTATTGACTTCCCCTTGAGTCCCTCCATCACTACTACCTACGAAAAGGAGGTATGGCGTAGGCTCGGCTCGCCGCCGACTGACAACTGATCTTTCTGGTCGTAACCTTTATTTTTCTTTCGTCGTCGCCATTTTGTAACGGATAACTCGGCCACCGCCGAGATTATCGCTCAAGTTAAGGAGTTTTCTTGTGAACAGTGACTTGGCCCATTTATCCGCCCATGAGCTTCTGCAATTTTGTCTCTTCGAGACGGACCAATTCTTCAAAGGCGATCCGCAGGACGGCCGCTATTGCACCGAACTCATGCGGCGTGCGCTGGTCGACAACGATCATCAAGCGTGGCATTACGTTCTCTCCATCTATCGCAAGCTGGTGCGGGGCTGGCTGTGGCGCAGCAATGCCTCAACGATCTACGAGTTCTCGCTGGACGAGCTGGAAACGATGAGCTTCGAGAAGTTCTGGCGCTCCTTCCGCGGGCCGTCCGGGCGCCGCTTTGAAGATTTCGACACGCTGAACCAACTGCTCCAATATCTGCGCTGCTGCTGTAGCAGCGTCGTCGCCGATGCGCGTCGCGTTCAACAGCGCCGCCGCGACATCGCCCCCATCGATGATTGCGCGGGCGTGCTGGCCAGCCCCCAAAACCTCGAACGCGAGCTGTTGGCACGCCACAGCCGACGCGAGTTCTGGCGCAAGGTCGATGCCTGTCTGAACGATGATTTGGAGCGCTTGGTCGTGCGTTATAGCTTTTTGATGGCGCTGCCACCCCGTGATATCTTTGCCAAATTCCCCCAGCACTTCGGCGCGGTGTCCGATGTCTATCGCATCAAGCGGAACGTCATCAATCGTTTGCAGCAGATGGACCCCCATGAACTGCGCCTCTAAACACCAGCCATGGCACTGATGGATGGCGGTTGGCTGGTGGGAAACGCGCTCTGGATCATCGGACTAAGCGTGCTGCTGGCGACCTTCGGCTACCGCGCTTGGCAGCAAAGCCTGCCGACCGCTGACCCACAACAGAGTGCGCGCCGAGGAGGAACAGCGCCCTTCTACCTCCTCGGCGCGCTGTTGGTTGCCCTGGGCGGGCTGCTCGTCAGCGCGGAGCGGTGGCGGCGGGGGGGCTGGCTGATTGTGCTGATCCTCTTGGTCTGGCTGGCATGGTCGGAGCGCCACCGTGCGTAACCTTCGGGCGACGCTGCGCCACCTACTCAGCTTGGCGCTCTCCCTGCTTGCCTTCACCCTGTTGGCGCGACGCATCGACCTGCAGAGCGTCCGTGACGCCTTCGGCACGGTGCACCCCGGCTGGCTTTTGGCCACCTGCCTCAGCTTGGCGCTCTACACGGTCATCAAGTCGATCCGCTGGCAGCGCTTGCTGCACCACAGCGGGGCGGTGGTCTCGCACCGAGAGAGCTTGGTGGTGCTGATGATCGGTCAAGCGCTCAACACCTTCATTCCGTTGCGCGTGGGGGATGTGGCCCGCATCTACCTGATGGGTCGCCACGGCATGAGCCGGGCGTTGGTCTTCGGGACCCTGATCGTTGAGAAAGGGGTCGACCTGATCTGCTACACCGCGCTTTTTTTTTGCTTCCATGGGGAATGGCGATGCCCCATTGGGCGGGCGCGGCTCTCCCCTCGCTGATCGTCATCGCGGCTTGCCTCGTGTTGGCGTGGCTGGCCCTTTGGCGGGGGCCACGCCCATGGCGCTGGCCCAACCATCGACTCACCGCGCTCGTCCGGCCACGCATGGCGGCGGTGGCGCAAGGCTTTGCCGCGCTGCGGAACGGGCGCAGTGGGGCCGAGCTGCTGGCCCTCTCGGTCGCCGTCTGGTTCACTTCGGTGTTGAACAACTATCTCTTGATCCGTGCTTTCAATCTTGAGGTGCCGTGGTTGGCAGCGGCCGTGGTGTTGCTGATCTTGCAGGTGGGGATTTCCCTGCCCTCTGCGCCCGCCACCCTCGGCTTGTTCGAATACCTCGTGGTGCTGGCGCTCTCGCTCTTTGGGGTGGATGACAACACCGCACTCAGCTACGGGCTGCTGCTCCATGCCATCGTGCTGCTGCCCACGTTCATTGGCGCGTGGCTCTTCTGGGAACGGGGCCTTTCCCTCGTCCACTTCAGTCGCAACGAAGGGCTGCACCTTGAACCGCCCACAACGTAACGGCAAGTAACGCAGAACGGCAACGGCAACAAGCAACGCAGAGCTATTAACGCCGAACGGACGTTGAGATGCGTAACAGCGGCAGAGCGGCACGACGATTTGTCGCATCTGCCCATTCTCTATTCTCCATCCACACGCCAGCACACGCTTACTCGTGACTTTCCCCCCATCACGCTCACCCCACCCCATGTCTAAGATTGATCTACTCGGCGTGTCGGTCGCGGCGCTGACGCTGCCGGAACTCCTTGCGACGATCAACGAAGCCATCGCTGAAAAGCGACGCTTGACGATGAGTTATGTCAACGCACATGCCCTGCGCATGGCGCAGGAAGACGCGGCATTTCGCGGCGCACTCAATGGGATGGACCTCGTCTTTTGCGACGGTTTCGGGCCGCGCCTGGCCGCGCGTCTGCTCGGTAACCCCCTGCCCGATCGCTTCACCCCGCCCGACTGGATCGACCGTCTCAGCCACACCCCCAGCGGCACACCGCACCGGCTCTTTTTGCTTGGGGCCGCGCCGGGCGTCGCGGCGCAGGCCGCCGCGCAGTGGCAGCGCCAACACGGGGCACTCATCGTGGGGCACCACCACGGGCACTTCGATGTGGCGGGCGCTGAGAATGACGAGGTGCTGGGCGCTATCGCGCAGGCCGCCCCCGACATCCTGCTGGTCGGTATGGGCATGCCGCGACAGGAGGTGTGGGTGCAGCGCCACCGGCACGTGTTGGAGGTGCCGGTCATCATCTGTGTGGGGGCGCTCTTCGACTACCTGACGGGCAATGTGAAACGTGGCCCCCGTTGGCTGACCGACCACGGCTTCGAATGGCTGACCCGTCTCTGGTACGAGCCGCGCCGCCTGGGGGAACGCTATCTGGTGGGGCTGCCGCTCTTCTTCGCGTTGGTGGCGCGGGAGCGGCTACAACGGTTCCGCAACAAGAGCGGCTAGCTAATTCAAAAAAATTGTATTAGAATCTGCCATTCCTTATAGTTCGGCCATCCTTCGTGAGTCGTCCCCTCTGTTCGACCTGACATCGGTTTTGTGACCACGTTGTAATACAGTTTGCTAACGCTTTGGCTTAGCAGGGACAATCGTCCATTTATGTCACTATCCACCCCGTCGAAACCGAGGAGTTCACGTGTCACTACCCCCAATTCGTCGATTGTCCGTCGCTATGCGCCTTTCCTCGCTCCTCTTGGCGTTGGGGCTGATGCTCACACTGCTTAGTCAATCCGCGCACGCCGCCAGCTACCGCCTCCATATTGCGCGCGTGCCCGCATCCCCGACCAGCAGCGATACCGTCCGCATCTGGATGGATAGCGACACAGCACCCGGCGAAACGGCCGGTGTGGAATATCGGATCGGTGGCAACTACAGCAAAGTACTTGGTATCTACGACAGCAGTTATCCTGGCGCCAACTGGTATACAGAGATTCCCGCGCAGCCCAACGGTACATGGGTCGAATACCAACTCTTCACACGCAACCAAAACGGTGACGATTACGGTTTCACCGGCTTTAACTGGCGTTACACCGTCCACGATGCACGTGCCCTCTGGCTCGACCAAAACACGATCGCGTGGAACGGTGCGAGTGGGGCCTCGTACAAACTGCTCTTTGACCCCAATGGCGCCATCGACTTGGCGCTGGCGGGCAGCGCTCTCTGCCCGGCCGCCCCAACCGCGCCCTGTTCACTGGCATTGACGACCAGCGGCACGATCAACGGCGCCAACTACCCGAAGAACCCCAATGCGGGCGGTCTGACGCGGCTCACCTTTGCCCCGACCAGCGACCAGGCCAAGGCACTGCTCAAGGGTCAGCTCGTGGTGGCGGCCTACGACAGCGGCGGTGGGGTAACGCTGACTAGCGGCGTCCAGATTCAAAGCGTCCTCGATGATCTGTACGTGGACCAGGGCACAGCAGGGTCCGCGCCCCTCGGTGTGCGCTACAACGGGACGACGATGCCGTCGGTCAGCGTCTGGGCACCGACCGCCCAAAGTGTGACGTTGAAGCGGTACACGGATGCGACCACGACCACCGCAACGGATCACGCCATGAGCTTCGACGCGGCCAGCGGTGTCTGGAGCGTGGCGGGGGATGCGTCGTGGGATCGCGACTTCTATCTGTTTGATGTCGCGGTCTACGTCCCTGAGACGGACGCGGTCGAACAGAACCTTGTCACCGATCCCTATTCGATCAACCTGAGCAGTGACGGCACGGAAGCGGGTGATGTCCGCAGCCAGTTCGTCAACTTGGCGGATGGTGATCTGAAGCCCACCGGCTGGGACAGCTACAGCAAGCCCACGCTGGAGAATCCCGAGGATATCGTGGTCTACGAAGTCCATGTCCGCGACTTCAGCCGCGACGACATGTCCGTACCGGAGGCCCATCGCGGCACCTTTGCCGCCTTCACCGACACGGGATCGGTTGGGATGCAACATCTGCTGGCGCTGAAGGATGCGGGGTTGACCCACGTCCACCTGATGCCCGCCTTTGACATCGCGTCGGTGATCGAAACTGCGGGAGACCGTGTGGAGCCGACCTTCCCTGTGCCAGATATGTCGCGCGATTCCGACGACCAGCAGGCCGAAGTGGGTGAACATCGCGCCACCGACAGCTTCAACTGGGGCTACGACCCCTTCCACTACGGTGCGCCGGAAGGCAGCTACAGCACCAACCCCGCCGACACCAGCCGCATCCTCGAATTCCGGCAGATGGTGAAAACGCTGAACGACAATGGGCTGCGCGTGGTGATGGATGTCGTCTACAACCACACCGCTGCCTACGGTCAGGCCGATTATTCGGTGCTGGACAAGGTCGTGCCGGGCTACTACTATCGCTACACGCTGACCGGCGTGCAAGAGATGTCGAGCTGCTGCGCCGACACCGCCAGCGAATACGCGATGTTCGACAAGCTGATGAACGATACGCTCGCACGCTGGGCGGAGGCGTATAAGGTCGACGGCTTCCGCTTCGACCTGATGAACCTGCACACGGTGCAGAACGCCATCGACGCCAAGAATACTGTACAAACCATCAACCCCACGATCTATGTCTATGGGGAAGGGTGGGATTTCGGATCGGCGGCGGCCAAAGGGTTGGATTATGCCAAACAGGCCAGCATGACCGGCACGGGCATCGGCACCTTCAACGACAAAATCCGTGACGCGGCCCATGGGGGCTACAGCACCGATTCGGTCCAGATTCGCCACCAAGGTTTCATCAATGGGTTAAGCTTCGACTGGAACGGCTACTTTTACGCTAACCGCGACCAAGCCGCGCTCCATGCCGCCATGGACACGCTGCGCAGCGCCTTGCGCGGCAGTGGCACGGACTGGAACGGGAACGGCTCGCCCTACACCGCCGATCCGCAAGAATCGGTGCCCTACGTCTCGAAACACGACAACGAGACCCTGTTCGACCAAAATGTCTTTAAGCTGCCGAGTGGGACCAGCATGGCCGACCGCGTGCGGGTGCAGAACTTGGGGCTGAGCCTCGTCGGGCTGAGCCAGGGTGTGCCCTTCTTCCACATGGGCAGCGACATTCTGCGCTCCAAATCGCTCGACCGTAACAGCTACGATTCGGGTGACTGGTTCAACCGCGTTTATTGGGATTTGAGCGACAACAACTTTGGCGAGGGGCTGCCGCCCGCGTGGGACAACGCGGGCCGTTGGTCGATCATGGGGCCGCTACTGGCCGACAGCAGCCTTGACCCCGTGACCAGCGATATGGCGTTTGCGGCGGGGCAGTTGCGCGAGATTCTGCGGATTCGCAAAAGCTCGCCTCTGTTCCGCATGACCACAGAAGCGGATGTCAACACCCGTACCGCCTTCTTCAACGGGGACAACAGCGTTGATGGGTTGATCGTAATGGGACTCATTGATGGGGAAGCTCTCGATCTGGATGCGAATTATGAGACGATCCTTGTTTTCTTCAATGCCGACAAACAGGCGCACGACTTCACGATCAGCGGGACCGACTTGTTCACGCTCCACCCCATCCAAGCGGATGGCACCGACGCCGACCCCGTGGTACAGAGCGCCAGCTTCAATGACACGACCGACACCTTCACCATCCCGGCCCGCACCACGGCGGTCTTCGTCTCGACCGCGCTGATCGAGCCGCCCGCCGCGCCGAGCGACCTCGATTGGGTCGGCAACATGTTCCCCGCAGGCGCGGGCACGGCGACGGGAATTGTAGAAGGGACGACGACGGGATTGACCGTCTACGGCCAAGTCTACGAAGCTGGCGTAACCGATTCTGCTGGCCAGGGCGCTGGCATCCAATGTTACTTGCATTGGGGACGCTACGGCGACACGTGGCAGGATCAGCCGATGAGTTACAATACCGATATTGGCGACAATGACGAATACCGGTCCACCATTGACACATCAACGCTGGCCCCCGGCACCTATGGCTTCACCTTCTATTGCACCGACGACGGGGGAGTGAGCAAGAAGTGGCGGGAGGGGAGCGACGGGTTGTTGACGATCATCCCTGCCGACGACACGATTGCGCCCAGTCCGCCCGATCAGGTCTTCGTCCATCTCTTCGAGTGGCGGTGGAGTGACATCGAGAAAGAGTGCACCTTCCTAGCGGATAAAGGTTACGACGCGGTCCAAGTCTCGCCCCCCGCCGAGCATGTGCCTGCGGCGGCGGTGGCACAATATCCGTGGTGGGTGCGCTATCAGCCGGTGACGCACGAAACGAGCAAGTTGGACAGCCGCAGCGGGACGATGGGCGAATTCGAGAGTATGGTCACAACCTGTACCGACTTAGGCGTGGAAATTTATGTGGATGCGGTCATCAATCACATGGCCGATGTGGAATATGGTACACCACCCACCGGCACGGCTGGAACGGTTTATGAGTCGGATATGCCGGGCCGTTACTATGGCAGCCAATACCAATCCGACGACTTTCATGCCGACTGCGGCATTTCGAATTATGGCGATCGCTATGACGTACAGAACTGCCAGCTTTCTGGCACGTTGGGCGCGTTGGGACTGCCCGACCTGAACACGGCCAAAATGGACGTGCAAGCCGATATTCACGATTATCTACAGGCGCTGCTCAATATGGGTGTGACGGGCTTCCGCATCGACGGGGCCAAGCATATCCCAGCGCAAGACCTCAACGCCATTCTGGATGGCCTGACACTGCCGAACAACGGCGGCAAGCCCTACATCTTCCAAGAAGTGATCGACCAAGGGGGCGAACCGATCCAATCCTTCGAGTATACGCCCAACGGCGATGTGACGGAGTTCCGCTACAGCGTAGCGATCGGCAACATCGTCAACTGCAATCACCAACCATTGAGCACCCTCCAATCGTTCACCAGTGCCTTCCTTAACAGCGGTTTCGCGGTCGTCTTTACCGACAACCACGACAACCAGCGGGGTCATGGCGCGGGCGGCGGCTGTGTGCTGGATCACCGTGACGGTAATGCATTGTATAACCTGGGCAACGTCTTTATGCTGGCCTACCCCTACGGTTATCCGAAGGTGATGTCCAGCTACTATTGGAGCAACGACGCGACCAGCAAAGCCGGAGATAGCAAAGGGCCACCGAGCGCCAGCGCACCCTATACCTCTGGCAGCGGCCCGGAGACACGCCCCGTCTATGAGGACGGGCAGGTCGCGGGCGTTCTGCCCGCCAACTGCAACTTGGGCTACGACGATGGCAAGTGGGTCTGTGAACATCGGCGGGTCGCTATCGCCAACATGGTCGAATTTCGTAGCGTGACGGCGGGCGAACCGGTCACCGATTGGCAGAACTTCGCGGGGGGTAATCACATCGCCTTCGGGCGGGGCGACAAGGGTTTCGTGGCGCTCAACCGTACGAACAACAGCACGGTAACCACTTACCAGACCTCAATGCCCGCTGGCCAATATTGCGACATCACCAAATATAACGTGATTGATGACGGAGGCCCACGCCAGTGCGTCGACCCCGCCAGCCCGCTCAACCGCGCCCCGACCGTGGATCTTATCACGGTCGAAAGTGACGGTCAGATCGTCGATCAGCCGCTCGCGGCCCTCGACACCTTCGCTATCCACGAAGGCTCGCGCATCGATATTCCGACCTCCACCAATATTGCCCTATTTGACGCGCGGGGGGAAGATGATATGATTAGCGTCACGTGGGCCACCGTCTCCGAAGAGGAGTTGGCAGGATTCAACCTCTATCGAAGCCTCGATCCCAGTGAGCTGGGGCAACGCTTGACCGATGTGCCCATCACACCCCAAAACCCAGGGCAGCCGCTCGGTGCATCGTACGAATGGATTGACGCGACAGTTGAGCCGGATACGACCTACTACTACTGGCTCGAAGTCTTGGACACCGATGGCAGCGTTGCCATCCATGGCCCTGTCAGTGCGTCACTCATCCCCCCGACTGCGGTGGGCGTGAGTTCCTTCACTCAGGCCCATGACGAGACCCCAATCTTGGCGCTTTGGGTGGCGTTAAGTGCCATACTGACGCTCGGTGTCCTGACCTTGACGGTTCAACGACGAAATCGCGGCTAAACCACGTGAGTAACCATGACGTGCCGTGATGATCTTGGCACGGCACGTCATGATAGCGCGGGGTAATGGTCGTTGTAAACGTAATTGAAGATGAAATACTGGCACGCTACAGTCACAGGTAGGGATGCCATATACTGCCGGAACTTGGTTGCACGCGCATTATGGAAGAGAATTGGAAGCTGCTTGGGAAGCTGGGCATACTGGTCATTCCAAACTTTTTACCTCCTGCTTTATGTCACAGAATCATTAGCAGCTCGTATGCAGCGGATGGCTACGCAGCGACGGTAGGCGATGAAAGCCGTGTCGATACGCAAATCCGAAGTACGAGAGTTGTACCCATTCAAGAGGGCGTGCGCTCGGAGCTATTTCAGACCTTTGACGACCTGCAACCTCAACTTGCGAACTTCTTTGGATGCGAATTGGTCGGGCGTGAAGCGCCGCAGTTGTTACGCTATCTGGAAGGGGATTTTTTCCGCATCCATCAAGATCGTCATGCCGAGAGCAAGGGTGAGATTGCCAAACGACTGGTGACAACCGTCACGTTCGTTAACGATCCCATGGACGGTACCTACCCTTACGCTGGGGGCGACCTACGTCTCTATGGGCTGTTCGATAATCCCGCACTGGCTGATGCTGGCTTGCCAGTCAAGGCGGCTCAAGGGCTGTTGATTGCCTTTAGGCCAGATACCTTGCACGAAGTCACCCCGGTTAGCCGAGGACAGCGATACACCTTGACGACTTGGTATCATTGATGACAGATGGGCATTTGACCCCCACGTTTACACTCGATGTCAATGGTGTTCGTATCGGTATAGTCGCATCGGGCCTTTCGATCGTTTCCGAGCTAAAAAGAAGATACCGGTCGTTTATATCGATGGCCGAACCCAAATGGTTCTTGACGCTAGCTGTGAACGCGGCTCTGCCCAAAGGTAAAGCCCCGAAAGCATCGATAAGTCATACAGATACTAAGACCTCTTTTTGGGTGGATATTTATAAGGGCGAAATGGATTTCGGGCGCTGTCGCGCGGTAGTAAGCGTTCCGAATTCGCCCGAGGCGATTTCTGGTTTAGAACGGGTCGCAGCCTACATCTGTATGCAAGAATTGCACCGCCACCATAGTTCCCTTCTGTTGCACGGCGCGGGGTTGGTGGTGGACGACGTGGGCTACGCTTTTTTCGGGGCGTCAGGGCGTGGCAAGAGCACCATTTCTCGATTGGCAGCCGGCTTCGGCGATGTGTTGAGTGACGAGCTGGTAATCGTTGATGTTTCGACGGATCAAGCCGTGTTGGTGAGTACGCCTTTTTGGGGCACAGGGACTCCCACTGACCGCGTGGCCTCTTCGCCTCAAAGGCGTGTACCCTTGCAGGCGCTGTATGACCTACATCACGGGTCAGAGTTTCGTGTGGAGACGCTTTCCGCAGGGGCGGCGATTATGGCTCTGTTGGCCAGTGAGAAGGTCGCAATAGAGCGAGTAAGCAACGCCGATAGTTGGTTAGCAATTGCTCGCAAGGTCGTTAATACCGTACCGATCGAGCGGCTACAATTTTATCCTTCGACCGATTTGTGGGAATACTTGTCTATGGGTTCGTTTACGAAAGGAGCAGCTATGGTACCGATTATGCACCACAATCCCCAAGTGAGTTCACGCCTTTTTGATGGAGAGGCCGTGTTGGTCGATACCGACAAAAATGTGGTCCGGATGTTGAATGAGGTGGGTTCGCGAATATGGGAATTGGTCGATGGGGAACGAAGTGCCCACGAAATTGCAGAAATTCTAAGTCGAGAATATGATGTCTCTTTGTCAGAGGCACAAGTCAGTGTCAACGATTTCTTGGTGACATTGGCCGCCCATGAATTGATCGCTGAAGCATAAGGCTCCGTGCATCACAAGCTGATGTGTACCGCCCCGCTTCACGCATAATTCATGTACGGTTGTCGGCCATACGATACCGATTTTCTAAGTCAGCTCGAATTTAGCGTATAGAAAGGTCCTGAAGAATGGTAAGTGATGAGAAGAAGCCGTGGGAAAGTCCAAAGATCGTGATGGAACAAGAGTTGGTCGCGCGTGCCCAAGATGGATTGGAGGATGAGGGGGATGCCTTTTTGGGCCCGCTGAGCGTACCCGGCCAAACGTAACAACCCGTCACCCAACGATGAAAGTAGCCTAGGGTGACTCTCATTAAAGGGGAGGGTGTAGCGATCCCTGCGTTCAAACAAGATTGAAAAGGTCCGCTTCGCAGCATTGATTTGTTGCTTATCCGCTCATCCCTATAGCTACTCGGAAAGCTCCTAGTCTGTTGTCTTACGTCGCTTGTAATCCCCAGACTAGGGGCTTTTTGACGAATTTTCGACCCTCCGCTGCCGAAGGCGTACGGGTCCGTATACGGCCCCAAGGCGCACACCGCCCCCACAACGGGCTTTGCCATTGTGCGTGGGTTACGACAATCTGTCTCGACGAGAAGGATACCCCAACGGAACTCCGTCCTTCTTATGCGAAGTGCATCCCCCTCGCGCACGCGAAAAACGGAATTACCGCGTTTTTACGCACCAAGAATAATCGCATCCCCCTCGCGCACGCGAAAAACGAGCGAGATGAATGAAGTGATGTCGCGTTTGCGGAAAGTGACGGGCGTAAATCACACCCGTCGTCAGTACACACCTTGCGGTTCAGAGCAGTATCTTGGAGACTACCGAGTGAAAAATAGAGTACAGGTCAAATTTCTCTCACTGCTGGTTCTTATCACCACGCTCTCTGCGATTTTAGCATTGCAGGTCGGGCCTAGCGCTGGCACTGTGGAGGCCACCACCTCCCACGTTGAACGAGTTTTGATTCGTACGGACGATTATGAAATGTCCGAGGGGCGATTGTGGGTAGACGGGTATGCGCTCAGCGATAGCCCTGGCGCCCCCCAACTCCCCGTCCGTTATGAAACAGTCGCGCTCCCCGACACCGGTGATTGGACAGTGAGCTATACGCTCTCCGATAGTCGGATTCTTAAGACCGGTAAGCAACCGATCGCGTCGGTTCCGGTCCCCGTCACGCAGCCCGCAGTTGGCACGGCAAGCTGGGAACAACCCACGTTTGTAGAAGTCTCAGAAAAGCCAGATGCGCGGATTTACGGTGTGGATCGCTTTTATCCGAGCGATCCAGTGGTGGTAGGCAACGAATATTGGAAACGCGGAGAGCGATTTCTCGAGCTTCAGGTCTACCCGTTTCAGTATAACGCGGTAAAAGACAGACTGAGATATTCGCCCCAGATTGAAATTTTGGTTACGATTGAGGGGATTACGGGGGAAGAATTGCGTGGCCCGAAGCAGTCGGAGGGTATCGATGCCCCACCAAGCGCCCCTGAAGCCGCAGGGGCGTTACGTGTCTACACCGAGGCGCGAGGGATTTACCGCCTGACCTATTCTGATCTGGTCGACGCAGGGGTGGCGGTGGCCACCGTGGATCCTCGGTCATTTGCCATGAGTGTGGGCGGAGAAGCAATTGCCATCGAGGTCTTAGGGGAGGCGGACGGATCGTTCGATCCTTCGGACGAGGTGATCTTTTATGCAGAGCCTTACTCAGGGCGCTATATGAACGAAAATGTCTACTGGTTGCGGTATGGCGGTGTGGCAGGACCCCGCATAATCGATCGGTCGGCACCACTGGATCTTGGACTCGTCCCGACCGATCGCTTTTTCACGACTCACCAAATCGAAAACAATAAAAGCTATGTGTCGAACCTTCTGCGCCCAAAAGAAGCCGACCATTGGTATGATGCTGCCATGGTCATCCGCTCTACAACGCCTTCCCGGACACGAACCTACAATTTCACGCTCGATCATCCCATTGTGACGGCAGGGGATGACGTCGAGCTTGAGATACGACTCGCGGGTGCGAACATTGCGGGTTTCTCTCCGGATAAGACGGCCCGCCTACAGATCAACAGTAATGAAGTCGCGCATTACTTGTGGGATGGCAGCAGCGATTTCGTCGCCAACGAATTGTTGCCCATGAGCCTGCTCAACGTGGGTAACAATTCGATTACGCTCGTCTCTCAGCTTTCGGACTTGCCCGCAGGGATCACGCAGTCGGTAGTTTACCCGGACTATATCACGCTGAAGTACCCCGCGCACACTGTTGTGGATGCGAGCATCGCCGCCCTTTACTTGGAAGCGCTGGCTGACAATGTGGAGCGCGTTCGCGTTTCTGGCTTCGCCTTGAACAGTGGCAATTCAGTACGAATCTTCGACATTAGGAATCCCCATGTTCCTGTCGAGCTTCTGACGAAGCAAGTGTCCGCACAGGGGGGGACGGACCAAGTTGATTTTTGGGATGTGGCGGCACCGTCCCCCGCCTATTTTGCCGCGGCTTCTGACGGCTTTCTCTCCCCTTCGCGGATCGAACTGGACAGTCCTTCAGCCCTCGCGTCGACCGCCAACAGTGCCGATTATATTGCGATTGTGCCGCTACTCTTGTGGTCGGCACCGTCTGGGAAACTGGGGATCGATGACCTGCTCGCCCATCGTCAAGCGGAAGGGATCCAGACGATGAAGGTCGATCTGCAAGACATCTACGACGAGTGGAGTTTTGGCCGCGTTGACCCAGAAGCGATTCGTAGCTTCTTGACCTACGCTTATTACAACTGGAACGTGGGCGACGAACCACCGCAATATGTCTTGTTAGTGGGGGATGGTCACTTTGATTTCAAGGAGCATGTTCCGAACTATGAGCTGAACCTGCTTCCCCCTTACATGGATAACGTCGATCAGTTCATGCTGGAAACCGCGACGGACAATCGGTTTGTCGCGGTGGATGGGCCGGAGGATCTCCTTCCCGATATGAGCATTGGGCGGTTGACGGCTCAAGTGAAATTAGTGCCCGATGGCTCCGGCTATCTCGATCCCTCTCACGACATGGATGTGATTGTGCGAAAGATCATTGGGTATGAAACGACCACACCCGGCGGAGATTGGCAGAAACAACTAACCTTTGTGGCGGGCCGTGCGAACGATCCAGCGGGGAATTTCCAATTGACCTCTGACAACGTCATCGCGTCCACTGTCCCGCCCGCTTACGGCGTTAATCGCATCTATCACGAATCTAGTCCCGCCTATATGACCACGCAGCAGATGCGCGATGCCATAAAAGCCGCCTTCGACAACGATACGCTAATGCTACAATGGACGGGCCACGGGGCGTGGTTTAATTGGGACGGTGGCTCGTTCCACAATGCGGGCATTACCGATGGCTACATCAACTATACGCCGTTGGCAGTCAACGAGCAGTTTCCGTTAGTCGTTACCTACGCCTGTAACAGCAGCTACTTTGTCAATCGCGCCGAGCTTATCGGCGTCTATCATTCGCTTGGCGAAAGCATGTTGCGCGGTGAGAGTCGCGGTTCAGTGGCAGACATCGGCCCAACCGGGCTACACGTTCTGAGTTCCATCTCGGTCATGAACTATCAGATTGCTCACGAGGTATTTGTTGAACGCGAAGCGCGAGTGGGCCTTGCCCTAGACCAAGCCAAAGCGAACTATCTAGCAACGACGACCTCGTATGAGGACATCTTGCATACCACCGTCCTACTTGGAGATCCCGCGACCAAGTTAAAGCTGCCCGACCTGCCCAAGCTCATTGATTCGACCTTTACGTTCGACAGTGCCTCGGCCTATCCAGGGTCGCTCGGCCAATACACGGTCACCGCGCTCAACAACGGGGCAGCGGTAGCGACAGAGGTCGTGCTGCAGGTCGACTACAACCAAAGTAAGGTAACAATCGTTGATGCCAATGGTGCGGTTGACAACGGGGATACACTGACGTGGCAGATCGGCACTGTCCCTATCGGCTCGGCCTCCCGTACGTTTACCGTCCTTTTCAACGAGACGTTGCCGATGGGCGCGGTGGTGGATAGTACAGCGCTCGTTTCAGCCGAAGGGCAACTTCCCGTTCAGCTTGAACGATTGGTGACATTGGACTCTGTTCCGCCGATCACGCCTACCCCATCCGCGACAGGCACTCCAGCACCGACCCATACGCCAACCATAACACGCACTCCAACGCTGACCCATACACCGACCGCCTCAGCTACCGTCGCGCCGACCCATACACCGACCGCCTCAACTACCGTCGCGCCGACCCATACACCAACGATAACACGTACCCCAACGCCGACCAATACGCCGATTGCCTCTGTTACCGTCACGCCGACCACCACTGCGACACCAACCGAGTCGAGCTTGTTCCTCCCTATCGTAGCGAGATAGTGGTTGAGATGGGTCGATTAGGATGGGCTTCGGAGCTAATGACGTTGAGCAGCTAAGAAGATCTAGGCGTTGCTGACGAGAAGTTGGACGAGATTGTGCCTTCGCGCACACGGATGAAAAATCTCGTCCAACTTCTTTTGCCGTCAGAAACTCTTGGAAAGTGTAATAAAGATTATTAGACAGAGGTTCACTATGCCATGAGACCCCAGATACGTTGTCAACGTCCGCGCGTCGGCGAAGGCGTAAGCGCGCTCCGTCCACCCCGCAGAAAGCCTTACTCCCATTGTTAATGATTGTTTGGGGTGAATTCGCCCCTAGTTGAGGTTCGAAGCCCTAACGCGCTCACAATGCAAAACCGTTACAGTCGCACAATGTTATATGGAGAAACATTACATGAAAACGCATAGTAAATCGCTTCTCGCCTTTGCAGCCCTGCTCGTTGTGCTGGTCATAGGGTTGCTATGGTGGAGTAGCACCACCACGTACAACGTTCGAGCTGACTCAACCGCAGAACAAGAATCGGCGGTGATTCGGAACGAAAGTTCGGATCAAATCACAATCAACATAGAGAGCTATGATTACGAGATCGGTGATCAGGCCATTCTCATCAACGGTAAGCAGTTCAGTCAGTATGGCGATCCCGGCGCGCCCGTTCTACCGGTCTATAGTGACTTGATCGAATTGCCCGATGTGGGGGACTGGTCGCTCGACTTCGTTACCTCTGACGCATCTCTTATCAAGCTGCCCACCAAGACGTTGCCAGCGGCACCTGTTCCTAGAGAGATCAGCGTATCAGCAGTCGGCGCCTTATTGGATGAGGTTGATCGGCCAGCGCCTGAAATTTACGGCCACGATGCCTACTATCCAGGCACGCCCGTGATCACTGGTCAAGAGCTGTGGCAACGCGGGATGCGTTATCTCCAACTCAAAGTCTTCCCGTTCCAGTATAACCCCGTCAAAGGGATGGCGAAGCATTATGGGAGCATCGACGTCTCGATCACATTGAGCAATGTGCAGGCGTTGGAACTGCGCAGCCTGTCGTGTGACGGGGTCGCCTCGTCCGGCATCCTCAATCCTTGGGCCACAGGGTTTGATTCGGGTGGTAATCCACTGGGGGGGGCACTGCGTCTCTATACGACCGAGCGCGGCATCCACGAAGTAACCTTCGCGGATCTACAAGGCGCTGGCATCACTGATCCCAGCACCATTGATCCCAGCAGCTTCGACATGATGACGGGCGGGATGGCCATCGCATTAGAGGTAAATGATGGGGGCGATGGCACATTTGACCCGGGCGACAACCTCCGTTTCTACGCAGAGCCGACCACATCGCGCTTTATGACCGAGAACGTCTACTGGCTGAGCTACGGTGGTGATAGCGCCCTTGTCAGACCGCGCATCCCCACGCAAACATCCGCACAGCCTAGCGTCACGCCCGTCACTGAATTTCGGCGGACGGTACGAATCGAGCGCAGTTTTAACTACTTGCCGGGCGAGATTGAGCCAAACAATCGTCCCTACGACCAAGACCGCTTTTTCGACCGTCTGTTGACGGTGAGCACTACGGGGCAAGAAGACGAAGCCTCTTACGACATCACCGAGATGATGACATATCCGCTGTTCGGCTCCGGTCAAGAAGCGGAGATCACCGGCGTGATGCTCAGTGACAGTACGCAAGCGGGGGTGCGCCTTGTCGTGGGGGGGACGGAAAGTGGAACGTTGCACAACTGGTCCGGAACTGCGCCAGGCGACCTCTTCTATAACGAGTACGTCTTCACGGAATCGGTGCCAATGGATCAATTTGGAGGCGTGCCATACACGCTGGGCCTTCGCATCAAATACGATGATTTCAACGTGGCCCAAAATGTCTTCCCGGACTACCTAGAACTCAATTATCCGGCGGCAACTATTGTCGACAGCAACGGCGCGCTCTTCCTCGATTCCATCGCAAACACCGTTGAACGGGTCCGTTTAAGCGGATATTCGGCGGCGGGAGCCGCCGAGGCATTGATCTATGACGTAAGCGACCCGAAATCGCCCGCACGGGTGGGATCCGTCGTGATAAATGGCACTGATGTCGACTTTTGGAGCACGCCGCTAGGCAATCGATCGTTCTTTGCCGCCGCAGGCGATGCCCTGCCAACCCCTAGACTGGAACTCGACCTCCCCTTTGCGCCGAATGGGCCACTACGATCTGCGACCCACGTCGTGGACTACATTGCCATCGTCGCCAACCATCCTGACCTCATTACGAAGCCAGCTACGGTAACATACGGCCTAGATGATCTGCTTGCACATCGTGAAACGCAAGACGGTTTTACGACACTAAAAGTCAGCGCACAGGATATCTATGACGAATGGAGTGCGGGCCAAGTCGACCAAATGGCAATCCGCCAGTTTCTCAACTATGCTTACTGTGAATGGGGGGCAACACTAGATGATGCGCCGTCCTATGTCCTGCTTGTCGGCGACGGTTTGGTCGATTTCAAGCATTTCTACAATACGTTTAGTGGCCCTGCTCGCCCCAACTATCCCGATCCGACGACCGAGGCAGACAAGCTCTACGAACTTAACTTGATCCCCCCCTACCTCGATGATGTGAATGACCCGGTATTCCGCGGGGAAGTCCCGGTAGACGTACGCTTCGTCAGTTTCGACGATGTGGTGCAACCCGATGGGACGATCACCTTGCGAGATTACCTTGCAGATATGCATCTGGGTCGCCTACCGGTGCAAGTGCGGGTAGACACGGGCATCAGCGCGACGACGCCAGTGGACGAGTACCTCCTTTCGCCCGCCGTTGATCTGGATATCATGGTCCGTAAGATTCTTGAGTATGAAGGTCCCAACTATGTGGCGGATGAGTCCATTACGTTCGCTGCGGGACCGATTCTATCCAATGGGAGTGAGCCTGGCCCACGGGACAAATATCGTCAAGCGTCACAAAATGTACTGATGAGTACGCTTCCCTCAAATATCGAACCGGCCCTTCCGCCCGTATACCAAGCCTCTGCGAACCGGCTCTACTACGATCCCGATTATTCGGGAAATGTCCTCCCAACGCATACGTCAATCAACGCCGCAACTGATGCTTTTAGAGCCATGTTGGACACGGGGACATCCATGGCCCAGTGGGTCGGCCATGGTGCCTTTACCAACTGGGGTAATCCCGCTGTCCTGCTCCTTCGCTCAGCAGAGTACAACGAGCTGATTAACGGGGTATCGACGCCCAACCTAGCGCCTTCGCACAAGTACGCCATTACGGTGGGCTATGGTTGCCAGAGTAGCTACTTCACCAACTTGGCAGCCGGTCGGTACCGCGTGATGGGCACGACTATCCAGCGGTTCATGTTGTGGCATTCGCTGGGCGAATCCCTCATCCGGGCTGAGGATCGCGGGGCCATTGCAGATATTGGTGCGACGGGCAACCACTTCTTGAGCGACATTCAAGTACTCAACGCTTCGGTAATCAGAGCGATCTACCGAGATCAAATTGAGCGAATAGGTCCTGCGCTTGACAGCGCGAAGTTTGACTTTGCCGTCGCCTCTTCTGGCCCGTCCAATCCAAATTCCGTCCAACAGCGTGATATCCTCGCGACGATGCAGCTACTGGGTGATCCGGCCCTGCGAATTCAGCGCCCACCGGTGCCGCTGCTCGAGGTCGAGTCATCGCTCTCGGTTTCCGCCCCGACCATCCCGCAGGGTGAGTCCGCCGTTTATACGGTAGATTTGGTCAATACAGGGAACGGGAACGCCAGCCAGAACGTCGATGTGGTCGTAGATTACGACGAAACAGCACTCAACACCCCTTCCTACATTTCGGATGGGGGCTACGTCACTACGCTCAATGGCAGCTCGGTGATCCGTTGGGACGATATCAGTGTCCCAGCGGGCACAGCCCCACGTGAGAACGGCACTACTACCTTGACCTTCGTGGCAACCGTCAGTTACACCACGGTGGGGGGGCAACAGGTCGACGGGGACGGAACGGTGGATTCGCCCGAGATCTTCGCGTTCGACCTGAACGAAGCGACCTTTACGATCGAGGTACCGACCGCAGCGACGCCCTTTGCACCGACGCCGGAACCCACCGCTACCGTGCCAGCGACGGGTGACCGGCTGTATCTGCCCATCCTCAGTCGGTAGCTTCTTACTCTAGCGGGTAACAAAAACGGGCTGGGCCATCCTTGCCCCAGCCCGTTTTTCCATTCGTAGCAGCAAGAAAGTAAGTCACATGGTCAACAGCCTCCCATACAGGTTGCGTACCTGTTCTACTGATTGTTTTTCATCGTCATGTTCAACGACCATGCGCCGTGCGGCGATGCCCAACTCACGCCGTTTTTGCTGGGTGAGTTGGGCGGTTGATATCATTGAACGAGAGAGACGTCAAAGGCATTACAGAGCTGAGTGGCCCAACCACACAGCGCACGCCGTCCAGCTTCGGTTCCCTCCCGTACGGTCGACGTCATCCACTGCGGCGGGAAGCTAACGATCCGTAAGCGCGGGTCGTTAAGAAACTTTGGCGATCTGCCAGCGGGCGTAGGCGCGAGCATGTTATACCCTGCCGCTAACGCCCACCCCATTCCAACGCTCCTGAGCAATGGCGCTTGCATAGCCACCCATCATGATGCAGCTCATGACTACCGTTGTCCTAGATCTTAAGTACCTTGTGCGATGAGGCGGCAATAGAGTGACTGCATTTGACGCACGCTTTCTTGCTTGTCCAGCTTGCCGATTATTGCGGCACGGGCGGAAGCGCCTAACGCTGAATAATCCGTGGGGGACAATCGGGTCGCCTCAACCATCCGCTCAGTCAACTGCGATTGGTCGTGCGGCGAAACGCGCCATAAGTGCTCATAAACGGGTGTGGTGTGATAAGTGGGCAGATCGGAGGAAATTACGAGGCGTTCGCAGGCCATCGCTTCCAAGATTGTGGAAGGAAAGGCATCTGCAACCGGCATGTTTATCACGACATCGCTCATCCCATAGAGCGAGGGCATCTCTGCATAGGGGAGTTCAGGTATCCAGACGATACGTTCATTCACCCCCAAGGCGTGCGACAAAGCAACCATCTGCTGCCACAACTGCTTCAACGAATCGCGAGCACCCTGGCGGCGTAGTCCAACAATCAGGAGCCATGACCGCTTTGCAAAATAGGAGTCGCCTTCCCCGAAAGCGCGCAATATTTCCGCTGGTCGGTAGGAGGGCGCAAAGCCGCGGGGCGAACAGAAGACAAAGTCGTCGGGGGCGATGCCATATCGCAGGCGATTGACGTAGGCTGCCCGTCGAACTGAGGGGGACCGCGAAAACCGTTCCGTATCGACACCCATCGGGATCATCGCAACTTCTTTCACCGACGGATATCTGCTCCTCATCACCTCCACCTGTAAGGGGCTTTCGACAATGACGGCATCCATCGCCGACAGGCACTCAAGACAGCGATCCATTGCGCGATTGCCGCTCACGTAGTGCTGCGCGGCGTAGAGGATCGTGTTCAACCCTCCCCATACGGAAACAATCTTGGAAATGGGGATGCCCGCTGCAACGAGTGAGATGATCCCATTGTTTAGCCCATGGAGGTGGGCTAATGTGGGTCGATAAAGATGATAGACATCGCGGATCAACGCGGCGAGCGGTGCCATGATCTGCTCTGCCGCGCCTTCCACCGATGTCGGGAGCCAAGCGTGAGGGAAGGTTATGAGCGTCAGCCGCTCACTCTCGATGAATTTCGGGGGGAAGATTTGGGGCGTCAGCACTAAAATTTCGTGACCGCTTTCGAGCGCCCACTGCATGACCCGTTCTTGAGCGATCATGCCAGCATAGCCCAGCATCAGAATCCGCTCTGCCATGTTCCCTCGCTTGATAGCCTCACATCCTATCGCGCCTTGTTCAAGGAATGCCGCTTCAGCTACCAGAAAAGTAGCGGTGTCTACCAATCACGCAATGAAAATGACGTGGCAGAGTATTCTGCCGCGTTGGAAAAAAAAAAGGTGGTGGATTGCTATTTGGAAGCACCACAGACCCTCTTTAGCCGAGGATGAGGCCTGCCTTTACTTACAAGCGACCACCACTCATGTCTGGGCACCACTAGGACAAACGCCCGTTGTCAAGATAGCTGCCAACCGCGAGTGCCAACACTTCTATGGAACTCTCAACCTTTTGACGGGCGAAGAGATCGCGATGAAGGCGGCGCGTTGCAATTCAGTTACCACGGCTGAACACCTGCAGCAGGTGCTAGACCACTATCCCGATGTCCCCATCGTTATGCTTTGGGATCGCGCACCTTGGCATCAAGGCGAGGCGGTGCGCCAGCTTGTTGCTGATAACCCGCGCTTAGAATTGATGCGCTTGCCGACGGCAGCGCCTGACCTCAATCCACAGGAGCATGTCTGGAAAGCCGTGCGGGCGGCGCAGAGTCACAATCACACCACCACGCGCCTTACTGATTTGAGCGACAGATGGCTAGATCATCTCACTTCAACCAACTTTCCTTCTTCTCTGCTTGATGATTTCAACCTTAGGGGCAGCTAGCCTAAACTAAGATGCGTCTTCCGGTGGCTACTTCCACAAGAGAGCTTTTACTATACTAAAGGTGGAAGAGCCCCTTTACCTTTGTAACCTATCGCGCCGTTTGCGCCGCCGCCCACTGAAGCCAAAGAGCCGCCCCAGCCCCCGCTCCACTTTCGCCTCTGCCATCGTCTCACGTAGATCGATGCGCTCTCCCACTGCTTGCGCTTCTTCCCATTCTTGATGCGCCACGATCAGCTTGTCCAACCGATCAGCGAGCGGCTTGGGATCGCTTTCACGCGACAAGATGCGTTGCAAGTTGTCCAGCTCCATCTGCAGGGCACGTAACCAACGCATCAGGGCATGGCGATTGTGGTAGAGCATGGCGGCCAACGCATCGGGGTCGTCGGTGGGCAGGTGAGCCGCAGCGGCGAAGAGCGGCCCCGCCATCGTGGCCATCTCTTTCCAGCTCTGGCTTTGGGTGATGACTTGAAGCAAGGCGATGCTGGTCAGCACGGGGAGCTGCTGTACCGCCGCCAACAGGGCGTCATGTTCGGCCACCTCAATGAAAAGCGGCACCCCCCCCATCAACGTGACGGTATCGGCCACCAGCTTGACGGCGGCGGGGTCGGCAGTGGGAGCGGGCAGGATCGCGTACCGTTTCTGGTGGAAGAGCGTGCCATCCGGCACGGTCGCCGTGACGAGGGGCGTGCCGCCGACGAAATAGACCCCGTTGGGCAGCGATTCGCCCGCCCATTCCATCACCGGCGCTTTAATCGAGGCCGTGTCGGTCACGACCGCCCCTTCGTGCAGCACGGGGCCGATGTGGCCCAGCGTCTTTGGCAGTTGGTGGAGAGATTCATTGAGGAAGACGAGATCGGCCGCTTCTACAGCCGCGAGCAGGTTCCATGCGCTATGATCCGCGGCCCCCAGCGATACCCCTTGCTGAGCACGCTGATGGTCGCGGTCATGCAACGTGACCTCCATGGGGCTGGCGCTGGCTTTTAGCGCCAAGCCAATGCTCAAACCCAAGACATCCGCCCCAATGATCGTTACGTTGACGGCCATGGTAATCTCCCTCGCCTGTTGCGTTGTTCCATGCGCAGACTATAGATGATGGATGGGGGTGAGACAAATGGGGCGCAAAGAGCACGGACAGAGAGAGAGTCGCTGTGGATGCCTTGCCCCATTCATGGCTTTGCCTTGTGGCGCATGCACTCGGCACGCAGTGGTGGGACCATTATCCGTTGCCCGCGTCAGCCAGAAGAGCCGCTTCGGTGGCGCTGGTGTAGTCGCGCAGACGGGGGTAGCGCCACGCGATCCAGGCGGTGAGCAACACCACGGCCACACCACCACTGCTGATGGCGAAGGGGACCCCGAAAAAGGCCGCCACGATGCCCGCTTCCAGCTCGCCCAACTGGGGGCCGCCCATGAAAAAGATCATGTTGATGCCCGTCATGCGCCCCCGCAGATGGTCCGGCGTCATCACTTGCCGGATGGTGCCGCGAATCACGGTCGAGACCGTATCTGCCGCGCCGGTCAGCGCAAAGAAAAGGTAAGAGAGCGCGTAGATCGTGGTGAGACCGAAAAACGCGGTGGCCGCACCATAAATCGCGACCGAAATCAGCAGGATGCGTCCTTGATGGTAGATATCCTTGCGAAGCGCGGTGATCAGGCCCGCCATCACCGCGCCCACAGGCTGGGCAGTCGAGAGCAGTCCGTAGCCGACCTCGCCCACGCCCAACAACTCCGCCGCGACGATGGGCAGCATCAACCGCGCCGAGCCGAAGAAGGTGGCGATGAAATCCAGCAGCATCGTGCTCCAGATGATACGCGACTGTCGGACGAAGCGGAATCCTTCGGTCAGGGCCGACCACCCTTGTCGCTCTACCGCACGCTTCGGCGTGCCACGATGGCGCATTGCGAGCAGTGCGGCCAGCACCGCCATGAACGAGAGGGCATCGATCGCGTAAACCACGCCGATGTCGAAGCGGGCAATTAGCAGCCCCGCCACGGCAGGCCCCACAATCGTACCGATCTGGAAGAGCAGTGTGTTGAGGCTGACGGCGTTGGTCAGATCTTTGGCATCAACCAGATTGGGCACGATGGACTGGCGGGCCGGGGTGTCGAAGGCCTTGGTGGCCGCCCCCAACGCGGTCAGCAGGTAGAGGGCGCTCAGCCCCTCGTTGCCGCTGAGCGTCAGCGCCGCCAGCGCCGTCGCCACGAGTGCCGCCATAGATTGGGTCGCGATCATCACCCGCCGCCGGTCCCACAGATCGGCCAGCAGGCCGCCGAAGAGCGCAAAAAGAATGATCGGCACCACTCGCACCAGCCCCAGAGCGCCCAACGCCAACGCATCCATCCCGATCGAGACGCTGCGATCCCCCAGCGACAGCACATAACTTTCGCCCCGCAGCAGGGTGTAGACATGCCAATTGATCGCCACGATCTGCATTTGGGAGCCGATGGTTGAAATGAGTTGCCCGACCCAAAGGAGTCGAAAATCTCGGTATTGGAGCGCGGGCGCACGGCGTAGGGGTGAGTTCATGACGGATGAGCCAAAGCGGTGACGAGGGGGTGAAGGAAAGGAGGGCCTTGCGTCTTTCCCGGACAGTGGGAACGCGGCACTGTGGCGTGGCCAGAGTTTCCACCTATACTACGTTGGCCCCAAGGGATCGCGGCACAGAGCGGGCCACAAAACAAAGATGATAGTCCCCCGCCCCATCGCACAGAAACGAGGCCAATCACCATGACATTCGACGATTATCAACGTTGGTTCAAAGGCTACGATGCGGCACGCGGCTTGGACAGCGACGCACCGTTGGAATCCCTCGCCCATCTCAGCGAGGAAGTCGGCGAAATCGCCACGCATCTGCTGCGCTTAAACGGGGTGAAGGCGATGGATGCAGCACGGCGTGACGAGGAGATCAACGCCCTGGCGCTGGAATTGAGCGATGCCTTTGTCTTCCTGACCAAAATCGCCAACAGCTATGGCATTGGGTGGGAAGCGACGATCCAACACGCCATCGCCAAAGCCGAGGCCCGTTGGGATGTCCGCGACGGTCAAGCCGAAGCGGCCCGCCGCAACAGAGCGCGCCACCCCGATGGCTAAGTTGGGTAGGGGCGAAAATTTTTCGCCCGTACAGGCGTTGGGCGTTAGAAAGTGCTGGAGTGCTAGAGTTCGGTTCCGTGGATTTAATGGCTCTTTGGGTTGATCTGCGTTGCCGTTCGTTCTGCGTCCGGAGCCTGCCCTGAGCGAAGCGCAGAGTTCTGCGTCGCCTACCCTTCGTCCACGAGCGGCCGTGGCTCGGCGTTGATGCGCTGCCACGCGCCCTTCAAGTCGCTGATTTGCGCCGCACTGAACGTCGTCTCGCCATAGTGGGCAGCGACGTAGGCCTCGGTCAGCTGTTGGAAGTCCTGTCGACGGTGGGGATAACGAGCCGCCAACGGGTCGAGGTATTCGTAGGGCGTATCTTCCGACGGGCGGGGCAGACCGTGGTCATCTCCAAAGAGTAACAGATTCTTGTAGAGGTCACGCACCGTCTCTAAGCCCACCTCGGGACGGGCGGCTTTTCGGGCCAAGCGCTCACGCAGCGACTGCAACCATGCGCCCCCCTGCCAGTGCAACGGCTCTTCATCGTACTCGCCCCACTGTTCGGGCAGCTCCTCCTCTTCACGGTCGCGCTGCCGTAACAGCTTATAGAGGTAGTAGGCCGCAAGGGCCACCATCGCCACGAAGGCCAGGAGCAAAATGAAGTCGATCAGCGCTTGATTGAGGGTGATCGGCTGGCTCGGCTCGACATCGGGCGGCGGGTAACCCGCAATGTTGCGTGAGGCTTCTTCGAAGCTCTCGAAGAAATCCTCCATCGGAATCCGATCCAGCAGAGGCCCCAGCAAGATCGAGAGCAGGTAGAAGAGCGCGGCCACCAAGACCCCCACGACGTAGCGCAGCGGCGCCGCAACCTCGTAGAGGAGCCGCGCCCCCCGCAGCGAAAAGGGCAGCGTGGCGAACGTCGCCACGGCCAGCGTGGCCCCGATGGCAGCGCCCACCGTCGCCAACCATTTCGGGGTAAAGGGCAGGGCAATCACGCCGCTGTCCGTGCGACGGGTCACGCTGTGGGCGCGGCTGAGCATGAAGGCCGTGAGCGCTCCAAAGATAAAGAGGAAGCCGTAGACGGGCGGCATCACCGCGCCCCCCCGCACCGACGCCACCTGCACCACGATCAGCAACAGCCCGATCAGCGCGATTTGAATGCGTCTCCCCGTCAGCATCATCGTAGCGGTGGAGCGGGCAATCAGCACCGATCGGATCCAGAGGAGGATTCCAAGGATCAGGGCGACGGTCGGGGGCGGCAACCCGTTAATGAAGGTCAAGAGGCCCGTTAGTCCATCCCGCAGCCCACCCACCACCGTGCCGTCCAGCGGTGTCACCAAGAGCAGGAGGGTGAGCAGCAGCGCCACCCCCATCGATGGCACCAAGATGGCGTCGCCCTTTAGCCGACCGTTGGCCATCAAGAAACGATTGGCGAAGAGCATCAGGGAAGCGGTGACCCCCAGCCGCAACCAGCCCAATTCTGCCCCCAACCATCGCGCGGCGAGCGCAAAGACCACCGCCTCGAAGCAAATCGTGGCGTAGAGAATCAGTTCATAGCGCAGTTGGCGGCCCATTGTCTTCGTCATGGCGCAATTCTAGCCGCTGGCGCAGGCGGCTGGAAACGGCGCGGACGTCATCGAAGGAACGAGAGGCGGGGGCTGGCTCAGCAGCGATAGTTCGTCGTCGTTAGGGTCGAATTGCCAAGCCTCTGAACCTTTGGTATGATGGGCCGCATGGGGTCCGTCGCCGTCAAGGTGGGCCCCAGCGATGTCATCTATAGATGTAACATTTGTCACTAGGTCGATACTGTCTTCTTGCTGTATAGTGGGGCGATCTTCCACGCCGCTGTACATTTTAGGGGGAGTAGCGCCACGCCACCTGCGTTGCGCTCTCTTCTTGTGGTACCGTTGTAACAGTTGCACAAAACGCCGTTTGCTATGAAAATTGTACCGAGCATCACGCTTCGGCACTGTCTCAGCGCTCTTTAGCGCCTACCAAGGCAGCCTCCGAACGTTACGACCCACCGTCAAACCGTCTCTGCTAACCCGCACTATCGGAACAAACCGCTATGGCACAACTCTTTCCACGCAGTGCAAACACCATGGCCCGTCTGTCGATCTTCGGCGGCCTCTTCACCGTTCTGCTACTCTTCGGACTCGGCTTCATGCTGACCCGCTCGCCCGTGGCCACCCGCGAAGGGGATCAGCGTGTCCAGCCGGTCCAGTTCAGCCACAAGCACCACGTGGGTGACATCGGCATCGATTGTCGCTACTGCCACACCTCGGTGGAAGACAGTGCCTCTGCAGGTATTCCGCCGACCTCTACCTGCATGAACTGCCACTCTCAGCTTTTTACCAACTCGGTCGAGCTTGAGAAGGTGGTCAATAGCTGGGAAACGGGCGAGCCGCTGGAATGGGTGCGTGTGCACGATTTGGCCGACTACGTCTATTTCAACCACAGCATCCACGTACGCAACGGTATCGGCTGTGAGAGCTGTCACGGGCGCGTCGACGAAATGCCACTGATGATGAAGGCAGAACCCTTGACGATGGAATGGTGTCTGGAATGTCACCGCAATCCCGAAAATTTCGTGCGCCCGCTGGAAGAGGTCTATTCCTTCGGGTATCACCCGCCGATCGATCAATCGGTCCTCGGGCCGCAATTGGTCGAATCCTATAATATTCGGGGCAATCTTGATGATTGTGCCGTCTGCCACCGCTAGTCCCACCAGAATACCTAGGTTCTAACGCATGATTCCACTACAGAGTCTTGATATCGCTGCCGTACGCGCCCGATTGCAGAACAGCAAGGGCAAAATGTACTGGCGAACACTCGAAGAAGTGGCGGACAGCTCGGCCTTCGAGGAACTGATTCACAACGAGTTCCCCCGCCAAGCCGCGCCCATGCCCGATGCGGTCAGCCGCCGCACCTTCGTCAAGTTGATGGGCGCCTCTTTCGCCTTAGCGGGTCTGAGCGGTTGTGGCACGGTGGGGGGCCATTGGCGTGTCCCCGAAAAAATTATTCCCTATGTGGAAAGCCCCGAATATGTGGTGCCGGGCAACCCATTGATGTTTGCCACCGCCATGTCGCTCGGCGGGGTCGCCATCGGCCTTTTGGCCGAAAGCCACACCGGACGCCCCACCAAGCTCGAAGGTAACCCCTCGCATCCGGGCAGCCTCGGTTCGGCGGATTTGTTCTCCCAAGCCGCCATCCTGCAACTCTACGATCCCGATCGCGCTGAATCGGTCAACAATGGCGGCCGCATCCGAACGTGGCAGAATTTTGAAACGGCGTTGGCAGCGCAGGTGGCAGCGGACGGCGGTGGGGTTCGCATCGTGACGGAAGCCGTCACCTCGCCCACCTTGGTGAGCCAGATCGAACAGTTCGTGGCGGCGAATGCGGGCGCGAAATGGATCACCTGGGAACCGGCCGGACAGAATAACGCGCTGCAAGGGGCCGCGCTCGCCTTCGGACAACCGGTGAGCACCGTTTACGACTTCTCCCAAGCCGATATCGTGCTGGCACTCGACGCCGATTTCCTGAGCGCCGTGCCCGCCAACGTCCGCTACACGCGGGATTTCATGGCCAAACGGCGGCTGAGCGAAGAATCGACCACGATGAACCGCCTTTATGTGGTGGAGCCGATGCTGACCCCCACCGGCAGCAAGGCCGACCACCGCTTGGCGCTGCGTGCCAGCGAGGTGGCCGCCTTTGGCCGCGCCGTGGGCGAAGCGTTGGGCGTCGCTGGACTCAGCAGCGCGCTGCCCGCAGGCGTATCGACAGAATGGTTCAACGCCCTTGTCAATGATCTGCAAGGGGCCGGCGCAAACGCCCTGGTGGTGGTGGGCGACGGTCAACCGCCGCTCGTCCATGCCATCGGCCATGCGATCAACGCGGCGCTGGGCGGCGTTGGCACCACGCTGCGGTACATCGCGCCGCTCGCCGCCGACCTGCCGGACGAAAACGAGGCGATGGCCGAGCTGGTGGCCGAGATGCAGAGCGGCGCCGCCAGCAGCGTGATCATTCTGGGCGGCAACCCGGTCTTTACCACGCCCGCCCAGCTCGGATTCGGCGATGCATTGGCCGAAGTCCCCTTCTCGGCCCACCTCAGCGTGGATGTCAACGAGACGAGCAACCGCTGTCAATGGCAATTGCCCGCCACCCACTTCTTGGAAGCGTGGAGCGATGCCCGCGCCTTCGACGGCAGTGCTACCATCGTGCAGCCATTGGTAGAACCACTCTACGGTGGCCGATCGGCCCACGAAGTCATGGCGCTGCTCAACGGACAGACGGGGCAAGCCGGTTACGATATCGTGCGGGCCTTCTGGGAAGAAAATGGAATCGGAGACAACTTCGAACGGGGCTGGCGGCGCGCCGTCCACGATGGGGTGGTGGCCGACAGTCAAGCGGAAAGCGTCGCGGTCGACTTTTCGGGTGAGTGGGGTGCCACCGACAGCGTCGTGCCCGACGGCAGCTTGGAGATCGTCTTCCGCCCCGATCCCACCCTCTTCGATGGCCGTTTCGCCAATTCAGGCTGGCTGCAAGAGCTGCCCAAGCCCATCGTTAAATTGACATGGGACAACGCGGCCATCCTCAGCCCCGCAACGGCGGAACGGCTGGGGCTGGCAAACGAAGATATCGTCCTGATTGAGATCGGTGAACGCGGCGTGACGGCGCCGGTGCTCATCGCCCCGGGTCATGCCAACGAGTCGATCACCGTCTGGCTGGGGGGCGGTCGCAAGGTCGCCGGTCGCGTGGGGGAAAAGATCGGCTTCAACGCCTATCATATTCGGCCTTCGGCCACCCCGTGGTTCACGGCAGGCACGTTGAACAAGGTCGCGGGACGCCATCGACTGGCGCAAACGCAAGATCACCAGCAGATCACCCACCATTTGGCCCAGCGCCATGTGATCAAATCCGGCACGCTGAAGGAATTTCAAGAAGATCCGGAATTCCTGCATCACGGGGGTCATGGGGAAGAGGGCGAAGAAGCGGCCAGCCTCTACCAAGATTGGGAATACAACGGCTACAAATGGGGCATGACGATTGACCTGACCAGTTGTAGCGGATGTATGGCCTGTGTCGCGGCCTGCCAAGCCGAAAATAACATTCCGGTCGTCGGCAAAACCGAAGTGCTGCGTAACCGCGAGCTGCACTGGCTACGGGTCGATGCCTACTACACCGGAGAACTGGACAATCCCGAAGTCTACAATATGCCGGTCCCCTGCATGAACTGCGAGAAGGCCCCCTGTGAACCGGTCTGTCCCGTGGGCGCGACCGTCCACGATTCGGAGGGGCTGAACAACATGGTCTACAACCGTTGCATCGGGACCCGTTACTGCTCTAACAACTGCCCGTACAAGGTGCGGCGCTTCAACTATCTGGAGCATGTGGAGGGGGACGTGCCGGTGCTTAAGCTGTTGCGTAACCCCGATGTGTCGGTTCGCACACGGGGGGTGATGGAAAAGTGCACCTATTGCGTCCAACGCATCAGCGCGGCGCGTATTCAGGCCGACAAGGAACAGCGCACGGTCGAAGATGCCGATTTGCAGACCGCCTGTCAAGCGACCTGCCCCGCCCAAGCGATCACCTTCGGCGATCTGAACAACCAGAACGCCGCCGTGACCGAACGGGCCGCATCACCCCTGAACTACGTGCTGCTGGAAGAATTGGCCACCAAGCCACGCACCACCTATCTGGCGGCCATCCGCAACAGCAACGATGCGCTCGCCAGCGAAATGACAGAGACACACGGCTAGTCGAGTCGATCCAAAGCGTTTTTATCACGAGGGATAATCAGAATGCTCAGTAGCCCACAACATGAGGCAACTCAGCCCAAAACAGCGGGGCAGGTTCCCGTTTTGGCCCCCGGCCACAACATGCGCTCGATCACCGACAAGATCAGCGACATCGTTCTGAAGCCCAAGGGGGGCATCGGCTGGGTGATCGGCTTCGCGATCACCTTTGCGCTGACGATGCAGCTCCTCTTTTCCATCGGCTGGCTTTTGCTGCGCGGGATCGGCGTTTGGGGCAACAATCAGCCCGCAAGCTGGGCCTTCGACATCATCAACTTCGTCTGGTGGATCGGTATCGGTCACGCAGGTACGCTGATCTCGGCTATCCTGCTGCTGCTGCGGCAACAGTGGCGGACGTCGATTAACCGCATGGCGGAGGCGATCACGCTCTTTGCGGTGGCGAATGCGGGCCTCTACCCGCTGCTGCACACCGGTCGACCGTGGCTCGACTACTGGCTCTTCCCCTACCCGAACACGATGGGGTTGTGGCCGCAGTTCCGCAGCCCCTTGGTCTGGGATGTCTTCGCCATCTCGACCTACCTGACCATCTCCCTGCTCTTCTGGTACATGGGGCTGCTCCCCGACTTGGCCACGCTGCGTGACCGCGCGACGGGGAAGATCAAGCGCATGGCCTATGGCATTTTCTCGCTCGGCTGGCGCAACTCGGCCCGCCACTGGAAAACTTACGAACAGGCCTACTTCCTGCTGGCCGCGCTCTCGACGCCGCTGGTCATCTCCGTCCATACCATCGTGAGCTTCGACTTTGCCGTCTCTGTTATTCCAGGCTGGCACACCACGGTCTTCCCCCCCTATTTTGTGGCGGGGGCGCTCTATGCGGGCTTTGCGATGGTGCTGATGGTAGCGATTCCGGTGCGCAAAATCTTCAACATCGAAGATTTCATCACCATGCGTCATATCCGCAATATGTCGATCATCATGTTGGTCAGCGGTTTGGTCGTCGCCTACGGCTACCTGACCGAGGGCTTCGCCGCGTGGTACAGCGCCAACCCCTTTGAAATCGACACCGTCTTGCTGCTGCGTTTCGTCACGGGGCCATACCGCGTTTTGGCGTGGCTGCTCATTGCTTGTAACGTGGTCATTCCGCAACTGCTTTGGTCCAGCCGCGTTCGTTCCAACACGGTGCTGATCTGGCTAATCTCAGGCGTTATCAGTGTGGGTATGTGGCTGGAACGGTTCGTGATTATCGTCATGAGCTTGACCAACGACTTCCTGCCCAGCTCGTGGGCGATGTACGCCCCGACGGTGACCGATATCGCGATGTACACGGGCACGATCGGCTTCTTCCTCTTCCTGCTGCTGCTCTTCATCCGCTTCGTGCCGATGATCTCGGCCTTCGAGATGCGCGAACTGCTGCACAAGGTTTCCCACAGCGGCGATCATCATTCCTCATCCAACGATTCCCAACATGGCGGCGAAGTCGTGCCCGTTCCAGGAGATTGATCCATGGCACATCCAGTAGAACATAACGACGAGGGCCTCTATGGCCTGATGGCCGAATATGCGGATGCCGATGGTCTGGTCCAAGGCATCAAGAAGATTCGCCAAGCGGGCTACAAGGAGGTGGACGCCTTTACACCCCAGCCCGAACATGCCGTGAACGACGCGCTGGGGGCCAAGACGATCATTCCGTGGATCGTCTTGGCGGGGGGCGTGGCGGGGCTGCTGATCGGTTTCGGCCTGCAATACTGGTCTTCCGCAATCGCCTATCCGTTGAACGTGGGGGGGCGACCGCTGAACAGTTGGATCTCCTTCCTGCCCGTCACCTTCGAGATGACGGTGCTGCTGGCCGGCTTATCGGCGGTTTTTGGCACCCTTGCGCTGGCAGGCTTGCCGATGCCCTACCACCCGGTCTTCAACGTGCCGAAATTCACCGAAAAGAATTCGCGGGACGGCTTCTTCCTGCTGGTCAAGGCCGAGGATCCGCATTTCGATTATGAGCAAACCCAATTTCTTATGAGCCAGAGCGGCGCAGAGGGGGTCTACGATGTCCCGAAGTAAGTGGGGAGCGCGGGCGCTGCTCCTTCTTGTGGCGTTGCTACTCGTCACCGGCTGCGGTCAACAGATGGCCAACCAGCCCCGTGTGGCGGCCTATCAAGAATCGGATTTCTTCGACGATGGATCGGGGATGCGTCCCGTCCCGCCCAACACCGTGCCACAGATGGCCGGGGCGTTGCAAGAAGATCCGGTGCTTTACACCGGCATGACAGCGCCGGATGCCGAAGGTAACGCGGGCTTCAGTCAAGAATTTCCCTACGAGATGACGATGGAAGATCTGGAGCGGGGCCACGAGCGGTATGACATCTTCTGCGCCCCCTGTCACAGCCTTGACGGCGGCGGCGACGGCATGGTGGTGCGCCGTGGCTACATCCCAGCCCCCTCGCTCGTTCAGCAGCGTCTGTTGGAACAACCCGGCGCTTATTTCTACAACGCCATCACGAATGGCTTTGGTCGAATGCCGAGCTACGCACCGCAAATCTCCGTGACCGACCGCTGGGCGATCGCGGCCTACGTCAAAGTGTTGCAACGCAGCCAAAATGCCACGCCGGACGATGTGCCGGACGGTGTTGAACCCGAGATGAAGAACGCTGAAACTGCAGCGGAAACCGAGGAGTGAGATGAGTAACCAAAGGCCAGCGCGCGGGGCGGCTCCACGACGCCCATCGCCCCTGCCCTTCCTGATCGGCGCCGTGATTCTGATCCTTGCCGCCCTGCTGGGCTTCTTCTTGATGGGGCCTGCCCAATTCTTCCGATCCTATCTGCTGGGCTGGCTCTACTGGACCGGTATCGGAATCGGCGGGTTGGGGCTAACCGCGCTCCACTTGCTGACGGGCGGCCAGTGGGGCATGGTGACGCGCCGCATCTTCGAAGCCGCCAGCCGCACCCTGCCGCTAATGGGGCTGCTTTTCATCCCACTTTTCTTCGGGCTTGCCAGTATCTATTCGTGGGCCGATCCGGCCAAAGTGGCGGGTGATGCGTTGCTTCAGCACAAAGAACCCTATCTGAACGTGCCCTTCTTCATCGGGCGCACCATCCTCTATTTCCTGGTTTGGACCTTCATTGCCTACCGCTTCTCCCAATTCTCGGTGCAAATCGAGGAAGGGGCCCCTTACGAAGAGGTGCGTCGCATCAAACTGTTCGCGGCGGTGAGCATGGTTCTCTTGGTCATCACTGTCACCTTCGCAGGGATCGATTGGCTGATGACGCTTGAACCTCACTGGTTCTCGTCGATCTTCGGGGGCATCATCATCATGAGCTTCGTCTTGGCTGCGTGGGCGTTCGGCATTCTGACCGTCCTCCGCCAACGGGCCACGGAGGCCTTCCGGCATGTGGTGGGGGCGCCCATTTTCAGCGATCTGGGCAGCTTGTTGATGGCCTTTGTGATGATCTGGTCCTACGTCCAGCTCTCGCAACTGCTGATCATCTGGTCGGCCAACATTCCCGAAGAAGCGACTTGGTATCTGCATCGCATGAAGGGCGGTTGGCAGTGGATCGGCTGGTCGCTGCTGGTGCTACATTTTGCCGTGCCCTTCGTCACGATGATGTCCCAGACGGTTCGATCCAACCCGCGCTGGCTGCGTTTGGTCGCGCTGCTGATCATGGTGATGTACTTCGTCCACTTGGTGTGGCAGATCGTGCCGACGTGGCACGAGAGCATTACGCTCAGCCCACTCGACCTGCTGATCACCATCGGCATGGGGGCGCTTTGGATCGGCCTCTTCCTCTGGCAATACGGACAGGCCAAGTTGATTCCACCGGTTGCAATTCCGGAGCTACGCCAACGCATCGAGCACGCCCACTGAGATCATTCTAAGCATCCGCCCACTTCGAATCGGTGGGCCATTCAGGAGAATTACCGTGGCAGGCCACGATTACGATCAAAATCCCGATCCCAGCTCCCCGCTGAACCCCTATGACGAGGAAACGCAAGAGCGCATCGAGCGGGCCACCGAGCTGCGCGAAAACGACCCCATCGCGGGGCGGGGCGATCTGGTCGATGTCAGTCAGGCATCGATCGATGCGGGCTATGAACTGAAAGATGTCGAGCTGCGTCCCCTCATCCGGGCGGGGGTCGCCCTGCTCCTCTTTACCATCCTCTCCTTCTTCGCGACGACCGTCATCCTAGGCTTTCGCAGTAACGAGATCAATGTGGGCATGAACGGCGAAATCGTACCCCAGCCACAAGGCGAGGTGCCGGTTCGCATCGAATCGCGCCGCGTCGAGGGAACCGAATATCAACTCCTGAAGCGCGATCAGGAACGGAGCCTCACTCAATATCTGATCGACGAGAACGGGACGGTGACGATTCCGGTCGAACGTGCCATGGAGCTATTGCTGGAAGAGGGCGCGTTCGCCAGCCCTGCGACGGAGTCGACCGATCCGCTCACGGAAAGTCGCGCCCGTACGCTCCGTTATAGTGCGGATGAAAATTATGCGGGGATTGTGAATGAGTTGGAACAGGCCGCGGAAGAGGCCGCCAGTGAAAGTCACGGCGGCGCTACCGACGGTGAAGATGGAGCGGAGTAAGACCATGTCGTACAAAAATCGTGGCGCGTGGCTACTGATCGTTTTTGCAGCGCTCATCTGGCTCACCGCTAAACCCATGCAAAGCTGGGCGGACGATCCGCCCACCGATGAAACCGAAGCGAGCGGCCTGGACAACCCGTTGCCGGACATCTTGGAAAGTGCCACCTTCGACCAAAACCTTGGCGATACGATACCGCTCGACCTGCAGTTCACGGACGAGAGCGGCAACAGCGTCCGGTTGGGCGACTTCGTCGGCGAGAAGCCCCTTCTGCTCACGATGAACTACTACACCTGCGAGAGCCTCTGCCCGATCATGTTGGACGCAGTGGCGCGGGGCTTGAAGCCGATTCCCTACACGATCGGCAAGGAATTTGAATCGGTCACGGTCTCGATCAATCCCAACGAGACGGCGGCCGACGCGGCAGAGGTAAAGCGCAAGTTGGTCGATCTCTATCAACGGGACGAAGCGGCAGAGGCGTGGCATTTCTTGACGGGCAGTCAGGAAAATATCGACGCCTTGGCCGAGGCGATTGGCTTCAACTATACGTGGGACAGCCAAACAGAGCAGTACGCCCACCCCAGCGGGGTCATCTTTCTGACGCCAGAGGGGGTCATCTCGCGCTATATCTATGGGATCGAGTTCAATCCGCGTGACCTCCGGCTGGCGCTGGTCGATACGACGGAGCGCAGAGTGGGCACGCCGGTCGATCAGGTGCTTCTCTTCTGCTACCAGTACGATCCCACCGTAGGCTCCTATGGTACCATCGCGATCAATACGATGCGCACCGGCGGGGTTCTGACGATTTTGGCGATGGTAGGTGGGATCTTCTGGATGTTACGATCCGAGCGACGAAAATCGAAAAAGTCATCCACTCCACAGGCTAGCCAGACGCCAGCCTAGCCACTCAGAGACAGGTAATCACATGGGCGATATACCATTATTTCCAGAGAGCGCCTCGACGGCCTCCGGCCAATTCGATATCATGTTCTTTTTCATGGTCTTCTTGGCCGTCTTCTTCACGGTGCTGGTGGCTGGCGCGGTCATCTACTTTTCGTTCCGCTACCGCCGCCGCTCCGCTGACGAGGTCCCCCCGCAGATTTCCGGCAATACCAAGCTGGAAGTGGGTTTGATGGTGCCGTTGGCGGGGTTGGCCTTGATTGCGTTCACGTGGAACGCGGTTCTCTACATGAATATGTGGGACCCGCCCGACGATGCGATGGAGATCTACGTTGCGGGTAAGCAGTGGATGTGGAAGATGCAGCACCCGGATGGCCAGCAAGAGATCAACACCCTGCATGTGCCGGTTGACACGCCGGTCAAGCTGTTGATGACCTCGCAAGATGTGATCCACTCTTTTTACGTCCCCGCCTTCCGCATCAAGCATGACGTTTTGCCCGGTCGTTATACCACGCTCTGGTTCGAGGCAACCGATGTCGGCGAATACCATCTTTTCTGCGCGGAATATTGTGGTACCAACCACTCGCGCATGATTGGGCAGGTGATCGTCTTGGGTCAAGCCGACTATGAGGAGTGGCTCGCCACGGCAGGCAGCACGGGCAGCCCCACAACCGCAGGGGACAGTGGCATGGCCGATTCGGGCGGGACGGTGGCCCCCGAAGCGGCAGGTGCGCAGTTATACGAATCCCTGGGCTGTGCGGGTTGCCATAACGGGGGAGTCATTGGGCCAGCCCTCGACGGGATCTTCGGCGAAGAAGTGCAGCTCGAAGGGGGCGGGAGCGCCACGGTCGATGAGAATTATCTGCGACGCTCGATCTTGCAGCCCAATGCGGATATCGTGGCAGGCTACCAACCCGTGATGCCCACCTTTGAGGGGCAGGTCGATGAGGATCAACTCTTCCAGTTGATCAAATATATCGAATCACTCAGTAGCGACAACGCTGAGACCGAGCAGTAAGGAGAGAGAGATATGGCCGTTCCTACCCTTGCCCTTCCCCAAAAGAAAAACTATATCAATGCGGGATCGGGCCTTAAATCGTGGTTGTTAACGACCGACCACAAGCGTATCGCGATCCTCTACCTGATCTCGATCTCGATCATGTTCCTGCTGGGGGGTCTGATGGCGGCACTGATCCGCATGGAGTTACTGACCCCCGCCGCCGACCTGATGGGCTCCGACGATTACAATCGGCTCTTCACCTCGCACGGCGTGGTCATGATCTTTGGCTTCTTGATCCCGTCAATCCCCGCTGTACTGGGTAATTTCCTGATTCCGTTGATGATCGGGGCCAAAGACCTGGCCTTCCCGCGCGTAAACCTGCTGAGCTGGTACATCTACATGGTCGCGGGCGTCATGGTGCTGTGGGTGCTCTTCAACGGCGGTCTGGACACCGGTTGGACCTTCTACACCCCCTACAGCTCCAGCGTCTCGACCTCGGAAGTGTTGCCCACCACCTTGGCCGTCTTCATCATGGGCTTCTCGTCGATCCTGACGGGGCTGAACTTCATCGTGACGATCCATACGATGCGTGCCCCCGGCATGACCTGGTTCCGAATGCCGCTCTTCCTCTGGTCGATGTACGCCACCAGCCTGATCATGCTGCTTGGTACGCCAGTGCTTGGCATTACGATGCTGCTGCTCTTCGCGGAGCGCGTTTTTGGGGTCGGCATCTTCGACCCGGCCCTCGGCGGCGACCCGCTGCTCTTCCAGCACTTCTTCTGGTTCTATTCCCACCCCGCCGTTTACATCATGATTCTGCCGAGTATGGGGGTGATCAGCGAGGTGATTGCGGCCTTCACCCGCAAACGGATCTTCGGTTACCGCTTCGTCGCCTTCTCCAGCATCGCGATCGCCATCTTCGGCTTCTTGGTCTGGGCCCACCACATGTTTGTGGCGGGAATGTCGATCCATGCCGCCCTGATCTTCTCGCTGCTCAGCTACCTCGTGGCCATCCCCTCAGCGATCAAGGTCTTCAACTGGTCGGCCACCCTCTACAAAGGATCGATCCAATTCTCGACCCCTATGCTCTATGCGATGGGCTTCTTGGGGCTGTTCACCATCGGGGGGCTGACCGGACTCTTCCTGTCGGCCTTGGCGTTGGATGTGCATGTCACCGACACCTACTTCGTGGTGGCACACTTCCACTTCATCATGGTGGGTGGGGCGGTGATGGGCTATCTGGCGGGGCTGCACTTCTGGTGGCCAAAGATCACGGGGCGCATGTATAGTGAAACGTGGGCCAAGCTGGCAGCACTGATCACCTTCATCGGCTTCAATGTCACCTTCTTCCCCCAATTCATCGTCGGGTTCCTTGGCATGCCGCGTCGCTACCACACCTATGCGCCGGAATTCCAAGTGCTCAATATCCTGTCGACAGCGGGCGCGTCGATTCTGGCGGTCGGTATGATCCTGCCGATCTTCTACCTCACCTCTTCCCTCTGGTCGGGCAAGCGTGCAGGCAAAAACCCGTGGGGTGCGGCGGGTCTGGAGTGGGAGACGGAATCTCCGCCACCGCAGTTCAACTTTGATGAAACCCCGGTCGTCACTGTGGGGGCCTATAATTACGGCCCCGTGGAGGATAAAATTGGCTAGCAGTAGCATACAAGCGCACGGTGGGCCAGTGGCTCACAGCGACCACGACAATCCCGCGTTGGGCCATCACTGGGAGAGCTTTGAGCAGCAGCACCAAGGTAATGTGATGGGGATGTGGCTCTTCCTCTCCACGGAGATCATGCTCTTCAGCGGGATGTTCTTGGCCTATTTCATCTTCCGGATGCTCTATCCGGATATGTTCACGGCGGCCAATCATTTCCAAAATGTCTTCTTGGGAACCGTTAACACGGCGGTTCTGATCATGAGTAGTGTGACGATGGTGCTGGCAGTACGGAGCGCCCAGGTGGGCAACAACCGGCTGCTTCGTATCTTCCTCTTGGCGACTGCCTTCTTGGGCCTCGTCTTCTTGGGGATCAAGGCCTACGAGTATTACGAGCACTGGCACGAAGGGTTGGTGCCAGGACTGCACTGGACGAACGCAGAACTGATCGCAGACGAAGCCAAGGGGATTTTCAAAGGATCGGCCCAGATCTACTTCTTCATGTACTTCGTGATGACCATCATCCACGCACTCCACATGACCGTGGGATTGGGCATTGTGCTGACTTTGTGGTGGCGAGCACGGGATGGCCGCTTCTTGAAAGAGGGCTTCGATCCCATCGAACTGATCGGGCTGTACTGGCACTTTGTTGACGTGGTCTGGGTCTTCCTCTTCCCACTTCTCTACCTCCTCGGAAAGCAAGGATAAGCGCATGGCACACATCGTTCCGGTACGCACCTATCTGATGGTGGGGCTGGCCCTCATCCTTCTCACGGCTATCACGGTGGCGGTCGCCTATGTCGATCTTGGCCCGCTTAACGAGGTCGTAGCCCTGGCGGTGGCTGCCATTAAGGCTACGTTGATCGTTCTGATCTTTATGAACGCGCGCTACGCCAAAGGGCCGACCAAGCTCTTTATCTTCATGGGGCTGATCATGATGGCAATCTTCATGGTCTTTACGATGGATGACTATATGACCCGTCAGTGGACGCTCTTCACTCAGCCCTAAGGGCGTGACTCGGAAATCGAGAAAAAAGGCCGCCCCGATAACGGAGGCGGCCTTTTTGGTGCGATAACCGGTTGCTACGGCTCCTCGTCGCTCAACAGCACGATCAGGTAGTCGAGCAACTGCTGTTGCGTGATCATGCCCACCAGCATCTCGTCGTTGCCGCTTTCGTCATACTCGACGACCGGCAGCCCCCCCACCTCGGCCACGCGCATCAGTTGCGCCGCCTCGACCACCGGCGCTTCGGCTTCGATGGTATGGACCGCGGTCGTCATGATTTCGCGCACATGATGGTTCTGGAGCGTGTCGAGCATCTCGCTGGCCGATTCTTCCAAGAGCGGCGAGTCGGCGGCCAAACGCAAATCTCGATCTGAGATCAGCCCCACCAACCGGCCCCCTTCATCCACCACGGCCAGCCGTTTCTGGCGGCTTTCCATCATCAAGCGGCCCGCGTTGCCCAGCGATTCGTGCGGCCCCACGGTGGGCGGCGACTCGTACATCAGATCTCGTACCATTTTGATTTGTTTCATAGGTGCGCTCCTTCTTGTGCTTTCGCGCTGGCGATTAGCGCCAACATCTCCTCGCGGTGACATATCTTCTGTCGCGGCTTACCCAAGGGTTCACCCCGTTCGCGCTCGACCTGGTCGATGAGTTCCCAATCCTCGTAGGAGACCACGTTGGGCTGCTTCGCGCGAACCCAGGCCTCGGCGGCCTCGGCACTGGCCTTGTCCGCTGCAACGCCAGAGAGCAACGGCAGATCCTCGACCATCTGGGCGACGGTCTCCGTGGCATCGGCCTTGTTGGTGCCAATGACTCCCGTTGGCCCGCGCTTTGCCCAGCCCACGACATATTCACCGCGGATCACCTCGTTCGTCGCAGGGTCGATCAGCCGCCCCGCCACGTTGGGCAAGGTGCCGCGTCGGTCGTCGAAGGGCAGGTCGGGCAGCGGGACGCCGTAGTAGCCCACCGCCCGCAGCATCAGTTGGGCGGGCAGCAGCGCCCGTTCGCCCGTGCCCACCGAGCGCTGATAGCCGCTTTCATCGACCTCCAGCCGGTTGCGCTCCAGCACCACGCCTGTCATCCGCCTCCCATCGCCGACCACTTCGACCGGCGAAACGAAGAAACGGAGGTGAAGTTGTTTTGCCGCGCCGGTGAGCGGTTTGTCGGCGATCGCCTGCAAAATCTCAAGGTTGCGAGCGATCTCCCGCTCTTCATCCGCACGGACCGCGCTGATGGGATTGAGCGCCAAATCAGCCGGATCAACCACGACGTCAACCCCGGCCAGCTCGCCCAATTCGCGCAATTCGGGGGTAGTAAATTTGGCTTGCGCCGGACCGCGCCGGCCCAACATGTGGATGCGCTTAACCTTGCTTTCCCTCAGCCGCTGCAGCGCATGATCGGCGATGTCGGTCGTCGCCAACTCATCGACCGACCGCGCCAAAATCCGCGCCACATCCACCGCCACGTTGCCATTGCCCACCACGACGACATCCTCGCCGTCTAGCGCAAAGTCAAGTGCTGCATAATCGGGGTGGCCGTTATACCATGCCACAAATTCGGTGGCGGGTACACTGCCCAACAACGATTCGCCCGCAATCTTCAGGCGGCGGTCGGACGGCGCGCCCACGGCATAGACGATCTGGTCGTAGTAGTCGCGCAGTTCAGCGCGGTTGATGTCGCGCCCAAATTCCACGTTGCCAAAGAAGCGCACCTCCGGCTGGCGGGCGGTACGATGATAGGCCCGCTCCACCGACTTGATCTTGGGATGATCGGGAGCCACCCCCTGTCGCACCAAGCCAAAGGGCGTTGGCAGCTTGTCGAAGATATCGACTTCGACTTCCACTCCCCCCTGTTTTGTTAGTGCACTCGCCGCGTAGAAGCCACTCGGCCCCGCGCCGATGATCGCCACCCGCAGCGGCCGGCTGGCGTCGCCCAATCTTTGCTGATTCATCGTCCCTGCTCTAAATGTACTTGCAGATTCGCTTTGGCTCTCCGCCTTCCCTCGAAACCTCTCGTCTTTTGTCTCCATCGGTGCGAAAGAGCCAGCCATCATCACGCCATCGCTCAGCGCGTGACAGCGCGGATTATAGTAGAGATTGTGGCGAGGGGGAATACGGGTTCTGGGGAATGCGGCGCTGTACACGCAACGCTGCCCCGCGTGCGGCCACCCCCCTTAACGGGTGCACTCACGCTGGATGCCAACCCCCGAAGGGGCTGAAGGCGTTGGGGGAGCGGGGAATGCTATCCTTAGAACTCCTTGTTGGCGACGTCATACCCTTCGACTTTGCTCAGGGCAGGCTCCCCACGTCACGGGCCGATAAAAGGCGGCAAAGGCGAGGGGCGCACCAGTCGTGCGTACAGCCGCATGGCCTGATCCCCAAAAGTTGCGTTCCCACCAAGCTGTGTTATACTGCTAGGTTGGGTGGTTGCTTCTTGGTTAATCACCCTCTGTTCACCCACGAGTTGGCCCACCCTAGTGGTGGTTTTAAGGAGTTTCCATGCCTGATCACGCACATGACCCGATTATGCCGGACAGCGACGACCTCACTTCCCCCCTCAGCCATTCAGACGACCTCGCCGACAGCACCGAATCCGAACTCGACAGCCTGATTGACCCTGCCGAAGAGCAGGCAGAGTCCATGGTTGAAGAGGAAATCGATGACGCGCCAACCTTTGATTTCAGTGCGGACGAGGCCACCGCTGCGATCCAAGAGAGTTTCAACGAGGGCGCAGCCGATGCCGATCACGCCGTGGAGGCGGTGGAAGAGAAGGGAAGCGGTCTGCTCGGTGCACTGAAAGGGGCCGCCGAAGGCGCGCTTGGGGCGGTGACCGATGCGGCCAGCAATGTGGTCGAAACGATCTCGCACGTGGCCGACAACGCCAGCGACGCGATCGCCAGCAAGCTCGATGATGTCAGAGCCAGCGCCAGCGACGCGCCCGATGGTGCTGCCGCCGCCATCGACAGGGTCAAGGATGCCGCGACTGACGCGGTCGACAGCGTTGAAGAAACCGCGACTGACGCGGTCGACAGCGCCGAAGACACCGTAAGCGACGTGGTCAGCAGCGCCGAAGAAGCCGCGACTGACGTGGTCAGCAGCGCCGAGGATGCCGCGAGCGACGCGGTCGACAGCGCCGAAGAAACCGCGAGCGACGTGGTGGACTACGTCGAAGAAGCCGCGAGCGACGCGGTCGACAGCGTTGAAGAAACCGCGAATGACGCGGTCGACAGCGCCGAAGAAACCGCGACTGACGCGGTCGACAGCGCCGAAGAAACCGCGACTGACGCGGTCGACAGCGCCGAAGACACCGTAAGCGACGTGGTCAGCAGCGTCGAAGACACCGCGACTGACGCGGTGGACAACGCCGAGGATGCCGCGAGCGACGCGGTCGACAGCGTTGAAGAAACCGCGACTGACGCGGTCGAGTCGGCGGAAAGCACGGTGACGGATACCGCTGCGGCTGCCGCGACTGCCGCTGCCGCAGCGACCGCAGCGACGCAGAGCAGTGAGCCATCGGAGAAGAAGCCGCGCAAACGGCGCAAGTCAAACCGCCGTGCGCTCAGCACCATCGAAGTCGGCGAAGAGCTGACCGGCAAGGTCCGGTCGATTCAACCCTATGGCGCATTTGTCGACGTGGGGGCCGAGCGAGACGGCCTGATCCACATCTCCGAACTACGCGACGGCTTTGTGGCGAAGGTCGAAGATGTGGTCGAGGAAGGCGAAGAGGTTACGGTGCGCGTCAAGGAGATCGATACCGAGCGTGGCCGCCTAGGGCTGACGATGCGCTCCGCCGACGCTGCGCCAAGCGAAAAGCAGGAACGTCAATCGCGTACCGCGCTGCGCAACATCAACGAAGGGGATGAGATCACCGGCACGGTCAAGAGTGTGGTCGATTTCGGCGCTTTCGTTGATATCGGCGCACGCACCGATGGGCTGATCCATATCTCCGAGCTGAGCGAAGATCGCGTCAACCGAGTCGAAGATGTGGTGAAAGAAGGGGATGAAGTGACGGTGCGCGTCCTGAGCGTCGATTCGCGGCGCAACCGCATCAGCCTGACCATGCGCGCTCAGCCCGAACCGGTCGAAGAAGAGTACGACTTCGAAGACGAAGAGGCGGACGAGCCGCAACTGTCGGCGATGGAGTTGGCCTTTGCGCGGGCGCGCGCGCGGGATCAGAAGGAGCAGAAGACGCAGGAGAAGGAAGCCAAGTCACGCTCCAGCGAACTCGACGACATCATCGATCGTACGCTCAAACAGAACTTCGACTGAGCATGGCCAATCCGGTCGAGGAATTCGTCGCCCTGCGGCGCTGGGCGGTGGTCGGGGCCTCGCAAGAGCGACACAAATTCGGGAACATCATTCTGCGTCGGCTCCACCAAGCGGGTTATCAAGTCGTGGGGGTTCACCCCAACGGGGAGCCGGTGGACGGGATTCCAGTTTACCCGACGCTAGCCGACATTCCAGAAGCGCCCGACGTGGTCAACATCGTGGTGCCACCGTCGGTGACGGAGCGCATCGTGGAAATGTGCTATACGCTTGGGATTCGCCGCATCTGGATGCAGCCCGGCGCCCAGTCGCAAGCGGCGATTGCCTTCTGCCATGCGCATGGCATGCGCGTGGTCGCCGATGGCTCGTGTGCCCTCGTTCATCATCGCCGCTGGTCGGAATAGCGCGCTATCACCGATAAAAGGCAGCCCGTCTGGGCTGCCTTTTTTGTCGAGTTGGCCCCTATACGACATGATTGAGTGATAAAAAGAGGGCCAATGCTCCCATGATTTCAGATCTCTGATATGACCCCAACGATTCAACGCATTCGTAACTTCATACGAACTATCGAGTGGGACCCCACGCAGCAACTTCAGTTTTCATTGTTGCTGCTGGCCCTTGTGATGTTGTTTGGCACGATCGGCTATCACCTGATCGAGGGGATGTCACTGCTCGATAGCCTTTATATGACCAGCATCACGCTCACCACGGTGGGCTTCGGCGAGGTCACGCCCCTCTCCCCCACGGGGCGCGGCTTCACGATCCTCTTGTTGGCCACGGGGCTGACTCTGGCTGCTTACGCCGCACGCAACGCCGCCGAAATTGTCTTTTCACAACGGTGGTGGAATACCCTAGGAGAACGACGGATGCAAGATCGTTTGGAAAGCTTGGAAAATCACTTCATCGTCTGTGGGTATGGCCGTGTGGGGCAGGAGATCTCGCAAGAGTTTTTGCGCCGTGACCGCGATTTCGTCGTGATCGACCAATCGGACGAGACGCGGGAAGAGTTGGCCAACCTGCGCATCCCCTACGTGATTGCGGATGCCACTACGGACGAAGCCTTGCTGCAAGCCGGGATCATGCGGGCCTGCGGCTTGTTGGCGGTTGTGAACAGCGACGCCGAAAATGTCTTGATCGTGCTGAGCGCGAAGGAGCTGAATCCTAATGTGACGGTGGTGGCACGGGCCGCCAACCGTGAGATGGAAAGCAAGCTGGTCCGCGCGGGTGCCGACCACGTGACCAGCCCCTACGTCATCGGCGGACAGCGGATGGCCTTCGCGCTCGTCCGCCCTGCGGTTTACGATTTTCTGGAGACGGTGGTCTATAGTGAAGAGCTACATATCGAAATGGGTCAGGTTACGATCCACCCAGGCTCTGCGCTGGAGAACAAAACGCTCAGTGAGAGTGGCCTGCGCGAGAAATGGGGCGCCAGCATCGTGGCCATCGTGTCGCCGGATGGTGAGACCTTTATCAGCCCCGGCCCAAACCACCGTCTTTCGCAAGGGGATGTGATGATCGTGGTCGTGCCCACCCATAACTTACCCCATCTGGAAGCGCTCGGCCGCTGATCTGCCCCTGCTTACGCCTCGCCGAGGCGTTGCAGGAAGGCATCGACCCGCCGCGTGAATTCGCGGGGGCGATCTTGGTGAATGGCGTGGCCCGCCCCCGCGACGATTTCCACGGTGACATCCGCGATCTGCGCGGCAAGCCGATGAAGATCATCCCGCGTGTTCCCCACTTCGCCCACCCCATTGAGAAGCAGCGTGGGGCAACGCACGGCACTGGCCTGCGCCAAGCAGATGTTGCCGCCACCGGCATAGATGGCTTCGGCGGCCCGCACCCAACCCTCTACCATCGACGGAAAGTGCGCCTCCCCATGGCGCGCCACGATCTGCGCGACCCAGTCCGGCTCGTCCTTCAGCAGCCGCTCTGCGGGCAGCCAACGTTGCACCGCTTCCACCATCGCCCGCGACATCACGCCTGATACCCCCCACCCCACCGCCGCTCGCACCCGCTCCGGGGCGCGCGCCGCCAGCAGCAGCGCGTTCTCCGCCCCATCGCTGAAACCGACCGCCAGCACGGGCGGCAACGCCAGATGGTCGATCAGCGAGACCATGTCACGCACATCCTGTTCATAGAAGTCAGCGGGGAACGACCGTCCTGGCGGCTGGCTGCGCCCGTAGCCACGCATGTCCGGCGCGATCACGCGGTACTGACCCCGCCAGTGGCGCAGCAACGCGCCGCAGTGCGAGGTCGCCGTCCCGGTAAAGCCATGCATCAGCAGCATCGGCAGCCCTTCGCCCACGTCCACGTAGGCCAAGGGCTGGCCGTCGGGCAGTGTCATTGTTTGATAGCAGGAGTCGCCGTCGTCCATGGTTCACTCGGTCGTGTTGATTGAAGGCGCAGAAGGATATCATGGAACGGGGGAACGGGAAACGCAGAACGGATAACGCAGAACGCAGAACGGATAACGATCCGTCTTGTGACGAATGGGAGTGGGGTGATAGGGGGTGTGTCGGCACGCGGCTGACGTGATGGGAGGGCAAATTCCACTTGGCCGTCGCCAATCGAGAATCGGCATCGAACGCCACTCGCCCCGCCCATTTCCCAACTTTGGCAGTTGCCTTTATCATGAGGGGGCGCGCAATGATCAAAGGAGCAAAAGATGAAGACGATCAAAAAGATTGCGATTAACACGGGGGGCGGCGATGCGCCCGGCCTCAACGCGGTGATCCGCGCGGCGACCATCGCGGCAGAACATCGCGGCTGGGAAGTCGTAGGCATCCGCGAGGGGTACAACGGGCTGCTCTTTCCCGAGACGTGTCGACATGGGGAAGGACTGATCGATCTAAACCGCAAAAGCGTGCGGGGCATCACCCATCTTGGCGGCACGATCCTTGGCACCACCAACAAGGGCAATCCGCTCGAATATCCGGTGCAGAACGAGGACGGCAGTTGGCGCACGATCGACCTGAGCGGCGAGTTGCTGGCCAAATTCGATGAGCACGGCATCGACGCATTGATCGCGGTTGGCGGCGATGGGTCGCTGGGGATCGCCAACCAGCTCAACCAAAAAGGGCTGCCCGTGATCGGCGTGCCGAAGACGATTGACAACGACCTCGATGGCACGGTGGTGACCTTCGGCTTCGATACCGCAGTCTCCTTTGGCACCGAATGTGTCGACCGGCTCCATTCCACCGCCGAATCACACAAACGGACAATCGTGGTAGAAGTGATGGGCCGCTACGCGGGCTGGATCGCCCTGCACGTGGGGCTGGCGGGCTCGGCGGATGTGATCTTGATCCCCGAAATCCCCTACGATATGAATCGGGTCGCCGAGAAAATCCGCCAACGGTACGATACTTCGACCTTTGCCATCGTGGTGGTGGCCGAAGGGGCCACGGAGATCGACGGACAGCGAGCGGTCGTGGCCCGCGAGATCGGGCGCGCCGAGCAGTTGGGCGGGATCGGGGCGCGGGTCGCGGCACAGATCCGCGCGCTGACGGGGGTCGAGACACGATCGGTGTCGCTGGGCCACTTGGTGCGCGGTGGCACCCCCACCCCCCGCGACCGTCTCATCTCGTTACGCTTCGGCGCCGCTGCGGTGCGTGCCCTAGCGGCAGGTGAACGGGGCATCATGGTGGCGCTCGACCCGCCGAACGTGGCGTACGTGCCGCTTTCCGAGGCGACGAGTCGCATGAAGGCCGTCCCGCTCGACTGCGACACGATGCTCACCTCCCGCGATCTGGGCATCTCGTTTGGGGATGAGTTCGAATTGGTGTGACAGTCGCATCGGCTCGGTGGGATGGTTTGCGTGCCCGGCATAATGACGTTTGGTGCATCGCGCATGGGCGGCTTATGAGGTCGGGCAGCGTCATAAGGGCTTGCTGTTGCGTGTTGAGCCTTGCCAAAGCAATAAGCAGAAAGTGGAGTAGCGCGACATTACGCGGACCGCTATCTCCCCCTTTGCCATTCGCTATTCTCCACACCCCAAGCGTCCAAAGACAACCCAGCCTCTTGGCCGAGCGGCCAAAAACACGCGCCGCCATCCGCTCCCCGCTTTGACCTTCGCGCGGCTGCTCCGTACAATCCTGCCTATGATAGATTCGACTCCGACTCCCCCACGACGGCGGTCATGGCGCTGGCTGTTGCCACTGACCGCCCTGCTCGTCCTATTGCTCGACCAATGGACCAAGGCCGAGATCATTGATTGGTTGGCGATCAACGAGACGTGGCGGCCTTGGGCCGGTACCCCCCTCCTTGAGCTGTTCGCCTTCACCCACATCAAAAATCCGGGGGCCGCCTTTGGTATGTTCAAATCGGCAGGCTGGTTCTTTGTGGCGGTCGCCGTGGTCGTCAGTCTCGGCATTCTCTGGTACGCTCCCCGTCTGCCGCGCCATCATTGGTGGATGTTCCTGATTTTGGGCATGCAGTTGGGCGGCGCCCTCGGTAACCTGATCGACCGTCTGCGCTTGGGCTGGGTGACCGACTTCATCCACATCGGTAATTTCGCCATCTTTAATGTCGCGGATTCGGCGGTGGTGGTCGGCACGCTGCTGTTGGCGTTGGTGCTGACGCGCGAGGATCAGCAGGAGAAGCAGCGGCTTCGGATGAGGGACGACGCGGCACTGTCGTCCTTGGACTAGCCGACCGTGAGCGAAGCGCGTCGGTTTGTCGTGCCTGCCTCCGCAGCGGGGCAACGGCTCGATCGCTGGCTGGCCGATCAGCAAAGCGAGCTGTCCCGTTCGCAGATCAAGCGGCTGCTGGGTGAGGCAGGCATTCTGTTGAACGGAACTCCACCGCCCAAGCCCGGCGTTGCATTGGCGGCGGGGGACGTGATTGCCTTACAGCGCCCCGACCCGCCCCCCGACAGCCCCCAACCCGAAGCGATTCCCCTGTCGATCCTCTATGAGGACGACGATGTGATCGTCCTGGACAAAGCAGCGGGCCTCGTCGTTCATCCCGCGCCGGGCCACGCGGGTGCGACCTTGGTCAACGCCTTGTTGGCCCACGCGGCCATTGACGACGAGGCCCAACGTGACCGACCCGGCATTGTCCATCGCCTTGACCGCGACACGAGCGGGGTGTTGATCGCGGCCAAAAGCAGCGCGGCACGCCAAGCGCTTCAGACGCAGTTCCGCAACCGTGCCACCACTAAGCGCTATCTCGCGCTGACTCATGGGACGCCAGAAACTGCGACCGGCACCATCCAGGGGCCGATTGGCCGCCACCCTACCCAACGCCAGAAACGGGCCGTGGTGGCGGATGGACGGCCAGCAACGACTCATTTCGAAACGGTTCAGCGCTACCAAGAAGAAGCCACGCTGCTGCGTCTGACCCCCGTGAGCGGCCGCACCCATCAGATTCGCGTCCATCTGGCGGCGATTGGCCTGCCCGTGGTGGGAGACGCGCTGTACGGGCCGCGCCGCTCTCCCCTGCCTCCGCTCAACCGCCACTTTCTCCACGCTGAATCGCTAACCATCCGGCTGCCGAGTGGCGAGGAACGCACCTTCGCCGCCCCGCTGCCTATAGAGCTGCGACGCTATCTGGATGGCTTTCGACGGGTTGACGATCCCTGATGGCGGCCCCCGGAGCGGGTCGAAGGCACCAGCGGGAGGCGGCAATCCTCTCGCACCCTCTTATCAGCAACAGGATGTAAGGGAGCATAGGATACGTGGCATTACTACTCGCTAAACAAAGACATCCATCATCCAACAACCCTCTTCTACGGCACTCGCATGAATAAATCACTACACGAAGCCTTGCGCATGAGTGAGGAGCTGCGCGCCGCCCTTGCCGAGGGGAAGCCGGTCGTGGCGCTCGAAAGTACCGTGATCTCCCACGGACTGCCTTACCCGCAGAATCTCGCGCTGGCCCGTGAGATGGAGCAGATCGTCCGCGACGGCGGGGCTACCCCCGCGACCATCGCCCTTGCCGAGGGACAGCTACAGATCGGCTTGGACGACTCGTTGCTCGAACGACTGGCCACCGAAGCCCATGTTGCGAAGATCAGCTTGCGTAACCTGGGCCTCGTCTTGGCGGACAGGGCGCTGGGCGCGACCACGGTCGCGGCCACGATGTGGGCCGCACAGGCGGCGGGTATTGCCATCTTCGCGACAGGCGGGATCGGCGGCGTACACCCCGGTGATGGGATGGATATCAGTGCCGACCTGCCTGCGCTCGCCACGATTCCGGTCTGTGTGGTCAGCAGCGGCGCGAAAGCGATTCTGGACCTGCCGCGCACGTGCGAATGGTTGGAGAGCTGGGGGGTGCCGCTGCTGGGCTGGCAAAGCGACGAGATGCCGGCCTTCTACTCCCGCACGAGCGGACGCTATGTCGACAGACGGGTGGAGGATGCGACCGCGGCGGCACGGCTGATTGACGCGCATCTGGCGTTGGGGCGCAGCGGCATTCTGCTCGCTGTCCCCCCGCCGCCAGAGACGGCGTTGGAGGCGACGCAGATGCAGCGTTGGGTCCAGGCGGCGCAACGGGAAGCGATGGCACGCAACGTGAGTGGCTCTGAACTGACGCCGTTCCTGCTCGGCGAACTCGCCACGCGAAGCGAGGGCCGGACGCTACAAAGCAATCTGGCACTGCTGAAAAACAACGCCCGCGTCGCGGCCCAAGTGGCAACGGCGTTGGCATTCAAGCGTTCCGCGCACGAGAGGGCGAATGCTCGCTCATGACGGGGGATGCGCATTTCACGCGCTGGAAAGCTCACCACCCCCGCACCCTCCATCGTCCCATGCTACGTTCATCCTCCGTGGTGCGCCAGCGCGCATGACGACGCCGTTCTCTATCTCTATCCCCCCAACTCTTCAACGATCGTCCCCCACTCCGCCATCAACGTCTCCAGCCGCGCCTCGGTCGCGGCGTAGTCATCGCTGTGGCGACGCAGCGCCTCGACATCGCCCTGCTCGGTGCTGCGCTGTAGCGCCGCGCTTTGCAAGGTAAGCGCACCCTCCACCGCTTCAATCTCTTGCTCCAACTCGTTGAGCCGCCATTGTCGGCGCTGGATTTCTCCCTTGCTCAACGCGGCAGGGGCAGCGCCCTCCGAGGGGTCGGCGGCGCTCATTTCGCTGCTTTTGACCTCGCGTTGCGCGGCGTTTTCGGCGTTACGCCGCGCCATCAGTTCGTCGTAACGGCCGGGGAAGACCGTCAGACGACCGCCCGCCACCTCCCAGACTTGGGTTGCCAGCTCGGCCACTAAATAGCGGTCGTGGGAAACGAGCAGAATCGTGCCGGGGAAGCGGTTGAGCGCCTCTTCCAACACCTCTTGTGAGGGGATGTCCAAGTGGTTGGTCGGCTCGTCCAGCAGCAACAGATTGGCCCCCTGCTGCGCCAAAATCGCCAGCGCCAAACGGCCCCGCTCTCCACCGCTCAACGCATCGACCCGTTTCCATACATCATCCCCGCGAAAGAGGTATTGGGCCAGCAGATCGCGGGCCTGGCCTTCCTGCAAGGCAGGCGCTTGGCGGCGCAGCGCCTGCAACACCGTGTCGTCGCGGTCCAGCCCTTCGTGCGCCTGCGCGAAATAGGCAACCTGCAGATTCAGACCGAGGGTGGCGTGGCCCGCCAGCGACGGCAATTCACCCAACACGGTGCGCAGAAAGGTGCTTTTGCCCGCCCCGTTGGGGCCGATCAGTGCCGCACATTCGCCGCGTAGCAGGCTGATGTCATCGGCGGCGAAGAGCCGTGTGCCTGGGTAGCCCACCACCAAGCCTTCGCTTTTCAGCACCACCTCGCCGCTGCGACCGGGCGGCAAGAGCCGCATCGCCAGATGGGGCGGACGGGTGAGCGGGGGGCGCAGTTGGCCCAACCGCTCAGCCACTTCACCCACGGGCAACGGGCGCACCCGTTTGTCCAGTTCGGCACTGATCTCGGACCACTTCGCGCCCTGCGCCGCGCCCCATCCCAGCTCCTCAATCGCCACGACGTCGCGCGTCAAGCGCTTGAGTTTCCCTTTCGCAATATCGGTGTTCTGCCCTGCGATATGTTTGCGGACAAACGCCAACTCTTTGTGAAGCCGCGCCATCTCCGCTTCATAAAGTTGCTGTTGTTGCAGCCAGCGGGCCTCACGCTGCTCGGTGTACTGGCGATAGCCGCCACGATAGCTTTCGATGTGGGACGGCCCCATCTCCCAGATGCGATTGGCGGCCTTGTCGAGGAAATAGCGGTCGTGGCTGACGACGAGCAGCGCCCCCTCCCATTGGCGCAACATCTGTTCCAGCCATTCCACAGCGCCAATATCGAGGTGGTTGGTCGGCTCGTCGAGGATCAGCAGATCGGGCCGTTCGAGCAGGAGTCGGGCGAGCAGGGCGCGGGTCATCTGCCCGCCGCTCAGGTGGGCGAGCGGGCTGTGCCAATCGGCCTGCCCAAAGCCCAAGCCATCCAACGTCTGCTGGATGCGTAGCTCGTAGGCGTAGCCGCCCGCCCGTTCGAAGCGCTCCTGTAGCTCGCCGTAACGGGCGATGAGCGCTTCGTCGCCCGTTGCAAGCCTCGCTTCCATTGCGCGCAGCGTCGCTTCCTGCTGACGCAGCGGCGCGAAGACGGTCAGCATCTCCTGAAAAACGGAGTGATCGTGGCCCGCCAGCGCCTGCGCCGCTTCTTGGCGCAGGTAGCCGAGACGGATGCCACGCGCCACAAAAATCTCGCCAGCCGTGGGCTGATCCAGCCCCGCCAGAAGTCGCAGCAGCGTCGTCTTGCCGATACCATTCGCGCCAATAAGGCCGATGCGGGCACCATGCTCCACCGCGCCGGAAAGGCCGGTGAAGATATCTTCGGCACCGAAGGATTGGGAGAGGTTGTTGAAGGTTAGGATCGCCATGGGGCAGTAGTGGGTGCTCAGGATTGGGTAGTGAGTACAGGTTACTTACACTGCGCGAGACGGTGCGGCGGGACGATGGGTGGCGCGGGCCCGATCCGTCACATGCGCAGAGCGACAAGAGATTTTCCAACGTCGCCCCTTCGCTATGCGCTATGCGCTCGTTCTGCGTTCTGCGTTCTACGTTCTGCGTTGCCGTCCCGCGTTGCCGTGCCGCTCCAGCGGGCGAACAAGGAGGTGGGAAGCAGCCGGCCGTCGGGGCCGGATTCGCGCAGCGCCAGCTCGCCGGAACTGACGGTTCCGCCGTGATTGGCCATCAGTTGATCGACCAGATGGTGCAGCACAAGCGGGCTTTCGGTGATGGAATAGGCATTGACCAGCAGCAAGAGCGGCCTGTCGGACAGGAGCGGACGGAGCGCTTCCATCAGCGTGGGGAAACCCTCGCTGAAACGCCAAAGCTCGCCCTTAGGCCCACGGCCGTAGGCGGGCGGATCAAGCATGATGCCGTCGTACCGATTGCCCCGCCGCGCTTCGCGCTGCACGAATTTGAGCGCATCGTCCAGCAGCCAGCGGATCGGCGCGGCCTCTAAGTTTGAAAGCGTCTGGTTCTGCCGCGCCCACGCCATCGCGGGCTTCGAGGCATCGACATGGGTGACTTCGGCACCCGCCCGTGCGGCGGCCAACGTGGCAAGGCCCGTGTAGGCGAAGAGGTTGAGCAGACGGATCGGGCGGCGGGCCGCCACGATCAGATCATGCATCCATTGCCAATTGACGGCCTGTTCGGGAAAGAGACCGGTGTGGCGAAAGGGGGTCAGCCGCAGCTCGAAACGGAGATCGCCGTGGCGCATCTGCCACGGGTCGCGGACCCCCTTGCGCCGCCGCCAACGGTCGCTCTCGCCGTCGAAGGTGGCGTCCGCCGCCCGCCACGGGCCGTCGGGCAGCCGCCGTCGCCAGAGCGCTTGCGGCTCGGGACGGGCCAGCGTGAGATCGCCAAAGCGCTCCAGCCGCATCCCATCGCCGCTGTCGAGCAATTCGTACGTCTGCCAATCGGTGGGCCAGAGCAGGTCGCGCCCCACGCTCATGTCTGTGCCTTTCGCTCGGCGCGGAGCGCGCGGAAAAGATCGCGCCCCACGTCGGTGTAAAATTGATCGGGATGAGATCTATCCCAGAAGTCATTCAGCCCCTGTTGGCCGCTCGCTTCGTAGCGCAGCGCGGTCAGCAACAGATCGAGGCGATCGGCATCTTTGACGATGCGTGCCTCGATGCTCTCGGCAGCGTTGTATTCCTCCCACGCTTCGACATAGGGCGCTTGCAGCGGCAACCCTTGGAGGATGACGTCGAGCGCGCGGCGCTCTGCCGCGCGTTTCGCGGCGCTGCCGAGCAGGGCCGCGCTGGTCGCGGAAATATCGCCGAGGATCGCCTCGGCCAGATCGTGGAGCAGCGCCAAGCGCAGCACATGGCCCATGTCCACGGGCGGCGACGCCTGGTCGGCGATCAGCATCGCCCAAAAAGCGACGCCAAAGCCATGTTCAGCCACGCTTTCGGCATCGCAGGGGCCAACGCCCCGCTCCAACCAACCCATGCGCGGGACCCGACGCAACTGGGCCGCATAGCCCGCCAGCCGCAGTATGCCTTCCTCAATCATGACAGACCTTTCTCACGCAGAATGGCGAATGGAAACGACATGCGCTGATGCGCACCACAGAGGATGGAAGGCAACGCATGACGATGTGTAGGGGTGCGGCTGTATGGCGGTCTGGCCTAGCAAAGCATTGCCATCCCAAGGGGATACCCATCTTCCCATGCGCCATTCGCCGCCCTGTGGTCGTTGCGATCGGGACAGAAATGGCGCGGCGACTCCTGCAAACTGGCCTGTCTTCAGGGCAGAATGGAGACTATAGGGAATCGGTTCATCGTCCCGCTGTTGGCGAGTTTGGTTGCGACACCCCCATGCCCCATGCACGATGCACTCCGTTCCGTTACGCCAGCTTCGACAGGCTCAGCGGCCCAACTCGGAACGCCTGAACTCAGCAAACGCTCCTTCGATGATAGAACATCCCGCGACAGCGGCAAAAAGGGGCGGGGCCTTGGTGGAACTGGGCGCTTCGGCTACGCTTTCAGTCGGATTTCGGATGGCATGAAATGAGGATTCAGATGAAGAACAAATTCGGGCGGCTGGCGGTGGGCGGATGGTTGATGGTTGCCGCCTTACTCCTGCTTCAGCCCACGATGACGGCAGTGCGCAGCGCAAACGGGGTGAGCAGCGACCTCTTGGCGATGGAATACGTCGGCACGGGCCAAGCGCAGACGACGGCGGTGACTCACGCCGGCGATGCGCGGCTCTTCACGGTGGGGCGCGACGGCAAGATCGGGATCTTGGACAACGGCTCGCTTTTGCCCACGCCCTTCTTGGACCTATCGGCGCAGATCTGTGATGATGATTATCAGGCGGGGCTACTCGGCCTGACCTTCCACCCTAATTACGCCCAAAACGGTTACTTTTTCGTCAACTACACCGCGCCGCGCGCGGGCTTCCCCGACTGCAGCAACTTCGAATCGATGGAAACGCGCGTCAGTCGCTTCCGGGTCAGTGCTGACCCCAACGTGGCCGACAGTGGCAGCGAGGTCGTGGTGCTGCGCCAAACGCAATTTTACGGCGACAACAACGGGGGCGATCTGGCCTTCGGGCCGGACGGCTTCCTCTACATCCCGCTCGGGGATGGCGGTTCAACGGCGGGTCCCGACCCCACCAACGCGGCGCAGCGGTTGAACACGTGGCTGGGGAAGGTGCTGCGCATCGCGCCGAGCGTGGCGGCCAACCCGTCGCCCACCTACACCGTGCCCGCAACGAACCCCTACGTGGGCACAGCGGGCGCCCTGCCCGAGATCTGGGCACGCGGGCTGCGCAACCCGTGGCGGTTCAGCTTCGACCGGCTGACGGGCGACATGTACCTCGGTGACGTGGGCGAATTTTCGCGGGAAGAGATCGACTTCCAACCTGAGGGCACGGGGGGCCTGAACTACGGTTGGCACTGTTATGAAGGGACGATCCAGACGCCGGATGTCAACCCGCCCTGTACCCTGCCCGATCACACCCCGCCGATCTACGAATATCCGCACCCACCCGGCATCGCCGTAACGGGCGGTTACGTCTACCGCGGTAGCCAGTCGCCGGAGCTGTACGGCGGTTACTTCTTCGGCGATTTCGCCTCGGGGCAGATCTGGAAGCTGGTCAATGCGGGCGGCTGGCAAGCGGTCGCAATGCAAGGCCCCTACCCCCGGCTGACGCTGAGCACCTTCGGCGAAGGGGCCGATGGCGAGCTGTACGCCGCCGATTACGGCAGTGGCGACCTCTATCGGCTGCGGGCGGGCGAGCAGCTTTTCCTGCCCTTGGTAAGCAAGTAAGTCCCACTCCACAAGCGAGCGCACGGGCGATGCGTCGACCCGTGCGCTCATTATTGTGCTTTCGCGATGGGTGGGCGTCAGTTACGGCTTAGCCACCAGCGGGATGTAGAGGCCGAAGGACTGGGGTTCCTCGGCGATGGGGTGGAACATCGGCCCCGTCCAACAGGGGTAGGTTTCGGGATTCGGCTCGCCCGAAACGGTCCAGCAGTAGTAGTCGGGCGCGGTCGGCACCGTTTGGCTCTGTGGCACGTACCAGAGCACCACGTTCGTCGAATCGACCGATTCACCGTTGACGAACTCTTCCGGCCCGTGGAACGGCTCGCTGCAGCAGTAGCCAATCGCGCCCATGTCAGCGTCGCCCTCGGAAGGTTTGTGTTGCACCACATAGAAATACTCGTTGTCACCGCGCCCCTCGTCGCCGAACTGGCCGCGGCCAGGCTCGATGTAGTAGCCCGCGCCATTCGCATCGTCGATCCGCCACGCATACCCTTCGGGCGACGTTTCGTTCAGGGTAAAGGGGCCGGGCACATCCGGCATCACCGCTTCGGTGAGGAGCGGTGACCACTCATCGTTGGCCCATTGCGAGACGGTGTCGCCCTCGTCGCCGTCCACCGCCATGTCGATGCGGACCAGCGGTCGATAGATACCGTTGTTGTTACAGCCCTTGCCAAAGGCGCCCTGCTTCACGCGGAAGCGACCATCGGCGTAGAATTGGTAGCGCTGCTCGTAGCGGTAGGCACAGCCGCCCCCCCAGCCCCCCATGCGGAAATCCTGTCGGATTTCGAAGCCGCCGTCAAGGGTGACGATGGCCGTATCCCCATAGGGCCAGATCAAGAAGCCGCCGTTGCCGTCACAGCCGGTCGAATCACGGAAGCCACTGGTGCCATAGTCGACGTTCCACTGTACCAGCTTGGCGCGGGTCAGCACCTCCATCCCGTTGTAGGAGGCATTCGTAATCGCCAGCCCATCGCTCCCCGCCACGGCGTAGGTCAGTGTCCAGCCGTCCTGCGTGATCGTGACGGGCGGGTCGCAGCCCCGTTGCGCCAATTTGAAATCGGCCCCGCGATCAATGCCGGGGTCGGGATCGATGGCGGTCCACGAGATGTCGACCAACGTTTCGGTTTTCAGATCGACGAAGGCCCAGAGCAGGTAATCTTCGAGGTCGAAGAGGGCCGCCACGCAGAGTCGCCCACTTTCGCAAACCGAGTTGACCAAGTTCGCAGGCATCGGCGTCCAGTCGGCAGCGAGCGGACGGTCCCCCAGCACTTGCGCGACTTCCGGGGCGGCCAGCGCGATCTCCACCGCACGGTCGGAGAGCCGTTTCGGCAGATAGGGCTGCATGTGCGGCATGTAGAGCACATCCAGAACCGCGTCCTGATCAAGGCTGACGAGGGCGGCAATCGTGGCGTCCGCGTCCAGATCATAGATGTTGACTTGCCAGCAATTGTCGGTGGCGCAGGCCGCCGCGCGTTCGGTGTAATCTGTCACGACCGGCATGACGGCGAAGACTTCGGCGCGGGTGCCATCGGTGTAGGCCCGCACCGCCTCATCGACGACCGCGATTGCCTGCGCCTCCATCTGGTCGTCGCTCTGCAAATCTGAGATGGGAAGGGCGCTGCCCTTGCCACGCACCACCGCTGCATCGGGGGCAACGAATTGGAGCAGCGCTAAAGCGGCAATGAGGCATGCAACGGGAAACAACCAGCGAAACCACGTGGGGCGACCAACGTTCGACATGGGGAACTCCTTGGGTCAAGTGGGGCAGCGCCATACTGTGGATCAAAAGGGGGAAATCGTCAAATGTTTGCAGGGTGGGGCTGTGATGGGCAGCGCAAGGGTATGGTGGTATGGGCGCTAAGGGAGTCGTGCTGCGCTACCCATTCAAGGCGTCACCGCGATCGCAATTTTCAGCCCCGTATGGACATGGCTCACCCTGTCCGTGGCTTGCCCTAGCCGTCCGCATACGGGATTCCGGCCGCGCTCATCGCATCATTGAGATCGGTAAGGAGATGGCGGCGCAGTTGCGCCCCTTGGCCAAAGCGGGCCTTTACCCGCAGCGTGAGTGGCGTTTCGTTGCCCAGCTCGCCTTCTTCACTGATCACCTCGGGACGGCTCACCAACTCTTCCTTATAGAGGGCCAGCGCGTGATCCGCCACCTCCTCCAACACCGCGATGGCTCGTTTCAGATCGGTGGCCCGCACCACCACGCGGACCGAGGCCAGCGAGAAGGCCCCGCGCGAAAAGTTGCGAATCAGCCGCACATCACCGTTCGGCACGACGAACAGCTCGCCCCGGTCACCCCGAATCTCCGTGATGCGCAGGCCGACATGCTCCACGGTCCCGATGACCTCTAGGATTTCCACCTTGTCGCCAAACCCGTAACTGTGTTCGAAGAGGAGGGTCAGACCAGCCAAATAGTCACTGACGAGGGGGCGCGCGCCCAGTCCGAAGCCTGCGCTGAACAGCCCCAGCACGGGAAATAGCACATTGGCATGGAGGATGCCCAGGGAAAGGATCGCCCAAATGGCCGCAACGACGATCACTGAGAACGTCGTTAGTCCCGTCAGCAGCCCTTCCAGCGTACGCGCACGCCGTTCGCTGAAGGCCAGTCGGTCTTCGCGGATGCTGTAGCGGAAAAAGCGCCGCACCAGCCATACGGCAACAAAGCGGATCACGATCCCCCAGAAAACGATCACCAGAATATGGCCGATACGCTCAGTCCATAGCGCGTTGAAGGGGGAGAGTTCGAGCAAGAGCTTGCGTAAGGTGTAGGCAAATTCGTTCATCACGCTATTGTAGCCACGCTAGGGAAGATCCGAGCGGCGCACAGTGCAGATTGGGCGCTCGGGTGGCCCTTGATAATGACCTTTCGGCGTGGTCGTGGGGGCAATTTCGTACCCTTGGGCCGTCCAGGTGCAATACCGCGCGTTTTGGGCGTTTGGGCCGGTGTCCCCAACTGCCGAATAATGCGAGCGAAGTCGCGCTGCACCAAGGTAGGCGAGAGACGCCGCGCTTTCAGGGCGGGCAGGTTACGTGCCCAGGGCCGCATCAACGCTTCGGCGACATGCCGCGCCACCCAGAGTTGAGCGTAGGCGATATGCGTCAGCTGCCACCCGTTCTCTTCCCGTGCCACCTCCGGCATCTGAAAGCCGGCCCTGTGCAGCTTCTGCTTGCCAAAGCGAAAAAAGTGCTCGATGTCGAAGCGCCCGGCATAAAATCTGCTGCCGGGTCAACTCGCCGCGTCGCTCGCCCATCACCACACGCCACAGCGGGCGCTGGTAGAGCGGATTGCCTGCCTCATCGTAGTGCATGAGGCGCACGAGCGTAAACGGATAGTGCTGCATCGGCAGGCGCTGCGGCGTGTGCTTACCGCGCATCAGCAGGGTGTGCCAGCCCTGGATCTCCACGCGCTGGCGCTTGCCGCGCCGACTGCTCTGCCACCACGTTAGCGTTTCATTCGGGTGACTGGCTCTGCTTTTGTCAAAAGTCCAAAAGTCCAAAGAGTAGGCAGTTAACACCTCGTTGCACCCACCTATTTCATAAAGGTCAGCACCCACCCTGCTGGGCTTTGCTATTTCTGTGATAGAGCACTCTGGCAGCCTAGGGGCGACCAGCCTTGCATTTCCCCCTCTTTCAAATATCAGTACCCTCCCGGTGCGACTGACCCACCTGATAGGACGCTCTCGGTGTCCCCTATGAGTTTCACCCGCCAACGGAAATCCCGCCCATCGAACTGATCGACGTACAACCGCCGCAAGGCTATGCACGTGCCCACGCTGGTGCACCGCCTGGCACGTGGTCAGACGATGGGGCGCAGGCACTAGCCCTACGCGCCTCGCTCCTAGAGCAGGGCCAACTTGATGAGCATGACCTCGCCCGTCGTCTAGTGGCGTGGCACACGAAGGGCGATATGGCGGTCGATAACCACGTCTTCGATATGGGCAACCAGACGCGGCGGGCTATCGATGCTCTCGCTGATGCATCGCGGCGCGCGTAATGCGCGACCATGACGCCCCCCTGTCACTTCCCCTCCGACGTATCCCGACCTACACTTCCCCCATGGTACGGCACGTCGTGCGTTACTGATTTCGTTAGCTCTCGGATAAAGAAGCCTGTTGGTCTAAGACATGACGATATGGGAGAAGCGCAGCTACGCGGCCTTCCGCTGCACGGCCATGTCCCGCACCCTGCACGGGGCGACGTGCTTCGCGTTGCATTCGCCCATGGCGCCGCAGCGCCGGGCAGCGAGCATGGCAATGTGTTGGCGTTGTCGGGACCGTAAGGTAGACTTGGCAATCATAATCCATGATGCCTTGGACGAGTCGTTTTCCCTACAGGGACTAGAAACGGGACCCGCACGATGGAAGCGTACAGGTTGGAAGCTATAGTCCAAGAAAATGGCGTTGTTGAAATTCCAGAAACCTCTCAACTCGCGGATCAAGAAGTTGAAATACGTGTCACGCCGAAACCGACAGCCCAAAATAAAGCATCTCCTGACCGGGATGTCGCACAATTTCTGATTAAGTGGCGCGGCCTTCTGAAAGGTATGCCGCCAGATGAGCTAAAGTGGCGATACTCATAGGAATAATATGAATGAAGATCTTGATAGATACCAATGTTAATTCTCAAGAAATTGGTATTAGGGACAGAGATTAGCAAACCAGATACAAGGGTGAAAACGTCATAGGAACTCTGTCGCCATGGCTAGCTGACCAAACACGCAACACGCAACACGCTCACACCCTAGTGCTTATACGAGCCAATCGCGGAATTGAGCCAATGCCATGAGCGAAGGCAAGAAGGAGGAACAAATGAACATTGAAGAAATCGGAAAAAGACTGCATGATAAAGCCACACGGGGCGAAAGTCTCTCCTCGGAAGATCACGCGCTGTTGAAACGATGGTATGACCGTCAGGATGAGGAAGAAATGAGATTATTAGATCTGAATCCAGACATAGAAGCCGAAATGGCGTTGCAAGATGGAATCGATTCGGTTCTGTCAAGAATCAAAGCAGTCAATGATGAAATAAATAAACTGTCAGATGACAATAAGATCATAAAAAGCGGGATTTCTAAGATTCAACAACAGCTAACCGAAACTGTCCCCGATCTTTATGCGGTATGATCTTAGAGCATAAAATTAGAGACCAGATTCGTAACCGTGCCGATTACATGTGCGAATTCTGTGGTGTCAGTGAGACAGATTCGGGCGGAGAGCTAACAGTCGATCACTTCAAACCAAGAAGCAAAGGCGGCGACGACCACCCCGATAACTTGATATACGGTTGTATCCGCTGTAACCAGTTCAAACTTGACTATTGGCCTGAGAATGACCGGGATCAAATGCTTTGGAATCCTCGCAGCGAGAGTTCCGACCGCCATTTTCTTCTGCTTGATGATGGCATTTTGTATCCGCTAACAGCCATGGGGTCATTCACACTGAAACGACTGCGCCTGAACCGTCCTCCCCTTATCGCGACTCGACTTCGCAGGCTTCGCGCAATTGAGCACAGACGTCTACTCAAACAGTATCAGAGTTTACTAGGATTGCTTGAACAAACATTATTACGTCAGAAGGAATTGATACAAGAGCAACAAAAACTGTTGAAAAAACAGCATGAGCTACTCAAGCTCTTAGCAGACGAACAATGATCTCTCTCGCATTAGAGATCGGGTGCGTTGAAGGATAAGGCACAATCACGAGAGACGGCGCTTTCTGGTTATTCGACGATCTAAGCTGTAGATATTTACGTGCTTTCTCGCCCCGCTGCACCCTCACTGTAAGGCCATGCGCCCGCACCGCGCAGCGGCCACGGGAGATGTTGCGCTGCTCCAGGACAAAGCAGCGCCGGGCAGCGAGCATGGCAATGTGTTGGCGTTGTCAGGCGGCTATGTTAGACTCGAATGCGTCTCTAGCTGTGAGGGAGTGCATAGAGTTGAATTCGACGTCAGCAACAAAACAACGGCGGCCAGTTGAGAGCTATGCAAGCCCCTTTGGCGCATATGCCTTCTTGATAGTTATTTACGGGAGGAATTAATGGCAATTGATTTATTCTCTATGATTGTGGCTGGAGGCATTTCATGGGGGATTGGTAAGATTCTTGATGTCTTTATTTCGTGTGACCTTTGCGGCCAGAAAGATAGAGTTAGAATTGGTAACGTACAGTTTAACAACCTTGGGTGTAGTAACTGCTATCGCGAAATCGTTCAATTCACGAATGCTAGTGATTTCACAGTCGATCAGAAAGGCAGAGTTGGTCATGTGGGGGCAAAGTTACTAGGAGATTATAGTTTAAATGTTAATCCGGCTGAAGAACGCATTTATGAAGGTTGGCTTTACTTTTATGTCGCGGCAAGAGCACTAGACATGCTAAATCGACAGTTTGTCTTATCGTGCGAAATATTAGATTTTGAGAGCGGCATTATAGTTTCGAAAGGACGCAGCGAAATATATACTTCTGCTTATCAAGATTCTAGATGGTATGAAGGAGCGTTTTTGGCAGTAAGATGGGATCAAATACCAGATGCATATCGTGATAATCGAATATTCGCAATAGACTTGAAGGTTAGATCAGAATACGGACACCTTCTATGTGAACACCGCCGCTTAGAGAAGCTATGGAAGTAAGTGTTCCAGAGCATAGTTGTACAGAGAAAAAGTGCTAGTTGCACAGCACCTATCATAGAACGCTATCTTCCTACCCTCCCCCTACTTTCCCTCCGACGCATCCCGACCTACACTTCCCCCATGGTACCGCACGTCTCCCCACCCCCACTCGACGCGCAACTGAGCGCCGCGCTACAGCAGCGCTTCGGCCTTGCTGCCTTCCGCGAGGGGCAGCGCGAAACGATCCGCGCGCTGATGGCGGGCCGCGATGCGCTGGTGGTGATGCCGACCGGTGCGGGCAAAAGCCTCTGCTTCCAGTTGCCCGCGCTGCTCCACGACGGCATCACGTTGGTCATCTCGCCGTTGATCGCGCTGATGAAAGACCAAGTGGATGCCTTGCAAGCGCAGGGCCTGCCCGCCACGTTCATCAACTCAGCGCTTACTGCGGCGGAGCAGGGCGAGCGGCTGCGCGGCCTCCACGAACGGCGCTGGAAACTCTGTTATATCGCGCCGGAACGGCTGCGCAATGCGCGGTTCATGGCCGCGCTGCGCCATTGTAATGTCTCGCTGTTGGCCGTGGATGAGGCCCATTGCATTTCGCAGTGGGGCCACGATTTCCGCCCCGACTACCGCACCATCGGCGAGGTCGTGCAAGAGATCGGCCACCCCCCCGTCATCGCGCTCACCGCGACCGCCACCCCCCAAGTCCAAGAAGACATCGAGCGCCAGCTCGAACTGCGCCGCCCCTTCCGCCTCGTCACCGGCTTCAATCGTCCCAACCTGCGGCTCGAAGCGATCTTCGCGCCGGGCGACACCCGCAAACAGCAGCTTTTGAAGGGCTGGTTGGACGGGCGCCCCGCCGATGATTGTGGCCTGATCTATGTGGGGCGGCGGCGCGAGGCGGCCGATGTGGCGGGTTTCATCCGCGCCTACACGGGCCGGGGTTGCGCCTTCTACCACGCGGGCCTCTCCGCCGAAGAGCGCAACGGGGTGCAGCAGGATTGGATGGAGGGGCGCGTGCCGATCGTCGTCGCCACCAACGCGTTCGGCATGGGCGTCGACAAGCCGGACGTCCGTTTCGTGATCCACTACACGCTGCCCGGTACGGTCGAAGCCTACTACCAAGAGGCAGGACGCGCCGGGCGCGACGGCGACCCCGCCCACTGCCTGCTGCTCCACGACCCGAGCGATGCACGGCTCCACGAATGGTTTATCGAAAACGAAGCGCCCACGCTCGACGAGTTGCGCGACCTCTACCGCTTCTTGCGGGACGAGGCGATACGCAATGGCGCGCAGCTCTCGATCGGCCCGTCCCACTTGGCCACCGTCATGGAATGGCGGCTAGAGAGCAAGGCCCGCACCGCCATGGGACTGCTGGAAGCCGCAGGCCTCGTCGAACTGCTCGACGAGAACGGCAACGGGGAGCAGTGGCAATTCCGTGGTGCGACTGGGCCGGTGCAGATGGACGCGGCGATGGCCGAAGTGGAGCAACGTCGGGCGCAGCGCCGCCACCTGCTCAACACGATGCTCGATTACGCCCAGAGCCACGACTGTCGTCGCCAATACCTGCTCGACTATTTTGGGGATGCCACGCCACCGGTCGCCGAATGGTGCTGCGACAACTGTCAGCATCAGGGGCGCGCCCTGTCGCAACGCATCGCCCAATCACCCGAAGAGAAGGCGGCGCTGGCCGTTTTGGATGCGGTCGCCCATCTCGATTATGGGGTGGGGCGGCAGCGGCTGGCCCAGTTACTGGGCGGCAGCCGACGGACGGGGATGGAACGCTACTTCAGCCACCCCCAGTTTGGCCAACTGAGCCACCTCAAACAGAAGGGGATCATGGCGCTGATCAACGATCTGGTGCAGGAGCGGCTCTTGCAGATCGAGCGCAACGACCGTTTCGCGCTGCTGGCGCTCAGTCGGAGCGGGGAGCGGGCCATCCGCCAACGAAGCGCGTTGACCTTCGTGACCGAGTTCGGCAGCCAAGCGGTGAAGGTGCGCCAACTGCCGAGCCATCACGCCAGCTCGACCGCGCACGAGACGCTGCGTCTGTTCGATTCGGGGTTGGATGTGGCGGCGATTGCCGAGGCGCGCGGGCTGGCGATCACCACGGTCCAAAACCACCTCGCCGATCTGATCGGCAAGGGCGAGCTGGCGGTGGAACGGGTGGTGCCGGAGGCACGGCGCACAGAAATCGAGGCCGCAGTCGTCGAAGCCGGAACCTACTACCTCTCCCCGATCAAGGAGCTGCTGCCCGACCACGTCTCTTACAGCGAAATCCGTTGCGTGGTGGCCGCGCTGCGCCGCGCGGAAGAACAGGGCCACCGCAGCGCCGAGAGCAATGAAGAAACACCGCTGGACGACGCGGCCCAAACGCGGCTCAGCGAGCTGGAAGCCTGGCGGAGCCGCGCCGCCTACACGGCCAATCAGCCGCCGTACGCCCTGCTCTCCAACACCATGTTACGCACCCTCGCCCGCACCCCCCCCGCCGACCGCGCGGCGCTGGAAGCGCTGATCGGCGCTCAAAAGGCGGCGGCCTACGGCGACAGCCTCCTCGCCACCCTGCAGCCCGCGCCCCCCGAGGCGACCCCCGTGGCCGCCGCCACCGCCAGCCCGATCACCGATCTGCAACAACGGGCGGCGCTGGCCCGTTTGCGGGCATGGCGCACCGAAGAGGCCAGCGAGCAGAACGTCCCCGCCTACGTGATCTGCACCGACGCCATCATGCGGACCCTCGTGCTCTCCCACCCCCGCAGCCCCAACGAACTGCTCGACGTGCCGGGCATCGGCCCCCAGCGTGCCGAGCGGTACGGCGAGGCCATTCTGGAAATCCTGGCGGAAGAACTGGGAACGCAGAGCAGGTAACGCAGAACCCATCTCTTCGCTCAGGGTAGGCTCCGAACGCAGAACGGATGTTGGCGAATGGCGAAAGGTGCATGGTGCATGGTGCATGGTGCATGGGCAGAGGTCGAGAATCGTTTCGCCGCTCTGCCGTTGCTGCTCACTCCAACCTACCAAACCCATCCAACCCGCAAACTCACCAAACTCATAAAACTCACAAAACTCATAAAACTCATAAAACTCACAAAACTCACCAAACTCATCAAACTCACCAAACTCATCAAACTCACCAAACTCACCAAACTCATCAAACTCATCAAACTCATCAAACTCCCACACTCTAGCACGCCTTAAACGCCCAAAACAGAAATATGTGCTAGAATCTGCGCATTATGTCATCCGAAACTACCGCGTTACGATGAAGATACATGTCAAAACGTTGGGCTGTCGGCTCAACCAAGCGGAGGCAGAGCGGATCGCACAGGGTTTCGTGCTGACCGGTCATGTCGTGACCGAGGATGAGCGGGAGGCCGATCTGATCGTGCTCAATAGCTGCACCGTCACGGGCGAAGCGGGCCGCAAGTCGGTGCAGGCGGCGCGCCACCATGCGGGGCAACGTGTGGTCGTCACCGGCTGCCACAGCGAGGTACGGCCCCACGCCTTTGGCGACGAAGCGATCATCGTGGCGAATGCGGAGAAGGAGAATCTGCTGCCCCTGATCGGGGAGGCGCTCGGCACCGAAGGCTTCGCGCTGGGCGCGGACTATCGGGCCGACGGGGACCTGCAACTCTACCCGCTGGTGCTCGATCAGACACGCGCCTTCGTCAAGATTCAGGATGGCTGCAACTTGGCCTGCAGCTTCTGCCTGACGACGATCGCGCGGGGCGACGCACGTAGTCGTGACGCGGATGCGATTGTGGCCGAGGTGCAGCGGCTGGCGGCGCGCGGCTGTCAAGAGGTGGTCTTGACCGGTGTGCATGCGGGCTCCTATGGCCGCGAATCGGCGGGAGAACTTGATCTCGGCGGGCTGATCACGCGCATTTTGCACGAAAGCGAGCTACCTCGGCTGCGGCTCTCCTCGTTGGAGCCGTGGCATTTCAAGCCGTCGTGGTTGGAGCTGTGGCCGCGCTGGGGCGAACGGCTCTGCGCCCACCTGCACATGAGCCTGCAGAGTGGCAGCGACGCCATCTTGCGGCGCATGAAGCGGGCCTATCGCACCGAAGAGTTCGCCGCGATGGTCGATGCGGCCCGTGCCATGATTCCCGATGTCGCGCTCACCACGGATATCATCGTCGGCTTCCCGGCAGAAACAGAGGAAGAACATCGCGAAAGCATGGCCTTCGTCAAGGCGATGGCCTTCGCCGACGCCCATATCTTTACGTTCAGCCCCCGGCCCGGCACCCGCGCCGCCACCATGGGGGGCCAACTCCCCAACCGATTGAAGAAGGCACGCTGGCACGAAATGGCTGAACTCAGCACGGCAAGCGCAGAGGCCTTTCGACGGGCCATGATCGGCTCCCAACAGCGCGTCTTGTGGGAACAGCGCCGCAACGATGGGACGATCAGCGGGCTGACCGGCAACTACCTGCGCGTCACGAGCGACGATCCGGCCATCCAGCGCAATCAGCTTTCGACTGTGACACTGGAGGTGCTGGAAGGCGACGGATTCCGCGTCGCGGGGAGGCGCTTTGGCGGCCACTGAAACCAAGCAGCTCGACAGCATGGAAGCGCAAGAGCAAGGGAGTAGGGGGCATTGGAATATGGCGCCCTTACAACTGGAAAGCCTCTGTACTCGTACCACCGTCTACCCAATCACTGTTCGCCCTTACGACGACAGCAACCACCCTATCACACCAACACACCTTACCTCCGAGGCCGCCATGTCCATCCACGACGAACTGAACCAAGCACTGAAAGCCGCGATGCGCGAACGGAACACCGGTCGCCGCGACACGATTCGGCTGCTGATGACGACGTTGAAGAATGCCGAAATCGAGAAGGGCGAGGCGCTGACCGCGCCGGAGTGGCAGGCCCAACTCCAGAAGCAGGCAAAGCAGCGCCGCGATTCAATCGCCGCCTACGACGAGGCCGGGCGCAGCGACTTGGCCGATGGCGAACGGGCCGAGTTGGCGATCATCGAATCCTATTTGCCGGAAATGATGAGTGACGACGAAATCGGGGCGGCCGTCGACGCGCAGATCGCGGCGGTGGGTGCGAACGGGCTTTCGGACATTGGCCGCGTCATGGGGCCGTTGATGAGCAAATTGCGCGGCAAAGCGGACGGCGCCGCCGTGCAACGTATCGTCCGTGAACGGTTGGGGTAGTACGCGCCGCACGGTGCCGATGTGCGAAGCGCGATTCACAATGCTATACGATCCCTGACCGCCCTGCCCCCATCCCCAAAGCTAGATCGAGATTACGATTATGACGATTGCGCAGATCAATCCGCCAAACCGATTCCGCAGACTGTGGCAGAAGTTCCTTAGCCTGCTCTACGGCTTTGCGTGGATGACGCTGCTCTGGCTGACGCTCTGGGCCGCGCTGGCCTTTCAACCCACATTGAGTCGCGCCGTCACGGTGGGACAGATCAGTCCACGCGACATCCGGGCCACCAGCGCCGCCGAATACGAGAGCACGATCCGCACCGAGCAAGCGCGGGAGCAAGCCGCGCTCGATGTCGCCACGATTTATAGCGCCCCCAACCGCGCCCTCGGCGCGCAACAGGTGGCGCTGATGGAGGAGACGCGGCAATATCTCGACGCGGTACGGGCCGACAGGGCGCTCGGCGAAGAGCGCCGTGTCGCCTATGTGCAAGCGATCGAATCGATCAGCTTTTCGCCCGATGCGACAGCGGCGCTGCTGACGATGGCCGAAGAGCAGTGGGGCGCAACGGTGGCCGAGGCGGAGCGGATCGTTGACCAGACAATGCGGGGCGAGGTACGCAGTACGCAGCTACAGGCGGTACGCAACGAGATTCCAAGCCGCATCAGCGCGACTTTCAACCGCGAGCAGAGCCAAGTCGTGAGTGAATGGGCGCAGGAGATGGTGATCGCCAACAGTGAGGTGGATGTGGAGGCGACCGATGCGGCCCGCCAAGCGGCCCGTGAGGCCGTTCAGCCCTACATGGTCAGCGTGGGGGCCAATCAAAAGATCACCTTTGAAGGTGAGCGCGTCACGGCAGAGCAGATCGAAGCGCTGGAAGCGTTGGGGCTGCAGAAACGGGGCAATTCGTGGTGGCAGATCGCGGGCTTCGGCTTGATCTCGCTGGTGTTGACCACCGTCTTTGGCGTTTATATCAACCGCGTCCACACCGATTTATGGTACACGCCGCGCGTGATGGGGCTGGCGATTGGGCTGCTGATCATCGTGGTGGTGGGTGCCCGTTTTGCGGTGCCATCGGGCGGACTGTTGAGCATCTTCTTTCCCGCCGCCTTCGGCACCATGATCGTCAGTGTCCTGCTTGGCATCGACATTGGGCTGCTCTTCACCACCATCGTCGCGCTGGTGATCGGCTATCTGGCCAAAGATGCGGGCATGACGATCTACACCTTTGCGGGCAGCGCGATCGCCGCGCTGGCGCTGTGGCGCATCGAACGACTGGGCAGCTTCGTCGCCACGGGCGTCGTGGTTGGCATCGCCAACGCCGTGGTCGTCTTGGCCCTCACGCTGTTCAGCGGCGAAATCACCGCGTGGGTCGACGTGGCGCAATGGGCGGCCGTTGCCCTGCTCAGCGGCTTGGCCTCGGCCAGCCTGGCACTCGCCGGCTTTTACATCGCCAGCAGCATGCTCGGCATCACGACCTTCGTCCAACTGATGGAATTGGCCCGCCCCACCCACCCCCTCTTCCGCAACCTGCTGCTGACGGCGGCGGGCAGCTATCACCACAGCATCGTCGTCAGCAATCTGGCCGAGCGGGCGGCGGAAGCGGTGGGTGCGGACATGCTGCTGGTGCGGGTTGGCGCTTACTATCACGATATCGGCAAGATGAAGAATCCACTCTTTTTCGTGGAGAATCAGAGTGAGGGCGTCAACCCTCACGACAAGCTGAACGACCCCTATCAAAGTGCGGAAATCATCCTGGACCATGTGACCGAAGGGGTGAAGATGGCGCGTAAGCACAACTTGCCCGCAACGATCATCGACCTGATTCGACAGCACCACGGCACCACGCCGGTCGCCTATTTCTATCACAAGGCGTGCGAGCAAGATGGCGAAGCGAACGTCGATTTCGAAGCGTTCCGCTATCCGGGGCCGATCCCCAAAACGCGCGAAGCCGCCATTCTGATGATCGCTGACACGGTGGAGGCGACCTCGCGCGCGGTGAAGCCAGGCAGCGAAGAAGAGGTCGAGTCGCTGGTCCGCAAGGCCATCGCAACCAAGCTCTCGCTGGGGCAGTTGGACGACTGCGACCTGACCCTGCGCGACCTGCAACGGGTGGAGCAGGCGCTGACCAGCGTGCTGCGCGGGATCTACCACCCACGCATCAAGTATCCCGACCGCGCGCTGCCGCGCGAAGAACCGCCCGCACTCACCGACAGCACCGCGACAACCAGCAATGACGCTTCCTCACATTCAGTTCCACATCGCGCCTGAATTCGCGGCAGAGATCGACGAAGCGGCCCTGGCCGCCGCGTTGCGCCACGCATTGGTGGCCGAGGGCCAACCCAACGATTCGGCGCTCAGCATCGTGATCGTCGACGACCCCACGATCGCCGCGATGCACGCGCAATATCGCAACGAGCCGGGGCCGACCGATGTGCTGACCTTCCCCTACGAAGATGTGGGCCTTGAAGCGGAGATGGGCAGCTATCTTGGCGATGTCATCATCGGCTACGAGCAGGCGGCCCGCCAAGCGGCCGAGCTGGGCCATAGCACCCAAGAGGAGCTGACGTTGATCGTGCTGCACGGCTTCCTCCACCTGCTCGGCCATGACGATGAAGAGCCATCCGCCCGCCACGTCATGTGGCAGCGGCAGAGCGCCCTGCTCGAAGCCGTCGGCTTGGCGCATATCGCCCCTGCGGAATGAGGCGGGCGTGCTCCGTGTAAAGCCGTATGGCGCTTCGTAGCGGGTGGAAGCTACCGACGCATGGCGGGTGGTGCATGGAAGACGTCCTTTTTCCATTGCGGTGCAATGCGTACCCCCTCCCACCCCACCTTCCTCTTTCCCCCTTTTTCCCGCTTGAGCGCTTGAACGCTCGAACGCTTGAACTAGTCGCCTACGCCCCGCTATGGTAGACTTCCCCCACTGACGCTCGGCCCGAATTTGGCCGATCCATTCAATTTAGTTCCACTCAACATGAGGAATGCCATGAAGAAGAGCTATCCAACGAGTGCCATACGCAACGTTGCGTTACTATCCCACAGCAGCGCCGGAAAAACCACGATTAGCGAAGCGTTGCTCCACATGGCCGGGGTGACGAAGCGGCAAGGGCGGGTCGAAGATCACAACACCGTTTCGGACTTCGATCCCGAGGAGCAGCGACGCGGCATCTCGATCAACATGACGGTTTTGCCCTTCGATTGGAAGGGGACGAAGATTAACCTGATCGATACGCCCGGCTATCTGGATTTTGTGGGCGATGTGCGGAGTGCACTGCATGTGAGTGATGGCGCGGTCATCGTGGTGGATGCGGTCTCGGGGGTTGAGGTCGGCACCGAGCTGATGTGGGACGAGGTAGAAGCACGCGGCCTGCCCCGCCTGCTCTTCGTCAACAAGATGGACCGTGACACCGCCCGCTTCCGCCGCACGATGGATAGCCTCAACCAAACCTTCCCCGATGCCAAGATCGTGCCGGTCCAACTGCCGATCGGCGAGGGGGAGAGCTTTGCCGGGTTCGTCAGCCTCGTCACGCGCAAGGCCTACGACGAGAAGGGCAACCCGCGTGAGATCCCCAGCGAGATGGCCGATGAGGTCGACGAGGCCATCTTTGAGCTGATGGAATCGGCGGCGGAGGGGGACGACGAGCTGATCATGAAGTATCTGGATGGCGAGGAGCTGACCGTTGACGAAGTCTGGCATGGGCTGAAGGCGATGGTGGGCGCGGGACAGATGGTGCCGGTGTTGGTCGGCAGCGCCCACAGTGGCGTTGGCCTGTCGGCACTCGCCAACGCCATCGTCGAGCTGCTCCCCTCGCCGGAGGGCGCAACGGCGAGTGCCAGCAAGGGCGACGAAACGGTCGAACTGAACGCGGACCAGAACGGGCCGCTCGCGGTCTATATCTTCAAGACGGTGGTCGACCCCTACGGCTCGACCTCGCTCTTCCGCGTTTACAGCGGCGCGATGCATGGCGACCAGCGGCTGCACAACCAGCGCGGCGAGGAGGAGCGCATCGGCCCGCTCTTCGTGCTACGTGGCAAAGAGCAGGTTCAGGTCGACGAGTTGGCGCCGGGGGACATCGGCGCGTTGGCAAAGCTGAGCCATAGCCATACCGGCGATACGCTCGGCGAGGTGGCGGTGCAGGGCCAAACGATGCCCAGCCCCACTTACAGCGCGGCCCTCTTTCCCAAGAACCAATCCGATGTGGATAAGCTCTCCAGCACATTGCACCGCATCGTGATGGAGGATCCCAGTCTGACCTGGATTCGGCGCGAGGATACCCACCAGATGGTCTTGGCCGGTCAGGGCGACACCCATCTGGATGTGGCCCGCCACCGACTGGAACGGCTGGGGGTCGCGGTCGATCTGGAAACGCCGCGCGTCGCCTACAAAGAGACGGTGATGGGCCAAGCGACCTCCCGCTATCGCCACAAGAAGCAGACCGGAGGGGCGGGCCAGTTCGGCGAAGTGGAGCTGCGCGTCGAGCCGACCGAGCGGGGCGACGGCTTCGACTACGGCTGGGAGGTCTTCGGCGGGGCGGTCTCGCAGGGTTTCCGCCCCTCCATCGAAAAAGGCATCCGTCAGATGTTGGATGGGGGGGTGATCGCGGGCTATCCGGTTGTCGATGTGCGCGCGGTGGTGACCGATGGCAAGGAGCACCCCGTCGACTCCAAGGATATCGCCTTCCAGATCGCGGGGCGCAACGCCTTCCGCGACGCCTTCCGCAACGCCCGCCCCGTGCTGCTGGAACCGATCTACAACGTCTCCGTGACGATTCCCGATCAATATCTGGGCGATGTGATGGGCGATCTGAACACGCGGCGCGGTCGGGTGAGCGGGATGCAGCAGGTCGGCAACAAATCGGTCGTCGAGGCCCAGGTCCCGGAATCGTCGCTGCTGCGCTATGCGGTCGAGCTACGCTCCATGACGCAGGGTCACGGCCAGTTCACGATGGAATTCGACCACTACGACGCCGTCCCCGACTACATCGCGCAAGAGATCATCGCCGAAGCCAAGATCGAGCATCATGATGATTGAGGTGAGCTGGAGTTTGGTGTGTGGCTGTGGGTGAGGTAGGTTTGGCTACCGGCGAATAGAGAATGGATAATGGCAAATGGGGAGGCGGCAGCCAGCAGTTCAACGCTTTGCTGCCGCTCCCCATTTCTCTTTGGATGTGGTGACTTCACCCGTTCAGCGCTGAATGGCCTGCGGCCAAACCGCCTGCCTTCGCAGTTGCCAGCGCTGCCGCTACCATTGACCGTCATTGCACAATCAATGAACCTTCAGGATGGCACACCATTGGAATTCCAATGGTGTGCCATGCTTCCTATGCTCCATGCACTATGCCCTATGTCCATCCTCTGTGATGCACAACTTTGTATGACGACCCCATGCGCCATGCACCATTCGCCACCATGATCACCCTCGCCTTCCGCAAAACGCTCCGCGACTTTGCGCTCGACCTTGACCTGACGCTGCCCGACGGCGTGACGGTGCTTTTTGGGCCGTCGGGGGCGGGCAAGAGTATGACGTTGAGCTGCGTGGCGGGCTTGCAGCGGCCCGACGCGGGGCGGATCAGCGTCGGGAACCGTCTGCTCTTCGACAGCGAGGCGGGCGTGGCCTTACCGCCGCAAGCGCGGCGCGTGGGCCTCGTCTCGCAGCAATACCTGCTCTTCCCCCACCTCTCGGTGGGCGACAACGTCGCCTTCGGCTTACAAGGACGCTCGCGCCGCGAACGGCAGCGCATCGTGGGCGAGGCGTTGGCGCTGGTCGGCCTGGCGGGGGCCGAAACCCTGCGTCCGGCGCTGCTCAGCGGCGGTCAACAGCAGCGAGTGGCCGTGGCGCGGGCGCTGGTGACACGCCCCACCGTGATGCTGATGGACGAGCCGTTCTCGGCGGTGGATGGCCCCACCCGCGCCCGCCTGCGCCGCGACTTGATGCGCATTCTCCGCGACGAGCTGACGATCCCTGCCCTCTTCGTGACCCACGACCTCGCCGAAGCCTATCTGCTGGCCGACCATATCGTCGTGCTGGAGGCGGGCCGCGTCTTGCAGGCTGGCACGCCGCGCGAAATCGTCTATCAGCCCGCCAACGAACGGGTGGCGCGGCTGACCGGCAGCCCCAACTTCTACGCGGCGACCGTTGTCTCGCGCCACGCCGAATCGACCACCCTGCGCGTTGGCGATGTGCAACTGACCGCGCCGTCGAGCGGGGCCTCGGTCGGCGACAGGCTGTCGATCACGGTGCGGCCGGAGCGGGTGATGTTGGTGCGCAAGGATGCGCCCGCCGAAGCGCGCGAGAACGAGCTGCGCGGCCAGATCATCGACGAGCTGACCGATGGGCTGAACCACACCCTCTTCTTCCGGCTTGATGACGGGCAGCGGCTCACCGACGGGGAGTACGACTTGGAGATCGTGCTGCCGGCCTACATGTACGAACGGCTCGGGTTGGTGGCGCACAAGGGGTGGCGGGTGACGATCAAGCGGGAGGCGATCGCCTTTCTGGGCTGACGCTACTCACCACCCTTCCGCCGCCGTTCGACCGCACGAAAGTGGCCGTGCAGGCCCTCGAGCAGCGCCAGCCGTTCCGCAGTCTCCGCGATGGGGGCAAAGCCTTCGTCCGAAAGGCGCAGTTGGCTCTGTACCTTCAAGAAATCGAGGACGCTCAAGCCGCCTCGGTAGCGTGCGCTGCGGCTGGTGGGCAAGGTGTGGTTGATGCCCGCACTGTAATCGCCCAGCACCTCCGCCGCCAGCTCGCCGATGAAGAGCGAGCCGTAGTTGGTGAGCGCGGGCCGCCAGCGGTCGGGGTCGGTGACTTGCAGTTCAAGGTGTTCCGGCGCCCGCTGGTTGGCGAGCGTGATCGCCTCTTCCCTGCGTGCCACGACGACGATCAGCCCGTGGCGTGCCAGCGATTCGCGCGCCACCGCCTCGGTTTCGATCTGGGTTAATTGCTGCGCGACCTCTTCCTGCACCGCCGTGGCGATGGCGAAGGAGGTGGTGATCAAGTGGGGTCGTGCTTCGACATCATGTTCGGCCTGTGCGATCAGGTCCGCTGCGATCAGCGTCGGGTCGGCGCTCTCATCGGCGATGATGAGTAGCTCGGTCGGCCCGGCAATCATGTCGATGCCCACCGTGCCAAAGACGAGCTTTTTCGCTTCGGCCACATAGGCGTTGCCCGGCCCCACGATCTTGTCGACGGGACGGATGCTCTCGCTCCCATAGGCCAGCGCGGCGATGGCCTGTGCGCCGCCCACGCTGTACAACTCGTCGATGGCCAGCAGGTGGGCGGCGGCGGCCACGATCGGGGCCACGCCGCCCCCACGCACGGGTGGTGAGCAGAGCGCGATCTCGGAAACCCCCGCCACTTGCGCCGGAACCGCGCCCATCAGCAGCGAGGAGACCAGCGGAAAGCGGCCGCCCGGCACATAGACACCGATCCGCCGGATGGGGAGCACCCGCTGCCCCGTGAACACCCCGGGCATCAACTCGACCTCAAAATCGATCAGTTGCGCCTTCTGGACTTCGGCGAAACGTCGCAGCGCGTCGGCGGCGGATTGCAACGCACTGATCGTGGTCGCGTCGCACTGTTCGTACGCCGCTCGGCACTGCGCCGGTTCGACGCGGAACTCCTCGACCGTCACGCCGTCGTAGCGCTGCGTGAAGTCCCGGAGCGCGACATCGCCCTCGCAGCGGACCCGTTCAACGATCTGGGCCACGCCCGTCACGTTGTCGTCGCGCTGACCCGCGATGAAGGCCAGCGGCAACGCCTCTGGGGTCACGATCTTGATCGGCATCTCCTCTCCGTTCATTGCCAGCGCCGTCGGTGGAGCTCACGCGCCACTTGGTCGAAGGAAAGACCAGCCTTGGCCAAACGGACGGTCAGAAAATAGAGCAGATCCGCCGCTTCCCAAATGATCTCCTCATCCGTCCGCGCGTCGACGACCTCCTGCGCTTCTTCCATCAGCTTTGCCGCCAACTGTGCCTCGTCGCGTAAAGTCGCGGTGTAGGAGCCAGCCGGGGCGTGGGTGAGCCGTTCGTCCACCACCCGATAAAGGGCGTCGAACGAGAAGGGCGGATCGCCAAAGCAACTGTACTGGCCGGTGTGACAGGCCACGCCCTGCTGCGCGACCGTTGCCAAGATCGTGTCGCGGTCGCAATCGACCCGCATCCGCAACAGCCGCTGCCTGTGGCCGGAGGTCGCCCCTTTGTGCCACAACTGCTGACGAGAGCGGGAGAAATAGACCATCTCGCCCTGGGCGAAGGTGGCACGCAACGAATCGCGATTGCTGTAGGCCAACATCAGAACGTCCCCCGCTTCGTCCTGCACGATGGTCGGCAGCAGATCGTGCTTCCAGTTGAGTCCCGCGATAAAAGCTTCCGTCAGATCGAGCGCACCGGTGTAGAGCGCCATGCCCACCTGCACATCCACATCCCGCGCGGCCAGCGCCGCGACCTCTTGCAGGGTGGTGATGCCACCCGCCGCCGTCAGCTTGCGCGAAGTCGCCCGTCGCACCCGTTCGATGGCGGCGTGATCGACCCCCGCCATCATCCCCTCCCGTTCGACCGCAGTAAAGAGAAACTCGCCCGCGTACGGTTCGAGCGCGGCCACCGTCTCGACCACCGGCAAGCCGGTGCGATGGCGCCAGCCCTGCGTGACGATCTCCCCATCACGCGCGTCAATGGCGAGGATGAGCCGTTGGGGCGAGATCGCGGCGGAGAGCTCGCTCAGAAAGGCGTGGTTGATCTGGTCGTTGGCAAAGGCGAGGGAGCCGATGATGACCTTCTTTGCGCCGAGCGCGATCCACTCGCGGGCCTGCGCCACGGTGCGAATGCCGCCGCCCACGCGGCAATCGGCCAGGGCGAGTAGCTCGGCAATCAAAGCGCGGTTGTCGCCTTGGCCCAGCGCGGCGTCAAGGTCGATCACGGCGCTTTCGCCGTAACGGTTGAATTGTGCGGCCAAGCGGTGCGGATCGGTCACTTCCAACACCTTTTCCGCGCCCTGTCGCAGTTGAACGGCCTTGCCGTCCATGAGATCGATGGATGGGATGATCATGGGTTGCTTTGCGTGATGTGATGGTTCTTCTTGTTTGAGGGGTAGGGGGTGTAAGGTGCAAAGTGCAAGGTGCAAGGGGCAAAGGTGGCATCGGCACTGTGTAGTCGCGTGGCCCCGTGCGACCTCTTGGTGTAAGGTGCAAAGTGCAAAGGGCAAAGGTGGCATGTCGATCAATGGCCCCCAATGGCGCGATCTCATTGGCCATTGACCAGTTTCGCCCCCCTCTACCCCCGCCGCACTGGAATCCCTTGGGCTTGTAGATGCGCTTTGACCTGGTCGACGGTCAGTTCGCCGAAATGGAAGAGTGAGGCGAGCAGGAGCGCGTCCGCTCGGCCCACGGCCACCGCCTCGACGAGATGGTCGAGCGTGCCCGCCCCGCCGGAGGCGATCACGGGGATGCGCACGGCCTCGGACACACGCCGGGTCAGCTCCAGATCGTAGCCATCCCGCGTGCCGTCGCGGTCAATCGAGTTGAGCAGGATCTCGCCCGCGCCCAGTCGTTCGGCCGCCATCGCCCACTCGATCGCGTCTAATTCGGTCGCTTGCCGCCCCCCGTGCGTGCAGGCCACCCACGAATCGCCCGCCTGCTTGGCGTCGATCGAGAGCACGATGCACTGGGACCCGAAGCGCTCGGCCCCTTCGGAGAGTAGCGCGGGCCGCTGGATGGCCGCGGTACAGGTGGCCACTTTGTCCGCGCCCGCCTGTAGCGCCTTCCGCATATCGTCGATGGTACGGATTCCGCCACCCACGGTCAGCGGAATAAAGACTTGACGGGAGATCGCCTCGACGACCTCGATCAACAGCGCTTGGCTCCGATAGGAGGCGCCGATATCGAGGAAGATCAACTCGTCGGCCCGCTGCGCGTTGTAGTAGGCGGCCAGCGTGACCGGATCGCCCGCATCCCGCAGTGCCTTGAACTTTACGCCTTTGACCACACGCCCATCATGGATATCGAGGCAGGGAATGATGCGCGTCGCTAACATCGGTCGATCCAATTCTGGAGTAGGGCAAGGCCAACATCCGCGCTCTTTTCGGGGTGGAATTGCGCCCCCATCACCCGCCCCCGCTGCACCACTGATGCGTACCGCAGGCCGTAGTCGGTCGTGCCGATCACCACGGACGGGTCGTCGGGGGCGACGTAATACCCGTGGAGAAAGTAGAAATAGCTGCCATCCTCGATGGCCGCCAGTAGCGGCGAATCGCCCACTTGGTGGAGTTGGTTCCAGCCGATCTGCGGCACTTTGTGCTGCGTGAAGGCGCGGACCGTACCCCCGAAATGGCCCAAGCCCGCCACCCCCGTACTTTCCTCGCTCCGCTCGAAGAGCAACTGCATGCCCAAGCAGATGCCCAGAAAGGGGCGATCCGCCGCCATCCAGCGCTGGAGCGGCGTGATGAAGCGTTGTTCGGCAAGGCGTTGCATCGCTGCGCCAAAGGCCCCCACGCCGGGGAGCAGCGCTTTGTCCATGGAGTCAAGCGCCGCTGGATCGCTGATGACCTCGCTTTCGGCACCGAGATAGTCGAGCGCTTTCTTCACAGAGCGGAGGTTGCCTGCCCCGTAGTCGATGATGCCAATCACAATGCCCCCTTCGTGCTGGGAATCTCGTCGGCCATGCGCGGGTCGATCTGGCAGGCCATGCGCAACGCACGGGCCAACGCCTTGAAGACGGCCTCTACCTTGTGATGATCGGAGCGTCCGTATGGCACGTGGATGTGCAGATTGGCCCCCAAGCTGTTGCAAAAGCCGAGGAAGAACTCTTCCAACAGCTCGACCTGTAGCTCACCAAGGTGGGTCGTCTCGAGTGGCAAATCGTAGACCAAGCACGGGCGGCCCGACAGGTCGAGCGCCACCCGCGCCAGCGCTTCGTCCATCGGATAGAGGAAGAAGCCCGCACGCTGAATGCCCCGCTTGTCGCCGAGCGCCGCCTTGAGCGCCTCCCCCAAGACGATCCCTGTATCCTCGACGGTATGATGCTGATCCACATGCAAATCCCCCTGGATCGTCGCCACCAGATCCATCGCGCTGTGACGCGCCAACGTTTCCAGCATGTGGCTGAAGAAGCCGATCGGCGACTCAATCGTGGCGTGCCCCTGCCCGTCGATGGTGAGCTGCATTCGAATCTGAGTTTCGCGGGTCTTCCGCTCAATCGTCGCGCTTCGCACGTTGGCTTCCTTCTCTATCTCTATCTGACGCCGCCAATCGCGAATCCCGACCCGATCGGCAGAGAGAGGTTTGGTTTGACGTTCCCCTATCGTCCCGCCGCGTCCGTTGCTAGGAGGTGACGGAGGGCGGCCACGAAGGCATCCAGCTCCTCCGGCCGGCCGATGGCGACGCGGAGATAGCCAGCGAGCTGCGGATAATGATCCATACTCTTTACAAGGATGTTACGGGCCGCCAGTTGCCGCTGCACGTCGGGGGCGTTGTGGCCGACATCGACCAAAACGAAGTTGGTCGCCGTGTCCCGCACGTTCAGGCCGAGCGCCGTCAGCCGTCTGATCAGCCGTGCCTTTTCTTGCTGCACCTGCGTCACGACCCCCGTTACGAAATCGGGATCGCCCAACGCGGCGTGTGCCGCGGCCACCGCGACCGCGCTGGCCGAAAAGGGCGGCACCACCTTGCGCAGCGTTTCGATCAGCGTGGGCGCGCCAAAGATGAGTCCGAGTCGCAGACCCGCCAACCCCCACGCCTTCGAGAAAGAATGCAGGATCAGCAGATTGGGGTGGTCGGCCAGCAGGTCGAGACAGCTATCACCGCAAAAGTGGTGGTAGGTCTCGTCTAACATGACGAGGATCTCACGGTCGATGGAGAGGAGATGGCAGAGCGCTTCGCGGCTGATCAGACTACCGGTCGGGCTATCGGGACGGACCACCGCCACTAGGCGGGGGGCGGTTCGCATCCGTGCTGCCAGCGCCGCCACCGGATAGGCCAGCGCGTCGCCGTACGGCACCGCCTCGACCGCTGCCCCCATCCCCTCGGCATAGAGCCGAATCACGCTGAAGCTGGGATCGGTGACGATCAGGCGCTCGCCCGGGTCGATGAAGCTCTGCATCACCGAGCGGATGCCGTCGTCGGCCCCGTTGGTCAGCAATATCTGTTCGGGCGTGACCCCGTAGTGGGCGGCCATGCGCTGTAGCAACGGTTCGTATTCGGGGTAGCGGCCGATCTGCGCGGGGGTGAGGGTGCGTAATGCGTCCAGGACGGCGGGCGGACAGCCGTAGTTGCTCTCGTTGAGGTCGAGCCGGATTTTGCCCTCGCGGGACCCCCCGATCGGGTACGCACGCAACCGCTCGATGGCGGGTCGAGCACGCATCAGATCACCACTTTGCGGAAATCGTACTCCAGAATATCGGTCGCCCCCATCTTCGAGAGCATCGGGATCAGCGTGGCCGCCTGATCCCGTTTGACCGCCGCCTTCACCGCATAGCCCGTGTCGTGGTAGAGGGGCGAGACGGTCGGCGCCCTCATGCAGGGCAGCACCTCGATGATGGCCTCCAGCAGCTCCTCGGCCACGTTCATCTCTAACATCACGCGGCCACGGGCATCGAGGATCGAAGCGAAGAGCATCCGAAGGCGCTCAATGCGCTCCCGCTTCCACGGGTCGTCCAGCGCGGCGCGGTGGGCGACGAAACGGGTCGAAGAGCGAAGGATCTCGTCGAGGATGGTGAGGTCATGTTTCTGCAGGGTTCGGCCCGTTGCGCTGTTGTCAACAATCAGGTCCGCGTCGTCCGGCGGGAAGACCTCGGTCGCGCCAAAGGTCCGCACGAAGTGGTAATCGTAGCCCTGTTCATCGAGATAGCGACGGGTGATCCGCTCGTATTCCGAGGCGGCGACGAAGCGCCGCTCGCGCAGTCCGTCGACGGGCTGGTCGTTGGGGATTGCGGCCACCAGACGGACCGGATCGAAGCCGAGGTCCATGATCTCGACCACGTCGGCCCCCGTCTCTTGCAGCCAGTCGTAGCCGGTGAAACCGATGTCGTGGGAGCCAAGGTGCAACAGGTGCGGCACATTCTGCGGCTTCATGATCTTGACGGTGATGCCGGGATCGCCCACGATTGGCCGATAGTCCCGCTCGGCCATATGGAGCGGGACACCCGCTTCCCCCAACAAGGTGACAACCTTCTCAAACATCCGCCCCTTGGGCACGACCATTCGTAAAGTCTGCATCTCTACCTGTCCTAACGATGAATCAAAACGGCGGCCAAGCCGCCGTTGTCTCACTAGATTAGCTCATTTGTGCGCAGAATCACAAATGGAAACGACCATCAAAGCTAGGCAAAGTTGCGCAGCAGTTCGATCGCGCGTTCAGGTGCGAGTCAAAGATCAAGCGATAGAGGGCGGGGGTCAGATGATCGCTGGCGTGCGCGACGAGCAGTTCGTACAGCAATCCGGACGTATCGCTGAGATACCGACGTGTGCCGTCTGGCGCGGTGACTGTGAGGATGTCCCCCTCGACCGGCACCTCGATCATGACCGGTTGGTCTTCGATCCACAGCGCTCCGAGGCGAAAGCCGCGCATCCCCAGCCGCCCTTCGGCGGCGGGCGGGGCGCTTTCAGCGGCGGGCAATGTGGTCAGCAGCGCTCGCACCGCGTCAATCTCACGGCTATCCATCGTCCATTCGGGGTTGGGCCGCCCCGAAAAAACATCGACCATCACCCACGGTTCAACAAGGACTGTGGCCGTTGCCTCGGCCACGGGGTCGGGCGCGGCGCAGGCCGCGACAAACCACGTCAGAAGGCCAAGCAGGAGCAAGGGAGGGGCAAGGGTGCGCATGGCGCTTCTCCGTGGCAGGGCGCGGCTGCTTGCGTTCGGCGGCGACAGGGAACGGGTCTGTCGAGATGCGGCCTCTGGGCGACCGACGCCTATCCCTACGTCATTCGCTATGCGCCATCTGTTCCGTGACTTTTTGCTCTGCATTGCGCGATGCCCTATCGGTCGATCAGCGCTTTGGCAGCCGCGATCTGCGCCATGACGGCCTGCGGCGCGGTGCCCCCCACCACGGCCTTGCGCTCAACCGCCAAGCGAAAATCGAAGACAGCACTGACATCATCCGCGAACGCATCCGATAGCATTTGCAATCGTTCAAGTGGGATTTCGGACAACGGAAGATCGCGCTGACCGGCGAATTGCACCACTTCGCCTACCAGATGATGGGCCGCTCGGAACGGGATCCCTTTGCGCACGAGATAATCGGCCAGTTCGGTGGCCAACAGCTCGTCCGACAGCGCCGCCCGCATCCGATCTGGGTTCAGATGCAACGTCTGGATGACCCCCGCCACCACGGGGAGCAACTGCCGCATCGTATCGACCGCATCGAAGAGCGCTTCCTTGTCCTCTTGCAGGTCCTTGTTGTAGCTGCTCGGCAACCCTTTGAGGGTGGTCAGCAGTCCCGCCATGTGGCCGATCAGCCGGCCCACCTTAGCGCGACTGAGTTCCATCGGGTCGGCGTTCCGTTTTTGGGGCATCAGACTGCTGCCCGTACTGTAGCGATCACTGAGACTGACAAAGCCGAAGGCGGGGTTGCTGTAGATGATGAGATCTTCGGCGAAGCGGCTGAGATGGACGGACGTCAGGGTGATGGTGAAGAGACTTTCCGCCACAAAATCACGATCACTGACGGCATCTAGGCTGTTTTGGCTGACCGACGCGAAACCGAGCGCCTCGGCGAGTGCGTGGCGGTCGATGGGGAAAGGGTTTCCCGCCAAAGCACCCGCCCCCAACGGCGACACGGCCGTGCGGCGGCGGCACTGCTGGAGCCGCTCGCGATCACGGGCCACCATCCAGAAGAAGCTCATCAGCCAGTGGGCCGCCGTGATCGGCTGCGCGGGTTGCAGGTGGGTATAGCCGGGCATCAGCGTCTCGACGTGGGCTTCAGCTTGGCCGATCAACGCGCGCTGCACCCCCAAAAGCAGCCCGTCGATCTCGTCGAGGGCATCCATCGTCCAGAGCCGCAGGTCCGTCGCGACCTGATCGTTGCGGCTACGCCCCGTGTGGAGCTTGCCCCCAACCGCGCCAACGATCTCCGTCAGGCGGCGCTCCACCGCCGTGTGGATATCCTCGTCGCTCGCAAGGGATGGAAAATCGTCGTTTTCGACATCGCGGAGCAGCGCGGCCAAGCCGCTGCGGATCGCCTCGGCGTCGTCGGCGCTGATCACCCCCGCATCGGCGATGGCTTGGGCATAGGCCATGCTGCCGAGGATATCGACGCGGGCCAACCGCTGGTCGAAGCGGAGGCTATCGTTCAAGGCTTTCAGTGCGGCATCCGGCCCCTCGGCAAAGCGGCCTCCCCATAAGCTCATTCTTTCCCCGTTCTGAGTAATCGTTGGGATTGTGATGAAGCGTGTCGCGTGTTAGGATCGCGAAAGGAAGTAAATATAGCCCATGCCGACTCTAAAGGGTGCCCCATGACTGTGATGCGTAGCGGGGAAGTGACAGGGCCAATCGCATCCCCCAACCTTTGTCCTTCCGCGCCATCTCAGTCACGCTTGAACTTGCTGTAGTCGAGCGGTTGGCGATAGCGCACGGGCTTGCCCCCTTCGAGGTCCAACAGCGCCTCAACCTTCAGCGGCAACCCGAACAGTTGGATGAAGCCATGAGCATCTTGCTGGTTGTAGACATCTTCCTCCCCGAACGAGGCATAATCCTCACGGTAGAGGCTGTAGGGTGATTTGCGACCGACGACGATCACGTTGCCTTTGTACAACTTCAGACGCACGGTCCCTGTCACCTGCGCCTGCGTGCTCTTTACAAAGGCGTCCAACGCCTCGCGCAGCCGTGTGAACCACATGCCGTTGTAGACCAATTCGGCATACTTCACCGCAAGTTGGTCTTTGTAGCCCATCGTATGCTTGTCGAGGCAGATGCTTTCGAGCGCTTGGTGGGCGCGGCGCAGCACCGTCCCGGCGGGCGTTTCGTAGACGCCGCGACTCTTCATCCCCACCAGCCGGTTCTCGACGATATCGATCCGCCCAACGCCATGGGTCCCACCGATGCGGTTGAGCGTGGTGAAGAGCTCGACCGCCGACCCTTCCTCGCCATTGATGCTGACGGGTCGCCCCGCCACAAAGCCAATCTCGACCACCTCAGCGCTGTCGGGGGCCGCTTCGGGGCTGACCGTGAGCTGGTACATTTGCGGGTCGGGTTCCAGCCACGGATCTTCCAACAGTCCCCCCTCGTGGGAAAGGTGGAAGATATTTCGATCACGGCTATAGATATCCTTTTCGGTATGGGTGACGGGAATGTGGTATTCGGCCGCGTAGGCCAGCGCATCCTCGCGGCTCCGAATCTCCCATTCCCGCCACGGCGCGATCACCTTCAGCTTGGGGTTCAGGGCCATGACCGTCAACTCGAAGCGTACTTGGTCGTTGCCTTTGCCCGTACAGCCATGCGCGACCGCATCCGCCCCCTCCGCTTCGGCAATTTCGACCATGCGCTTGGCGATGATCGGCCGCGCAAAGGAGGTGCCGAGCAGGTAGTCGCGCTCGTAGACCGCGCCGGCCTGCATGGTGGGGAAGACATAATCGTTGAGGAAGGCTTCACGCAGATCTTCGATATAGATCTTGCTCGCGCCGGATTTCTTGGCCTTTTCCTCCAGGCCATCCAGCTCCTCCTGCTGGCCCAAATCGGCCGTGAAACAGATCACTTCGCAGCCCTCGTAATTGTTTTTGAGCCACGGCACGATCACGGAGGTGTCGAGGCCGCCACTGTAGGCCAGCACCACCTTCTTTACCTGCGGGTTGCCCTGCATCTTCCGACCTCCTTTGTCGAAGGGTTGATTGCGATCTGAGTACGGCACGATTGAAGCACATGCCTGGGTCGATCTCATCCCGCAGTGCGCGTCGCCAATACAACAAACCCTCGACAGCACTCTGTCGAGGGTTTGGGTCGCCTTCCAGCCTGTGGTTACATGCCCTTAAGCGCCACGAGCGCCAAACTCCCGACGAGATGTCGGGCCAAAACGGCGCAGGGCGCGCATGGCGGAGCGTCTGCTGTTCATGGTTCGGCATATTAACCCAAGCGCCGCCAGTTGGCAAGTACGGCGGTCAGCACCACGGCGAAAGCTTGGTTGCACAGCGGGACGGGCCGTGTGGCGCGTGCCCTATCGATGATCGACGACGAGAGCCAGCATCTTGATGCGTCGGTTCCCCTGTTGCCGCCCTCGTAGCCGACGCCTTGGGGCAGAGGGAGGGCCGTATACCTTGGCGTGGTATCAGGGTTCGGGGATCGGCCCCGCATCGGCGGGGATCGGGATCCCACTGGGGATTGCCCGCAACTCGGCACAGGCGACGAGGCTGACGTCGCGCCACTCGTAACCCTGCGCCTCGAACGTTGCGATATCCTCGATCCATCGCTTGCGGCCGTCATCCAGCAGGTAGATCGGATCGCGCCCACGACATTTCAGCAGCAGTGGCGCCGGTTGGGTCACCACCAAGCGCTGAATGCTGGGGGGCAACGCCGTGATGTTCCCCTGATCCAGCCGGAAGCCCCATGGCAGGAGCAGGATGATCGCTACGGTCCAGAGGGCGTAAGCGACCATCCCCCGCCCGAAGGTGCGCTGCAACGCCGCCAACCATTCCCCCTTCGAGCGCCACTGTTGGACGAGCAGCAGCGCCAGCAGCGCGATGTTGATCAGGTTCCAGCCGATGAAGGCGATGCGGTTGGGTGTCAACCGGTCGTCCGCCGTGCGATAGAGGATCGCGGCGAGGGCATAGAGACTGACGAGGAGGGCCAGCGCGGCCACAGCGCAGATCGCCCCGCGCAGCCAGCGGTGCAGGCGCGGCGACAGCTCGCCGCTGTGGCGCGGCGTCGCGCCGACCAATAGTGCCACCACCGCGAAGAGCATGGCGTTAAAGGTCACCAAGACCTCACGATTCTTGAACGGTTCGCTGAAGTTGAAGGGGATGAAGGCAACGTAAACCAGCAGCAACAACAGGGTCAGCGGCAGCAGCAGGCGCATCAGGGTGGTCAGCAGCTTGCCCACGCCGTCATCAAAGGATTGGGCGGCGGGGGGCGTGGTAGGGTCGTAGACCAGCGGCATGGCCAAGACGGGGATCAGGCCGCCGCCGCCCGCAATGAGCAGCCGTTGCCAAAGCGATGGGATCTCCACGTCCAGCGCCGCAAAGAGGGCAAAGGTGACGGCGACGAAGAGGCCGCCCGCGATAAGGAAAAGGCCCATCGTGATGATCAACTCCAACGATTTGTGCAGGAAGGACAGCCGATCAGGCGGCTCCCCGTGATGGCGCAGGGCGGCAAGGCCCAGCGCGGCCCATGTCAGCAGGGGCAGATGGAGCAGCATCAGCGCGAGGTATTGCTCTTGAAAGGGGCGCGTACCGATCAGTCGATAGCTCCAGAGTACGTAGCCCACCGCCAACAACAGGCACAGCGAGATCAGCAGCCGCTCTCGCCCGCCGCGCCGTAGCACCGCCGTTACATAGGCAAAGACGATGAGGGCCGAGAGCGGCGCGACGAGCAAAGCGAGAGCGGGCGCGAATTGCCCAGACCAATCGGGATGGTTAGGCAGCAGCCAAATGGCGAAGCGCTCCGCCGACAAGCCCCAAAAAAGGAGGGCGTTTAAGAGCGCCAGCGGGATCAACCAACCCCATGCGATCAGGGTGCGCTTGGCGTCGCCCGCGGATGCGTGCAAGCGATGATACCACGCGGCGTAGAGCAGATGGTCGGGGGCGGCGCGATGGCGTTCGTCGATCGCGGCGCTGAAGGCGTCGCGGTCGCCCGCTGCGTCGGCGCGGCGGTAGAGCTGTTCCAGTTCGCGCGGGTCGTCGCCCAGCGCGGTCAGTTGGTCGAGGTAAGACATGTGTCACTCCGATGAGTGTCGAAACGAGAAGCGTTGAAGCGTTGAAACGGGGAAAGCCGCAAGGAAAAGCGAGAAACAGGGGCAGAGTGGTGAAACGGGGGCCGGCATCATCCCAGCGGTGTGAGTGCCAGAGGTTTCGATCTCACGAGGGTCACCTCCTGAACGGATTCGTCACGGCGTCCGCCACGCCAAACTCACCGTTGATCGGCGCTCATCCGGCGTACCATCAGCGCTTGGCCCGCGAAGAGCGCAACGACCATCGCAATTCCAACGACAACAAGCGGCCATGTGCGGGCGAAGTCGCCCAAGTAACGCCAGTCATCAGGCCGGAGCTGGGGGGGTGTCGCGTGAACGAAGGATTGCAGCGCCAAGCTGAGCGGCAACAAGAGTACGAATGCTCCAACATTGGTGAGGGCAAAGGCGGTGGCCAGCCACGCGATGCGTTTGGCGCGCCGCGCACCCCATGTGAAGAGCGCCGCATTGACGACCAAGAATGTTAACGAGGGCAGGTAAGCACCGATCCCCGCTTCGAAGAAATCATTGACGGTGCGCTGCCAATTGCCGTGCGGCGGGCGGATCGTCGTCGTGTCCCACGGAACCAGCACGCCTTCGGTCAACGCCATCAGCCAGATATAGGCGAAGAACCAACTGACGATAAGCAGACCAATGGCAGCCACGATTGTGATGCGCTGCGGCCATTGCGATTGTCGGACGGTGGTTGTTGGCATCTCACTTCTCCTCAATCCGTTGGCACGATTTCTAGCACATTTCCGCCCTCATCAACCAACACATCGACCCTATTTTCGCCAAAGAGCATATATTGGACAACATACCATTCCGAAGTCGGCGTGCGCGTATCGGCGAACGCCCCCCACTTGACAATTGCCATCTCTCCGTCGATCACATCCGTACACCGCAAGCTGCGGTCATTGTGGGCGTCATCGTCACAAAACGGGATGCTACTCGCGGTGAGGCCGCTCTCGTAAAAGTCTACCTGCGTTTGGTGGGATGGCCGCAAACAGGCCGCCATCTGTGCTTCTGTCTCGCTGTCGGAACAGAGGCTGGCCCGAGCCAACGTCGCGACGTAGCCCACGAAGCCAACATTGAGCACGCAATAATAACCTGCCAGAGCAAAGAGCAAGAGCAGGCCCACAACGGCGGTTTTGTCTTTCATTCACCCCTCCCGACCGGTAGAGCTATGGAACCTTCGCAGCGGGTTGCTCGCTCTGTAGGAGCCAGACGACACCCAGCGCCAGCCAGCTCAGACCGACACCCAGCGTCCACAGTTGCCAGCCGAGCGAAGGAACGATCCCTGCGATCTCTACGATCAGGGCGGCGGGTGCCGCGATGAGGCCCCCCATGAGCAACGGCAGTGCGATCGAGGTAGAACCTTCCTCGTGCCACAGGGCATTTCCGCCGATCAGCATCGCCATCGGCAACAGAATCGTACCGAAGATCAACCCCAATATCAAGAAGCGCTGTTGGAAGGCGGCGCCTAGCCCACCGAGGATCAGCAGCACGAGGGCGATCCAGAGCAGCCATCGCCCGATAACGCCGCTTCGGCGCTGCAGGGACGCGGTGAGGCCCATGCTGCCCACCGCGATCAACAGCAGTGCCATGACCCAGAGCAACCACAGCGCGGGCTGCGCATTGGGCGCACGGCCCAGCCAGCCCGCGGTTAACAACAGCGCCCCGCCCAACGCGGCGGTAAGGCCGTACAACGTTGATTTCTGTTTCATCCGATCACCCAAATTTTTCCTTTCACGGGTCACGACTCACCCACCATACGCAACGTACCGCGCGGCCCATCGCCCGCGCCCAGCACCACGGGGCCAAGCGCTCTGCCGTATCGCCACGATTCCCAGCGCAACACAGCGCTGGCGCCGTCGGTGTAGGCCACGTGAATGTCGATGGTGTGACCATAGGTCGGATCATCGTCGGTCAAGGTTCGCCAAGGCGAATCGCTGCACCGCACGGTGCTCCTGATAATCTGCCATGACTCGACATCGTAAAGCGTGGCGGTGCGCGGCTCAACGCGGTCGAGGTCAAGGGGTTGCTTTGGCAGGCCGCCGAGTTCTGCGACGAGGTCAGCCACGATGGCATTCGGCGACGCGCTGGCCAAAATGAAACGTGGCCCGTCGACAGCGGCAAAGCGCAGCAGCGCCCACGCAAGGGCCGTGATGAGGAGCGCTATTACAGTTTTATGACTCATGAACTGAGCATATCCTTGTTTGGCGCTGTTGTCTATGGGGGATTTCCCTACCATGCGATGCGTGGATGTCGGAACGCCATGACATACTGTGGGGAGTTAGTAGTGTAGGCGGGTATAAATACCGCACTGGTTGGTAGGGGAGCTGTGGGAGCGAGGGGAGCTGGCGGAGCTGGGGGGTAGGAGGAGCGGCGAGGCATCTGCGCTCGTTTTCAACGAATAGACTCGGCACGGGCGGAATAGGCGCGGGGTAATCACGGTCAACCCCCATCAGCACGGCGCGTCCGCGTAGGCGGACGCGGTGCCACAGCGGGGAATTCATTCCCCCGCTGAAGCTTGCGGCGTGAATCGATCGAGAATCGAATAGATGGCCGATACCCAGTGATTCACCATACTCCCTCTCTTCTCTATCAGAATTCGTAAGTCGCGAATCCATGACCAATTGCTGAGCCAATTCATGACGGCCAGCACTCTTGCCCCCACCCCACCAATCAGCAGGTGAGGGCCAGGGCTGATCGTCGCGGAGCTGATTAGTAATGAGTATTGACAAGCGTCCCCACCTCGGCCCAGTTGTAGAACCACGCCGCATCGGCGATGGTCAGATTGACGCAGCCGTGACTCATCGGGGTACCGAAGTTGTTGTGCCAGTAGGTGCCATGGATCCCGTAGCCTTGGTAGAAATACATCACATAGGGCACATCCTCGAGGTAGTAGTAATCACCCTTCTCCTTCGATCCACCTTCCATGTCATCGTAGCGCAACTTAATCCAGATGCGATATTGCCCGATGACGGTGGGATTGGGCTCGCGGCCCGTTGAGACAAGGGCCGTGTAGACCACTTGATTGCCCGCATAGGCACGGATTCGCTGTTCGGAGATATCCACGTCGATCCACTTCGCCTCGTTAATCGTTGGGTTACCCGGGGGCGCAGGCGGCGAATAGACCGGGTAATTGGCGGGGTCCTCCGGCGTGAGGTAGTCTCCCACAAACCAAGCGAACTCCTTCGCAATATCGCCCCCGTTGGCAAGGGTGACCTCGCCCGCCGCGGCCCACGGCACCGCCTCTTTCCATTGCTGGAAGACGGCCCGCTGCGTACGGATGGCGTAATGGTTGCCCATGTCCTCGACTTGCGAGGTGGGCAGCCCGAAGGTCGTGACGGGATCGGCGACGGAGAAGTAGCGGGCGCGAATCGCAGGGTTGGCATCCAGCCAGCTTTGGCGGATCGCCGCGGCGGCTTCGAGGTTCTGACTGCCATCGCTTTGGCTCCAGTGGTACGGTGTTTGACGATAGCTGAATAGTTGCCCGTCTAGCCCTGCCTTGTTCAGTTCGTCAAAGACGTTGATCGCCCATGCATGGCCCGCTTCGGGCCGCCATTGCAGAATGAGCTTCTGGAACGCCTGGGTGACGAATCCTTCGTAGCTGAAGCGCCGCGAAATGGGGTAGCCGACGGTCTGAAGAGCCCCGAGACGCTGGAACTCACTCCAAAATTTCGCCTCGTCGTCGTCGACCACGGCAAAGCCAGCGCCAGCCGGTGAGGTCTGACTGTAGAAATGTCCGTTGGCGAGACGCCAGTCGCCCCCTACTGGCTGGGTGGAGGTCGGGGCAGCTTGCACGGACGACTGTGTACTTAGCAACAGAGACAGGAACAAAGCGAGCATTAGCGACAACAAGAATGAGCGTTTCATCGTGATCCTCCTTCAATGATGGAATCGGGCGAGCGGTGGCCTATGCAGGCTACCTGTCCCCATCATACGCGATCTGCGTGACGAACGCTTGACCGACTTCTGACCAAATTCTGACCATCTCTCCGTCGAAGGCAGTGCCACCACCCGTTGATGGCCGTCCGACCCGCCGGGGGGAGCCAGCGTGAGACCCGCTTGGCGGACATGTTGGTGCGATAGAGACCTGCTAAAAGGGTCATGCCAAAGCCCACGTTTCGCTCAGGCCAGGCTCTGTGGGGCATCTCGCAGCGGTTGCAACATGGCAATTCATTGGAAAATGGCAAGGATTTTCATGGCAATACGTGGCTAAACCTTGTTTTTCGGCAATGAATCCCATGCAAGGGCACTGCGAGATGCCGCGCTCTCGCTACCTAGAAACTTGCCGATGATCGGTCTGTCCCCTCGCTCATGGTCAGTTTCCTTCCGCGCTTTATTCCGCCGAGCAGAATCCGTAACTCGACCTGACCGCTGTGGGGCGATATGTTGCCACTCAATGGGTTTTATGCATCGAGGCACACCCCTCGGTTAGGTTCGGTTTGCGGGGTAGGTTGCTTGATGTGGCATCTGGTGGTGATGTGGACGTACTTCGGTTGTGGCTGGTTGGTGAAGGGGTGCTACGTGCTTGGGAGTCAGGCGGGTAGATTCGGTTATTTGGTCGATGGTCAATTTTGACCACTGGTCGAAATTGACCAGTAAATCTATAGACATGTGCTTATTAAATGGCTATACTGAGTGTGTAGTGGTTGTATCGTAATAGTCTGATCGATATTGTATTCATAGCGCGATTCCTATTCTTGCCGCCTACGTTGGTGGCTACATTCCTTGAAAGGAAGGCCCGTGATGAGAAAGCTCATGTTATTGGTTGTGGGTTGTTGTTTGGCGGTGGCGTTGGTGGTGGTGTCTCGAGGTGTGTCGAGTGTTGAGGCGGACGATGGTATAGATCAGATTACTACTACTCGTAATGAGCTTCAACCTAATATTAATGTGTTGTCTGACGATGAGGAAGACCAGCTTGATGATTTGATTACAAAAACTATTCTTGGCGGTGGTTCTGCTGAAGAAGTGCGTCAAATTGTTATTGATTTCAAATCGGATAAGTTAGGGCCTGCGTATAATGGTGTTGTTCATGTGACTATTAATACCAAATCGAAGTGACGAGGTTGCATTAGACAGGGAGAGAACCACGCCTGTAATGCAACTCTACAAACTCTAATTGGTATAAGGGGTCTCTTGACTATCCAATTGGTACTGGTGATGATGTTCCTATAGATCAAGCATTGCAGAAAATTGATGCAATAAGCGGTATATCTACTAGTACCGATTAGATAAATCAATGGTGTCCATCGGCTGGGTTTCAGCGTGTTACTATCAACTCAGCTAATTTCGCCAATGCTAAGATTTATGGCGGTGGTATGACTTTAAGTAGTAATGACTATACGTGTAGCATGTCGAGTACTTGCGATATTATTGATAGTGCAACCGGCGGAGGAATGTTTTATGAAAAAGGATGGGTAGCCGCTTCTGCCCCCTATCCTGTCACTCCTACAATCTCTTATCATAATGCTTGGTGTAGCTAATACTAACTGTTGTAGTTAATTCTATACCGCCTGCACTAGGTTATATATTATTACTTAGTTTCGTTGTTGGTGTTTTCGAAGGCGTAAGACATTCAGATAATGCTAGGGTTGTATCAACTGGATAGTATCAGAAAAAATAGCAAGAATCCTTATTGCCGTCATGGTAATAAGGGTTTTTGTTTGTCTGTAGCCGTTAAGGTTCGATGACGTGATAGCGACGTGATTGTGATGCGACCGTGACGTGACCGTGACGTATATATGACGTTGCAGTGATGTGTAAAAATACGTATCCTCGACTAGAATCTTCCTGACTTTCCCTCTCTTTTCTCCTCTTAGAGCCTGTTAAGAAAAATTTTCGCAAGAAAGTGACGTGTTTCACTGGTTTCTATCGGATTTCGCGCAAACGTAGGCTTATATGCGTCGAAATCTCTATCTAACTGATGGTTCCCGCAATTTCGCCTTCTATATTTTCGCCTTCTATAGCGTCGACCTTATACCAAATCGAAGTGACGAGGTTGCATTAGACAGGGAGAGAACCACGCCTGTAATGCAACTCTACAAACTCTAATTGGTATTATGCCGTTCAATATCTCCACACAACACGAAGGGAACACAATGCATTACTTTGGGATAATGGGCGCTACTTTCGCGCCTATTTATTCACTAACAGCCTCTTAGTCGTCCGTTGGCGATGGCATTATCAAAAGAAAAAGAGTCCAGCTTAATGGGTGCTTCAACATCAGTTCACCATCCGTATTTAAATTCTATAGAGGTTCTTCTGGCCTGTCTATGGGAGAAATCCCTGCCATGCCGCCTTGTTGACGCGGCGCAGCAGCTGTGCCATGCTTTGTCTCGACATTGACCCTATGTGAGGCTGGTTCTCGCCCCATGTTTCGTATTATGCTCGTTGATGACCACCCCACCATGCGCATGGGGCTGCGGCTGCTGTTGGGCCAGCAGCCGCAACTGAGCGTGGTGGGCGAAGCCAACAGCGCTGAAGAGGCGTTGCCACAGATCGATGCCCTTCGCCCCGATGTGGTCGTGGTCGATTGCCAGCTTCCACAGCAGAGCGGCATCGCCTTGGTCAGCACGCTCAGAGCACGCAACCACCCCACCCGCCTGCTCGCGCTCAGCGCCTACGATGATGAGCATTACGTGCGTGGTATGATCGCCGCTGGGGCCAGCGGCTACCTCACCAAAGAGGATGCGCCCCACAATATCGTCAGTGCCGTGCTGGCCGTGGCCGAGGGAAACCAGTGGTTCAGCCCTGCGATTCTCGCTACGCTGGAGGAAGAAGCTCTCGATCCACATGAGCCGCTGCCCCATTCGCTCACTCCACGTGAACGGGAGGTGCTGCCCCTTGTGGTGGCCGGCGAAAGTAACCGTGCCATCGCTATCCAGCTCCATATCAGCGAAAAGACGGTCGAGAAGCATCTGCGTTCGCTCTTTCTGAAGCTGGGCGCGAGCTCGCGGGTTGAAGTCGCTACCCGCGCCATGCAAGCCGACCTGTGTTCCCCCCTGCCCGATTGATGGATCTTCGGCTGGTACTCTTCGTCGTCCTATTCGTAGCCATACTTATGGCATGGGCCGCGGTCTGGCTCGACCGATGGCTCCACCGCCGTCGCCTCCCTTTCCAGAGCGATGAGGATCATCTCCGCCAACTGCTCGATCGCGCCCCGCTGGGCCTACTCCTTCTCGACCCACAGGGGCGCTACCGCTACGCCAACCACTACGCCCGCAGCCTGCTCGACCTGTCCGCCGCGCCCCACGTGCTCCCAAAAGACGATTGGGTAGAGGCGCTGAACGAGGATCGGCGGCTGGCACGCGCCCAACAAAACCAAGGCAGCCGCTACCGCATCAGCAACCTATCCGACGAGCGGGCGCTACGTTGGTGGGTCACTCCGTGGGAGCAATGGGATTTGGCGCTGGTACACGATGTCAGCGCCGAGCAACGGGCCGCGCAGAGCGCCCGTTTCATGATGAGCGACCTCTCCCACGAGCTGCGCACGCCGATCGCCACGCTGCTGACGCAACTGGCCGTGCTGCAACTGCCCAGCGCCGATGAGACGCAGCGCACGCAATTCATTGGGCTGATGCAGAGCGAGTTGGAGCGGCTTTCCCGTTTGGTCAATGGGGTGCTGGAACTGGGCCGGCTGGAAACTGGGATGGCGCTGGATCAGCGTCCACTCGACCTGCGCCAACTGGTGGAAGAAGCGGTCAGCCAGATGCGGATCGAGGCCGAGATCCGCGACATCGGGCTGACAGTAGAGGGGGACAGCCGCCTGCCGCAGGTGGTGGGCAACGACGACCGACTGCGCCAACTGCTGCTTATCCTGCTCGACAATGCGTTGAAGTACACGCGCGGCGGCGACCATGTGCGCGTGACGTTGGAACACAACGCCAATACGGTGCGCTGCGCCGTCTGCGACAATGGCCCGGGCATCGCCGCCGATGCCATTCCCAAGCTGACGCGCCGCTTCTACCGCGCCGACATCGGCGAACAGATCGCAGGCAGCGGCTTGGGGCTGGCCCTTGCCGCCGAAATTCTGCGCCGTCATCACAGCGCGCTGATCGTTGACAGTAACACCGTTCCGCCCGACACCGGCACCTGCGTTCATTTTGACCTAGTCGCCATCCGCCCAATCGGAGCCAGCCGATGAGCGACCGCGTCCCACGCCGCTGGTGGCCGCTGCTGCTCCTTCTGCTGCTGCCGCTGCCGTGGCTGTTGCCGCTGCCCAACGACAGCCTGACACTGCTGCCACCCGACAGCGGGCGCGGACCCCTCCTTGCCCTTGAGCCATCCGCGCCGACAGCGGGCGAGCGCGTCATCGCCACCGTGCAAGACGATGCACCGTGGCCCCATGTGCGACTCGCCGTGAACGGTCAGCCGACCGACTATGGCGGCCACCAAGCGCTGCCGGGCGGCCAGTGGCGCTGGCGCTTCGAGTTTGAAGCCCCCGATCGCATCGACGAGATCGCCTTCTATCACGATTGCCACACGGGTTGTCTGCAACGGGGCTGGTGGCCGCATCAAGCCGGACGCATCGCCGCGCCCACTACCATCCCGACCAAGCTCTGCACCGTCTTTCCCGACCCCGCGCGTGATTGGCACGGGCGCAGCGGCTGGGCCGTCGAGCTGAGCTACGCGACGTTGGCCGATGAGCCGTTCTGGGGCGTGGATGATCTGGCGGGGCGGGTGCGTGACGCGCACCAGAATGGACTGCGCGTCCTCTTGCGCGTAGACTACAGCCAAGCGGCGACGGTTCCGGCGACGGGGGATACGGTAGCGCTCACCGCCTTCTTGGATCATCTGGAACGGCTGGCGCGGGATGCACGGCTTGATGGACTCTACGCCATCTTTATCGGTAGTGGCTACAACCAGACCTTGGCCGATGGGTCTGTAGTTACCGCGGAATGGTACGCACGACTCTTCAACGGCTATGGCGAGCCGCCCGACCACAACGACAACATCGTGGCTCGCCTGCGGGCAGTCGATCCCGGCTTGCGGCTGTTGGTCGGTCCCGTCCGTCCGTGGGCCGACGATCAAAATGGCGAGCTGCCCTTCGCCATCGATGTGCCGTGGCTCACCTACATGAATAGTCTCGTCAGCTACCTTGACGAATCCGCGCAAGGCCGCGCCGCACGCGGCTTTCCCTTGGCGGCCCCCGATGGCTTTGCCTTGCATGTGCCGGGCAACCCCAATGCTCCCGAACGGGGCAATGCCGCGCCCCACGCGGAACCATCGCTGGAGATGCCGCGCGGCACGTGGGACAGCGCGCAGGCGGGCTTCGGCGTTTACCGCAACTGGCTCGATATCATCAACCAATTCGAGACGACGCGCGGGCTGCCCGCATTCATCACTGCCAGCAACACCTTCAGCGGCGACGAAAGCGGCGTCCCCGCCGAGAGCTATCCAGCAGGCTGGCTCACCACAGCGCTAGAGGTCGTGGACGGCGAAACGCAGCTCCAATCGCTCTGCTGGTTCGTCGACAAGGAGCGCAGCGGCGACGGGCAGTGGGCCAGCTTCAGCTTGAGCGGCGGGCAAGGGAAGCTGATCGACGCGGCGGAGGAATTTGATGCGCTGCTGCAACGCGAGAGCGCCGATTCGCGCAGTGAAAAGCGCTGATGTGCGGTGTAGGGACTTATCGGGAGTGTCGTAGGACAACAAAACACCCACACGCTGCGCTGCTTTGTAGCGTGTGGGTGCTGGTGCGATGTCGGTGATGGCCCTGAAAAACGGGGCTATACCCTCACTATCCTAACTATCTCACCGGAATTCAAGGCATCGTGACAGGAATTTGAACGGGACTTGTGATCTTACCGCTCGTACTCGCTCGCAGTGTTATCGTTGAGGCATCGTTAGAGAGTGGCTCACTCAATAGAAAACGCTGTTCTTGCAGCCCCTTCTCCCTATTGGGGTCGAGTGACAAATTATCCCCAATCAACTCGTAGGGATGACCAGCATCATCCTCGATTTCGAGTCGCGCCCCTGGGCCGATGAGCGTGAATGGCAGGGCCTCACCCTCAATCGGTCGGACTAGAAGCGCCAACGACCCGGCATCTGCTTGCTCGATCAAAAAGTGCAGAAGGTGCCCTTTTACTACAGCCTCTTGCCCTCCACTCTGAAGCTGCTCGATGTCCAGCGTGACATCCAGTGGTAGCTCATCCGGTACCCAGTACGGCCCAAACGCCACCTCAAACGTTGTGCGATCGACGAGCACCCGGTCAGGGAAGCCGATTATCTGGGTGGTGTGGACGCCGTTCTCATCCGCCTGAGATGGGCTACCTATGCTACGACCTTCAACAGTCAGGTCATCTACCAGAAGCTTTGCAGCAGCCAACGGCTGCGCGTTCGGATGAGTGGGCGGTAACAGGCGGTAGCTGATCAGCGTTTCGCCCGATGTTTGCTCAAGCTGCTCGATTCGGACGGCAACGCCCTCATTACGTCCCTCAATATTCAAGGAGGTGACAGAAGTCTCCTGCTGGGCTTCCGTCATCTTCGGAACGAATTCAAAGCGCCATGGGCCACCCAGCGGAATGTAGTCCATGACAGCATCGCCTTCGTCATGCATAAGAGCCTGTTAGGAAAAGAATGAGGCCGAGGCTAAGCGTTTTAGGAGAAGATGAAGTATCACCTCAAAAACTCGCGGTAAAAGCGAAGCGGAAGGTCGAGCAGTTAGGTAGCTGCCCGATCAGTCGCTGCAGTGTGGTAGAGTATGGGAAATCATCAAGTAAGTGAGTCTCTCTAAGCATGTTAGAGCAACTGAACCTGGACGCGATTGACGACCTAGCTGGCGCACAGCAAGCGCTGCGGCTGGTACTCAATCTCGTGGAAGAGCTCAAACAAGAAAACCAAGCGCTGCGCGAGCAGGTGCAACAGTTACGCGATGAAATCGCGCGGCTGAAGGGCGAACAAGGTCGCCCCGCCATCAAGGGCAACAAGAAGAAGGCCCCAGACCACTCCTCCGAGCGCGAGCGCAAGCAGCGTAGGCCGCGCCGCAAGCGAAGCAAGCTCGATCAGATCAAGATTGATCGCGAGGAAGTGCTGCCGGTCGATCCCCGCAGCCTACCGCCCGATGCCGAGTTCAAAGGCTACGAGACGGTGGTGGTGCAGGACGTGAGACTACAGACCGACAACGTACGCTTCCTCAGAGAGAAATACGACTCGCCGCAGAGCCAGCAGAGTTATCTGGCCCCGTTGCCGCCGGGCTACAGTGGCCAATTTGGCCCCACCGTACGTGCGCTGGTGATCGCCTTCTACTATGCGGCGGGCATGAGCGAAAGCAAAATTGGCGACTTGCTCGCCCAGATGGGGATTTCGATCTCGGCGGGACAGATATCTAACCTGCTGGTCAAACAGAGTGCGCCCTGGCAGGCTGAAGCCGCGAGCGTCTTGCAGGCCGGTCTGGCGAGTAGCGACTGGCAGCACTTGGATGAGACGGCCACGCGCGTCGATGGGGTCAATCACTACTGTCACGTGCTGTGCAACCCCTTCTACAGTTGGTACGCCACGCGCCCGCGCAAGGATCGTCTAACGCTGATCGCGGTGCTGCAGCACACGGCTGAGCCGCGCTACCTGATCAATCGGCAGACCTTCGACTACTTGGCGAGCTTCAACGTGCCGCAGTGGGCGCAAGCCCTTATCGGCCAGTGGCCACATGACGCGCCCATCGCGCAGGAGACGATCCAAGCGTGGCTGGCACGCGACCTAGCCGGGCGGCTCAATGACCAACAGCAGGCCCGCGTTCTGGAAGCGGCGGCTCTGAGTGCCTACTACGCGCAGGAGGAGGTGCCGCTGATTCCGATTCTGCTGACCGACGACGCGAGCCAGTTCCGGCATTTGAGTGAGACGCACGCCTTGTGTTGGATTCATGAAGGCCGCCACTACAAGAAACTGACCCCCTTCGTGCCGCTCCATCGCGACCTGCTCGACGATTTCTTAGGCGAATTTTGGGCCTACTATCACCAGCTCCAACAGTATCGTGCCGACCCGCAACCCGCGGACGCGGCCCGCTTACGGCAACGCTTTGAGGAGCTATTCACCACCGAGACTGGTTATGCGGCTCTCGACAAGCGGATTGCGCTCACCTACGCCAAAGGCGAGCAGTTGCTGGTGGTACTCGACCATCCCACGCTGCCCCTGCACAACAATCCAGCGGAGTTAGCTGCCCGCCAGCGCGTGCGTAAACGCGATGTCAGCTTTGGCCCGCGCACCCAAGAAGGCGTCACGGCCTGGGATACCTTCATGTCCCTCGCCGAGACCACCAAGAAGTTGGGCCTCAGCTTCTATGAGTACGTACTCGACCGCGTGGCACAGCGCAACGCCATTCCCCCCTTAGCCGATCTGATCCGCCAACAGAGCGATGCCGCTACCATCCCTATACCTCCTTAATCCCCTTCCCCCGGATTATTGAGGTGATACAAGATGAATAGAAGAAATGTAAATAAAAGCTTCGGTAGAGGAGGTGTCGCGCTCGTACTCTTTGCTGAGGCGGCGACTCCGTCCCAACCAAGCGAAGGTGCGTTCGACGACCCAGCGGCGGGGGAGCACCACAAACCCCTTCTGATCGGCTAACTGGCTGACGATTTCCAGCTCAACTCCAAAGCGTTTGTGCAGCCACGCCACCAGATTGCTATAGTGCGAGTCGGCCCACAGTTTTGCCAGGCGCGGAAAATCGGGCAGCGCTACTTCTAGTAAGATGCGGCCGCCATCGCCATCGTAGAGGTCAGCTTCATGCACCCATACCCGCAGTAGAAAGCCTTCGGTATCTACCAGAATCTGCCGTTTGCGTCCTGTTACCTTTTTTTCCCCCATTGTAGCCGCGTAATCCGCCAGCTTCGGTCGTTTTCGCGCTCTGGCTGTCGATACTGCCCGCACTCGGCTCTTCTTGTCGCCCTATCGTCCGGCGCACACAGCGGCGTAGGAAGTCGTTGATGTGCTGGAAGGTGCCATCATGCCGCCATGTATCGAAGTAGTAGCGAATTACCGACCAATGCACCCCAAAATCATGCGGGATCATGCGCCACTGGCAGCCGGTGCGCGTTTGGTACAACATGCCATTGACCACCTCGCGCATATCCACCTCGCGCTTTTTGCCCCGCGTCTCTGTGCGCTCTAGGAGCGGGGCGATCAGTTCCCATTGCTCGTCGCTCAGATCGGTATCATACGCCTCGCGTCGCTTTACCTCTGGCTGCTCCTCCGAGCTCGGGCCATCTGACGCTTCCATGGCTCTTCCTCCTGTTTTCTTTATCTTCTCCTTGTTTTATGATACCTATAGCTCCTTTTTATTCCTAACAGACTCTAAGCGTAATCTCAGGAATCTCTATCGCCACCTTGTTTTCGACCTTAGCAGGCATCGGTAGTTCTAGGGTAAGTGCCAATTGGCCAGGTACACGGCGTGACTCTCTAATGAGAAGTACCTCTTTACTCTCAAAGTCCTCTAGAATAATATCCTTCGAGGGGATGACTGAACTGAATTGGTAGATGAGTTCAGCATCCTTTGGCAGAATGGGGTCCACAAGAATGAGTTCAACAACGGTTTGAGATCCGGTCACGGTGGCGTGACTTAGACTAAGGGTGGTCGTCCCATGAGTAACTTCAATCGGCTTGTCGATAGAGTCTTCCGACTTCTCCCCCGTAAACCGAGCATAGACGTCGGTGAAAGTTTCTGGTAGTACACGAGCCGCAGCCACACCGCTAACGACGAACAGTAGGGTAACCACACCGAGTAAGAATAACAACACTCGGTTATTAAACAGTTTCATCAGGTGCCTCCCGTAATCGGCCTGATGGAGACCGACTAACACTATTGATCAGGATTATCGACATTCATCAAGGTTAAGGACGCGGTATTTTGGAGATGTAACTGGCGTGGAATAAGATGTCCCAACCAACCCAATTGGAACTGGTGCAATTTCCAGCCCGTATATGTACCAAATCGGAAGGTTGATTGTGCAACGTCGATCAATGGTAACAGCCAAGCAGGGGCCTGCGCAGGCAGGCCCATTGGCCGACAGGCCCTCCAGCGGGGATTTTAATCCCCCGCCCCACGGTTACACCGTCCATCCCACAGCCACAATTGTCTATGAGAATGGGTATGTGTGTCTTGAGATCATCTCACATTAATCCTTGAAAATCAATAGCTCTACTGGTCAATATTGACCACTGGTCGAAATTGACCACCAACGATCTTAGAGAGACATCCCCGATGGATAAGAATCGGTTTGGCAAGATCGTGCGTTCGCTACGACTCGAGCGTTTTAACGAGGAGTTAGGTCATCCGTGGCGGCAAGAGGAATTGGCCCAAGCGTCCGGAATCTCACTCAACACGATTCGCAATATTGAACAGGGTCGCCGCGCCACCCTGCAAGCCGACGAGCTAGAACAGCTTGCGAACGCTCTCGCCCTCTCGCCGCCAGAAACGCTGGAATTCTTCGCTGTTGCCTCCGAGGCAACTGTCCATAAGGCAATACCAGATCACGAAACATCCCCGGTGGTTGATCTTTTCTGGCAAGCGGCTACCGTCCGCCTGCCAGCTTACATCGTTGATCCCTTCTCGACCCTATTAGCCGCCAACGGCTCGATGATGGCGCTAGGCGGCTATGATCTGCCAACGATGGATGACTACCTGAGCGCTCCCGTTGGGGTCAATGTGATGGACATGCTCTTCCATCCCGATGCGCCGATTCAACAACCCCAGAGCGAGCGTTGGCGGCAGGTCTCGATCACCACCCTTCACTTTTTCCGCATGACGGTACTTCGGTTCCGTTATCTTCCTCAGTTTGAGATATTGATCGATCATCTACAGGGATACTCCCTCTTCGCGGAATTGTGGCGATCCAGTCGCACGCACGCCCCGGCCCTGCGTACCCTCGCGCCAAGCTATCACTATCACCACCCCGCCTACGGTACGCTGCGGTACATGCGCAGCTTCCTCACCCACTACAGCGATAGCTGGCCGCATTACATGCTTGTTCTTCTGCCACTGGATGCTCATACAGGAGACATCTTTCACCAATTAGACTGGCAGGAAGATTATCAGTGGTACAATCCAAGACCGTTTGTTCCGGCAGAGGGGGAATTTCAGTGAGGTCACCATCTGCCTCCTGAACGGCGGAAAAGCGGGTCGAGGTAACGGAGAATTTCGACGCGCTGCTGCGGGGCGAATAATGGCACAAAAGGCGGTGGCCGGCAGATAGAGGAATCTGCGGGTGTGATGAGTCAAGAGGGTTCAATTCCGATTCATGATCCGCAACGGCAAAGCAACGCAACGTATTCCAATACGATCCCACGCGGCTCTCACCGCTCCATTGCCATGACGATGGGCGATCAAAGCGCCCAACGACGCGCTCACTCGGGCTGACTTCAAAGCAGAATCGTTGCCTCACCCCCTGCAAACGCAAAGCGCCCATCGCTGGGAATGCAGCGGATGGGCGCTGGTCACCGTGGGACGGCTGATCCTTTGGGGAAGAATTCGATTTAGAAACGAACGTGGCCGGGTCGCTCTTTGTAAACTTCCGTCTCCAGTTCGCGCCACTTATCATCCAGTCGGCGGCGTTCTGCCTCGCCCTCCGCCGACCGCAGGCGACGCACGGCGCGATAGTCTAACCACCTTCGGACTCGCTGCCATAATGTGAGTCGTCGGTCGTTGCTCATCATGCCCTCCTATGGAATCGTTCTTATCCGCGCGGGTCAATGACAGAATTGTACCCGTCGTGTCAAGTCACAGGGGGGACAGGGCGTACTCAAGTTTCGATTAGTAGAACCGTGTCGCACCCTGCTCATCCCCCCGCTGGTAAGCTTCAACCGATGCTTGGAGATCGTCCCCGATCTGGATCGACTTGCGTGCCCATTCCAACAAAGAGGGACGCATATAATCGATGTGGTGCGACAGTATGGCGCCGCCGACTCGCCCCGCGAAGGCGTTGTCCCTGAGTAGGGTCGACAAGCGTTCGATCCGCCGACTCGCTACGACCACTAGCTCACCGCGCTCTTTGTAGATGCGGGCAATGGCAAGCAGCGCGTTCACGTCCATGTAAACTTCTTGATTAGCCATCGTTCATTCCTTTCAGTATATCTCTGAAAATAGCTCTGCCAATCCCTCCACCAGACGCCTCACCTCCTGATCTGCCTCGTCGATGATCCCTGTAGCGTCGTCGATATGCTTTCCCTTCTGATCGACTAGACCAATAATTGCTTCCAACTCCGGGATTATGACGGTCTGGACCTCGTTGACAAAGGCATCAGCGCCGGTGCCCCGCCAGATTTCGCCACTTTCGATGGTGACAACTTCCAACCTCATCGGTACCAAGATCAACTCGCGAAGGTCGAACTTCTCGACTTTGAGCTGCCTTGTAACGCTCTTCACCACTTCTTTGACAAGGCGAATCAACCATTCCCACATAGGGTCTACCTCCCTCTCTCGTTGCCATCAACCTCACTTGTTATGCGATGTTCCTCAGTGCGTCGGATCATCGGCAACTAAACGTGTACTCGCCGAGGCAAGTTCCTTCAAGAGGGGCAAGCGCCCAACGCCGGTCGATGGTTACGTGGCCAGAAGTGGGCGGATTATTGATCAAGGGCCTTGGATTGCGTGGTTGTTGATGCCACAATCATGCCTCTTTTCCCTCACCTGAAAGCGATCTCATGAGTGACCGACCTCTCCGGCCCGATCCCGAAGCATCCGCCCAAAAGGCAGGGCTAACCTATGTGACCGATGAGATGCCCGGCTTCAGCCGCAAGCCGTGGGGCCGAGGCTTCACCTATCTGGATCGCGATGGCCAAACGATCCCACAGGGCGCGGCTCGTGAGCGGCTTGAAGCCTTTGCGATTCCGCCCGCTTGGACGGAGGTATGGATCAGTCCGACTGACGACACGCACATCTTGGCAACGGGGCGGGACGAGGCGGGACGCAAACAGTACATCTATCATCCCGATTGGCACACGGTGCGTGAAGAGGCGAAGTTTTACCGGATGATCGCCTTTGGCGAGGCGCTACCCACCATCCGAGCGCGGGTCGACAGCGATATGCGGAAGCGGGGGTTGCCGCGCGAGAAGGTGCTGGCCATCGTGGTCAGCCTGTTGGAAGCGACGCTGATCCGCGTGGGTAACCGCGAATATGCCGAGGCGAACGACAGCTATGGGCTGACCACGCTGCGCGACAAGCATGCCAAGATCGAGGGGTCGACGATCCACTTCAATTTCGTGGGGAAGAGCGGTAAGCCACACAGCATTGCGATCACTGATCGGCGGCTGGCGCGGGCGGTAAAGCAGTGCCGTGAGGTGACCGGCTACGATCTCTTTCAGTACATCGACGATGACGGCCAGCGCCAAACGGTGGGGTCGGGGGATGTGAACGACTACCTGCGCGAGGTGACGGGCCAAGATTTCACGGCCAAGGATTTTCGGACGTGGGGTGGCACGGTCGCGGCCATCGCGACGCTGCGGGCCTGCGAAGAGACGGATGATCCGGAGGCGCTGAAAGGAAACGTCCTGACGGCGATCGACGGGGTCGCGGAGGCGCTGGGCAACAGCCGCGCCGTGTCGCGCGCCTACTACATCCATCCGCAGGTGTTGAGCTGCTACGAGGCGGGCGAGATGATCTCGCTGTTGGCCGATCTGACGGACGAGATCGAGGGGTTGGATACGGACGAATCGGCGATGTTGGGGCTGATCCGCCAGTTGGACAACGGATAGTCCCCACGCCCTGCCGCGCATTTCCACGCTATTCCCTCGCCACCAACACGGCCCGTGCCAAGCCGGTTCAGCGCTCGGACAAGGGCCGTGGCATCGGGCAGACGCGGGGGTGCGTGGTCACCCCTCGGATCGCGCAGTACGCTTTCCGTCGGTGGCCTGCTCTGCTTCCGCCACGAGGTTGGCAAGGCGGTCGTACATCGTCTGCAACCGTGGCGTGGGCGGCTCGGGCTGCACGGCCATCATCGTGGCCAACTCGGCGAGCTGTCCCCGTAAGGCGGTCAGCGATTTTTCTTCCGTCGTGGACAGCGCTGCCCGTTCCCGCATCAGCCGGTCGAAGAGGATCTGCAACGCCACCGCGATGGGCGGTGCGATCAGCAACCCTGCGATCCCCAACTGTTCCACAAAGACGATCAGCATCAGGATCAGGAAAAGCCCGCTGAACCGACCGCGATTGAAGACGCGCGGCTCCATCACCCCTTCGAGCAGCAGCAGCAGCAACACCGTAAAGCCGATCGCGATCCAGGTGGTGAGCTGGCCCGATATCAGCGCGGCGATGGTGACCGGAATCAGGGCCAAAAGGAAGCCCAAAATCGGGATGAACCACGCCACCGCCCCCAGCAGCCCGAACAGGACGGGGTAGGCGAGGCCCAGCAGGGTGTAGCCGATGCTGAGCAGGACAGCAGCGATCAACCCCTGAAACAGTTCGCTGCGGGTGTAGGCCCCCACATTGTCTTCGACTTCGCGCCAGATGGTGCGGGCGGTCGACCGGTGGCGCACCGGCAAGAAGGAGAGCCAGATCCGCTCGAAGCGAGCTTGATCGGCGGCGAGGTAGATGCTGGTCATGATGACCAGTACAAAGTAGCCGAGACTGGTAGCCAGCGAGCCGGTCACCCCCCCGATGGTTTGGGCTACGTTCGCCCCCTCGCCCCCCGTCATGGCGGTCGACAGATCGGCACTGGGCGGCAACCAGTCGGCGACCGCCTGCTGCCACGCCGCCCCGCTCGGCCAAGCCACGCGGATCGCCTCATAACGGATGATCAGCGCGTTCAACAGTTCTTGCGTGTCGCGTAGAGCCAACGCCCCCAACACCCCCAGCAACCCCACCAAAGCCAGCAGCATCACCCCATAGCCAAGCCCCAGCGACAGCCCGCGCGACATGCCGCGTGCGCTGAAATAGTCCGCAAAGGGGCGAATGGTGGCCGCGACCACGAGGGCGAAAAGCAGGAGCCAGATCGCGTCCCGAAACTGCCACAGCACCATCAAAACGGCGATCGTCGCCGCGACGATGAATGTCACCCAAGCGACCCGTTTCATCTGGCCTCCTGACGATGCGTGTGCTGTTCGGACAAGAACGCATCGAGGTCGGTGGCGATGCGCTCCATCCGCTCCTCGATCTCGCGCCGCTCATCGTCCAGCGAGACATCTTGCTGTTGGAGCGCCTGTTTCTGAATATCGGCCAGATACTCTTTCACTTCGTACTGAACTCGCGTTACCGCCCCCCGTTCCCCCGCCTTGATCTGGGAAAAGCTGATCTCCTTGACGAGCAGACGGTCGGCCAATATTTGGGCCACAGCGGCGAGCGGGATCGCCAGAATGACCCCCAAGATGCCGAAGAGCGAGCCAAAAGAGAAGATTGCCAAGAGCGCGACAACGGGGTTGATCCCCACCACGCGCCGCATGATGCGCGGCACCAGTAACACGTTCTCGACCTGTTGGATGATCAACGTCGCCACCGCGACCCACAGCGCCTTACTGGGATCGAGGGTGAGGGCGATGAGCAGCGCCGGGACCGCGCCAAGGAATGGCCCCACGAAGGGCACCGCTTCCATGAAGCCCGCGAAGAGCGCCAGAGAAAGAGCGTTTGGCAGGCCGATGATCAGATAGGCGACCAGCGCCAAGACCCCCACAAAAAGACAAAGGATCGCTTGGCTACGCACATAGGCGCCCACCTTTTGCAGAATCTCGTCGACCAACGCCCGCGCCGCCTCGCGCCGTTCGGGCGGCACCAGGGTGATGTTGAGGAAACGAAGCGCCTTGTCCCCTTCCACCGTCCAGTTAAGACTGAGTAGTAGGGTGGCCACTGTCACAAAAATCGTGCGAAAACCGGCGCTGAACAGCGCAGAGATCGCAGCGAAATCTACGGGGACGGCGGCGCCGTCAGTCGGTGCGGGGGCCGTGCTCGCCGCGCTGCCGAATTCCAAGGGTAGCCGCGCCGCGAACTGGCGAACAAGATAGATCGACGAGCCGGTGAGCAGCTCCCGTACCTGCCGATAGTAGTCGGGAAGCTGTTGCCAAATCGCGACGAGTTGCTGTGAGACCAGCGGCAGAAAGAGCCAGAGAAAGAGCGCAAGGCCCACGCCAAGCAACAGATAGACGAGAGAGATTGAAGCGAGCAACGAGAGGGGTGTTCGCCGCTCGATCTGCTTTGCCAACGGGGTCAGGGCCGTGCTCAGCACGATGGCGGCGAGTAACACAAAGATCGCCCATCGGACTTGGTAGAGCAACCAGAAGCCAAAGAGAATGGCCACAACCACCAACGTCGCTTGGATAATGGTGGTGGCGCGCCATTCCTGCGGAATGATCGAGGACATGCGACGATCCGTTCTAGGGAGGAGGGGTGCGTGAGCAAGCGATGAGTGAATTAGCGGTTAGCTGCGGTCGCGTTTCTGATGGGTGATGATCACCGGACCGGAGGTAGGCTTCGCACCGCCCTCCGCGTCCGCCTCCTGCTTTCCGCTCGCCACATCCTCGTCGTCCAGCGGGTCGCCCTCCGATTGCGCCAGCGTCTTATCGACCAGATGGGCGCCTTCGGAAGCTTCGATCCGGGAGCCGAAACGCTGCGCGTAGACTTGGGTGAATTCAGCCCCGAAGAGCAGGATTTGAGCCGAATAATAGACCCATAGCAGAATGACGATCAGTGAGCCTGCCGCCCCATAGCTGGAGGTCACCCCTGCGTTACCGAGGTAGAGACCAATCAGGTATTTGCCAATGGTGAACAGGAAGGCGGTGAAGGCCGCACCCACCCACACATCCCGATACTCGATCTCGGCATCGGGCAAAATCTTGAAGATCATGGCGAAGAGGAGCGTGATCACGCCAAAGGAGAACAGGGTCGTGACGATCTGGGCCACCAGGGCACGATCGCCCAGCAGTCCCCCCGCGAAATTGCTGACCGCTGTCAGCCCGCTGCTGAGGAGGAGCGATACGAGGAGCAGGAAGCCGACACCCAGAATCATGGTGAAGGAAAGGAAGCGGGTCTTCACGAAGTTGACGATGCCACGGCCCGGATCGGGGGCCACCCCCCACACAGTGTTCAACGATTCCTTGAGCTGCCCAAAAACACCCGTGGCGCCGAACAAAAGGGTGACCACCCCAATCAACGAGGCCAACAGATTTGAGCTGGTATCATCCTCTCGATTGATGATCTGCTGGAAGAATTCGGCCCCTTGACTCCCTACCAGCCCTTTGATCTGCTCCAAAAAGATCGTCTCGGCGGCATTGCCTTCGAGCACCAGCTTGATGATCGCGAGAATAATGACAACCAGGGGGGCAAGGGAGAAGACCGTGTAGTAAGAGAGCGCGGCAGCGAGGCGCGTCGCCTTGTCTTTCTGCCATTCCATCGCGGTATCTTTGAACAGATCGAATATCCTGCGCCAGCGCATTTCAGTTCCGTTCTAGTGCGTCGAGCGCACATTCCGAGGGGAAATTGAGCGAATGAGCGCAATTATACGCCGCTTTTCAGGGATCGAGTAACGCGGGACTAGGCAACGTAGAAGGCGATTGCTGCATAATGCAGGGCGCTACCGGCCAAGCAGAAGAGATGCCAGATCTCGTGCGAGCCGAACTCGGGATGAAAGTTGGGCCGTTTGACCGCGTAGATCAGCGCTCCGCCACTGTAGAGGGCGCCGCCAGCTACGGTCAACCAAAGGGCTCCCGCTGGCATACGCGGCAAAAGCTCTGGGAAGGCGATGATCGCCATCCATCCCATGCCCAAGTAAAGCAGCGTGGAGAGGTGGTTGGGCCTTTTGAAGAAGATGAGTTTGTAGATCACGCCCAAAACCGCCAGCGCCCAGATCGTCCCCAACATCCCCAAGCGCCAATTGCCCGTCAGCAGATTGACACAGATCGGGGTGTAGGTCCCGGCGATCAAAAGGTAGATCGCCGCATGGTCGAAGCGATTGAGCCAGAGGATCAGCCGCGCTGATCCCTTGACCAGGTGCAGCGCCGCGCTGGCCGAATAGAGCAACACGATGCTCATCCCATAGACGATCATCGATGTCATCTTTGCGGGGTCATCACGGGTCAGATAGACGAGCCACAGCAGCCCTACGAAGCCAAAGATGGCCCCCGCAAGGTGGGTCAGGCCGCTGATCGGTTCTCGGAAATATTGGAACATGGGTAGACAAGTGGGCGTGCTGGTGTGTTGGGCTGTAGGAGTGCGGGAGTTGCGCGGCGACTCATTGCCCGCGTTGCCATTCCGTCCTGCGTTTTGCGTTCACCCACGCCATCGCAGCAAGCAAAACCCCCTTCGGTCCCCTCCACAACAACAAACCCTTCTCTTTTCCGTTCTGCGTTACTACGCGAGTGGGAAGCTGAGGGTTTGATGGTAGCAGAGCGCGACCGCGATGGCATCCGCAGCATCGTCGGGGCGCGGGATGCTGTCGAGCCCGAGCAACAGGCGCACCATCTGCTGCATCTGCGTCTTGTCGGCCCCGCCGTAGCCGGTGATCGCCTGCTTGATCTGCATCGGCGTAAATTCGCGCAGTGGCAGCCCCCGTTTCGCTGCGGCCAGCAGCATCACCCCCCGTGCGTGGGCCACGGGAAGCGCCGTACTGACGTTCCGCGCAAAAAAAAGCTGCTCGATCCCCACACCGGTCGGCTGAAACTGATCGAGCAACGCATTCAGTTCATCGTAGATCTGCGTCACACGTTCGACGAGCGGCGTGTTGGCGGGGGTGCGGATCGTTCCATAATCGACCAAGTGCAAGGCTTGGTCCGCGCCCTCGACGACGCCCCAGCCCACAATCGCGGTGCCGGGGTCGATGCCGAGCAGCCGTTCACTCATGCCTCCACCAGCGCCACGGCCTCGTCCGAGAAGTCGACATTACTGAAGATCTCTTGCACATCCTCCAGCTCTTCCAGTTGGCCGATCATCTTCATCACTTTGACTTGATCTTCGACCGAGAGCGTGACGTAATGCTGCGGCACCATGACCAGATCGGCACTTTCCGCCTTCAGCCCCAACCCGTTCAGCGCTTCGGTCACCGATTGCAGGCTCTCGCGTGCGGTGGTGAATTCGACCAGTTCGTCCTCAATGGCCAAGTCCTCCGCCCCTGCCTCGATCGCCATCATCATCAGTTCGTCCGGATCGCCCCCCTTGTGGGGCACGGTGATCAGCCCTTTGTTGTCGAACTGCCAAGCCACGGCACCGCTCTCGGCCAAGCTGCCGCCCGCCTTCTTCAAGGTCGAGCGAATGTCGCCGACGGTGCGATTGCGGTTGTCGGTCAGACATTTCAGCATCAGCGCCGTGCCGTTGGGGCCGTAGCCCTCGTAGTACAGCTCTTCCAGCGCCGCCCCCTGCAGCTCGCCGGTGCCGCGCTTGACGGCCCGTTCGATGTTGTCGTTCGGCATGTTGGCCGCTTTAGCCTTGTCGACCGCCAGCCGCAGCGCGAAGTTGTAGTCCAAGTCGCTGCCGCCCTGTCGCGCGGCCGATTCGATCTCCTTTGCCAGCTTGGTGTAGATTTTCCCTTTTTTGGCGTCACTCGCCGCTTTGCGGTGCTTGATGTTTGCCCATTTGCTATGACCGGCCATGCCGTCCTTCTCCTCCAGCGTTCTCGCCGAACCGCGTTACCGTCGGTATCGACTTGTCCTCTCTACATTGGCTAACAGTATAGCACAGTTCTGATGAGGCGCGGCGCTCAGCCCGAGGGCCGTTTTTGCAACAACAGGGTCCAGCTCCCTTTTTGGGTGGTCTCATCCTTTTGGTTGAGCACTTTTACATCGAAGGTCAGCAAACCGCCGCCCATGCGCCGCGCCTCTCGCAGGTTGGCGACGGTCAACTCGACGCGGATCGTATCCCCGATGAAGACCGGATTGCGGAACTTCCACTCCAAGCCGAGGAAGGCACGCACCTTGTCCCCCACCACGCCCAATTGCGTCGCCAGCCCCGTGGCGATGCTGAGCACCAGCATCCCGTGGGCGATCCGCTGCCCGAAATCGCCCGCCGCCGCCACTTCCGCATCGGTGTGGATCGCGTTGAAGTCCCCCGAAAGGCCCGCGAAGTTGACGATGTCGGCTTCGGTGACGGTGCGCCCCAACGATGTGAACTGCATCCCTGCTTCAAAGTCATCGAAATAGCCCGCAACAGTTCCCTGCATGATTTCTCCTTGTGCGTACCTATCGCAGCGCCGGTTGCTCAATCGTGCGCGTTCTCCTCAACTGCCGCCGCGTGCTGATCTCGGTGCTCGTGGCCATCGGTCGGCGCGTCCCACGAATTGCCGTCTTGCGCCAGCAGCCGATCGGCGGCGATTGGCCCCCAACTGCCCGCCGCATAGTTGGGAAACGGTTCGGCGGGCGGGGCAGCGGCCCACGCATCCAGAACCGGCTGCACGATGGCCCACGCCAACTCGACCTGATCGACCCGCATGAAGAGCGTCTGGTCGCCGGACATTGCGTCAAGCAGCAGCGTCTCGTAGGCTTCGGGCAGTGGCGATTCGGGGAAATCGACCGCGTAACGGAAGTTGAGGTCAGCGGGTGCCAAGATCATGCGGGGACCGGGTCGCTTGGCCTGAAAACAGATGTCCACCCCTTCCGTCGGCTGCACATGAATCACCAAACGGTTGGGCTGCCACGACGGGTCGGTGTGGCGCGGGAAAGCGCGGTGCGGGACATCGCGAAAGGTGATCACGATCTCCGAGTCGCGGGCTTTCAGCCGCTTCCCCGTCCGCAGATAGAACGGCACGCCTTGCCAGCGCCAGTTGTCGACATAGAGCTTCAGGGCGACGAAGGTCGGCGTAATAGAATCGGGCGGAATCTCTGGCTCTTCGCGGTAGCCCATCACCGGCTGACCGGCGATCTCGCCCGCCCCATATTGGCCGCGTACCGCCGCCGCCGCCACTCCATCAGGCGGGATGGCGCGCACCGCTTGCAAGACATCCACCTTCTTGTCCCGAATTTCGTCCGCCTCAAAGGAGACCATCGGCTCCATCGCCACCAGACAGAGCAATTGCAACAGATGGTTCTGGAGCATGTCGCGCAAGGCACCGGAGCCATCGTAGTAGCCGCCACGATGGCCGACCCCGACCGTTTCGGTCACGCTGATCTGCACATGGTCGATGTAGTGGCGGTGCCAGAGCGGCTCGAACAGAATGTTGGCAAAGCGGAGCGCCAACAAGTTTTGGACATTTTCTTTGCCCAAGTAATGGTCGATCCGATAAATCTGCGTCTCGTCGAAGTGGCGCAGCAGCATACGGTTGAGTGCTTGGGCCGATTTCAGATCGGTACCGAACGGCTTTTCGACCACGATACGCGTGGCGTCCTTCGGCCGATTGAGCTTGTGCTCGCTCAGTTTCTTGACGATCATCTCGACCAAGAAGGGCGGCGTCGCCAAATAGAACGTACAGCTCGCCTCGTCGCCCCAATCGGCACGCTGCTGATCGAAGGCGGCACGGATCGCGTCGTAGGTCGCATCCTCCGCAAAATCCTGCACTTGGTAGTCGACATGCGCCACGAATTCGCCCCACGTCGCCTCGTCCGGCGTGCCACGCCGTGAATTGGCCGCGACCCCTTCCTGCAGATGCGCTTGGAAGGATGGCGCTTCCCATTCGCGCCGATCCAATCCCAGCACGGCGAACCGTTCCGGCATCCATCCGTCCAGATAGAGGTTGTAGAGTGCGGGCACCAGCTTGCGCCACGTCAAGTCTCCACCCGCGCCAAAGATGACGAGGAGCGTTGGCGGCGGAACATCAATCGTTGCAGACATCGGCGCTTCTTTCTGAGGGGTGTACACGAACCGTCCCTTCGGCTCGGCAGATGTCGAGTGTAGCGAAAAGCAGCAAGATGGGAAATGGGGCGCGGGGGGTGTGGCGGGCATGGAAGTGGGCGCAAGTCGGGCGTGCAGGAAATGCGCTGCCTTTTGCCGGTTTCATTCTGCGGGCTGCGTTGCCGGTCTGCCGGTCTGCGTTGCCTTTTGAAATAACTTCTCCTAATGTTAGAATGTGGGGTACTTGTCCAAAATAGCTGAGAGAACTCGATGGCCGATCTAGGGATCGTCATTGTCAATTATAAAACGAAGGCCTTACTCCGCGACTGTCTGCGCTCGATCCATGACAGTCGTGGCGCTGTCGATCTGTCGGTCTGCGTGGTGGACAACGCCAGCGGCGATGGCAGCGCCGAGATGGTGGCCTCGGAGTTCCCCGAGGTTCATCTCATCGTCCAAGCCACGAATCAGGGCTATGCCCACGCCAACAATCTGGGCTTGCGCTATTTCGGCATGGGGCAAGCGGGCGTCGCCCCCGCATCGGAGGCGCCACCCTACCTGCTGCTGCTCAACCCCGACATCCTGCTGCCACCTGACGCTTTGGCACAGATGATCGACTTCATGGTGGCCCACCCCGATTGCGGGGCGGCAGGCCCCAAGCTGGTGCGGCCCGACGGCTCGCTGGACCGTGCCTGCCGCCGTAGCTTCCCCACGCCCGAAGTCAGCTTCTATCGCCTGACGGGCCTCTCTTTCCTCTTCAAACGCCACCCCCGCTTTGGTCGCTACAACATGAGTTATCTGCCCGATACCCTTTCGACCGAGGTCGATTCGGTGGTCGGTGCTTTCATGTTAATGCGGCGCGAAGCGTTGGCCGAGGCGGGACTACTGGACGAAGCCTTTTTTATGTATGGTGAAGATCTGGACTTGGCCTACCGCATCAAGCAGGCCGGCTGGCAGGTTTGGTATAACGCCGAGGTGACGGTCCTCCATTACAAGGGCGAATCGAGCCGCCAGCGGAGCCGTGCCAGCATCGTCAACTTTTACGACGCGATGTCGATCTTTCATCGCAAACATTATCAGGAGCGCACCCCGCTGCCCCTCAATCTGCTGATCAAAAGCGGGATCTGGGGTTTGTGCGGCGTCAATCTCTTTCGTAACGCGCTACGCCCCAAAGAAGCGCGTGGCGTGGCATCGGCGACCCACTGAGTTCTGGCGTATGACCATCGATCCCCAACGCACCCCCCCATCGGAAACGGGCCGCATCGTCACGCTGCCCGTGCGCATCGCGGAACCCGCCGCCGACAGTGTGGCCACCGTGCGCCGCGCTCGGCAGCGTCGACGACGCATCGCCTTCCTCTTTCCGATGGCGCTGATCGTGGTGGATGCCCTGTTGGTGGCGGCCTCCTTCTTCTTGGCTTTCCGCCTGCGCCTCGCCACCGATTATCAAGGGCCTTTGGATTTCAGCACCTACAGCAACATGCTGTTGATCCAAGTCGGGGCAATGATCACCACCTTCTTCTTCTACAAGCTTTATCAGCGGCGGCTACCCAGCTTCGTCGACGAGCTGGGTCGGCTCTTCGCCGCGACCAGCGTTGGCACCGTCATCACGTTGGCGGCGACCTCGTTCCTGTTCAAGAACAGCGCCGAGTTCGACTATCCGCGTCTCATGGTCTTTTATGCGTGGGGGCTGACGATTCTGGTCGTTGCGGCGGGCCGGCTCGTCCACCGCTTCGTGCAGAGCCGGCTGCAGGCGAATGGGGTCGCGGCGCAAAACGTGCTGGTCGTTGGTTCCGGCGAAACGGCGCAGACCATCGTCAACGCGCTCAAACGGATGCCGCACGTCGGCTATCGCGTGGTCGGGGTGGTGGAAGCTGGCCCCAAGCGGCCCACGGTCGATCTGTCGGCGCTGGTGGTGGGCACGGTGGACGAAATGCCCCAATTGATCGACCGCTTGGGGGTCGACGAGGTGATCATCGGCATGCCCGAAAGCGACCACCGGGATATCGTTGCCATTATCAACAGCGCCCAGCGCGAACGGGTCTCGATCAAAGTCTTCCCCGACCTCTTCCAATTCATGGCGGGCGAGATGACGATCGGAGATCTGAATGGGCTGCCGCTGCTAACGGTGCGTGACATCGCGCAACGGGGCTGGAAGCTGGCGGTGAAGCGTGGCTTGGACATCCTGCTCAGTGGCATGGGGCTGATCGCGATCTCGCCTCTGTTGCTGCTGGTTGCGATCCTAATCAAAGTGGAAAGTCCAGGCCCCGTCTTCTTTACCCAACTGCGGATGGGGTTGGACGCCGTCCCGTTCCGCATCATCAAGTTTCGTTCCATGCGCTCCGATGCCGAAAAACATGCCACCTGGACCGTTGAGAACGACCCCCGTGTCACCCGCATCGGCGCCTTCATTCGACGGACCAGCCTTGACGAATTGCCCCAACTCATCAACGTGCTGATCGGTGAGATGAGCTTGGTCGGGCCACGGCCCGAACAGCCTCAGTATGTGGAAGAGTTCCGCAGCAAAATCCCGCGCTACATGGATCGCCACATGGAACGGGCCGGCATGACCGGCTGGGCGCAGCTTCACGGCCTGCGGGGGGATAGCAGTATCTTCGAACGCACCAAATACGACCTCTGGTACATCGAAAATTGGTCGCTCACCCTCGATCTGAAAATCCTGCTCCGCACCCTGATCAAAGCGCCCTTCGATAGTAGCGCCTACTAGACGAAACGCTCGACCTGTCGGGCCGCTGTGTCGCGTGTTGGCCTTTGCCAGAACAATGTTAGCGCATTGATTTTCCCCAGCGCCGTCAGACCCTAAGCGCCTCAAGCTCCCTACACTGACAGCTTTCTTCACCCACCTTGGCACATCACTTTAAGTCCCTCCCCAAATTCGGGGTTGACATCCGCCCCGTTTTCCCGTATCCTGTATCGGTCAATTCACCCCTCATGTTTTTTGGAGACGCACAATGACAAAACAACGATTCACCACCCCCTTCGGCCCGGCCCAAACGGGTACTCCGGCCATTCGTGGGATCATTGTCTCTCCAGACCACATGATTATGTAAAGCCAAGAGCGTTACGAGCGGGCCGTGGAGGCACAGTTCTCCACGGCCCTTTTTGTTTGCCTTGACCAGGCAAGGGCATGTGGAGCACGGCTGCCTTACGGCTGCCGTAAGGCTCGGTAGAAAGGAGCTACCGATGTCTATCACCCATCCACCCCCCCTGACCAGAAAGCAAGACAAACAAGGACCAAACGTTACCATGAACCCCTTTGACCGATTGGGCGACCACTTCACGGTCCGCCCGCCCACATTAGAAGACATCCCTGCCCTGCTGCCGATGATCAATCGTGCCTCAATCGTGATGCAGGGTCATACCGATCATACCGCGCAACAGGTCGAAACCGAGATGACGTGGCCCGGCCACTCGCTCGAAGCGGATGAACGGATCGTCCTAGATGGTGACCGAATCGTCGGCATCATCGCCCTCTTTCACCACGAAAATCCGCCCGTGTCGGTCTGGACGTGGGGCCGCGTCGACCCCGACTACGAAGGGCGTGGCATCGGCACGGCGCTGATGGCATGGGTCGAACAGCGTGCGCGCCAGGCCGCCCTACCACGGGTGCCGTCGGATATCCGCGTGGTCATGCACGCGGGAGCTTCCAATGGCTACGCCCCCGCCGAGGCGCTCTTTCAAGCGTGCGGCATGACGTGCGCCCGCCATTTCTGGCAGATGCGCATTCTCTTCAACGGGTCGATCCAGCCCTCGGAGCTACCGGAGGGCATCGCACTACGCACCTTCGAGCCGCCGCACGACCTGGAGCCACTGGTCCACGCGGTGCGCGATGCCTTCCGCGATCATTGGGGTCACAGCGACACCCGATTCGAGGAAGAGCTGGCCGATTGGCAGCATTGGATCGAGACCGATCCCGATTACGACCCGACGAAATGGTGGCTGGCGATGGACGGGGAGGAAATCGCGGGGATGGCGCTGACCAAATCAAAAAGTGGCACCGACGAACGTATCGCCTATGTCGATACCTTGGGCGTACGTCGCCCGTGGCGACGGCGGGGCTTGGGGGTGGCATTGCTGCGCCATGCCTTCGCCGCGTGGCAAGGTGCGGGCAAGGACGGCGTTGACCTCCATGTCGATGCGTCGAACCCCAGCGGCGCGACACGGCTCTACGAGCAAGCGGGTATGGTGGTACATCAGCAGAACGCGAACTTCGAGAAAGAGCTGCGGGCGGGACGCGACGTGACCTACCGCGAAAGCTTCGATGGCGAGCCGCTGCTCACGCCCCATGAGCTGTAGCGGTTCGGGTGCGTGGCGAGTGACATCGGTACACTCGCCACGCGCCTGCCGTTCGGTGGCGGAGCCAGCGCCGTCGGCAACAGATTCGTCCAGATTTGCGCTCAGCCGTCGCCCTCAAGTGCGATCCCAAAGTCGGCCAGCAGGCGCTCAATTTCTTGCACATCGGCATCGGACGCCAGTTCAAGCAAGACCCCCTGTGGCTGGAAGGCGCTGAGCGCCTTGCGCAACTGCGGGTGGCTCCGAATCTCGCGCTGCACTTCCTTGTCTTTGACTTCGAGCAAGCGCACCGTATGGAGCTTCGCGCTGCCGAAATAGCCGCCCCAGCTTTTGATGCGCGGCTCGACCCAGGCGGGCAACGGGCCAATCACCAGCGTTCGCCACTGCTCAATTTGCGCCTCGGATGAGAGACCCCCTTCGTCTTGCACACGCCGCACCGCCGCCCGCGACAGCCGCCAACCGCCCGCGCCATCCGGCTCCGCCAGCCGCTGAAGCTGGCCCAGCGTATAGAGGTCGGCGGTCGCATGATGGAGCAAGACGGTGCCATCCTCCGCCAATCGCAACGATCCGGCCCCTTGAGCGTCGTGGGTCGTGATCGCACCCCACTCTGCCGCTTCCAGGGCGGCGCTGACCGCCCCATCGTCGAGCACAAGGGCCACCGTCGCGCCCACCTTGCGCAACACGCCCTCGCCCGCTGCCTCGATCAAGGTGTCGAGCTGGGCCTCGTCCGCCAACTGAAGCAGTTGGACCTGGGGGTGAATCGTGATCCGTTCGTGGCCCGCTTGCCATTCGGCGAGCGAACGCACGACATTTTGGGGCAGGTCGGTCGCGCTCACGCGGCGCAAGTGTGCCAAGATCTGCTCGCCCGTTAAGCCCAACTGCTGGCCGCGATAGACGCTCTCCTTGCTGATCTGATATTCGACCGCGCGATCCGCCGAGAGGCGATCCGCGAACATTTCCAACGTCAGCAGGCCCTCTTCCGGCACGGGGCCGAAGGCCACCAAGTGGAAGTTGGGCTGCAAGACCAAGCGCCACGAATCTGGATCGGGTGGCGCGGGGGGCGGCGCCCCCTTAAAGAGATGTCGTCCCACTTCGGTCAGACGGAACCCAGCCACTTGGCCCGCGCCATCAAGCCCCAAATCAACGATCCCGAACCAAAAGAGCACCGTCAGCAGGTGGCGCACAAAATTGCGCTCAATCTTAAGCCAGCCATCTTCTTCGCTCGTCACCCCTTGGAAATCCCAGCCCATCGGATTTTGGTAGCGAGTGTACCGATGGTCGTTCTGGCTCCCAAACGAGTAATAGTTGTAGCTAGAACGCATTTCTCTACGGATCAGAAAGCTGCGGTTTCGCAGCCGGATGATCGAAAGCAGATCGCTCAACCGCTGCCACTGATCGTTGCCCAGCGCTTTGATCTGATCAAGGAGCCAGCGGCGCGCGTCGAGCTGCCCGTCGGTTACCTCCTTGCCCTCAGACGAGGTCCAACGCACAGCGCCCATCGCCTCGACTTGGCGCATGTCGCTCCACCATGACGCCTCCTGATAGCTCGCCAACCACTGCGCGACCCGCGCTTCGATGCGGAGTGCCCACTGCGCCCGCGCCGCCGCTTGGTCAACCCTGAGCACGTCCTCGTAGTCTGATTGAATCATCCCCAGCACGTCAAGCAGTTGCCGTTGAAGATAGAGCTTGGGAAAATCATCCTCCGAACGACCGGACCCAACGGCTAGGTCACGCGGCAGTTGTGCCGCCAGCGCCTTGAGGTCGCGCTTTGAGATCAACCCGCTTTTCAGCAGGGTGGGCTGGTTGTGCCAGATGTAGCTCCAGATCACGAACAGTTCACGGCTGAATTGCTCTGCGTTGCCAAGCGCGATATGTTCAAAAGTCGGCGCTTCGTCGGAAACGGGGAACGTCACCACGGGCAGATGGGGCCACACTTCGGCGGGCACATGGTAGTCCATGGCAATACCGAAGTCGACCACCGTGGCAAGATCGGGCGTCCCTGTGCCCAACAGTAAGCCGGTGGCTTCAAGCGAGGCCACGATATCAACGAAGTCGGTCGGGTTTTTCTTTTGCGGGTTGGCGGTCGGGGGTTTATGGTAGGGCGAATAGCGCGGCCCTTCGCTCGGCTTTTCCTTTGCGGCGATACCGTCGCTCACCAAGATCATCCTCAAAGTGTCCCGCTCGATAGTTCCCTCGGCAAGGCGCATATAGTCCATAATCTTCCGCTTTTGCGCATCAAGGTGGGCGATCGCCTCCTTGATGCGGTCGGGGTCGCTGAAGTGCGTCGCCAACGCGGAAACGACTTCCTCTTTGATCCTAAGCTGCGGATCAAGGCCGTGGATGTTGCGTAACGTGATCAGATTGCTGGCACGATAGCCACTCAATAGTTCGAGCGTCGTCAGTCGACTCATTCAAATCCTTTCGGATGCGGGTTGGATCGGGTTATTGTGATCGCGGAGGAGATCGTCTGCTCTGGGCGGGTGTGAGGGTGGGCCATCGTAAAACAATGAGATCCGCATGGCCCCTCAACGGATACCGATTCTCGATCCGGTCTCGCACTTTCCACACCGTGCGAGCCACCGTGCTCCCTCTTACTCCCTTGAACGCTCGAACCTGATTAGAGCTGGCGCGGGTGGTAGCCCTTCGCTTCCAAGTGGCTCACCAACTCTGCCACTCTGTCCGCCAGCACGGCGAAGGTGGTCGGGCTAAGACGGTAAGCAATATAGTCGTTGAGCTGAGTGCCGATCCCCAGCTCGCGCACCAGCAACTCACCCTCGACTTCCATCAGGGCGAATTCATCGTAGCGGTGGGCCTTGCCCCAACCCTGCTTCCACCGATCCAACGCCTGACTGACCGCACTGGGGAGCGTGACGGCACGGGCCGCGAAACGGTCTCGGATCGCTTCCGGCGTCAGATGGTTGGCGAAGGCCCTCGCCGCCGCCGCTAAGGTAAATTCAAAGCAAATCGCATTGCCCTCCACATGGTCGAGCTGCGCCACTTCGGAGAGCAGACTGAGCAGGGGCCGCGTCGAGGCGCTGGTCGGCACGGTGACGCGCAGCCCCTCCCATGTGAGCGGCAGCGCTTCTTCGCGGTCCAACACGCTGATTTCGCCCTTGAAGAGGGACAATGCCCCCGCCACGGGCCGCACCGCAACCAGCTCGCCCTGGCTGTCGTGCAAACAATCGACATAGCCCAACCAGCGCATCGGCCCGCGCAGCATATAGGCAAAGGCCCGTCCCGCCCCCTTGCGCCAAAGGCGATACGATTTGTGTTCGTAGGCGGTGCCACGCGCGTCGGCGATATACCATTGCCCTTGTGGGGGGCGTGTCGTGCCCAACAGCAAGGGCCGCGTCGCACGGAGCAGTTGGAGGAGCGATTCGACCGAGAGCCACGCCCGGCCATCGTGCCCCTCCGCCAACAGCCAGCGCCAGATCACGAACAGCGCGGCCCGTGCCTCGGCCAGCGCCGCGCTAAAGGTGGCAGGTGTCAGCGTTCCCCAGCCCCAGCGCATCTGTCGCAACATGATAAAGTCACTCGACCGGCTCTGTAGCCAAGACAGTTCATCCCAAATCAGGTGGCCCATTCCCAGCCAAGCCTCGTAGAGCCTAAGCTGCTGTTCGGCCAAAGGGAGGCGCAGAAAGTCGTGGAAGCGCGACTCATCGATCTGCAGATGGAAACTGCTCTGATCCCCAAACAGTAGGAAGGCTAAGGCCAGATAGAAGTTCGTTTCGGCCTTGTCAGCGGCGCCCAAGCTCGATCTCAACGCCAGCAGCGGCCTGCTGTCAAGCCATGAGGTAAAGGGGAAAATGGGGACCATACTGTGGTAGCTCACAGTTTGGCCCGCCTGCCCGCCCGTCGGCCAGCCCGTGGGATCGATTCGGTCGGCGCCCGCAGGTAACTGACGTTTGACCAGCTTGCCCTCCTGCTGGATCAAGAAGTTGACGACCTGTAGGAGCTGCGAGAGCGGATCCTTCGCCCGATAGCGGGTCATCTGGGCCGTAGGCCGCATCGTTTCTAGCAATCCTTCGATGGGCAGCAAGCGATCCGTAATGGACGACAGGGTGACCACAATATGACTGTTCGACGGGGTGTTGATCCGGAAAAGCAGCCCCATTTCCACCAAGCCTTGCACCGTTGTGGGGACGATGGGCGCACGCGGCCCGCTGCGGAGCAGGGGGCGCATCGCTTCGGCCGCCGACGCCGTTGCCGCCACGCTCTGGTTGGCACTCCAAACGATCAAGGAGAGAGTTTGCCGCTCCTCGGCGGTGAGCGTGTCCAGCGCGCGGGCAATCTGTGCCTCGTCCAGATAATAACCCGTCATCTGTTCGATCAGACCATCCCGCCGCAAGCCAGAGAGCGGCCAGTCGAACCGCGCGGCAACCTGTCGCATCTGCGGCACCGTCCGCGCCTCCAGCCCTGCCGCAACGATCGCCTCGTCCGACATGCTCGCGTCGTCCAGCACTTTGAAGCTCGTCATGGAACAGCCAACTCCTCAACTGCGAGGCGGCGTGGCTCGAAGGCCGTCAGCTCGTCGCCATAAAGGATCTGATACCGATAGCCCTGCTCGGTCAGGAACATCTGTCGATTGGCGGCAAATTCTTGGTCGCGGGTGTCGCGGGCCACGATGGTGTAGAAATGGGCCAGCGCCCCGTCACTTTTCGGGCGCAGGATGCGCCCCAAACGCTGCGCCTCTTCTTGGCGCGAGCCGAAGGTGCCACTGACTTGGATCGCCACATTCGCATCCGGCAGGTCGATGGAGAAGTTGGCGACCTTCGAGACAACGAGCAGCTTGATCTCGCCCGTCCGCAACTGGTCGTAGAGCTTCTCCCGTTCGCGCACCGCGCTTTTGCCCGTGATGAGCGGCGCCTCCAGATGGTCAGCGATGGCCTTCAGTTGGTCGATGTACTGACCGATCACCAAAATGGTGTCACCCTCATGCTTGCCGATCAGCGCATCCAAAATCGGCAGCTTGGCCTTGCTCTGCGCCGCCACACCATATTTTTCGCGCGTCTCCGCCAGCGCGTAGTCCATGCGCTCCGCGTCGTCCAACTGGATGCGGATCTCGGTACAGTCGGCGGTGGCGATCCACCCCTGCTGCTCCAATTCTTTCCACGGTACGTCGTACTTTTTCGGGCCGATCAACGAAAAGACATCGTCGGCGCGGCCATCCTCGCGGACCAAGGTGGCGGTCAGCCCCAAACGGCGGCGAGCTTGGATGTCGGCGGTGATGCGAAAGACCGGTGCGGGCAGCAAGTGAACTTCATCATAAATGATCAGCCCCCAGTCTCGCTCGTTGAAGATCGACATGTGCGGGAAATCGGCGTTACGGTTCTTGCGCCACGTCAACGTCTGATAGGTCGAGATCGTCACGGGGCGAATCTCCTTCACCTCGCCGGTGTATTCGCCCACCGCCTCGCGCGGTACGGTCGTTTTGTCCACGATCTCGTCGATCCACTGTCGAACGGCCACCGTGTTGGGCGTGAGGATCAAGGTGCTGGCGTCCAGCGCGGCCATCGCGGCCAAGCCGACGACCGTTTTCCCCGCGCCACAGGGCAGCACGATCACGCCACTGCCCCCACGCGAACTGCCGCCCGCGTGGAAGATATCGACCGCTTCGCGCTGGTAGCCGCGCAAACCGAAGGCGGCCTCGTTGTGGGCCATCAGCTCGCGCAGGTCGATCTCCAGATGCTCGCCCTCGACATAGCCCGCCAGATCCTCGGCGGGATAGCCGATCTTGAGCAGCGCCTGCTTGATCTGACCGCGCATCGCCGGATCGACGTCCAACCGAAAACGGTCGAGCTTGCCCAGCAGCATCGCCCGTATCTCTTTCTGGTGGAAGATTTCGGTGATGAGGATGTCGTCGTCTGAGGTAAGCAGCAGCTTCTCGCCCTCTTTGATCAGCTTCACACGGCCATAGCGGCTCATCAACTCTAAGACGTCGCGCCGCACGTTGTCCGGCAGATCGTATTTGCTGTATTCGGCCAGCGCCGCGACGACTCCCGCACCCGTCATGCCCGAAGAGGCGGCGTTCCAGAGCGAGAGGGGAGTGAGGCGGTAGGTGTGGATATGTTCGGGGGATTTTTCCAGCTCTGCGAAACGGGCCAGTTGGTCCCGCGCGGCTTCGTAACGGGGGCTGGCAACCTCGACCAGAACTGATTTGTCCGATTGAATGATGAGGGGGTTTTCTGGCGTAAACATGCCATCAATTATAAGCAGCCCTAGCGGGTTTGGCGAGTTTGGTGAGTTTGGCGAGTTTTATGAGTTTTATGAGTTTTGTGAGTTTTATGAGTTTTGTGAGTTTTGTGAGTTGCTCTGCGTTACTTGCTCTGCGTTACTTGCTCTGCGTTGCCTGCTCTGCGTTCACCAGCGCCCCAGCAGCCAGCAGCAACCTCAACCGCCCCCGCGCTGAAAGCCATGCCCATCTCTTCCCCGTTCTGCGTTCTGCGAGTACAATCGCACCATGACTGAGAGAAAAGCAATGAGCACAGAAGCGGCCGCCGAGCGCTGGCAACAGGTGGCGGCGGCGTTGCGCTACCACAATCACCGCTACTACGTCCTCGACGACCCTGAAATCTCCGACGCCGCTTACGACCGGCTGTTGACCGAACTGCGCGAATTGGAGACGGACTTTCCGCAGCTTCGCTCGGCCAGCAGCCCCAGCCAGCGCGTGGGCGATGCCCCCCGCGCCGATTTCGCCAAGGTGCAGCATCGCATCCCAATGACCTCGCTCGGCAACGCCTTCGACGAGGCCGAGCTGCGCCGCTGGCAGCAGCGGGTGCTCCGTCTGGCGGGCGATCTGCCGCTCTCGTGGGTGGTGGAGCCGAAGATCGACGGGCTGGCCGTCTCGATTCGGTACGAGGATGGCACGCTGTCGCTCGGTGCCACCCGCGGCAATGGCCGCGTCGGCGAAGAGATCACGCCCAATCTGCGCACCGTGCGCGATGTGCCGCTGCACATCCCCGTTGCGCCGTTACCTGCCGGTCAGCCACGGCCCGCCGTGCTGGAAGCGCGGGGCGAAGTCTACATGCGGGTCGCCGATTTTGAGCGGCTGAACGCGCAGCAGGCGGCTCACGACGAAAAGGTTTTCGCCAACCCGCGCAACGCGGCGGCGGGGTCGTTGCGGCTGCTCGACAGCCGGATCACGGCCCAACGTCCGCTCTCCTTCTTCGCCTATGGCGTGGGCGAGGTCGAGGGGACGACGTTGCCCGGCCAATGGGAAACGTTGCAATACTTGGCCCAGCTCGGCTTTCCGATCAGCGCCGATGCGCGGCATTTCCACGACTTTGAAGCGGCGGTCGACTATGCCAAGTCGTGGATGGCGCAGCGCGAGACGCTGGATTACGAGGTGGATGGCGTGGTCTTCAAGGTCAACGCCTTCGCCACGCAAGAGGCGTTGGGCGTTGCGGGGCGGGAGCCACGTTGGGCGCTGGCATGGAAGTTTCCCGCCAGCGAAGCGATCACCACCCTGCTCGACATCTCGGTCAACGTGGGGCGGACGGGGGTCATCAACCCCAACGCCCTGCTCGCGCCGGTCGAGATCGGCGGCGTGATCGTCTCCAACGCTACGCTCCACAACGAAGATTACATCCGCGACCGCGATCTGCGTATTGGCGATGAGGTGATCGTGAAACGGGCGGGGGATGTGATCCCCAAGGTGCTGGCCCCGCTCCCCGAACTGCGCGACGGCTCGGAACGGAGCTGGCAGATGCCCAGCCACTGCCCCTCCTGCGGCGAGCCGATCAGCCGCTTGGCGGGCGAGGCCAACCATTATTGCACCAATGCCGCCTGCCCGGCCCAACTGGTCCGCCAAGTCGAGCACTTCGTCAGCCGTGGCGCCATGAACATCGAAGGCTTCGGTTCCAAGCTGGCGGCCCGCTTTGTGGAAGAGGGGTTGCTGCACGATGTGGCCGACATCTATGCCCTCACCTTCGAGCAGTTGTCGGCGCTGGAAGGCTTTGGGGAGACGAGCGCGTCCAACCTGCTCCGCGAGATCGAGCTGAGCAAAGCGCGTGGCATGGTGCCACTGCTGACCGCCTTGGGCATTCGCTTTGTCGGCAGCACCGTTGCGGCGCTGCTGGCCGACGGCTATCCCTCGCTGGAGGCGCTGTTGGCCGCGCCGCCCGACGCGCTGGAGGCAATCCACGGCATCGGCCCCGTCAGCGCCAAGAGTTTGACCGAGTGGGCCAGCCACGAGAGCAATCAGCGGTTGATCCAGAAGCTGGCCGCGGCGGGCCTTGCGATGCAGCACGAGCGCCAAGCCGCCCGCGATGGCCAACCGTTCGCGGGCCTCACGTTCGTACTGACCGGCACGCTCCCCACCCTGACGCGGCGTGACGCCCAAGCGTGGATCGAGGCGCGGGGCGGCAAAGTCGTGGGGTCGGTCAGCAGCAAGACCGATTATCTGGTGGCGGGCGAGAGTGCGGGGTCGAAGCTGACGAAAGCGCAGAAGTTGAGCATCCCGATCCTCAGCGAGGAAGCCCTGCTGGCGCTCAACGCCTGAATCGCGCTTCGGACACCTTGCTGCTCGTTGATACACAGCGTGAGAACGGCGTCATTACGTGGTTGGACACGGCGGCCCACACGGCCGGGCACGGCGGCCCGCGGTCGGGCACGGCGGCCCTACGCGGTCGGGCACGGCGGCCCGACCCTACGTTGACGCATCACAATTGTCAGCGTGTGGGGACGACCCCGGTGGTCGCCCCGGTTGCAGAATCAGCCCCATTTGAAACCGACTAGGAGCGCCATGAAACATACCGATCATCTGAAAGCGTTGGTGCGGGACGTGCCCGATTTCCCCAAAGAAGGCATTCTTTTCAAAGATATCACCACGCTGCTGAAGGATGCGACGGCGCTCCGCCAGGTGCTGACATGGATGGCCGAGCCGCTCTACGACGAGAACATCGACATCGTGGCGGGGGTCGAGTCGCGCGGCTTCATTCTGGGCGCGGCGCTCGCCGTCTCGCTGGGTGCAGGCTTCGTGCCGATCCGCAAGCCCGGCAAGCTGCCCGCTGAGACCATTGCCCGCGCCTACGATCTGGAATACGGCTCCAATACTCTGGAACTGCATGTCGATGCGATCCGCCCGGGCCAGCGCGTCGTGCTGCTCGACGACCTGTTGGCGACGGGGGGCACTGCGGGAGCCGCCGTCGAACTCATCGAAGCGCTGGGCGGCGAAATCGTGCGCATCCTCTTCATGATCGAGCTGGAGCCATTGGAGGGGCGGTCGGAGTTGGAAGGGTATGATGTGCGAACGTTGTTGAAATATTGAGGGCGTGTTGCGTGTTCGGTTGAGTAGCGGAGAGGGTGATGCGCCTAAGCGGCTCGGCCTCATTCCGTTTGGGGCAAGGTGCAAAGTGCAAGGTGCAACGGTTGCAGTGTAAGGCAGCGAAATATAACCTGCCCCGCTTCTCGATGCGCGATTCGCGGCCCAAACATCTAACGGATCTCAACAGCAGAACGGTGAAACAAGAGCCACCATCATTCCATTCTCCATTCTCTACACGCCAAAAACCCTCAACTCCCAGCGTCTTCCTCGCAGCACCGACACCGCAGACAGCCCGACTACAACCACGCCCCATGCTTCCACCCAGCCACATCGCCTATACCGTTGCCGCCCTCGATGAAATTCAGCGCCGTAGCGATGTTTTTGACGACGCGGATTATCGTTGGGTGATCGTGGCGGCCGTCGCGCCGGACCTCATCGACAAGCCGCTGGCGTGGGCCTATTTTTATCGTCGCTACAAGAGCGCCGTCCTCTTTGCCCATACCTTGCTCGTTCACATCGCCGTCCCGCTGCTGACGCTCTGGAAGGCGCCGCAACGGATGATCTATGCGCTGGCCTTCAACGGTCACGCGATGCTCGACCGGCTCTGGCTCTTCCAAAATACGTGGTATTGGCCCTTCCGTGGCTGGCAGTTCCACGTCTGGCAGAAACGGGGCAGCGAACAAGAAGCGATTGGTCTCGCCTACTGGTACGCCTTCACCCGTCGACCCGAACTGTGGGGCTGGGAGTTGGGCGGAATGATCGCGGGGCTGCGATTTCTTTGGCGCAATCGACTGTGGGAACGGGAACGACTCTGGCACCTCGTGCGGACAGGGCGGTTGAAGCGCTGAAGCGAGATAGAGAGCTACTTTGCCTATGCTGCGGGCTTGCACTGCAATGCCAAATGGTAGGGGCGGAAGATTTTCCGCCCCTACGCCCTCGGCGCTACGCGCACCGTCCGCTCGTGGCGGTAGGTGACGAGGCCCGGCCGCGCGCCGGAGAGGCGTTGCACGAACCGACGCTCTGTTATGTCAACCGACACCTCGTTGGAGCCACGGGCTTGGGAGTAGTAGGCGGCCCACGCGGCGGCCCGCTCGATGGCCCGCTCGCTCGGTTCGCGCCCCGCCCGTTTCAGGATGACGTGTGAGCCGGGCACGCCCCGCGCATGGAGCCAAAGGTCGTCCCCCGCCGCCTGACGAAAAGTGATTTCATCGTTCTGCTTGGCGTTGCGGCCCACCAGCACGACGAAGCCCTCGACCTCGAAGCGGCGCGGACCGCGCACCACGCCCCCACCCCGTCGTTTCGCTGGCCGCACGAAGCCCGCCTCGGCCAACGCCTCGCGCACCGCATCGATCTCGGGCCGCTGCTCGGCCTGCGCCAAATCGGTAGCGAGCGCATCGAGGAAGGCGATGTCCTGCTCAGCTTGGGCGATGCGGGGCGGCACTTCGGCAGCGGCCCGCTTCTTCTTGTCGTAGCGGGCGAAGTAGCGCTGCGCATTCTCGACCGCGCTCAGGTCGGGATCGAGCGTGATCATCCGCTCCGCCCCCTCGTGATCCCAGACGGTCGTCGCTGCGTCGCGCGGTTTGATCTGCCACTGATAGGCGAGGAGCAGCTCGCCATTCTGCCGCAAGCGCTGAATCTCGCCTTCGTCCACCACCTGATCGCGCAGTTGAGCCAGCCGCCGCGCGGTACGCGCCCGAGCGCCATCGAGCAACTGCCCCACACGGCGGCGGGCCGTTGCATAGCCATCGCTGGCCAACCGCGTTTGGTCAACGGCGGCCATCGCCGCCGAGATTGACGCGGTGGGGGCGGCGCGGGGCCAGCTTTGCAGTGGATACGGCGCAAAAGCAACGGGCTGGCCCTGCGCGTCCCGCGCCAGATGCGGCGACCACGCGCCGCTTTGCAGCGGGCCGAACAAGGCATTCACCGCGCCGTGCAGCGTGGCGGCATCGCCATCGGCGCTGATGGGCGATGGCCGACCGTCGCTGGACCGCCATGCCAATTCGCGGGCCAGCGTGGGGCTGACCGCTGCAAAATCGCGGACCAACCGCTTGGCAAGGCGCTGTTCAGGCGCGGCGGCGAGCCACGCCCGCCAGTCGGCCGCAGAGAAATCGGGCGGCGCGGCCTTGTCGAACGGGGGCGGCGACTCGTAGGGGTGGTTGGGCAGTGTCACGCGGTAGCGGTTCTGCGACGCATCGGCCCGCAGCACGCACTCCCGAATCGTGCGCGTCGGGTCGAGCAACAGCAGGTTGGAGCGCCGTCCCATGATCTCGGCCACGAGCGTCGAGTTCCCCTCGGGGTGACTGATCGCCAGCTCGATGATCCGCTCCCACGGGGGATGATGCACCCCTATCAATCGCCCTTCCCGCACGTATTTGCGCAGCAGCAAGCCGAGCGGCGTCGCCGCCTCGACCCCGCTGCGCGGCTTCTCGCTCACGAAGCGGATCGTGGCGTTCTGCGGGCTGGCATCAATCAGCAAGTAGCGGCGCTCGCCCGCGTACAGCTCCAGCCCGACCGCCGCCGCGTGCGGCTGCACCACATTCTGGATGCGCGCGCCGACCAGGTCGCGCAGTTCGTCCGCCAGACAAGCCAGCGTCAGAAAATCAAGATGCACCGTCGTCTCCATGAGTGAAGGTTGAGCAATGGATCGTCCCGTACAGGACGTGGCTACCAGAAGCGAAGTCGTCCACCTGCTGTCGAATTGTATCCTTGCAGGTCCCGAAAGGAAGCGCGCCCCTCGCCACGATTCGGTGCATTAAGTCGAACATCCATGACCACGCGCATCGTGGAGCGGGGCAGGTTATATTTCGCTGCCCTACAATTCGACCGCTGCACCTTGCACCTTGCCCCAAACGGAATGAGGCCGAACCCCTTACGCGCATCCCCCTCTCCACGACCCAACCCAACACGCAACACACAGCAGCGTCCTACCGTCTCGCCCCCATACCACCACCGCAGCCCATGCCCCATGCCCCATTCACCATTCACCATTCACCATGCCCCTTCACTCCACCACGACAAAAAGCAGATCGTTGACGTTGGTCAACGTGGGGCCGCTGCGCAGCAGGTCGCCGCTGGCGTCGAGCAGCGGGTAGGCGTTGTGCTGGCGCAGGTGGGCCGCTGCGTCGAGGCCACGCCGCGCCGCGCGGGCCACCGTGCCGCTATCGACGATGGCGCCCGCGCTGTCCGTGGGGCCGTCGCTGCCATCCGTGGCCAGCGCCCCCACGACGATCCCGTCGTGATCCGCGAGGCGGAGCGCGGCGGCCAGCGCCAGCTCTTGGTTGCGCCCCCCTATGCCAGTATGGCCAGAGCGGATTACTTGCTCGTGACTTCGTTCGGCCCCCCCGCCCTCTCCTGATGTCGGGAGAGGGTGGGGGCTGGGGGGTGGGTGAGGGCTATCGCCCTCCGTCAGCGTAACGGTCGTTTCGCCACCCAGAATCAAACAGGCGGGGCGCGGCACGGGCCGCCCGTGGGCCAGCACCTCGCGCCCCAGCGCCACCAGCCAGTCGGCGACGTGGCGGGCCTCCCCCTCGACGAAGGTGCTGAGGACGAGCGCTTGGTAGCCAAGATCGGTCGCGGCCCGCTGCGCGGCGCCAGCAGCAAGGGCATTGTCGCCGATGAGGTGGACGGCGTTGTTTGCAAAAAGTGGATCGTCGGGCTGGGGGGTGTCGGGCAGCGCGCCCGCGATGCCGCGCCGCAGGTAAGCCAAGACGGTGGTCGGCAGCCGGGACGCTAGTTCATAGCGTTCAACGATCTCGGCCACATCCGCCCATGTCGACCGGTCGCCGACGGTGGGGCCGCTGGCAATCACGTCCAGCGGCGAGCCGACGACATCGGAGAGCACGAGGGTGACGAGGGTGGCGGGCGCGGCGGCCCGCGCCAATTGACCGCCCTTGATCTGCGACAGATGCTTCCGCACGGCGTTGACCTCGTGGATCGTGGCACCGCTGGCCAGCAGCGCTTCAGTCGTCGCTTGCAGCGCGACCAAGTCCAACAAGTCGGGCAGCGCTTCCAGCAGCGCCGAGCCGCCGCCGGAGAGCAGGCAGAGCAGCAGGTCACGCTCGGTGGCACGCTGGGCCAGATTGAGGATCTCGGCCCCCGCCGCCAGCCCCGCTTGATTCGGCACGGGGTGGGCCGCTTCCCGCTGCTGCACCCGCTGCAACGGCAGCCTGTGGCCTTGCTTGACCACGATGATCCCCCCGCTGAGCGCTTCGCCGAGGATCGCTTCGGCAGCGTGGACCATCGGCGCGCTCCCCTTGCCCGCACCAACGAGCCAAACGTGGTCGAATGCCGCGAGATCATAGCGCCGCCCCGCCACGCGGAGCGAGGTTCCGTCCCGCTGCAGGATGCGCTGTAGGGCAATGTCGGGCCGCACGGCCTCTAGCGCAGCCGCCATCACGGCCAGCAGATCGTGGCGGGGCTTGTCTTGGTAGGTAAGGGTGAGGGGCATGGCGAGGGCTAGGGGTGCATGTACCCGCAGACGCCGCAGCCCAACTGGGGCCAGCGGCGCTTGTGGGTCGACATCTGTTTGTTCCATGATAGAGCGGCGTTGAGGCCTATGGGGACCTCCTACAGGGTAGCGCGTTTCCCCAATTATGACTCTTTTGCTGCGGTGAACCACAACATCCGTAGGTATCGAAGGCTTCATCCTCGAACGCTTCGCTGTCGCTTTGCTGTGCTATCATCATCGTGTCCTCCCCGTATTCTTCCCTTCGAGGTCTCATGTCCGCCAACAGCGAATTTCACGTCGAAAATGCGCCACGCTACGATCATCGCTCCGCGCCGCGCTGGATCCTGAGCCACGCATGGCGCTACAAGGGGCTGATCATCGCTTCGCTGCTGCTCTACCTTGTGGGCCACACCGCCTATTCCGGCGCGCGGCTGTTGCTGGGCACTGCGGCGGAGCAGCTCGGCGACCCGGCGCAGCGCAGCGCCCTGCTCGGCACCAGCCTTGCGATCGGCGGCGCATTGATCCTCGATGGTATTTCGCTGCTACTCGCCGCCTATGCGTTGGAAGTGCTCTCCAACCGTGTCGGGCGGGACTCGCGCGAGGAGCTGTACGCGGCCCTCCTCGGCAAAAGCCAAACCTATCACAACCGGCAGCGGGCGGGCGACATCATGGCCCGCGCCACCGACGACATGGATCAGATTCGCGGCATGATCATGCCGGGCATCAGCCTGATCATCGATGCCGCACTGGCCATCGTCATCCCGCTCGTCTACATCGGCCTGATCAGCCCCCAGATGCTCTTTGTCCCGCTGCTCTTCGTCGTCGCCTACGTCATCGCGCTGCGTGACTACTTGCGCCGCCTCGAACCGACAACGATTCGGCAGCGAACGATCTTCGGCACGCTCAACGGGGGGCTGGAGGAGAGCATCAGCGGCATTGAAATCGTGAAGGCCAGCGCCCAAGAGGCGTGGGAGCGGATCAAGTTTCGGCGGAATGCCCGCGCGTTCCGCGATGCCTTCGTGGCGCAGGGCGAGGTCGAGGCCCGCTACACGCCGCTTCTGCTCTACGGCTTGGCCTTCGGCGCGATCTTCATCCACGCGATGTGGCTCTACACGCAGGGTCAACTGACGATTCCGAACATCATCGCCATCATGAGCCTTTTCGCCGTACTGCGCTTCCCCACCTTCATCAGCATCTTCACCTTCTCGCTGGTGCAGCTCGGCCTCGCCAGCGGGCGACGTATCCTCACCGTCATCCAAGCCGAGACCGAGTTGGACGAGAATCGCCACGGCCACAGCGCCCCCATCGAGGGGTCGATCCGCTTCGAGCATGTCAGCTTCGGCTACGACGATCATACCGTGCTGCGCGATCTGACCTTCACGGTCAACGCGGGGCAAACGGTCGCCATCGTGGGGCAGACCGGCGCGGGCAAAAGCACGCTGACCCAGCTCGTCAATCGGACCTACGACGCCGACGACGGGCGGATCCTGATCGACGGGGTGGATGTGCGCGACTGGCAGCTCGACTCGCTCCGCTCACAGATCGGCAAGATCGAGCAGGACATTTTCCTCTTCCAGCGCTCCATCCGCGACAACATCGCCTTTGGTGTGCCAGGGGCGAGTGATGCACAGATCGAAGCGGTGGCGCGGGCGGCGCAGGCCCACGACTTCATCATGCGCTTCCCCAACGGCTACGAGACCGAGGTGGGGGAGCGGGGGGTGACGCTCTCGGGCGGGCAGCGGCAACGCATCGCCCTCGCCCGCGCCTTTCTGAGCGACCCGCGCATCCTCATCCTCGACGATTCGACCAGCGCCATCGACAGCGCCACGGAGGACGAGATTCAGAAGGCACTCCGCAAAGCGGAAGAAGGACGGACCACGTTGCTCATCACCCACCGGCTCTCGCAGATACGCTGGGCCGACCTGATTTTGGTTCTGGACGATGCGCGGCTTGTCGCCAGCGGCAGCCACGACGAGCTGCTGCGCCGCTCGCCTCACTACCGGCGCATCTTCGCCCGCTACGACATCGATCTGCCACCGCTGGAACGTTCAAGCGTTGGCGCGTTGGCGCGTTGGAACGATCTGAACGGAGGAAATGCACAACCCCGGTTTAGTGTACAGCGTTAACGCGAGCCACATGAGCAACAGGCTCAAAGGCAAACCGCCAGCCCCATCTCTATTCTCCCTTCACCATTCTCCACTCCACCATTCGAGGACCCATGGGCTTCATCATGGACGGGCTTCAGGCCGAAGCCTACGACAGAAACTACAGCGATCTTGAGTTGGTTAAGCGCATCATCGGCTACTTCGGGCCGCACAAGCGGCGCATGGCCACGGTGGCAGCGGTCATCGTGCTGGCGGCGCTGTTGGACACGGCCCTACCGGTGCTGATCTCGCGCGCGCTGGATGCATTGCCGAGCGAGCCAGCCACATCGCAGATTCTGCGTTTCGGCATCGTGCTGGCCGCGCTCGCCTGCTTCAGTTTCCTCTTCAACTTTCTGCGCCGCACGCGGCTGGTGCGGGCCGTGGGGGATGTGGTGTTGCAACTGCGCGAAGATGCCTTTGATGCGGTGCTGGCCCGCGATCTCTCGTTCTACGACCAGTTTCCGTCGGGCAAGATCGTCAGCCGCGTCTCCTCGGACAGTTACGCCTTCTCGCAGGTCGTCACGCTGACGGTGGAGCTGATCGGCCAGACGTTGTTGGTCCTCTTTCTGGTGGGCTACCTCTTCGCGGTCAGCGTACCGCTGACATTGCTGCTGATCGGTCTGACCCCCTTCATCGTAATGGCCGCGCTCGGCTTTCGCCACATCGCACGTAACACCATCACGCAGTCGCGGCGCGTCAATGCGGAAGTTAGCGCATTGGTACAGGAAACGGTCGGCGGCATTGGCGTGGCCAAGACCTTCCGACAAGAGGCCAACATCTTCGAGCGCTTTTTGGGGGTCAACCAGCAATCCTACCAGATCAATCTCCGATCCGGTTTCGTCTTCAGCGCCATCTTCCCCATGTTGAACATCATCGCGGGGATTGCGCTGGCGCTACTCGTCTATTTCGGCGGGCTGCGGGTGCAGGCGGGGGGACTGACGGCGGGCGATTGGTTCCTCTTCATTCAGGGGGTGGCCCTCTTCTGGTTCCCGATCACCAGCATCTCCTCGTTCTGGAGTCAGTTTCAGATCGGCCTTGCCGCAGGCGAGCGGGTCTTTGCGTTGATCGATGCCGAACCGCGCGTGGTGCAGCGTGCTGCGCTGCAACTCGACGGGATCGACGGCGCGATTCGCTTCGACCAGGTGGACTTCGCGTACGTCGAAGATGAGCCGGTGCTAGCGGATTTTTCGCTCGACATTCCAGCGGGGCAGACGTTGGCGTTGGTGGGTCACACCGGCTCGGGGAAGAGTAGCATCGCCAAGCTCGTCGCCCGCTTCTACGAATTTCAGGGCGGCAGGCTCACCATCGACGGTCATGATATCCGCACCCTCGATCTGTCGAGCTACCACCAGCAGCTCGGCATGGTAACGCAAAGCCCCTTCCTTTTCGACGGCACCGTGCGCGACAATATCCGCTACGGCAAGCGCGAGGCATCGGACGAAGCGGTCGAAGCGGCCGCGCGCCAGGTGGCGGGGGGCGACTGGCTGCGGGCGCTGCCCGAGGGGTTGGACACCGAGGTGGGCGAACGGGGCGGCACGTTGTCGATGGGGCAGCGGCAACTGGTCTCGTTGGCACGGCTGCTGCTGCAAGACCCTGCGATCTTCATCCTTGACGAGGCTACAGCGAACATCGACCCCTTGACCGAAGCGCTGATCCAAGAGGGGTTGGACTATGTGATGGCACCGCGCACCACCCTTGTCATCGCCCATCGCCTGTCAACGATTCGACACGCGGATCGGATCATCGTGCTGCGGCAAGGGGAGATCATTGAAGAAGGCAGCCACGAGGGGCTGTTGGCGCAGAACGGTCACTACGCCGAACTCTACAACACTTACTTCCGCCACCAAAGCCTCGAATATATCGAGCAGGCCCGGCCGGGGTAGTACGTAACCGATGTGCATCTGCAAAATCGAGATACCCCGTTTGTAGCATATCGTTGCGCTCCCGTTCTTTATTCAGCGCCGCCAAGGAGAGTCGCAGCACCTCTTTTCCCCCTACACCACATGCACGTGGTTCGTCATGAGCCAGAGTTGGCTGCCACGCCATGCCTCGACACGGTAGTGGCCCGTCAGATGGGCGTCAAAGCGGAGCGCTTGCTGCTGGGGGGTGGTCGCCACTGTTTCGCCGTTGCGAATCAGCCGCAGTTCGGCGGGGCGGGGCGCGGTAAAATTAAGCGTCACCCCGTCCCCCAACGGGAGCTCCTGCCCACAGGTGACCGCGTCACCCGCGCGGTTGCGGGCCTCGAAGGTAGCGTGTGTGGCCTCGCCGTGGATGCGATTGGCCATGATGTTGCGCCCCGCCCGCAACGCCGCCCAAACCTGTGCCGCCGCCACGTCGAAATCTCTGCTGAGAGGACTGTCCAACTGGAGGTAGTTCGTCAGGCGATCAAAGCAGTGGCGATAGGGATAGACGGTCCATTCTCGACCCAAGCGGTGGACTCGGTGGGCGTGGGCATCGACCCCAAAGACGCCCGAGGGACGCGCGCCTTCGACCTGTAACCCATCCCACCACGCCAGCGTCTTGGCCGTCGGCCCTGCCAACGCGAAGCGGGGCAAGAAAAAGTTGCGATATTTCATGAGCGGGGTGTAGTGCTGGATCCAGTCGCTCATGTAGTTCCACAGTTCGATCCCGTCGAAGCCGCGTAGGCTCCAATCCTCCCACTCATACCCCTCGGTATACTCGTTCACCACCCGTTCATCGGGGTGGGCGATGATGCCCAACGCGCCCTGCGCCCGAACCGCATCGATGTAACCGGCGGGCGGCAGCTCACGCGAGATGATCTCGTTCGTATCCCCCACGAGGTAGTGGTTGCGGCGCGGCGTGATCTCGTAACCGACCAGGACCAACAAACCGTCATGGTAGCCTTCCTGTGGCTTGGCCCGCAGGTCGTCGTGGTCGGTGATCCAGATCCAATGCAACCCACTCTCCTTCGCGGCGCGCACCAAATCTTGCACACTACCCGTGCCGTCGGAAAAGAAGGTGTGCATATGGAGCGCGCCCGCTGCCGTGTAACTCATGGTTCCTGCCTCTGATTTTTGCTTAATGGGGGGCGGAATGGTATCCGCGAAGCAGATCAGCGACAAGGGCAGCGATCCTACACGTTACACGGCTCTACCTCTGCTTTAGCCTCCGCCATCGACAACGAGCGCTGGACGGTCGCTTGTAGGTGGAAGAGGCGCAGATGATCGGGCAAGTTGAATCGTAGCGGGGTGCAATAGCCGGTGTCGAAGGTGGGGTTCTTGCGCGATTCCCACGGACAGCCACTCATGCAAAGGGGCGCGACCTTGCACGTTTGACAAGGATCGTGGACAAAGGGGTCGTAAGTCGCCCAGCGCTGATTGTTGTCGTTGATCACATCCAGATAGATGATCTCTTCCAAGCCGTCATAGCGGCCCGACGCTTCATTCGCCGGCAGGTGGACCTCGTTCCAGCAGTTGAAGAGCAGCCCGTTAGGCGACGCGACGTAACCGTTCGGATGGTCCGCGACGCACTGGTTGCCCCGCTTCGGTGTGGGCAATTGGCGATTGGTGGTGAAGCCCATGCGGAACTTCATGAACTGGAACTGGCTCTGCACCGTTGCGAACTCTTCTTTCGTCAGGAAATCGCTCTCTTCAACCTCCGCCGTGTACTCCCAGACATGGGCCAAGTAGACGCCCACATGCTGCGCCAGCCCCTCGGCCTTCAACCGTTGCAGCAACAGCGGCAATCCCTCGATATTGCGGCGATCCACGTTGACCCGAATCGAAATCGGGATGTAGGGGACGGCTGCTTTGATGTTGCGCAGAATCCGCTCGAAGGTCCCCTGATTGCCCAACGTCATGCGCCGTTTGTCATGGTCCGACGGCGCGCCATCCAAGGTAATCTGGGCATAGCTGAAGTTGGGAATGCTGCCGATGAATTGGGCTTTCTCCGCGGTCAGCAGATAGCCGTTGGTGATCATGGCGTGGGAGAAGCCGCAACGGCGCGAGACGGCCAGCTCGTAGAAGTAGGGGCCGAGCTGTTCGATCACGTCGAAGGCGGTGAGCGGTTCCCCGCCAAACCATGTGATGGAGAGATGCGTGTCGGGCTTCAGCCGTTCGGCGGCGAACTGCTTCAGATTTTCGATATCCTCCGCCGTCATCTTCCGGTTGGAATGGCTCTGGAAGCAGTAGCCGCAGCCGAAGTTACAGTTGACCGTCGGCGTGACCGTCAGGCTCAACCCCTCCACGTGGTCACGCCCATCGTAGTAGCGATGGTGGATCACCGATCGCTCATCCAGCTCATCCGCGATCACAAAGCCCGCATCCAGCAGATGCTGCTGCGTCTCCGTCAACGCGGTCGTGTCGATGGCCGCCATCTCGGCGGCTTCAAAGAGCCGTTCGACCTCGTACAACTGCTCGTCGCTCAAGACCAAGAAGGCCCCGCTCAGGCTGTTATAGGCAAGCGTCTGTCCCTCGATCAGGGCGGGGACGAAGTGGTTGTAGTGTGAGAGTTTCATGGGTTAGTTCCCTTCGCTACCGCGATCTTTTGCGCTGTGGCGCGTGATGGCCGGCCAACCCGCGACGGCCGAGAGTTTGTCGAGCCGGCTCTGCCCGCGATGCATCGCGGGCGCTGGATGGGGGCGCATGTTTTGATGAGGCGTTTCTTTTGGCAGGGGTCGGGCCATGGCCCTGTGAACCGACTGGGGAAAAACGCGGACGGAAAGGGGGGTATCGTAATGCGAGAGTCTCATGGGATTATTTGCCGCCGATTCCGAGATCTTCTGAGCTTTGCAGGGAGATGCCAGACCAGATGTCGAGTTCCATCAGGTTTTCGAGCACGGCGTGCCAGCGTTGAGACGAAGCGGTGGCGTAGGGGATCACCGCGCTACCGGTGAAGTTCTCTTTGTTGCAAGCGTTGGTGTCACAGGCGTGGGTCGTGCATTCATGACCCGTACAAGAATGACTGCTGCAGCTTTCGGCTTCGCAACTGCTGTGGCCTGGACACGAATCGCCCGGCTCGGGCAGCGGATTGCCCGAATCGTAAGTTCCGGAACAGGTGTGGCCCTCACACTTGTTGGCTTGAGTGGTTGAGTCAAAAACCCCGAACCCGACTTCGGTGAGGTTCGGCAGATAGTCGTCCAAGACCGACATCGTTTTGCGTAGCTCGGCCGCACGGAGCGCACTACTCGTGGTGAGTTGTAGGCGGGTAAACTTGGCCCTTTTTGCTTCTTTCGGCATTGATCACTCCTTGTTGAGTGGTAGAAAAGAACGGCTAACGGACACGAGTTCAACGACGGACGTGCCTCCTCCGTCCAGCACGCCTTCGGATCATTGACACCTCCTTTCCCTGACCATTGCACGCGGACTCTCGCATTACATGGTCGGCGCACCAGCGCGCGTTCCATAGCTACTAACGTAATGCAAGAGACAATTTTGCACAAATCCAGACGCGCCTCACTTCCACCCCACCACCATCTGCGCTAGAATGCCGGTTCAACGCAGAGGGGTTGACCTCGGGCCGCTGCGCGAACGACTCCGCGCAGGGCAGACTCCGAATGCAAAACGTAGAACCATGCGTTAACTCACCCAACTCATCAAACTCGCCTATGCCTACCAACACCATCTTCATGGGGACACCCGACTTTGCGGTCCCTTCGTTGGAAGCGCTGGCCGCGCTGCCCGACATTGAAATCGTCTGCGTCATCACCCAGCCCGACCGCCGGGCGGGGCGCGGCAAAGCGCTGCGCCCTTCGGCGGTGAAGCAGCGTGCCCAAGCGCTGGGCTTCGCTGTCTGGACGCCGGAGCGGCTGCGGGGCGACGAGGCGCTGGCCACGCTACACGACTTGGAGGCGGCGCTCTTTGTCGTGGCTGCCTACGGCGAAATCCTGCGCCCCGCCGTGCTGGCGATGCCCCGCTACGGCGCGCTCAACGTCCACGCCAGTCTGCTCCCCCGTCAGCGGGGGGCGTCCCCCGTCGCGGGGGTGCTGCTGGCGGGCGATGCGCAGGCGGGCGTGACGATCATGCAGATGGACGAAGGGATGGATACCGGCCCCATCCTCACCCAGCGGGCGATCGCGGTTCGCGCCGACCACACGCGCGGCACACTGACCGCAGCGCTGGCCCTGTTGGGGGCCGAGCTGCTGGCCGAGACCGTTCCGCGCTGGCTGGCGGGCGCGATTAAGCCCACCCCCCAAGAAGGCGCAGCCGCGACCTACACGCGCCTGATCCGCAAATCGGAAGGCGAATTGGACTGGTCAGAGTCCGCCGAACAGTTGGCACGCACGGTGCGTGCCTTCGACCCGTGGCCCGGCACCTTCACCACGTGGGAGGGTAAGCGCCTGAAAATCTTGGCAGCACAGGCGGTGGGGGGACGGAGCGCCCTGCCGCCGGGCGGTGTTGCAGTGCGGCAGGGTGAGCTGGCCGTGGCGACGAGCGACGGCTGGCTGCGGCTGGATCGGCTGCAACTGGCGGGGAAGGGCGAACAAACGGGGGCGGCCTTCCTGAACGGTTATCCGCAGATCGTAGGGGCACGCCTTGGGATGGCAAAAAGCGAGCACGAATGAGTGATCCCACGTCGTCGGCCCACTACGTGCTGACCCCGACCGATGCCATGCGCTACAACGAGGTCGTGACGCGGCTGCGCACGGCCTACGATCAAAGCGCGGCGCAACGCAATGCGCGCGGTCGCCAACCGTGGAAGGCCGCGCTCCGCGATGCTTTTGCCGCGCGGCTGCGCCAGGCGGGGGCAACGCGGCTCGTTGAATTTGGCGCGGGGCCGGGCTATGACAGCGCCTTCTTCCACGAAATGGGCCTTTCGGTGGTCGCCATCGACCCGTCGCCCGAGATGGTGCGATTTTGTCGTGAGAAAGGCGTGGCGAGTTATGTGGGCGACTATCTGCATCATCACGAGCCGGACGGCTCCGCCGACGCACTCTGGGCGATGAACAGTCTGCTGCACGTCTCAAACGAGGCACTGCCCGACGTCTTGTGGGCGCTCCACCGACTGTTGCGGCCCGACGGCCTTTTTTTCCTCTGCGTCTATGGCGGCGACGACGAAGAAGGCTTGTCGCCGTTCGATCACCACCAGCCGCCCCGCTTCTTCAGCTTTCGCAGCGATGAGACGCTCCGCGCCATGCTTGCCCCCTATTTCGAGATCGTAGAATTCACCATCCTGAACGACGGCACGAGCGAGCGCTCCCAAGCGCTGACCCTGCGCCGTCGTGGCGAGGCCACCGAATGAGTCAGCCATCCCCCTTCAAAGGGTTTTATCAAAAGTCGGTCGACAAGCGGCGTGCCATCGTCACCGATTTTGCGGCACTGAACGATGATGAGGTCGCCGCCCTCGTCGACCCGCTGCCGATGGAAAGCGCCGATCATTTGATCGAAAATGTGATCGGCCGTTACACACTCCCCTTCGGCGTCGCCGTCAACTTCCTGATCAACGGGCGGGAGAGCGTGATTCCGATGGTGGTCGAGGAGCCGAGCATCGTGGCGGCCTGCTCCTTTGCGGCCAAACTCTGCCGTCCCGAAGGCTTCATCACCGACGCCGATCCGCCGATCATGATCGGCCAGATCCAACTGCTGGACGTGCCGGATATGGCGGCTGCCAAAGCCGCGATCAGGGCGGAGGAGGCGGCGCTACTGGCGGAGGCCAACGCGCTCCACCGCACCATCGTCGAACTGGGCGGCGGCGCGCAAGCCATCGCGCTGCGCGAGTTGCCCGACACCGCCGTCGGGCCGATGCTGATCGTCCACCTGCTCCTCGACACGCGGGATGCGATGGGGGCCAACGCGATCAACACCACCGCCGAGGCGCTGGCCCCACGGCTGGAAGCGTTGAGCGGCGGACGAGCCAACCTGCGTATCCTGTCGAATTTGGCGGATCGACGGCGAGCACGGGCGCGGGCGACGTGGCGCAGTGCCTCGCTGGCGAAGGGGGAGTTTAGCGGCGATGAGGTGGTGCAAGGCATCCTCGAAGCATGGGCTTTCGCCGATGCCGATCCTTACCGCGCTGCCACCCACAACAAAGGGATCCTCAACGGGATCGACGCGGTGGCGGTAGCCACCGGCAACGATTGGCGGGGCATTGAAGCGGGCGCGCACGCTTACGCCGCCCAAACGGGGCGGTACCGCTCGCTGACCACCTTCTCGCGTAGCGAAGCGGGCGATCTGGTGGGCGAAATCGAGCTGCCGATGGCAGTCGGCGTGGTCGGGGGGACCACCCGTTCCCATCCCACGGCGCAAACTGCCCTGAAGATTCTGGGTGTGAGCCAAGCCGATCAATTGGCGCAGATCATGGCCGCGGTGGGCCTTGCCCAAAACTTTGCCGCGATCCGTGCCTTGGCGACGGAGGGCATCCAGCGGGGCCACATGGCGCTCCATGCAAGGCAGGTCGCGGTCGCCGCCGGCGCTTCGGGCGAGGCGGTGGCACGCATCGCCCAGCAGTTGGTGGCGGAGGGACAGGTGCGCGTCGAACGGGCGCGGGAACTGCTGGAAACGCAGAGCGGAACGGCAACGCATAGCAGGTAACGCAGAGCAAGTAACGCAGAACGGGCGCCTTAACCCATGCACCATGCACGATGCAACTTGCCCCTTGCCCCTTGCACCGATCTCCCCAGCCAACAAAAACGCCCACTCGCAAATAACGAGTGGGCGTTTTGAGTGGCGCCGGGTGGATTTGAACCACCGACCCAAGGCTTATGAGTCCTTTGCTCTGCCACTGAGCTACGGCGCCTGGTAGCGGGGACAGGATTCGAACCTGCGACCTCCGGGTTATGAGCCCGACGAGCTGCCTCTGCTCTACCCCGCGACGTTTTCGGACGGGAGCGACGGGATTCGCAGCCGCGATCTCCTGTCGTGATGTGGCCATTCAGACAACGAACGCCACCTTGCGAGTGGCGTTTGAGTAGCGGGGACAGGATTCGAACCTGCGACCTCCGGGTTATGAGCCCGACGAGCTGCCTCTGCTCTACCCCGCGTCAACGAGGGGTTAGTATACCCTTTCTCAGCAAAATGTCAAATGGGGCAGGGAGGCTTTTGACCGTGTGAACATCGCACTGTCCTTGTTCTGGCCACGACCCACACGCAGCATGCAACCCAGCCGTAGACTGCTCCGTGCCCCCGCGTGTCGCACCGCTCTCCCCACCAATGCCACTTGCCAATCCCGCTCTTTGATGATAGCGTCTTGGCGGGCCATTGACCGGTTCAAACCCAACAGTTTCAACAAGCAACAGCGACGTTTCAGGAGCAGAGCGACCATGAGTGACTATCGCATAGAAAAAGATTCGATGGGCGAAATGCAAGTGCCCGCCGATGCGCTTTACGCGGCCCAAACGCAACGGGCCGTCGAGAACTTCCCGATCTCTGGCATCCCCTTTGGCCGTGCGTTCATTCGCGCGCTCGGCCTGATCAAAAGCGCCGCCGCCGAGGCCAATCTGGCGCTCGGTCTCCTTGATCCGGCGTTGAGTGACAGCATCCAAGCCGCGGCGCAAGAAGTCGCCGATGGCCGCTGGGACGATCAGTTCCCGATCGACATCTTCCAGACCGGCTCTGGCACTTCCAGCAACATGAACGCCAACGAGGTCATCGCCAATCGCGCCTCGCAGTTGGGCGACGCGAAGGTGCATCCCAACGATCACGTCAACATGGGCCAATCCTCGAACGATGTGATCCCCACTGCGATCCATGTCTCGGCCTATCTGGCGACGGTGGACGACCTGTTGCCCGCGCTGCGCCACCTGCACGACTGCCTGTTGCAGAAGGCCGCCGACAACGATGATGTGGTGAAGACGGGCCGTACCCACCTGATGGACGCCATGCCGGTACGCTTGTCGCAGGAGATCGGCGGCTGGGCAGCACAGATCGAACTCAGCATTGAACGCATTGAAGCGACCTTGCCCCGCCTTGGCGAATTGGCGCAGGGGGGCACTGCCGTTGGCACCGGCATCAACGCCCACCCCGAATTCGGTCAACGGGTGGCGGCGATTCTGACCGAGCGTACCGACGGCGAGTTCCGCGAGAGCCGCGACCATTTCGCGGCCCAAGCGTCGATGGACAGCGCGGTAGAACTCAGCGGTCAGCTCAAAGCCACCGCCGCCGCCCTGACGAAGATCGCTGATGATCTGCGCTGGATGAACAGTGGTCCCATCGCGGGCTTCGGCGAAATTCAGCTCAAGGCGCTACAGCCCGGCTCCTCGATCATGCCGGGCAAGATCAACCCCGTGATCTCCGAAGCAACGATCATGGTGGCGGCCCAAGTGATGGGCAACGATGTCACGATCGGCATCGCGGGCAGTCGTGGCAACTTCCAACTCAATGTGATGCTACCCGTCATTGCCCACAATCTGTTGCAGAGCATCCAACTGCTGGCCAACGGCAGCCGCCTCCTTGCCGATAACGGCGTAGCCGGATTTACCGTCAATCGCGAACGGATCGCCTCGCTCGTCGACAAAAACCCGATTCTCGTCACCGCGCTCAACCCCGTCATCGGCTACGATCTGGGGGCTAAAGTGGCCAAAACCGCGTACGCCGAGGGCCGCTCCTTGCGCGAGGTCGCCAAAGAGATGACCGATCTCACCGATGAGGAGTTGGATCGCTATCTCGACCCGCGCCCCATGACCGAAGGTGGCATCGCGGAATAGGCCACTGCAACGCCTCGACGACCCCCCAGGGTCGGGTCGCCGTGCCCGACCCCTACCATCGATACCATGGTGTCCCCACAATTTATACAGCGATGCCCCATACCCTCACTCATGTCATCGGTTAGCATCAGTTTATGTAGACTTGATTTTTGGCGCGGCATGGCTATAATCAATCTTCCTTCACCCATGGGGGTGACTGGTTTCGACAGGGAGGGATGTTACGTCGTTGCAAGCGGAGACGCCTGACACTCCTTAAACGGGCACCTAAATATAACTGGCGAACGACAATTCGCTCTCGCTGCTTAATTTAGCTGCGACAGCTTCTTCCAGACCGGTCGAGCGTCTGGTCGAAGCTGACACTTAGCTCGACTGCTGTGGGGCCGACGCTACTACGCTCCGCCTAAGACTCGCGTAGCTCGCCTGACGTGATTGGGTTGGCTTGGATCCCGTTAGGCTAAACTAACAAGCCAGCTAAGCTTGTAGACGCGGCGCTGCTAACTTCTTGGACGTGGGTTCGATTCCCACCACCTCCACTCCCATAAAAAACCCCGCTCGGTTGAGCGGGGTTTTTCCTTTTGGTTGATTTGACGCTGTTTATCAGCGGCGCATGAAGAGGCGCAGTACGTACCAGAAGAGCAGGGCGACCGACGCGAACAGCTCTAGCGCCGCCGAGACGTAGCGGTCGGCGGGATAGTCGTTGAGGATGCGCGAGGTGTCGTGCAAAATCGAGGCACCCGCCAGCGCGATCATCCCTACCGAGAAGATCGGCCCCAGTTCTATGCCCGTGAAGACGCTCAGCACGATCAGAATCAGCGCTAAAATCCCGCCGAAGGCGAGGAAGCCGCGCAACGCCGAAAAATCTTTGCGTGTGACGAAGACGATGGCGGTGAGGGCGGCAAAGCCGACCAACGTCACGACCGCCGCGCTCATCAGCACCGAGGGGGAACTGAGCGACGCCACGGCCAGCATCGGCGTGAAAATCACGCTATAGGCGAGGATGTACAATCCTAAGCCAGCATATTGACCCGCCAGCGACTGGCCAGCCGCGACACGCCGGGCCATCCAGCTCAGCACCATGAAGATACCGAGCACCAACAACCAGTTGACGCTGATCAGACGCGCCGCCAATTCGTAGCCCAAGCCCGAGACGAAGAGCACGGTTTCGAGCACTGTGAAGGCAACGATCGCGCCAAACAACGTCAGATAGGTTTTGGCCAAGAAAGCCCCTCGACTTTCGGCGTCGAGCTGCCCTGCGGGAATATATCGTCGATTCAGTTCCTGTACGGTCATGGACGGTCCTCTCTGTTCAAGTTGGGAAAACGTGTGGCGTCGGCGAGTGCTCAGCCGAACGGTACGAAGTGTATGAGATTTAAGTCGACGGGGTTTATTATGTCATAATATTACGACAAAGGTGAAGTGGCTCCCGTCAGCGCCCCGCCATGTGGACGCCACGACCCGTCTTGGCGAGGCATGGGAAGGGCGCTGCCCCCGCCATGAGATACCACATGGGCCTGCGCTGTGACAACATGGTCAGCGATATAAACGACGCTCCACGAGAAGTTCGCCCTCTATGGCTAACGAAATACCCCAAGCACCATGTCAAGTCCTGAAATACGTTGACAAAAAAAGGGCGCACAAGCTGGATTATGGAAAGTTAGCAGCGGACCTCAAGCCGTAGCGCGTTGAGCCAACGGCTGCTTTAAGGAAGGGATAGCTGGGGCATAATGTACCTGCGCCGGGCGCTGCATGTCGAGGTTGAGATGGGGTCGTTCGTGGTTGTAGAGCCAGATGCTTTGCCCCACCGTCTGCTCGGCATGGCGCAAGTCGCTGAACTGTTGATCCAGTAGGTATTCGAGCTTGAGGATGCCATTGACGCGCTCGGCCAAGGCATTATCATAGGCGTTGCCCACCGCGCCCATGCTGGGCCGCAGGCCATGGGCCTGCAACAGATCGGTGTAGGGCCGCGCGGTGTACTGCACGCCATGATCGCTGTGATGGATCAGGCCTTGCCGCGGATGCTGCGCGTGGTCAAGCGCCATCTGCAGGGCGCGCTGGGCGCCTTCCAGGGCCAGACTCGCACACAGATCGTAGCCCACGATGTAGCGCGAGTAGGCGTCGGTCACCAGCGCCAAGTAGGCGAAGCCGTCTGCGGTGGCGAGGTAGGTGATGTCGGCGACCCACAGTTGGCCGACGCGCTCAAGACGCAGCGCGGGCAGCAGATTGGGCCAGCGGTACAGACCGGCGTAGGTCGTGCGCCGATAGCTGCGTTTAGGCTGAATCAGCAGCTCATGCTCGCTGAGCAGGCGGAAGAGGCGGTCGCGCCCGATGGCGCAGTGGCGTTCCTTGAGCAGATGGTGCAGCTTGCGCGTGCCCATGCGCGGGTGGTGCTGGCGGATTTGGCGCACGATCTCCAGCGCCAGCGCTTCGCGGGCGGCGCGGCGTTGTTGGCGTTGGCGCTGTTGATGGTAGGCTTGGCGACTGATGCCCAGCGCGGCGAGCAATTGCTGCTGGCTGATGGCATAGTGCTGGCGGAGGGGATTATCCATGGCGTGCTTCATGATCTGCGGCCGATCTTTGTTTGGAGCGGGCTACCGAGCAAAGTTTCGGCTTCAGCCAACTCGGCTTGAAGCAAGATTTTGTCCAGCGCCAGTTGGCTGACGGCTTGCTCGAGGCGTTGGATACGCTCTTGGGCAAGCTTGATTTGATGGCGTTCATCCGGACGTTGGATGCGCATGAGTTCTTGGCGTAAGCCTTGACGGCTGAATTGGCGCACCCAGCGGTTGATGGTGTCGGAGCCGCCGATGCCATACTTCTGCTGGAGGTGACGGCAACTTGCGCCTGCTTCATATTCGCTGACGACCTGCCGTTTGAAGGCTTGGCTATAGCGGGGTATTTTGGTTTTCATCTTGACCTGTCCTTAATGGTGATGGGGGCATTCTTTGTCAATCTTATTCAGGACGGGTCATCAAGCACCATGCACCATGCACCATGCTCCATGCCTCATCCCACCCGCTTCCCCCAACCCCCACATTTCAAGAGACAACGCCATGCACCTCACCAGCATTAACCGTGGCGACGCCGAGCGGCTCGGTAATCGCAAAAGCAAGACCGGCATCTTCAAGCGGCCGATCGACGAAGGGGTCGTCATCACACAAACAGGGATCCCCCACGATGCGGTCTGCAACAAAAAACATCACGGCGGCCCCGATCAGGCGCTCTACCTCTACGGCGAAGCCGATTACGACTTTTGGCGGCGCGAGCTGGGCCGCGCGCTGCCGCCCGGCACCTTTGGCGAAAATCTGACGATCAGCGAGCTGCGCAGCGACATTTTGGCCATCGGCGATCTCTTGCAGATCGGCGCGGTGACGCTGCAAGTGAGCGCCCCGCGCATTCCGTGCAGCACCTTTGCCGAACGCATGGCCGAACCGATGTGGGTGCAGCGCTTCCGCGCCGCCGAACGGCCCGGCGTCTATTGCCGCGTGTTGCAGGGTGGCCCCATCGCCGTCGGCGACGAAGTGAGCGTCGTGCCATACAGCGGGGAGCGTGTCAGCATCGTGCAGATGTTCCGCGACTTCTATCAGAAATCACTCGATGACGCCACCCTGCGCCGCTATCTCGCGCTGCCTATTGCAATTCGATCCCGGAGCGACTATGAGGCACAGTTGGCCCAACGCCCGACGGGGTAAGGTGTGTGGGGGTTACGGTATGTGGGTGTGGCGCATCCTATATCGACGCCCCTACCATGTGCCGCTCTATCGCTCATGAGACCGCTACTGATTATCACCGTGCTGGTTGCCGCCTTCGCCCTGCTTCTACTGATTGGAGCGGCATGGTTCTGGCTACACGACCACTTTGTTCCCCGCTGGCAACTGCAACGACAGGTGCAACGGCTCGGCGCGGCCTCGGTCGACGCGGTGGTCGATAGCTCACCCTACCGGTACGACTTTTGGCAAGGCGAGGGTTATCGCATCTGGCACCGCGATCGCCCCGATCAGTTCGTGGCTTTTGCCGCCTCCGAAGCAGCCTGCAAGCGACTGATCGTGCGACTGATCCACCAAGAACGAGCGTCGACTGCCAAATCAGCATGAAAGACACGTTGTTCGATTTCTCCAGAGACTGAGTTTCTTTAACAAATCCACCCCGCAAGGCAAGGAGGAGAGGATGCAAGCGCCCCCGACTAATCTTGAGCGGATCGAAGCACGAATAAGAGCGAGTGCGGAAAAAGCCGAGAGGATAACCGAGAGATTACGCCGACTCAACCAGGGCTATCTCATCGCCAGCATTACCAGTTCCGGCGTTTCGACGTTGGTGGCGGGGCTGACGGCGGCACAAGGGCCAGTAGTGGGATCCGGGATCGAGGGCTGGCGCGTGGCTTGCCTGGTGGCCGCGCTTTTCGCCTTTATTTCCACGGTGGTGACCTTGTTGAATCAGCAGATGAAGATCAGCGACCGTTTGGCCGAAGGGACACGCTGCGTCGGTCGCCTCCGTGCGCTGGACGTGATGCTGCTGATGGGCCATCAGGATTGGCAGAAGATTACGGGCGAATACGAAGATATCGTCCGCGCCCACCCAGATTTTGTGGTCTGAAGCGCGTAGTGCGGCAATCGCCCAACAAAAAGTCCGTAGCGGATGTCGCTACGGACTTTTTGTTCTTTGCGGTCAACTAATCGCGGGCCGACTCGATCGCTTCGACGATGGCTTCAAAGTCGGGCAGGTTGGGCGGCCCCACATCTTTGCCCGCCACGATCGTCCCAGCGCCGTCGATCACGAACCAGGCGCGGGAACTGATACCCGCGTGGTCCAAGTAGACGTCGTAGGCTTGCGCGACCGCCCCCTTCGGGTGGAAGTCGGCCAGCAGCGGATATTCGATGCCCCGCGCGTCGGCAAAGGCCTTATGTGAATAACGGCTGTCGACGCTAATCCCGAAAATCTGGGCGTTCAGTTCATTGAACTGAGCCATCATATCCATTACACAGGCCATCTCGTTGGTGCAGACGGCGCTGAAATCCAGGGGGTAGAAGAGCAACACGACCGGCTGACCGCGATAATCGCTCAGCGTGTGGCTGTCGTTGTCCTGATCGGTCAGCGTGAAATCGGGTGCGTCATTCCCAATGCTAATCATGGGCCATCCTCTCTTGGTTTCTTGTCGTTGTCAGGGTGATTGATGTCTGGGTGCAAAGTGCAAAGGACAAAAACTGCGGTAATACGTTACTGCCCTTGCCCCTTCTCCTTTGCACTATTTCTGCATGTACCATCTAATACCAATTCTCGTAGACAATTGTGGATGTGGAATGGACGGTGTAACCGTGGGGCGGGGGATTACAATCCCCGCTGGAGGGCCTGTCGGCCAAGGGGCCTGCCTGCGCAGGCCCTTTCTTTGCTGTTACCATTGATCGACGTGGCACAATCAACCTTCCGATTTGGTATAACTGGGTATCGTCTTACGAGTTGATCGGCAGTCCTTCGACCGCCATCGCCGCTTCCGCAATCGCTTCAGAGAGCGTCGGGTGCGGATGGACCGCGTGGAAAATTTCGGTCGGTGTCGATTCGAGTTGGTGGGCGATGTTGAATTCCGCGATCAGCTCGGTCACTTCCGGACCGATCAGGTGCGCACCGAGGATTTCGCCATATTTTTCGTGGGCCAAAATTTTGACGAAGCCGATCGGTTCGTTCAACCCCATCGCCTTGCCATTGGCGGCCAACGAGAACTTCCCCACGTTGTAGGGGATGCCCTGCTCCTTCAGTTCTTCTTCGGTATACCCCATCGAGGCCACTTGGGGGTTGCAATAGGTCGCACGCGGCATCATCTTGAAGTCAAGCGCTTCTTGGGGGTTGCCCGCGATGGTTTCGGCGGCCACGATGCCCTGATGGCTTGCCACGTGGGCCAGCGCCAGCGAGTTGTTCGAGACATCGCCAATCGCGAAGATGTGGGGCACGTTGGTGCGCGACAGCTCGTCAATCTCGATGTAACCGCGCTTCGTCACCTCGACCCCCGCCGCCTCCAGCCCGATCCCTTCGGAACGGGGGCGGAAGCCGAGGGCGATCAGCACGCGGTCGGCTTCCAGCACCTCTTGCTCCCCGCCGCCCGCCGCCTCAACCGTGACATGCACCTTGTCGCCCTGGCGCTCGACCTTCTTCACCGCCTGTCCGAGCTTCAGGTTGATGCCCTGCTTCTTGTACTGCTTGGTCAGTTCGTCAGAGACCTCCACATCCTCACGCGGCAACAGGCGCGGCATATACTCGACGATCGTGACATCGGCGCCATAAGAATTGTAGACATAGGCAAACTCGACCCCGATGGCCCCGGCACCGACCACGATCACCGTGCCCGGAATATCGTTCTGCACGATGGCATCGCGGTACGAGACGACCTGCTCGCCATCCAGCTCCCCTTCAGCGCCGACGTCACTGGGCGACATCCACGTCGCGCCCGTGGCAATGATGATGTGCTTGCCCTCGTAGCGAGTGCCGTCCACCTCTACGGTGTGGGGGCCGGTCAGCGTGCCATAGCCCTTGATGTGCTCGACACCATATTTCTTGAAAAGGAAGCCGACGCCACCAACCAGTCGCTTCACCACCTTGCGGCTCCGCTTCACCGCCACATCGTAATCGGCCTCGAACTTCTCAAAGTTAAGCCCAAACTCCTTGGCGTGGTTGCGGATATTGTAGACGAGCTGGGAATTGGCGATCAACGTCTTACTGGGGATACAACCCCAGTTGAGGCATACGCCGCCCAGATCCTCCGCTTCGATGCAGGCCGTTTTTAGCCCCAGTTGCGCGGCGCGAATCGCGGCCACGTAACCGCCCGGCCCCCCGCCAATGACAATCACATCATATTGATCGGCCATTTATTACTCCTTCATTCGTAGACGTCGTCGGATGACAGTCTGATCAGAGCCTTACACGTTGCGCGCTATCGCAACGAAGTTTTCTGACAATCAGTGTAGTTGGGATTGAACGCTTGGGCAACAGGGGGGGAGCGGCGACTATGGAGGTTATTCGATACTTGCCTTAAACGTTCGATTACGCATACCCCGAACTCTCATCGAAAGGTTGCCGTTCTGCGTTCTACGTTCCGCAGGCGACCGCAAAGCCGATAACCCTCACAGCCATCCCCCGCCGCAAAGTCAGCCGCTCCCAAAGCCGTCCGCTGCCCACGAAAAAGGCCAGAGTCTCGGATAAAACTCTGGCCTTCCGCAGCGGGTGCAACGCCTTACAGCGCTATCTCAACGTTGGGGCGGCGCTCCAGCATGGCTTGGACATGGTCGGCGTCGCTCGTGCCCAACTTGTTCAGCGCCGCCACCAAGCGTTGCGCCGACTGGCCGTTGCCCTCCGCCGCAAATTGCAGCGTGTCGTCGGCGCTGACGGCGCAACTGGAGCAGCCGCCGATATGAAAGGCGGCCATCACGTCAGCGGCGCGCGGGTCCAGCTCAATCGCTTCGCGCACCGTCATCGTGCTGTCAAAGAGCGGGGCACCGCTCGCCGTGCGAAGCTGCGCCTTCAGGGCGTTCAACTCACTTTGAAGGGTTTGGTGCTCGCTTCGCATCTGATCGGACAACCGGTAGTGGGAACTCCGCAGATTGTTCAGCCGCTCTTCGGCAGCGCGGGCACGCCGCTCGTTCCAGATCGCTAACGCCAAGGCGCCTGCGGCCAATACTACGGAAACGATATTCGTTTTCATGCCCTTCATCTCCTCTTTTTCAACCGGCTCAGTCAGCCCAGCCCGCAGGATAGATGCCGACCTTGCGGCGGTCGCCCTCGCCGGTGCTTTCGGTCTCGACGCCCTTGATCTTACTCAACTCCAGATGGACCAAGCGGCGCTCGTAGCTGTTCATCGGCTCCATATGGGCGGGCCGCCCCGTATCCTCGACCCGCTGCGCGATGCGGCGCGCCAGTTCGCGCAGCCGATCTTCACGCCGCTGCTTGTACCCTTCCACATCGACCATCAGGTTGACCCAGTGACCGACCTTGTTGGCCACCAGTTGGCGCGTGATATATTGCAGATCGTTGAGGGTGCTGCCCTGTCGTCCGATCAGCAGCCCCAGATCATCGCCGATCACATCCAGCACGATCGTGCCTTTGTCCTTCTCATCTTCTGGGGGGCGCTCAAGCAGTTGCACATCGGCGATCAGCCCCATCCGCTCGATCATATCGAGCAAAATCTGACGGGCGATCTCCCCCGCGTCGTCGCTCGCCCCTACCGCCGTGGGCCGTGTCGCTTGCGGCGCAGGGGCCACGACCTCGCCCTCGTCTTGTTCGTCGTCCGTTCCCTCGCTCGGCGCGGCAGGGCGCGGCGGTTCGGCGATGCGCGGCACCGCGACGGGCGCCGCCTCTGCCTTGTCTTCCGCCCGCGCCTCCGCCGCGTAGGGCGAGGCAGGCCTGTCGGGCTGGCGCACGGTCAGCTTCACGATCGCTTCGTGGGCACCGAAGCCGAGCAGCCCGCGGCTCGCTTCGCGCAACACGGTCACCTCCACCGCGTCACGAGAAACGTTCAACCGTGCTAAAGCATTTTCAATTGCTTCGTCGATCGTCTTACCGCTTGATTCGACGCTTTTTCCGGGGACGGCTCGTTGTTGCTCGGCCATTGGCAGATTCCTCTAACGCGCGCACCGATCCGTCGACCACGGCAGTTTCGAGCACAGGGTTTTCCAGAACCGTCTCGTCCACCGTGGCACCTTCGACCTCTTCGGTGCGGTTAAGAATGTAATATTGTATACCGGTCAAGACGTTGTTGGTCACCCAGTAGAGGGCAAGCCCTGCCGGAAATTGAAGGGCAAAGAAGCCAAACATGACGGGCATGATCGTGTTCATCTGCTTCATCATGTTGGCGGTCGGATCGTCGCCGCCCATGGTGGGGGTCGCCGACATCATCATGCGGCTGATCAGCACCTGCGAAATCATCGTCACGATGGGCAGCACAAGATAGGGCCAATATTGACTGTAGTTGGCGAAATCGAGTACCCAAGCCAAGCCACGGAAGGTGGCACCAGGATCGGCCAGATTAGGGATCCAAAGAAAGCCTTCGCCCAGGCGGCCATCTTGCGCCAAACTGAAAATCGCGCGGTAGAGCGCAAACCAGATCGGCAGTTGGATGAGCATCGGGAAACAGCCGGAAAGCGGGTTGACCCCCTCTTTCTGATAAAGGGCCATCTGCTCACGCGCCAGGGATTCCCGATCATCCTTGTACTTTTCTTGCAGCGCCTTCATCTTCGGCTGCAGCTTCTGTTGGGCCTTTTGCGAGCGCACCTGCTTGGAATTGAGCGGCCATGTCACAAGCTTGATCAGCACTGTGAAGAGAATGATGGCCAGCCCCCAACTGCCCGTGACATTGTGCAGGTTGTCGATCAGGCTAGTGATTAAGTTTACGAATGCTCCCCACATGGGTCAGAGATTCCTTCGGATAGTTTGTAGATTCTACGCCGCTTACGGTACGGGATCGTAGCCGCCCGGGTTCCACGGATGACAGCGCACAATGCGGCGCACCCCCAACCAGCTTCCCTTGATCGCGCCATACTTCTCGATGGCCTCAGCGGTGTAGTGGGAGCAGGTCGGGTGAAAGCGACAACTCGGCGGAAAGAGCGGGGAGATCAGCCGTTGATAGAAGCGTATTAACCCCAAAAGCAGAGCCTTCATCTCTCCCTCCATTGTGCGCGGCGCAGCAAATCGTCGATGGCTTCACTCAGTTGCGCGAACGTGGCCTCCACGGTCGGCTGCCGTGCAATAATCACGAGGTCCATTCCCCCGGGCAACGCATCGTTCCGCAGCCGCGCCTCCATCAGCGCACGTAGTCGCCGCTTGACGCGGTTACGCACCACCGCGCCCCCCAGCTTCTTGCCGACCGCAAAGCCGACCCGGCTGGTAGCCTGCCCGTTCGGCAGGTGAACCAACACCAAATGGTGGTTCGCAAGACGCTGTCCCGCACGGTGTACCCGCTGGAAATCGTCGTTGTCACGAAGACGAAAAGCGCGCTGCATGAAGGCTCTCTCGTCAAGGGCGGTCGCCATGGTCGTCACTGTTGCGGGGGCAAAGCGCCCCCGTCTTCAATAGAGAAACGGAGCAGGGTTCTCCCTCACTCCGCTTCACTCCCCCGTCATGGATTAGTATTTGCGCGGCGTCTTCACGGTCAGCATATGACGACCCTTGGTTCGGCGGCGCTTCAGCACCGCGCGCCCCCCCTTCGTCTTCATTCGCTCACGGAATCCATGCGTTCGCAGCCGCTTGCGGCGGTTGGGTTGATAGGTACGCTTCATCTCTGCCCTCTCCCTCTAGACACAAAATGAAGAGGATCGATTTCGCTCGACCCTCTCAAGTCGTTCGGCTCAAATTTATGACGTGCTATTATATGGAAAATGGGCACTTTTGACAAATAGCCGCCTGGTAACCCAGAACGTTCGACAGGCGCTGGGCAGGCGCAGATGCCAGGGATAGGTCGCGTGGATGGGTCGTTCGATTCTGTGGTGGGGGCGCAACCGTGGGGTGGATTCGTGCTCCGCCACAATACGCCGCGGAAAGGCGCACCACGGCGCCGCACCCTCATACGACGCAGCGATCTGTCGATCTTCAACGGCGCTTTTGCCCCACGAGATGCAGTACAGCCATGATAGATAACCAAGCGAGCCGCGCCGCGCTGATCGCGGCCGGACGAAGGATGCAAGCGTTGGGCTTCGCGGCGGGGAGCGATGGTAACCTCAGCGTTCGTCTGCCCAACGGCAATCTCTTGGTCACCCCCAGCGGCTTTGCGAAGGGGGATCTGAGCGCCGCGCAGTTGCTCACCGTGACCCCCAACGGCGAGTCGCTGCCCCCCAGCCACGCCGCCCAGGTGGGGCTGCGCCCCTCCAGTGAACTGTCGCTGCATCTCGAAGCCTACCGGCAGCGCCCCGACATCGCTGCCGTAATCCACGCCCATCCGCCGCTGGCGATTGCTTGTACAGTCGCGGCCATCTCGCTGGCGGGCGAGCAGTTGCCGGAAATCATCTACCACCTCGGCGCGATCCCGACCGCGCCCTACGCCACCCCCGGCACGCCGGAAGGGGCCGTGGCGATCCGCGACCTGATCTTGAGCCACGACGCGCTGATGCTGGCGCGCCACGGCTCGGTGACGGTCGGGCGGGATCCACAGCAGGCGCTGATGCGGCTGGAATGGGTGGAGCAGGCGGCCCGCATCCTGCTGGCCGTGCGCCAAGCAACGGGGCGCGACGCCACCCCCCTACCCGCGGAAGATGTGGCCACGTTGCGGGCGATGCGAACCCAAAGCCGACTCTGAACACGGGGCGCTTACAATACCAAAGCGCCCCGGCCAGAGGTCGAGGCGTCTATTGTTACAGAGTGCCTCAAGCGTTTGAGGGCCGATGGGGGGGGAATCGACGGGTTTGGTGAGCGGCTAGTATAGGCGGGCATCAATACCGCACTGGTTGGTGGTGGAGCTGAGGGAGCTAGGGGAGCTGGCGGAGCTGAGGGGTAAGAGGAGCGGCGAGGCATCTGCGTTCGTTTTCAACGATCAGAGTCGGCACGGGCGGCATCGGTGCGGGGTAATGAAGGTCAACCCACATCAGCACGGCGCGTCCGCGTAGGCGGACGCGGGGCCACAGCGGGCAATTCATTCCCCCGCTGGTGGGTAGTGGAGCTGTGGGAGCTAGGGGAGCTGGCGGAGCTGGGGGGTAGGAGGAGCGGCGAGGCATAGGCGCTCGTTTTCAACGATCAGAGTCGGCACGGGCGGAAGAGGCGCGGGGTAATGACGGTCAACCGACCTTAGAAGGGAGCGTCCGCGTAGGCGGACGCGGGGCCAAAGCGGGGAATTCATTCCCCCGCTGGTGGGTAGTGGAACTAGGGGAGCTGGCGGAGCTGGGGGGTAGGAGGAGCGGCGAGGCATCTGCGCTCGTTTTCAACGATCAGAGTCGGCACGGGCGGAATGGGCGCGGGGTAATCACGGTCAACCCACATCAGAACGGCGCGTCCGCGTAGGCGGACGCGGGGCCACAGCGGGGAATTCATTCCCCCGCTGGTTGGTAGTGGAGCTGTGGGAGCTAGGGGAGCTGGCGGAGCTGGGGGGTAGGAGGAGCGGCGAGGCATCTGCGTTCGTTTTCAACGCTCAGAGTCGGCACGGGCGGAATAGGCGCGGGGTAATCACGGTCAACCCCCATCAGAACGGAGCGTCCGCGTAGGCGGACGCGGGGCCACAGCGGGGAATTCATTCCCCCGCTGAAGCCACGCAATACCCTTATGGCGACTTCCGCCCCCATGGACTAGAGTAAGAGCGGGACGTTGTTTACCCGTTGCGCTATCGTTCGCGTTGCGATACGGGGATGCGCGGGTCACGGCGGCGGTGAGGCCCCCGCGGAAGCACAGTCCCAACCGAATCGTCAGCTACTCCTCCACCTCAAAGAGCAGATCGACCAGTTCATCGGTCAATTCGTCGACCTCCTCGCTGTCATTGATTGTATAGGCGGCACGCAGCGCAGCGAGGACATCGCGGAAATCCTCTGCCGTGTCTTCGTCCATCTCAAGGGTATCCAACGCCCGTTCGGCCCGCGCCACCAGCGCTGACAGCGCTTCGTCGGCGATCTGCGCTGGCGCTTCCGCCGCGTCCAGGCGGCGCTGGCTCTCTGCAATCTGCGACGGACTGAGCCGCTGTTGGCTCGCCTTCAGCCGTTCGCTCACCCGTTGACCGGTCACCCGTTCCACGACCGTGACATCCAGAATCCCATTAACGTCCAACCGAAAATTGACCGTTACATCGGTCAGCCCGTCCGGTCGATTGGGCTGCAACGCTTCGATCTTGAAGTCGCCGAGCAGGACGTTTTGCGAAGCGATGCTCGCTTCGCCCTGATAAACCTTGATATGAAGCGCCGTCTGGCCCGGGAAGAGCGTCGAAAAAACCTCGCTCTTTTCCACGGGGACCGTGGTATTGCGGCGCACGAGCGGCGAAAATTGATCGATGAGCAGTTGTCCCGTGATCGTATGGCGGGCACTCTCGATGCCGAGCGAGTGGGGCGTCACGTCGACCAAAATCGCATCAATCGCCTCGCCCGCGATGATGCCGCCTTGGATGGCCGCGCCCAGCGCCACTGCCAAATCCGGATCAATCTCGGTATGGGGGGACTGACCCATTTGTTGCGATAGGGCTTGCCAGACAAGCGGAATGCGCGTCGAGCCGCCCACCATCAGGACGCGATCAATCTCATCGACCGTCAATCCCGCATCGTCGAGCGCCTTCTCCACGAAGTCAAGAGTGCGCTCCACCAATTCATCGATCAGTCGCTCGAATTCATCGCGTGTCACTTCACGCCGAATGTGTAACGGGTTGTCTGCCCCATCCTCGGCAATGTATTCCAGCGCAATCAGGGCGTAGGGCTTATCTGACAGTTCGATTTTGGCCTCTTCCGCCGCCCGCAGTAACCGCGCCCAAGCCCCGTGCTGCTGCCGCAGATCGATCTCATACTCGTCTTCGAACTCGTCGGCCAGCATTTCGGCCAAAAGCAGATCGAAGTCGTCGCCCCCCAAGTGGTTGTCGCCCGCCGTTGCCCGAACATCCACCACCCCCGCATTCATTTCGATCACCGAGACATCGAAGGTGCCGCCACCCAAATCGTAGACCAAGACATGGGCATCCGCGTCCTGAACCAAGTTGTAGGCCAGCGCGGCGGCGGTCGGCTCGTTGATGATGCGCTCCACCTCTAATCCCGCAATCGCGCCCGCCTCGATCGTGGCTTGACGCTGCGGCTCGGTGAAGTAGGCGGGCACGGTGATCACGGCCCGTGTGACCGCCTCGCCCAGTTGGGCGGCCACGCTCTCTTTGAGCTTCCGCAAGATAAAAGCCGAGATTTCTTGGGGCGAATAGTCCGCCCCGGCCATCTCGACCCGATCGGCACTGCCCATTGAGCGCTTGATCGAACGCACCGTACGTTGGGGGGCCGCGACCCACTGGTTACGTGCCGCATAGCCCACCAACAATTCGCCTTCGTCGCTCATCCCCACGACGGACGGCATAATCGCTTCCCCTTCAACGGGGATGAGTGCGGGGCGTCCCGCTTGAATGATCGCCACCGCCGAGTTTGTCGTGCCGAGGTCGATGCCAAGGATTTTGTCGGACATCTTTTGTTGCTCCAGAAAGTTGCCTATTACGATGTTGTCGCCGGGTGATCCCACCGGATCGCTGGGGTCAAATGACGCGCCCTCCCCTATGCGTGCCGTGCCACCACCACCTCGGCAAAACGCAGGATGCGTTCGCCCTGCTGGTAGCCCTGGCGCAGCACCGAGAGGATGGTGCCCGCCGCCACATCATCGCGCGTCTGCGCCTCGACCGCAACGTGTAGACGGGGATCAAAGCGGCGACCGCTTTCCGCAACGGGGTGAATCGCTTCATCGGCCAGGAGCTGTTCGTAGCGCTCCCGCACCAGTGCCAACCCATCGAGCCAGCCCGCCCACGGATCGGTGGATCTGGACGGGGAGCCTTGAACGGGCGGCGTCCCCTCAAGCCAGCGGCTGAACCGCGCCCAGACCCCCGGATCGGCGGTGGGCTGCGCCTCCTCGTCGCGGTGCAACAGCCGCTCACCGCTCTCCAACGCGGCGTTCAGGCCGTCGAGGATGGGCAGCATTTCCATCACCACGGCGGTGCGTGCCTCGTGGCGTGCGCGCGCGTCTTGCTCGTGGCGCGCGATCCGCTGCCCCTGCTGCTCGGCCTCGTGCCGAGCGTTCGTCTGCTGCAACGCCTTGAGCACTGCGGCGACCTGTTCGACCTGGGCTTCGCCCAGGGTGTTCGCCTTGAATTGGGTACGGGAGAGTTTGGTCAGCGCTTTTTCGACCTGATCGATCTGATCCTGCTGCTCGTTCAGGCGTGCCACTAGCTCGCGCATGGAGCCATCGCGTGCGGGTTGGGGCTGCGGATCGGACGCAGCGACTTGCGTCAAAAGCTGGGTCACGCGGCGGCTCAACTCCTCGTTCTGGTGGCGTAAGCGCAACAGTTGCGCCACGAGCCAGGGATCGTGCGACGTTGAGCGAGAGGGAGCGAGCGAAGCGGTGACCGCTTGCGGCAGGTCGGGCGGCGGCGAACTGCGGTTACTTGAGTCCATCGGGGATACGGAACTCCTTCTCGAGGGGCTGCTGAGCCACCACCCATTCCATCGCGATCCGCGCCAGATCTTCAACATGGACGGTCAGATCATAGGAGGCGCTACGGCGCGTGGGCAACGGCGGCGGGGGTTGCAACAGGAACATGTCACTCTGCGCCCGCCGTTCGGGCGTACGGAGTTGTTCGTAGGCGGCTCGTATCTCTTGGAACTTGTCCGCATCCTTTTCGGGCGGGAAGTCGCGGACCAAGCGGAAGTAGGCCGCCTTGATCTCAGCCCCCGTCGCCCGTCGGTCGATCTGTAACGTTGCGTACGGATCCCGAACGGTGGTTTTAGAGGAACTCTTCGAAGAACTCATCCGGTAAACTTTCTAGCGCTTCAATCGATGGGGGGCCGTCCGGAAACAACTCCATCAGGCGTGATAGGATTTCCATCGGCATCTCTTGCGGCAGCGTGATGGCCTCTTCAAACTCGGCAATGAGGCGCAATAGGGCGGCGTCCTTCTGTTTCTTGGCCTTCCGTCCCGCCTTGTGGAGCCAACGCAATGCCTGATCAGAGTTGCTATCGCCGTAATGTTTGAGCGCCTTCACGTATTCGACCGCGCCACTCTCGGGCACTTCATCGCGAATACGCTGTTCGTAACGCTGATTCAGCACGGTGGCATCGTTGGGTAATTCTTCGTAGATGTCAACGAGCACGCTCGCGGTCGAAACAGCGGACTCCTTCGTCTGCGCATTGAGAATCGCCTGATCGAAAAAGCGCTCGACCCATCGCTCGCCCAATCCACAATCAAGAGCCATCCGTCCTTGGATAATCCAAAACGTCGGACGCACCTGCGAAAAGCCGCACGCGATCTCCACCGCCTCTTCCACGGCCTCGTAGGCCTCCAGATGCACCAGTTCGTGCAATGCGTTGCCAAGCTGGCCCACATCGGTGATTCTAGAGGCTTTGACAGCACGGAGGTAAAGTGCCTGCGCCGCCTCTTTCTCATTCCGATCTCTGACAATATTGCCCCACGCATTGAGCAGAGTGGCATCTTCGCCGAGCCATTTCACCGCCTCATCAAATAGCTCGTTTACCGCTTCCTGCCGCCAGATGGGTAGTCGTTGCAATTGGTGCATATATGCATCCCGCAACCCTATGCGACCCTCTTCATTGGAAGGGTCAAGGGTCAACAGCCGCTGCCATGTGGGGATGGGGTTGCTCCCCCACTGGTTCATCTGCAACGCGCCAAGGCGGCTCAGCAGCCCGACGTGATCGGGGAACCGTTCGAGCAGACGCTCCACCTCGTTGTAGGCCGCCTCCTCCTGCTCGTTATGGATCAAGCTGTCGACCAACCTTTGGCGCAGCTCCACATCCCCTTCCGCGTACTTGATCGCATTGCGCAAACAGACGATCTCCTCCTCGGTCTCGTCGATCTCTTGATAGCGATCAGCCACATGACGCCAAATGACGGCCACCTGAGCCTCGGAGAGATAATCGGGATGATCCGCCTTACGGGGACGACGGCGCACCATCTCCCGCCACGCCTCGGCAGCCGCCTTCTGATTGCCCAACGCCTCTTCGGCCAAGGCAAGGTTTTGCGCGAGGAGGCGGTCGCTGCCCACCGCCTGGGCCTTGCGCCACTGTTTTACCGCTTCGGACCACGCCCCCTTTTCGGCAGCCCGATGGCCCAGCTCGAAGTAGGCGTGCATCAGCGTTTGATTGAGGATACGATCTTCGAGGCCGTCGGGCGTTTTGAGATCAAGCCGTGTGAGCGCCTCCCACTCACCTGCGTTGGCCAACGCAATCGCACGATTGCGAAAGAGTGCGGCCAAATTGTCCTGCAACCAGGGGGACTCATACCCGGCCTGCTCTGCGTCGCGCCAATGAGTGGTCGCCGCCTCGGTGCGATTGGCCCGCATCTCGGAGAGACCGAGGTAGTAGGAATAAAGGCCACGCAGGTCGGCGGGCGCTTCCTTCCGCGCTTGGGTCAGACGCGCCTGTTCGCTCACTGCGGAATCCGCCCCCAAGGATAGCAAGGGGTCGTAGAGGGTCGGGGCCTGCGCAGCAAGGGCCTCTTGGCCTTCCTTTTTTCGGGTAGGAAAGGCCGCGAGGAACTCAATCGTCGTCGCTTCTTCCGCCGTCAAACCATCGAGCGGCATCGACGCGCCACGACTCACCGCCAGCAAATGACGGAGATAGGCGACTTTCGGGCGCTGCGGGTCGCAGGCAACGGCCCGTTCCAGCGCGGCGTCCGCCTCGTCGAGTCGTCCCATCCGCCACAGTAGGATGGCTCGGTGGAAGTGGAACCGCCCCTCTTCTGGCTGGGCCTCTACCGCCGCTTGCAAGTGATAGAGTTGCTGCCGGTACTCTCCCTTCGCCGCCTGTCGGAAGTGGCTTTCAGCCAGAAGCGCATTGACGGCACGCTTTTCTTGCTCGCTCGTCGCGATCGGCGCGGCTTGTTGTCCCAACTGGAGCGCACGATCGGCGTTGCCGCGTTCCAGCATCCGCACGGCCTGTTCGATCAAGGGCGTCGCCTCATTTCGGGCACGCGCCATCTGCATCTGCATCGCCCGATTGGGGGCTTTACGTCGCTTCTTTGCCATCGCCTTATCCGCTCATCCTTTTGCGGCGCTCACCGCGCAACGCTTCTTGTGTGGACCGACCCACCCCATGACCAGTCCTTATTGTACTCAGGGAGAACCGCAGTCGCAATCCGGCTGGAGCGAACGGCTGTACGCACGAATGGTACGACCCCAGCGGTTGCAGTCTTTCATCGGCAAATGGCGTGTGATCTGTCCAACAGGACGGCCCAAGGATAGCCGCACCGATCATCGTCCAGCTTCCCAGTTCCCTTTGCGGCTGTGGGGCGGCAACACGCCACAAAAGCATTCACGGCGCGGACCTTTGCTGCACGAAAAAAGCCCCGACAAAATGTCAGAGCTTTTCAGTACCCCGTACGGGACTCGAACCCGTGTCTCTACCTTGAAAGGGTAGTATCCTAGGCCGCTAGACGAACGGGGCGGATCCTTCACACAACAGAAAGAGTATATCAGAATGCGTGAGAATTGCAAAATCCGCGGGGTGCGACGTTCGCCCATCGCACGGTACAACGCCTTGCCCGGCCGCCACAACGTTTCCAATCGTCGCGGGTCGCGGCTATGCTTTGGCGTATGATGAAGGGGAGAGGGGGCATGGGGAAGGGGCAAGGGGCAAAGTGCAAGGGCTACATGGTTAGACATGGGAATGGCACTGTATGCCGATTCGCGATTGTCGATTCTCGCCCCACCGACGACAACATTGCATCAGGCCGCACACTTCCCAATCACAAGGAGCCGCAGATAGGGCCCCCACTATGAGCCTTCTATTGGAACTGAACGACCACGGTCTCTATTGTGCCGCGGGCGACTTCTATATCGACCCGTGGCAACCGGTCCACCGCGCCTTGGTCACCCACGCGCACGCCGATCACTCCCGCCCCGGCTCGGCCCATTACCTGATCGCTGAAGCGAGCCTGCCCGTCTCCCGCTGGCGTTTGGGCGCGGAAGCCCCTATCGAAACGATCCCCTACCACAAGCCAATCGAGATCAACGGGGTGCGCATCTCCTACCATCCGGCGGGCCACATCATCGGCTCCGCCCAAATCCGCGTCGAATATCGGGGCGAGGTCTGGGTCGCGTCCGGCGACTACAAGATCGCCCCCGATCCCACCTGCGCCCCCTTCGAGCCGGTTCCCTGCCACACCTTCATCACCGAAGCGACCTTCGGGCTGCCGATCTACCGCTGGCCGGAGGAGGCGGCCGTCTTCGGCGAGGTCAACGACTGGTGGCGGCAGAATCAGGCCGACGGCAAGGCCAGCGTGATCTTCGCCTACGCGCTCGGCAAAGCGCAGCGCGTGATGACGGGCATCGACCCCACGATCGGGCCGATCTTCGTTCATGGGGCGGTCAACAATATGAATCGTATGGTGGCCCAAGCGGGACTATCGCTCCCACATTCCACTTATGTCAACGAGGCACCCGCCAAAACCGACTGGTCGCAGGCACTCATCATCGCCCCGACCTCGGCCCGTGGCACCCCCTGGTTGCGCCGCTTCGGCGCGATTTCCACCGCCTTCGCCTCTGGCTGGATGTTGGTGCGCGGCCAGCGCCGCCGCCGGTCGGTCGACCGCGGTTTCGTGCTTTCCGACCACGTCGACTGGGAGGGGCTGATGCTGAGCGTGGCGGCGACTGGGGCCGAGCGGGTGTTGGTCACCCACGGCAATGTGCCGGTCGTCGCCCGTTACCTGCGTGAGGCACGCGGCATCGAGGCCTACGGCCTTGCCACCCCCTACGGCACGGACGATGACGACGCCACGGCGGAGGAGAGCGAATGAAACGCTTCACCGATCTCTACAGCCGACTGGACAGCACGACCAAGACCAACGAGAAGATCGCGGCGATGGTCGACTATTTCAACGGTGCGCCCGCCGCCGACGCGGCCTGGGCGATCTACTTCTTGAGCGGTCGTCGCCCCAAACGGCTGATTCAATCGCGGCGGCTGCGCGAGTGGGCCGCCGCGCTGACCGACATTCCGGATTGGCTGCTGGTCGAATGCCACAGTGCGGTCGGCGATTCGGCGGAAACGGCGGCGCTGTTGCTGCCCGCCGCCGCGCATAGCAGCGACCTGCCGCTCCACCAATGGCTCGAAACGCGCATCCTGCCCCTGCGCGAGTTGGACGACGAGCAGATGAAGCAGCAGGTGTTGGCGTGGTGGGCCACGCTCGACGGCATGGAGCGTTTCGTGCTCAACAAGCTGCTCACCGGCTCCTTCCGCGTCGGGGTTTCGCAGCGCTTGCTCACCCGCGCCCTGGCGCAGCAGAGCGGCATCGACGAAGCGACGGTCGCCCATCGGCTGATGGGCCACTGGGAGCCAACCCCCGATTTCGTCGCCGCGCTCCTCTCGCACGAGACGACCGATGCCGATGTGAGTCGCCCCTATCCTTTCTTCCTGGCCTATGCGCTGGAAGAGACCCCCGTCGTCCTCGGTTCCGTTGAAGAGTGGCTGGTGGAATGGAAGTGGGACGGTATTCGCGCCCAACTGGTGCGGCGGCACGGCCAGAGCTTTCTCTGGTCGCGGGGCGAGGAGTTGGTGAGCGATCGCTACCCCGAGGTGATCGCGGCAGCGGAGGCGCTGCCCGACGGCACTGTCTTGGACGGGGAGCTGTTGGCGTGGGCCGATGGTAAGGTGCTCCCCTTCGCGCAGCTTCAGCGGCGGATCGGCCGCAAAAGCATCGGCAAGAAGCTGTTGCGCGACGTACCGGTTTTGCTGCTCTGTTACGATCTGCTGGAGTGGCAGGGCAAGGATGTGCGCCACCAATCGCAATGGTGGCGGCGGGAACGGCTGGCGGAACTCCTTGCGGCGGTCGACAGGCCCCACTTGCCCCTATCGGAGATAGTGGAAAGCGACAGTTGGGAGGCACTCGCCACAATCCGCGAGGAGAGCCGCGATCGGCTGGTCGAAGGCTTCATGCTCAAGCGCAAGTCGTCGCCCTATCGGGTGGGGCGGCGGCGGGGGGATTGGTGGAAGTGGAAGATCGACCCCTACACCATCGATGCGGTGCTGATCTACGCCCAGCGCGGCAGCGGGCGGCGTGCCAGCCTCTACTCCGACTACACCTTCGCCGTCTGGGACGAGGGGGAACTGGTTCCCTTCGCCAAGGCCTATTCGGGGCTGACCGATGCCGAGATGCGCCGCGTCGACAACTTCGTGCGGCGCAACACCCGCGAACGTTTCGGCCCCGTGCGGAGCGTCACCCCCAAGCTCGTCTTCGAGCTGGCCTTCGAGAATATCCAGCGCAGCAATCGCCACAAATCCGGCATCGCGGTCCGCTTCCCCCGCATACTCCGCTGGCGCGAAGACAAGCAGATCGAAGAGGCAGACACGCTCGATACGATCAAGGCGATGCTGCCGTAGAGATGGAGAGATCATGCGTCAGGCGGCATGGCAAACGGGCACACTACGTTCCAACGGCGTCCCTTCTTTGACCCCTCAACACGCCACAGTTCCGCACAGCGCTTGCGTGCAGCCGCTCACGTGGTCCGATTGCGCCTGTCCGCTCCTCCGACTACCCTTTAGCGACGTGCACCTTCACCCTCCACGCCCCATCCATGCGCTACACCGTCGCCGACAACGGCGTTCCCTACTTCCAATTCGAGTCGATTCCCCCTGAGCGCGTCGCGCACGGCGTGTTTACGCGGGCGGGGGGCATCAGCCCCGATCCGTGGCCCGGCCTGAACTTTTCGACGACGGTGGGCGACAGCGCGGCCAACGTGCTGCACAACCAGCGGCTGGCCCACGAGGCGTTGGGGCTGGACGCGGATCGCATGATCAACCGCCACCTGATGCACACCGCCCGCACATGGCACGTCAGCGCCGCTGACATTGGCCGACCCGCGCCCCACGCGGATGGGGCCGTGAGCCGCGAGGCCGCTCTCTCCTTCGTGATGACCTCCGCCGACTGCCAGACGATCCTCGCCTACGATCCGATCCATCACCTGCTGGCTGCGGCCCACGCCGGTTGGCGCGGCACCGTCGCTGGCATGGCCATGTCTCTGATCCACGCCATGCAGCGCGAAGGCAGCGAGGTGGCGGAGATTCGCGTGGCGCTTGGCCCCGCCATCGGCCCCTGTTGTTACGAGGTCGGTGACGCGGTGGTGGCCGCGGCCAAAACGTGGCCGGAGGGCAACGGTTGGGTGCAGCGCCAGGACAATGGTCGCTTCCACTTTGATTTGAGCGCGGCCAACGCCGCGATTATGCGACGGGTCGGGGTGCGCCACATCGAACAATCCGGCCTCTGCACCGCCTGCCGCACCGATCTCTTCTACTCCCACCGCGCCGAACCCCCCACCACCGGCCGCTTCGCCCTGATCGCCGCGCTTCGCCCTTAGCGTTCGAGCGACGATCTCCGTTCGGAGCTTGCCCTGAGCGAAGCGTTCGCGCAGCGGTCCGAAGGACTAGGGTTCTCCGTTTCACGCTGCGGTTCGAATGGCGATCCACGGGCGAGCCGCTATAATCCCGAAGCCATGATTCGTGGGGCTACCTGCGAATCATTCTCGTTCAATTGAAAGGACACCCCATGGCGAACCATGACGAAGAGCGTTCACTCACCCTGACCAAAAAGAAGCTGGCCGACATCATGAAGGAGATCGACTTCTGCATGATGACGACCCTTCAATCCAACGGTCAGCTTTCCAGCCGGCCCATGTCGAACAATTCCAACGTCGAATGGGATGGCGACACGTGGTTCTTCGCGTCCAAGGACTCGATGCAGGTGCAGGAGATTTCGGAGCACGCAAACCTGAACCTCTCCTATGCGGTGCCGGACGAGATTCTCTTCATCTCGATCGAAGGTCGGGGTGAGATCGTCGAGGATGTCGAAAAGAAGAAGGCGCTCTGGGAAAAGGAGCTCGAACGCTGGTTCCCGGGCGGTCCGGAAGACGACGAGGTCGTACTGATCCGCGTCGTCGGCGAATATGCCGCCATCTGGAGCAAAGAGGGCGACGCCACGCTCGACCTGTAAGCTCACCCCCCCCTTCACACGCGGGGCGGGGCGGCCTGAACGCAGTCGCTCCGCCCCGCCGCTTTCGACACATGCCATGACAACCCCCATTGATTACGACAACCACTGGCGACGGTGGATGAGCGATGAGAACGAAGGTCTCGGCCTCGTTTACGAACGGCTGATCCTCAACGACTTTCTGGCGACGCTGGTCGACCGCTACCAGTTGACCAGCGTGCTCGAAGCGCCGATCTACGGGATGGCGGGCGCGACGGGGATCAACTCGATCCATTTCGCGCAGCTCGGGTTGAAGGTGACGCTGGTGGATGTGCGGCCCGAGCGGCTGACGCAAGTACGCGCGTTGTGGGCATCGCTCGGCCTGCTCGACCACGTCACCTTTCTGAGCACGACGGATGTTGCTGCCCTGCCTTTCGCCGATCAGCAGTTCGACCTCGTCTGGAATTGGGCCGCGCTCTGGCATCTGCCCAACGCCGCCGCCACCCTGCGCGAAATGGCCCGCCTCAGCCGCAAGCTGCTCTTCACCGCGATGCCCAATCCCCTACAACTCGGCTATTTGTTGCGCCGCTACCTGCTGGAGCCGGAGTTCTTCGACTGGGTGACCGATGCCCAATGGTCCGACATCGGGCGCGTGAGAAAGGTGTTGGACGGCACCGCGCTGACGCTCATCGAGCGGGGGGTGCTGGACGTGCCGCCGTGGCCCGACACGGTGATGCCCGCCAGCGAGGTGCTGGCAAAAGTGGGGTTGGCCGACCGCTTCGGTGACCGCTTCGAGGGCGACAGTTGGGAATGGTCGTCGATGGCCTACTATCGTGGTGAGCAGCCCGACCTGAAGGCGCAGATGGATCGTTATGCCGTTTTGGAGCGGCTGCCGATCCCGTGGCAGATGAAGTTGGTCTGGGCGCACCATCGCTACCTGCTCTACGCCCGCCCCTCGGCGTAGGCGACGATGGCCCGCCACCGTCCGCTGCTTGCCACCCTGCTGCTGGCCTTTGTCGCCCTCGCAGTAGCCTACAGCACCCTGGTTCCGCTGGGCGAAGCGCCGGACGAGGTCTCGCACTACGCTTACGTGCGCTGGCTCGCCACGCAGCGCACCCTGCCCCCACCCGACCCCGACGAACTGGTCTTTGGCGAAGTCTTTCAACCACCGCTCTATTACGCGCTGGCCGCCCCGCTGACGGCGTGGCTACCCACCGGGCCAATCCCCGTCGAGAACAACCCCGACTACGAACTCGCCGACCCTGTGCGCCGCGTCCGGCTGCAGATTCAGCACGCGGAACTGCGCTGGCCGTGGCGTGGCGAGGCGCTGGCGTGGCACATCGCCCGTTTCGCGGCCATCCCCTTGGGTCTCATCAGCGTGCTGGCCACGTTCTTCCTTGCCAAAGCCGCGCTGCCCCACGACCGAGGGGCGGCGCTGGTGGCAGCGGCTTTCGTCGCTTTTTTGCCGCAGTTCGTTTACCTGAACAGCGTGGTCAGCAACGACCCGCTCATCATCGCCATCAGCGCTGCGCTCTTGGCTGTGCTGGCCCCTGCGATTGCCGCGCCAGAGCGCCATGTGCGGCGCTGGCTGCTGGTCGGCCTGTTGGGCGGCCTTGCGGTCTGGACCAAGAGTAGTGGTTGGCTGCTGGCCGGCAGCGCGGGGCTGGCATGGCTGCTGACGTGGCAACAGCCGCAACGCTGGCAACGATTGGCGGCGCTGGCCGCCACTTGGCTGTTCGTGGCGCTGCCGTGGCTGCTCATCACGTGGCAGCGCAGCGGCGACCTGCTAGGCGTGGGGCTGCTGCGCCAAGTGACGGAGGCGCAACCCCAAACGCTCACGCCCGCCCTCTTCCAAAGCCAACTGTGGGGCTTGTATCAGAGCATCTGGCTGGGGGTGGGCGGAGCGGCGCACAACACGTTGCCGCCCCTCGCCTCAATCGCGTTGGCGCTGCCGCTGGTGGTGGGGGCGCTGGGGCTGGGGGTGGGCTGGCGGCGTTGGTCGCGCGACAGCCGACGGCTGCTGCTCTGGCTGATCGCCCATCTGGGCTTGCTCTTTGTGGGCTGGATGCAATGGTCGCTGACCGTGCTCGGCACCGGGCAAGGGCGGCTGATCTTCCCCGCACTGCCCGCGCTGGCGGTGCTGATGGCGGCGGGCTGGCGCGCCCTTTGGCCGTCGCGGCGGGCGGCGATGGGGATGCTGCTGGGATTCGCGCTCTTCAGCGCGCTGGTGCTGGCGGCTGTGGTGGGGCCGCTTTACCGAGGCCGTCCCGCACTGGCCGCGCCGGTGGCTGCGGTCGATGCCTCTTGGCAATTCGGCGACGGGCTGACACTGCTCCGCTACGAATTTACGCGCAACGAAGAGACGGTGGCGGGCGGCACACCGGGGGAGCTGTACGTCGAGTGGCTGGCCACGCAGCCGCTGCCCGATCTGCGAATGCGGCTCCATCTGGTGGACGAGACGGGGGCGGTGGTCTGGCAGAAAGAGGGTACGCCTTCAGCCGGCTGGGACACGACCGATGTGTGGCCGGTCGGCGAGCCGATCGCAGCGTGGCACCGCGTGGTAATCCCTGTGGAGAGCGCTGCGGGCTGGCATCGGCTGCTGCTCAGCGTGGTCGCGCGCGACGGCGATCCGCTGCCCATCCGCGGCCCCGACGGCACGCCGTACGGCGATCAGGTCGCGGTGGGCGGGTTGTGGGTGGAGTAACGTTCGAGCGTTCAAGCGTTCGAGCGGAACCACAAGGCAGAACGCACAACGGCACGCGGTGGTGCAGATAGAATGATAGAATCGTATTGCGCTGTCACAGCAATGCACTTCCCAGCCGAGAGCGCAATCCCGCGACCCCTACGTTTGTGTCAAGAACGACTTGCCCTTTAGCCTTAGGGCGATATGATGTGCGGTATCATCCGTGGTAGCAACGACACAATCCTTAACGAAAGGCCCATCGGATAAGCGATGTCCACACCAGAACTCAAAGAGCGGGCCGCGCAACACGCGGTAGCGGCCGAGCTGAAATCCGGGATGTGCGTGGGGCTGGGCAGCGGGTCGACCGCGGCCTGCGCGGTGAATGCGTTGGGCAAGGCGTTGCAGGATGGGACGTTGCAGGCGATCATCGGTGTGCCGACGAGCGAAGCCACGGCCCGCCAAGCGGTGGCGTTGGGCATCCCGCTGCGCGAATTGCATGAGGTCGAGGGGCTGGACGTGACGATTGATGGCGCGGACGAGGTCGATCCCGCGCTCAACCTGATCAAAGGACTGGGCGGCGCGCTCACCCGCGAAAAGATGGTGGCCCAAGCCACGACCGGACGCTATGTCGTGGTCGCCGACGAAAGCAAAGTGGTAACGGGGCTGGGACAGCACGCGCCGCTGCCGGTCGAGGTGCTGCCCTTCGGCTGGCGCTTTCAAGCACAGCGGCTGGCCCGCTTCGGCGCCGTGCCGCGCTTGCGCATGGCCGATGGCGCCCCTTTCCTCACGGACAACGGCAACCACATCCTTGACTGCACCTTTCCCGACGGGATCGATGATCCGCAACTGTTGGAATGGCTGCTGATCGCCTTGGCCGGTATCGTCGAACATGGTCTCTTCCTCGACATCGCCACCGTCGCCTACATCGCCACCCCCGATGGGGTGCAACGGTTAGGCGACGGGCCGGGGTTGGAATGATAAGCGTGTGGCGTGCCGCGTGTGGCAAGATGAGGGTGAAAGGTTGAATGTTCGGTTGCCATTTCGGGTGGTGCATGGTGCATGGTGCATGGGAGCCTAGTAAATCCCTTGATAGGGCACGGCCTGGCTAACCCGTACCCCCACAACATCGTCATGCGTTACTTTCATCCTCCCTGGTGCACATCAGCGCATGATCTCTCCATTCGCCATTCTCTACGGCCACCACGCTCTTACGATCTCCAACCAGTTCCCATGCTCAATCCATCACTCATTAGGAACTCCTATGCGCGGCATTCTCTTTGACATCGACGGCGTCTTCTACAACGCGGGCCAACCGATTGAGGGGGGCGCGGCCACGGTCGCGCAGATGCGCGCGTGGGGCGTGCCGCTACGCTTCCTGACCAACACCTCCACCCTCTCGCGCCAAGATTTGGCGGAGCGGCTGGGCCGCTTCGGGATTCCGACCGCGCCGGAAGAGATCATTCATCCGCCGAGTGCGGCGGCGGCTTGGCTGCGCGCCCAGGGCGTGCAAGGCGTGGCGCTCTTCGTGAAAGCCAGCGCCGCCACCGAGTTTGCGGGCTTGCCGCTGTTGGAATCGGGCGCGGAAACGGGCGCGGGGGCGGTGGTGGTCGGCGATCTGGGCGAGGAGTGGGGTTACGCCGCCCTCACCCGCGCCTTCCGGCTGCTCCATGCCAACCCCGCTGCACGGCTGATCGCGCTGGGCATGACACGCTACTGGCACGCCCCCGACGGCTTGCGTTTGGATGTGGGGCCATTCGCGGCGCTGCTCGCCATGGCGGCGGAGCGAGAGCCGTTGGTGCTGGGCAAACCCGCGCCCCAGTTCTTCGCGCAGGCCATCGCCGCGCTGGGGCTGCCCGCCAATCAGATCGTCATGGTCGGCGACGATGTGGACGGGGACGTGGGCGGGGCGCAGCGGGCGGGGATGCAGGGGGTACTGGTGCGGACTGGCAAGTACCGCGACGGGGACTTGGATCGGAGCGTGCGACCGGATGGCGTGCTGCCGTCGGTGGCGGCGCTCCCCGACTGGTGGCAACGAGAGGCGGGCTAACCCCGATCCGCTCTCGCCGCGCATCGCACTCAGACGCCGCTGGCCGCGCATTCATGTCGGTAGCGGTGGCTCAAGATGACTTCGCCACGCTGATCCACAAGCTCTCGTAGTGGCCCGCTTGGCCGATCACCATCGCCAGTTGCCCCTCATGCTGCTGCACGTGGCGCATGTTGTAAAGCTGTAACTCGTAGAAGCTCAGCCGTCGCCCACTCCGCACAAATGCACTGGGCGCCATCGCACGCTCGTCGGTGAGTGCGGTGAGCGTGTCATGGCATTTGCGGCGGCAATGGTCGATGTACCCTTGGAGCTGTACGCGGCTGAAGGGCTGATCCGGCATTTCCCCGTCTGGCTCCAGCCTGTCCGTGGTGAAGGGTTCGGGGGGCGCGAAGCCGTCGCCCGTGCCGGAGAGGTAGAGATCGAGGAAATAGAGGGTATGATAGGCGACGACCCAAAACTGCGTCAGCTCGGGCCGTTCGGGATCGTGGTAAATTTGCTTCTGCCAGAGGTCGTCGGGACAGTCGGTGACGGCGTTGGCAAACATGTCGATCGCCGCCCCAAATTGGCGCCACAGCGCCGCTTGCCATCTCTCTGCATGATCGTTCATCGACCGCTCCTTTGTGGGCTTCATGGAGGACCGTAGTCTATCACAACGTCGCGTCACTGCACGATTCAATGCCCCACAGCGCGGGGCGTTGTGGGGCGCGGCAGGGGGACAAGGTGGGGCCATCGAATTGCCAATTGGCCCATTCAAAGTAAGATCACCGCGCCGACAACGGGACATCGCTGCGTCGGCCAGGGGCGGCACAACGGGGTGCGACGCGACCTGCCATGGTGAAAGCGGTGAATACAAGGACTGTCTCATGAATGACCATCTGAAAATCTGGGCGAACGGCCAGCTTATTAACTGGAACGACGCCAACGTACACATTTCAACCCATGCGCTCCACTACGGATCGAGCGTTTTTGAAGGCATCCGCGCCTACCATACGCCCGATGGCCCAGCGGTCCTCGGCCTTCAGCAACATACCCGACGCCTCTTTCAATCGGCCAAAATCTTCCGCATGAAGATGCCCTATACGGAGGAGGCGATCAACGAGGCGATCTTGGAAACGATCGCGGCCAACAATCTGCCCGCAGCCTACATCCGCCCCCTTGCCTTCCGCGGGGCGGGGCCGCTCGGCGTGTATGCGAAACAGAACCCCATCGATGTCTACATCATGACGTTGGAATGGGGTCGCTATCTGGGGGAAGAGGCGTTGGAACAAGGGGTCGATGTCCAGATCTCGAGTTGGCGACGGATGGCGCCCAACACCCATCCGGCCATGGGAAAGATCGGGGGCAATTATGTCAATTCGCAATTGGTGGTGATGGAGGCCAAACGGCAGGGCTACACCGAGGGGATCGCGCTCGACGTCAACGGCCATGTCAGTGAAGGGAGTGGCGAGAATATCTTTGTGATTTACGATGGGATAGTTTACACGCCCGCACTCACCAACTCCATCCTCTCTGGCATCACGCGCAGCTTTGTGATGCAGTTGATCGGGGATCACGGCTACCCCATCAAAGAGCAGCCCATCCCCCGCGAATTTCTCTACTTGGCCGACGAGGTCTTCTTCACCGGCACCGCCGCCGAGATCACGCCGATTCGCACGATCGACGGTCTGACGATTGGCGCGGGCAAGCGCGGCCCCATCACCGAAGCGTTACAAGAAGATTTCTTCAACATCGTCGAGGGGCGCACGGCGGACCGCCACGGCTGGCTCACACTCGTTCCCCAACCCGTCGCCGTGCCAGCGTAATTGAACCGGAGCGACGTGCAGTCGGGTTTGCGCCGCGTGAGCGAATGGAGAATGGAAGCCTGATCCGGTAGCAGGCCTCCATTCTGCGCTGAAAATGAACCGTTCGTGAGCGTCGTCGCGCCCTCTAACGGTCGAGGGCCACAACTAGGGCGTGGAGAATGGAGAATAGCGCGTGGGAACCGTGGTGTGCCGTTGATAGGGTACTTTGTTATGCCGGCCACCCGTACACCCTCACACCCACACATCGTCATGCGTTACGTTCATCCTCCGTCGGGCACGTCGGCACATAACGCATCCACTCTCCATCCTCCATTCGCCGTTTAGCCGCTCCCATTGGTTTCCATTTCAACCCGCCTCATCCCCACCCCCCTGAAGGCCCCATGCAACAGAACTGGTACGATCGGCTCCAAGCGCTGCGACGCGACGCCGAGGGAAGACCCCAAGAGGCAGGCCACGAGGCGCTGACGCTTTTCGAGGATTGGCTCTTCGAGCAGGCACGGGATCTCGGCTTTCCGCGCGACAACGCCGGGATGAACACTTACATCGAATATGTGGCCAGCCGTGGCCGCCTTTCCAACGAACAGATGGCGCGCGCCCAACGGTTCGCCGATATCCGTAACTGCTTGGCCCATCGCTCCGGGCTGATGATGAGCAGCGGCTTGGTTCACGAGCTACTCGACTTCCTCACCATCCTCTTCCGCAGCCGTGCGCTCACCGCCGAGCAGATCATGAGCCGCTCGCCCTACACCATCTCGCCCGCCGATTCGTTGCGCCACGCCCGCGACTACATGCTGAACCACGTTGTCTCCCAACTACCCGTGCTGGAAGGGGAGCGCGTGGTCGGCCTGCTGACGAATCGTGACGTCTTGCTCGCGCAGAGCGCGCGGCCCGACGAGGAGAACCATGGTACGTTGACGGTGCAGGATGCGATGGCGGCGGACCGCACCGAACGCCCCCGCTTCATCGCCCCAAACGCCCCCTTCGACGAAGTTCTGGCCAAGCTACAGGAGCGCCCCAGCTCCCCGCTGATCGTCACGCGATCCGGTAAGGGCAGCCAGCCGATCCTCGGCATCATCACGATCTCCGACCTGTTGCCGAAATTGTAGGCAGGAGTCGACGAGGGGCGGGACAGGGGGATCAAGCGTCCTTGCCCCACCGACCGTGCGTTCTCGTTTCGCGTTCGGAGCTTCCCTGAGCGAAGCGTTCGCGCAGCGGTCCGAAGGAGTAGGGTTCGGCGTTCTGCGGGGTACACTCAAGCGTTGTGTCGCTAAGTGTTTACCGCCTTTTATCAGCCCGCGGCGTGTGGCGTCTGGCGTGTCCAACCGGTCGGTTCAAGGATGGCACCATACCTGCTCTCCCCTAGCTCCCTCAGCACCTTCTTTTGTGGAATCGCGCTTCTCTAGAATGCGGCACCACTCGTGCGTACACCCCGTTCTGCCTGGCCACTTGGTAGAAAGAGGCCCCTTCGCTAGAATCCTCTGCTACCTTTGGACCCGTTAGGACGCTGTATGAACATGCCATACGATCCCGATTCAGACGATGCGTGGGATGCATCGCACGATTCGTGGGAGACCGATCCGACGTTACACCCCGATAAGAGAGAAGAGCCGTCGGCGTTATCCGATGATCTGACCGTGCCGGTCGATGGGGTCAGCCATGAGGAACCGCGCCCCCGCGATGAGCGTGCCATCGGTGACGACGCATCGCCCGACACGGGGGAATCGTTGGCCGATCCGTGGCATCCCGCAGCGCCCCCCGCACCGACGCGCACATGGGATCAAGCGGATTGGGCGGTGGACGAGGCCGCTCCTTATAACGCAGACCCCACGGAACATCATCCCGTTCGCGCCTTATTCAAATGGTCCTTTTTCGGCGTGGCTTTTTTGCTGCTCTGCCTTTTCCTTGGCTCGCTTTACGGCATCAACGAGCGCCGTTCCGACGCGAAGCAGGAGGCGGTCGAACTGTTCGAGACCGGCGCCGCGCTCGTCGACGCAGGCGAATATGAGCTGGCCATCGCCAACCTGAACGAGGCGATCCGCCTGCAACCGGAATTCGCCGCCGCGCATCAACTCCTCGCCCTGGCTGAACATCGGCTCGATGAACGCCAACTGGCGCCACAAGCGGCCAGCCCCACCCCCAGCGACGATGAGCAGGCCGAATTACTCTTCGCCGACGGCGCCACCGCGCTGAACGATCGTGCCTGGTCGCAGGCGATCACCTTCTTCGAGCGGTTGCGGAACGAATACCCCAGCTACCGCAGCGACGAAGTGGAAGAGGCACTTTTTGTGGCGCTCCGCTCGGCTGCCGACGAAGCGATCGACGACGACCAAGCCGAAACCGCGTTGGATTATGTCGAGCGCGCGCTTGAGCTTCAGCCTGATAACCGCTCGCTTGCGGAGCGCAAAGCGCAGCTCGAACTCTACTTCGAGGGAATTGAGGCGTTGGAGGACGAGGCGTGGGAGACGGCCATTGAGCGGTTCCGCACGCTCTATTTCACCGATGCCGAATTTTTGGATGTGCAGGAGCAACTGGTCGATAGTTATGTCGGCCAAGGCGAAGCGTTGACCGATGAGGAGGCGTGGTGCGATGCCGCCGACAGTTATCGCGTGGCACTCCGCTATACCGAAAGCGTCCGCGTCGAGCAACGTTTCGACGATGCGACGGAGCTTTGTACGGAGTTCGGGGCAACGGCGCTGTCTCTGACCCCCACGCTCACTCTCCGCACGACCCCAACCATTAGCACCACGCTGCCCATCACCGCCACGGCAACGGTGCGGCCCCAGGCTTCCGCATTGCCCGCTGCCACGCCCCGTCGCAGCCCCACGCCCCAGTTGGCGACCACGAGCGTACCGGTGCCCACCGCAACGCCACCGCCCAACCCGGGTGTGCCCTTCTACTATTTGGACGGGCCGGTCACGGTCCTCGACAACTGTGGCGGCAACTACATCCTTGGAACGATTCGCAACGCGGCGGGCGCGCCCGTGCCCGGTGTCACCGTGCAAGCCTACGATGCGTTCGGCAACGTTTACACCGCAGTCAGCAAGCAGGATCCGGCGGGGCAATACGATATTCCTACCAACAATCAAAGTCCTCGCTACGACATTCAACTCTTCGTCAATGGCCAACCCGCCAGCAACGGCGCCTTTGTCACACAGGTCGTGGGTGTGGGCGGCTGCTTCCAGCTCAACTGGCGCGCGGAGTAATACCCATTCTCATAGACAATTGTGGATGTGGAATGGACGGTGTAACCGTGGGGCGGGGGATTAAAATCCCCGCTGGCGGGCCTGTCGGCCCATGGGCCTGCCTGCGCCGGCCCCTTCTTTGCTGTTACCATTGATCGACGTGGCACAATCAACCATCCGAGTTGGTATAAGCGTTATAGCCACGCGAAATTGAGTCGTGGAATTCAGCGTTTCGTAAGATGAAACCGAGTGGGGCAGATGAACGCTTGAAAGGCTACCCCTATCGGGCGCACAGCCGTACACCGTCACACCCCTACACCCTCACAACGGTTCATCGAAGCGGAAGCTGCTCATGCGTCACCCTTTCAGGGTTCCTGTATTCCTGCTAACCATCCTCTGCGGGCTGGTGCTGCTCGGCTGCACAGCCGCCGATGTCCCGTCGCCCACAGCGACGGCAGCCGTTGCATCTGCCTCGGCAAGCGCCACGACCATCGCGCAGGCGACCGCTACTATGCCGCCGCCCCCCACAGCCACTGCCACGGTCGAACCGACCGTCACGACGACGCGCATGCCCGCCCCCACCCTGCCACCGCCCACCGTCACCGCGACCCCCGATCCCTTCGCTCAGTGGACCATCGAAAGCCTGCGACAACGCAGCTACGGCGGGGGATCAATCACGGTTGGCGACCTGCTCTATCAAGACGAGCAGATCGAGCGCTACGCGATCCGCTATCCGAGCGACGGCCTGTCGATCAGTGGCATCCTGACACGGCCCCGGGGCGAGGGGCCGTTCCCCGTGCTGCTGCTCAACCACGGCTACTACGACCCCGCGCGCTACGTCAGCGGGGACGGGACGTGGCGTGCGGCCAACACCTTTGCGTCGCAGGGCTACCTGACGATTGCGAGCGATTACCGCAATTATGCGGGCAGCGATCGGGGGCCAAACGAGTTTCGGATGGGCTATGTGGTCGACGTGATGAACCTGCTTTACGACCTACCCACCTTGCCAGAAGGGTGGGCGGAGACGGCACGTGTGGGGCTTTGGGGCCATTCGATGGGGGGCGGCGTATCGATCAACGTCGTCGCGCTGGCGGGAACGCGGGTCGATGGCGCGGTGCTCTACGGCGCGATGAGCGGCGACATGGCCGACGCCACCCGCCATGTGATGGCGATGTGGGGGCGCAGCGATTTCGGCGAGCCGTTCGACCAGTTGGGTGGGCCGGACGCGCAGCCCGACGGCTACGCCCGCATGAGCGCCATCAATTATCTGGACCCATCGCAGGCGGCGCTCTCCATTCACCACGGCACCGCGGACGAACAAGTCCCCTACCCGTGGTCTGAAAAACTGTACGAGCGCGCCCTCAGCGCTGGCCAAGAGGTCGAGTTCTTTGCCTATCCTGACACCCTGCACAACTTCACCGGCGACGCATGGTCGCTCTTCATGACGCGCTGCCTCGACTTTTACGCGCGTACCTTGGGCGGGGACTGAGTTCGAGGCGTTCAGCTGTTGAGAGTTCGGGACCGTGGCGCATAGCGCATAGGTGGCAGCGTCGGAGTCGCGTCAATGGCAGCGCGGCGAAACAATTCCCAACCTCTCCCCATCCGCTATGCGCCAGTCGCCATTATCCGTTCTGCGTTGGGGGCCTGCCCTGAGCGAAGCGCAGGGTTCTGCGTTGCCCCACGTAACGGGACGACGGGCGAATGAGCTTGTCTTGCTGACGCTGCTCAAGGCAATGGGCCAACCAACCTGCAGCCCGGCCCAGCGCAAAGGTCGGGGTGAAGAGCGGAACAGGTAGCTCGATACCGTGCAAAAGTAGGGCCGTATAAAACTCGACGTTCGTCTGCAGCTTCCGTTCGGGCTTCTGCTCCGCTAACAACCGCAGCGCCACCGCCTCGACCGCCAGCGCCAACTCATACTGCGCACGGTCGCCATCGGCGGCGAAGAGCTGCTGCGCTGCCGCCGCCAGCACGTCGGCGCGCGGGTCGCGCACCTTGTAGACGCGATGGCCGAAGCCCATCAGCCGTTCGCCCCGCGCCAACTTCTCCCGTAGGATCGTCTCCGCCCGCTCGGCGCGCCCAATCTCCCAGACCATTTCCAATGCCGGGCCGGGTGCGCCCCCATGCAACGGCCCCTTCAGTGCCCCCAACGCCCCCGTGATGGCCGAAACGAAGTCCGACCGGGTCGAGACAATGACCCGCGCCGTGAAGGTCGATGCGTTCAAGCCGTGGTCGATGATGGTGTTGAGGTAGGTGGTAAAGGCGCGACGACGGCCGTCGCTCGGCGGTTCGCCACTTAGCATATAGAGGTAGTTGGCCGCGTGACCCAGCGCGCCGTTAGGAGCGATAGGCGCCTCGCCCTGCAGCAGCCGCCAGTAGCTGGCAACTATCGTGGGCAGAGCCGCGAGAATCGCCGTGGCTTGCGCGGCATCATCCGCGTCGGGGACAAGGGCCAAATCAAGGCTGGCCGCTGCCATGCGCAGGGCATCCATCGGGGGGACGGCGGCCTGCGCGGCCTCGCGCAGTAACGCCAACGTGCCAGCAGGGAGGGCGCGATGCGCAGCCAACGCCGCCTCAAAGTCGGCCCGCTCCGTATCGGTCGGCAGTCGATCGTTCCAGAGCAAATAGCTCATTTCGGTGAAGGTGGCGCGGCCCGCGATCTCCGCCAGCGGGAAGCCCGCAAGCAACAACTCACCGCGCTCCCCATCCACATGGCTCAGTCGTGTCTCCGTCGCGATCACACCGGCCAAGCCGGGCCGATAACCGTTGGCGTCCATTCGTTTCGCTCCTGATCTTTCTCTCTGCTTATCGAACATCTCGAATCGCGAATCGGGTTCAACTGACCACCTCGTTGTTTTGGCCAAGTAGCTCAGCAGCCGCCCATGCCCCATGCACCTTGCGCCCGTTTGCCAACCCCGCCGATTCGTCTAGCATCATACGGCATAATCAACATTGATGTCAATCTTGATTCAAGAATCAATGCGAGGACGAGATGACGGAGAAAAAGGGCTATTTGAGCGCGCGAGAGGCCGCGGCGCGACTCGGTATCAGCCGCGCCACCCTCTATTCTTATGTGAGTCGGGGGCTGATTCGATCGGAGGAACGGGACGGGCCGACGCGCCACAAACATTACAACGCCGCCGATGTCGAGCGTCTGCAGCAGCGCCAGCGGGGTCGCCGCCAGCCGGAGAGCGCGGCCCAGCAGAGCCTGCGCTACGGGATGCCAGTGCTCCCCTCAGCGATTACGCTGATCGACAGCGGGCGGCTCTACTATCGCGGCCACGACGCGCTGACGCTGGCCCAGCAGCGCTCGTTCGAGGCGGTCGTGGCGCTGCTTTGGCAGGGCGAGGTCACGTGGCCCCACCAGAGTGGAACGGTGAGCCAAGCGGCCACTGAACCCGCGACGTTGGAAGGGATGCAACGGGCGCTGACCCGCGCCGCCGAGGGGGACTTGGCGGCCTACCGATTGGCCCCGGAGCAGGTGCGGCAGTGCGGCGCGCGGATTTTGCAGCGCATGACGCAGACGGCCAGCGGCCATGCGATGGAAAGCAGCATCGCTGAAGCCTTGCAACGCGCTTGGTCTCCGCAACGGCCCGCCGCCGTGGCCGCGCTGTCGGCGGCGCTGGTGCTCTGCGCCGACCACGAGCTGAACGTCTCGGCGTTCACGGCACGTTGCATCGCGTCGGCGGGGGCAACGCCCTATCACGTGGTGATCGGCGGGCTGGCCGCGCTGAGCGGCTTTAGGCACGGCAACCAGAGCGAACTGGTGGCCACTTTCTGGCGGCGGGCGACGGAGGTCGGGGCCGAGGCGGCGATCGGCGATTATCTGCGTCGCAACGAACGGCCGCCCGGCTTCGATCATCGGCTCTACCCCAGCGGCGACCCGCGTGGGCGGCTGCTGCTCTCGCTCGCCGCCTCGTTAGCCGATGAGCAATGTGCCACCCGCCAACGGGAGATCATCGACGGGGTCCAACGGCTCTGCGACGGGCTGCCGAATATTGACGTAGGCCTTGTCGCACTGACTCACGCGCTCGGCTTGCCGCAGAACGCGCCGCTACTGCTCTTCGCCCTCGGTCGTACCGCAGGCTGGCTCGCCCATGCCCTGGAAGAATACGAACGCGGCACGTTGATTCGGCCGCGCGCTCAGTATGTCGGGCCGCCCCCGTTAACGCAGAGCAAGTAACGCAGAGCAAGTAACGCAGAGCAAGTAACGCAGAGCAGGTAACGCAGAGCAATTAACGCAGAGCAAGTAACGCAGAGCAGAACGAACAAGAAGCATTAAAGAAAAACCAGTTGCCCATGCACCATGCACCATGCACCATGCACCTTGCACCACGCCCCTTGCACCTTGCTCCTTGCACCTTCTGCCGTCACTGCAGCACCCTATAACTCCCCAAACTCATCAAACTCCATCCTCGCTACTCCTCCGCCAACGAAAGCTCCGACGGGACACGGGCCAACGAGATGCCCTGTTGTGCTGCGATAATCAGTCCACCCGCCGTGACGAGGAGCCATTGGAGCATGTGGCTGACAAGGATGATGGCGGTGCCGGTTTCGCCGCGCAGCGCCGCGATCCCCGCGATGGAGAGGGCCAAGCGCCCGCCCCCTTCGTAGGTGCCGACGTTGCCCGGCGCGGCGGGGATCAGGATTAGCAGGTTGATCAAGGCGAGCATGAGCGTGGCCACCCCAAGCAGATGCAACGGGTCGAGGCGCAGGCCAAAGGCAAGGAGTATGGCAGCGTAGCTGAGGGCTTGGCTCCCCCACGCCAAAAGCGAGGTGAAGACGATGGCCAGCAACGCTCGGGGGCGACGCAGCGCGTGGAGGCCGTCGGTGAAGCGGTCGATCAACCCCAAGAGCCGTTCCCGCAACTCGTGGGGGAACGGCCACATCAATAGCGTCGCCAACCGCACCATCTGATCCTCGAAGAAGAGGAAAGCGAGCAGACCGAGCAAGACCACCCCGAAAAGGGCAGCCAAGGCGGTTTCCACCATCTGCGCTTGCCCCTGCAGCGGAAAAAGCAGGCCGCTCAACGCCAGCAGGAAGAGAAGGGTCAAGCCGTCGAAGAGCCGCTCGACCACCAGCGTGCTGAGCACGACCGTCTTGCGCACGTCGGCCCGCTGCGACAGCCCCCACATCCGCCACAGCTCCCCTGCCCGTGCCGGAAGGACGTTGTTGGCCGCAAAACCGAGGAGAAGGATGGAGAACGAACTGCCGAGCGGCAGCGGTCGGGATAAAATGGGGCGCAGGATGATCTGCCAGCGCCAGCCGCGGATGAGGTAATCGACCATGATCAGAAGGGCGGCGGGGAGCAGCCAGCGGTAGTCGGCCTGCCCGAAGGCGGCGGCCACCTCACCCCACGCCTGGTCCCGCAGGGTGAGCCAGAGGAAGAAGGCACTCACCACGAGGCCAAAGGCGATGATCAATCGTTTGCGCATCATTGTCAGGTAACCCCATGCGGTCGGCACAAAAAAAGTGCCCGCGAATGCGGGCGACAGCGGGCCATTTTACAACGAATGGGTTGAAAGTCAAGGGCGAAATCTACGGCGACTGCCTCGACAGCCCCCTTCTCTCAATGATGCGGAGCTTGGCGCGGCACGGTCATCTCGACGTAGGAGAGCTTGTTGATGATATCCTTGACGACCCGTGGCCAGACGTAGAGGCGGGCCGTGATGTGGCCCAGCCGTCGCAGATCGTGGACCATCGTTGGATTGTGGTGCAGATAGATCAGGTTCGCCACGATTTCGTTGGGGTCGGTCGTATCGAGCGAGACGGAATTGAGCAGGTGCATCGCGTAATCCTCGCCGGTGGAGCCGACGAAGGCCACCCCCCGTGCGGCCATCACCTCCAAGCCGACCAAGCCGAACGGTTCGTGGACGCTGTTGGCCAGCACCGCGTCGCTGGCGCTATAAAGGATGCGTTGGATCGCTTCCGGCACGAAGAAACGGAGCAGGACGATATCGGCCTCCTCCTTGAGCTTTTCCACCGCCGCGAAGAATTCCTCCGCCGTGGGGCTGCTCATCGTCAGATCGACCACCCGAAGGCCGAGCGTCTTCATCTCGTTGATGACGACGACGCCGTAACTCTCGATGCCGCCCCGCACAAAAAAGAGGGGCCGTTCGCCCATCGCTTTCAGACGGGCCACCGCCTGCACGGCAGGCAGCCAATTTTTGTCGGGGTCGAAGCGGGCGAATTTGGTCAGCAAGATGCGCCCTTCGGTATGATCGCGCATCGCTTTGACCGCTTCGCGATCGATCCGCTCCAGGTGACGGTCAGGAATGCCGTTCGGGATCACGAGCGATTCGATGCCGTGGGAAAGCAGCTTTTGCTTCATGTAGCGGCTCACGCCGGTGATCGTCACATGCTCATCGAGGCGCGGCCAATCGATGCGGTTGAAGCCGAAGGTGCTGTTGGCGTTCCAGAGCAGAACTACATTGTCGAGCAGCCCTTGCCAGTAGAGCCGTTCGTGGACCGCGATCATCGTGGCAGCGGTCTGCCAATCCTCACCCAGCAGCACCAGTCGCTTGTTCTGCTCCTGTGCGCGACGTGCCAAGTTCAGCACGATACTGGGCGTTTCCTGCTCGAAGGAGATCAGCTTTTCCTCTTCCCCCTCGTAAACCCCCTTGGGGTAACGCTTCGAAACCTCTTGCGCCACCCGCCAAAGGTGACGGTTCTCCAAGTCGATGGAGGCGGCGGCCATCGTCGGGTCGCCCGCGAATATCAGGTGGGTCTCGTAGCCCAACGCGGCGAGCGATTCGCTCAGCTCACTGACGCGGACGCCCAAACCACCGGCCAACGAATAACGGTCCGGCCCTTCGAAGGCGATGATCGCCCAAATCGTGTTTTGCGGGGTGTAGTCGTTTGGATTCTCTATCTTCATGCTCTATCTCATTCCGTACAACCTTCGCGAACCAAGCGGCTGATTTTAGCATCATAGTCCGTCAGTAGCGCCTCGGCCTCCGCCTGGGTCGTAGCTTGCGCATAGAGTTGAAATCCCGAATTGTCGGGGTCAGGCCAAATTAAGAGCCGTTGCTCGCCTTCCACCTTCACCATGCCTTCCCACGCTTTGCTCATGCCGTCCGCGGTCAATTCCTCGTGTAACCGTCGAATCATGCGGGCGCGATGTTGTGACGAGAAGGTGATCGTGCCTTCCACCATGGCGTAGGGCGTGCGTGCGTCCCAGACATCCGACAGGGTACGCTGCGCCAGTTTTGTCAGCTCCATGATCCGCAACAGGGCGAACATGCCGTCGAAGAAGGGGCTGAAGCGGGGGAAGATGAAGCCACCGTTCCCGTCGCCGATCAGATCGTAGTCGCCGGTGGCGGCGGCTTCCATCTGCGCCGAGGGATTGAGACTCAGCCGGCGCAGAGTGCCGCCACAGTCGGCCACCCTCCGCTCCAACAGGTTGGGCGCATGCATCGGCACGCCGATCACGGCACCGGGCGTCACTTGGCAGAGCAGGGTGACAACCGCAACCAGCGCCTCCCAATCTGACATCACGCCCCCCGAATCGGAGGCGAAGTAAAGCCGCTCGCCCCCCACGTCCAGCCGCACCCCGAAGTTGCAGGGCAGGGCATCGGTGATCTCGGCCAGACGCGCCATGTCCCGCTCCCAATCGGCGCGCGAGCGGAAGAGACGGCGTTCGTCGAGCAGGGCGTTCAGCACCACCGCATCGCATTTCAAGGCAACGAGCAGCGGCGGCAAGACCACGGTGGTCGAGGCGTTGGCGTAGTCGATTACGACCAGATCGTACGGTTCACCCATCGGCCAAAGCGATTTGTCGAGCGCCTTCATCACTGCATCGTCGTAGCTTTCCACCACATCCGACATGTAGCCGATGCTGCCCATCTCGTCTAGGTAGGCGCGGCGATAATCCTGCCGATAGAAAAGGCGCTCCATGCTGCGCTGCTCACGGGTTCCCAGATCCAGCCCCCGCTCATCGAAAAACTTGATATCGACCACTTTGTTGTCGTAAGGCGACAATCTGACGTGAACCCCGCCTGCTGCGTCGGAACAGTGGACGTGGAAGCGGGCCACCGGGATGGGGCGGGTCGCCAAATCTTCGACATTGACGCCCACCACGGGCAAACCGCTCAACAGCGCCCGTTTCAGCACACGGGGGGTGTTATGCGGCTCTCGGTTGACCATCACGGTCGACCCTTTTGGCAAGATTGAGCCGTACGCTTGGCCGACGCGCGCACAAAATTCGGGGGTCAGTTCAACGTTGACCATGCCGGTGATGCCGTACGGCCCGAAGAGGCGGCGACGGCCCACGCTGCTCCAGATCAGGTTGGAGGTCATGGTGGCGTTCGCTTCGATCTCTTTGTCGGGCCAGATCATCACATCGGATTGGACGACGGCATCTTCGCGGACCACGGCGTTGTCGCTCACCACGGCCCCATCATTGATGATCACCCGCGCCTTGAGCGTCGTTTGGGCGCCGAGGATAGCGCCGCGCAGTTGACAGCGCTCACCGATGTAGCCGTTGCGCCAGACGATGGAACGGGTGATGTGCGCTCCCGCGTCAACCACCACATTGTCGCGGATCACGCTGGGGCCATGAATGACGACACCCCCCTTGATCTTCACCCCATCGCCCAAGAAAATCGGCCCATAGAGCTGCGCGTCGCCCGCGATATCGTACTCGCCCGCGACATAGATCTCCCCCCCGATATTCGTGCCCAACTCGCCGACATCGACCCGCCGGTGGAGGATATCCCCAGTCGTTTCCATGTAGCCCGCAATCTGCCCCACGTCGGCCCAATAGCCATGGCCGACATGACCGTAGATCGCTTCGTTCCGCGCCGCCATGCCGTGAAAAAGGTCGTGGGCGAAATCGTATTGCTCATTTTCCGGCACGCGCTCAATGACGGATGGCTCCACAACGTAGATGCCGGTATTGACCGTATCGCTAACGACTTCCGACCAACTCGGCTTCTCAATAAAGCGGAGAATACGGCCATCTTCCGCCGTTTCCACCACACCAAAATCGCCGGGATCGTTGACGTGGGCCAGCGCAATCGTCACCAATGCCTCTTTCGCGTGGTGGGCGGCGATGATCGCTTGGAGGTTAAAGTCGGTCAGGGCATCACCCGCCAAGACCAAGAACGGTTCGTCATCCAAAAAGGGCAGCGCCAACCGCACACTGCCCGCCGTGCCGAGTGGCACTTCCTCGACGGTGTATTGGATATTCATGCCGAGGCTGGCGCCATCGCCGTAGTAATCCTTGATGCGATCGGGCAAATACTGGAGGGTGATCACGACATCGAGGATGCCGTGCCGTTTCAACAGCATCAGCACATGTTCTAGCAAGGGCCGGTTGACCAAGGGAATCATCGGCTTTGGTCGCAAAATCGTTAATGGACGCAGACGCGACCCCTCACCACCCGCCATAATCACTGCTTTCATCAACAACTCGCCCTTCTATCCTACCCAATCACGGTGGTTACTCCGAAGATGGTATGAAATCGACCGCGCGATTTCAACATTTGTTTCGAAATCTTACCTGCGTTGGTCGCTGTGCCCGCTATTCCTGACGCGCCAACACGGCTCGCACCGTGGCAGGCTCCCACGCGAAGGTGCGGATCAGGGTGTCGATCTGCGGCTGGTACTGATCGGCCTGATCGTCCGGCGCGGCCCAAACAATCACCATCATGATCCCCTCCGACTCCTCCAGCCACATGTTGCCATGCATGCCCGCCTCTTCAGAACCCACCTCGATCCGCACGGTCCGCGCCTCCGAATCGATGTCGCGCGAATATTCATCCCACTGATCGAGCAGGATGCTTTGCCCAATGGTGCGGGCCAAATCGGGGCGGGAGACGCTCTCGCTCCAGACATCGTCGCTGGGCGATTCGTCGTCCAGACCGATGCCGATCACCACGGAACCTTTTTTGTCGGGGGTGGTGATGATATAGGTCTCTTCCCCCAGCACCTTGCCGATGGCGCGGGGTTCGTTGAAACCGTCCGGGTAGTAGAGGGAAAAGAGGCCCTCGGGCGCTTCGTAGAAGTTCATATCCTCCGGTGGCGGTTCGCTAACCCTCTGCTGACAAGCAGAGAGCGCAACAAGCATAAGGAGCATAAGCACGGCGGCCCACTGAGGAAAACGGGGCGGTTGGGGGGTATTAGGGGTCATTTTCATCGCTTTTCTCTATCAGTTCTACAGGGGTTGATCCGCACGCAGAAGGCGGAAGATGCTGGCGATCACTCCCACTTATCGCTTCGCCGAGGGCGGGTGGTTCATCTTCATGTAGAGGCCGCCCGCCGCCAGCTCGTCCAACATCTGGCGGAGTCGTTTTTGCTGGGTCGCGGGCCGTTTCGCCCGCATGATCCAGCCCAAATAATCGTTCTGCTGATAGGCGGGCCGTGCGCGATAGTCGGCCATCAGCCCCCGCGCCACCAAGGCTGCCTCGACGAAATCGGGCATCGGCTGACGGTCGCGGCTCAGCCGTGAAAAATCACGGCTCATGCGCGGCCCTCCAGCGCCTTAGCCACGTTGGTTGCGCATCGCATCGACCACGCTCAATCCCTCGTTGTCCGTCGTGGCCAAGCGCTGGTATGCCGCGCTTTCCACGCCGTGCAGGGCGACGTGGCCCTCATCGTCAAAGTGCAGCCCCCAGCCGTACCGCTTGCCCAGCGCGGAGGCGCGCATACAGGCCATCGGCTTGCTGAAGAAACGATCGCGGGCAGCGGGCGATGCCGCTTCCCCCGATAGCCCCTTGTGCGCCACGTGGCTCTGCCAGAGCAGCTCTTCCTGCGTCAGCGTGTACGGCTGGGCGTCAATCAGCCGGTATTGAATCAGTGCCATGGTCGGCTTGCCCGCCCGCTCCGGTGGCTCAGTGCCGACCGCAGCCGGACAATCCGCTGCCACGCGGATGAAAGTGTTGTAGTAGTTCACGGCTCACTCCTCATGGTGCAGACGCAGCAACGCCATCAGCTCGCTACGGGTGCGCGAATCTTTGCGAAAGCCGCCGCGCATTGCGCTGGTGACCATCGTCGAATTGGGTTTGCGCACGCCGCGAATCATCGAGCAGAGGTGCTGCCCCTCGACCACCACCGCCACCCCCTTCGGCTCCAGATGATGCATCAGGAAATCAGCGATTTCGGTCGTCATCCGCTCCTGCACTTGCAACCGTCGGGCGAACATCTCGACGATGCGCGGGATTTTCGAGAGGCCGATCACCTTGCCGTTGGGCAGGTAGGCGACGTGGGCACGGCCCAAAAAGGGCAGCATATGGTGCTCGCAGAGGCTGGCATAGTCAATATCACGCACGAGGACCATATCATCGTAGTCGACCTCGAAGATCGCCTCGTTGATCAGCTTGGCGGGGTCCACGTGATAGCCTTCGGTCAGCTCCTCGTACATCCGCGCTACCCGTTCCGGGGTGCGGCGCAGCCCCTCGCGGTCGGGATCTTCGCCGATGGCACGCAGGATTTCGCGCACGGCCACCTGGGTATGGGCCGTATCGAGGGGATGGGGATTGGCGTCGTCGCGTAGCAGGTCAGCGTTTAGGCCGGGCATGGGCAATCAGGCACTTTCGGTGGGGGTGGGGGAAATGGTGCAAGATGCAAGGTGCAAGGTTCACTCGGTCCACAGCCACAGCAAGCCGATTGACTGGGTGGGGGAAATGGTGCAAAGTGCAAGGTGCAAGGTTCACATCGCAGATCACTGATGAGGCAGGGTGATCGATTCGCGATTCACGATTCATGCATGGCTGTATGGCGCCTTGTGGATCGCAGAGCCGCTGCGATTTGGCCAGATCACCTTCAATTCGCGCAGGACATCAAGCACCGGGGGCAAGGTCTCTTGCCAGAGCCATTGGATGCTGAGCCAGAAGCCGGGCAAAACCAACGACGCATAGCGCCCTTCGGCGCCGCTGAAGGCCAGTTGGTATCGACCATCGTTGAGCTGATAGAATTCGACCCGCTCACGCAAGGGGTCGATCAGCCAATACTCGTTGACGCCACCCGCTTCGTATTCGTAGAACTTGTCGCCGCGATCGCGGCTCGCGCGTTCCGGTGTGATGATCTCGATCACCAGATCGGCGGGCCCGTCCAAGTATGCCGCCTTCAAGCGATCAAGGTGGGGGGTGGCGACGAAGAGCAAGTCCGGCTCGCGGCCCTGTTCGAGCCGCATTTGGAAGGGGGCGGGCCGGATGACCCCCGTCGATCTTGTTTCGACAAACACGCTCAACAGGGCCGTCAAAAAGCGGGCCAAATCCTGATGCCGGTTGGATGCGGGCGACATGGTAATGATCTCCCCGTCGACCCATTCGGGACGGAGATCCTCATCGGCCCACGCCAAGAATTGCTCGTAGCTGATCTTCTTGGCTGCATCTGCGGCCAACAACAATCGCTCATCCATCGTCATCGATTCCCATCTGTTGCTCGCCATTCGCCATCCCGCATCCCCGGCCAACCCCCAACGCTCTACTCCGCCGCCCCCTCGTCGACCGTCACTTTCTCCATCCGGTCGCCCTGTTTGAGCGATTCCGCAACCTCCATGCCCCCAGTCACACGGCCAAAGACGGTGTGCTTGCCATCGAGATGGGGCTGGGGGCCGTAGGTGATGAAGAACTGGGAACCGTTGGTGCCCGGCCCTGCATTCGCCATCGACAACCTGCCCGCGCTATCGTGGGGATGGGGCACGTTCCCCGGGCCAACCTCGTCGTCGAAGCGGTAGCCGGGGCCGCCGCGCCCGGTGCCGGTCGGGTCGCCCCCCTGCGCCACAAAACCGGGGATGACGCGGTGGAAGAGGACGCCGTCGTAAAAGCCGTCACGGGCCAAGAAGACGAAGTTGTTGACAGTCAAAGGCGCATCAGCCGCGAAAAATTCGACCTCGATGTCCCCCTTGTTGGTCGAGATCGTCCCGGTGTACTGCTTTTTCGGGTCGATGACCATTTCGGGGTAACTGCGGTACTGCTTGCTCATCTGGTTTCCTTTACTTTCATGGTCTGCGCCGAAGAGGGCGCGTACTTTGTCGAACATGGAAAAATCCCTGTGTTGCAATGATCAACGCATTGCCGTAAGCGTAGCCACCACAGGGCCAAACGGCAAGGGCATCGCGCCGCAAACACCGCGCCCCACAGGGCGGATGCCATGTAGGGCGCGAGGGACGGGTGATAGTAGAGGGCGACTGTGGGTTAGCTGCTGTAGTAGAGCACGTATTCGTAGGGGTGGGGCCGCAGGCTGACCGGGCCGACCTCCATCTCCCGTTTGTAGCCGATGTAGGCCTCCAGCACATCGGGCGTGAAAACCCCGCCTTCCAGCAAGAAGTCGTGGTCGGCCTCCAGCGCATCCAGCGCCTCGTTCAGCTTGCCGACCGTCATGGGCACTTCCCCCATATGCTCTTTTTCGAAGAGATCCTTCTCGGCCGGTGCGCCTGGGTCGGTCTGGTTGCGAATGCCGTCAAGGCCCGCCATCAGAATCGCCGCAAAAGCGAGGTAGGGGTTGGCGGTGGGATCGGGGCAGCGGAACTCGACGCGCTTCGCCTTCTCCGACCCGGAGTACATCGGAATGCGACAAGCCGCCGAGCGGTTACGGGCCGAATAAGCAATCACGACGGGCGCCTCGTAACCCGGCACCAGCCGTCGGTAGGAGTTGGTGGTCGGCGCGCAGATCGCCAGCAAGGCGTTGATATGCTTCAGAATGCCGCCGATATAATGGAGCGCCACCTCGCTCAACCCGACGTAGCCATCCCCCGCAAAGAGATTGGTGCCCCCCTTCCAAAGGCTCAGGTGGGTATGCATGCCCGACCCGTTGTCGGCAAAGATCGGCTTCGGCATAAAGGTGACCGTCTTGCCCGCCGCCTGCGCCACATTCTTGATGATGTACTTGTAAAGCTGAACGTTATCGGCCATTTTGAGCAGGGTATCGAAACGCATGTCGATCTCACATTGCCCTGCGGTCCCGACTTCGTGGTGATGGACCTCGATCTCGATCCCGGCATCGATCAACGTGCGTGCCATGACGGAGCGCAGGTCTTGCAGCGTGTCGAGCGGCGCGACCGGGAAATAGCCGCGCTTTTGGGGAATCGAATGACCGAAGCCGAAGATGCCGTTGTTCAGCGGCCCCTCGATGCTGTCGACCTGATAGGCCGAAGAATACTCCCCCGCCGAATACATCACCTGATCAAAGACGAAAAACTCCGCCTCCGGGCCGATGTAGACCGTATCGGCGATACCGCTCTCTTCCAAGTGGCCCACCGCTTTGCGGGCGATGTAGCGCGGGTCGCGGCTGTACGGTTCGCGGCTGATGGGGTCGTAAATGTCACAGACCAAGCTGAGCGTCTTCATCTGCGTGATGGGGTCGATGATGGCGGTCGAGGGATCCGCGAGCAGGATCATGTCGCTGGCTTCGATACTTTGGAAGCCACGGATCGACGAGCCGTCGAAGCCCATCCCATCCTCAAAGGCAGTTTCAATATCAAAGCCTTCGACCGGCATACTGAAATGCTGCCATTGGCCGAAGAGGTCGGTGAACTTCACATCGACCATCTGCACGCCTTCACTTTCAATCAACTTCATCACATCGTCGGGGGTCGCCATAGAATGCTGTTCCTCTGTGGGTCGGTGGATGTCTCCGTGCCAGCCAGCGCAGGCACACCGAAAAGCATAGAAGATTTCAAAGCCATTGACTAGGGACATTTTGCCCAACGCTCTCACACGGTTTTTGTGCAAGGTGCACAAGCGATGCCTTCCCCCTGCCGCGCCGCGGCCATCCCCGTGTTCGGCCGTTGTCCTGCCGCGTGGCTGGCGGACAGCGCTTGGGGAGCAGGAGTGTGCCCAGCCAGACGCATTTCATACTTAACCTGAGGGGTGTGCATAGCGCCGAATCCGACCTTCAGCCAAGAAACACGCCCATCCCTTGTCATTTCGAGTACCGATACCGCTGCGCGGAATCAATGGCGTAAAGAAATTGGCCTTATGGTTGATGCGTGGGCCAAGCATCGGCGAGTTGCTAGGTAGGCGCTAGCCGTGCGCGCAGCGGTCCGCAGGACTAGGGTCGGGCTACGGAACGTCGTCCGGCCGCATCGTGCGCACGCCCCAGCGCCTCCGACACCCGTCATGCTCACCAAGATACGGCGCCAGATTCTTCGCCTTCACTTTGTTCCGGCTCAGAATGACAAAGGGGTGGGGAGGCGTGGTTCCACATTACAGAGGCACGCCCCTATGACTACCCCCGCGCCCCGCACACACCCTCCCTTTGTCACCCTGAATTATTGATTCCGCTGGGCAGAATAGAGCGCGGAAAGAAACTGACTAGGGTCGATGGAACGGCCCAATCATCGGCGAGTTTCTAGGTAGCGAGAGCGAGAAATCTGGCAGCGGTTGAAACATGGCATTTCATTGAAAACAGCAAGGCATTTCCCTTGCGATACGTGGCTAGGCCTTGGTTTTAGGCAATGGCGTCCCATGCCAGGGCGCTGCCCGATGCCTCACGTAGCTTGGCCTGAGCGAAGCGTAGGCTTCGGCATGGTAATTTTAGGCGGCCTTTCATATGACGTGCGGCGATGCATACCCCTCACGTAATGTGGTGACTAGACAGACTATGATACCCTATGCCATGACCTCTCCAACTTGCTACTTCCCCCTCTCCTTTTCGCCGCTCTTTATCACTTACTTTTGTTGTTATTTGTTAGCATCAAAGGTGATATAAGGGATGAAACGAACGCATGAGAATAGCGAATGAGGGTCACTTGCGCATTTGATCAACTTCGTGTACAGTAGAATGGCTGGCAAATAGGCACAGTTGAAAAGCATCAAGGTTTGATGCGCCTGTCCCCTAGCAACCGTGCCCCTCTGTGATACATGGAAGGGAGGTCAGCCTCATTTCGCTGAACCTGTCCGAGTGCTCCGCAAGGTGTGTTGCCATGATCGCGCGATCATAGTGGACATCTACCCGATCCTTCTGGTTCCCTCCACGACAAATTAAGGAGTCAAAACTCATCATGACACAGAAATATTTTCCCCAGAGTCGCTGGCTATTCCTCGCGGTAATCGCGATCGTGGCCAGTCTCGCACTTGTTTTTACCCACACCACCTCAGCACAAGGCCCCGCCAACGGCGGATCGGCCGATGCGATTGAGGCCGAACTGGAAGCGGACAAGGCCACCAATCCCCCTGCAGCTAACAGTGTAAACGCCCAAATATTCGACAGCGGTCAAGGGATCCTCCCGCTATTCGGCGGGGTTGACGATGCAACCTTGACAACCAGCGGCTATCTCGCCGATCCGGCCACGGGCATATGGGACCCCTACTTAGGCGGTGTGGAATTTTGGGCCGCTGCCTACGATATTCCCGCCAACATCCTCTACATCTCACAAGGAAGCACGTTCTCGAAATATGAAGCTGGCGTCGTGTCGACTATCGGGACCTTCGAAGAGAGCGGCGGCACTACCCGCTCCATTGTAAGCATGGATATCTTTGGCGATGCCCTGTACGGTGGCACAAACACCACGAGCGGCAGTGGTGAAGGTCTCTTCCTGATCGACCAAGCCACGGGCGCACTCTCCGACTTTATCGCTTACGATGACCCCGCCACCACCGATATTGGCGGCATCGCCTTTGACAGCGATGGCGCCCCCGCCGATTTCTACAACGGCGGGGCCACCCTCTACGGTGTGAACGATTCCTCCAGCCGCCGCGGTATCGTGACGATTGCACCGGACGGCACCATCACCGTGGTCGCGCCTTATCCGGATGGCGAGTCGGATATCGACGGCCTTGCCTATGGGGACGGTAAACTGTACCTCGTTGAAGATGATGGAACGGGCAGCAACGGTCAGACCTATATCTTCGATCTGGATACGATGAGCTATACCGGCTCCTTCAACACTCCGTGGCCCAGTAACGAAGTTTTCTCTGCCGCCACATGGCTGTGGCCGGAAACACCGGTTGGGGGCGGCTTCTGTAATACCGACGGGCCGATCCTGATTCCGGGGACAGGCACTGCTGCGGGTGTGGCGGCCCCCTACCCCTCGACCCTGACGGTTTCCGGATTGACAGGGACGATCACCGATCTGAATATCGAGCTAAACGGATTGTCACACACATATCCCGATGACCTTGATATGCTCCTAGTCGGCCCCAATGGAGAGAACATCCTCTTCCTCTCGGATGCCGGGAGTGGGACTGACATCATCACAGGTACCTTAGTTTTCGACGACGAAGCAGTGGCCGCGATTCCCGATTCGGGACCCATGGTAAGCGGCACCTACTTGGTGAGTAGCTATGGATCGGGCGACACCTTCCCCGCCCCCGCCCCTGCGCCTTCCACCGCCACGGCGCTCTCGGTCTTCGATGGCACCGATCCCAACGGGACGTGGGAGCTTTACATCTATGATGATGCCGGTGGTGATGTGGGCCAGCTTGATGGCTGGTGCTTGCAGATCGAAACCGACGGTGGCCCCACCGCCACCCCCGAACCCAGCGTGACGGCGACAACTGAACCCACCGCTACCGTCACGACCGAGCCTACCGTCACAGCCACGGCTGAACCCACCGTCTCAGCGACCGCCACACCCCCCGCCGGTCAATGTTCGTCCGGGGGTCCGCCCACCGTGCTCTACTTCAACGACTTCGAGACGGACGATGGCGGCTGGACAGAAAGCGGCTTCGGCGACTGGGAATGGGGTGAGGTCGTTGTTCCCGGCGACGATGAAAATTGTGGCGCCACAAATTACCCTGAACCGCCCGGCGCCTACTCGGGTACCAACGCTTGGGCGACCAACCTGAACGGCTGCTATAGCAACTCCGGGGCTACCAGCACCATCAGCCGCACTTTCGACTTCAGCAACGTTGAAGGCCCCATCATGTTGAGCTGGTGGGAATGGTACAACATCTTCGGTAGCTTCGATACGGGCGCTGTCCTCGTCAATGGCACCCCCCTCTACACTATCGTGACTTCGACCCCCACTGCGGACTGGCAACAGGTCATGCTCGACCTCTCCGCCTACGCGGGGAACGCCAGCGTCACGGTAGAATTCCAACTGAGTGCCACGACGGTGGTGAACCGCTATGGCTGGTACATCGACGATGTCTCCGTGACGGGCTGTGACACGGGCGGCGGCGCCACGCCGACGCCGACCACGGTCCCCGCGACCGCCACGGCCACCGGCACCACGGTCCCCGCGACCGCCACGGCCACCGGTACCTCGGTCCCCGTAACCGCCACAGCGACCCAACAGGTGACCGCGATTCAACTCAATAGCCTTAACAGTGATAGCGGGAGCGCTACCCCGTGGCTGCTGCTCTCGCTGGCAGGGCTACTCACTATCGCTGGCTTTACGTGGGTGAGCCGACGTCGGCGATAACCGTATCCGCCAACCGCACCACGCAAAAGACCGCTTCCTTCGGGGGGCGGTCTTTTTGATCATGGCGGGTGGGGGGCGGGGAAGCGCAAAGTACAGATGACGTGCCAACAACGATGCGCCAGACGACAGCGGCTTGAAGAACGCTTCAACCTTCGCACGTTCTATGGTAAGATGCTGTCACCATGACCGAGACGCACGACATCTATGCCCTGCCCCAGCTTTACGATTTGGCCTTCGCCTATCGTGATGTTCCCGCTGAATGTGATTTCATGGTGGCATCTTACAGCAACCTGCGCGGCGCTCCGCCGCAAAGTTGCCTTGAACTGGCCTGTGGGCCGGGCGAGCATTGCCGCATCTTAGCGGCACGCGGCCTGCGCGCCGTGGGCATCGACATTGCAGATGCCATGCTGGACTACGCCCGAACCTTGCCCGGCGGCGACCTGCCGCGCATCGCGTGGCGGCGGGCCGATATGCGCGCCTTCACACTGCCAGCAGCGGTCGACCTCGCATTCTGCCTCGTCGATAGTCTGAGCCACCTGTTGACGCTGGAGGATTTGCTGGCCCATCTTTCCGCCGTAGCCGCCGCCGTTCGCCCGCGGGGGCTGTACATCATTGAACAGAGCCATCCGCGTGATGCCTTTCCCTTCGGCGACGTCGCCCATCCCCCCGAATGGACGATGGAAGACGAGAGCGGGAGCCTGACCGTCCATGTGCAGTGGGGCCAGCCCGACGACCCCTTCGACTTCACGAGTCAAATCGCGCAGCTTCACGTGACCTTGACGGCCATTGAAGCGGGCGAGGGGGTGCAGCAGCATCGTGCGACCGTTCCGTCGCGTCTTTGGCTAGCGGGCGAAATGGAGGCCGCGATCCGCGCCAGCGGCCAATGGCGCATCGTCGAACGCTTTGGGGCCATGGATCGCGCCACGCCGTGGCAGAGCGAGCCACCCGCGTGGCGCATGGTCACTATTTTGGAGCGAGAGGAATGACCCTCAACTATGTCACCATCGGCAGCGGGCCGCCGCTGATCTTTGTTCACGGCTTGGCCGGCTCCAACCGATGGTGGGCACGCAACAGCGAGATGCTGAGCAAAGAGTTCACCGTCTACCTGATCGACTTGCCCGGGCTGCAACGCGCAAAGGAGAAATATCACCCGCTGGCCGCGCTCGTTGACAGTCTGCCCGCGTGGCTCGACCTGTTGAACTTGGAGCGCGTAAACCTCGTCGGCCATTCGATGGGGGGCTACATCGCGCTCCATCTGGCGGCGACGGCACCGGCGCGTGTCACACGCCTGGCCTTGCTCGATTCGGTCGGGATGCCAACACAGACCAATACCTTGGGCATGATGGGGCGCGTCCTCAAGGGGATTCGTCACAGTTCCCCCTCCTTCATTCCCACCGTCATCGGCGACGGGTTGCGTACCGGCCCCCCCACCCTGCTCCGTCTCACCGACGAGATCTTAGCGGTCGACGCCCGCCCCCTGCTGCGCGAGATCCGCGTCCCCACGCTGGTGATGTGGGGCACGCGGGACACCCTGTTACCCGCCAAGCTGGGGCGGCGCATGGCGGCGTTGATCCCTAATGCCTCGTTCAAACTGGTGCCACGGGCGGGCCACAACGTCATGGCCGATCAGCCGCTCAAAGTGAATCGTTATCTTCGTGATTTCTTCATCGCCGATCGCGCCGAACTACCCGCCCCCCAATCCCATCAGGAGCTTTTTTAACGCAAAACGTAGAGCGCAGAACGCAGAACGGAACGACGACCCGTCGACAAGCGCAGGGCAGCTTCCGAACGCAGCGCAACGCCTTAACTCTCAAACTCAACCCATACTATGAACAACTACCCGCCACCCAAACGAATCGTGATGCTCATCGCGGGCACTGGCAAGCTGTTGGACGCAGTGGGCCAGGCGATCCGCCAGCACCACCTTGATGCGCTGATCGTCGCCGCCATTTCTCACGATCGCTGGGGCTACGGGCTGCTACGTGCGGAGCGGGAAGGGATCCCAGCGATCCTGCACGATCTGGCCGACTACCGCGCCACGGGCCGCAGCGACAGCGTCTACAGCGACGATCTGCTGACGGAGGTTGAGGGCCATCGGCCCGACTTGGTGATGCTGGCGGGCTGGCATCACCCGCTCACCGAAGCCTTCTACGCGCACTTCGCCCAACGGCTGGTGGCGTTGCAGAGCGGCCCTGCCCTGCTGAGCCACCGTTCTCCGCACACCGAAAACGTCGTCTCGCGCCTTTACGAAGCCTTCCGGGCGGGCCTCATCACGGAGGCCTCCGTTTCGCTCCAACAGCCCTTGCCCACGCAATTGCGCTTGGTCGCCGAAAGTCGCATCCCGATCTATCAGACTGACCGCCCGGTCGATCTCGAAGATCGCTTACAGCGTGCCGAACAGGATCTGCTCGCCAATACCCTTCATCTGCTCCTCCGGGGCAACAACCATCCGCCCCTTTCATAAGGTTCTGTTGATTTCCAGTTGATTTTGCGAAACCTTTACGGCTGATACCGCGTAATGGGGTAGCGCACGGCGGAAACTGTGCTACAATCGACTCATTCTTCAAAGGATGACTGAGGAAGGCTGGGAGCCGTGGATTTCTGGCAGATGCTCTATGTTGGACTGGCGCTTTTCGGCACGTTGTTCCTGCTGATTCAACTGCTGCTGGGCCATGGTCACGGCGAACTTCAGACCGATGTTGGCTCGGACTTCGACGTGAATTTCGACACGGACGTCGACCTCCATCTTGACACGGATATCGGCCACGACGCCGATTTCGGTCACAGCCACTTTGACGTCAACGGGCCGAGCGTCTCCTTCCTCACCCCGCTCATCATCGCGCCAGCGCTGGCCGGCATCGGTGTGGTCGGTGTCGCCGCCACGATGGGCCTGGGGCTGCCACTGCTGCTCCATCTGCCGCTGGCATTGGCGGGCGGCGTGCTGACCGGCGGCGCCCTCTACTACTTGCTTGCGCGGGTGCTCGCCCCCATGCAGGGGTCGAGCGAGGTGCGGATCAGCGAGCTGTGGGGGACCGTGGCCGAGGTGGTGACGCCCATTCCGGCCGGACGATCGGGCGAGATTCGCTTTATCGCGCAAGGGTCGTATCTGTCGGTTCCGGCCCGCGCCGTGACGGGCGAGGCGATCCCGCGCGGCCAACCGGTCATCATCGAACGGGTCGAGGATTCGGTGGCCTACGTGCGAAAAACCCTATAGAACGGCGTTATATCCTCTGTGAGCCAACGCATTGGCACGCATCGAATCGAGGAAAAGGAGGCTTGCAATGTTATACGTGATCTTGGCGGTGGTGGCATTGTTGGCGTTGATCATCTTGGCGGCCCTGCTCTACGCATGGCGCTTCCAAAAGGTCGGGCCGAACGAAGTGTTGGTCATTTCCGGTCGACGAGGCCGGATTCGCAACGCCGTGACGGGCGAGATGGAAAGCCGCAACTATCGCTTGGTCAAAGGGGGGGGCACCTTCGTGCTGCCCATCATCGAGCGCGTCGACGATCTCTCGCTCGAAATCATGACGATTGATGTGGTTACGCCCAAGGTCTACACGGTGCAGGGTGTGCCGATCACCGTTGACGGCGTCGCTCAGATCAAGGTGAAGGGCGATGACGTCTCCATCGCCACGGCGGCGGAGCAATTCCTTTCGAAGACGACCGAACAGATCAAACATGTGGCCCTGCAGACCATGGAAGGCCATCTGCGCTCGATCCTCGGTACGCTCTCGGTGGAAGAGGTTTACAAGGACCGCGACGCCTTCGCTCAAGAGGTGCAGGAGGTGGCCGCAACGGATATGAGCAAGATGGGATTGGGCATCGTCTCTTTCACCATTCGTGACATTCGTGACGACCAGGGCTACCTCGATGCGCTGGGCCAGGCCCGCACCGCCGAGGTGAAACGCGACGCGCAGATCGGCCAAGCCAACGCCGACCGCGACGCACGCATCCAAGCGGCCCGCGCCATGCAAGAGGCACGCGAGGCCGAGTTCGTGGCCGAAACCAAGGTGGCCGAAGCGCAGAAGTCGTTCTCGGTCCAAAAAGCCGAATATGATGCTGAGGTCAACCGACGCAATGCCGAAGCCGAACAGGCCTACAACTTCCAGACCGCGGTAGAGCGCCAAAAGGTGCGTGAGCAGGAGGTTCAGATCGAGGTCGTGGAGCGTCAGAAGGCGATCGAGGTCGCGCGCCAAGAGGCGGAACGGACCGAGAAGGAGCTGGAAGCGACGATTCGCAAGCCCGCCGAAGCCGAGCAATACCGCTTGCAACGGCTGGCCGACGCCAATCTCTATCAGCGCGAGGCGCAGGCCCGCGCCGAAGCCGCACTGATTCGGGCAAAGGGGGAAGCCGAGGCGCAAGCCCAAGAGCTGACCGGTCTGGCCGCCGCGAAGGTGGTGCAGGCGCAGGGGGAAGCCGAAGCGGTCGCCATGCATCAGAAGGCGGAAGCTTGGGCCTCCTACAACCAAGCGGCCATCCTGGATCGCTTGATGGAGCAACTGCCGCAGATCGCCGCCGCCGTCAGCGAGCCACTCAGCCGCACCGACAAGATCGTGGTGATCGGCGGGGGCAGTGGCGGCACCGGCATCGACAGCATCACGGGCGATGTGACGAGGATCATCGCGCAGATGCCCGCCGCGGTCGAAGCGTTGACCGGCATCGATGTCATCAGCTCGGTCAAGAACCTAAGCGCGATTCAAAGCAGCGACAACAACGGCCAGCCGCGTAAGGGCTAAGTTCAGCACGCGGATAACGCGCCACGGGCCACATCGAAAAGACGATGTGGCCCGTGTTCTGTTTCAAGTGGTGGCGGGGCGTTTAATGAGTTCGTGAGTTTTGGAGTGCTGGCGTTAGCGCTTGGAAATGCCTTGCTTGCCCTCGTAAAGCGAAGGGGTGGCATTGCCACTCTCTATCTCTATCTGTTTCTCGGTTCTACGCTTCTCGCGCCTTGCTTCATGCGTCCATCACCACGAAAAGGCCCCGCGTATCGCCAGCAGAGCGATGCCCACGATCGTTACCAGCCCGTATTCCAGCAGGACGCGCCGGTTGAAGCGGTCGAGCAGGCGCTGTTGTGCGAGACCCGTTAGCAGGTAAAAGAGCAGGAGCAACAACGCGCCCCCCGTCAGTCCGTTCACCCCCCAGTAATTGAGCGCCCACGTGGTTTGGCCCATCAACAGGCCGACCAGAAGCGCGTACCAACTACTATGCTGCTCCTTGGTGTAGCCGCGCAGGATCGAGAGGGCCAGCAGCCCCGCCAACACCACCATGATCGACGCGGAGAGCAGCGAGCGGAGCTTTGCGCCGTAGAGCATGGCAAAGAGGAGGAAGGCCGCGCCGTAACTAAGGGCATTGCTTAACAGCCGCGCCGACAGGGCGCCGGGCGCGCGTGGGTCGATGGCGCGGTATTGCACCACCACCACTGCGGCCAACACGATGCCTGCGATCACCAGGCCGACGACCCATGTGCCGATACCACGACCCAGGAGCATCGGGGTGAGCCGTGCCGCCGCCAACGTGACCAGCATCGGCAAGACCCACAGCCCCACCAGCGGTCCGCTGCGCCGCTCGTCGATCATGGGATGTGCCCGCATGATGTACTCGACGCCGGTGGCAGTCAGCAGGCCGAGCAGCAGCCCGATGATCGTCTCGGTGGAAAGGACGAGCGTCACCGGAGAGCCGAAGACGGTCGCTTCGACGATGCGCGTGGGCAACGAAATCAACTGCGTCATGATCAAGCCCAGCAAGACGAGGCTGATCAAAATCGAGAGTCTATCGTAATTCTTCATAATGCGTCATTGTAATCTTCCGCAGGGAAAGCACCAAAGCCGGAACGAAGCTGTCTGAGGGATCTGTCGCAAGGTGGAAAGCAAAGGTGAAAGGTGCAAGGCAAGGCTTGAGTGGCTGACGCCGTACCCTTCCCTGTGAAAGCAGAATCGCTCTCTCCATCACCTTATGCCATTGTCAGCCGCCCGACGTACCCCGCATCGGTCGTCTCTGCCAACAGTTGACGGACCGTCTTGCCCAAGCGTGGATGCCACCACTCAGGCGCGATGTCGGCCCACGGCCGCAGAACAAAGCGCCGTTCGTGCAAGCGTGGATGGGGCAATGTGAGCGCATGATCGTGCCACTGGCTGCCGTTGTACGCCAGCAGATCGATGTCGATGGGGCGCGGCCCCCAGCGTTGTTCGGTGGCACGGCAGCGACCGCCTTGTCGTTCCACGGCCTGCAGCCAGCGGAGCAGCACGCGGGGCGGCAGATCGCTCTGCCCACGGCAGACTTGGTTAAGGTACGGCGGCTGGGCCACCGGCCCCCACGGCTCGCTTTCGTAGAGCGGCGAACATCGGGTCAGCCTCAGCCAGCCCTGATGCTGCAGCCGTGTGCGAGCCGTCGCCAACGCCTGCGCCCTGTCGCCGAGGTTACTACCCAGCGACAGGTAGATTTCGGCCACGAACGCTTATCTCCACTCCGTTGGTTGTGGGCGCTCTTCGACCGTGCTCTCATTCGGGGCGGCCTCGGTCATGGGCGGTTCCTCGGACAAAATCGCTTCAAAGTGATGCAGGGCACGATTGGCCAAGTGAACCGCAATGGGACGGGCGGCGAGCTGCACCAAGCGGTTGAACTCGGCCAGGGCGTCGGTCGTCCCTGCGTAGTGGACTTCGGTCTCGCGGGGTGCAAGCGCGGTCAGGGTCACCGTGCCTTCCGCCGTGACGCGACGGTCTTCAGGGCCACGCGCCGTCGCACTCAAGCGGTAAAATGTAGGGGCAATCGTCTCGGTGACGTCCAATTCGCCCTCGTAATGGCCGCCCATCTTCGGCACATCCAACTCCAGCGCCCCCTCGTAATGGGTGGGCGAGGTCATGCGAAAATAGACGTGGCCCGGTAAGGCCCGACGGATCAGCGCTTCATCACGTAGCGCTTCGTAAACCTGCTCAATCGGCAGGTGGAAAAGGTACCGTCCTTCTAACTTCATCCCACGCTCTCTTTCATCAAGGTCATCGTAGCAGAGCCATTTCACTTAACAACTTGCAATCGACAACCTACTTTCACTGTAACCACAACATCCTACAGCATCAGCAATATTCGCAGTTGAGTCGCAATTAAATATGATTGGTGTCGTACGTTGCATATTTCGTCTTAAGTTGCCGAGTGATGAGATCGGCCGGTGTGCCATCCCGTCACAACCCATCGCCCCCCATTGCCCTTACGCCACGGGTTTTGGTAGACGGTGCGAAGTCTCAGGGAAAAGTACGCAGATGGCACGAGACGGTTGCCAGTGGCCGATGGGTTATAGCATAAAGCGACGCGAAGCGCTGAAACGGGAAAAACGCAGGAAACCCCACGCCCTTTGACAGGCGCAGGGCAGGTAGTTAGGTGAGTCACAGATCGTTTCGAGCGGAGCGCAAAAAGCGACAAAGGGAAGCGATGATACGCTTTCCTACCTCACCCCATTCTGCCCTGAAAATAGGCCGGTTTGCAGGAGTCACCGCGCCATTTCTGTAGCGATCGCAACGACCACGGGGCGGTGCATGGGAACAGGGTTACCCCCTTGATAGGGCCATACTGTGCCAGGCCGTACACCCCCCATCAGCCCATTCGCTACTCTCCAACGCTCCAACACGGAATCATCGCAACACTCTGACCGACACGGCATAAAACCAACCTTACTAAAACCGAGGAACCCGATGGACCGAGAACTCGTTCGTGCTGCCACTTACATCCACGCCCCTTACGAACTGGTCTGGCGGACGCTGACACGGCCCGAATATCATGACCGGTGGCACGTCGCGCCTTGCTTGGCCTTCGGCACCGAGGCTGGCGATCGTGTCGCGTGGGGGGTCGATGAGGAGAGCGAAATCGAAGGGACGCTCTTTCGGTGGGAGCCTGCGACCGGCTTTGCGCATAGCTTTGCCTTCACCAAACTCGGCGAGCCAGCGAGCGTCGTCGAGTGGCAGGTGCAGCCGTTGGGCGAGCTGGTCTGGGTCGAAATCAAACACGATTTCCCTGAAGAGGCGTTGGAGACGCAGGCCATCATCACCGACGGTTGGACGCTGGTGCTGGCGCGACTGAAGACGCTGTTGGAAGTGGGCGAACCGATGCCCTGGCCGGAATGGGATGACGAAGAGCGAGCGCCCTGGTAGTGCAACCCTCACCGCGATCCATCGTACTGCTCGCCAGACGAAAACGCCACGAAAGGACGTGAGATGACCGATTTTGCCCCGATCCGACATAAGTTGGTCGGCATTTCGCCCAAAGCCTACGAACACCCCACCGACCGCGCGATGACCGCCGCGCTCGCCTCGATTCCGATGCTGGACCGCGTGATCAAGCAGCTCTCGGAGATGCAGATCGAGCGGGCCTACCGCCAGTTTTTACTCGCCAATTCGGTGCGGGTTGGCCCCAACCAACTGCCCGAGCTGTGGGAAAGCTACCAACATGTGCTCGAAACCTTGGACATGCCGGATAGCTACGAGCTTTACCTGATGCAAACCCCCGTCGCGAACGCCTTCACCTTCGGCACCAAAACACCCATCGTGGTGCTTCACAGCGGTCTGATCGACCTGCTGGACGAGGACGAAATTCAGGCGGTGCTGGCCCATGAAGTAGCCCACATCCTCTCCGGCCATAGCCTCTACCGCACGGTGCTGATTCTGCTGATTCTGCTGGGCCAGGCCTCTCAATTCCCCCTCTTTGTGGGGCTGCCACTCCAAGCGGTTCAACTGGCGTTGTTGGAGTGGTTCCGCGCCGCCGAACTGAGCTGCGACCGTGCCGCGACGCTCGTTGTGCGCGATCCGCGCATCACCTGCCGCGCCATGATGCATTTGGCGGGGGGCAATCTGGCCGAGCGGTTGAATCTGGATGCGTTCATCCAGCAAGCGCAGGAATATGAGGAGTCGAACGAAGGTTACGACCGCTTCTTGCGCCTCTTCCAACAGATGGGCGCGACCCACCCCTTCCCGGTCCGGCGGGTGTCGGAGCTGTTGAAGTGGATTCAAGGGGGCGATTTCGACCGTATCATTCGCGGCAGCTACCCCTCCCGTGACGAAAAGCCCGATGCCCGTCAAGAGGTGAACGAGGCGGCCAACTACTACCGCGAGCATTTCGAACGGGTGATGGAGGAGACCAACCGCGGGGTGCAGTCGGTCGGTCAGCAGTTCAGCGATTGGTTGCGACGCAGCAGCGAATGAGCCTTGCAGGCCGACGCTGCTTACTGACCGGCGCCACCCAGGGCATTGGCCGTGCCACCGCCCTTGCCCTGGCGGCGCAGGGCGCTGATCTGGTTCTCGCGGCCCGCTCCCGCGCTGATCTCGACGACTTGGCCAGCGCCCTGGCGCCGTATGGCGTTGCCGTGTTCACGGTCGCCACCGATCTGAGCGTCGCCGAACAGCGCGAACGGTTGGTGGCAGCGGCCTTGGATCGCTTTGGGGCGATCGAGGTGCTGATCAACAACGCCGCGGTCGGCCTCGATGCCCCGATTGAGGAACAATCGATCGACGAGGGGCGCTACCTCTTTGAACTGAACCTCTTCGCCCCGCTCCACCTCATCCAATTGCTTTTGCCCACCATGCGCCAACAGCCGCAAGGCCAGATCGTGCAGATTTCGAGCATCGTGGGCCTACGTGCGGTGCCGAACAGTGCCCTCTACTGCGCCAGCAAATATGCCCTCAACGGCCTCTCCGACGCCCTCCGTGCCGAGCTGCAAGGCAGCCACATCGTGGTCACCTCGATCTATCCCGGGGTGACGCGCACGAACTTCGTGACCAACCAGTTGCGCTCGCCACGGATCCGACCGCGCAAGGGGGCGGTGCCACCGGAGCAGGTGGCTGCCGTCATCGTGGAGGCTATCCGCAAGCGACAGCGTGCACGCTACATCACGTGGCGCGACCGCACCCTCGTCGCGGGAACGACCCTGCTGCCCGCGCCCGCCGAATGGCTGTTGGGCCGGCTCTTTCGGCGGCGGCGCGGTAGCTAGGGAGGATAGGCGCGAATTCAGCCTTGTTCGGGCAAGCTCAACATGCAGCATGCGGCGCAAGCCCCCCGCTCTGTCTCCCAGCTTTCATCGCGATGCCACGTCTTACGCCCACGCCTCCCCGTCATAACGAAGGTGGACCGTGCGGCCGAAGGCCTCTTCCATCAGATCGACGCCCTTCCGCCCCGCGTCCCACATCTCGACCACGGGTCGTTCCTCACCGATCAATTGGATCGTGATGTCGCTCTCGTCCCACTCGACACGCAGATCTGTGACCAGGCCCGCACGACTCCGCTCGAGGAATTCAGCGACGCGCAACATACCGGCCAACTGACGCAGCCGTTGCACGGCGACGGCGGGGTTGTCAAAGAGGGGGTCGAAGCCGTGCAGTTTGGGTCGGCCACGGCGGTGGTAGCGACTCATTAGGGCGATCATTGCCACTTCCTCCGGCCCAAAGGCGGGCAGCCCGTTGCCCAAAATGAGCGCTTGGGAATGTTTGTGATGATCCTCGTAATTGATAGCGTTCCCAATGTCGTGCAGCGTGGCGGCAGCGGCCAACCATTGTCGTTCCCGCGCGTCGGCACCGTGCAGCGCTGCCAGATCATCGAACAGACGCAGCGCAAGGCGCTGGACATGGGCGGCGTGCGTGGCGTGGTAGTTGTAACGCAGCGCCACGTTCCGAACGTGGCTTTCGCGCAGATCGTCCGGCACTGGATAGTCCAGTGCGGCCCAAAACTCCTCGAAGAAAAGGCCCTCTCGCAAGCCGTAGGTGGCCACGCGCATCCCGTTCGCGCCCAGCCACCTCAACACCTCCTGCGCCACGATCGCCCCGGCCATGATGATGTCAGCGCGATCACTGCTCAGCCCCGCCAACCGTTGCCGCCGGTTGAGTGGCAGCTTGCGGAAACGCTTTACCAAATACTTGATCTCGTCATCCCGTAACAGGTAGCCGTTGACCGTGCCGAGCGGCAATTTGCGATGACGGATCGTCACCCGCGCCAAGTTTCGCAACGTGCCCCCAAGGCCAATCACGGTGGGCGACGCCTCGTTTAACCATGGAATCTCGTGGAGCTGCCGACGCACCTCCTTGCGAATCCGTCGTACTTCGCTGCGGGTCGGGGGATCGCTTTCGACGAAACGCTCGGAAAGGGCCAAGGCCCCCAAGGTGAGGGCTTGCCCCGTTTGCCAGCGCCCCGCTTTGATCAGGCTGAGCTGAGCGCTGCCCCCCCCGATGTCAAGCACGACCCCCTCATTCAATGGGAGCGCGTTTTGAGCGCCGATCGCCCCGTAATAGGCCTCTTCCTCGCCACTGAGCACCCGCAACCGCAGCCCCACCTTCGACGCCACCTTCGCCAGAAACTCATCGCGATTGGCCGCTTCACGTACCGCGCTGGTGGTCGTGGCGATCAGTTCATCCACCGCCAGACTCTCGCAAAAGCGGTTGAACATACGCAGTGTCGCCACACCACGGGCCATCGCTTCCTTGCTCAATCCCGCCTCCGTCATGCCGGAACGCAGCCGCACGACTTCACGAATCTCATCTTCCAGATAATAGAAACGGTCGGGAAGCGTGCGCATGATGATCAGCCGCGCACTGTTAGAGCCGAGGTCGATCACCGCCACGCGTCGGTAGCGGCGCTCATCGATCTCGATTCGTTCGGAGTTGGCTTGGGTGATACGGGTAATGGTCATAATTAGGCGGGCGGGCTGGCGGGTGTGCGGGTAGTTGCGTGTAAGCCATTGCAGATCAAGGAAGTAACAACCCCCTCTCTCTCTCTAACTTATCGTCGGCAAGGCGCGAATCTTTGGCAGATGCGCGCTGGATATCCAGGTAAAAACACTTGTCCGAAATGTCAACTTCCTTTATTATCTTGTAAGCGACGATTACGACAACCTCCGCCGCACATCATGCGGCCCAAAAAGGACAATGAGGTCATGTCAGCAAAGAAAACGAAGAAGCCCGAAACTGAAGTCGTCCTTACGATCGATCAGGAAGGGGCAGCTGTACAGTATGACGTTCATGACAAAAGAGATCGTTACATCAACCGCGAATATAGCTGGGTCGCATTCAACGAACGTGTGCTCGATCAAGCCAAAGATCTGCGTCACCCGCTGCTGGAACGTGTGCGCTTCCTCGCGATTTTCGCCAACAACCTGCACGAATTTTGGATGGTGCGCGTGGGGGGGCTGACCGCGCTGGCGCTTGAGCATGTGGAAGAGCGCGCGATCGACGGCCGCACCCCCACGCAGCAACTGCACGGCATCAAGCGTCGGCTAGAGGCCACGTTGCGCGAACAAGAGCGTATCTGGCGCGAAGAGTTGGAGCCAGCGTTAGAAGCGGAACAGATCACGATCCTTGAGCCTGAGGCGTGGGATGACGACATTCGAGCCTATCTGACCGACTACTTCGAGCGCGAAATTTTCCCGATTCTGACCCCGCTCGCCGTCGATCCGGGCCGTCCCTTCCCACACATTTCCAATCTCAGTCTCAATTTGGCACTTCAAGTCGAGTTAAACCCCGAAACAACCCGCTTCGCCCGCCTGAAAATCCCGACTTCCGTGCCACGTATGGTCCTGCTTCCCCGTGAGCGCCACGACTCCCCCTACCGTTTCGTCCGTATCGAAGCGTTGGTCAAAGAGAATCTCGACGCCCTCTTCCCGGGTGTGCGCATCCTCTCGGCCCACTCCTTCCGTTTGGTGCGGGACGCCGATCAGCCCTTGGCCGAACACGAGGCCAACGATCTGCTGATGGCGATGGAGCGCCATTTGCGCCGCCGCCACTTTGGACGCGTGGTGCGGTTGGAATTGGAAGATGGCATGTCGGAGCAGGTGCGCCAGATGCTGATCGAGAACACCGGCGCTACCGCCAACGCAGCGGTCACCATGACGATGGCGCTGGACTGGACCTCACTCTTCGACCTGATCTCGCAGGTCAACAAGCCGGAGCTGAAATATCGCTCCTACACCCCCGCAATGCCGGTCGTCTTTCAAGAGGATGTCGAGCATTCTTTCTTCGCGCGTCTGCGCATGGGCGACCGCTTGGTGCACCACCCCTACGACTCCTTCGACCCCGTGCTGGAGCTGCTGCGCCACGCCGCCCGCGACCCGCGCGTGGTGGCAATCAAGCAGACGCTCTACCGGGTTGGCTCCCACGCACCGGTGGTCAAGGCGCTGCTGGAGGCGAGACGCGCTGGCAAGCAGGTGGCGGCGATGGTGGAGTTGAAGGCCCGTTTCGACGAAGAGAGCAACATCGAATGGGCCAAAACGTTGGAAGAAGAGGGCGTACACGTCCTGTACGGCTTGATCGGGCTGAAAACCCATGCCAAGGTGACGTTGGTCGTGCGCCGCGAATCGGCGGGGCTGCGCCGCTATGTTCACATTGGCACCGGCAACTACAACGCGGGCACGGCCCGCATCTATACCGACTTGGGTCTCTTCACCGCCCGCCCCGAGGTGGGCGAAGATGCCTCCCAACTGTTCAACTACCTGACCGGCTTCTCGGCCTACAGCCGCTACACGGCCCTTTCCGTCGCCCCCCATGGTTTGCGCCACGATCTGACCCAGCTCATTCAACGTGAGCGGGATCTGGCGCTCGACGGGCGACCCGCTGAACTCTTCTTCAAGATGAACTCGCTGACCGACGGGGAGATCATTGATCATCTCTACGAGGCTTCGCAAGCGGGCGTACAGATCAAGCTGATCGTGCGCGGGGCCTGCTGTCTGCGGCCGGGCGTGCCAGGGATGAGCGACAATATCGAAGTGCGTTCCGTCGTGGGCCGCCTCCTCGAACATTCGCGCATCTACTATTTCGGCAACGATGGCAACGCCGAAATCCTGATGGGTAGCGCCGATTTGATGGGACGCAACATCGACCGTCGGGTGGAAGTGCTGGTGCGGGTGGCGGAAGAGGCGCATAAGGAATATCTGCACGATGTCGTATTGGCGAGCTGCTGGAACGACACCATCAACAACTACGAATTGCAGCCCAATGGCGAGTACATCAGTCGGCAAGACAAAGAGCCGGCACTCGATTCCCACCGCTTCCTGATGGATTGGCACACACTGGCGGCGATCAAGCCACCCGTCATGGACGAGGATTGACTCGTGATCGACCGTGATAAGGCGAGGCACTTTGGAGAATGGAGAATGGCGCATGGGGGAGGGGGAAATGCGAAACGGCCTGCCCTGAGCGAAGCTTAGGGAGCAGCGTTGAAAGGAGACCGAGGCACATTGTCCTGTCACTGACCCGTGATGCTGATTGGCACCTTGCACCACCCAGAGAGCGACACACCCCGTCACCATTTCCGAAATCGCATCTATTAACAGATGTTAACTGGCATACAACAGAGCGTTAACGGTACGCTGCTACACTTGCCGCCAGTGAGGGACTTGCGACTCAGTTCCTCATAAAGCTACCACGGCACGATGCGCCATCATCGGCGGACAACAGCGCGTAAGCGCCGCAGAAAACAAGGAGCGACGGGGCTTTCCCGTCGCTCTTTGCATGGGGTGTCGCGGCGCGGCTCAGCGCCCCCCGCCGTGGAGGGGCAAGGCTGCCACGAGGTCGGGCAGCGCGGCGCGGTCGGCGCTGGACGAGGCCCAGATTGCGACCGAGTCGATCCACGGGGCGATCTGCGCGACGAAGTCGGTACAGCGGCCCCAGCGCTGGTCGGCGCGGGCCGGACAGCGGCTGGGCATGATCTGCACGCTGATATGAAAATCGTCGCCGCCCACCCGGCGGTAGCGCTCCGCCGTTCGTTGCACCGCCGCCACCCGCTGCGCGACCGATTCGTTCTCGATCCCCTTCTGCTCCTGCAACGCTACGCCGTCCAATCCCGCCGTCACCATGGCCCGCAGCGCCCCGTCCGGCACCCCATCCACCGTCTGCCGAATCGGCCCCCAGATCAACCGAAAGCCCGCCGCGTCGGCCAACGCGGCAGCCCGCGCCACGGGGTTGCCCTCGACTTCGCCGAGGGCGTTCATCTCGTCTTCCGGCGTGCCGACCGCCCGCTCCGTGTTGTAGCCGATCACCGTGATGCCACTTTGGCGCAGCGCCGCCCCGTCGTCGCGCAACAACGTGTCCAGCCGCGCCACCGACGAGAGCATCAGCATCTTCGTCGTCCCCGCGTCGCTCACCCGCGCCAATTCATCGAGCTGACGTTGCAAACCGGCGCTGCCCTGGCCCGCGATGGAGGCCTCGCTGTACCACGCATAGAGATAAACCGCGCCAAAGCGCGGCTGATAGTTGGCGACGCTTATCATCAGCGGCAGTCCATCGGGTTGCGCGGCGGGTGCCGCTGCCGAACCGATGATGGGCGCAAAAGAGTCAAGGCGCACGGCGTAGCCCTCGACAACGCCTTGCGCAGTCTCAAGGCGCACGCCCACCACCTCGCGCCCCTGGTAGGGCGCACAGTCCGACTCGCGCAGCTCGAAACGCTGGCCGGGCTGAATCTGCCAGCCGCTCGCGCGCGCTTTCCCCCTCGTGGGGCAACTTTCGTAGAGACGTGTCGGCAGCGGATCGTTCGCATCCTGCCAGTAGGCGAGCCACTCGCGCGCCTCCACTGCCGCCGTGGGCGCGGCCCTCGGCGCTGCCTGCTCATCGGGCAGGGGCGCCAGCCACCAGAGCGCCCACAGCCCCCCCACCACAACGACGCTGACCAACAGCCACGGCACCAGCCACTCCGCCCCCCTCTGCACCTTGTTACGCATCGAATCCTCAGTGGTTGAATAGAACGTACGTTCTATTGTAGTCACGCTGTCAAAATCGCCCCAACCGCAACGTTACTCCTGCAACAATCCTCGCGGCTTGCGGCAGCATCTTCATCCCCGAGGATGACTTTGTTTAATCCGCCACGACCTTAAATTTTATACTTGATATTTCAAACGAATGGTAACTTTATTGACTATTTTCGGTGCTATTGACAGCAGCCTATACTGTCCATTATTATTCCAACAATCCGTCTCACGATTCGGCTGGAGTCCCTGGTAGGAGGACAACGCATGGTCGCCCCCGCACTTTCGCCCGCGAAGCTGTTGATCCTCATCCCCGCCCTCAACGAAGCCGCCATGATCGGCGCGGTGGTGCGTCGTGCCCACCGCGCGCTGCCCGACGCCGATATCTTGGTCATCGACGATGGTTCCTCCGACGAGACTGCCGCGCGGGCCACCGACGCGGGTGCCCTTGTGCTCTCGTTGCCCTTCAACCTCGGCATCGGCGGCGCGGTGCAATGCGGCCTCAAATTCGCCTGCCACCACGACTACGAGATCGTGCTGCGGATGGACGGTGACGGTCAGCATGAAGCCAGTGACATGCTCCCCCTGCTGGACAAGGTGCGCAACGGCGAGGCCGATGTGGCCTTCGGCTCGCGCTTCTTGGACGATGGCTGCACCATGTCGATCCCGCCCTCACGCCAGCTCGGCATCCTGCTCTTTGCGCGAATTGTCTCGCTGCTGACCGGACGACGGGCCACCGATACCACCAGCGGCTTCTGCGTCTTCAACCGTCGTGCCATCCAGACGCTGGCCACCTACATGCCGCAAGACTATCCTGAAGTCGAGGGGCGACTCATTTTGCACAAAGCCCACCTGCACGCGGTCGAGCTGCCCGCCCAGATGCACATGCGAACGACCGGTGTCAGCTCGATCAATCGCTGGCGTTCGATCTATTACGCCCTCAAAGTCTCGATCGCTGTACTGATTACGGCGATCAAAGAGATCTCGCCCGCCATGCCCGTGGAGGATCATGCCTATGCCAATTCCGCTCGCCCAGCGTATCACGGCCTTCTTTTTGAGCCTTCTACTCCTCATCGTGACCATCCAATTGGTCCGCAAGCATAGGCTACGGGAAGAGTATGCCCTGCTCTGGTTGGGGGCCAGCGCCTTGATCTTCCTTTTCTCACTTTTTGGGGGTCTCGTCAATCGGCTCGCACGGCTCTTCGATGTCTCCTATCCGCCCACACTGATGCTGACCTTCGGGCTGCTTTTCGCGCTGGTGGTGCTGCTCTCTCAGAGCGTCTTGCTCTCGGCCCAGGCCAATCGCATCCGCGACTTGGCCCAAGCCCACGCCCTGCTCGAATTGCGTCTGCGCCAACTGGAGCCACCCACGGTGGCTGGACCGCCGGAGGGCAACGAATGACGCATCGCGTGATCGTCATCGGCTTGGACGGGGCCACCTTCGATCTGATCCGTCCGTGGGCCGCCGAAGGCCATCTGCCCACGCTGGCGCGGCTGATGGATGAGGGCAGTTGGGGCGAGTTGCGTAGCACCATGCCGCCGATGACCGCCCCCGCGTGGACCAGCTTCGCCACCGGCGTGAATCCGGGCAAACATCGGCTCTACGACTGGATCGCCCGCGACGACGGGGGCTACGCCTTCGCGCCGCTCACCGCTCGTGACGCCACCGCCCCCACGCTCTACCGGCTGTTGAGCGAGGCGGGCCGACGGGTGCTGGTGATGAATGTGCCGATGAGCTACCCCGCCGCCCCCGTCAACGGCATCATGATCGCGGGGATGCCCGCCCCCACGCTCGACGAGCGGATCAGCCACCCCCCCGGCATCGTCGACGAGCTGAAAGCGGCCATCGGCGACTATATTCTCTACCCCGATCCGGGTCAAGCCTATTCGGACCGTGGGATCGACAGCTTTCTCCAACGGCTCTACCGCACCACCGAGCTGCGCACGGCGGCCTTCCGCCATCTGCTGGCGCAAGAGCGGTGGGATTTTGCGATGCTGGTCTACAACGGGACCGATACGATCTCCCATGCGCTTTGGAAGTTCATGGATCAGCGCCACCCGCTGCACGATCCACGTCGCTACACGAAGTATGGCCATGCGATCCGCGACTACTACCGGTTCGTCGACGGCCAACTGGCCGCGCTGATGGACACCCTAGACGACCAGACGACCCTGCTGCTGATGTCCGACCACGGCTTCGGCCCCTTCCACAAGTTCATCCACGTCAACAACTGGCTGATGGCCGAGGGCTGGCTTCACGCCAAACGGGGGCTGATGGCCCAACTGAAGCAGCGGCTCTTTCGGCGCGGCATGGCACCGATGAGCGTCTACAACCAATTGATGCGTGTCGGCTTGGGCGCGCTCAAACGGGAGGTGGTGCGCGGGCAGGGACAGGGTCTGATGAAGCGGCTCTTCTTCTCGTTCGAGGATGTCGATTGGTCCCGCACCGTCGCCTACTCGCTCGGCAATGTGGGTCAAATCTACCTGAATGTGGCGGGCCGCGAGCCGCAGGGCTGCGTCCAGCCCGGTGCGCAATACGAGGCGCTGCGCGACGAGATCATGGCGCGGCTGTTGACGCTGCGCGACCCCGACAGCGGTGAGGCCGTGGTCGAGGCGGTCTACCGGCGCGAAGCGCTCTTCAGCGGCGACCAGCTCGCTCTGGCCCCCGACATTCTCTTCATGCCGACACGCCTCGAATATTTCGGCTTCGGGGAATATGAGTTCGGGAGCCACAAGATCATCGAGCCGATGGCACGGGGCATCTCCGGCACCCATCGGATGAACGGCATCTTTCTGGCCCACGGCCCCGCCATTCAGAAAGGCCACGTTGACGGGGCATCGCTGCTCGATTTGGCCCCCACCATCCTGCACCTGTTGGGCCAAACCCCATCCGCTGCAATGGACGGGCGTCTCTTGGACGAGATCATCGCGCCCGACTTCCGCCCCGCGCCCGCTGCCCCGCACAAACCGTGGGCCGACCATGACGGGCCACGGGATGACAACGCTATGAGCGAGGAAGAACAACGGATCATCGCCGAACGGCTGCGAAGCCTCGGATACGTGGGCTAACATGGTCATCCGCAACGCCTTCACCATCGATCTGGAGGAATGGTTCCACGGGCTGACCAGTACCAACCCGCAGGTCGAACGGTGGCCCACGTTCGAAAGTCGGGTGGTCGCGGCGACAGAGCGGTTGCTTGCGCTGCTGGCCCGCCACAAGGTGCAGGCCACCTTCTTCACGCTGGGCCACGTCGCCGACCATCATCCCGCGCTGATCGAGCAGATCGCCGACGCGGGCCACGAAATCGCGCTGCACGGCTACTTCCATCGCTTCGTCCACAAGCTGTCGCCCGACGACTTCGCCCGCGAGATCGAACGGACGCTGGAAGTGCTACAGCCCCTTGTCGGCACTCCACCGATCGGCCATCGCGCCCCCTATTTTTCGATCCGATCGACCATGGGATGGGCCTTCGACATCCTCCAGCGCTTCGGCATCCGCTACGACAGCAGCCTCTTCCCGATGCGTGCCCTGCTCTACGGCGATGCCGACGCGCCGCGCCAGCCCCACCGACGCCCACAGGGGCTGTGGGAATACCCCCCCTCTATCCTGAAGATGGGGCGGCTGACGCTGCCGGTCGGGGGCGGTTTCTACTTTCGGGCGCTGCCGTACTCGCTTCTACGACGCGCCTACCAACGGCTCACCCAGCAGGGACAGCCCATCATCTTCTACCTGCACCCCTGGGAGTTGGACACCGGCCAGCGCTACCCGCATGTCACGCCGCGCGAACGACTGACTCACTACCACGGGCGCGACCGCTTGGCGGCCAAGCTGGAGCGGTTGTTTGCTGACTTCACCTTCGGCCCGCTCGGGACGTTGCACCGCGCGATGGCGGGTGTGGCATGATGTCCTGTTAAGATCGAGAACCGAGAATCGGGATGGCTGGCTAATTCCGTTGCACCATGCACCACGCACCAAACATCACTAACCCGCTTCCGTACCCTCCCGACCTCGTCGTTAAACGCCCAAACACGCAACACATCCCTATAAATCGCTCAAAATCTCATAGCCCATTTGCACCATGCACCATGCACCATGCACCACGCACCAAACATCACTAACCCGCTTCCGTACCCTCCCGATCTCGTCGTTAAACGCCCAAACACGCAACACATCCCCTTAAATCGCTCAAAATCTCATAGCCCACTTGCACCATGCACCATGCACCACGCACCATCCCATCCGGACTGACATGAACCTCCACCGCCTAACCTCCCACAATGACGCCGCATGGGACGCCTACCTGCGCCAGCAGCCGAGCGCGCTGCCCCAGCAGCTTGCCGCGTGGCGCGGGGTGCTGGAGGCGACCTATGGTCATCGCACCCACTACCTTTTCGTGACCGAACGGGACGAGATCGTGGGCGTGCTGCCGCTCTTTTTCATTCGGAGCACGCTGCTGGGCAAGAAGGCCACCACCATGCCGGGCGGCCTCTGCGCCAACGACGCAGTCGTCGCGCGGGCGCTGCTCGACGCCGCGCAAGAGGCAGCGCAACGGTTCGGCGCCCGCACGTTGCTCCTCCACGACAGCCGGCAGCGCTGGCCCGACGACCGACTACGTAGCAGCAGCGATCACCATGCGCGGCTGATTGCGCTGGGCAGCAGCGAAGAAGCGATGTGGGGGGCGCTGCAGAGCAATGTGCGCCGCCAAGTGCGCATCGCGCAGCGCAACGGCCTGACGGCGACGCTCGATCGCAGCGGCGCAACGCTTGACAGCTTCTACGGCTGCCTGAGCCGCTTCGCCCATGCGATGGGCACGCCCCTTTTCAGCCCCCGCTTTCTGCAAGAGGTCGTCAGCGCCTTCCCCGACGAATTCTCCATCCTTACCATCCACTATCACTCCCGGCACATCGCCGCCTACTTCCAGTTGGAGCTAAATCGAACCGTCTACGGGATGTGGGGCGCCGCCGAACGGGAAACGCTCGAGCTGCGCCCCGTCTACCTCGCCTACTGGACACTAATGGTCGATGCCATCGGACGGGGCTTTCACACGCTGGACATGGGACGCAGCCCCAACGCGAGCGGGGCGGCACAGAACAAAGCGCAGTGGGGCGGCGAGGAGCGCCCCATCTACCAACAACTGCTGCCGCTGACCGCCGATAGCCGCCCGCAAGCCATCACGACTCAGGTGCGTCACAACCCCGCCATGCGCTATTTGCGCCGACTCTGGCCGCGACTACCCTATCCCCTCACACAGCAGCTCGGACCGCGGTTGCGCCGTCATGTGCCCTTCGCCTGAGCGGGAGTATGTGAGTTTTATGAGTTTTATGAGTTTTATGAGTTTCGGTGGGGCGTATGTTGAAGAGGGACGGTCGATATTTCTGCTTTGGGATGCCATCCCGGTCGCAATAGCTCGTGCATCGAGATCGGCGCACCGCGCACCGTCATTGCATAGCAACGTCACCTATGCGCTAAACGTCTAGTAACCGCTACTGATACTCTCCTACCCCATCCCTGAGAACTCAAACACACCACACTCCATGCCCCATCTTCACCGTCACACCCTCCCACTGCTGCTGATCGGCGGCTGGCTGCTGGCGCTGCTCGGCCTGCTGCCCCACCTGCCTGCGGCCGTCGCCAGTTGGTTGGCCTTCATCGCCTTGCTCATCACGCCCGGCTTCCTGCTGATCGACTTGGTAGCGCCGCGTATCAAATTGGACGTTGTCGAGCGGCTGGCGGTCGCGCTGCCGCTCGGCATCACGTTGCTGACGCTGCCCGGCCTTGCGGCGCTGCTGAGCCATCGCACCATCGGCGGGTTGGCGTGGGGGTGGCGCCTTGCCAGCGCCCTTGTGGTGGGGGCGTGGCTGCTGCGACGCGGGTCCGCCACGCCCCGCGCCGCCACAGGCTGGGCCAGCCATCAACGGCTGATCCTTGGGCTGATCCTCGCCATTTTCTTGCTCGTCCTGCCGATGATTTCGTTGCCCAAGATCGATGGCGACGCCTACGCCGTCAGCACCTTCAGCGCCGATGCGCAGATGGGGCTGCCCCTCCACCAAGTCGAGCCGCTCTTTGGCACGACACTCGGCCCGGGTGTACGGATGCTCTTCAACCAGTCGCTGCCCATCGCCTATCTGTGGAGCGATCTCTCCGGCATCGATCCGATCCGCTTGGCCGCCTCCCTTTTCCGGGGACCGTTCGCGCTCTGGATCTTGCTGGCTGGCTATACACTTGGCTATGGCGCGACCCAGCGCCGCAGTACAGCGCTTTTGGTGATGGCGATCCAATTCCTGATTTTCCTGAGTGCGCCCTTTCTGCGGGGCGACAACATCAGCCTTTTCTTCTTCGAACGGACCGACGCCGACAAGTTCATGGTGCCGATGGCGTTGTTACCGGTGGTGGTGGCGCTCACCATGCGCTTCCTACGCCAGGGGCAGCGCGAGACGTGGGCGCTCGCCGCGCTCAGCACGTTGGCAGTCAGTGCCATCCACCCGCTGATCGCGGCGATGCTGGCCCTTGCCCTCACCGCGTTCGCCGCGCTGCACCTGCTCCTGGCCGATCAGCGCGCGCGGCAACGGGTCGGCGCGGTCGGGGCGCTGGTGCTGCTCGTCATGCTTTTGCCCCTCGCGCAACTGCTGCTGGCACGGGGCGATGCGCCACTGGCACCCTCCTTCCCCGCCAGCTTCGACGGCTGGCCGCTGACGACCGAGCGTTTGCCCGTGCTGCCGGGCATCCAGGCCAGCACGCTCGACTTGGCGGGCGCACCGCCCGACCTTGCCACCCTTGACGCTGAAGCGGCGCGGGGCAACGACAGCCCCTTCTTGCTCTGGCGTTTCGACGTGAACATGGAGCGGCGGCGATTGCTCTTCTTCGACCATGATCGCTACATCTCCGATCCGGCGCTGCTCTTCGAGCCGCCCTACCTGCTGGCCCTCTTGCTTCTGCCGCTCCTCTGGCTGCGACGGCGGACGTTGGGCGCTCAATATGCCGCCGCCACCACCCTCGCCATTCTGTTCGTGATCTTCAACCCCGTGCTCACCCCGCTCATCGGCGACTTGGTGATGCCGTGGATCCTTTGGCGTTTCATTTGGCTGCTACCGACTGCGCTCACCCTGGCCCTTGTCTTGGAACTATTGCCCCGGCTTCAACAACGCTTCGTCGCGGTGGCGCTGGTCGCCCTGCTTCTGCTGCCACTCACCGTCCATAACCTTTCGGCCCTACGCGATCGGGCCAACGACAGCGCCCGTTTCCCTGCGCCGACCGCGCTCTACGACCGATTGGCGGACGAACTGGGTGAACGCAGCGCCGTGGTGATGGCCGATCCTGACATCAGCGTGACGCTGCCCGCCTATGTGGCGAACGCGGCCATCGTGGCCCACCGTGTGCCGACCACCAGCGAGATCTTCCCCGCCGATCAGCAAACAGTCGCGCTCCAGCGGCTGATCGATCAGCAACGCTTCTTCCAGAGCCGCTGGCTCGGGACAACAGCGCTCGACCTCTTGGCACGCTACAACGTGCAATACGTAGTCATAAGCAGCGGCAGCCCGCTGGAGAGTCAGCTCCGCCTCGCGCCGGGCAGCTTTACACCGCTGCTCGACGACCTCGGCTACACACTCTACAAGGTCGGCGCGCTGCCAGAACGGGACAGTGCGACGATTCGGGGCAATGAGGCGATGGCGCAACAAGCGTGGGAAGCCGCGTCGCTCGCCTTCCAAGCGGCCATCACGGAAAATCCCGCCGATCGGCTGGCGACGCTGGGCCTTGTGGAACTGGACCGCATCAATGGCGCTTTCGATCAGGCAACTGAGCGATTGCGCTTCGCCACGCAGGCGGCCGATTCCGCGCCGTTGCTCGCCCGCTTGGGCCAACTGCTGCGCGAACAGGGGCAGCTCGACAGCGCGGCATCGGCCCTGCACGACGCGATCCGCCTCGCGCCCCACATCCCCCGCTACCACATCGCGCTGGGCGATATCTGCCTGCAACAGGATGATCTTGACTGTGCGGCAGAGGGCTACCGCGCAGCGGCCACGTTGCAACAGCCCGCCGGTTCGCCCAGCGCCCTCTTGCTGGAGGGAGAGTACTGGCGCTCGCAAGGCCGTTGGCCGCAAGCGATCGAACGGTTTGAGGAAGCGGTCGCACGCAATGGCAGCGAATACAACCGTCTGATCTTGGCCAACGCGCTGCAAAGTGCGGGGCGCTACGACGAGGCGGCCGCGACCCTCGCCACGGCCCAACGCGCAGCTCCGCTGAGTGTCGCGCCCCGTATCGCGCAAGCCCAACTGTTGGCGCAGCAAGGGGAGATCGATGCCGCCATCGCCCAGTTCGAGCGGGCGGCGCGGGAGCAGCGCTTTCGGCTGGAAAGCCCACTGACGACGCTCCAAGCCGAGGCGCAAATGCTACTGGACGCGGGCCGTTTCGACGACGCCGAGCGCGTGATCGACGCGGCCCGCGCGTTGCGGGCCGACGATGCCACCACGTCGCAACTGCGCGGCGACCTGTATCGACAGCACGGGGATTCGACCGCAGCGATCGCGGCGTATCGTCGTGCGCTGGCGTTGGACGATCAACGGCTGGCCGCGCTCTTCGCCTTGCGCGACGAAATCCAGCGGGCGGGCGAGGGGTCGGCGGTGCTGCCCCTTTTGGAAGAGGCGTTGGCCGCCAACCCCGACGAGCCGACCCTCGCCCTTTTGGCAGGCCAAGAGTGGCAGCAACAGGGCGATCTGCCCCGCGCCATCAGCGCCTATCAATCGGCGCTCCAAAGCATGACACCCGATCGGCTTGGCCCCACCAGCGACCCACAAGCCTTCGCGTCGACCCGCGCCTTCGCCGCCGCTCGCCTTGCCGAAAGTTACGATGCGCTGGGCCGTCCGGACGCGGCGCTCAACTACTACCGTGCTGCGGTTGCCAGCGCGCCATCGGTGGCTTGGCCCCACGTCCAACTGGGCGATGCGTTGCGCCGCGTCGATCAGCCCGAGGAAGCCGCCACCCACTACGACGCCGCAATCACCGCAGATCCCCACTACATCGATGGCTATCTCCGTTGGGCCGATCTGTTGAGTGCACAGGGCCAAGATGAGGCCGCCGCCGCTCTGTATGACGCGATCTTTCAACAGCTGCAAGGTGACGCACCGACGGCGCTGTCGGATCAGGTAGGGCTTACCCCCCTCCCGCCGCTGGCCGTGGCCCCCGCGCAAAGCTCCGACGAGCGCGCTCCCGCGGCCACCGAGGCTGTCGGGTCGTCCGCGCCGCTCCCCCGCAACGCCTTCAGTCAAGATCAGGCGCTGGCCGCGCTCTACCAACGCCAGGGCGATTTTGAGGCCGCCCACGCCCTCCTCAGCCAGCGAATGGCCAGTGATCTGCCCCCGCTCGTGCGTGCACGCTATGCCAAGAGCCTCGGCGATCTGCAGCTTGCGGCGGGGCAGAACGCGGCGGCGCGCGCGGCCTACACGCAATCATTGGCGTGGGATGCCGGTTCCCCCGCCACCCATCTCACGTTGTCCCAACTGCTGATCGCACAGGGGGATCGCGCAGCGGCTCGCCAACAGATCGAAGCGGCGCGGCGGCTCGCACCCGGCGCGGTCGATGTGCAGTTGGCGTGGGCCGCGTGGCTACAATCGACGGGCGAATCGACCGCCGCGCTCGATTTGCTGGCCGATTTGGCCGCCCAACAGCCCGGCACCAGCCGCGCGACGCTGGCCTACGGCCAAGCGCTGGCCGATGGGGGCGCGTGGGAGGATGCCGAGGCGCAGTTCCAACGGACGCTTGCCCTGCACCCGGGCGATGCGGAGAGCTATCTGGCCTATGCCGAGTTCCTCATTTCACGGGGGATGCTTTCCGAAGCCGATAGCCAGCTTCAAGCCGCACTGCGCCGCGACCGCAGCAATGTTGACATCTACCTGCGGCTGGGCGAGGTGGCGACCCAACGCGGCTTGCCGGACGAAGCGGAGGCGTGGCAGGCCGCAGCCAACGTGCAGGTCGTCGACAATCAAGCGCTCGAAACCGCGTTGCTCGATCGACAGATGGAGACGGGCCAATTCGCCGCTGCCCTCGCGCAGGCCGACCAACTCCGCTTGCGCTACCCGGCCAGCATCGAACTGTTGCGCCACAGCGCCCAGCTCTACACGCGACTGGGCGATCATGCCAAAGCCGAGCAACTGCTTCAGCGGGCCCTCACTCTGGCCCCCGATAACCCGCGCTTGGTGGCGGCAATGGCCGAAGCGTGGCGGGCCGCGGGCCGCCTTCCCGAAGCGGCGCAGCAATACGAAGCTGCCATTCGCCTCGACCCGACCGACAGCGGCCACTACCTCGTCCTCAGCCAAGTTCAACACGCATTGGGCCAGAACGATGCCGCCCTGGCAACGTTGGAACGCGGTCACGCCGCCCTGCCGGAGGCCGACGAATTGACGGTGGCCCTCGCAGCGTGGCATCGCGAACAGGCCGCGCCCGACGTTGCCAAGGCAACGCTGGAAGCGGCGTTGGCCGCGCGGCCCCAGAGCGTGGCGCTTCACATTGCGATGGCCGAGGGCTTCGCTGCACGCGGGGCGTACGAGGATGCGCAACGGCTCCTCACGCAGGCCATCGCCCTGGCCCCGACCGATCCCGCGCCGCAGCGGGCGTTGGGGGCGCTGCGTCTACAGCAGGGACGGCCCGATCAGGCGATTGCGGCCCTCGAAACGGCGCGTGACTTGGCCCGCGCCGACCCCGCGACCCTGCTCGCGCTCGCCGAAAGCTATGGGGCGGCCGGCCGCAACGACGATGCCGCCGACAGCTTGGCACGGCTGGTCGCCCTTGCGCCGACGCTGGAAGCAGGTTACCTGCGGCTGAGTACGCTGCAGCAAGCGGGGGGCGATCCCCAAGCCGCCACTGCCACACTCGATCAGGGCTTGGCCGCGCTGCCCGCATCGCCCGCCCTCCAGCTCGCCTACGCGAAACTGCTCCAAGAGCGGGGCGAAAGCGAACGGGCGAACCGGCTGTTGGACAGCGCGCTGGCCCGCGCACCGTCCGCCGAAGCCTTCGTAGCAAGGGCGGAATACTACCTAGCGGCCGAGCAGTACGACGCCGCCAGCGCCGATCTGCACAGCGCCCTGCAACAGGCGCCGGGCGACTACCAAGCGCTGCTCCTGTTGGGGGATGTAGCCCGCGTGGCGAACGACCGCAGCCGTGCCCGTACCCTCTACGAACGCGCTGTCGCGCAGCAGCCCGGTACGGCCGCTGCCTATCTGCGGCTGGCGGGCCTTGCGCTGGATGTCGGCGATGGGGCCGAAGCCGAACGGCTGCGTGAACTGGCGATCCAAATGGAGCCAACAGTCGCCGCGAGCCAAGCGCCATGAGCAGGCTGCGCCTCGTCCTCTGGCTGGTGCTGGTGGCGCTGATGGCCAGCACGGCCCACGCCCAGACGCCGACGAACGGACCCTATTGGCTCGACATCAGTATGGGCGGCCCGCTCATCGACTGGTTCAACGAGACGGCCTCGCCGACGGATATCGCCCGTATCGAAAACATCAATCAGGCGGCAACTCTGCTGCCACTGATTCGCACGGGGCGCAAAATGGTGGTCTTCAAGTCGATTCCAGACGCCGAGGCACGCTTGCCCCAGCTCGCCGATCAGGTGCAGATCGTCGGTTACAACTTGGAGACGGGGCCGAGCTACGAGGCGAGCGAAATCGCTTCGCCGGTGGATAGCGTGAAGGCGATGCGGGCGCTGGCCGACGAGTACGGGCTGCTCCTCGCGCTCGGCCCCGATCACGATCTGGTGGTGGCGTACGGGCCGCAGCTTGCGCCCTATGCGGATATCTTCGTCTTGCAGATTCAGCGGCAGCAGGACAATCCGCCGGTGGTGGAAGCGTTCGTCGCAGAGAGCGGCAGCGCCATTCAGGCGGCCAACCCCGCCATCGAACTGAGCGTACAAATCCGCGCCGAAGATCTTGAGGTCGCCGATCTGATCCCGCAGCTACAGCCATCGCCACGGGGCGTTTCGATCTTGACCAGCCCCGAAAGCGTGGAAACGACGAAGGCGTTGGTTGCTGCCCTACGCGCCTTGCCCGCGCCCACCGCACCCACCGCGCTGGGGGGCACGGGGGGCGGAGGGCCACCCCCCGCAGAAAACGAGGGGGCGATACCCTCGACCGTAATCATGCTGACCGCGATCGGTGTGCTTCTGGCCGTCAGCATTGCGGCGGGGCGCCTGATCTATCTGGCACGCCAGCGTCGAAAGCCAGAGCGGTGAGCGCCAACTTCCGATGGGCCACCCTTGCCCCCGCCCTCCAGACGCGCAACTTCCGCCTCTTTTGGCTGGGGCAATTCCTCTCCACGATCGGCACCTCGTTGCAAGTCATCGCCGAGGGCTGGCTGATCTACCAAGTGACACAAAGCACCTTTTGGCTGGGGATGGTCAGCTTTCTGGCGCTGCTGCCCGTGATTCCGATCTCCCTGCTGGGCGGGGTGCTGATCGATCGGCTCCCCCGTCGTCGCCTGATCTTGTGGAGCCAGGTTGGACTGATGCTCCAAGCGCTCCTCTTCGGGCTGCTGGTGATCTTCGGCGATATTCAGCTTTGGCAGATCATCCTGCTCTACTTCCTCTTCGGGGCGCTGTTGGCCATTGACCACCCCGCCCGTCGCACCTTTCTGGTCGATCTCGTGGCGCGGGAGGAGCTGGCGAACGCGGTCGCGCTCAACGCCAGCCTCTTCAACATCAGCAACCTGATCGGCTTTGCGCTGGGGGGATTGCTGATCACGCTGATCGGCGCGGGTGGCACAATGCTGATCAACGCCGCAACTTACCTCGGCCCCATCGTGGCATTGGCGATGATCCGCGTGGTGGATCAAGGGCAAGACCGCGACGGGCAGCGGTTGGGCGTGGCGATGATCGAAGGGATTCGGACGCTCTGGCGGCAGCCGCTGCTGTTGGCGACGATCGGGCTGATGGCGGTGGTCGGTGGCTTGGCGTGGCCGGTCTACGGCATGATGCCCGCCTTCGTGGAAGAAGTGTTGGGCCGTGATGCCATCAGTCTGGGCTTGCTGTTGGCGGCGGGGGCACTGGGCGCGCTGCTGGGCACGGCCCTTGCCGCGCGGTTGGGCCATGCCCATCGTGGGCGCACCCTGCTGATCAGCGCGGCACTCCTGCCGTGCGCGGTCATCGCGCTCTCGCAGAGCCGAACCCTCTTTTGGGCCGCCTGCTGCATGGTGATCGTCGGCCTGCTGCTGCTGATCCTGCAGAGCTTGGCGATCACGCTGGTGCAGCTCCACACCGCCGACCGCGTGCGGGGCCGCGTGATGACGATCTACAGCCAGCTTCATGCGGGCGCCGACACCGGGGGCAACATGCTGATCGGCGCGGCCGCGGGCCTGATCGGGCTGCCCGTTGCCTTGGCCGCAGGCAGCGTGGTCTCGCTCCTCTTCGTGGCGGGGGTCCGCCTGACGATGCCGCAACTGGGCCAACTGGAATGAGCCGCACTGTGGCCCCCACGGCCGCACCCCTTTCCGCCGAGGCATGGCGTGCCGCGTGGGCCACGCTGTCGCAACCTGCGGGCCGCGAAGCCGATCATTTCGCCGCGCAATTCGCCGCGTGGTCGGGCGCAGCGGCGGCGTGGCCCACGGCGTCGGGGCGGGCCGCGCTGCTGCTCGTGTTGCAGGCGATGCACGACCTTCGCCCGTCCCGCCACGAGGTGTTGCTGCCCGCCTACACCTGCCCCGTGCTTGTTCCGGCGATCGAAGCGGCGGGGCTGCGGCCCGTGTTGGTCGATCTGACCGTGCCGGAGATGGCTTTCGATCTGGCCATGGGTGCGGAACGAGCGAGCGAGCAGACCTTGGCCGTGATCCATGTCCACCCCTTCGGCCTTCCGCGGCCGATTCAACCCGTCCGTACTATCGCGGATCGCGTCGGCGCGTGGCTGATCGAAGATTGTGCCCAAGCGATGGGCGCGCCCGTGGGGGCAGACGGCGATGCCGCGCTCTTCAGCTTGGGGCCGGGCAAGGCGCTTTCGACGGGGGGCGGCGGTCTCCTCACTGCCAACCACGCCGCCCTCACCGCGCAAATCCACAGGCGATACGCCACTTGGCCGCTGCCGAACCGCCGTCAATCCCTGTTGGCTCTGCTGCGATTGGCCGCCACCGCCGCGGCATTTCGACCGCTGGGCTGGCGGCTGGTGACGGCCTTGCGGCTGAACGGGCTGGGTGACAGCGAGGCGTTGCGCGGCGTGCGGACGGCGCGGCTCAGCGAGGGCCAAGCGGCGGTGGCACAGCGCCTCCTTCCCTCGCTACACGAGGTCAACGCCGCACGCCGCCAGCGCGCGCGGTCGATCCAACGCCAGCTCCCGCGCGTGGCGCCGATCCAAACAGTGCCGGTCGCATCGCCCGACGAAGCGATCTATCTGCGCCTGCCGCTGCTGGTCGCTGATGACCGGCGCGATGCGTTGCTGAACGCATTGCAACAAGCGCGGCTCGGGGCGGGGCGGATGTACCCCGCCCCACTGCATCGGCTCTTCCCCGCGCTGGCCGACCGCGACTTCGACGGCGCAGAAACCATCGCCGAGCGGCTCATCACGCTGCCCACCCATCACCACGTCGGCCCCACGGAAATCGCGCGGATCGTGGCGACGGTTGCGAAGGGGGTGGGGTGAGGGCGGGGCGAGTGAAGTGATGGAGATAGAGATAGAGAAGAACTTTACTGGGTTATTGTGTTAACGATGGCAGGACAACGCACCGACGCTCGACGCTTGATGCTTGACCTCCGTGGGCCGCAAATAGTACGGGTAACGATCCCAGTCGTTTACCCCTCTATCTCCCCTCGTATCCAGATCCCTGCCGATCAAGGGTTGGATGGACTCATTACCCATGTGAGCAGAGATAACAAAACGGGCGGCGCTCATGACGAGGCCGCCCGTTTGTGGGTGTGATTTGAATCGGGGATCAGTCGCCCGCCGTGGGCAGGACGCCCAAGCCGAAGCCCAGTTCCGGCAGCGGGTCTTTTTCCTCTTCCTTGCCGAAGCTCATCCGCTCATTTTCTTCGTTGATCACCTCAACGCTCAGGCCGAGCGATTGCAGCTCTTTCACCAAAACGCGGAAGCTTTCCGGCACGCCCGCTTCGGTGATCTTCTCGCCCTTGACGATGGCCTCGTAGGTCTTGGTGCGGCCGTTCGTGTCGTCCGACTTGATGGTGAGCATCTCTTGCAACGTGTGCGCCGCGCCATAGGCCTCCAGCGCCCAGACCTCCATCTCGCCGAAGCGTTGCCCGCCGAACTGCGCCTTGCCGCCCAGCGGCTGTTGGGTCACCAAGCTGTAGGGGCCGGTCGAGCGGGCGTGCACCTTGTCTTCGACCAAGTGGGCCAGTTTGAGCATGTTGATCACGCCAACCGTGACTGGCTTGTCGAACGGCTCACCCGTCTTGCCGTTGTAGAGGCGCATCTTGCCACTGATCGGCAGCGGCCAGCCGATCTTGTGCGAGACGGCGCGGGCCACCTCTTCCACCGCGGCGAGGTCGCTGCGCTCCACACCCTCCAACACCGCCTCTTGGCCGTGGTAGCGGAGCCAGTGCAACAGCGTGAAGCGAATCACCTCGACGTCCATCACTTCGGACTCTTCCTCGATGCGCTCATCATCTTCCCAGAAGAGCAAGCTGGTCGGGTCGACCTCCTGCTGCATCAGCCACCGTTCGAGCCAGTAACGACGCATCGCGCGGACCGAGCGCAGCCGTTCCTCGGCTTCACCCTCGTCCACCCCTTCCTCGTCCATCAGGGCGCGGAGGTAGAGCGTGCGAACCTCCAGATCGTCGTCCAGCTCGCTGGTATCGAATTCGGCGTCGCGCATCGCGGCGATGGCGACCTGACCCAACGCTTCCCATGCCAGGTCGATCAGCCACGAGCGGGCCAACTCCGCCGCGATCTGCTGCTCCTTCGCGCCGTCGAAAACGGGCGTGATGGCGCGGAAACCGAGGCGGTCGGCGGCCCAGCCGAGGTGCGTTTCCAGCACCTGACCGATGTTCATACGGGCGGGCACGCCCAACGGGTTCAACACGATTTCAATCGGCGTGCCATCCGACAGGAAGGGCAGATCCTCGATCGGGACGACCTGCGAGATCACGCCCTTGTTGCCGTGGCGACCGGCCATCTTGTCGCCCGATTGCAGCTTGCGGGTCTGGGCCACGCTGACGCGGACCAACTGCTCCACGCCCGCCGACAGATCTTGGTGATTTTCGCGGGTGAATTCGCGGATATCCACCACCTTGCCGCGCGAACCGTGCGGCAAACGCAGCGAGGAATCGCGCACCTCGCGCGCCTTCTCACCAAAGATCGCGCGCAGCAATTTCTCTTCGGGGGTCAGCTCGGTCTCGCCCTTGGGGGTGATCTTGCCGACCAGGATGTCGTTCGGTCCGACTTCGGCGCCGATGCGGATGATGCCCCGCTCGTCAAGGTCCTTCAACGCATCTTCCCCGACGTTCGGGATGTCGCGCGTGATCTCTTCCGGCCCCAGCTTCGTGTCCCGCGCTTCGACCTCGTACTTCTCGATATGGATCGAGGTGAAGCGGTCGTGGCGCACCATCTCTTCGGAGATAATGATCGCATCCTCGAAGTTGGCCCCTTCCCACGAGAGGAAGGCGACCAGCACGTTCTGACCCAGCGCCAACTCACCCGCTTCGGTCGACGAGCTGTCGGCCAAGACATCGCCCTTCTGCACCCATTGGCCCTTCAACACGACCGGGTGTTGGTCGATGGTCGTGCTCTGGTTGGAACGGGTGTACCGACGCAGCGGGTAGACGTGCTCCTCCCCCTCGCCGTCGCGCACGATCACGCGCTGGGAGGTCACCGAGACGACCTGCCCATCGTGCTGCGCCTGCACCACCTGACCGGAGTCGCGGGCGGCGCGATATTCCATACCGGTGCTCACGATCGGCGCTTCGGGCCGCACCAGCGGCACCGCCTGACTCTGCATGTTCGACCCCATCAGGGCGCGGTTCGCATCGTCGTGCTCAAGGAAGGGGATCAACGCGGCTGACACGCCCACGATCTGCTTGGGCGAAACGTCTTGGAAGTCGACGCGCGTCACCAACTCACGGCGATAGTCGTGCTGGCTGATCCGTACCGACGCACGGTCGTTGACGAAATAGCCCTGCTCGTCGACCTTCGCATTGGCTTGGGCGATGGTGTACTGCTCTTCCTCGTCCGCCGTCAGATAGACGATCTCGTCCGAGACACGGGGCACGATCTTGATCATCGGCCGGTCGAGCGTGGCGAGTTTGGCGGCCATCGCGTCGTCGATTTCGTCGCCCGCAGCCAGCCACGTCGCGCCGCTCTCAGGATCGACGACCTCGTCGCGGATCCGTTCGCCGACGGCGGCTTTGCCATCGTTGGCCACCTGTTGCAACACTTTGCGATAGGGCGTTTCGATGAAACCGAAATCATTGACCCGCCCGAAAGTCGCCAACCGTCCGATCAGACCGATGTTCGGCCCTTCCGGCGTCTCGATGGGGCAGATGCGGCCGTAGTGGGAATAGTGAACGTCACGCACGTCGAAGCCCGCCCGTTCACGCTTCAGGCCGCCCGGCCCCAGCGCCGACAGCGTGCGCTTCGAGCGCAGCTCGGCCAGCGGGTTGGTCTGCTCCATGAACTGCGAGAGCTGCGATCCGCCGAAAAATTCGCGGACCGCCGCCACCACGGGGCGGATGTTGATCAGCGAGATCGGCGTCAACTGTTCGGGGTCGCGGATCGACATCCGTTCACGGACGACCCGCTCCATGCGGAGCAGGCCGACGCGCAACTGGTTCTGCACCAGCTCGCCCACGCGCTTCACGCGGCGGTTACCGAGGTGGTCGATGTCATCCGGATCGGCCTTGTCATTGTTGATGTCGAAGACACGCTGCACGATCCTGACGATATCATCCTGGCGCAGTGTGCGGTCGTCCAGCGAGACATCCACCTTGAGCTGCTTGTTCAGCTTGTAGCGGCCCACCTTGCCCAAGTCGTAGCGGCGCGGGTTGAACAGTAGTGATTCGAGGTAGCTTTTGGCGTTGTCCACGGTCGCCGGATCGCCCGGACGCAGCTTGCGGTACATGTCGAGCAACGCCTCTTCCGCATTCTTCGTCGGGTCGCGCTCGATCGTCGCCTCCAGATATTTGTGCTCCGGATCCTCGTCGAAGGCCCCGAAGAGCGCGTACAGCTCCTCGTCGCTTCCCTCTTGAATCAGGGTCGAGCCGAAGCCGTCCGGCACGGCGCCCAGCGCCCGCATGAAGATCGTGAACGGAATCTTGCGCTTGCGGTCGACCTTCACCGTGATCACGTCGCGGCGACTGGTCTCGAACTCCATCCACGCGCCACGGTTCGGGATCAGCTTGGCCGAGCTGAGGCGACGGCCCGTGGTGCGATCCTCGTCGAGCGAGAAGTAGGCGTTGGGCGAGCGGATGAGCTGGCTGACGACCACACGCTCGGAGCCGTTGTTGATGAAGGTCCCCTTGGGGGTCATGAGCGGGAATTCGCCCATGAAGACATCCTGCTCCTGCATCTCGCCGGTCTCTTTGTTGATCAGTCGCGCCTTGACCCACATCGGTGCGCCGTAGGTCAGGTCCATGTCTAGCGTTTCGTTCTCGGTATATTTCGGCTCTTCAAACCAATAGTCGAGGAAATCGAGCTGCAAATTGCCGTTGAAACTCTCAATCGGAGAGATCTCATCGAACAGCTCGCGCAACCCTTCCTCGAGGAACCAGCGATAGCTTTCAATCTGAACATCAATCAGATCGGGCAAGTCCAACACGGGGGGAATGGAGGCATAATCTTTGATCGGAAGATCACGCACACCATACCGTGAGGCTAATTTGGGCATTCAGACGCTCCTTGTGTGGTGCAACATCCATAGGGCAACGGGTCGCGGCCCCATTGCCGCCATCGGACGATGGGTGAGGCGTTCAGAAAAACAAAGAAGCCGCAGCACAAGAAAACGACCCGCTACAGTACGGGACATTTCTTGTTGTGCGGTCTAGTGGAATGGACGGCAAGGCGAAGGCAGATGCATTCGGTAGAGCGGGTATCATAGCCCACGAGCGTGGGCCATTCTGCCGAAGTGGATGTGCGGACGCGCCATCGTCTATCGAACAAACAGATGTAGTACCGAACGGATACGCCATCTAGCTCCCCCATAAACGCAGCGCCGAACGCGAAAATGCACGCTTCCTGACTATCGATCCATCAATCGACGCGATGGCTGACGCACATTTCGCCAACAATCGCAACGGGGGATTATATGGGGAATGTGATGCGTTGTCAAATCTCTCTAGCGGTCGGAGATAGACGGAGAAAGTCGAGTCGGTTGTGCGGGCCTGTTGTCTGTCGCGTGTTGCGTGTTTGGCTTCTTCATGATGAGAGCGTGACACTGTCTGGTGAGGTGATCTGTCGTCTATGGCATAGCGCGTAGGATTACGTTGACCATCAATGAAGCGGCGATCACCATGCACGATGCGCGACGGCCACTGACACGCCCTACCGCCATAGACGACGGATTTCGTCGCGGCTTTCGTGGGTCGCCTCGAAGGTTCCAGCGTTGTTGATCACGTCGGCACGGATCGCGTACCAGGTGCCGTTGTCACGTTGGAGATCGCCGAGGACGATGCGCTGGTCGGTGCAGACGTAGTTGATCCGTTGCTCCCCGACCAACCCCGTGACGCCAGAGGCAAAGCGACAGTGGACACCCGTTACCAATTGGATCATCCATGCGGTCGTTTCGTTGCTCGGCGACGCTTCGACCGTGGGCAAGGGCGCGGTCAGCCGCAACGCAAAGCCCGGCGTGCCTTCGATGGGATCGGCGTCGCAGACCAACGTTTGCCCGTCGCTGCCCACCACGCAGGGGTCGAAGAGCTGGTCGCCGACGGCACAGCGCCAAGCGTTGGGCCGCGCCAGGGCCAGCGACATGCCCTCACATTGTCCTTCTTCCGCGAAGGCTGGCACGGCGGGGCGAAGCAGAATCACTTCGGTATTACCCGTGGAAGATTCCGTGGGGTTGGGAACCGCGGTCGGCCCCGTGGCCGCAGGCAGCGGGGTCGGCGTCGCTTCAGCCGCCGAAGTCCCGTTGCCACCACCCGCAGACGATCCCGTGCCCCCGCCACGGTTCCCGATCAGGAGCGAGGAAACGAGCAGATCCAGATCGTTCAACGGCGGATCAAAGGTGGCGACATCTTCGTTCGTCAACAATGTTTCTGTCTCTGTGCGATAACGCTCGAAATCGGTCGATGCGCTGTCGGCAGCAGCGGTCGCGTCTTCCGACGTCATGCCCTCCAATGCCGCGCTGCGAACCGGATAAAACAAAATCACCAGATAATTGCCATCGTGCGTCAGCCCTTGGAAGGTGTAGAACAGCCCATCGTTGGTGACGGGCGCGGCCCCCTCATTGATCTGGCTCAGATAGCGGACGCCCGCCCCGCCCTCGAAATCGACAAACTCCACATGGGCCTGAATCGACGGCTGTAGATCGAAACGGGGGAGCAGGGGTAACGGCGCATCAAACGTCAGCGGTCGCTGCGCCACTAGGGCGCGCAGCCGCTCGATTTCAGTCGCTACCGTGTCGATACCCGCGTCGCTGTACAGGGTCGCGTAGTCGCGGGCAGGGTAGATCAACAGTTGGGCGTCGCGCGGCTCCACCCCCTCCGAGAGCACGCTGGTGAAGCTGAAGCGCAAATGTTCGGGCGCGGCCCGCGCCGACGGCCCGTCGCCACTGATCGCGCGCGCAGCCACGACCTCCCCCGTCACCGTGTCGGTCAGACGGCGCGCGTCGTAGGCGACATCCTCGGGGGTCAGGGTCAGATCCCCTTCCTCCGACAACAACAGGGGCGTGGCGGTCGGCGGCGTGGTGATCGTGACCCTCGGGGTTGGTGTGGGGGGTGGGGGCGATGGCGTGCAGGCGGTCGCCAATATCCAGAGTAGCGCGACGAGTAGGGGGGTAGACTTTTTCATAACGATCCTTGCGGGCTATCAAACGGCAGAGTCCCGTCAGCAGATAGAGATAGAGATAGAGAGGGACGTCGTTCATCCCCTTGCAGAAGCATGGAGGCCACCCAAGGCCGAAGCTTGAAGCGTCCATCACGGGGAGCGGCCAAGAGTATAGCAGCGGATTGCCCAATGTCGCGCCGCTGTGTTCGGCCAGCGCCGCTCATGGCCCCCCCCTTGTTGAAAGACGAGGGAGAAACCCGTGCCTCGCAACGCCCACCCCCAAGGCCCCGCCATGTGGGGCGCTTAAAAGAGCGTCGTGTCATACGAAGATCGTCCCCTGCGTCGCGTCCCGTTTTGCGTTGTGCGTTGTGCGTTCTGCGTTGCCGTCCCGCCGCTCAGTTATGCGTTGGCCGTACGAGTGGCTATGATGGAATGACGACCCAAACCATGAGGAGAGCGCTATGCAGATTCTTCGCGCCGAGACGGGGAAAATCCTCGTTGAAGCCCACCGTACCGCCCAAGCGATCGCACCACCCAATTCTTGGACCGGGCTGCTGGCCGCCGCCGAAGCGGGAGCCGACGTCGTGGAGGTGGACGTACAGCTCAGTGCTGACGAGGTTCCCGTTCTCCACCACGACTATCGGCTGCCGGGCGGGGCCTTTTTGCGTTCCGTTGCCGCCGAGGCGTTGCGCCACATCCCCCCCGAGATTCTGCCCGCGCCACCGCCCCGTCTGGACGAGGTGCTGGACTGGGTGATGGCCCAGCCTCAGATCCACCTGATGCTCGACATCAAAAACGGCTTTGGGCAGGGCGTGCGCCCCTTTCAGCGAACGCTGGCGGCAGTGCAGGCAGCGGGGGCAGAAGGACGGGTGATGGTGACCGCCTGGGACCACATGGGGTTGCTCTGGACCAAGCGACACGCACCAACGATCCGCACCAAAGCGATTCTGCGGGGGAATGTGATCGACTTGGTGGCGGTCGCAAAACGGGCCGAGGTGGATATGATCGCGCTCTCGTACGATCTGATCGACCGCGCCGACATCGAATCGCTACACGAAGCAGGGATTGGGGTGATGCTGGCCGAGCTGTGGGAGCCGAATTTCCGCTACCCTGTCACGCTCGGCGTCGATATGGTGAGCTGGGACGATCCGGCCGAGGCGATCTTCGCATTGGAACAGCAAGGCGCGCGCTGAGCGTTCGAGCCTTGGAACGGCTGACTTGGCAAGGAAGATAGCGATAGGCGCGTTGCGGATATGCGGCTCGCGCCATGGATACGCATCGCACGTTACACCTAGATCAGTGATACGCTGCTCCATTTTCGATCCGACGACGGCTCAGTCCAGCTTCGGCAGCTCTTCGGGCGGAATGGCCAGTCGAATCGTTCGCGCCTGACCCGGGGTGCGATGGATCAGCCCCTTTTCGTGCAGCGTGACGATCATCTGATGCACCGTCGGCGGCGTCGTGCCGAAATAGCGCTGGAAGTCTGCTTCGGCGGGCGGTTGACGGTTGAGTTTGGTGTAGGTGTCGATGAAAGCGAGGTATTGCCCCTGCTTCCACGTAAAATCTGCCATCTTTGCTCCTTCGTTCTGAAATGACGCTTGGCACCGTGCGGCCCAACCCCCCGCATGGCCCCACGCGGGCGTCCGCAGGGGTCCCCCTTGCGCGGTGCGCTGCTGCCCCCCGCGCTGTCAAACGTGGTAGGGCGCGGCTATCCCACCGCCACCCGACCGCGCGCTTGCTCGGGCGAGCGCATCGCCCACAGCGAGACGCCGATCCCGTAGGTGACGAAGTGGCCCTGCGGCGTGACTTCGATGACGACCGACTCGGCCACACGCTGCGCATCCTTGACCATACCACGGAAGAGCGCGGCAAGCACGTCGCTCTCGACCTCCGCCGCCGGAATCAGCCGGGCCGTCCCATGAAAGGTGATCGTGGCGGGCGGAATCTTCATCCACGGCATAAACGGGATGCGTTTGTGCTGCGTCACCGTCATGGAGACATGCGAGTTCGCGCCGATGTGGCGCGCCTTCCACGACGTTTTGCCGGTGCCGATATAGAGCTTGCTGTCCCACACGCTCGGCTTGCAAACATAGACGATGCCGACCGTCCGCGCCTCCTGCTTCGCGGTCACCATGCCGAGTACCGCGAACAGCTCCTTTTCCAAGGCCCGCCAGACCGTCTCAGTCGTCAGTTGGCTGCCCATGCCTTCACTCCCTTCTGCTTAACGTTATCCGTCACCATGCGAACCAGAAACAGGCCGTGAATCGCGCCCACGATGGCGCCCGTCAGCAAGAGCAACCCGGCGAGGCCGAGCGCGAAGCGGAGACCGATCTCCATCAGAAAGAGGCGGTCCAATCCCCAAAAGATCAGGGGCATCCCGACCGCCCATGCCAGCATGTGGGCCGGTAGCCAGAGGGCCGCGCCCCGAATATGGCGACGGAGCACTCGCCACTGGGCGAAGGCCAGCATCGCGCCGCCCACCATACCCAGTGCCGCCGCTAAGAAGAGGACGACCGCTTGCGGCGGTTCCGCCATCGTGGTTTGAGTGGTTTCGGCCCCCAACGCCATCAACGTCGAGGGCAAATAGCCCAAGATGTAGGCGAGCAGTGCCCCGATGGCGGTGGCGCGCCACCAACTGCTGAGGGTAATCGTGGGAAACCAGGGCCGCATCGCCTTCCACTGCGCCCACCCAACGGCCGTCGCCTCGATCAGCCCCGCCAAGACCGCGACAACAAAGGCCGCGAGGATGGGGAGCGCACCACTCAACCGATCCAATCGCGGGGTGATCGCACCGATCAGGGCAAAGGTCAGGCCGAGGCCGACCATCTCGCTGATCGCGTTGGCCGCCACCCACCGTTGCCAGAGTCTCATGGGGCAGCCCCTTCCTGATCCGTCGGGATTTCGTCCGACGTGAGCGCGGCAACCACCCCCTGCGCCCATGCGAGCTGCGCTTCGGCCGTTTTGCGCCCCAACTCCAGCGTCAGATTCCAAAAGTAGGCCTCGCGCTCGGAGCCGATCTCCTGCTGGTATTCCGCAATGACTGCCGGGGCCGTGTCGTACTGCGCCAACGCGCCCTCCGCGTAGGCGACCGCTTGCTCGAAGAGGGGCAGTGCTTCTTCATTCGAAAGCAACCCCGCAAAGAAGACCATCACCATCGGGGCGCTGTGGGGTCGCTCCACCGGCACGGGCGACGTCAACCAGGCCTTCAACTCACGCCGTCCCGCTTCAGTGATGTGGTAGAGCTTGCGGTCGGGTCGCTCTGTCTGTGTCACCACCTCGATCTCGGCCCATCCCGCTTCCGCAATCTGGCCGAGCGTACGGTAGATCTGGCTTTGGTCGGCCGCCCAGAAATGTTGAACAGAGCGATCGAAGATGGCTTTCAAGTCGTACCCCGTATAGGGGTGATAGTTCAAGAAGCCCAGTAGGGCATGTTTGAGCGACATTCCACCTCCTTATATGAGTTTTCATATATATGCTTACGCATATATTAGCAAGGTGGTTGCGATTGTCAATCGGCTATGGGTCATCCGATGCCATACGTCACTGTTGTTTTGATGCCACTCATCAGAAAAGACGCACGGCGATTCACCGTGCGTCTCTGTCTATTCCGTTTTGTTCGCGCGGGGGACCGATGGGCGGCTAGAAATCGTACGCTTTTGCTAGGTCGGAGACCACTGCGGTTAGCCCGTGATTTTCCTGGAGATACGCCTGCAACACCGCCGCCACCTCCGGCTCGCCGTGAATCAGTTGGATCTGGGGGTTGCCTGCCGCTGCCGCCCACTTCGACAGCCCCCGTTGATCGGCGTGGGCACTAAAGCCGTCGATCTCGTGGATCTCGGCCCGCACCTTGAACGGCTCGCCGTCGATCTCGACCTCGTCGGCCCCCTCGACCAACTGGCGGCCCAACGTCCCTTCTGCTTGGTAGCCCACGAAGACCACCGCGCTTTCCTCCCGCTCCAAGTTCTCTTTTAGGTGGCGCAGAATGCGACCACCCGTCGCCATGCCGCTGCCCGCCATGATGACCGCGCCCTTGTTCTGATCGTTGATCGCATAAGAATCGCGCGAAGCAATCGTGAAGTGAACGTTGCCCCAGCGGAAAGGACTTTCGCCCTGCCGCAGGTAGTTCTGAACCGTGTCGCTCAACTGTTCGGGATAGCGGCGGTAGAGCTGGGTGAAGCGGATACCCAGCGGCGAATCGAGGAAGACCTTGATGTCGTTCGGCAACCGGCGTTGGTCGTTGGCGATACGGAGCTGGTGCAAGACATCCTGCGTCCGTTCCAATGCGAAGGAGGGGATCAGCACATTGCCGCCCGCCCGCACCGTCCGGTGGATGATGTCGATCAACGAGGCGGTGGCTTCACTCATCGGCGGGTGGATCGTATCGCCGTAGGTGCTTTCGAGCAGCATCACATCGGCCTCGTCGGGCAGCTGCGGATCCGGTACCACGTGCGGTCCCCAGTGGCCGATGTCGCCGCTCGCCACCAGCCGATGATTTTGCCCCTTCAGCGCGATGTAGGCCGAACCCAAAATGTGGCCGACATGTCTGAAGGTCACTTCCACGCCCATCACCTTGAACATCTCGTCCATGCGGATCGGCACGATCAGGTCGAGCGTCTCGTAGACATCTTGCTCGGTGTAGAGTGGTGGCGGGATATCGCCCTCATCGTCGCCCGCGCGGCGGCGACGGCGGCGATAATCTTCGGCTTGGATGCGTGCCCCATCGACCAAGATCAGTCGTGCGACATCGCGGGTGGCGCGGGTGGTGTAGATCGGGCCGTCGTAGCCCTGCTGCACCAGCAGCGGCATCCGGCCCACATGATCGGTGTGACCGTGGGTCAGCAGCACCGCATCCACCTCGTCCGGGTCGAAGCCGAGCGGCTCTTGGTTCAGGTCGCGCACGTCCGGCGGCCCCTGGAAGAGACCGCAGTCGATCAGCAGTTTGGCGTTGTCCAGTTCAACGAGATGGGCGGAGCCGGTGACCATGCCAGCGGCACCGTACGACGTGATTCGGAGGGGCATTGGGGGCCTTTCTGTTGGGTGTTTGGGGTCTCAGGGGCGAGGTTGGTTTCTTTAGTTTGTTGCTGTTGCCATGCCGTTTGGTGCAAGGGGCAAGGGGCAAAGGTTACCGTGCAATTCGGTGATTGAGCGATGTGCCCATTCGCTATTCGCCATGATGGTGCATGGTGCATGGTGCATGGGATGCAATGCAATACAGCGATCAAGCAATGGTAGGGCAGTGGTCCCATTCGCTATTCACCATTCGCCATCATGGGGCATGGGCAGCAGGGCAATACAGCGATCAAACAATGGACAGGGCGATGATCCCATTCGCTATTCGCCATTCGCCAGTTAAGGGTAGTCAGCTTTATGCGATGGAATCTGTCATCCCGTCCATCGAATACTGAACGTTCTCCCAACGGTCGTCAACATCTAGCCAAAATGCCGCTGTGAGCGATGGGGTTGTTCGATAGGTGATGACAAAATCGTGCATATCCAGCCTTTTGTTTTCCACGAGATCGACAATTTGCTTCAAAATGATGGCGGGGTCAGGGGCAAGTTGAATCTCATCATCCCCGAAACAGATTTCTGCGAACCAGCCCGTGTAGAATTTGCTTTTCGGCCCACCCATGCCATATCGGGGGCGCGAACCGAAGTTTGGAATGTACTCCCACCATGTTATTGCTTCGATCATAAAGCCATTCTTTAGCAACGCTTCTGCGAAGGGACGATAGTTCTCCCGCATCACGATAACATCAATATAGCCAGCGGAGGCTGGCTGCGCTTTGTACTGCGTCAGTAGTGCATCGAGTATCGCCTTGGAACTCATGGTCTCTTGTCAGAAGTTGTTGATCAGCATTTGATGGCAGGTATGAAATTTCGAATCGCGCACAGCTCGGACCCGCTTCTTGCCGGAGGCAGCTTCTACACCATCCTCTCCTACAGCCCCTTTCTCCCGATATCCGGGACGCGAAGCGGGAAGGGAGCCGCGCCGTTTGCGGCGGAAAGGGCAGAGGGTCACGCCGTCGCCCGCCGCCGCTGATCGCCAGTGCTGAGGCAAGGCACGGCATTGCGGATTCCCTTGAACCCTGACGGCGACTTGCGACGGCGTGCAATGTAGCTGGCGATGCATCCCATCGCCATTCGCCCCTTCCTCGTTTGACTCGACGCGCGTCAACGCTCAAAGACGAAGTCGCCGTCCCGCACATCGATATGCACCCTGTCGCCCTCGTTGAATTTGCCTTCGAGCATCGCCATCGCCAGCGGGTTCTGGATGCGGCGCTGGATCACCCGCTTGAGCGGCCGTGCACCGTAGGCCGGATCGAAGCCCTCGTCGGCCAGTTGGTTCTTGGCCGCCTCGCTCATCTCCAACGACATCTTCTGCCCGTCCAGCAGGCGGCGCAGATGTTCGAGCTGGATGTCGACGATCTTGACCAAATCGTCCCGCGACAGGGCGTGGAAGATGACGATCTCGTCGATGCGATTCAAGAATTCGGGGCGGAAATGCTCCCGCAGCTCGGCCAGTACCTCGTCCCGTGCCTCGTCAATCCCCATCTCTTGGATGTAGTGGGATCCGAGGTTGGAGGTCATGATGATGATCGTATTCTTGAAGTTGACCGCCCGTCCCTGCGAATCGGTCAGCCGCCCATCATCCAACACCTGCAGCAGCACGTTAAAGACCTCGCCGTGGGCCTTTTCGATCTCATCAAAGAGCACCACGCTGTACGGCCGGCGGCGCACTGCCTCGGTAAGCTGCCCCCCTTCTTCGAAGCCGACGTAGCCCGGTGGCGCACCAATTAGGCGGGCGACGGTGTGGCGCTCTTGATATTCGCTCATGTCGATCCGCACGATGGCGTCCGAATCGTCGAAGAGCTGCTCGGCTAGGGCGCGGGCCAGCTCGGTTTTGCCGACGCCGGTCGGCCCCAAGAAAAGGAAGGAGCCGATGGGGCGATTGGGGTCTTGCAGGCCTGCGCGCGAACGGCGCACGGCGTTGGCGACCGCGGCCACCGCCTCGTCTTGGCCGATGACCCGGTCGTGGAGCCGATCGTCCAGCGTGATCAGCTTCTCGACCTCGCCCTCCATCAGCTTCGAGACGGGAATGCCCGTCCAGCGGCTGACCGTTTCGGCAATCTGGTCGGCGGTCACCTCTTCTTGCAACAGCATCTCGCCCGACGCCTGACGCGCCGCCGCATCCGCCTCGAGCTGCTCCTGCTGGCGACGCAGCTCCAGCAGCGTTCCGTACTGCAAGCGGGAGGCGGTTTCGAAATCATTGGTGCGCTGCGCATTTTCGATCTGGTACTGCACCTGCTCGATCTGCTCCTTGACCTCGGCCAGCTTCTGGATCGTGCCGCGCTCCGCCTCGATGCGCGCCGTCAATGCGTCGAGCTGTTCCTGGACGCCCTTGATCTCCGCCTCCATGCTCTCCAGCCGGGTCCGCGAAGCACTGTCTCGCTCCTGCTTCAGCGCCTCCCGCTCGATCTGGAGCTGCAGCAGCTCACGCTTGAGCGCGTCCAGTTCGGCGGGGTCGGAGGTGATCTCCATCCGCAGCCTGCTGGCCGCTTCGTCCAGCAGGTCGATCGCCTTGTCGGGCAAAAAGCGGTCGGAGATGTAGCGATCCGAGAGCGTGGCGGCGGCGATCACTGCGCCATCGGTGATGCGGACACCGTGGTGGACCTCGTACCGCTCCTTCAGCCCTCTCAGAATCGAGACCGTGTCCTCGACCGTGGGTTCCGCCACGAAGACCGGTTGGAAGCGCCGCTCCAATGCGGCATCCTTCTCGATATGTTTGCGGTACTCGTCGAGCGTCGTCGCGCCGATAGTGTGCAGCTCGCCACGCGCCAGCATCGGCTTGAGCATGTTGCCCGCGTCCATCGCGCCTTCGGCCGCGCCCGCCCCCACGATGGTGTGCAGCTCGTCGATGAAGAGAACGATGCCGCCATCCGACTCCTTCACCTCGTTGAGGACGGCCTTCAGCCGCTCCTCGAACTCACCCCGATATTTGGCCCCCGCCACCATCGAACCGAGGTCGAGCATGATGAGCTGTTTGTTGCGCAGCGATTCCGGGACATCCTCGCGGACGATGCGCAGCGCCAGCCCTTCGACGATCGCGGTCTTGCCAACGCCCGGCTCGCCGATCAGCACGGGGTTGTTCTTGGTGCGCCGCGCCAGAATCTGGATGACGCGCCGGATTTCTTCGTCCCGCCCGATCACCGGATCGAGCTTGCCGGCCCGCGCCAGCGCCGTCAGATCTTGGCCGTATTGGCCGAGCGCATCGTAGGTCCCTTCGGGGCTCTGCGAGGTGACGCGCGTCGCGCCACGGATCGTCTGCAGCGCCTCCAGCACTCGGTCGCGCGTGATGTTGTGACGTTGCAAAATCTCGTGCGTACGCGGCTCGCCATGCTGGATCAGCGCCAGCAGCAGGTGCTCGGTGCTGACGTATTGGTCGCCGAAGGGTTGCAGCTCGTCGTGCGCCCCGACCAGCGTGGCACGCAGCGTGCGGTTGATGCTCGGCTCGCCCGTGCTGCCGCTGACTTTGGGCAGCCTGTCGATGGCGCTCTGCGTCTCGCGCTGCATCTGCGCCACGTCCGCCCCCATGCGCGACAGCACCTGCGGCACGATGCCCTCGTTTTGGGCCAGCAGCGCCAGCAGCAGGTGGAGCGGGTGAATCTCATGTTGCTGGTTTTGCTGCGCGATCTGCTGCGCCTGCACCAGCGCTTCCTGTGCTTTCTGTGTGAATCGGTTGATGTTCATGGGTAGGTTGCGTCTTTCTGGGTGGTTCTATGTTGTCGTATTTTACGTGTTTCTGGGTGGTTCGAGTTGCGAATGGCGCTGCGCCGGATTCTTCGCCTGCGGCTCAGAATGACAAGGGGTGAGTGAGACCCGCTCTGTGAGACGTACCACACCGCGACTGCGTCCGTCAATGCGCCCCGCACACTCCTCCCTTTGTCACCCTGAGCGGAGCGAAGGGTCTGGCGGCGCGACTGCATCCGGCAATGCGCCCCGCACACTCCTCCCCTTGTCACCCTGAGCGGAGCGAAGGGTCTGGCGGCGCGACTGCGTCCGGCAATGCGCCCCGCTGCACCTTGCACCTTGCACCTTGCACCTTACACCTCTAAGCTCGCGTGTCTCGCTTCAACGCTTCTCGCTTCAATACGTCCACGATCCGCGCCACCTCGCCCGCCGTATTGTAGTGCGCGAGGCCGATGCGCAGCGCCCCGTCGGGGGCAAGGCCGAGCGCTTCGATCAGGTTGAGCGCGTAGTAGTGGCCCGACCAGCAGAAGATGCCCTCGTCGGTCAGCGCTGCGGCCAACGCCTGCGGATGCCAGCCGCGCAGGTTGATGGCCACCGTCGGCACCCGCTCATCGACGCGCTCAACATCGCGGATGCCGTAGAACGCCAGCGTGGGGATCGCGGTGAGGCCCGCGATGAGCTGCGCACTCAATCGTTGCTCGTGATCGCGGATCAGCGCCATGCTTTCACGCAGCCGAGCGCGGCGCTCCGCGTGGGGCGCGGCCAACGCGGCAAGGTAGTCCACCGCCGCCGCAACGCCCGCCAACCCTTCATGATTCTTGGTGCCAGTCTCGAACTTGTCCGGGGCATCGGCCCCTGCAGGCCGAACCTTATAGGGCGGGAGCCGATCCAGTACATCGGCCCGCCCCCACATCACGCCGACATGCGGCCCAAAGAACTTGTAAGCGCTACAGACCAAGATGTCGCAGCCTAGCGCCTGCACATCGACCGGCACGTGGGGCACGCTCTGCACCGCATCGACGAAGATCAGTGCTTCCGGCGACCGTTCACGCACCCGCGGGATGATCTCGTCCAGCGGGTTGAGCGTGCCGACCGCGTTCGAGGCGTGGCCCAGCGCCACCAGCTTGGTGCGCGGATTGAGCAGATCATCCAACGTCGCAAGGTCGAGCGTCGCCCCGTCCGCCGCCAGCGGAACTTCGTGAACGACCGCGCCGACCTCGGCCAGCGTCAGCCAGGGCGTGTAGTTGGCATCGTGGTCGAGCGTCGTGACCACGACTTCGTCGCCCGCCGTCCAGTCGCGGGCCAGCATGTGGCGCAGTTGGAAGGTGAGCGTCGTCATGTTGTTGCCGAAGACGATCTCGCGGGGCGAGGGGGCGTTGAGCAGATCGGCCATCGCCCCACGAGCCGCCTCCACCGTCTCATCGGTCAGTTGCGACGTGAGGAACTCACCGTGGACATTGGCGTTGCGATGGAGCAAGTAGTTGCTCATCGCATCGACCACCGCTTGTGGCACTTGGGTGCCGCCCGGATTATCGGCGTGAATCACCGCATTGCCGTTGATCTGACGCTGCAGGGCAGGGAACTGGCGGCGAATCTCATCAATGCGTAGCATGGTGGCTCCGGTGGGATAGAAAATAGAGAATGGAGAATGGGGAGTTGTAGGGAACCGTCTCACCGCTCTGCCATCGTGAATCGTAATCGGGGCGCATTGTTTTTCGCTAGATTTTCAAAGAATTCTTGCACCTTGCACTTTGCACTTTGCACCTTTCCCCCCTAATCCTCCAACAGAATTACCGGCTCGTGATAATAACGGATCCGCTGCTTGTTCAACTTCTCCTTCACCAGCTCATCGAGCCAGCGCCGTTTGGTGGGCAGGCTGTCCGTGCTGCGCAAAATCTCCAACGGCACGTTCAGCCGCAGCACGCGGCCCGGCACGATGAAGCGCGTGATGCCCTGCGGCAGGTGGCGGCCACTGAGTGCCGCACGCAGCGCATCGTCCGGCTGGAAGGGGCGGAACAGCACCAGCGCCACCATGCCCTCATAGGCGCCGCGTAATTGTTCGATTTCGTGGGTGAGGGTGCGGGCCACATTGCCCCAGTCGGTGTAGCGGGCAACGAAGGCGTTCAGCACGTCGAAGGCATCGCTGTCGCCGTCGGATTGGGCCAGCATGAAACGGCCATCTTCCAGCGCCAGCACGGCTACCGTGCGTTCGTCCCGCTCGCTTTCGTGGACAGCGGATGCCGGAATCTCCGTCAATCTCAGATGCTCGACCGATGAGAGCGCCTCCAACAGCCCGGCGACCGAATCACCGCTGACCACGTGGTGCCACGTATGCAACGTTACATCCTCGCTGTTCGGATCGACGACCTGCACGACGACATGGGGCAGCTTCAGCTCGCGGAAGGCCGTGGTGCGGGTCGCGCCATCCAGCACGATAAACTTGCCTTCCTTTTCAGCGACGACCGGCGGATTGGCGAGCAGTCCATCCTCTTGCAGGGCCGCCGCCAGCCGCGCCACCCGCTTGGCATCGGTCGCCTCGTGCGGAATGACCAGTTCGGTTGGCACCATCTGGAGCGAGAGACGGGCGGCGATGTTGCCCGCATCCGACTGGATGAACTCCGCGACTTGGGCCGCGATGGCCAGCGCGGCATTGCTCTGCGCTTGGTCGGTGCTGGCCGCGATGTGGGGCGTGGCGATCACGTGGGGATGCTTGGCCAGGGCGCTGTGGGTCGCGGGTTCTTCCTCGTACACATCAATGGCCGCCCCCGCGATCGTCCCATCGTTTAGCGCCGCGAGCAGCGCGGCTTCATCCACGATGCCCCCACGGGCGGTGTTGATCAAATAGGCGCTTGGCTTCATCATCGCCAGCTCGACCGCGCCGATCAGCCCCACATTTTCGGGCCGCATCGGCACATGCAGCGTCACGAAGTCGGCTTCGGCCAGCAGGTCGGGCAGATCGCGCAGTTGCACCTTCTCTTCCAGCGCCAGCTCGGGGGTGAGCCGCGGCTGATTGACCAGCACCGTCATGCCGAGCGCCTGTGCGCGGCTGGCTACCTCGCGTCCGATCCGCCCAAAGCCGACGATGCCCAGCTTCCGCCCCTGCAAGCCCAGCCCTTTGAGCGCCTTCTTCTCCCATTTGCCCGCCTTCATGCTGGCATCGGCTTGGGGGATGTGGCGTGCCAGTCCGATAATCATGCCGATCGCCAGCTCGGCCACGGCGACGCTGTTGGCACCGGGGCAGTTGCGCACCTCGACGCCCACCGCGCGTGCCGTGCTGACGTCGATATTGTCCAACCCTGCGCCCGCGCGGCCGATCACCCGCAGCCGCTCGCTGGCCTCGATGATCGGCGACGTCACCTTCGTCCCACTACGCACGATCAGCGCATCGAAGTCCACGATCCGCTCGGCCAACTGTGTGGGGGAGAGATCGAAGGATTCGACGACCTCGGCCCCCGCCTCGCGCAAAAAGTCGACCCCCGCTTGGGCGATGGCGTCGGTGATCAAGACGCGAAACTTCGTTGTTTCACTCATCGATGGCTTCCTCTGGTGAGTTTTATCAGTCTTATGAGTTTGGAGGGGATTGGGGGTATTCCGCGTTCCCTGCGTTATGGGCGTTCGCTGCGTTTTCGCCGTTCCCTACGTTTAGGACGATCTTGCCGAACTGCTCGCCCTCCTCCATGATGCGGTGGGCTTCGCGTAGCTCGGAAAGGGGCAGCACGCGGTCGATGACCGGCTTGAGCTTGCGCTGCCAGACGAGGCGCATCACCTCGTGGAATTCGCTGCGGGTGGACATGGTGGAGCCGATCAGTTGGATCTGCTTCCAGAAGATCTGACGAATGTCGATCTCGACGGCGTGGCCGGTGGTGGCCCCGACATTGATCAACCGTCCGCCCTTCGCCAAGGTGCGGATCGAGGCGGGCCAAGTCGCCGCGCCCACGTTGTCCACGATCACGTCTACGCCGCGCTTGGCGGAGTGGAGGTAGACCGCCTTGCTCCAGTTTGGTTCTTCGCGATAGTTGACGACCCACGACGCGCCCAGCGCGTGGGCCAGCGCCACCTTTTCGGGCGTGCTGGTCGTCGCCCAGACCTCGCAGCCCGCCAGCGCCGCGATCTGGATGGCGGCGGAGTTGACGCCGCCGCCCGCGCCGACGACCAGCACCGTTTCGCCCGGACGGAGCTTCGCCCGCGAGATCAACATCCGCCAAGCCGTGGCATAGGCCAGCGGCGCGGCGGCGGCTTCGATCAGCGGGAAGTCGTCGGGGACACGTTCGAGGTTGGCGGCGGGGACGACCAACTGCTCGGCAAAGCCGCCCCAACAATGTTCACCCAGCACCATGAAACGATTACAGAGCGGATCTTGGCCGCGCTGACACCATTCGCACTGCCCGCAAGAGAGCGTCGGGTTGACAACGACCCTGTCCCCGGTCTGCCAGCCCTGCACATCGCTGCCGACCTCATCGATCACCCCCGCGACATCGCTGCCGCTGACATGGGGAAAGCGGGGCGGAATGCCGGGCATACCTCGGCGGGTCCAGAGATCGAGGTGATTGAGGGCAGCGGCTACCACGCGCACCCGCACATCTTGGGGACCAACGTCGGGGGTGGGGAGATCGGCGGCGCGGATGACGTCAAGGCCCCCCGCAGCTCGGTAGATCATGGCCTGCATCGGCTTATCCTTCATCGGTTGCTGTTTCCGCTGATAATAGCATAAGCCAGATATGAGGGAATGTGGGGCTGTGAGGGGGTGGATGGGGTAGGAAGGGGCCGTCCTGCCCGTGCCCGGGGGTGAGGAGGGACGGGCCGCTCTGCCCGCTCTATCCTACAATTTAGGTCACCACGTCATCCATCAGGGCCAAGTAGGCTTCTTCCAGTGTAGGAGCGACGGCTACGGCGTTGGGGCTAGGACGCGGCCCAACGACGCGCAGCCTAAGCTCCCCCGCCTCACGCAACGTAGAAACAACGCGCCACTTGGGGTCAGGCACATCGGTCAAAGGCAGTGTCAGCTCCCAGCTTTGACCCTCGGCAAAGTGTAACAGCTCGGAGGGTGCGCCACGAAAACGGATCTCCCCTTCGTGCATTATTGCCAAGTCGTCACAGGTCGTGGCGACGTCCTCCACGATGTGGGTGGAGAGCAGAACAATACGCTCACCCGTCGTCGCAAGCTGGGCCAGCAACGTGCGAAAGCGAACGCGCTCCTCCGGGTCCAATCCCACCGTGGGTTCATCTACGATCAGCAGCTTGGGGTCGCCCAGCAGCGCCTGTGCGATGCCCACACGCCGCTTCATCCCTCCCGAGAGCGTTTTGATGCGCCGCCCCGCATTGGCCTCCAGCCCCGCCAACGCCAGCACCCGCTCCACCTGCCTGCCTCGCTCTACCGGCTCATGCAGCAGCTTGAGCGTGGCAATGTAGTCGAGGAATTCGCGCACCGAGAGATTGGGGTAGAGTGCCAACTCCTGCGGCAGGTAGCCCAGAATGCGCTTAACCGCCCATTTTCCCTGCCGATCGGTCACATCGAAACCGCCCACCGCAGCGTGCCCATGCGTCGGACGGAGCAACGTCGCCAAGATCCTCAGCAGGGTGGTCTTTCCAGCCCCATTTGGCCCCAGCAAGCCGAACATCCCGTTGCCAATCGTTAAATTCACGCCGCGTAGCGCTTGCACGCCCCCACGGTACTGTTTGCTCAATCCTTCTATCCGGATTTCCATACCTCACTCCTTACCCTTCATGTTGCCTGCCGCCGCGTCGGCCGAGCCAGACGCACGATGCCTATTCATCGCCCCTTCACTACTGGCAAAGCGTATCTCCCTGCCCAGAAAACAAGGGGCTTGTGAGCGTGATCGCGCCCTCTAACGGTCGATCGCCACAACCACGGCGTGGCGAATGGCGGATAGCGCATGGGAACAGTGTTGTCCATTGATATGGCGATGCTTTGCCACGCCCCACACCCACACACCCATACACCCCCACATCCTCATCCGCTACTTTCATTCTCCGTAATGCGCAGGGTGCATGGCATCTCTATCTTTGGAAATCTACGCCCTCAAATGGGACCCCACTCACCTCCTCCAGACGCACCAACAAACCGGTGGCGCTAAGCGCCTCCCCCTGCACTGCCTCACCCACCAGCCGCAATGCCCGCTCCCGTCCGACCCGTTCCGTCCATTGGTCTAGCGCTACGACGAGGGCCGGGTCATACCCATCCTCCAACAACGATGGCACGGGCAAAAGCCGTTCCTGAAGTTGACTCGACTGCGCTAGCCACGACTCCCCATCCCCCTCACCTGCCACAGGTTCGGCCACCGCACGCAGCAGGGCCAGATCGTCTGCCCGCACCGTTGGCTCTGCCAGCTCTATCGCGAGCCAGAGAGCGATGTCGTTAAGCGGCTCCGGCGAGGAAAGCGGGACAGCACCTTGCAATTCAGCCTTAGGTGACGGGGCTAACATCCCCTCAAGCGCAGGAATCCAGCGGCCATTTCCTGGGTCGTGCGGCGCACCTTGCAGGGTGAAAGACGCCTCCCCCGGCTCGACCCATACGAATCCGGTGGGGGTGGGGGCTAGGGATGCCTTAAGCCAGTCCTGCGCGAGTGCCGTCAACTTGGCTCGCGCCTCGATCGCAGGGGAGTCTGCTGCCCTGAACATGTTGAAGAAAGCATACGGTCGGTATCCGGTGCCTTCCGGGATCAACAGCAGCTCACCGCTCCACACCATGTCGGAAAGGTAGGGCATCACCACCATGTGACGTGGGACGGGTTGCCCCAGCACGCTCGCCAACTGCGGTGCCAATTCAGCAAAGTGGCGCAGATGGCGGTTCAGCACAGGCCCCGTCCACGCCCCGCGATGCAGGATGATCGGACCCACCTTCATCTGTGCGGGCGGTGGCAGTGCCAGGAAAATGGCGGGCAATCGGTCGTTCCACTCCACTTCTCCTTCGTGCAAGGGGGCCGCTGACAAGGCGTTGGGCCGCGTGGTGCGCAGCGTGACGTGCGTTTCCCCCGCCTGATGGGGTTGGGTGCTCCACGGCCACGGATGCCAATCGCCATCTCGCATCAGATAGCCGACGCCCGCTGTGAGCAGCCCGCGAATGGGCTGAGGCGTCGTGTAAGCGGGCCAATGGAAGCCAACACCACTGCCGTAATCGGCGTAGGCGGGCTGGGGCGTTCCTTCCCACGCCAGATGCAGAATGAAGGGGATTGAGGGCGCTTGTGGAAGGGTGACCAAAATGCTGTCGCCAGCGCGCACATAGTCGAGCGGCCCCGCTTCACCCGCTACTGCGGTAGGAGTCATTCCCGGGTTGAGCCGCAGCACGATCAGCTTTTGACCTCGCATCGCACGGCCCGCAGGGGCCAGGTACAGCGTCGCCCGGCCGCGTAGCGAGTCGGTGCCGACCTCGACCGCCATTTCGTGCCTGAGCACCTGCCAGCCGTCCTGCTGATTGTGGTAGGGGGAGGGTGGCGGAGTTTGCGCCTGCACCGCCCGTGTGTGCAGCACAAAGCCAGACAGCGCCAAGAGCAGCGCCACGAGCGTAGCCCCCCCTGTCAGCCGAGGATGTGCCAAGGTGCGGCGGTGGTCGCGCCATAACGCCGTCCCTAGCGCAGCCATGGCCAGCAGCGCCCCTAATCCCACCAGCCAGCCCGCTAACCCCAGCACCAGCGGGCGGCTCAGCCCGAGCCCAACGGAAGGCGAGAGTTCTAGCCCGTTAAAGAGGAGGTTCAAAGGCGAATCGAGAGGGTTGGCGCTGGTGGTAGTAAGGCGGCTGAGCAGCGCGATAGTTCCGAACCACAGTCCGACTGAAGCAAGCAGCAACAGGAGCAGCCGTCGCAGCAGGAAGGTCAGTAGGGCAACAATCGCGATAGCCACCAACGTGCTCACGATGACCAACGGCAGCCCGTAAGGCCAGAGCAGTAGCGCAGCTGAATAGTCCCACAGCAGCGTGGGCAACAGCCAACGCACCGCGAGTTGAGCGACCAAGAGTGGCAGCAATGCAAGAAGCAGCCCACATAACACAGCGGCGAGGTGGGTGGCCGCCCCCAGCGGTGTAGTCCAGACAAGCTCTCCCGGCTCGCCCAAGTCGCGTAGCAGGGCCGGACCCACAATGAGCGGCAGCAGCAAGAATTCAAAGGAGATGAGCGCTTCGATGGCGTTGGCCACAAAGTTCGTCTCACCGGATGCGCTACGCGGCCCCAAGACGAAGTCGAGTAATATCGGCAGGAGCCACAGGAGCTGTACCACCCAAAAGCTGCGTCGTCGCCACGCCAGCCGGATCTCGTTGTACAGCACCATCCCAAATGTTTTCACTACGATGCCTCCTCTTGATCACGCCTGAAGTAACCGCTGTTCGTCAGCTGCAAGTCGGAGCGCCGCCCCCAGCAGCCCGATACCCACAACCAGTAGGCCGACCCGATTCGCCATCCACCACGGGTCAAAGGGGCGCACCAAGGAGAGGAGCGGACTCCACAGCGCAGCCGGGCAGGTCTGGGAGGGGCCCAGCGCCCTACACCACGGCTCGATGAGTGGAATGGCAAAAAAGGCGATGGCCCAAAGGCCAAGCCCCAAGCCTACCCCGTCCAGCATCTGGCCGCGCCAGATGGCCCCCCACACGGTCACCCCCGCCCAGAACAGGGCGGGGGAAAGCCAGAACAACAGTAGACGTGCGCCTGTTTGCGGCAGGGGAACCGCCCAGCCCTTCGCCATGAGTAGCAATCCCCCGGCCAGCAAGCTGCCGATGACCACCACCACGACCAGCCGCTGCAGAAGGGTCTTCGGCGCAGGTTGCGGCACGGTCAGGAGCAGCTCCAACAGCGGATCACTGGCCAGTAGGCCAGCGGCGACTAGGGCCAGTGCGACGGGGAGGAGTGCCTCCACTGTCGTCAGCACAATGGTGGCGGCGGCGGGGCTATCACGATTCCACCACAGCAGTCCCATCATGCCCAGCGTCAGGAGTACCACACCCAGCAACTCTACGCGCTGTGTGGGCAGCCTTCCTCTTATCAGCGACATTAGTAAACTCGCTCGGTCGATAAGTGAGGCAGCTCGCGCCACGCCAGCCACCAGAGCAGTCCCGCTGCCAACAACTGACTCAGGAAGAGCCATGCGTGCGGTTGGAGGAGTGCGTGAAGCGGGAGGGCGAGCAGCGGATAGCCGTTCAGCTCCAACCATAGCAGGCCGATGACGCCTAACCAACCCGCCAGCACCACCCCCACCGCAACCCCCGACCGCCAACGTAGCGCCAGCACGGTTGCCAGCGCGGAAAGTAGAAGCAGGGGCCCCAACCAAGCGGCCACCAACGGCCCGAAGCTGCTGCCCTGTGCGGCGCTCACGGCAAAGCTACCGGGCAGCGTGACGCTACTGACGAGGGTCAACACAAAGGTGAGGCGCGCCAGTAAGAGTGCGCCGGGCGCAGATGGCGTGGCACTCACGATTTCGAAGGCAGGCTCCAGCTCGCGGCTGTGCAAAAAGGCGATGGGGAGCGCGGCTACGATCGGCACCAGTGCCACCAAGGGCAGTGCCACCCGTTCGGCATTCATCAGCCCTAACGAGGCCGCCAACCCGACAAGCAGGACCCCCACGATCCCCGGCAGTAGCGGACGGAGGACGTTGCGCTGCGCCCACACCAATTGCAGGGTAGAGGCCAGCAGTTCGCGCAACGTCGGAGGGCGGTGAAGGCTCGCGCGTACAAGAGGAGAGAGCGGTGGTAGCGCCCCCATCCGCCCCGCAACATGAGACTGATGCCACGCCGCCAGTTGCTGCCACTCCGCCACTTGAGCCGCGCAGGCAACGCACTCGCGCAGGTGCTGCGCCACCGCAGCGTGCGTTGCGGGCGGCAAAGCGCCGGTCACATAAAAGGGGAGCTGGTCATCCCATCGCTCATGCATCTTCCTCCTCCTTTGAAAGCAGGTGGCGCAGCGCGGCTTTCGCTCGGTGCAGACGGCTCTTGATCGTGCCGATCGCCACCTTCTGAACTTGGGCCGCTTCAGGCCCGGAAAGTCCGTGAAAAAAGATCAGTTCCAGCGTTTCGCGTTGTGCCGCCGGAAGCTGTTGCAACGCACGGGCTATCTCATCCCGCTGGGCGTCGTGCTCCAGCTTTTGGTGCGGCTTTGGGTCATCGGTTGGCAAGTCGGGCGGGAGCGCGTCGGGCGGGGGCGGACGGCGCTGGCGCGCGTTGAGCGCACGGTAGCGAGCGATGGCGAGCAGCCAAGTTCGCACCGTGCTCTCACCCCGAAAGCGGGCGGCGGAGCGCCAAGCCGCGAGCATCACTTCCTGCAACACATCCTCGGCCCATTGACGATCCCCGAGCTGCCCCACGAGGTATGCGAACAACGCTGGCCCGTGGCGTTGATAGAGGCTCTCAATGGCGGTCGCTTCGCCCGCTGCCATGGCCTTCACCAGCACGATATCCGGGTCTCTCTCTGCATAGGCCATCGGCCAGAACTGCTCCGTCACCCCTGTGGCTCCTTCCGTTCTCTCCGATTAGTCACAATGGGGGGGCCAAGGGTTCCCTGGCAATCGCAGAGTGGCCCCCCCACGGTATACTAGCATCCGTTGCAGGGACGACCACGGCGGGTCGTCCCGACACGGGGGATCGTTTATCGCCCACCCCCTGTAGGGTCGGACCGCCGTGCCCGACCTTGAGCGAAGGGGTGCTGCGGCGACGGTTCTCATGCGATTGCGTCTCATCAAATATGATGCACCGCACCTCGGCGTACTCCCCCAACGTCGCGCCACGCTGCTACAATGTCCTCCTCACCATAAGGCGACACACTGCGTGGCAACCCATGCACCCGTGGCACAGCAGCTACGATGTCGAATTAAGATCACACCGCCAGCTACCCCCTCTGAGTAACCTGTATGAAAGTCGTCATCGTTGAAAGTCCGAGCAAAGCGAAGAAGATCCAAGGCTACCTCGGCGCGGGCTGGCACGTGCTGGCCAGCATGGGTCATGTCCGCGACCTGCCGCCGAAAGCGCTGGGCGTCGATATCGAGGCCGATTTCGCGCCAAGCTACCATGTGCTGCGCGGCAAGGGGAAGACGATCAGCGCCATCCGCAGCGCGGCGAAAGAGGCCGACGCGCTCTACTTGGCGACCGATCCCGATCGCGAGGGCGAGGCCATCGCGTGGCATGTGCTGGAGGCGATCGGCACGGCAGCACGGGGTAAGCCGCTCTACCGCGTCGTCTTCGGCGAAATCACCCAGCGGGCGATCCGCGCCGCCTTCGACAAGCCGCGACAGCTCGACATGGCGCTGGTCGATTCGCAGCAGGCGCGGCGCGTGCTGGACCGCTTGGTCGGCTGGAAGGTCTCGCCCGTGCTGCGCCGCGCCTTCGGTCGCTCGTTGTCGGCGGGGCGGGTGCAGAGTGTGGCGGTGCGGCTGGTGGTCGAGCGGGAGCGGGCGATCGAAGCCTTCACGCCGGAGCAGTATTGGACGCTGGACGCGCTCTTCGCCAAGCAACAGCCCCCGCGTGATCCGTTCAAGGGGCAGTTGAGCGCCCTGCTCAACCCCGCGCACAAAACGTTTGACCCCAAGAAGCTACCGACCGAGGCGGCGCACGCTATCGCCAAACGGGTGGGCGCCGACGGCGTGACGTGGCGGGTGATCGATGTTGAGCAGAAAGAGACGCAGCGCCGCCCGCCGCCGCCCTTCATCACCAGCACCATGCAGCAGCGTGCCAGCGCCGCGCTGAAGATGGCCCCCAAACAGACGATGCGCAGCGCGCAGACGCTCTACGAACGGGGGTTGATCACCTACATGCGGACCGATTCGCCCTTCGTAGCGCAGGAGGCGCAGCAGGCCGCGCGGCAGGTCATCGCCGCCCTTTTCGGGGCAGAAGCGTTGCCCAAGTCGCCGCCCTATTACCGCGCCAAAGGCAATGCGCAGGAGGCGCACGAGTGCATCCGCCCCACGCGGCCCGACGCGCTGCCGAAAGATCAGAAACTGAACGGCAAAGAGGCGGCGCTCTACCGGCTGATCTGGCAACGTTTCATCGCCAGCCAGATGACCCCCGCCCGCTACGATTTGACGGTGGCGACGATCCAGCCCAGCGAACCGAATCAGCCGCTGCCCTACCATTTTGCGGCGCGGGGCCGCCTCTTGCGCTGGCCCGGCTGGTTGGCGGTTTATCAGGTGCAGGCCGGGACGACGGAGAGCGACGAGGAGGACGAGGAAGCGGGCCAAGCGCTGCCGCCGCTGCACAGCGGGGAGGCGGTGGATCTCGTTGAACTGGCCCCGACCGAGCATTGGAGCCAGCCGCCGAAACGGTACACCGAACCATCGCTGATCAAGGCGCTGGAGCAAGAGGGCATCGGACGACCGAGTACCTACGCCTCGATCATGGATACGATTCAGCAGCGCGGCTACGTCGAATCGCAGAGCAAAGCGCTGCTGCCGACGGAGGCGGGCCGTGTAGTGACCGACTTCCTGACGCGCCAGTTCCCCGATCTGCTTGATCTCGGCTTCACGCGGCAGATGGAAGAACAGCTCGACCATGTGGCGGAGGGGCAGATGGAATGGACGGCGCTGATGGCCGACTTCTACCGCCCTCTGGCCTCACGCATCGGGGCGGCGCAGCAGGCCGCCACGGAGGCCGACGGCACGGCGCTGGCCGAGCCCTGCCCCGAATGCGGCGCGCCGCTCCAAGAGCGCTACAGTCAATACGGCAAGTATGTGGTCTGCGACGACTGTGGCTACAAACCCGGACGACCGAGCGAAACGGGCGAACCGTGCCCCGACTGCGGCCAGCCATTGGTGATTCGGCGCAGCAAGCGTGGGCCGTTCATCGGCTGCAGCGGCTACCCCGATTGCAACTACACCGCCCCCGCCCCAGGCAGCAATGCGGCCCAACCTCTTGACGAGGAGAGCGCGGCCCAACTGGGCAAGCCCTGTCCGACCTGCGGCCACGAATTGGTGCAAAAGAGTGGGCGCTACGGCCCCTTCGTCGGCTGTTCCCACTATCCCGACTGCAAGTTTATCTACAAATCTAGCCAGCGTCCGCCGCCTGCCCGCAAACGGCGCGGCAGCACGGCCAAAGGACGTCGCTCCGCGCAAGCGACCGATGCATCGCTACCCGTGGATCTGCCGGGCGCGGGCGAACCCTGCCCCAAATGCGGCCAACCGATGGCTGTGAAAAGCGGTCGCTATGGGCCGTTCGTCGCCTGTACGGGTTTCCCTACCTGTCGACACATTCACAAAGGCTGAGGAACCGTCTTACGCTTTCCCATGTCGTGGCATTGATCGGGAGACGAAAGGCTTCAAGGTACTGCATCCCTTCCGATTCGCCCTTCTTACGAATTGCCGTATAATGGGCAAGATGACAGGGGGCGACAAGTTGCGCGACTGAATGGCCCCATTCACAAAGCGCCTAGGGAGGAGCAATATGCCAGCATTCAACAGCACTTGGTTTATTCTGGGATGTATTGGAGGCTTACTGCCCGATGTCCTTCGGCTGATCAAGAGCCGCTACGATGGAAAGCTGCCGGACTATTTCGGCACCCAAACCTTCTGGCTGGGACTCGTGCTGTTAGTTTTGGTAGGCGGCGCGGCGGCATGGCTGGGCGGTGCCAATTCCTTCGTGGATGCCCTGGCCATCGGCTTTGCCGCCCCCGAGTTTGTCTCACGCTTCTTGGGTACGAGGAATGACGCCGGAACGGTTCGCGCCCTCGGCCAAGAGCCGGAGCCGTCCAAGGGTATTCGCCAATGGTGGGGAGTCTAGCTTTTTGCCAAGATGGGCCGTCACATTCATACTATGCTGTACCATCGTACCTATACGCACCGACCACGACGCTAGACCATCGGTAGACGCCACACGAGGAGAATGTTATGGCTGAAGTCACACTCGACACCGCCCGCGAACACGCGGAAGAGATCATCGCCTACGAGAAATATCATGAGCTGCTGGAACGGGATCCGGGCCAGCGCGAGGCGGTCAAAAAAGAGTTGGCCACCCTCGTACTTGCGCGACTGGCAACGCCGGGTCAGGTAGAATTTCATGAAGCGGTGATCGAACTGACCAATAGTATGCTCTAGCCTGCGCGACACCGCGTTCAATCAAATCGAAAAGGGGCGGATCGGCCACTGTGCGCCGCGATCCGTCCCTTTGCTTTGTTGCAAGCGCCTCGCCGGGATTCATCCGCGCCACTCGCGGCAAGCCTTCTTTCTACCCCCTCGCCACCGCTTGCCACGCGCCGACTGATCTTCACAAAAAAAGTGGGCACAGAAGGGCTGCTCACTCGTGAAAGCATCCTACCGTACCCCATGGCTGTCGCTGACCGACGCCACACGCAACCCGCGATACGCGACGACGCTACACCGCCCCGTCCCAGAGCGCCGACAGCGGGTTGGCGTGTGGCGCGGCGCTGTCCGCATGATCCGCCATTGCCACATACCGCGCCGCCACCGCCACGCCCATCAGCAGCCAGAAGAGGGTCGCGAAGTGGGGAAAGGCCACATCGAAGAAGTGATGGTCGAAGATGCCCGCAAAGGCCGCGCCGAAAATTGCACTGGCGCCGCCCAGCAGCAGCGGCTCGGCCAGCGTCGTGCGGCGGCGGATGCGGCGCAGCGAGCCGATCACAAAGAGGAAAAAGGCCGCCAGTACCAGCAGATAGGCCGTCAGCCCGATTAGCCCCATCTGTGACGCGATCAGCAGATAGACGCTGGAAACCCCCACGTAAAGGTCGATGTCTGGAGCACCCGAAAAGCCCACGCCCAGCCACGGGTAGCGCTGGATCAAGCGCAGCGCATCCTTGTATTCCCCGAAGCGCATCTGCGTTGCCAGATCTTCGCCGCGCACGCCCGCAATGAAATGGCCAATGTAGTCCTGCGCCTGCGGGAGCAGCAGCAACAGCAGCACGCCGACCACGGCGTAGGGCAGCAGCCAACGGTAGCGGAGCAAAATCAGCGGGGTGAGCGCCACGACCAAGCCCGCCATCGAGCCGCGCGAAAAGGTCAGCGCCAAGGCCAGCCCCATCGTCCCCGTCATCAGGATCGCCAGCCCACGGGGCAACAGCGGCCGCTCCGCCGCGATTTGTGGCGCGGTGAAGGCGGTCAGCATGATCAGCAGCCCGCCAAAGACGTTGGGGTCGACGCTGGTCGAGATGGCCCGCTGGTTGAGCGCGGGGTCATCCAGAATGAAGCGCAGGACGAAACCGCCCGGATAGTCGAAGCGGGTCAGTTGGTTGAGCAACTGGTTGGAAAGCTCGTGGGGCAGCAGGTAGAGCAGAATGCCGATCAGTGCGCTGCCGAAACCGCACCACATCAGCAGCAGGGCCAGCGCCGCCAACTGCTCGCGGCTACGCACATAGTCGACCACGACGAAGAAGATGCCGACACCTAAGAGCAGTTCCACAAAGCGGCGTAACGTCTGTTTGTCGAGTGCCGCGTGTTGCAGGCCGCCGACGAAGGCGGCGAGGGCGATGGCCACGAAGATCACGATCAACAAGGAGAAGGGGGCGAAACGGAGACCACGTGCACGGCCCGCCAAGAGCGTCATGAACCAGACGAAGAAGCTGGCGCCCACCATCACATCCAAAAACGTGGGTTTGAAGCCGATGCTGAAGGGCAGCGCCGCGAAGGGCAGCAGTACCGCGACCGCAATCACGCCATAAAGCCCCCACATCGGGGTGCGGAGCAGCAACGCCGCCGCCACAAGGGCGAGGGGCAGGGCGACCGCCACGACGGGGTGCACGCCCACCACCAAGGCCGCGCCGATCAGCGGCAATAGCAGCAACCCGCCGACCAACAGCGCCAGCGCCCGCCGATCGCCGACCGCGAAACTGCGGCGCAGGCTGTACGTGAGCGGGTCGAGGCTGCTCATCAGCGCGCCACCCCAAAGGCAACCAGATAGAGCGCCGCCACTTCGTAGGCGTAGCCCTCGTTGCCGTCCGCCCCCTCGAACGGCACGGCGCGATAGACAACGAGGGGCGCCGCGATCAGCCGCGTCTCCCGTGGCAGTTGCAACGACAACGGTGCGGAGGGCAACGGAACCTCGGCGCCCACGTCAAAGCCGACCACGTCGGAAATCGTCGCGTCGTCCACGGGTTGCGCGGCCCGCACCTCGTTTTGGGCGCGGCTCGGCACACGGGGGCCAACCTCCGCATCGGCGCGCGAGGGGGCGATCTCGGTTGGGTCGAATGGCCGCCACGCCACCGCGCGGTTATCGGTCGTCAGATCGAGCGCTTGCACCGAACTGAGCTGCTGCACCGACAAGATCGAGATCTTCTGCTCGGGGACCGGCTGGCTCGGCACCAGCAGCTCCCACAGTTGTTCCTGTCTATCGCGCGGCAACTGCTCCCAATCCGTCAGCCCGGCGCTCAGCAGTTGCAGGAGGCTGTCGTAGACCATCGCATCGACCATCGTCGCGTCGCGGACCATCACGACTTGGCTGATGGCATCCTCCGGCCGCCCGCTATTCAACAACGAGCAGCCGCTGACGGTCAGGAGCAGCGCGAGGGTGAGGAAGAAAAAACGAGTGCGTTTGAGTAGCGGGTGCATAGTATTGGGTGGATGGGCGGAATGTCACACCGCCATTTCAACGAGGCCAACATCTTAGCATAAGCCGAGTGCTTTGTCCGTTCCACCGCAGAGCAACGGGCTAACTCCCGCACTCCAATAGTGGCTTCGACAGACTCAGCCCCCCAACTCATCAAACTCATCAAACTCCCTCAAAGAGTGCCAAGAAGTTGCGCCGATGCTCTGCCGTCCAGGAGGGCGCTGGTGCGTAGTCTGCGGCCGTGGGATGGCCCTGGTAGCTGCCACCGCTCGGCTGCGGCGTGGGGCGCAATGTGCCGTTTCGCAGCGCCGCGAGGGCATTGGCCAACAGCGGGAAGGCGCTGTCGCCCATCAACGCATCGAGCGTTGCCATCGCCGCGCCATCCGGCAGCGTCACGCGCTGCTGGGCGATGATCGGCCCCGCGTCAAAGTCCGCGTCCATGCGATGCCAAGTCACGGCACTTTCCGTCAAGCCGTCTCGCCGCTGCCAGAAGAGTGGCGCTGGCCCCCGATAGTCGGGTAAGCGCGAGGGGTGAAGGTTCCAAAAGCCGTGGGTCGGCACGGCGAGGGCTGCGGGCGGCAGCCGCGTCGGCCAGCAGGCCACGAGCGCCACATCGACCCGTTGCGCCCGCAGCCATGCGAGCGAGTCATCGTCCCAGCGCCCGACGTCAACGATGGGCAGCGCGGCCCGTTGCGCCCCTTCGATCAGCGCCAACCGTGGGGTCGTCGCGGCCATCGGCAGCGCCAGCGCGTCGGGCGGGGGCAACGGTCGAACGCTGATCGACCTTGTTGCGGGCAAGGCAAGGGCAACGGGAGGCAGCTTCGCGGCTGCCATGCGCCCCAGCAGCGCCGCCGCCATGTTGCCGGTGCCGAACAGCAGAAGGCGGGGGAAGTCGTCTTTCGAAAATCGAGAATCGAGCGCTTTATCCGTCATGGGTTGGGTCACAGGTTGTATGCTGCCTGAAGTAGCTCCCCTTAGAGCGTCGTTGCGCAGGCTTGCGCGTCAAGATGGAAGACCACGGCGAGGCGGATCCCAAAGCAGAGAGTGTATCAACAAAAGCCCCACTTGCAATCTGGCTTGTAGGCCCCATTTCGGCTATGATTGACCCATAGGATGCCATTCCGTTCAGATCAGCCTCCGACAGGCCACACGTCAGACGCAACACAAGCGCTCAGGGCCACACGATCACTAAAATCCAAATCCCGACGGGAGCCTCCCATGCCGCGCCTTGTTGAATGCAACAAATTGAAACGACTGCTGCCCGGTCTCGATGCGCCGCCCTTCCCGGGCGAATTGGGTGAACGAATCTTCAACGAGATCTCGGCCCAAGCGTACGGGATGTGGCAGGAATATTCCACCCTGATCATCAACCACAATGGTCTGAGCTTGGGGAATCCACACCATCGGGATTTCTTGATGGATCAGATGGAACAGTTTTTCTTTGGGGAGGATCAAGACCCCTTGCCGCAGGATTGGACCCCAATGGGCCAGCCCACGAAGGGTGGCGCGACCAAAGGCGGGGCCGCACCCCGCAAATGAGCGACGCGGACTGGCGGGCCGACGGCGCGCTGCTGCTCATCTCGACCTACGAGATGGGCCATCAGCCCCTCTCCCTTGCCCTGCCGCTGGCCCACCTGCAACGGGCAGGCTTTGCGCCCCGCGCCGTCGATGCCTCGCTGAGCGAGGTGCGCGACAGCGACTTGCAAGGGGCCAAGTTCGTTGCCTTTGCGCTGCCGATGCACACCGCCACCCGCCTTGCAGTGCCACTGGCCGAGCGGCTGCGACGGGTCAACCCTGCCGCCCACATCAACGCCTTTGGCCTCTACGCCTGGCTCAACCGCGACTTCTTGCTGGACGGCATCGTCGATTCGGTGATTGCGGGCGAAGTCGAGGCTCCGCTCGTCGCCCTGGCCGACGCCGTGGCGCGGGGCGACAGCGCAGACCGTGTCGCGGGGGTGAGCACGGCCCATCGCCATGTGCCGCCCGCGTTGAGCCGCCTCGATCATCCGCTGCCGGTGCGCGGTGCGCTGCCCGCGCTCTGCAACTACGCCCACTTTCGCAGCAGCAACGGCCTTGTCCCCGCCGCCTACGTCGAAGCGACCCGTGGCTGTCTGCACCGCTGCACCCACTGCCCCATCACGCCGGTCTACGGCGGCCGCTTCGTCGCCGTTCCCCGCGAACTCGTCTTGGCCGACATCGAGGCGCAGATCGCGGCGGGGGCACGCCATGTCACCTTCGGCGATCCGGATTTCCTCAACGGGCCGACCCACGCCCGCCGCCTCATCGAATCGCTGCACAACGCACATCCCGATCTGACGTGGGACGCGACGATCAAGATCGAACATATCCTTGAACATGCGCCGCTCTTCGCGGAATTCGCCGCGCGGGGCTGTGCCTTCATTATCTCGGCGGTCGAAAGTTTCAGCGACGTGGTGCTGACACACCTCGACAAAGGACATACCGCGGCCGATATCGCCCGCGCCGTGGCGATCCTGCAAGAGGCGGGCATCGTGCTGCGCCCCACCTTCCTCCCGTTCACGCCGTGGGCCACGCTCGACGACTTCTGCACGCTGCTGGATCGGGTCGAGGCGCTCGGCCTCGCAGCTCAGGTCGATCCGGTCCAATATTCGATTCGGCTGCTCGTGCCACCCCATTCCGCGCTGCTGGATCAGCCCGACGCCGAGGCGTGGTTCGGCCCGCTCGACGCGGCGGCGCTGACCCACCGTTGGAGCCACCCCGATCCGCGCATGGACGCGCTGCAGCGCGAGGTCGCGGCCCTGGCCGAGGCGGCTGCCGCCCACGATGAGGCGATCCTGACCACCTTCCACCGTATCCGCGCCACAGCGGATCGCGCGGCGGGCCGTGCGCCGACTGCCTTTGCGACACCGGTCGAGTGGGTTCCCGAGATCGTCCCGGGACTCACCGAATCGTGGTTCTGTTGAGCGGAACCCACCGCGGAGCAGGTGGCTTCGCACGATCACCATGCGTGATAGCCCCAAACGGCTGCTGATGCTCGTCCCGAGCCGCAGCTATCGCAGCGATGCCTTTGCACAGGTCGCCGCGCGGCTCGGCATCGAGGTCGTTTACGCGGTCGATATGCCGCCCGCGCTGGGCGCACTCTACCATCTGCCGCTGGCGGTCGAATTTGCGGATGTCGACGGCGCCACCGCCACCATCCTCGACTATCTGGCCGATCAGCCACCCCTCGACGGGCTGCTGGCGGTCGACGACGGCGGCACCCTGCTGGCGGCCCATGTTGGCGCCGCGTTGGGCTTGGCGCACAACGCGCCCCTTGCCGCCGACGCGGCCCGCAACAAATTTCGGATGCGGCGGGCATTAACGGCGGCGGGCCTGCGCCAGCCGTGGTTCCGCTACATCGGTGCGGCAGAATCGCTCGCGGGGTGGGCCAACGACCTCGATTACCCGTTGGTGGTAAAGCCGCTGTTGCTTTCAGGCAGTCGCGGGGTGATGCGAGCCGACGGGCCGGAGGCGTTCGTCCGCGCAGCCACCCGTCTGCGCGAAATGCTTCCGAAGACGGGCGATGCCGACGCCAGAGCGATCTTGATTGAAGAATATCTGCCCGGCGACGAGGTCGCGCTGGACGGCTTGATGATCGACGGAGAGCTGTCATTACTCGCCCTCTTCGACAAGCCCGATCCGCTGGTCGGCCCTTTCTTCGAAGAGACGATCTACACCACACCCTCGCGGTGGCCCAGCGCCACCCAACAGCGGCTTGTGCGCGAAACCGCCCGCGCCGCCCGAGCGTTGGGGCTGCGCCACGGCCCCGTCCATGCCGAATTGCGCTTCACCGAGGATGCGGAATGGCTGATCGAAATCGCGGGCCGTTCAATCGGCGGACTTTGCGGCTCAATCCTCGAATTTGGCACGAATATCTGCCTCGAGGAGCTGATTCTGCGCCACGCCGTTGGCCTGCCGTTGCCACCGCTCGAACAAGCCGAGGGGGCGGCGGGCGTGATGATGATCCCCATCCCGAAGCGCGGAACCCTGCGTGCCGTGCATGGCGTCGCCGCAGCCGAAGCGGTTCCTAGCGTCACATCGATCCAAATCAGCGCACCGCTCGACTACCCCCTCGTCCCGTTGCCGGAGGGCGAAAGCTACCTCGGCTTCATCTTCGCTCGTGCGAAGGAGGGGGCCACGGTCGAAGCGGCGCTGCGCGAGGCACACGGGTGCCTCAGCCTCGAGATCGAGGACAGCTTGCGCGTTTTGCGGTAACGAACGGTGGGATCACAATCAGAGGTGTGTCCCGTGGCATTTCCCCGCGATAAGTCACGAATTGACAGCCGCCCGCCTTATAACGAATAGTAATACCCCGCCCATGGATCTTCTCCGCGCTATCGTGCTTGGCATTGTCCAAGGTTTGACGGAATTCATTCCCGTTTCCAGCAGTGGGCACTTGGTGCTCGTGCCGTGGCTACTCGGCTGGCCCAAACCGCCGCTCGTTTTCGACACCACGCTCCATTGGGGCACCTTGGTCGCCGTGGTCGGCTATTTCCGCCACGATCTGCTCGCCATTCTGCGGGCCACGATCCGCGATCTTTCCAAAGGGAAACCGCTCGCCTCTCAAGACTCACGTCTCGGCTGGCTGATCGCGCTGGCGACAATACCAGCGGTGATCATGGGGCTGCTCTTCGAGTCCCAATTCGAGGCCCTGTTCGGTGAACCGACACGGGTCGCGGCCTTTTTGCTGGTGACGGGGCTGCTGTTGTGGACGAGCGAAACGCTGGGCAAGCGGCTGCGGGATGTGGAGGCACTGCAATGGGGCGACGGGCTGCTGATCGGCTTGGCGCAGGCGTTGGCGATCACGCCCGGTATTTCACGGAGCGGGGCGACGATCAGCATGGGACTGCTGCGCGGCTTGACGCGGCCCGCCGCGGCCCGTTTCTCCTTCTTGATAATGGTGCCGATCGTCTTCGGCGCGGGGCTGATGCAACTGATCGAACTGTTCCAAACCGAGGTCACGACCACCACACTCGTCCCGATGATCGTGGGCTTCTTCGCCGCCGCCCTCTCCGGCTACGCGGCCATCGCCTTCCTGCTCGACTTTCTGGCCCGACGCTCGGTGCGGATCTTTGCGGTCTATTGTTGGCTCTTTGGGTTGTTTTGCTTGGCCCTAGCCGCAGTCCGGTGAATGGGGAACGGGGCAAGGTGCAAGGTGCAAGGTGCAAGGTGCAAGGTGCATGGTGCATGGTGAGATGTCGAGAATTGTCAGGGGATTTCACGCTTGGGGTTGCCGAAACCGAGGCTCCAGCTAAGTCGTGAATCGTCTCCATAACCACTTGATCGCTTGAACCGATGATCGCCCTTTCGACGATGTGGATGCAGCTTCGCCACCGGACATTGGCGGACTTTTGCGAGGCGGCACAACGGCTTGGTTTCGACTTTGTCGAGCTGAGCCATGTGGTGACGCTCGCGCAGATCAGTGAGTTGCCAGCGGGCTATGGGCCGAGGGTGCGGGTGCTGCATCACCCCTGCCCCAACCCGGGCGGCGTGCCCGCACTGAGCAGCCTCGATGCGGAACGCCACGCGACCGCCGTCGCCCACGCGAAGCAGAGCCTCGACTGGGCCGCGCGACTCGGCGCGGGAACCGTGGTGCTCCACTTGGGCGAGGTCGCGGTCGATCCCCGTTGGGAAAACGCCGTGCGGGCGCGGTGGCTGCAAGGCCAACGGCGCGGCGACGCTGCGCCGTATGAGGCACTGCTAGGGACGGTGTTGAGTCAGCGCGAGGCCCACGCCGCCCCCCATCGCACCGCCACGCGGCGGGCGTTGGACCAGCTCTTGCCCTACGCCGCGCAGCGAAACGTGGTCTTGGCGATGGAAAGCGGCGAATGGTTCCGCGCCCTCCCCTCGCTGCCCGAAGCGGAGGCGTTGTTGGCGCAGTACGACGACACACTGGGCCTTTGCATCGATACCGGCCACGTCACGATCCTCGAACGGCTCGGCGGGCCAACGCTCGACCAATGGCTAACGCTGAATCCCGCGCGGCTGCGGGCGCTGCACCTCCACGACGTGAGGGGGCTGCGCGATCACCTGGTGCCGGGCAACGGCACCCTCGATTGGCCGCGCCTCGCGTCGCTCGTGCCACGCCACGCGCTGCTCACCTGCGAATTCGATTGGTATTACGGCGAAGACGAGCTTGTGGCAGGGCGACGGCTGTTGGCGGATGCGGGGCTGGGGCGGTAGCGTTCAAACACCCCATGCAGCGCCTCATTCATCTGGCGCCACCGTGGCTGCCGACGGCCCGTTGGACACCGTAGGGTTACAGCCGAACCGCTGTATCACACCGAACGTTGAAGGCTCCCTTCGACGGGACTTCGGCATGAGCGACTCGACGAATCGACTGAGCACGCCGAATGGCTGAGCTTGTCGAACGGCTGAGGCACGCACAGGGTAGGCTCGTGACATCGCGTAACAAGAAGCAGCGTCACTCCAACAGTCCAACACTACCAAATTCACCAAACGCCATGCACGTCTATTCTGCCCGCCTCGAATTGCAACTGCCGAGCCGTACGCTCAAAGAAAAGCGCAGCATTATCCGCCAGTTGAAAGCCAGGCTGCCCCAACGCTTCAACGTCGCGGTGGCCGAAGTCGATCTGCACGATGCGGTAGCAGCAGCCACCCTCGGGGTGGCAACGGTGAGCAGCGATGCCGGTTATGCCGTGGGGCTGCTCGAACGGCTGGCGCCATGGATCGAGCGGGAACGGCCCGATGTGATGGTGATCGCGGTCGAGATCGAGGGTTGGTAGGCCCATGAACCCTCCGTTCGTGCGCAGCCGTTTCACGTGGCTCGCTTACCTGATGCTGGCTTACTTCGCCTATCTGCAGCTTTCGCTCGGCCCCGTCATGCCGCTGCTGCGTGCCGAGTTGTCCCTCAGCTATTCGCTGGGGGCGCTCCACGCCACCGTCTTCGCCTTCGGCTCGGTGCTGATCGGCCTCTCGGGCGAGCGGATCAACCGGCGGCTGGGTAACCATGCGACCTTTTGGGGCGGCAGCGCTGCCCTCGCGCTGGCCACTCTGGCCTTCATCAGCGGTCAGACCATTGCCGTCACCCTGCCCGCCATCTTCCTGATGGGTGTCACGGGCAGCATGGTGATCACCATCGTGCAATCGCTGCTCTCTTACGAACATGGGGTGAACCGCGCCCCCGCCTTGCTGGAGGCCAACCTCGCCGCGCTCGTCGCGGCCACGCTCGCGCCGCTGCTGATCGGCAGCTTCGAACGGTGGGGCCTCGGCTGGCGGAGCGCCGTGCTGGTGCCACTGGCCGCGTGGCTGCTGATGGCGCTCACCAACCTGCGCCGCCCCGTGCCGGAAGCCCCGCTCGAAGAGGAGGCGGCGAAAGCCGCGGGCCGCCTCTCGCGCCGCTACTGGCTCTACTGGCTCGCCATGTTCTTCGGGATTGCGGCGGAGTGGTGCTTGGCGCTCTGGAGCGCTGATTTTCTGGTGGCCGCTGCCGAGGTTCCCGCCGCCACCGCCGCGCTTCTGCTCAGCGTCTTCATGGGGGCGGGCATCGTGGCCCGCCTCGCCATCAGCGTCGTGGGGCGGCGTGTGCGGCCCAGCACCTTGCTCCTCGTTGCCCATGCCGTGATTTTGCTCGGCTTTCCGCTGCTCTGGCTGGGCGACGCATTAACGCTGCGGATCGCGGGCCTTTTCATCGCCGGTTTCGGCGCCTATGCCCTGTTCCCCCTTGCGCTTGCCGCGGCGCTCAATGCCGAACCACGCAAAACCGCGCAGGCCAGCGCGCGGCTGGCCCTGGCGGGCGGCGGCGCGATCCTGATCAACCCCCAACTACTCGGCATCCTCGCCGACCAAATCGGCCTCGCCCGCGCCTTCGGCGTGGTGCCGCTCTACGTCTTGTTGGCGATGGGCGCTACAATCGCCGCACGGTGGGCGGACGGGGCGACGGCGGCCGCATCAGCACGCTAAATCGTCCAGCGCTGACCGAGGCCCAGAGTTGATAGAGGCACGCCACCGCGGTGACACCGCGTTTAGGGAAGGCACGCTATGAGTACATCCAATCCACCCATCCACCCCCAAACCCGCGTTGGCCATGTCCATCTGAAAGTGGCGGACATCGAGCGGGCACTCGACTTCTACGGCGGCGTGCTCGGCTTCACGCTGACGCAGCGCTACGGCAGACAAGCCGCTTTCCTCTCGGCGGGCGGCTACCATCACCACATCGGCCTGAACACGTGGGAAAGTCGGGGCGGATCGCCGCCACCGCCCGGCCACACCGGCCTCTTTCATCTGGCGATCCTCTACCCCACCCGCGCCGCGCTGGCCGATGCGCTGCGACGGCTGATCGCGGCGGGCGTGCCGCTGGACGGCGCGAGCGACCACGGCGTGAGCGAGGCGCTCTACCTGCGTGACCCCGACGGCAACGGGGTGGAGTTGTACTGGGATCGGCCCGAAACGGAATGGCCGCGCGAGGCGAACGGCGAGTTGGCGATGGTGACGCTGCCGCTCGATCTGCGGGCGTTGTTGGCGGAGGGCCAAGCACCGTGAGCGCAACACAGCGGCTCTGGAGGCAGGTGAAGCGAACGCTCAATCAGCAGGGCTGGGATGCCCGCCGCCTGCCCCGGCGGGCGCCAAGCTGGCAGGGGCCTTATCTCCACCAGATTTATCCGCGGCTCGAAACGATCTTTGTGCATGTGCCGAAGACGGGTGGCACGTCAGTGCAGGTGGCGTTGTCCCCATGGGCCAACAAAAGGTTCACGGGCGGCCACACCACCGCGCTTGAATTTGCCTTCATCGAGCCGGAGGCGTGGCAACGATACTTTACCTTCGGCTTTGTGCGTGATCCGTGGGACAGATTGCTCTCCGCTTACCAATACTTGATGGCATTGCCGCCCGAGTTGGGCATTTCATTACAGGATTTCGTGCGTGGTCGGCTGCTGCGCTACGCTGACGATTTTGATGGCTTCGTGGCCCACCTTGCCGCAGAACCGACCGTGATCTACTACGTGCCCCATCTCCGTCCGCAACATACTTTTCTCGGCGACCCACAGGGCCATATCCTTGTCGATCACGTCGCCCGCTTCGAGGCGATTGACGCGGAATGGCGCGGCATTTGCCAGCGCATCGGCATCGACGTGCCATTGCCCCACCATCGCCAATCAACGCCCCCCACGGTGCATCCCCGCGCTACACCGCGCAGAGCCGCGCCTAAGTCGCCACGCTCTACCAACGGGACATCGCCCTGTTTGGCTACGAGATGGGATGAGCGGTCAGGGCGGCCATAACCACTGACGCGAGACATCGTGAATCGTCACATCGTTCCAGCAATGATTGACAACGCAATCCTTGCCCCTTGCACCATAGCGGCGCGACGACTAAACCCCACCTGTCATTTCGAGTACCAGATACCACGGCGGAATAAACGGCGACAAGAAACTGGTCGTGTGGGGACTGAAGTCCCTGCTGAAAGCCTGCGGCTACGCGCCCGCCTCCGCGGGCGCTGGTCATTCACATGGCCCGAAATATATTGCGACCTCCCTCCCTTGTGGCGGGCGCTCCATTTTACCTCACCCCCATGGCCCACAATCCGTCCGCGGAGGCGGTGGGTTTCCTGCTTGCGGGTACGGCCCTTGGCCTACGAGCGCGGAATTCATTCCGCTGCGGTCAGCATACGGAGTTTCAGGTAGCGTCAGCGAGAAATCTCGCCGTGGCAGGGCATTGCCACCCTTGTCCGAAAGCGATGCTAGGCCTTGTGTAACCTTGTCATGCGTCGCCCCCAGCAAGGCAAACGCAATGCAGAAGGCACTGAAAGATTCCTCTCTCGGCGGCGCCTCGATCGGAATGACAAATGGGGGGTCAGGGGGGTCGGACGTGTAGGGTCGTAAAGCGTTGGTGACATGCAATGGCCTCGGCCACAGCCCTCTCTCCCAATGCTGGGAGAGAGGGGAGGCGCCGCGCCGTTTGCGGCGGCGGGGAGTGAGGGCCTTCGCCACCCGCTTAATATCCCCGTAGTATTTTCACCGTAAGCTCTGCGTAAGCTACCGATCTGCTACAATAACCCCTTGACAACACGCCTCCGTAGGATTTACCCATGAGCCAATCTTCTCTTGCCTCCCGTCAACGTGCGCCCATGACCCAAAGCAGCAAAGCTCTGTGGGGCGGCATGGCCTTTTCCTTGCTCTTCACCGCGCTGATCGCCGTGGCGGGCTACCGACTTGAGCCGCTGGAAGCGACCTTCCTGCCCGATGCGGGCGCGTCGTGGTACTTCTGGAAGCTGGTCGACCCCACCGCCTTTAACCGTACTGTGGTCTGGACCCTTTACGCCGTCCACCAGCTCGCCTTCTGGGGGCTGATCTACTACGCCCAACGGACCAAGCATCGCTACACGAAGGGGCTTCATCCGGTCAACCAGTGGGCGCTCGGCATGAACGCCTTTTTCATCGTGCTCCACTTCATCCAAACCCACTGGCTCTATGATGGGCTGGCGCAGGATGTCTCGATCTGGAGCTCGCAGGCCTCGGTGGTGCTGCTGCTGGTCGCGGTGCTGGCGATGGAGAACCGACGGCGCGGCCTCTTCTGGGGCAAAAAAGCGCCGCTCAACCAGCGGGCGGTCGATTGGCTGCGCCACTACCACGGCTATCTCTTCTCATGGGCCATCGTCTACACCTTCTGGTACCACCCGATGACCGACACGATGGGCCACCTGATCGGCTTCTTCTATATGTTCATGCTGATGGTACAGGGTAGCCTCTTCTTCACCCGCGCCCACCTCAACCGCTACTGGACCGTCTCGTTGGAGCTGATGGTGGCGGCCCATGGCACGCTGGTGGCGGTGCAGCAGGGCAACGGTATTTGGCCGATGTTCTTCTTCGGCTTCGTCGGCATCTTTGTCATCACCCAGATGCACGGGCTGCGCTGGCCCGCGTGGCTGCGTTGGGCCACGCTCGCCGCCTACCTCGCCTTCATGGCATGGGTCTACGCCGGACGTGGTCTCGCCAACCTTAACGAGGTGATCCGCATCCCGCTGATCGAGTACCTGCTCGTCTTCATTCTGGTCGGGCTGGTGCTGCTGATCGCGAAAGGCGTGGAAGCGCTCCGACCGTCAAGAGCGGTGGTAGCAACCGAGTCGTAATTCATTCGGGCGAATCGCGCATCGGAATCGGCTACATCGCATCCCATTGCCTCCGCATCGACCGACACCCACACACCCCTGTGCTGTGCGACAGCGCCTGAAATCTCTATCTCTATCTCCCGAAAGGCCCTCGCCTATGAAACTCACCATCAACAACCGCCCCTTCGAAACCGACGCTCCGCCCGACACGCCGCTGCTCTGGCTGCTGCGGGACGAGCTGGGGCTGATCGGCACCCGCTTCGGCTGTGGCGTGGGGCTGTGCGGTGCTTGCACCGTCCATCTGGATGGCGTCGCCGCTCGTTCCTGTATCACGCCCCTGTCAACGGTCGAAGGCAAAGCCGTGACTACGATCGAAGGGCTGGCCGAGGGATACGAAGGGCTGCACCCCGTGCAGCAGGCCTTTATCGACCAGCAGGTGCCGCAGTGCGGCTACTGTATGAGCGGACAGATCATGGCGATTGCGGGGCTACTGGCGGAGGAAGGCGCTGTGGATGAGGCGACGCTGGCCGAGAAGGTGACCAATCTCTGTCGCTGTGGGGCCTACGTACGCATCCGCCGCGCCGCGTTGCAAGCCGCTGCGGAGGTGAACTCGTGAGCGAGAAGAAGCGCCGTTGGACGATCACTCGTCGTGGCTTTTTGATCGGCGCAGGCTCCGGCGCGGGACTGCTCGCCTTGGGTGTGGGGCTGGGCCTGCCCCGGGCGCGGCTGAGCATCGCCGACCGACTGGACGGTGCGACCGCGCCGGGCGGCCTTGAGGCGACGCCCGATCTCTGGTTTGAGCTGGGCGAGACGGGCAAGCTGCGTCTCTATCTGCCCAAAGTTGAGATGGGCCAGGGGATCCACACCGCGCTCGCCCAGATCGCTGCGGCTGAATTGGGGGTCACGCTCGACGATTTGGAGATCCTCCAAGCGACCTCGCGCGTCGGCCCCCAAGATTCAAGCGGGACACAGGGTAGCGCGTCGGTCATCACCAGCTACGAGCCGATTCGGCAGGCGGCCGCGGCCCTGCGCGAAACGTTGCGCAGCGCGGCCAGCGAACAGTGGGGCCAGCCGCTGGATCAGATCGTGCAAGAAGGGGCATCTTTCTTCGCCAAGGGCGATACCGCGACCCGCCTGAGCTTCGGCGAGTTGGCGGCCGGGCAGCGCGAGTGGACGGTCCCTGACGAGGTCACGCTACGCCCGACCGCCGAACTGACCCTGATCGGCCAATCGGTGCCGCGCATCGACATCCCGTCGAAGGTGAACGGCGCAGCGGTCTACGGTTACGACGCGCGGATGGACGGGATGCGCTACGGGGCCTCGGCCCACAAACCGAGCTTCGAGGCCGAGTTCGTGCGGCTGCGCAACGAAAGCGCGGTCGCTGCCATGGCGGGCGTCGAAGCGGTCGTGGTGGAGGGCGAGGCTGGCTTCGTGGGGGTCGTCGCCACCACGCGACGGGCCGCATGGCAGGCCCGCGACGCGCTGGACATCGAATGGCGCGAAGGCAAACGCTGGTCACAACGGGAGATCGAGGAACTCGTCACTGTCGGCGGGCGCGGGGGCGTTGCCATCCAGCGCGAGGGCCATGCCGAGGCGATGTTTGGGCAAGGGACGATCAGCGCGGAATATCGGACGCCGCTGGCCGCGCACATGCCGATGGAACCCCAAGCCGCGCTGGCCGATGCCACGGGCGATGGGGTCCGGGTCTGGGTTTCGACCCAAATGCAGGCCCGCACCGCCGATGCAGTCGCCAGCGCGCTGGGCCGCGAGGTCGGCGAGATCGAAATCATCCCGACCTATTTGGGCGGCGGTTTTGGGCGCAAGGGGATCAGCGAAGTCGCGATCGAGGCGGCACGCCTGTCGGAAGCGGTGGGGGTGCCGGTTCACGTCGGCTGGACGCGGGAAGAGGAGACGCAGAACGGTTACTTCCGCCCGCCGACCCATCATCAGTTCCGCGCGGTGCTCGAAAAAGGGCGCGTGACGGCCATCGAACATCAGCAGGCCAGCGGCGACGTGCTCTTCGCCTACTTCCCCGCACCGTTGCGCTTTCTCTTTGGTGTCGATTTCGGCGCGTGGCGGGGCGGACGCATCGCCTATGAGGTGGCGAATCGGCATGTGGTGGCGTGGCGGCGCAAGTTGCCGGTGCCGACCGGGCCGTGGCGCGGCTTGGGCCTACTGGCCAACACCTTCGCGCTGGAAAGCTTCTTCGACGAGCTGGCCTACGTCGCTGGCACCGATCCGCTCAGCTTCCGCTTGGCGCACCTCAATTCCGATGCGGCGCATGTCGTGCGGCTGCGCGCGGCGCTGGACGCGGTACGCGCGCTGTCGAGCTGGGACGCGCCGCCCGCCGCGGGCCGTGCGCGGGGCGTTGCCTGCAGCTTCGATGCGGGCACGGCGGTCGCGCTGGTGGTCGAAGCCTCGCTCGACGGCGAGACGCCGATCGTCCACCACGTCTGGGCGGTGATGGATTGCGGACAGCTCATCAATCCCGACACGGCGACGGCGCAGGTCGAAGGCAACGTGATCTGGGGGCTCAGTTCCGCGCTGCTGGAGCAGGCGACGCTGGCGGAGGGGCGGATCACGAACGCCAACTTTGCCGATTACCCGATCCTCCCGCCCGCGCGCGCGCCCGAAATCACGGTACAACTCATCAACCCGACCGATGCCCCGCCCGGCGGGGTGGGCGAACCGGCCATCGGCCCCGTGCCTGCGGCCCTGGCAAATGCCCTATTCCGTTTGGACGGCAAGCGACGGCGCGATCTGCCACTGGTATAACCATCGCGCAGGCGGCAATGTGTCGATGGCATGGGTCGGGTCGAGGTTGGATCGGAGTAATCCGGCGGCTATACTTTTCGCCGTTCACCCACAGAAAAAGAGCGGTGAGTGGTCAGGATCGCAGGGTGAATTACAGTCAAATAGGTGTATCGATAGATCAAGAAAGGTAGACAGGATACGATGGGATGGAAAGTAGACGTACCTCATAGTAACGTTGAGTTCACGGCACGCCACATGATGATTACGAAGGTGCGCGGCAGTTTCCGTGATTTCGACGGTGATGTGACGATTGACGAGAACGACTTCACCGCCTCTACGCTCGAAGGCACGGTGCAAGTCGCCAGCATCGACACCGGAAACGAAGATCGCGACGCGCACTTGCGCTCGGCCGACTTCTTCGATGTCGACACCTACCCCACGATGCGCTTCGTCGCCACGAACATCATGCGCGAAGATGAAGATGAGTATGAGGTCGAGGGCGAGCTGACGATCAAAGATGTGACCCAAGCGGTGAGATGGGAAGTGGAAGCACTCGGCCACCGCACCGATCCGTACGGCAACGAGAAGTGGGGCTTTTCGGCAGAAACAAAGATCGACCGCCGCGACTTCGGGCTGACGTGGAACGTGCCGCTGGATGGCGGGGGAGTGCTGGTCGGCAACACCATCGAGATTGAACTCAGCGTTCAATTCCAAAAGGTGAACGAGAGCGAAGCCGCCGCCTAACCCGATGGGATATCCAAAAGAGGCTACCGATTGGTAGCCTCTTTTGCGTGCCAAACCGCCCTTCTTGTTAACTGTTCTGCGTTACTTGCTGACGTAGCCCCAGCGGTTGAGCCAGCTTTCGTCGTCGCGCCAGCCGTCGCGGACCTTGACGCGCACGTCGAGGTAAATCGGGTAGCCCAAGACCCGCTCCAGCTCCTTGCGGGCGCGGGACGCGATGCGTTTTAACATGGCCCCGCCGCGCCCAATCACAATGCCCTTTTGGCTCTGCTTTTCGACGTAGATCATCGCCTCGACGTAGCTTTTGGCATGGTCCCGCGCGGTCCATTCCATGATTTCCACGTTGACGGCGTGGGGCACCTCTTGGTCGAGGTAGTGGAGCGCCGCCTCGCGGATGATCTCGGTAGCGATATCCCGCTCGCGCTGGTCGGTGAACTGTTCGGCGGGATAGTAGAGCGGCCCTAGGGGCAACGCCTCGACAATCGCCTCACGCAACCCCAGTACCCCATCCCCCGTCGTCGCCGAAATGGGGAAGATGGCGGACCAGTCGCCCAACGCGGCGAGTTGCGCCAGCCGCGCGTCCGCTTGCTCTTGGGGAACCAAGTCGATCTTGTTAAGCAGCAGGAAGGGCGTCGCGTCGCTGCGCAGCACCTCGCGTGCGATCTGCTGATCGAGCGATGTCAAGCGCTCGGACGCATCGATCATCAGCAGCACCACATCGGCATCGGGGATGGCGGCGCGGGCGCTCTCGTTCATGACAGTGCCCAGCTTGCTGTGCGCCTCGTGGATCCCCGGCGTATCGACAAAGATGAGCTGCGCCTGATCGGTGGTATGCATCCCCAAGATTTGGCGGCGGGTGGTCTGCGGCTTGGGCGAGATGATCGCCACCTTGCTGCCGACCAGTCGGTTGAGCAGCGTCGATTTGCCGACGTTGGGCCGCCCCACGATTGCGATGAAGCCGGAGCGGAAGTCATCGGGCAATGCACGCATCGCCGCTTGTTCGGCCATCAGCTTCTCGATGTCCAGCGGTTCGTAGTCGCTCATGCCAGCGGCTCCCTTTGCCGCGAACTTCGCACCTCGGCGGGTTGCGTTTCGATCCGCAAGTCGCCCTTCAGCGTCCGGTGGACGGGGCAGCGGCCCGCGATCTGTTCCAGCCGCTTGATCTGCGCCTCGTCCAAGTCGCCGAAGAAGATCATTTCCAGGGTGATCTGCTGGATGTCGGGCTGTTTCTTGCCGGCCTCCTCCTCCCCTTGGGGGATGCGTTCGAAGCTGGCCCAGACCTCCACTTTCTCCAGCGGCCACCCTTTGCGGCGGGCGTAGAGGTGCAGGGTCATGCTGGTGCAGGCACCGAGGGCGGCCAGCAACATGTCGTAGGGGGAAGGGCCGAGGTCGTCGCCCCCCGCATCGACCGGCTCGTCCATGATGAACGAATGGCCGTCGGTGATGATCTGCGTTTGTAGATTTTCTAGACTTTTGACAATTACGGTTCCCATGGTGACTCGCTATTGATAAGGGTTGTATTTCTATGGCAGAAGATGGCGCTAGCACGTAGGGAGAATGGAGATGCCATGCGCTGCCGCGCACCCTGGAAGCTGATAATAGCCCATGACGATGTGCGGGTGTGCGGCTGGGTGGCTTGGCAAAGCAGTGCCCTACAACGAGACAACCAAGTTCCCATGCACTGTTCTCCATTCGCCACGCCGTGGTTATGGCGGTCGACCGCTAGACGCGCGACGACGCTCACGAACCGGTTTATTTCAGGGCAGCATAGGAGGGCTGTGGTCATGGCAACACGCTTCCGCCTAAGTGCTTGGTGCCGTGCTGCGTTACTTGCGCTGCGCTTGCCCCAGCAACGTCGTTCACGCAGCGATCCGCAGGATCAGGGTTGCCGTTCGGCCAGCACGAGATAAGCGTAGCGAGAAGGGGGGCGAGGCGCAATTCTGATGCGGCTTGTGAATGGTCAGTTGGCGCGATATAATCGTTGTATTCTTGTTGACTGGCGGGAAAGAAACCATGTCCGATCTACAGCAACGTTGGGGCGATCTGCAACTCTATATTGAGCAGAAGGATGAGAGTGCGGCGTTGTTTGGCCCGGTCCTTGAAATTGCGCTCCATGCACACGACGACCAGCGCCGCAATGACGGCCTGCCCTATTTGACCCATTTGTTGGAAGTCGCTGAGATCCTGATCGAATGGGAACGCGATCCAAAAGTGGTGTTGGTCGGCTTGATCCATGATGCGGTGCGCTATGGTCGGAACGGGGCCACGGTCGATGAGGTCTGCCAACCCCTTGCCGATGGACGCTTGCAAGCCCTGTTCAGAACGACGCACGAGATCGCCCAGTACGACTCGATCCACCATTACGAACGGGGCTCCAGACGCTACCAGAAGATGGTACGCGCCATGTTGGACGATATCGATGCCGTCATCATCCGTTTGGCCAACCGCTTGGCCAACCTACGCCACCCTGACCGCTTCACGAGCGATCAACGAGAGTTGTTGCAGCGTAGCACCAGCGACCTCTATCTACCGCTACTTTCCCAGTTGGGGATGTGGAAGGTGCGAGTCGAGGTCGAGGACCATATCTTCCGCTTGCACGATCCCGACTTCTTCCGACGGATCACGCGACGACGCGACGACTGGCTGGACGACCACGAGGTCGAATTGACCCAGTGGCAGGCCGAGTTGCGTCGGGAGTTGGCCGAGCAGGGGATCAGCCCCGAAGAGATACGTATCGTGCCGTGGCATGCGTCCGCCCTGCGGCGTAAGATGGTGGAAATGAGCAATGGGGACAACCTCGACAATGAACAACTGCTCGATCGGCTCGACGAGTCGCAGTATTTCGTTACCCATCTTGTGCTTTCGACTATGTGCGACGTCTACCCGGCGCTGGGGGCCGTGCACGGCTGTGGCGCGCCCCAGGTCGGTGACTTTCAGGACTATTTCACAACCAGCGCCCGCTATGGCTATGCTGCGCTCCACACCACCGTTGCACCCCCCAATCAACGCGCGTACCGCGTCTACATTCGGTCGCAACATACGCACCGTCTGGCGCAGTACGGGGTGCTGTCACGCCAAGCCTACAAGCTGTGGCACGCCCACTTCGAGCGGAGCGACGTCGACTGGACGGGCTGGCACCCACTGGAGAAGCGCATCCTCAAACGGTTCATCAACTATCTGCATCGGCAGGATGTCAGCCGTATCCATGTGCTGACCCCGCAGGGCGACGTCAAGATGATGCCCCCGGGTGCCACTGCGCTGGATTTCGCGTACACGATCCACAGCGAGATCGGCCGCACGGTCGATCGAATCTTCGTCAACGGACGGGAAGTGCCGCTCAACAGCCCGCTCAGCAGTGGGGACGTGGTCCATGTCACACGGGATTTCAGCCGACGCTTCCCCGAGCCGGAGTGGGAGCAGTGGGTCACGCGCGACTCCATCCTGATCAAGATTCGTACGCAGTTGCGGCAACGGCCCGAAGCGCGCGGAAACCGCCTATTGGAGGACGAGCTTCGCAAACGGAACGCCCATCTCTCCCAACTCAAACCGCGACTGGCGACCTACGCTGACAAACAGCAAGAGAGCCTCGAGAGCATCTACCGCTCCATCGCCGACGGCACGCGCGCGATCGACGAGCTGCTGGCGGTGCTGCTCGCCGATGCGCCCCACGATGTGGACGCACGGTCGATGGCGGTGGAGCTAACGCCGGAAGAGCGCGGCCGTTTCCCCCATTGGGGGCCGGATCTGCTGGCCCATGTCGTTTGCTGTACGCCCGCGCCCCCCGACAGTATCGTCGGCTATCAGAGCGATTACGGCTTCGAGCTTCACCGCCGTACCTGTCCTAACGTACAGGATGAAAAGCGCGTTATCGCCCTCCGTTGGAAGCGCGAAAAAAGCCATATGGCCGAAGTCGAACTGAAGCTGCGCGCCCGCAACTACGATGGGCTGATCTTCGATGTGACGAACATTATTCGCCGCACCAACATGTATCTGCTCCGGCTCGAAGGCTATCGAGACGGTAAAGAGGACGAGGTGCGCTTCCGGTTGGCGCTGCCGATCAAGCAGGAATTGGGCTATCTAACCCAGCACCTTCGCGCTCTCCCCCAGTTCAGTTCCCTGATGATCGACGGCGAACCGTGGGACGCGCAAACGGCCTATCCCACCGCCGGTGGGCGACTGCTTTCGCCCTATACCCCCACCACGCCGATCAAAAATCCTAGGGATCTTTATGGCCGGGAACAACTGTTAAGCCATGTCGAGCAACATCTGCAAGGGCAGAACGCGATTGAGTTCCTGCTGCTACACGGCCCCAAACGGATTGGCAAGACCTCGCTGCTCCTCACCTTGACCCAACGCCCCGTGTTACAACGCCAATTCACCATGCTCTTCGTGGACCTGCAAGGGGTGGCGGCGGAGGACAGCCGCGCGACCCTCTATGGCTTGGCCTTGCGGGTGCAACGGGCCGCCGAGCGGGCCGACATTGCGCCCCCGCCGCCCGACTTCTTTGATTTTCAGCGTCAGCCGCAGCAAGCCTTCGAGCGATACATGGAGCGGGTCATCGCCTCCCGACCCGCCCGAAAGAAACTGCTGCTGATCCTCGACGAATTTGGCAACCTCGTCCAAGCGATGTTGGACGGACAGCTCCACTACAACGTCTTCGATACGCTGCGCTATCTCTCCCAAGGGGAATCGGAATTTTCGGTCCTTTTCTGTGCCAGCGACGACGTCATTGAGCTGATGCAGAGTGGCAAGGTGGATGCCGGGCTGAATCATGCGCTCAGCCATCGGCTCGGCCCCCTGGATCGCGAAGCGTCGCTCAACTTGGTGCGCGACGGGGCATTGAGTGTGGGCGTGCAGATCGACCGCTCGGGGGTAGAGGCACTCTACCGCATCACGGGCGGGCACCCCTTCTATCTGCAACGGCTCTGTCAGAATCTGATCGTCCATCTGAGCGTGATGAACCGACGCATCGTGACCTATATGGATATCGAGCAGGTCATTGAGCGTCACAACATGGATTCGAGCAGCGTCGAGTTCCGCCATTTCTGGAAGGGAGAACAGAGCGACGAACATATCGTGCTGCAAGCGCTCAGCGATCCGGCGATGCCGGAAGCGGCCACCGCCGCTGAAATTGAAGCGCGGATCGACCAGGCGGGACTGCTGCCCCTCGCCGAAGGCTCCGTCGAAGGCTGTTTGGAACGGCTGTTGAAGCGACTCGTCGTCACGAAACATCGGTCGCGTACGGGCGTAGATCGCTACCAATTTAGCGTTGATCTCTTTCGCCGCTGGTTTGCCGATTTCTACCCACTGCCCCGCCCGGTGCTGGGCACGCCCATCCGCCACTAACCGACGAAAGCAGAGTCATGCCTCAGAACAATCCCTACCTCAATCGTCTGCCGGTGACCGCACCCAGCCAATTCTACGGGCGGCGTGCGGATGTCGAGCGACTCCTTCAGAATATCACCGCCGTGGAAGCGCCCCAATCGGTTTCTGTTACGGGCATTCGGCGCATCGGGAAAAGTTCGCTGCTGAACTTCCTTCGCCATTCCGAGGGGGCGCGGGAGGCCTTTCCGGAATATTTCTCGACTGCCTACCAGCTCCTCTTCGTCCCCATCGACCTCTCGTTCCCGAAGCCGATGCGCCACCCCGACGATGTCTCCCAACACAGTCCGGTCGTCGAGATGATGCATCGCATGTTGCGGCGCTACGGGGGCAAAGCGTTCCCACAGATCGAGATCGCGCGTCCCCCAAAAACCGATGATTTCGCGGTTCAGGCCGAAGCGCTCCAAACCCTTTTCGACCAGTTCGAGGATGAGGATATCCGCACGGTCTTCCTGCTGGATGGCTTCGATGCGGCGGGGAAAATTGACAAGCGGTTCGAGGATTTTCTGCTGCTGCTCACCCGCCACTATCAGATCGCCTACATCGTCTCCTCTATGAAGCCGCTGCACGAGATGTTGGAGCAGGGCGTTGACTCGCTCTTTGGGCAGATCTTCACCACACAGCCGCTGGACATGTTGAGCGAAGCCGATGCCCGCGACTTGCTGATCGAACCGGCCAAGGACAAGGGTGAGTCGTGGGAGGATACGCTCTCCGAGCAGTTGTTGGCGCAATGTGGCGGTCACCCCGACCTGTTGAAGCTGGCGGGCAATCACCGCTGGCATCTACAGCGCAGCCACAACGCGGTCCCCTCGCTCGACGCCGTGCTGGAGGCCATGCGCGCCGACGCCGATGCACTCTTCAAGAGTATCTTCCATCACCTCGTCGACGGCGATTCCGCCGCCAAGAGTGCGCTGATTGCGCTTGCCCACGATCGCGCGCTGCCGCGCAACGGCGCGCTGGTCCGCACGCTCAAGGATTACGGTGGCGTCATCGCGGATGCTTCGGGCGATCTCCGCCTCTTCTCCCCGCTCTACAAGGAGTGGTTGCAGCTCTACCACAGTGGTAAATCAGGCACGGACATCCGGCTGGAAGGTCGGTGGATCACCGTTGGCAGCAAGCGCGAACAACTGACCGAGACCGAGATGCGGTTGGCGCAGAAGCTGCTTACCAATCGGGGCCAAACGGTGAAGCGCGACGTGCTGCAAGAGTACGTTTGGGGGAAGGTCGATCCCGATAGCAAGGCGCTCGATACCACCGTCCAACGACTGCGCGCCAAGATCGAAGAGGATCGCGCCCACCCTCAACATCTGGTGACGATTCGCGGCGAGGGCTATGCGATGGTCTGACAGAGCGGCGAGGGGCACAAGGAGGGGACTCTATCCCACGTCAACTTGAGCGAATAGCGAATGGAGAATAGTGAACGGGCACGCTGATCTTTGACCGCGTGCCCGCTTTGGTTCGAACTACTCCGAAGTCGGGCGCACAGTCCAGATAGCCCTCAGCCTCTCCCCTCTCTCTTAGTCGCTTCGGACTTGGTGCCAATTTTACGATTGACTGTTGACTTTTTGTGTATTTTCTGATAGAGTGAATTTGTTAGTCAAAACCTTTCGATCAGGAGGAATCAGTCATGAGCCTCATCATTTATTGCATGGTCGGGATGCTGCTGATTATCGCGGGGATGGCGTGCTACATCAAGGGGATGCATGCGGGCCTCAACCGAGGTGAGCGGGGGCCATGTCACTGTCGAGAGTACTGATCTTCGCAAAATCGGTCGATTTGATGGCCCTTGGGCGGCTATCCGCTCCTATTCGCCGCCCCATCGGCGACTTGGCCGAGCGATTCCCCGCGCGATAACCTTGTCATTGACGCCGTACCTCAATGCGTCATCCCCCGTCCAGCCGCTGCTCGTGCGGCCTGTACGCTCAGTCAAGCCCTTGCCATCTGACCGAACCTTTTAATCCCATATCGACACATATCTGTTGATTAGCAGACGAGTTTGTTGACAGTCAACTCGAAATCTGATATGCTATTACCGTTGGTCACCTTAATGACTGGCACATAAGGAGGCGGCCATGGCGAATCCACAATTTGTCAACTCACTTCGTGACGCGACCGTCCTCTACCAACTGATGGGGGGGCTGACGATCTTCGCGCTGTCGAGCTTGGCGATCCTCTTGATGATTCATCGCATCTTGGAAGATTTTCGACGCTTCCACTAGCGCCTAGTGGCAACGTATCGACGCAAAATCAAGGATTCGATGTGTGCGGCTCGCCCGCAGCACGTCAAATCCTTGTAACTGATTGGCTGCGCGGTCGTTCCGATGACCCGATCACTCGCCGATATGTCCCTTCATTATTGACACCCCTACCCCCGTACATGCCTTGACGGCCCCTCGTCTGCCGCTCACCGCTGGCCGTAGTTTCGTAGAGAGCAGGGGATAGATAGAATCACCGTTAACCCCCTGCCCACGGAATCACAGCCTGTCTGATGAGAGACCACCCGCCCTATGCGCTCGTCGCCGTTGCCCTCACCGCTCGCCAGCGTATGGCGCTGCTGGCCCAACGCCGCCGCGACGACCGCAGCGATGACGATCCCCTTTTCCGGGCGTGGCATTATCTGATTCCCCCCCCGCTTCAGGCGCAATTGAGCGTCGGACAATTACTTTGGGTGCCGTTCGGCAGTGAACTGACACAAGGGATACTGATTGGCTTTGCCGAAGAAGCGCCCGTTGACCGCCTCCGTCCGATCAGCGCCATCAGTGAACTGACGCCCTATCTGCCGCCCCACGGCGTCCCGCTCGCCCAGTGGATCAGCCACCATTACCTGGCGCCCCTTTGGGACACGCTGCTGTTGATGCTACCCCGTGGGGTGCTGCAACGAAGCGAGCGCTACCTCTTTCGCAGCCCACGCCCCGTCGCGCAGCCGCTTTCGCGCGATGGGCGGCGTTTGTTGGCTTGGCTGGAAGCCAACGGCGGCCAATCCACCATGGCGACTGCCGCCGAAGCGATCGGCAGCAAGCAACGCGCACAATCCGTCGTCGTTGAACTGCTGCGCGAGGGACTGTTGTACGAACGCTTCGTGACACAAAAGCCGATGATGCGCCCCCGCATGGTCGATTTTGTTCGACTGCGGGACGACGCCGAACGGGAGGAACGGCTTCGCGCCTTGGGGCGCGGTTCCAAGCAGGCCGATCTGCTGGCGCTGCTCGCCGCAGCGGAGGGCGAGATGACGCTTGATGCACTACTCGCAAGCAGCGGCAGTAGCGAAGCGACGGTGCGCGAGATGGTCGAGAACCGGCTGCTTTTGTGGCAAGCTGGCACCTTCGTACAACGGCAGTGGCCCGCCGAACAGCCGCCGCTCAGCGAGGCGATGCAACAGGCGCTGGATTGGATCGACAGTTGGCCGGAGAGCGAACCGTTGCCCCACCCCATCCTGCGCGATCATGGCATCGGCAATCGCACGGTGGAGGCCTTGCTCGCGCGCGGGCTGTTGCGCCTGGTCAGCACCGCGCCCGACCGCATTGCCCTGGCGCTGCCCCGCTACCGCGTCAACGCCATGATCGACGCGCTGCGCGGCACCACGAAATACCGTGCCGCGCTCCGCTTTCTGCAACGCCAAGCCGTTGAAATGACGTGGCACGAACTGCGCGACGCCACGTCGCTTTCGCGCGGCCAACTGGCGCGGATGGTCGAGGCCGGGCTGCTGACCCTTGAAGCGCGCGAAGTGAAACGTAATCCCTTGGCTGAACGCCACATCCCCCCCACGACGCCGCCCAAGCTCACGCCCGAACAGCGGGCCGTTTGGCGCGAGCTGCGGCCTGCGCTGCACCGCCAGCAAGGGGAAAGCTATCTGTTGCACGGCGTCACCGGCTCCGGCAAGACGGAAATCTATCTGCGGGCCGTCGCCGAAACCCTGGCGCTCGGTAAGCAAGCGATCGTCCTCGTCCCCGAGATCGCCCTGACGCCCCAGACGGTGGCCCGCTTTGGGGGCCGCTTCGGCGACCAGATCGCCCTCCAACACTCGCAGCTTTCCGACGGGGAGCGGTATGACGAGTGGCGGCGGCTGCGGGATGGCGAAGCGACCGTGGCCATCGGCTCGCGCTCGGCGATTTTTGCGCCGCTGCCCCATGTGGGGCTGATCGTGATCGATGAGGAGCATGAGTGGAGCTATAAACAGGGCCACTTGCCCGGCTATAGCTTTCCGCATTATCACGCCCGCGACGTGGCGGAACAGATCGCCGCGCAAACAGGGGCGCTGCTTTTGCTCGGCTCGGCCACGCCCGCCCTTGAAAGCTACTACCGTGCCGACCGCGGCCCCTATCGGCTGCTGGAGATGGGCGAGCGCGTTGCCCGACAGCTTGCTCCAGAGGATGAGAGGGCACCCGGCCTCTCGCCCGTGACGGTCGTGGATATGCGCCAAGAGCTGCGCGAGGGGAACAGCACGATTTTCTCGCGCATGTTGCGCGAGGCGCTGGCGGAGGTGCTGGAGGCGCAGCAACAGGCGATCCTTTTCCTCAATCGGCGCGGGGCGCACTCCTTTGTGATGTGCCGCGACTGTGGTTGGGTGCAGCAGTGCGAACGGTGCGATGTGCCGATGTCCCACCACCGGAGCCTCGACTATCTGATCTGCCATCAATGTCGCAGCCGCGCCGCGCAAGCGGCGATCTGCCCCCGCTGCCTCAGCCCGCGCATCAAGCAGTTCGGCCTCGGCACCCAGCAGGTCGAGGAAGTGACGCAACGGCTCTTTCCAGATGCCCGCATCCTGCGTTGGGACAGCGACAGCACGCGCAAAAAAGGGGCGCACGAGAAGCTGTTGGCACAGTTCGCCGCCGGACAGGCGGACATCTTGGTGGGCACGCAGATGGTGGCGAAGGGTCTGGATCTGCCGTTGGTGACGCTGGTGGGGGTGATTTCCGCCGACACGGCGCTCCACCTGCCAGACTTTCGCGCGGCGGAGCGGACCTTCCAGCTACTGACGCAGGTTGCGGGCCGCGCGGGCCGTGGGCCGCTGGGGGGTCGGGTTGTGCTACAGAGCTATACCCCCCATCACTACGCGATCCAGAGCGCCAGCCAGCACAACTACCATGCCTTTTACCGCCACGAACTGGCCTTCCGCCGCCAGCACGCTTATCCGCCTTTCACCACGTTGATTAAGCTGGTCTATCGCGCCAGCTCGCCGCGCGCCGCCGAAGAGGCCGCGACCGAGTATGCCGCCCAGCTCCGCGAGCGTCTGGCGCAGGCGGGCTACGCGGGCGTCGAGATCATCGGCCCGACCCCATCCTTCTTCGGTAAGCTGCATGGCCGCTACCGTTGGCAGGTGGTGGTGCGCGGTCCACATGCCGACGCGCGTGCACTGCTGCGTAGCCACCCCCCGAGCATCGGCTGGGAAATCGATGTCGATCCCAGCTCTATGCTGTGAAAAAGTGTCCACTCAGGAGTTGAGGTGAGCTTTTTGCGGAGTGTAGCTGACTTTCTGAGTCATGAATCGCGAATCGGGGCGCATGGATGCTTTCCATTGCGATTGACTGAACGAGCGATGTCGCCGCAACACCCTTCTTTATCTGTTCCTGCAAGAAGGCCGCCCGTCAGAGTCGTCTGGCCGTCTATCGGCGGATCGCGACGACCCCAGAATGGCGCATGGAAAATAGGGAATGGGAGCTTTGTTGCCTTGCCATGTCAACAAAAAAGAGGCCCGCCCGAAGGCAGGCCTCTTTGCGATTTGGTGGCTGGTTAGCCAACAAAGGAGCGCAGCTTGCGGCTGCGGCTCGGATGGCGCAGCTTGCGCAGCGCCTCTTTCTCGATCTGACGGATCCGTTCACGCGTCAGACCGTACTTTTCGCCGATCTCCTTCAGGGTATGCTCCCGGCCATCCCGCAAGCCGTAGCGTAGACCCAAGATTCGCGCCTCGCGCGGGGAGAGGGTACTGAGCGCGCTCGTCAACTCATCGCTGAGGCCGCTGTCCAGCGCCGCCTCGTAAGGGGTGATCGATTCTTCATCCGCCAAGAAATCACCGAGCGTCGCGCTGTCATCCTCTTGGCTGACCGGGTTGTCAAAGGAGAGCGGACGGCGCGAGAGTTGCAGAATCTCTTCAACCTTCTCCGGCGTCATTTCCAGCTCTTCCGCGATCTGGAAGGTCGTAGCTTCGTTGCCCGTGCGCTGCGAAATGCGGTAAGCCGCTTCCTTCACCTTGCGCGCCTTTTCGGCCATGTGGACCGGCAGGCGAATGGTGCGGCCCTGATTGGCAACGGCGCGACCCACGGCGTGGCGAATCCACCACGTGGCGTAGGTGCTGAACTTGAAGCCACGCTCCGGCTCGAACTTGGTAAGCGCGTGCATCAGCCCCATGTTGCCCTCTTGGATCAGGTCGTTCAGCGGCACTCCGTAGCCCTGATAACGAGCGGCGACGCTGACCACCAAACGCAGGTTGGAGCGAATCAGCCGTTGACGCGCCGTTTCCCCCCGGCGGATCATGTACATCACTTTTTGGCGCTCATCTTCGTCGGTGATCGACGCCAGCTCCTCCTCGGCCTTCATCGCAGCACGCCACATCGTGGCCAACTCCAGCTCTTCTTCCTTGTCGAGCAGGTCATGCTGCGCCCCCTCGCGGAGATACATGGCCACGAGGTTGTCGGTGTCCATCTCTTCCAAGCTGCCCGTCACTTGTTTGGTGCGTTCTAAAATATCTGGTTGTTCGCTCATCATCTATCCCTTGCTCATAATGAGAACGCCGATCTGAAACCTACTATTCTGCTGTTTTTTGAGACGATGTCCCTAACCTGAGCAGTTTAACAGCGCTAGATTAACGCTACATGAGAATCACAGATCCGTCATAATTTCCGCAACCTGACCGATTCTACCACATGGTTGCGACCCTTTTTCAAGATCAGTTTGGCCCGTTCGCGGGTCGGCTCGATGTTGTCGTGCAGATTTGGAAGGTTGATGGTCTGCCAAATGTTGCGTGCGACATCAATCGCCTCTTCCTCGCTGAGTGTGGCGTACCGATGAAAGTAGGAATCGGCTTCCTGAAAGACCGTTTCCCGCAGCGTCAGAAAACGAGACACGTACCACGCTTCCAGATTCTCCACGTCGGCATCCACATAGATCGAGAAATCGAAGAAATCGGAGACGAAGAGCCGCGGGCTGCGCCGTTTTACCGTGGCACCACTCTGCAACACATTCAACCCCTCAATGATCACGATATCGGGCGCGACCACCGTTTGATAGCTATCCGGCACGATGTCGTAACTCACATGGGAGTAGATCGGTGCCCTCACGGCGCGCTGACCGGACTTGATGGCGGCGACAAAGCGCAACAAGCGGCGCTGGTCGTAACTCTCCGGAAAGCCCTTGCGCGCCATCAGCCCGCGTGCCTCCAACGCCGCATTCGGGTAGAGGAAGCCATCGGTGGTGATCAGATCTACCCGCGGATGGGCCTCGTAGCTTGCCAACAGGGCCTGCAGAATGCGGGCGCTGGTGCTCTTGCCGACTGCCACACTACCGGCCAGTCCAATCACAAAAGGAACCTTTGGGACAGGGTTCCCTAAGAACTGCTCCGTTACCTCGTAGAGGCTCTGCGTCCCGACCACATAGAGATTAAGCAATCGAGCAAGCGGGAGGTAGATCTCCCGCACCTCGTTGAGCGAGAGATCTTCGTTCAAGCCGCGCATCGACTCGACCTGTTCCTCGGTCAAGGTCAGCGGTGTGGAATTACGAAGCTTGGCCCACTCTTCTCTTGTAAAGCGAATGTAGGGTGAGAAACTTGTGGTGATCGAAGGCGGCAGTGCCATAGCTATCGGTGACGTTCCCTCTTCGAGAGAACGAGGATCACGGAATAAATACATCCTTCCGCCGAAAAAGGTTCATTTCGTGGGAAACTTGGATCGATTGTCGATTCCCACTCGCTCAGAACAGCATCCCTAAGTATACGAGGATGGCGAATTATGTCAAATAATGCCTCTTCTCGTTGGGTCACGTAGCCAAGGCGGCGCGTGGGTTGCTACGGGCGGACGATACGAAGCAGGGGCTTTGCGGCGCATCGGTGACGGCTGGCGGTACGTGAGGGAGCAGTCAACAGGCGGCGAAAAGTCCATTCCGGCACACAGAGGAGCGCTATCGCATGAATCGCCGCGAACGCTTGCACGCACCACCGTAGATTTTTTACACTTTCCACGATGTCCGTATAATATATTGCCACCTGTTGCAAGATGCTTTTAAGACCTTGACTAATAAGCCGATTATCAGTAAGATGAAAACACAGTTTGACGAGATCGACCGGACGATTCTCTACTATCTACAACGGCGCGCGCGAATGACCAATACGGAGCTGGCACAGCACGTCGGCCTCTCCCCCGCAGGGTTGCAGCGCCGCCTGCGAAAGCTGGAAAGCTCTGGCATCATCACCGATTATGTGGCACGGGTCAACCCTGAAGCGCTCGGTTTCGGGATGCTCTGCTTCGTCCAAGTGACCCTGCAACGGCATGAGCCAACGGCGGTTACCAATTTCCGCCGCTTTGTTAACGATCTACCCGAAGTGCTGGCCTGCCATCATCTGACGGGCGAGTACGATTATCTATTGAAGGTGCTGCTACGTAATCGTGAGCATCTGGAAGAGTTTTTGATGCAGAAGCTCACACCGCTGGCAGGCATGGACAAGCTACGGACCAGTTTGGTGCTCAGCGAGATCAAAGACGGCACGGCCATTCCGGTCGATTGGGAACCGCAGGATTAACGACCGTCAGGCAGCCGTTGCTGCATCAAACGTGACACTCTCAGCATAGAGATAGAGACTCACCAAGTTATTTCATGGTGGGCGAAGTTGACAGGTGCCGATTCGCGATTCACGACCTTTTGAGCATTGAGCCACCGCCCCCCCCCCTTTCGATCAACAAACGCAAAGCGAAGCCATGTATCCACAACCGAAACTGCTCAGTGCTGAGCCGAAACTTGCCGAATGGACCACCCATGTCAAGCGCTCTGTTTTACGGGACATGATCGCGGTCGTCTCCAAGCCCGGCATTCTTTCCTTTGCGGGGGGCCTTCCCGCCCCCGACCTCTTTCCGTGCGACAGCTTTTCGGACGCGGTAGCGCACGTCATGTCGAGCGATGCGCTCGCGCTGCAATATCGCCCGCCCTACGAGCCGCTCAAAGCGCAGATCGTTGAGCTGATGCGGATGCGTGGGGTCGAGTGCAGCACGCGCCAAATCTTCATCACCACCGGCGCGCAACAAGCCCTGGCCGTGCTGGCCCAGATGCTGCTCGATCCGCATGGCACGGTGGCCGCCGAACGAATCGTTTACACCGGGTTGCAGCAGGCGGTGGCCCCGATGTCCCCCCGCTTCCTCTCGATCGAAACCGATCTGCAGAGTGGGATGGATGTCGATCAGCTCCGCCGCGCGCTGGCGGGGGGCGAACGACCGGCCTTCCTATATACCGTGCCGGAAGCGCACAACCCGCTCGGCGTGAGCCTGAGTCCCGCAAAACGCCACCAACTCATCGCCGTGGCGCGCGAGTATGGGCTGCCGATCATCGAGGATGACCCGTATGGCCTGCTCAGTTATGACGGTGCCGCGCCCGACGCCTTGCGAAGCCTCGACGAAACGTTCGTCTTCTACCTCGGCTCTTTCTCGAAGATCATTGCGCCCGCCTTGCGGGTGGGCTGGATCGTGGCGCCAGAGGCGATGGTGCCGAAGCTAACCGTGGTGAAAGAGGCAGCGGACCTCGAAACGTCGGCGCTGATGCAGCGGGCGATCAGCGCTTGGCTCGCCGCGGGCCACCTTGCGCCCCACCTCGCCCTGCTGCGCCGCGAATACGGCGCGCGACGCGATGCGATGCTCGCTGCCCTGCGCCGTCATTTCCCTGCTAACGCGACGTGGACCGAGCCGGAGGCGGGCATGTTCGTCTGGGTCGAATTGCCGCAAGCGTTCGATACGGGCGCGCTGTTTGAGCGTGCCCTCGCCGAAGAACAGGTCGCCTTCATTCCGGGCCACGCCTTCGCCGTCGGGGGGCAGGGGGCACGCAACTGCCTACGGCTCAACTTCTCCAACGCCACCGTCGACCAGATCAACCATGGCATCGAGCGGCTGGGGCGCGTCATCGGCTAACGCAGAGCAGCCAACGCAGAACGCAGAACGCAGAACGCAGAACGGAACGGATGACCCGGCGCTTTGCTCAGATCAGGCTCCGAGCGCAGAGCAGGCAACGCAGAGCAACGCCCAACTCATCAAACTCATCAAACTCACCAAACTCACCAAACTCACCAAACTCACCAAACTCACCAAACTCGAAAAGGAGCGATCATGAGCGACAATGCCGTCGACTTTTTACCGATCAAACGGATCGACCATGTCGAATTTTATGTGGGGAATGCCAAGCAAGCGCGACATTTTTATCAGACCGCCTTCGGCTTCGCCAACACGGCCTACAGCGGCCTTGAAACGAAGAACCGCAAGACGGCCAGCTATGTGATGGAGCAGCGGATGATCCGCTTGGTGCTGACTGCGCCGCTCAGCCCCGACAGCGCCATCGCCCGCCACGTCCATCTACATGGCGATGGCGTGGCGGTCATTGCGCTGGAGGTCGATGATGCGGCCAGCGCTTACGCCGAGACGACCCATCGGGGAGCGCAGGGGGCGATCAAACCGACCCAGATCGAGGATGAGCATGGGGTCTATCGCTACTCCGCGATTCGCGCCTACGGCGATACGCTGATCAAATTCGTCGACCGCTCCGCGTACAACGGCCCCTTCGCCCCAGGCTACAAAGGAATGAATGGCTACGGCAATGGAACGGGCAAAGTGGGCAAAGATCATCGTGGCTTTGGCTTTGCCCACATCGACCACATGGTCGGCAACGTGGAGCTGGGCGCGATGAACCGCTGGGTCGATTTCTTCGCGACCACGATGGGCTTCTCCCAACTGCTCCACTTCGACGATGAGGACATTTCCACGGAATATTCCGCGCTGATGTCGAAGGTGATGCAGGATGGAAGCGGCAAGGTGAAGTTCCCGATCAACGAACCGGCCGAGGGCAAGAAGAAATCGCAGATCGAAGAGTACCTCGATTACTACTATGGTCCGGGCGTGCAACACCTTGCCCTGTCGACCAACGACATCCTGGGCGCAGTGAAGCGGTTGCGCGCCAACGGGATCGACTTTTTGCGTGTGCCGACGACCTACTACGACGAACTTGAGGCACGGGTCGGCAAGATCGATGAACCGATCGACGAACTGGCCGAACTGGGGATCTTGGTCGATCGGGACGACGAAGGCTATCTGCTGCAGATCTTCACCAAGCCCGTCGAGGATCGGCCCACCCTCTTCTTCGAGATCATTGAGCGACACGGCGCGCGCGGCTTCGGCAAGGGCAACTTCAAGGCACTCTTCGAGGCGATCGAACGGGAGCAGGAGTTACGCGGGAATTTGTAGGGCAGTCGAACAGTCATACGCTTCAGAGGCGTAGACATGTCTCTGAGAAGAGGTTGAGAATCGGGAAGGTGCAAGGTGCAAAGTGCAAGGTGCAGAATGATTAGCGCAGTCTCAGCCCCCTTTGCACCATGCACTAGGCACGAATCGCCTGTAATCAGATCGCGTGACTAACAGCCGTCACCATCACCATCCAAATTGTTCTTAATCAGGAGACGCCATGACCTACTACTATCGCATGGGGACGATGCCCCAAAAGCGTCACGTTCAGTTCCGCAAAGCGAATGGTGACCTGCATCACGAAGAGGTGATGGGCATCCACGGCTTTGCGGGCATTCAGTCAATCCTCTACCACCTCTACCCGCCGACGCAGGTGGAACGGATGGAGGTGGTTCACGATACCGCGATCGACTACGAAGCCCAGGGGGCGCTCCGCCACCGCCACTTCCGCTCCGCGCCAGCCGACGCGGGCGGCGACGCCATCGAAGCGCGGGTGCCGATGATGGGCAACCACGAAGTCGTGCTTTACGTGGCCCGCCCCGATCGTGCGATGGATTACTGGTACAAGTTCGGTCAGGGTGACGATGTGCTCTTCATCCACGATGGCGAGGGTGTGCTGGAGAGCCAGTTCGGCAAGCTGCGCTATCGCCCGGGCGACTATCTGGTGATTCCGACCGGCGTCCTCTGGCGCCTGATTCCCGACGAGGGTAGCGAGCAGCGGATGTTGGTGATCGAGTCCTACGGTCACGTCACGCCGCCCAAGCGGTACTTGAACAATTACGGACAGTTCTTGGAACATTCGCCCTTCTGCGAGCGGGACATCCGCCCGCCGGATGAGTTGGTGACCTACGACGAAGCGGGTGAGTTCGAGGTGCGGGTCAAGACGCGGGGCCAACTGACCCGCTTCATCTACGGCCATCACCCGCTGGATGTGGTGGGCTGGGACGGCCATCTCTGGCCCTACGCCTTCAACATCGAGGATTTTGAGCCGATCACAGGCCGCATCCACCAACCGCCCCCCGTTCACCAAACCTTCGACGGGCCGGGCTTCGTGATCTGCTCCTTCGTGCCGCGCCTCTTCGATTATCATCCCGAGGCGATTCCCGCGCCGTACAACCACTCCAACGTCGATTCCGACGAAGTGTTGTACTACGTCGAGGGCGACTTTATGTCACGCAAGGGGATTGAGCGGGCAAGCTTCACGGTGCATCCCAACGGCATCCCGCATGGGCCGCATCCGGGCACCTACGAGGGGTCGATTGGCAAAGAGGCGACCCACGAGTTGGCGGTGATGGTCGACACCTTCCGTCCGCTCTTCATCGCGGAGGCGGCAGTCGAGATGGAGGACGAGCAGTATCCCTTCAGTTGGCTGCCACGTATGCACGCGATGCCGGGCGATTGAGCATGGTAGGCGATCGGAGTATCACCCAATAGGGTTGGGCAGCGTGAGGCGCGAGTGGAGAATGGAGAATGGAGAATGGAACCGTTGCAATTGACAACGATTGTTCAATGATCCGCTGATTCCATCAGCCCGTTTACGGCTTACTCTAAGCGTATCCGACGAATCGCAACCCAGAACGCATAAAGAAAAGGCCGCGCCCGTGGGCGCGGCCTTTGTGCTGCGACTGTACCGCGGTTAGCCGTTGCGGCGGCGCAGCCAGCCCGCGGCCAAGACAAGGCCCAGCGCACCCATCAAGGCTGGCAGCAACGAGCCGCCCTGTTTGGCGTCTATGCCGGTCAATGTGATGGCTGTGGGATTCGCCAACGTGCCTTCGACAGGGCCAATCGTTGTGATCCCGTCGCTATCGACCACTTCGAGCCAGTAGTAGTAGAGCGTGCCACTCAGCACATCGTAGTCGGCGAACTCATAGTCGGCTCCCTGCGGCAGGCCACCGTTCTGCGCCGGAATCAGTGTCGCGTTCAGCGGCGTACTGCCCGGCGTGGCGGGGTCCGTGCTGCGATAGAGGTTGAAGCCTTCCAGCGTCTCTTCGCTGATCGTCGCCCACCGCACCGCGATGTGATCCTCTTCGCTCGTTGCGTTGAAGAGCGCGATGTTGGTCGCCAGGGTGGTTTCGCAGTCGGGCTGTGTCGCAGGGCTGGGTAGCTCGGGATACGTGTCAAAGCTACCCGTCGTATCCGAGGTACCGCCCCAGTAGTTGTAAGTTGCGTCGATGGTGGTGGCCGTCTGGTTATTGGCATCCGTGCTGTTGGCCACCAAGTTGTTGCAGGAGAAATCGTTCGAGGTCGCGCCGCTAGCGAACTCAACACCGGTCGAGTTGTTAGCGATGTCGTTGAAGCGGATCGCGCTGACGCCACCGGTGTCCACCAAGATGCCTATTTGGTTGTTTTCGATGGTGCCGATATTCCCTTGGATCTGTGCGTCGCCATAGACTCGAACCCCTCTGATGAAGCCCGAGATGTCATTGGACTGTGTGATGTCGGTCAGAGCGCCGATTACGGCATTCCCCCGGCCAACGAAGTCGGGTGTGACCAAGACGCCATTGCTATCCACCGAGCTGGTCGTGTTTACGATCGTGTTTTTGAGGAGCGTCGTCGCCGCGCTACTGCCGACCGTCACCCCCGCTTCGTAACCCGCTGGGTAGGACTCGGGATCATCGATGGTGATGGTGATCTCGTTGTTGTCGAGCAACGCACCCGCTAGGGTGAAGACCGAGATCCCGCGCGCTGCTTCGATGGTGCTATTTTTGACCACCGCGTTGGAAGGCGTTGCGTTGCCCGCGCTACCCAACAAGATGCCGGTGATGCTGCCCGTAACGGTGACATTATCGACCGTCAGACCATCGAGTGTTGCCGGATTCGTGCTATAGCTGTTATCGTCGCGGGCCTTCAGCGCCACAGCGATGCGACCTTGTGGTGTCGTATTGGTCACGGTCGAGTTGCTAAGGGTGATGTTGCTGTACGCCCCGTACTTCAGGTTGATATCCAGCGCACCACGGTTCGCGTAGATCGCATTCGACCCACTGTCCACCACTTCGATTTGGTCCACCAGGGCATTGTCGAACTTCTCGACGTAGATACCCTTCTCGTCGTTCCGGTTGAAGCTGCTGTTGGTGATGTTGATATCGGTAAAGTTGTTTCCGGTCGCCACGTCGGCCTCTGATATGAAGCCGTTCCTGACGTTGTCATCAAAATGACTTTGGCCCACGTCGAGGCCAGTCAGCGCACCGCGCACACGCATCCCAGTGTTGTTATTGCTGAAGGTGCTGTCCGTAATGACGAGGTCGGTCACGCCGGCGTTGTTGTGGATGTCCACGCCGTAATTGGACGCGCCATCAACAACAAGGCCGTTGAATGTGATGTAACTGATGGCCGAATCGGTGTAGATCCCGTTGGCGGCCGCATCGACCCGCAGATTCTGAATCGTGAGCCGTTCGGTGGCCGAGTTACCACTCGCGGTGATGTTGAAGATGTTGCCCGACGGCGCGGTGACGATGGTGTCCACCAGCGGATCGGTGCCGTTGCCTTGGCCTTGCAGGACGACGCCTTTGTACACCGTGACGTTCTCTGTGAAGGTTCCCGCGCTGGCCTCTAGCACATGGCCGGTGGCCGTGCCGCTGTCGTCAATTGCGGATTGGATCGAGCAGAAGAGTTCGCTGGTGTTAAGATTCGTTACGGTGGGTGGGGTCACCACGGGACTGCCCGCCACATAGGGCGCGATCAGCCATGGGCAAACTTGGAAGCCACTCACCGTTTCGAGAATCGCATCACCACTTCCAGGGCCATCGCCGCCCGGTCCGCTGGCATCGTTCCACCAGTTCAGCGTGGCGTCAATCACGTTCGCGCTTTGGTTCTCGGCGCCAGCGGTCGTGTTGTTGGTGATGTTGTTGTAGCTGAACGCGGTCGAGGTCGCGCCATCTTCGAAGAGGACGCCCAATTCGTTGCTATCGATCTTGTTACCGACGATAGAAGCGGTGGCGCCGTCCACATCCACACCCGTGGCAAAGCCACTGATGGCGTTGCCCTCGCCTACGCCCGTGCCACCAATCGTGGCTTCAACCCCCTCCAGAACGCCGACACCCGTGCCAACCTGGCCGCTGTTCGTCAACATATTATCCAGCAGCGTCGCCGTAAGCGTCGCGCCGGGTTGTTCCTCGTAAAGCGCTACGGCGTAGTCGAAGTTCTCGACCGTATTGGACGTGATGGTCACATCCAACGTCTCGCTGCCGAAGGCATCGGCCTCAATACCGACCCCGTTGCCATCGCCCTCCAGCGTGTTGTTGTCGATCGTGGTGGTAATGAGCATTGGCGCGTCGGGCGCATCGGCCGGTTGTTCGACCTCAACATCGAACGGTGAGGCCAGAATTTGCCGCTCATTGCCTTCGCCCGGATCAGCCACGATCCCCCACCAATAGGGGGTCGCCCCCATGTTGGCGGTCGTGTAAGTCACACTGTTGTCGCTGACCGTACCGCCGAGGTCGATTAGATACGCACCGATCTGGTTATCGTTCAGCGTATTGTCGGAAACTGTGATATCTGCCGCGGGTCCGATGAGCAGGAGGCCGCAGGCCGCCCAAGTCGCTGGCTCGTAGCTGATATCGCTTATGGTGTTATCCGTCACCGAACCCGTGGCACCAGCGGAATACTGGATGCCGTTCTGTGCCGGGAGGCCCAATCCCAACGGCCCCGCGCCCGTGACAGTGCTATTTGTGATATTACCCGTTAGACCATTACCCGCCATGATCATTCCGGTCTTCTGGAAGCCACTGATCTCGGCCCCATCCACCATAACCGTATCTGGCCCACCGTTGTCAGTATAGGCAAAGAAGGCGTTACCGTGTTGACTCCCATCAAGCGGCTCGTTGCGTACATCTTGGATCGTCACATTGTTGACGCTACCGCTTGCGTTGTAGAAGGCCACGCCGGTGAAACGATAGTTACTGTTACCGCGGCCCGCACCGTCAACCGTCAGCTCTTGAAGCACGACATTGTCCACCCCATCCACAAAGACGATCGGATAGTTGGCCGCGCTACTGGTGAAGGAAAGCGTTAGGGACGGGGGCGACTTGATGATCGTGTTACCCGCGCCCTGCCCTTGAATGGTGACTTCCTTGTAGACATGGACCTGCTCCTCGAACGTGCCCGCGCTGACCTCAATGACATCGCCATTGTCCGTATCGCTGTCGTCAATGGCCGCCTGAATCGTGCAGAACCCTTCGCCCGTATCAACGTTGGTAACTGGCGTACCAACCACCGTGGGACTACCGGCCACGTAGGGCGCCCCCAACCATGGGCAGATTTCGAACGCACTCACCGTCTCTAGGATAGCGTCGCCGCTTCCAGGGCCATCGCCGCCCGGTCCGCTGGCATCGTTCCACCAGTTCAGCGTGGCGTCAATCACGTTCGCGCTTTGGTTCTCGGCGCCAGCGGTCGTGTTGTTGGTGATGTTGTTGTAGCTGAACGCAGTCGAGGTTGCGCCATCTTGGAAGAGGACGCCCACTTCGTTGCTGTCGATCTCGTTACCGACGATGGAAGCGGTCGCGCCGTCCACATCCACACCCGTGGCAAAGCCACTGATGCTGTTGCCTTCGTCCACGGCTGCGCCGCCGATGGTGGCCGTTGCACCATCGTTGACGCTCACCCCAGCACCCACGCCGCTCGAGTTGGTGATGGCGTTGTCCCGAATCGTGGCGGTCGTGCCGCTGCCGATCATGCTGACGCCATATTCGTTGTCGGTGAAGGTGTTGCCGGTGACGATCGCCGTGCTGGCGTCGCTGCTGTTGATGCCGACGCTCACGGCCGTGGTCGAAGCTGAAATCGTGTTGTCGAGGATCGTCGCTTGCGTCCCTGGCCCGAAGTAGGTAGTAACAAGAATGCCCGCCGAAGCCGAGCCGTCCGAACTGGCGACGCCTCGGTTGTCAGAGATCGTATTGTCGTCCACCGTGACAACGGCGCCCGCGCTGATATCCAGCGCATAGTCCAAGAAGTCGCCGTCGCCTTTGCCAGTGTACATGTTGCCGGAGAAGGTCGAGCCAGTGATCCCGGTCCCGAAGTAGAGAACGCCGACGCGGCCGATTTCGGAGAACATGGCGTTGGTGATGTTCACATTGCCCGTTCCGAAGGCCGCAACGGCCGTGCCAGCGTAGGACGGCCCGCTCTCATCGAACTTGATCTCGGTGAAGGCGACGTCATCGATCGTACCGGAGCCTTTGTTGCGGATCGCTTGCCAGACTTTGTAACCCGTACCGTCAAAGGTCATGCGCTGCAACGTCAGATCAACGCCGCTGTCCACCAGCCACCACGCCCGTGCGTCACCGGCCGTGCCAGTATTCTTGGTGGGGTTGAGGATGGTGGTCGTTTTCGAATCCCCTTGTATCGTCAAGCTCTTGGTGACATGCACCTCTTCAGCAAAGGTGTCAGCGGATAGCTCGAGCACATCGCCATTGTCCGTATCGCTGTCGTCAATGGCCGCCTGAATCGTGCAGAAGATTTCACCCGTGGTGAGATTCGTGACGTACCCACTACCGCTTCCAGCCACGTTCTTACGGTAGTCGGTCGCATTCCCGCTGAAACTGTTGCCGATGATTGTATTGGCACAGGCCAGAGGCGCATTACCCCGACCAAAGTAGTTGGGCGAGGCACCATCGGCCTGATCCCCGTCACCCGCCTCGTTAGGCACGTAGTTGGCGTTGGGGTGATTGCCCCCCTGCTCTTGAATTCCGATCTCATTGTTGTTGAGGGTATTGCCCGTCACCGTGTGATTGGTGCCCTCAATCACAATGCCGAAGCCTTCGCTGGTCGACGCGCCCGGATTTTGCTGCACGTAGCCGCTCACCGTATTGTTGCGCACCACAACGCCAGTCGGCACATCCACATAGCCCGTTGGATTGCCAGCGATGAAAGAACGGCGGAAGATGGCAATACCCGCATGGTCGCGGACGTTCATCGTGGCCGAGGGCGTGATGGAGACGGTGTTACCTTCCACCACAATACTGCCATCGCCCGTATCGAGGCCCGTGCCGTCCGGGTTCTTGATCTCAATACCAAAGCGACCATTATTGGTCACGTCGTTGTTGCTGATAACGTTCGGGCCAGCACCGGCGGTCAGACCGATGGCCGACATGCCGCTGTCACCATTGCTGACCACCGTATTGCCGCTCATCGTCACGCCCGAAGCTGTGCCATCCTGTAACTCGATACCGCAGCAATTGGTAGACTGTACATCGTTATTGGTGATAGTGATGTTCGTCTTAAAGCCGTTCCAAATGACGATGCCACGGCCTTGGTTGTTGTGAGCAGTGACATTGTCGATCAGGACCGTGTCAACCGGGCCGTTAAGGTAGACGCCACCCCGCCCGCCGTTGTTGTTGTAAAGTTCAGCATTTCGCAGCGTGAAGTTGTTGTTGCTTCCCAAGCCCACGACACCGGCATGGTTGGAACTGCTGAGCGTGTAATCCTGTACCGTCAACGCTTCGATCATCACATTGGTGACGCCACTATTTATTTGAATCCCAGAGCCTGGGGCCAGTCCCGTCCCATCCAGAATAGTGTGGGTCGCCGGATTCGTCCCCGCGCCCGCCCCCTTGAGGGTGAGGCTCTTGTCCACCACGACATGTTCATCGTAGACGCCAGCGGAGATCAGGATCGTATCACCACTGTTGGTATCTGAATCATCGATTGCATCCTGAATGGTGCAGAAGAGCTCGCCCGTGTCTTCATTCTCGACCGCCGAACACGGTTCAAAATCATAATGCACGGTATCGCCGTTGACTTGGATGGTGAAGGCATCCACGTTGCCCGTAAAACCGCTCGCCCAATTGCTGCCGGCCTTAAAGCCGATGCCCGGGATCGTGGCGTGCACACCGAGATTGGGCCAGTTGGTCAGCACTTTACCCAGTGTGCAGGGCGAGGATTGAGGGCATAGGGTGTTACCAGGGGCTCCGCTTGCCCACCACTTGGCGTCGGCACCCAGCGCGTCCCATTCCTCCCAGAGACCGGTCGACGGGTTGGTGCCGCTGTTATAGGGTTCGTAGACCAACCGTCCCTGCCAGCCGTTGTTGCCATCGGTGAGATCGTAGTCAACATTGAGCTGCAGCGCCGCCGCCAGCGCTACGGCTCCGCTCTGGCGATAGGTCTGATAGGTGAGCGCGTTGATATCGCGCAGATAGGTTCCGCCGTAGAGCGCCGCGCCGAACAACTCACCGCCAGCCGCATCAACCGTCAGCTCGGCGCTGCCCGTGCCAGCCGGGGGTGTGCCCGGCCCACTGACGAAACTGCCCGAACCGTTTGCCGTTTCCTCTACAAAGGCCCAATCGGCAGAGCTTTGATCGACGACCACGGTCGTCTCACTCACCGGTCCTGAATAGCTGGAGAAATTGTCGATGAGGAAGCCGTTACCGAATGTGGCGGTGGCCGGCGTACCGGCGACGCGGAAGAGGATCGAGTCTACGGTGCGTGACTCAGGTGGCTCGCAGTTGCGGAAGTAATCTTCCCAGCTTTTACCGGTTTCCACCAAGATGCCATCCACATAGAGCTTCACGACATCGTTATTGATACCGTCTAAAAACTCCATAGTGACTTTGATATTGTGGGGTACAGTGCGGTCGAGGCCGCTTACCGGACTGGAATAGACGAAGTTGATCAAGTCACTGCAAGTGCCGCCCAACGTCGTGTCATAGCCATAAAAATTGACATCCAGCCCGCCCGGCGTGTCCGCCACCTGAATCCAGCTCATGCGAGCGCCATCGCCACGATCAGGGCTGGCCGTGACCTGCAGTCCGGCCTGTTCCGCGCCGGGAACGGTCGATGCTACGTCCCACGAGGCTTGGAAGAAGGGCTGCCGCGTGCCGCCTGAGAGCCCGCCATTGAGCGCAGTGCTCTCCCCGGCCTCATCGTTCAATGAGGCGGAGAAAAGCTGATCGCCGAATGCCCCTGACGTTACGGCGTTTGAGATGCGCAAGCTCTGGCTGCCAAACGATGGAGGGGCAGAGGTGTTGCTGACGATCTCGACATCATATGATCCGGTTTTGCTCCAGCCGTTCTGTCCGTTCACATTGCCGAGCGAAAAGCTTTCAAAGTCGACACGCAGTGAGTCCGCGAACACGGCAGAGGGGAGAAGAAGAAGGAGGAGAAACGTGGAGAGAAGAAGGAGTCGGATCGGCGCCCGATTTCCGGAGGTGGATTGCCGCCTTGTGGAACTGAACAGGAGGCTTTTCAACCCCACAAGCGTACGGTGGATGAGAAGGCCACGTCTAAACATCGTCTAATCTCCTTAATAAAAGTGGAAGGGGGATTGGACCAAATTACCTGAAGGACTACTGAGGATGACGGCAGTGGGCAGGCGCCAGCGAGGGGGATGAAAAGGGGCTTGTCCAAGTATGAGATTGAGATGAGTATCAGATAAATCCCAGATAAAAGTGGTTGCCTACAATCCTACCACGATTGTAGTTAAGCACAAATTGGCAGGTACATATGTACCAATGAAGCGTATCAATCCCAGAATCCGCCGCCCCTCCATCTCCAGCACAGCCCGTCCCGTTTCACCATTCTGCCTTGAAAATCGCCAGTTTTGGGCGCTAGTGGGCCCCCGCTTCGTAGAAAGCGCCATGACGTAATACCCATTCTCATAGACAATTGTGGATGTGGATTTGACGGTGTAACCGTGGGACGGGGGATTACAATCCCCGCTGGAGGGCCTGTCGGCCAAGGGGCCTGCCTGCGCAGGCCCCTTCTTGGCTGTTACCATTGATCTACGTGGCACAATCAACCTTCCGATTGGGTATAAACATGAAAGTTGGCATGGCCCCCACGAATGGAGGGCCACTGCGAGACCTCATACCCCTGGCTCCATGCCCCATTCACCAATCCCCCTTTCCGTGCTACCATCGCCCTATCCCTATCCATCTCAGCGATCTACCGCATGACCATCGACGAACGACTACTCCCCCGCTGAACGCTGACCCTGCCCGGCTTTGACCGCCCGTTGCTCGCCGCCGTGCAAGAAGCAACGCTCAGCGACGATGGCACCGCCACCATCGTCCTGGCCATCGCCCATTTCAGCGCGGACATGCAGCGACAGACGGCACGGCTGATCGACGAAGCGCTTCACCGCGCTCGACGCCGTCACGGCGGTGCGCGTCGTGGCACGGCAGCGCATGGCCGCGCCCCCACGCGCGGCTCCACAGCGGCCCTCCACGCAGATCATCGCGGTGGGCAGCGGCAAGGGCGGCGTTGGCAAATCAACGGTCGCCGTCAACCTTGCGGTCGCCTTGGCCCAGCAGGGGCCGCGCGTGGGCCTGCTCGATGCCGATATCTTCGGCCCCAACGTGCCACGCATGCTCGGGGTCGAGGCCTTGCCCGACCGGGGCGCGCAAGGGATGCCCCCGGCCGAGAGCTATGGCATCAAGCTGATCTCCGTCGGCTTTTTGGTCGATGCGTCGCAGGCGGTCGTATGGCGCGGCCCGATGACCGACAAAGTGCTGCGCCAGTTCCTCTTCGATGTGGATTGGGGCGAACTGGATCACCTCATCATCGACCTGCCCCCCGGCACCGGCGACATCGCGATCGCGATCGCCCGCCATGCGCAACCCGACGGCGCCATCGTGGTCACCACGCCGCAGGGGGTCGCCGCCGACGATGCCCGCAAAGCGATAGGGATGTTCCGCACGCTGGCAGTTCCCGTTCTTGGCATCGTGGAGAATATGAGCTACTTCCAATGTGAGGCGTGCGGGAGTCGCCACGCCCTCTTTGGAGAAGGGGGGGCGCAGGCGCTGGCCGACGAAATGTCGCTGCCCTTGCTGGCCCAGATTCCCTTCGAGCCACCGCTGCGCGCGGGCGGCGACCTCGGTCAACCCATCGCCCTGTCGACGGCGAGTGGCGCGGCGGCGGCCTTCCACGACTTGGCGGCGCAACTCCAGCGGCTGAACAGCGAATGAACGACGCCTTGGCGCGGACGAGCGATGACCATGCCGCGCTGCCCGCGCTGCTGAGCTTGGCCGAAGCGGCGGAAACAGCGCTGGAACGGGGCGACGCGCGGGGCGCGGCATTGGCGCTGCACCGGCGGGCCGCGCTGTTGCAGCGTGCTGGGCAGCGCCCCAGCCATGATTTGGCGCTGGCCGTGCAGCTTCTCGATGACTTTCCCGAAGAGAAGGCGTTGGTCTTACTCGATCTGGGCCATGCGCTCCATCACGAGGGCGATTTGCGCCGCGCAGCGCTGATTTGGCAGGAAAGTGCGCGGCTGGCAAAAGGGCACGAGCTTTACGATCTGCTGGCGGCGGCCCGCCACGCGCTGGGCAAGCTGGCCGACGAGGTGGGTGCCCACCAGCTCGCGCGCGACTCGCTCCGCGCCAGCGGGGCCGCCCTCGTGCTTGATATCGAACGGGACTTTCTGCTCACGCTCGGCCACGTCGGCGCGCTTCCCGCCGACCCCCGCATCGCCCAAGAGCGCGCGCGGCGGGCAGCGGCGGTGGAGGCAGAGTTGGCGGCGCTGAAGGCGGAGCTGGGGGTCGTGAACCATGAAGCGTGAATCGGTTGGCAGGGGCAATAGGTTGTCCGGGTAGCCCTTGCATTGCCATATGGCCGCACACCCGTCCATACATCTTGTCCGATGATCGTCTTGGCGCCACGCCGCCGCGACGCCCGACAAAGAGATAGCTACACTGACCACAAAACCCAACAGAGGCACAATCATGATTCGCCACTTTGAGACCGAGGATCGCGACGCGGTAATCGCGCTGTGGGCCGAGGTTTTTCCCAACGAGCCGGCACACAACGAGCCACAGGCTTACATCGATCGTAAGCTCTCTGTCGATGATCTCTTCTTTGTGGCAATCGAGGACGGGACGTTGGTGGGAACGGCGATTGCGGGCTGGGATGGGGTGCGCGGCTGGCTCTACAAGGTCGCGGTAGCGCCGCACCGTCAACGGCAGGGCATCGGTAAGGCGCTGGTCGACCACATGCTGGCTACGCTCGCGGCGCGGGGCTGTACGAAGGTAAATCTACAAGTGCGGGCCAGCAATCGGGCGGTGATTGCCTTCTATGAAGAACTGGGCTTCCACGACGACGAGGTGCTGGGGATGGGGCGCCACCTTTCTCCGGATGAACATGAGGTTGCCCCGTCGGGCGCGATCTGATGACGGGGGGAAGGTGGACCAGAAAAGCCCCCTGCAGCGCTACGAATCGCCCTAATCTCTTGGACTCACCGCGCTTTTCCACAGGGCTGGCTGAAGTCCCTTTACAGCGATTTGCATCGTGCGCTTTAGTCGTCGATGCGTGGCGGATAGCCCGCTTTGCGCAGCGCTTCGATCACAGCGTCGTGCGCTTCCGCGGAAAGGATAACAGCATTCGGGCCGATGGGTCGGTCGAAATAGTGAGAGAGATGGGGCATCCGCCGCAAATCTCGCAGTAGCTTGGGGTCGTCCACCTCCAGCAGCCAAGGGTTGCTGATGCTGACACGGCCATAGCCCCCCGCCCAGCGGCGCATCCGTGTCACCACCTCCTCCGGCAGATAGCCGTTGCCCGCCCCTTCCAAGAAGCGGAGCACCTTCTCCAACTCGGTCCCGGCCGCCAACTCGGCCATCAGCCGCCCCTTGTCCAACCGGTAGCTGTCGGCCTGATTTGCCACTGGCTCCGTCAACCGCTCCAGATGGAGCCGCACCCAGTCGTCGGTGCCGCGCGGCGCATGAACCACCCCATCGGCCGAGACGATGATCGGCGTGGAATCCGCTTCGGGGGGCAACGTCACTTCGCGCCCTAGCCACCGTTGGCCCCACGGAGTCAGCCGGAAGGCGAAGGGGTTCTTATCGCTCGGCACCAGATAGCCCAGATCCACGATGCCGAGCCAGAAGAGCGGGCCATGCAGATAGTACTGGATCAGCGCCCCCTCGACCTGTTCCCAGTTGGACCAGCCGTGCAACAGCGCCCCATTTTCGGCGTGGCGGATATACCATGAGTTGTAATCGCCGTCGGGCCGCTGGAAATCGGGATCGTTTAATTTGATCGCCCGCATCCACTGCCCCACATCGATCCACCCATCGTTGGGCAGATGCGCCATCCAACCCATCAATGCCATGCGGGCACGATGGGGGTCGTTGCGCCAGCCGCTCTGTTCAGGGCGCAGGGTTGGCACACGCCAAAGATCGTTCCAGAGGCCGTCGTCGGCCCACGCTCGCTGCAGGGTCAGCAGCCGACGGCCCTTCGGCAGTTGCAGCCAGCGCCGCGCCAACGGAAGATCGGGCTTGAGCAGTCCGTCGGGGGTCTCATCGATCAGCCGCAACGCGCGGAGCAGATGCATCAGCAGGGCCAAGCGCTGGCTGTCCCGCTCGTGGTGTAAGGCGGCGGCAGCTTCGGGGTGGGTTAGGCGATCGTTAATGCGGTGCAGCGCTTCGGTGGGCAAGAAGCGCCCCTTCACCCCGTAGACATGGTGACGCTGAAGATCGCTCATCACACGGAAAGCGTCCTCAACGAGATCGAGCGTGGCGGCGCGAACGCCGGGTGGCATCCCTTCCAGCGGGGTGAGCGAAAAGGTGCGGATCGGCTGGCTGACGGGCGGCAACAGCGGCTGAATTTCGGAGGGGATGAAGAGCAATTGGCCGCGAAATTCCTCCAGAATGCCGAAATCCTCGTAGAGCAAGCCCAGATAATAGAGATCTTCCACCGGCGATAACGGGTGCGCCCACGGCTGGAGCCGTTCCATCGCACCCGCCCCCAAACGGCGTAGCTCACCGCCGAGCGGATCCCGTTGCAAGCGGTGGCTCGCCATCTGTCCGTTGTGCGCCAGCAGCAGGTCGAGCGCGGCGCGGCTGCTTTCGCTCATCTCGTCCAGCAAGCGGTTAATCGTCTCTTGCCGTGTCAGATACGTCGTCAGCAATTCGACCAATTCACTCTGTGGCGTGCCTTCGTTGCCCAGCGCGTGACGTGCCGCCAGCGCCCGCAAGCGCACCAGCGGCATCTCCTGCAAGAGGGTGGGCAATGATCGTCGGTTCATGAGTGTAGGGTCGAGTGGATTCAGAAGTTCATTCAGATAGGGAGTCGCCGAGTTCTGTGAAGCGCTGAAGATAGGGATACGGCTACATGCACACTGCTCTATGGGTGTGATAGCCATCGGCCGATTCGTGACGTATCAGGCTTAAGCTCTTCGCGGCCCCAAATCCCCGTTCCTTGATGCCATTTCGTACAAGCGAAAGTTACGCTGCGTTGCGCGTTGTGCGTTCTGCGTTCGGAGCCTGCCCGGAGCCAAGCGATGGGTTCTGCGTTGAATGGACAGGGTAATCGTGCTATGATGCTAGAAGCAGCGACCGAGAGCAGGATGAATCATGTATCGCATTGCACAAACTGCCGCCCGACTGGACGTGTCCCCCTCGCAGATACTCCGCTGGACCCGTGAATTTGGCCGATGGCTGACCGCCGAAGCCACCTTGGCGAACCCCGGATCGCGCGACGGCGTCTCGCGGCTAACGCCCAGCGGCTACTATAGCGAAGATGATATCAATATCCTGCGTCGCATCCAACAGTGGCAACACGAAGGAATGAGCGATGAGGAGATCGTGGCTCGCTTGACCGCGCAAAACCGCGATGAAGCGACGGTCGAGGGGGCCTTGCATCCCCTAGCATCGGCAAAGGATAGCGAGGCTATGCCGCCGTCGGCTGGCGCGGTCCCACGCAAGGCTGCACCAGAAAGAGGCAGGTTGAAGCGAGGTGGCCGTCCGCGCCATGGCAGCGGGCAACGTCTACGAGTCAACAGAGCCAATCGTGAGCAGTTGGCGGCCAATACCACGAGGCAAAGTGCGAGTCAAAGCGCCCCGCCAGCCGATAAAACAGCCGAGATAGCACGTGCTGGGGTTGGGAAATCGTCCAACCGTGAAGAGGGGCAAAGAGATGACGGTTCAATAAGCGCGGGCTTGGTCAAGGCCGCCCCCCCCAGCTCGGCCCAACTGCTCCAGCGGAACTTGGAATCCCAGCAAGCACTCTTGGCGACGCAGCAGCAGCAACGGGAGTTGTTGACCACCTTGCGGGAACAATCCTCCTCGCTGAGAGTTGAAAACATCCAACTGCGCAAACGGCTTCGAATGATGGAAGAGCAGATGAGCCGATTGAAGGAATACGATTGGAATCAACGACAGCTCATCGAAGAGCGGATGGCGCAGGTCGAACAGGAGCTGGCCGAGGCGCGCGCAAAGCGCACATGGTGGCAGCGGCTGATGGGACGGTGACGGGAACGCAGAACGAACGGCAACGCAAAACGCAGAACGCAGAACGCAGAACGCACGGCAACGCAGAACGAACGGCAACGCAAAACGCAGAACGCAGAACGCTGAACGAACGGCTAAACGAGAAGCGTTGGAACAGTTGACCTATGGGCTGGTCCAACAGCTATCGCTGTACACGAATGGCCGTCTGCTCTGACTGTACCCCCTAGCTCCCCTAGCTCCTTCAGCTCCTTCAGCTCCTTTCACCCCCACACCCCCATCGTTCGCGCTCCGCGCCGACTTCATCTATACTCTTGTGCGCAGTAGTGAACAGAAGTGAGCATCAGCACGCATCCACTGGAGGGGCAACGATGGGTAACCACGGCGGCAATCAGCGGGAACGGCTTCTCGGAACGGGCGAGGTGGCTCGGATATTGGGGGTTCATGTCCAAACGGTGCGCCGCTACATACGCGCCAAAGAGTTACCTGCCATCCAATTGACACCGCGCAACTACAAGGTGCGTCAATCCGACCTCGACCATTTCTTGGACGGGCGCTGCACCATCGCGGGCCAATCGGGAGGCGTCTCGTGATCTTCGACACGCTGCACGATCTGCTGATGGTGGTGCGACTGCAAAAACAGGTGGAGCCGCTCGACCTGAAGGGCGTGCTGCTACGCCCCGCCTCACCCCTGGCGCTCGCCATGACCCGTCGCGTCCCCAGCTTCGATACCTGGTCGGGCCGTGTGCTGACCGTGACGGTAGACCACGGCGAAAATGCCGGTTTCGTGCAGGCGCGTTGGCGCACGGGCCTGCCCGTTTTAGATCTGCTCTGCATCGCCCCCGCGCTTGATGCCCAGCATGGGGCCGCGTGGATCTGGCACGATCTGCTGACCGAACTGGTGCGCGTGGGCGGTGCACGCCACGTCCAACGCCTCTTCGCCCATTTGCCAGAGGCGCGTCATGCCGAGATCGAAGTACTGCGGCAAGCGGGCTTCGCCATTTACGCACAAGATCGCTTGCTAAAAGCCGATGCCCTCCCCCGCACCCTACAAGCGAATCGCGAATGGCGGCCACGCACCAGCCGTGACGTCTGGGGGCTGACCCAACTCTATCATGAGATCACGCCCCCTGCGGTGCAGCAAGCCGAACGCCTGCACGTCAGCCACAGTGGGGCAGCAGCCGCCGACGATTCGGTCTGGACCAAATATGCGGGCTGGCTGCGCAGCAATCGCAACGCCTACGTCCTGCCGGGCGAGACGCTGGGCCAAGTGCGGGGCTATCTGCGCCTGACTGAGGGGGAACACGGCTACTGGATGAAGCTGGTGTTGGCCCCCGAACAGATGGGTCGCGCCGACACGCTACTATCCCAAGCAATGAGCCTGCTGCCCATGGCAATGACAGATCCGATTTACGCCGATCTCAGAAGCTACAACGATGGGTTGCTCCCTGCCCTGCGAGAGGCAGGATTCGAGGAATTGACCCAACGCATTCTGCTGGTGCGCCACACCACGGCCAGCCTGCGTATCAAAGCTGTGGTGGTGAACGCCGCCGTCCAAAGCGTTGGCGAAACCGTGCCAACGACCTTTTGTCTCGATGATGTGACCGCCGGGCGGTCACTTGCGAAAGAGGATTGCTTTGACCAAACAACACGAAGAAATCATCGACGATATCGACCTGTTGCTCGCCATCATGCCACCCCGTGTGCGGGAAGCGTTGAGTGATACGGAGAATCGCGAGAACCTCGTCGAAGTCGTGCTAGATATCGGGCGGCTGCCCGAAGCCCGGCTGTCCGACCGAGAACTGACATTGGGCAACAGAGAGGTCAGCCGTTCCGATCTGGATTATGTGGTGCAGCGGGTCGGTGAATTTGGTGGCGACAATCGCGCGGGGATCGAACGGACACTCCACCGCATTTCGGCGATTCGCAATCGACGGGGCGAGGTGGTTGGCCTGACCTGTCGTGTGGGACGCGCCGTCTTTGGCACGATCGACATCATCCGCGACCTGATCGATAGCGACCACAGCATCTTGCTGCTGGGCCGACCTGGGGTCGGCAAGACGACGCTGTTGCGCGAAGCGGCCCGTGTCTTGGCCGAGAAGAAGCGGGTCGTCATCGTCGACACCTCGAACGAGATCGCGGGGGACGGGGATATCCCCCACCCCGCCATTGGCCGCGCGCGTCGGATGCAGGTGCCAACGCCGGAACTCCAGCACGAAATTATGATCGAAGCGGTCGAGAACCATACCCCGCAGGTCGTGGTGATCGACGAGATCGGTCGGGAGGAAGAGGCCCAAGCGGCCCGCACCATCGCCGAGCGGGGCGTCCAACTGATCGGCACGGCGCACGGCAACCAGCTCGACAATCTGATGATGAACCCCACCCTCTCCGATCTGGTGGGGGGCATCGCCAGTGTTACGCTGTCGGACGAAGAAGCGCGGCGGCGTGGGACGCAGAAGAGTGTCTTGGAGCGGCGTGCCCCTCCGACCTTCGACATGGTGGTCGAGATCATGGATCGCGGCTCCTTAGCGGTACATACCAACGTGGCCGAAGCGGTCGACGCGCTGCTGCGCGACCGCGCCCTTGACGTGGAAGTTCGGCATCGGGGCGAGGACGGCGCGATCAGCGTCGCCCAACAGAGCTTTGAACCCGGCGAAGCGTTGCAGCGGGCAACGAGCCGCGACGATTCGCGCGGCGGTAAGCGCCGCCAGTCAACGCGCAATCGCAACGAGAGCGCCGCGCCCACCCCACGCCCAGTCGCGGTGGAGGAGCCGGGCACGCCGCCCAGTCAGGACGAGCCGTCGGCGGTGCGACCGCGCCGCCTCTACCCCTACGGGGTCAGCCAGAACCGTTTGCTTTCGGCGGCCCAGTCGCTCAATGTGCCGGTCGAAATTGCGACCGAGGTTCGGCAGGCCGACGTGCTGGTGACGCTGCGCTCCTACTACCGCAAGCGCCCACCGGTGGTCGCGGATGCCGAACGGGCAGGCACACCGGTCTATGTGCTCCGCTCCAACACCTCGGCGCAGATGGAGAACGCCTTGGTCGACCTCTTTGGCCTGAGGAATCAGATCGACCCTTTTGAGTTGGCGCTGCGCGAAGCACGCGAGGCCATCGCGAAGATTCAGCGTGGCGCGAACGGGGTCGAACTCTCGCCGCAGAACGCAAACATCCGTCGGGAGCAGCACGAATTGGCCCGTGCCGCCAACATTCTCTCCCGCTCGCGCGGCAAAGAGCCGAATCGGCGGGTGCGGCTGTACGCGAATAATGGGGTGGGGTGATGGGCGTGGAATATGGCGAATGGAGCTGGAAAAACCGTGGCTACGGTAACATGGGGCGGCACTTCCTTCTTCCCTCGGCAGGCGCGGCGCGTACTGTTGCAGTGCGTCCACGCCTCAACGCTTCTCGTTTAACCGCACTCTAGTCGTCGCTCTGCCCAGTACCATGTTCATCACTTTCGAGGGGCCGGAAGGCAGCGGCAAGACGACGCAGATCGTCCAGTTGGCGCAATGGTTACAGCAGCGGGGCCACCGCGTCGTGCAAACGCGCGAGCCGGGCGGCACGCTGATCGGGGATCAGATACGGACGATCTTGATGGATCGTGCGAACACGTCGTTGGTCGCCGAAGCAGAAATCCTGCTCTTCAGTGCCAGCCGCGCCCAACTGGTGCGTCGCCTGATCGAACCGGCCCTGGCCGAGGGTGCCGTCGTACTCTGTGACCGCTTCTACGATTCGACCTTGGCCTATCAGGGCTATGGCCGCGGCCTCGACATCGGGATGCTGCGTGAGATCACGGACTTTGCCACCGGCGGGCGGCGGCCCGACCTCACCTTTCTGCTCGACCTTGATCCGGAATTGGGGTTGCGCCGCCGTCAAGCGGGGCGTAGCATGGGGGAGGAGTGGAATCGCTTGGACGCGCAAACCTTGGCCTTCCACCAGCGGGTGCGGCAGGGCTATCTAGAACTCGCCCAGCAGGAAAGCCGCTGGCGGGTGGTGGATGGCACAGAGCCAAGCGAGGCAGTGCAAGCGGCGTTGCGTCAACTCATCGCGAAAAGGTTGGACACTGACTCATAACAGAGTCAGCTTTCCTTTAGTACTCCGTATCCAACTGATTGTTGACATCGATCACCCCATCGATTTCGCGGACGATATCGTCGACGTTGGACAAATCCATGTCGTCGGGCACGCGACCGCGCAGCGTCACCACACCCTTCCGTACACGAACCCTGACGTGATTAAGATGTTGCGTCTCGCTGTTCATCCGAATCGCGTCGCGCACCACATCGGCCAGATCCTCATCCCCCATCCTCTCGTCATTGTCCCACGTCCGGTTGACCCGCTCCATCGACTGACCGAACCCTGCCGCCACTTCCACGTTTTGCCGGCCACCGGGCATGGTCGGCGGATCGTCCGGCGGCGTGTAGGTGAGTCCCTCTGCCGCTGCGAGATGCGGATTGTAGCTGTGACCATCCCCATCTTGGGTGTTGTACTGCTCGTCCAGCGCCAGGTCATGTTCGATGATCAGGCTGGCATCATCGAACAGTTCCGCCGCATCTTCATAAGCCTCTTCGGTGAGATTGGGGTTGACGCCGTCGAACTCTTCGCGGTTGTTCATGGATTCTCCTTTGAAAGCGCCGTGGCCTTCCTCCGAAAGTACGTGGCGGGCCGTGTGGCAGGGCATTCGTTTCTTAGAATACGATCTCTATGGTTATAATTTTGCCATTCTTAATACAGTTTGACCAGTCCCGAAGGGAGAGTAGTTCATGGCTTTGACTCACGGCTTTGTCTTGATTGACGAGCGCACGATCGACGAGCTTCGCAGTCGCGCCCGTCTCTATCGCCACCAGCAGACGGGGGCCGAACTGCTCTCGTTGAGCAACGATGACGAAAATAAGGTCTTCGGTATCACCTTTCGCACCCCGCCCAGTGATTCGACGGGGTTGCCCCACATCTTGGAACATGGGGTGCTGAACGGATCACGCAAATATCCGCTGAAAGAGCCGTTCGTGGAGCTGATCAAAGGGTCGTTGCATACCTTCATCAACGCCTTTACCTACCCCGATAAGACCTGCTATCCCGTTGCCAGCACCAACCTGCAAGATTTCTACAATCTGATCGATGTTTATATGGATGCGGTGCTCCATCCGCGGCTGTCGCCCCTGATCTTGCAGCAAGAGGGGTGGCATTACGAGCTGGATGGCCCGAGCGACCCATTGCGCTACAAAGGGGTCGTTTTCAACGAGATGAAGGGCAACTACGCCGTGCCCGACAATCTCATGCACGAGTATACCCAGAATCTGCTGATGCCCGATACGACCTACGCCGTCGATTCGGGCGGCAATCCGCGCCACATTCCCGATCTCACCTTCGAGCAGTACGAGGGCTTCCATCGGCGATTCTACCACCCGTCGAATGCACGCATCTTCTTCTATGGCGATGACCCCGAGGAGGCGCGTTTGGCGTTGATGGAGCAGTTCCTCTCGGAATTTGGCGCGATCGACCCCAATTCGCAGATCGAGCCGCAGCCGCTGTGGGCCGTACCCCGCCGCGAAACCCGTCGTTTTCCGGTTGCTGCCGACGCGGCCGAGGATGCCAAAGGCATGGTGTCGGTGGCGTGGCTGTTGCCCGAAGTGATGGATGCCGAAACCCATCTGCTCTTCCGGCTGCTGGATTACATCTTGATCGAGACGCCGGCCTCGCCCTTGCGCCGCGCCCTGATCGAATCGGGGCTGGGCGATGATCTGTCGGCACGCGGCTTGGCCGACCACCTGCGCCAAATGAGCTTCGGGGCGGGCCTCAAGGGGATCAACCTGGCCGATGCGCCGCAGGTCGAGGCGCTGATCCTTGATACGCTGCGCACCCTCGTCGATGAGGGCATCGACAAAGCGATGATCGAGGCGGCGCTGAACGCCACGGAATTTGCCCTGCGCGAAAACAACACCGGCAATTTCCCGCGCGGCTTGGCGGTGATGTTGCGGGCGCTGACCCCGTGGCTCCACGACGGTGAGCCGCTCGCCGCACTGGAATTTGAGTCACAGTTGCAGCAGATCCGCGATCAGTTGACGAGCGAACCTCGACTTTTTGAAGGGCTGATTCAGCGCTACTGGCTCGACAATCCCCACCGATTGACCGTGACGATGGTGCCGAGCAGCACGCTGGAAACGGAGTGGCAAGCAGCGGAGCGGCAACGGTTGGACGCGGCCAAAGGCGCGATGAGCGACGCCGAGATCGCCCAGGTGATCGCCGACATGCAGCGCTTGCGCGAGGCACAGCAACGGGTGGACCCCCCGGAAATCACCGCGCTCTTGCCGCGACTCACGTTGGACGACCTTGAGCGCGAACAAAAGTCGATCCCGACCCGCGAAAGCGAGGTGGCGGGGGTGCCGCTGCTCAGCCATGCGCTTGGCACCAACGGCATCCTCTACCTCGATCTGGGGTTGAATCTGCACAGCTTGCCCGCCGAGTTGCTGCCCTACGGCGCGCTCTTCGGCCACGCCCTGCTGGAGATGGGCAGTGAGCGCCTGAGCTACACCGCGCTCTCCCAATGGATCGACCGCGAGACGGGGGGCATTCGCAGCCGCTTGCTGACCGCCAACCGACTGACCGCCGAGCGGGACGCGGTTTGGCTCTTCTTGCAGGGCAAGGCGCTGGTGAACCAACTGCCGGAGTTGTTGGCGATCTTAGAAGAAATCTTGTCCCATACCCAGTTTGACAACCAAGAACGATTCCGACAGATCGTTTTGGCACGCAAAGCGAAGTTGGAAGCCGCTTTGTTGCCGATGGGACATCAGGTGATTTTGCGCCGGATGCGCGCCCATTTCTCCGAAGCCTACTGGGCTGAGGAGCAGCTCACCAACATCGCCCAACTGCAATTCGTGCGTCGGCTCGCCACGCGGATCGACAATGCGTGGCCAGCGGTACGCGAGGAGCTGGAACGCATCCGCGCCTTGCTAATCCAGCGAGGCGCCCTGTTACTCAACGTGACGGTCGACGAGGAGGCGCTGTCGGATGTGGCGGAGACGTTGGCCGACTTCGTGCGGACGTTGCCCGATGGCGAGGTGGAAAAAGCCACCTGGCAGAGCGACTTGGCCGTGCGCCATGAAGGGTTCGCGGTGCCGAGCCAGGTCAACTACGTCGGTCAGGCCGCTGATCTGGCGACGACGGGTTACGAGGCGGATGGGGCATCGCTGGTGGTGAACCGCTATCTGCGGATGAGTCACCTGTGGGAGCAGGTCCGCGTGCAGGGTGGGGCCTACGGTGGCTTCAGCCTGTTATCGCCACGCAACAATCTGATCGCTTTTGCCTCCTACCGCGATCCGAACCTGACGCGGACACTCGACGTTTATCGCGAGAGTACCGACTTCCTGCATCGGGCCGAATTGGACGATGCAGAACTCACCAGCGCGATCATCGGGGCGATCAGCGACATCGATCAATATCAACTGCCCGATGCCAAAGGCTGGACGGGGCTGACCCACTGGCTGGCCGGTGTCGACAACCGCTACGAACAACAGATCCGCGACGGCATCTTCAACGTCTCCGCCGCCGATTTCCGCGCGCTGGGCGATGCGCTTGCCAAGCTCAACGGCGATAGTGTGATCGCGGTGATGGGCGGCGCGAATGCGCTGCATCAGGCCAACGAGGAGCAAGGGTTGGACATGGCCATCGAGGCGTTGTTGTAGCCCGCCGTTTTTAGCGAAGAAGGGGGGCGTTCTGTGGTAGAACGCCCCCGTGTCGTGTCAGGCCAGTCAATCGAGTACGTGAGCGGAAAGCGGTGGTCCATCTTGCGTGATCGGGGGATCCTGACGGGCGATCCGCAGGGGCGCTTGCACTGCGGGCGCTGAACGGCCCTACCTTCCGCGCCACGCGATCCATCTACGATCTGTCGAAACCAGCTCAAGGGGCCTATTATGTCTCGCACCCGTTCTCAGTCGCTCATCACCCTATCGGTTAGCGTGCTGCTGCTGACCGCCCTATTCTTCCTCTCCTTCACACCCACACGCTCCGCGCGTGAGCAAGCGGGCGACACCGCCCTCTACCTGCCGCTGGTCGCCAATGGCGAAGGCCCCCCGCCGACCGCGACCCCCACCGCCACTGCTACGGGAACAGCGACCTCGACCGCCACGGCGACGGCAACCGCCACCGCCACCGCGACAGCGACCGCAACGGCGACCCCCACCGTGCCCTTCTTCTATCCGTGGGACGAGGGGGGGCTGGGCGTCGGGGAGCAAGGGGGCACGCTGATCAACGAGGGCCGAATCGTACCCTATCGCTTCCTGATTCCGACGCCGGACGCGGCCCGTCCCGGCCCGTTCCCTGCGGTCACCTTCCTACCCGGCTTCCTGCTTGCGTCCGACCGCTACGATCCACTGCTGACCCATATCGCCAGCCACGGCTTCGTCGTGATCGCGGCCGACCCGCCGACCTCGCTCGCCGCCTCCAATCACCTTGAGATGCGGGACGACGCGCTCGCCGTGCTCGACTATGCGCTCAGCACCTTGAGTGCAGAGATCGACGAGTCGAAGATTGCGGCGACGGGCCACAGTTTGGGGGGCAAGTTAAGTACGATGATGGCCGACAGCGACGGGCGGATCAACGGGCTAGTGGGGATCGATCCGGTCAATGGCGGCGGTCCCTCGGGCTATACTCCGACCCGTCCGGACATCCTGCCCGAGGCGATTGAGGATCTGACCTACCCGATCTTGATGCTGGGTCAGAGCACCGACAGCGTCTGCGCACCGCTCGATCAGAATTACCAGAATTTCTACGATGCGGCAATAAGCAGCGTGTGGCGGACGGCGATCGAGTTCCAGGGGGCCGATCACGTGGACTTCGTGGACAATCCGGGCATCTTCGCCATCACCTGTCCGAACGGCACGGCGGAGCCGGAACGTGTGCAAGCGATCCGCAATATGTTGCTGGTGGCCTATCTCCAATATGCCCTCAACGGGGATACACGCTACGAACCCTATCTGCTCGATCCCGAAAACAACGGGGTGTTGCCCGGGGAATTGGTGGTCCAGCACGCGGAGTGAGGAAATGGGGAGCGGTTGATGGCCCAACTATCTAACCGTGTGCTGGCCGTTCGCCGCACGCTCAAGACCGTGGCGCGACTTGTTCGCTACGAAGTCGGGTAGAGCGGCGTGATGGCGCGGGCGACGACGAAGGCGGCCACCAATAGCGCGATGCCGCCCAACGCCACCACAGCGATCGGAATGCGCAGACCGCGTTCCTGCGCCTGTGCCTCCCCCGTGCCACTGCGCCGTGCCAACTCGTAGGTCGGCGCCAGCAGGAGCCCCAGCAGCAGCCCCGAAATCAGCCCCCCCAGATGGGCGTAGTTGTCGATCCCCGGCACCGAGATTCCCAGAAGCAGGTTGACCAAGATCAGTCCCCCCATGCTGCGCAACTGTTGCGAAGCCATTTCGCCAAAGGTCTCGCGGTTGCGTAGGAAGAAAGCGGTGAAGGCGCCGATGATCCCAAAGATGGCCCCGCTGGCGCCCGCCGAGATGTTCGGCGAAAAGGCGAAGCTGGCCACGGAACCGAACAGCCCCGAAAGCAGGTAGATCAGCAGAAAGCGGCTGCTGCCCATCAACCGCTCCACCTGTTCGCCGAAGATTTTCAGCGCCAGCATGTTGAAGATGATGTGCATCAGCCCGATGTGCAGGAACATGGCGGTGAAGAGCCGCCAAAGCTCGCCTTCGACGATCAAGAAGTTGACCTTCGCGCCGAGTCTCAGAAGCGTGCTGCCGCTGGCGCCGACCAAGAGCGAAGTCAGGATGTTCTGCCCCGTTTGCATCACGTTCGCCCCTGCAAGGACGACGAACATCAGCAGGTTGATGCCGATCAGGAGCGGCGTCCAGCGTACCGCATAGAGCGGCAAACGGGCACGAACCGTGCCCGGCGGTCGGTTGGCCCGTGCATCGATCACAGCGTCACCTCCCGCTGCTCCACCCGGCATTTCTCCGCCGAGACGATGGCGAGAATGCGATCGACCGTCGTCTCTAGCAGATCATCGGCGTTGGTCACGACGTAATCGAACTCGTTGACCCGCTTGATCTCTTCGCGAGCGGTGGCGATGCGAATCGCAAGCTGACCTTCGTCCTCCGTCTTGCGCTGTCGCAGCCGCTCCACAAGCTCTTCCTCCGTCGTGGCCGTCAGAAAGATGAAGATGGCGTCATCGACCAAGCGGCGGATCGTGGCCGCGCCCTGCACGTCGATCCGCATGATGACATCTTTGCCGCTCGCCAAGGCATCGCGCACCTGCTGCTTGGGGATGCCCTTGTAATCGCCGTAGACGACGGCATGTTCCAGTAATTCGCCCTTTTCCATCATCTCGGCAAATTCGCCCTTGGTCACGAAGAAGTAATCCTTGCCATTGACCTCACCCTCGCGGATGGGGCGGGTGGTGGCGGTGACGACGAAATGAAAGCGTTTGGGTGCCCGCTCTTGCAAGCGCTTCAGCGTCACATCCTTGCCCACGCCCGAGGGGCCGGAGAGCACGATCAGCAGCGGATTTTCGCTGCGGTTGTAGGTGCTGGCGAGTGCCTCTTGTTCTTCCACCTCAGCGTGTCTCCTCCGCTTGCTGGTCGCGCCAACGGCGGACGATGGTATCCGGCTGCAGCGCCGCCAGCGTCAGATGGCCGCTATTATGCACGATGACCGCCTTGGTCTTGCGTCCGTAGGTCATATGAATGAGCTGATTCGCCGCTTCTGCTTCGCGAATCATGCGGCGGACAGGGGCCGAGTCAGGGCTGAGCACCGCGATGATGCTGTTGGCATCGACATATCCGCTGAAGCCAACGTGGAGAAAGTTGGCGGCCATGGTTGCTCCTTGTGGTCGGATGGGCGAAAAGCGCGGACAACAGCCGTTTGAAGCACGAAGCGTCGCGGGTACGAATCCGTCGTTCGGTTCACGCCTCTCGCTTTCGCCAGATCGGCGCGACAGTGCTACGCTTTGCGAATGCCGCGCCACGATTGATCGTCACATCTTATCACAGGTTGTGAAGATGGCTGAATGGGCGAAGCGTTCTTTGCCTTCGCCCCGATGGCGTGGTCACGTCAACGATGAGCGCTGAGGTTACGTCTATGCCGATCTACGAATATCAATGCCCCGACTGCGGCAAGCGCGGCAGTCGCTTGCAAAAGATGAGCGATCCGTCGGTGCCCCACTGCCCGCGCTGCCAAAGCACGATGAAAAAGCTGGTTTCGCGCGTAGCCCTGCTGACCAGCGAAGAATCGCGCATGGAAAAGCTGGCCGATCCGACGGAATGGGGCGACTTCGATGAAAATGACCCCAAGTCGATGGCACGTATGATGCGCAAGATGGGGGCCGAAATGGGTGAAGATCTGGGTGACGAATTCAACGAGGTGATCGCCCGTTTGGAAGCGGGCGAGGACCCTGAAGCAATTGAGGCCGATATGCCTGACCTCGGCGGGGGGAGCGGATCGGGCGGCGACTGGCTGGACTGAGATCGCCCGAACGGGTGCCGACATGGGCGAAGGGTGCCGATTGACGAATCGCGGAATCGCCAATCGGCACAACGCTCACGCCAAGGTTGAAGAGGGGCCGCCCTGTAGGACTCGACCCCCATTTACTCATCGAGAGCCGAATCTTCTGAATAATACCAATTCTCATAGACAATTGTGGATGTGGAATTGACGGTGTGACCGTGGGGCGGGGATTTTAATCCCCGCTGGAGGGCCTGTCGGCCAAGGGGCCTGCCTGCGCAGGCCCCTTCTTGGCTGTTACCATTGATCTACCTTGCACAATCAACCTTCCGATTGGGTATAACTCCCTTCCCCCCATCCAGAGATGAATAACGAGAGATTAACCATACTGTGCTTGGCCAGCCATGAAAAAGGGGCCGACTTTTTGCGTGCGCTGAAAGAAGAAGGCTGCCGGGTGCTCTTACTGACGCGGGAAAAGGAAGCGACCAGTGCCTGGCCGATGGAGGTGGTGGACGAACGTTTTCTGCTGCCCAACATGCACGATCAGCGCGAAATCATCCACGCGGTCAGCTATCTCGCGCGCCATATTCAGATCGATGCGCTGGTGGCGCTGGATGACTTGGATGTCGAGATGGCCGCGGGGCTGCGCGAACATCTGCGGATGAGCGGCATGGGCAGCACCACCGCCCGCCGCTTCCGTGACAAGCTGGCGATGCGGGTTCAGGCGCGGGAAGCGGGCATTCGCGTCCCCGCCTTCGTCCATGCACTGAACCACGAGCGGATGCGCCACTGGATGGAAGCCACCGAGCCACCGTGGCTGCTGAAGCCCCGTTCCGAAGCTTCCTCGGTCGGCATCAAACGGATCGACAGCCCCGATGCGCTCTGGCCCACGCTGGACGCGCTGGGAGATTGCGCCTCCTACTACGTTCTGGAGCAGTTCGTCCACGGCCCGGTCTTTCATGTCGATGGGTTGGTCTGGGACGGGGCGATGATCTTCGGCGAGGCGCATGGCTATCTGGCACCGCCGCTGTCGGTGATGCAGGGCGGTGGTATCTTCCGTAGCGCCACCTTGTCGCGGGAGAGTCGGGACAGCGCCACGCTACTCGCCCTGACCCAGCGGCTCGTGGTCGACGAATTCGGCCTGGCGCGGGGCGCGTTTCACACCGAATGGATCAAGAACGAGGCAAACGGCGACTTTTATTTTCTTGAAACGGCGGCACGGGTCGGTGGGGCCAATCTGGCCGACATGGTTCAAGCCGCGACGGGCATCAGCCTCTGGCGGGAATGGGCGCGGCTTGAGGTTGCGGCCCTGCGCGGCCAACCCTACACGCTGCCGCCGCGCCGCCACGACTATGCCGCCATCCTGATCTCGCTGGCGAGACAGGAATGGCCCGACCTCAGCCGTTACGATGCACCGGAAGTCCGTTGGCGTATGCAACGTCGCCACCACGCGGGCCTCATTGTGGCGAGCGACGACCCACGGCGAATCGCCACGTTGATCGACGCTTACACGCAGCGCTTCATCGAAGAGTTCGTCGTGGCGCTCCCGCCGCGCGACACGTTGTATGACAGAGAGTGAGCACGGGGTGCGATGGGAATAATCGTTTTGTCCTTCTGCGTTCGGAGCGTACCCTCAGCGGCGCGAAAGGTTACCTGCTTTGCATTGCCCCGCACCGCGTACCCAGTCCTTTAGCCACCGACCCCCTTTGGCCTCTGACTCGCTTCATGCTACCATGAGCGGCGCTCTCGGAGTCTGAGAGTGCCGCTTTTTTGTGGAGGCTTCGGCGATTGAAAGTAGCGTTGGTGCATGATTGGCTCAATCAAATAGGCGGTGCCGAAAGTGTGCTGATCGCCCTGAAGGAGTTGTTTCCCGAAGCGCCGGTCTACACTTCGATCTACGATCCGACGGCGATGCCCGCCGTGATGCAGCGCTGGGAGATCCGCACCTCGGCCATGGATCGCATTCCGCGTATCCATCAGCATCACCAAGCGGCGTTGCCGCTCTATCCATTCGTTTGGGAGCAGTTCGATTTCAGCGGATTCGACTTGGTGTTGAGCAACAAATCGGGCTTCTGTCACGGCATTATCACCCCGCCCGAAACGTTGCATCTCTGTTACTGCCTGACGCCGACCCGTTATTTGTGGAATACTGATAGCTATCTGGCGCGGGAAAATGTGGGCCGTCTGCGTCGGACACTCCTGCCGCCGCTGCTCACCGCGCTTCGGCTGTGGGACCATGCGGCGGCACAACGCGTCGATGGCTACGCCGCCATTTCGCGCGCGGTGCAAGATCGCATCGAGAACTTTTACCAACAAGAATCGACGATCATCTATCCACCGGTCGCCACCGAGCGCTTTGCGGCGGGCGAGCGGGAAGCGTTCTTCTTCATCGTCTCTCGTTTGATCCCCTACAAGCGGATCGATTTGGCAGTGGCGGCTTTCAACCAACTGGGGTTGCCGCTGGTGATTGCGGGCGAGGGTCGGGACCGCGCCGCGTTGGAAGCGGCGGCTGGCCCTAACGTTCGTTTCTTAGGGAAGGTGAGTGATGACGAAGTCGCCGATTGGATGGGACGGGCGCGCGCCTTCATCTTCCCCGGAGAAGAGGATTTCGGCATCACACCCGTAGAAGCGGCGGCGGCAGGCACGCCCGTCATCGCTTTTGGGCGGGGCGGGGCGCGGGATACGGTGATCGAGGGCGAAACGGGCCTCTTTTTCGACGAGCCGACCGCCGACAGCCTGGCCGACGCTGTGCGTCGCTTTGAAAGCAGTTCATTCGACCGCGTACAGATGCAGCGCCACGCCCAACGCTTCGACACGGCCCAGTTCAAAGCGCAGATCACAGCATGGGTCGAAGCGCAGGTAACGGAGAACAAACAGCGCAGAACGCAGAATAGCTCTGCATCATCTGCGGCCCTGAACAGCGAACAGGATAGTAGCGCAGATCGCGCATAGTGTCGCAGGGGCCGGTCACCCCCGGTCCGGCGCACCCATCACGCCAACAGGCCCTCACTCATCAAACTCACGAAACTTACCGAATTCGCCATGGAACTACGCCGATATTGGGAAATCATCAAAGCGCGCGGGTGGCTGGTCGTTGCGCTGCCATTGTTGGTCTTGCTATTTTCCTTGCTCACTTACGAGCCGAAGCCTCCCATGTCGGCCTACGACCTCCGGTACTCCGTCGCGTTCACCCCCACCTACTTGGAGGAGATGTCGACGGATCCGGCGCTGGCGGCGGTGCAGGCCACCGAATACATCGTCGACGATCTGACCGGGGCCTTACCAGGAACCGTCTTTGGGGAAATGGTGGCCGCGCGCCTCCCCCAATCGACGCTCGATGAATTGAGAGCGGGCGGCGAGATGACGGACGGGGAAGTGATCGTGAATACCATTTTGCCCGAAAGAATCGAGAAGACGCACCGCCTCCTTTCGATTTCCTTTGCCACCCCGACCGATGAGCTGACCATGCCATTGGCTGACGCTTTCAAAGCGACCATTGCGGAAGACTTGACCCCATGGCTCGAAGCACTTTGGTCGGTCGCGCCGATCAAGATGGAACTGGTGAGCGAAGAAGGGCCATACGATAGCCGCGAGGGGCTGCCGCCGCTGGTCGAAATCGCGCTGCGCCTCTTCATCGCGACGGTGGCGGCGGTGGCGATTGCCTTCCTGCTCGATTACTTGGATCGCACCATCCGCAATCGGGAAGAGGTCGAAGCGATCATCGGCCCCGTGCTGGGCGAAATCCCCTCGGAGTAAAGGATGAATCTGCGTGATTACGGGCGGATCATGGTGCGGCGGGGCTGGATCATTCTCTTGACCACACTCTTGACCGCCGCCCTCGCCTACGGCTGGAGCACCCTGCAAACGCCGCAGTACCGCTCATCGGCAACGCTGGCCTTCAACGCCCAATCGCTCGATTGGGGTCGATTGCAAGCCCTGAAGCAACGCCTGTCGAGCTACAGCAACCAAATCACCGCCGAAGGGGCTGCCTTCCGCGTGGTGGACAAACTCCAGCTTGATCTCAACCCTTACGCGCTGCTGAGCCACGTCAACGTCAGCCCCGACCTGAACGAACTGACGATTCAGATTGATGTGACCGACAGCGACCCGAATCGCGCGGGAGAGATCGCCAATGGCCTTGCCGAAGATTTCATCGCGGAGATCGAGAAAGAGCAGGCCGACCAACTGCGCGAGGATCGTGTCAACGTTACGCTTTTGCAGCGGGCTGGCGATGGGGGGCAAATCGCCCCCCGTCCGCGCATCAATCTGATCGCAGGGGCGTTGATCGGCTTGGTGCTGGGCGGGCTTCTGGTGTTGGCGCTCGAACTGCTCGACGACACGATCAAAAGTCGGGACGATATCGAAGAACTACTGGGCGACGAGATCATGGTGCTTGGCATCGTGCCCCCCGCCCGTTGAAGCGACCAAGGAAACCTGCCCATGACTTCCCCCCAACCTGCGCTCGCCACCCTTTCGGCGCCCAACTCGGCGGTGAGCGAGGCGTTTCGCAGCTTGCGAACCAATCTCGAATTCGTTGCGCTTGGCCGCGCCGTGCAGACCATCGTGGTCAGCTCACCGACGCTGGAAGAAAGCAAGAGCAATACGGTCGCCAATCTGGCTATCGCCTTTGCACAGGGTGGGCGTTCGGTGATCGTGGTCGACGCTGATCTACGCCGCCCCCGCCAACACACGCTCTTTGGCATGGCCAACGAGGTGGGGCTGAGCGATGCGCTGTTGGCCGCTGCGGAAACACCGTTGCCACTTCGCGATAGCGCGGTCGAGGGGCTACGGTTGCTCAGCGCGGGTCAGCGCCCGCCCAACCCGGCCGAACTCTTGGTCTCACCCGCGATGGGCGACCTCATTGCACGACTACGAGAGCAGGCGGAGGTGGTGCTCTTTGACACGCCCCCGATCGTGCCTGTCATGGATGGCGCGTTGTTGGGGGCGCAGTGCGATGGCCTGCTGTTGGTGATGGAGGCGGGCAAAACGACGCGCGACAATGCCAGCCGTGCGCGCCTTCTGCTCGATCAGGTCGGCGCTACCATCATCGGGACGGTACTGACCAACGCGAAGCTGGATCGTTCGGAACGTGGTTACTAGGCGAAACGGCCACGTAGGCCAGTTAACGCAAGACGGAACGGCCACGCCGTAACTTACCCACCCATAAGTCATCATCCAACCGGCCATGACACTCACCCCCAACACGCATCGTTTGTGGTCCTAGTTAGAAAATTCGATGATTGATCTTCATAGCCACATCCTGCCTGCGGTGGATGATGGCCCCGTCGATTGGGAGGACAGTCTGGCGATGGTGGCCTGCGCTGCCGCCCAAGGGACGACCACCCTCGTTGCTACGCCCCACAGCCACACGGGCTGGCTGGCTGCTGAACCGCCGCACCGACAGATTCCTTCGCTCGTCAACGCGCTGCAAGAAAGGGCCAACAACGCGGGGATTGAGATCACGCTGCTGCCCGGACAGGAATGTTACTATGACGCGGCGCTGGTCAACGAGCTGAACCAACATCGTTGGCTGACCCTCGGCCATTCGCGCACGGTGCTGCTGGAACTCCCCTTTGCGATGTGGCCGCCCGCGACCGAACAGCTTATCTACGAACTCCAACTCGCGCGATACACCGTGCTGCTGGCCCACCCCGAACGGTACAAGGCGGTTCAAGACCGGCCCAACCTGCTCCTTCCGTTGGTCGAACGGGGCGTCCTGATGCAGGTGACCTCCACCGCCATCACTGGGCGTTTGGGCACAGGGCCAGAGCGGTGTGCCAAACTGTTGGTCATGCACGGCATGTGCCACGTCATCGCCAGTGACGGCCACAACGTGCGGGGCCGTCCGCCCGCGTTGGCCGATGCGGTGGCCCGCGTCAGCGAGTGGGTGGGTGCGAGCGCCGCTCAGCAGATGGTGCGCGATGTGCCAGAGGCACTGCTCAAGGATGATGTGGTGAGGCCACCGGTCGAACTGCAACGGGTCGAGCGTCACAAGCGCAGACGGCGCCTCTTTAACTTTTTTGAATAGCCATCACAACCTAAGCATACGAAATAGGAAGGTTGCATGAAAGGACTGATTCTCTCGGGGGGCAAAGGCTCCCGTCTCTACCCCTTGACCTACACCCGCGCCAAGCAGTTGGTGCCGGTCGCCAACAAACCGGTGCTCTTCCGTGTGATCGAAACCCTGCGTGACGCGGGAATCACCGAGATTGGCATCGTTGTGGGCCACACGGGGCCGGAAATCCGAGAGGCGGTGGGGGGCGGGAAGCAGTTCGGGGTTGACATCAGCTACATCGAACAAGAATCACCGCTGGGACTGGCGCACGCGGTCTACATCGCCCGCGACTTCTTGGGCGACGAGCGGTTCGTCATGTTTTTGGGCGACAATGTGATCGAAGGCGGCATCGGTCGGCTCATCGGCGAGTTTCGCGATCAGCACTACAACGCGCAGATCGTGCTGACGCCGACCGACAACCCGCAAGCTTACGGCATCGCCGAGCTGACCGACGGGCCGGAGCGTCGTATCGTGCGTCTGGTCGAAAAGCCACGCAACCCCCCATCCAACTTGGCGCTGGTCGGCATCTACATGTTCGATCCGACGATTCACGAGGCGGTACGCGCCATCTCCCCCTCGTGGCGTGGCGAATTGGAGATCACCGATGCCATTCAATGGCTGATCACGCAAGGTCACGATGTCCATCCGTACATCCATCGCGGCTGGTGGATCGACACGGGCAAGCAGAGCGACATGCTGGCCGCGAATGCCAAGGTGCTGGAAGAGTTGACGCATAAGATCGAGGGCTACGTCGACCGTGATTCGACGGTGGATGAACGGGTGACGGTCCAATCGGGGGCCGAGATCGTGAATTCGGTCGTGCGCGGCCCGGCGATCATCGGGCGCAACGTGCGGCTGGTCAACGCGTACATCGGCCCCTTCACCAGCATTTACCATGATTGCGTCATTGAGCAGGCCGAGATCGAACAGTCGATCGTGCTGGAAAATTCGCGGATCTGCGACATCCCCTACCGTATCGCCGATTCGTTGATCGGACGGGACGTGGAGGTGACGCGCAGCGAATTCCGCCCGAAGGCGCTCAAGATGACCTTGGGCGATAACTCCAAAGTGGGGATTCTATAGATGCAGACGCTCCTGATCACCGGCGGCGCGGGCTTCATCGGCGCCAACTTTGTTCATCACATGCTGGAAACGTATGGCGACCGCTATACGCTGGTCGTTTATGACAAGTTGACCTACGCGGGTAACCTCGACAATTTGCGGGACGTGGCCAAAGCGCCGAATTATCACTTTGTTCGCGGCGACATTTGCGATGCCGACCGCGTGACGCGGGCCATCGAAGATTACGGGGTGGATACCGTGATCAACTTTGCGGCGGAAACCCACGTGGATCGCTCGATCATGGATCCGAGCGCTTTTCTGCGCACCAACGTGATGGGAACCTACACCCTGCTGGAAGCGGCCCGTCGTCACGGCAAGCTGCGCTTTCATCAGATTTCGACCGACGAGGTCTATGGCCACATCGCGGGCGACCACAAGAGTGTCGAGGGCGATCCACTCTCGCCCCGCTCCCCCTACGCCGCATCGAAGGCGTCGGCGGATCTGATGGTGAATGCCTACCACATCACCCACGGGCTGCCCGTCACCATCAGCCGTGGCGCGAACAACATCGGCCCCTACCAATATCCGGAGAAGGTGGTGCCGCTCTTCATCACCAATGCGTTGCAGGGGCGCCCGCTGCCGATCTACGGGGATGGGCGCCAGATGCGGGATTACCAGTACGTGCGCGATCATTGTGAGGGGATCGATATCGTGCTCCACGACGGCGTGATCGGCGAAGCGTACAACATCGCGACCGGCACCGAGATGGAGAACCTGCAGATGGTGGAAATCCTGCTCGACGAATTGGGCGCGGATCGGTCGTTGATGCAGTTCGTTGAGGATCGCGCGGGCCATGATCGACGCTATTCGTTGGATGTCTCGAAGCTGGCGGCGCTGGGCTGGGAACCGCGCTACAGTTGCGAAGAGGCGATTCGCGCCACGGTGCGTTGGTACGTCGATAACGACTGGTGGTGGCGCAAGGTGCGGGACGAGGCGTTCGATTCCTACTATGAACGACAGTACGGCGCGCGCAAGGTGCTGACAGAAGCCGAAGGCTGAGTCGAAACGCCCCCCGCACCACAAAAAAGGCCGCGCGTCACAGTGACGCGCGGCCTTTTCGATGGTTGGCTTAAGGTTAGCGAGCGACCAACGGCAGGAACAGTTGACTGCTCTGTGGGGGTGCGTTGTCCCCGGTGTAATCGACGATGAAGAGACCGGTGTTGATGTTGGTGACCACGATGGTCCCACTTTCGAAGTAGGGGTAGTTGCTCCACGTCCCGTTGAAGTTGGTCGAGTTCGACGAGGGGTAAACATCGAAGAAGCCGTCAACATCCAAGTTCATCGGATCGGTCGCATCCAAGATGTACAGCCCTGCCGTGTAGTTCGACTGGTAGAGCCGCCCCTCGTGGTAGTATAGGTTGTGGTCGATCGAGTTGGTCGGCCCATCATGGGTCGCCACCAGTTGCGGCGCATCCAAATCAGCGATGTCCCAGACGTAGGTACGTGTCGCATGGCCAAGGTAGTACTCGTCCAGCTCGTCATTCATGTACAGATAGGTCTGATCATCGTTGATCCAAAGTTGGTGGGTATATTCCGATCCGGAGTAGCCGGTACGCGAGAGCTGAACCGGTGCGGCTTTGTTGGTGACGTCAACAATCGTCACGGTATCTTCGTTGGCGTTGAAGCAGATCTCATCGCCCGTGTAGCCCGAATCGGGGCCGCTATAGACCACACATTGCGCGTCGTGGGTGTAGCCATCGGCGCTGAAACAGCCCGCATCGGTCGGTGACGTGGGATTTTGGATATTGACCATGTGCATGCCGCCCGAACAGGTTCCCGTCCCCACGCCATAGGCGAAGCCCGTATCCTCGTTGATAACGATGTTGTGGGCGTTGCCAAAGCCGTTGAAGTGCGCCGTCTCGGTAAAGGTGACCGGCGGGCTTGTCACGTTGCGCAACTGGGTCAGATCGAAGACCTGCATCCCGTGGCCGCTGGCTTCGGAAACGACGAAGGCATGGTCGTTATAGACCTTGATATCGCGCCACGTCGAGTTCGAGGTGTGGGTCGGCAGGTTGCCGAGGTAGATTGGGTTGACGGGATCGGTGACATCGACAAAGGCGGTGCCCGAAGTGCGACCGGCCAGCGCATATTCTTTGCCAGTGGTCGGGTCGGTCCAGCCCCAGATGTCATTCATACCACTGCCGCCGCCAATCGTGCCCGTTGGCATAAAAGCGAGTAGATCGACTTCATCACAGGGGTAGCTACCCGCCATGCCGCCTACGCAGGGTGTGGCCCCTTGCGGCTCACGCTCGGCGGGGGTGACTTTGGCTTGGCCCGCTTCGATATCTGCAGCAATCCGCTGGAAGACGAGCGCACGGCGGGCCACTTCATCCAACTCGCTTCCTTCTTGGGACAAGACAGCTTCGCTATTAACGCTGAATAGAACAAGCGCAACGAGCAGAGCAGCGAGGGCAACCATCGGCGCAACGGGGAAACGACGAAAAGACATAGGGGTCTCCTTAGTGGGTGGTGGTGGGAATCGGCCAGCCGGGATGTGGGCAAATGAACCTGCAAAAAGTAGCAGAGAAAGAGATCTGGCACAAATAACTCGTGTCATACTTGCGGCCAGCGACCTCATCGGGAAGCGCGGGCCTATCCCGCGCCCTGTACTCCCGCTTACTCGATCATGAATTCGCCGCCCTTGTAAAACAGCTCCCCATCCACATGGATTTCTGCCCCATCGCGCAGGTCGCAGATCATGTCCCAATGGACGGCAGAGTTGTTGGTATTCCCCGTCTCCGGATAGCCTGCACCCAAGGCGACATGCAACGTGCCGCCGATCTTCTCGTCGAAGAGGATGTTGCGGGTAAAGCGGTCAATCCCATAATTGGTGCCGATCGCCCACTCGCCGAGATAGCGCGCGCCCTCATCCGTGTCCAAGACGGCCTGCAGGTAATCGTTGTTGCGGGCGGCGGTCGCATCGACCACCTTGCCCTGCTCGAAGGTCAACTGCACATCCTCGACCTCGTTGCCATTGTAGACTGCGGGATAGCTGAAACGCACCCACCCATTGACCGAGCGCTCGACGGGGCCAGTGAAGACCTCGCCACCGGGCATGTTGAAGTGTCCATCGTCGTTAATGAACTTACGATCTTTGACCGACAACGACAGATCAATATTTTCGCCGCGGATGGTGACTTGATCCTTCCCCTGCAGCCAATCGACCAACCGCTGCTGCCAGCGGTCACGGGCCTTCCATTCCGCGATAGGGTCCTCGATATCCACGTGACAGGCTTTGTAGACGAAATCCTCGTAGTCGCGCAGCGACATATGCGCATCCTGTGCGGCGGCCTGGGTCGGGTAGGGGGCACCGCACCAGCGGAATTCACCCGATGCGGTCCGCTCCATCGAGGTCTTCAACAACGAGTGCATCCCCTTCCCGCGGAGTTGCAAACGTTTGTTGTCGATCTGTGAGAGATAGTGGGTGTTGGTTTGGGCAAAGACAAAGATACGGGCATCGTACTGCTCGAAGAGGCAGCGCGTGGGTTCGTGGATGTACTGCAACTGCGCCGCAGAGCCTTCCTTCAACAGAATCTCTGCAATCGATTCGGCCCCGATGGAGACATAGGGAAAGGCCCCCGCGTGCAGCAGCGCGCGGTAGACCTCTTCGATAAGCGGCATCCCCGCGATATCCCCGTTGAGGATGACCCGCTCCCCCTCCTTTGCCCCAATACTATAGTTCACAACTAATTTTGCCAGTCGTTCTACTCTTGGATCAGCCATTTCTCACTCTCTTAACATTGCATCTGCATGGATTGACAACCCTGCCAACCCCATGCGTTTCATTGATTGGGCCACGCCCCACACGGCCCTACGCGGTCAATAGCCGCGCTGACCCGATGTGATGAACAGCGTGGGGGGCCGTGTCGCGCGTGGGGGCAGGCAAGCCCAACGCCGCGAAATCCTCGGCTGTGGCGTGGAGATCGGCCAGCCACAGTTCGCCCACGATGGGCCACCCTTCGCGGTGCAGGTGGCTGAGCGCCCCCAGCGCCAGCGTCGCCGTCGCCTCCACGCTGGGCGACAGAATCAGCCCCTCGTCGCCCAGTAAACCGCTCGGTCGGTCGAGGGCCAGAATCGGACGACGGGCGGCGTTCATCAGCCGGATCAAATCGGCACTTTCGCCCCGTGGGTTGCCCTCGATCCCACTGCCCAGCAGGGCATCGATCAACAGATCGGCGCTGCGCCACGGAATGGGGACGGTCGCGGCCATCGCCGCCTCGCTCAACGCCAAGCCCCACGGCTCCAACCCGTCGCGACGTGCCAGGGCGAGCTGGTGGGCCGCCATCTCGTTCAGATCAGAGGCGGGGGCGGAGAGCACCAGATGAACCGTCATTCTCGCACGCTGCAAGCGCCGCGCCGTGGCGATGCCGACGGCACCGCTTTTGCCCACGCCCGCCACCACGACGAGCTGCGGCGCTTCGACCCCGTCCAACAGCGTAAGGGCCACGTCGCCAAGCGCGGCAGCCGCTTCGTCGATGCGCTGCAACCAGCCCGCGCCCCGTCGCGCGGCCACCTGCGCCGCCAGCCGCTGCGACGCCTCTTCACTGATCGTTACTCGGCCCATGCCCTGTCCTTATCGTTGACGCGCTACGAACAGCAGAGTATAGCACAAAGGGCAACGCAGAACGCAGAACGGAACGGCAACGCAGAACGCAGAACGCAGAACGCAGAACGGAACGGCAACGCAGAACGCAGAACGCAGAACGCAGAACGGAACGGCAACGCAGAACGCAGAACGCAGAACGCAGAACGGTGGGCCGTTCGCGGGCGTCGCCGCACCGTCTAACGGTCGCTCGCTACAACCACGGCGTGTGGAGCATCGAGAATAGGAACGTGGCCTCTCCCTTGATAAGCCGATGCTGGGCCATGCCCCACACCCCCACATCGTCAGGCGCCACTTTCATTCTCCGTGGTGCGCCGTCGCGCATGGAACCTCTATTCTCCATGCTCAGAGCGTCCGAAAACATCCCACCCTCACCTCACCCCAGCCACTGCGCCACCCCGTAGGCTGCGCCGCCTGTCAGCGCACAGAGCAGGCCGCCCCACAGCATGTCGACCAGCGTCATTGTCAAGGGCCAGTCGCTCAGCGTGGCGTGGTTGGTCAGGTCGTAGGTTCCGTAGGCCACGACGCCGAAAAAGGCGGCGCGTAGCATCACGTGGGTCAGCGGTAGGTCGTGGTTGAGGCTCGGCAGCACGGCAAAGTAGAGCAGCCCCGCCACCAGCAGGGCATAGACGGCGACGGCGGCGACAAGGTTGGCTTGCGGTGCCATCAGGTGGCCGATCTGTCGGCGGTAAAAGCTGCCCGACAGCAGCCCCAACCAGAGCGCATCGATCGCAAGGAAGATCAGCAGGGCCGCAAAATAGAGTTTGAGATGATAGGT